>OZ245332.1:0-1849772 GCA_965226065.1 Spirochaetia bacterium | reverse complement strand
GGTACAGAAATGCGCCTCGTTTTTTCTTCTACTTCTTGCTCAAAGGCATGTCCTACAAAATATCGAACGAGTGCAAGCTCTTCTTCATGAAAAGGTGAAGCATTGCTACTAATGCGCGAAACAAACTGATGCCAGTACTCTTCAGTTACAAGCCACAAGCACTCGTTGTTCCCTCCACGAGTTACATATACAGTTTTCATATCAGAAAGCTGATTATACAACTTCGTGGGAAGAGAAAACCTCCCTTTCTCATCTACGGTAACGTGAAACGAACCACTAAAGTTTTCTTGCATATGCGCCGATAATTCTTTTTCATCTTTATAACTAAATTTATACCACTTTATACCATCTTAGTCAACAATTATTTTATAATTTTCCATTTTATTACATAATTCTTAATAAATAATATAAAAACATCCATTTAGTTGCTATTTTATTTCACAATGTAATAAAAAATAGAGGAAATAACACTGCATAATTTTATTGAATCTATGCAATGCATGGAATCACACACTATTTTCACAAAAATAGGAAAGCACATTCATGGTGCACGAAGATATAGGTAACTTGAAACGATATAGAGAAAAAGCTAACGCTTTTCAAGCATTTTTAGTAATTACAGAGCTATTTACACTATCAATTTATTTTACTGCACATGATAACGGTATAGTTGAAAATTTACACAGCGAGAACACAAACACATATGGTGAAGTGGCACGGCCATCGCCGCATCGCACTTCACCGATATACAAAAAGCACATAGAAAAACAGTGGTACACTATGATGAACGCAAACACTACTTCACAAACGCAATCACACTACAAACCTTGCCTCTATAAAAATACGATAAGATAATAAATGCTTTGCTGTCATATCAAGTCGTCATCCTCAAAATATGCCTTAGCAATGTGTATAAAAAATGCATACCAATACCCGACTTAATTTATTTCTACGTCGTAGTTTCCTGACTTTTATTTAGCTATTTTTGCAAATTCATCAAGTAAAAAATGCATTGCTTTAAATGTAAATGAATGTGCTTTTTCTCGAATTGTTACGAGTACTTGTTTTTTCTTATACGCAGAGGAATACTTACGCCATCCCGGAGCAATCTCGTCTAATCCTTGATACACTGTTTTCTTAGTTTCACCCGTATGGTTACTAAATGTAGCTAAGAGATAATCAGGATTAATTTGAGCGAAAGTTTCTGAGCTTAACCTTACTTTTAATTGAGTGTTGTCGGACAATTGCTTGTCTAAAAATGGCAAGGTCTTAAATCCAAGATCGTATGCAACAGTCGTAAAAGCATTATAGTATTTATACGCTCTATACGTTGCTTTTCCCGGTTCGGGACGAACAACGGCAATTGTTTGCCTGGTTGGAGAAAGAGAAAATTTAGTTTTTACTTTCTCTAAATGAATTCTATATGCTTTTTCTTTCTCTACAAATAAATGTTCTTTTCCAATCCAAGAAGCTAAATCTTGATATACTTTCTTTAAATTTGGACTGTCGTAATTGATGAGAACCGTTGGGGCAATTACTGAAAGTTTATCATACACTTTCATGTGTTTTTGATTACCCACAATAAGATCTGGCTGAGATTGTTTTATTCGTTCAATATCGGCACCTTTCACACCATAGTTTACAAGCTTTGTATCTTGAAATTTAATCCCAAATACTTCCTCTACAGATCGAATATAAGGGCGACTTCCTTCATCAGCTTTTATTCGAGTTGCAGTCCCTACTAAACTCGCTTCCAATTCCCATAGCATTCCTGTTGTTGACATGGTATGCAAGGATGCTATGCGCTGAGGATTTTTCGGTACTGCTACTTTGTGACCAAAATGATCGGTTACCATTTTAGTATTGTTCGGTAAAGCATGAGAAGATACTGTAAATATAAATAATATACATACAATACTCATGCGTTTTATTATGACTTTGTACATTGTTCACTCCTTCGTGTTGTATTTTTTATGTTTCCATTATCAACTAAATAAGTAATAAGATTTTTCTATAAGCGTTATTTGGCGATTTTTTCAAAAGCAGAGAGAACTTCATGTAATCCTTTGAAAGAAGTCATGGTCTTTGCACGGTTCATGATAATTATTTGCTTATTTTTATATGCAGCATTGTAGTTTTTCCAACCGGGTGCAATATCGTCTAACGCGCTGTAAACATCGGAAATTGTCTCACCAAACTGGTGACGATATGTAATTAATAACCAATCAGGATTAAATTGCCCAAAGGTTTCAGAACTTAATTTGCTGCACTTTGCGTTAGGGTCGGATAACTGTTGTTCTACATACGGAAGATTTTTGAAGCCAAGGTCGTAGGCAACAATGGTAAACGCACCGTATCCACGGCATGTGAGATAACTTGCTTTGCCTTTATAAGGATGCATATACGCTACAGTTTGATTCTTCGGATCTTTAGAAAATTTAGCTTTCAAAGACTGAATACGTTTCTTGTAAGACTTTTCTTTTTTTCTAAACTCATCTTCTTTACCTACCCAAGAGGCAAGATCCTTAAATACGCCGTACATATTAGGTCGCGAGCCATCAATCAAAACTGTCGGAGCAATAGCAGAAAGTTTGCTATAGTTTTTTAAATCTTTCAAACGACCTACAATCAAATCAGGTTTAGATAACTTTATTTGCTCAATGTCCTGTCCAAATTTTCCATAATTAAAGAGCTTAGTATCGTGAAACTTTACACCATAAAGCTCTTCGACACCGCGGATATAAGGACGGTTATTTTCATCTTTTTTTAAGCGTGTAGAAACGCCAATCAAAGAAACTTCTAAATCAAATAACATTACTGATGTTGAGAGAGTATGTAAGGATGCTACACGCTTAGGGTTTCTCGGCACTTCTACTTTGTGACCCGCATGATCGGTTACCATTTTAGTATTGTTCGATAAAGCATGAGAAAATACTGTAAATATAAATAATATACATACAATACTCATGCGTTTTATTATGACTTTGTACATTGTTCACTCCTTCGTGTTGTATTTTTTATGTTTCCATTATCAATTAAATAAGTAATAAGATTTTTCTATAAGCGTTATTTGGCGATTTTTTCAAAGGCAGAGAGAACTTCATGCAATCCTTTGAAAGAAGTCATGGTCTTTGCACGGTTCATGATAATTATTTGCTTATTTTTATATGCATCATTGTAGTTTTTCCAACCGGGTGCAATATCGTCTAACGCGCTGTAAACATCGGAAATTGTTTCACCAAACTGGTGATGATATGTAATTAATAACCAATCAGGATTAAATTGCCCAAAGGTTTCAGAACTTAATTTGCTGCACTTTGCGTTAGGGTCGGATAACTGTTGTTCTACATACGGAAGATTTTTGAAACCAAGGTCATAGGCAACAATGGTAAACGCACCGTATTCACGGCATGTAAGGTACTTTGCTTTGCCTTTATAAGGATGCATATACGCTACAGTTTGATTCTTCGGATCTTTAGAAAATTTAGCTTTCAAAGACTGAATACGTTTCTTGTAAGACTTTTCTTTTTTTCTGAACTCATCTTCTTTATCCACCCAAGAGGCAAGATCTTTGAATACACCGTACGTAGCGGTCATCTCAGTATCAATCAAAACTGTCGGAGCAATGTCAGAGAGCTTTTTATAGTTTTTCAAATTCTTCAAACGACCTATAATCAAATCAGGTTTAGATAACTTTATTTGCTCAATGTCCTGTCCAAATTTTCCATAATTAAAGAGCTTAGTATCGTGAAACTTTACACCATAAAGCTCTTCGACACCGCGGATATAAGGACGGTTATTTTCATCTTTTTTTAAGCGTGTAGAAACGCCAATCAAAGAAACTTCTAAATCAAACAACATTACCGATATTGATAAAGTGTGCAAAGATGCAATACGCTTTGGCTCTTTCGGCACTTCTACTTTGTGACCCGCATGATCAATGACTATTTTAGTAGTCCCCGGAGATGCAAGTGCTGTACCTGCCATTGTAGTTACCATCACACAAGTTAGTATAATTAATAAAATCTTCCTCATCATACCTTTCTCCTTTTTTTACATTGAATATTCATTACTTTGCATACTTTGCGAATTGGTCTAAGACCTTATTCATAACTTTGAAAGACATGGGGCGTGAACTCTCCCGTGGAAAAATAATAATTTGCTGCTTATTATACGCAGGTATAAAAGTTTTCCACGATGGAGCAATGTCATAAAATGCATCATACACAGTGTCTGCAGTTTCACCGCGTTGATTATTATAAGTAGAAAACACCCAATCTGCATTTATTTTTGGCAAATATTCGGCACTTAATTTTCCGCCTACATCGTCTTTTTTAGAAAATTGCTTGGTGATGAACGCTATATTCTTAAATCCTAAATCATGCGCAACTCGTGTCAATGCTCCATAATGTTTACGAGCTTCAAACATGGCTTTTCCTTTTAAAGGAAGTATATACGCAATGGTTTGAAAATTCGGGTTCTGAGAAAATTTTTTCTTAACCTGAGCTAGTTTTTTTAAGTATAATTTGTGTTTAGCATCAAATACCTCTTTTTTGTTCACCCATGTTGCAAGGTCGCGATATACTTCAAACATGTTATAAGCACCTTGGCTCATAATAATAGTAGGTGCAATCGCAGAAAGCTTATCGTATATTTTCATATGTTCATGAATTCCTATAATTACGTCCGGCTTAGAGGCTTTTATTTTTTCAAGATCACGTCCTTTTTTGCCATAATTTACAAGATTCGTATCTTGAAACTTAATTTCAAACACCTCTTCCACAGAGCGAATATAAGGGCGATTTTCTTTTTTGAATATGCGCGTGGCAGTTCCTATCAATGGAGCTCCTAAATCCCAGAGCATGTGGGTTGTTGAGAGGGTATGCAACGATGCGATGCGCTGAGGATTTTTTGGTATTTCCACTCTATGCCCCGCATGATCGGTTACCATTTTAGTAGTTCCTGACGATGCAAGTACTGTGCTTGTCATCGTAGTTGTCATTACAAAAGTTAGTGCAATTAATAAAATCTTTCTCATCATATCTTTCTCCTTTTTTATATTCAAGCATATAAACAACTTACTTGATTCTTTGATTAATTTAAGAAATATCAAAGCCTGTGCCCAACTTGGTTTATTTGATGTCTGCATTGCGGTAGCTTTTTTGAACATGCCCGTACTGTCTCTTCCGCTTCTCTCTGCCCAACCGCTGATGTCTTGATTGAATGCGGTAGCACTGAAGAACATATTATTCATGTTGGTTACGCTCGATGTGTCCCATTTGCTGATGTCTCCATTGAATGTAGTCTATGTAGTTTAGGTCTACATTTGTTGCCGTGTTCTTGTATCGCTTTCTTAATTTTGGTTTGTAATGCTGCTTTATCTGCTACCGTTTTATCAATAACCTTTTTAATTGCGTCTTTTGCTTTATTCTCATCACATCCCAATAATGCAATGGCTAATGCGATACATGCTATCGCTATAAGTAATTTTCTCATAATAATATTCTCCTTGTGTTTTAATTGTGTTCTTACCGTGCCCAAGGTTTAAATGCCCAACTAGGCTTGTTTGATTCCTGCATTGCATTAGCTCCTAAGAACATAAAGTTCGTATATCTTTTGTTCTTGTTTGCCCATCCGCTGATGTCTTGATTAAATGCCGTTGCATGGCTGAACATACTGTCCATGGTTGTTACGCTTGAGACATCCCAATTATTTAGCGGTTGATTGAATGCACTAGCACCGTAGAACATATCGCGCATGATTTCTACGCTTGAGACATCCCAACTATTTAGTGGCTGATTGAATGCGCTAGCATCAAAGAACATTTTCCACATGTTTGTTACGCTTGAGACATCCCAACTATTTAGTGGCTGATTGAATGAAGTAGCATATACGAACATATCGCTCATGGTTGTTACGCTTGAGACATCCCAACTATTTAGTGGCTGATTAAATGCCGTAGCCCTTCCGAACATACCGCGCATGGTTGTTACGCTTGAGACATCCCACTTACTGATGTCACCATTGAATGTAGTATTTCTTGAAAAAAGTCTACTCATGTCGGTTACGCTTGAGGTGTCTATATAGTTTAGGTTTACTTCGTTGCCGTGCTTTCTTTGCGCTCTTTTGATTTCGGCTTGTAATGTGGCTTTGTCTGCTACATGAAAAAGAAAGTCTATAGGCTCGCTATCAATGCTATTACCGTCAAGCGTGGCAACCACCACAATACCGCTTATTACTTTTGTAGATCTTACTTGTTGCTTCGTGGGGTCTCCTACTACATCGCTAAGCGTCACACCGCGTAAGTCTAGCCCGCTAGCGTGCTTTAGTTTGTAGGTATGCCCTGTTACTTTTGTAAATATAGCCGCTGCTGTTCCTGCTCTCACACGGTAGGCGCTTAGTACGGGCTTTGTTGGCTTAGCGGTGTTCTTATCTGCTTCATCACATCCCAATAATGCAATGGCTAATGCGATACATACTATCGCTGTATGTAGTTTTTTCATAATAATACTCTTCTTTTTTTTACCGTGCCTGTGCCCAACTAGGCTTGTTCGATTCCTGCATTGCGGTAGCTTCCTTGAACATGTTTTTAATGTTTCGTCCGCTCTTGTTTGCCCATCCGCTAATATTTTGATTGAATGCCTTAGCTCCGTAGAACATAAAGCTCATGTTTGTTACCTTAGATACATTCCAATTATTTAGGATCTGATTGAATGCCGTAGCTCCTCTGAACATATAAGCCATGTCGGTTACGCTTGAGGTGTCCCACTTACTTATGTCACCATTAAACTTGTTGTAGCCTAGAAAAAGATAGCTCATGTCGGTGACTTGCGAAGTGTCGATGTAGTTTAAGTTTGCGGTTGCACCGTGTTTTTTTATTTCCTTATTGATTTCTGCAATTAGTTTATTTTTGGTTTTAACGATTACCTTAGTAGACTCTTTAGTAGACTTTGCTACTTTTTCATCGCATGAGATGAACAAAGCTAATGCGAGGAATACTATCGCTGTATGTAGTTTTTTCATAATAATACTCTTCTTTTTGTTACCGTTCCCAAGTAGGCTTGTTCGATTCCTGCATTGCAGAACCTACGAACATGTACCCTTCTCTTCCGCTCAATACCCAACTGCTTAGGTTTTGATTGAATGCCCTAGCGTCTCTGAACATATTGCCCATGTATTCTACGCTTGAGACATTCCAACTATTAAGCGGTTGGTTGAATGCCCAAGCACTGTAGAACATTTCGCGCATGTCGGTTACACTTGATACATTCCAACTGTTTAGCTGTTGATTGAATGCCTTAGCTTCGTAGAACATACTGCTCATGTTTCTTACCTTCGCTACACTCCAACTTTTTAGCGACTGATTAAATGCCTTAGCTTTGTAGAACATTTCGCGCATGTCGGTTACACTTGATACATTCCAACTGTTTAGCTGTTGATTGAATGCCGTAGCTCCTCTGAACATATGGCTCATGTCGGTTACGCTCGATACAGTCCAACTATTTAGCGACTGATTGAACGCCGTAGCGTCTTGGAACATACGGCTCATCTCTCTTACGCTTGATACATTCCAACTGTTTAGCTGTTGATTGAATGCCGTAGCTCCTCTGAACATATTGCTCATGTTGGTTACCTTCGATACAGTCCAAGTATTTAGGCTCTGATTGAATTTAGTAGCTCCTCTGAACATATTGCTCATGTTGGTTACGCTCGAGGTGTTCCACTTACTAATGTCACCATTGAATGTAGAGATGTAAAAAAGAGAGCTCATGTCGGTGACTTCTGAAGTATCAATGTAGTTTAGATTTACATTGTTGCCGTGCTCTTTTATTGCTCTTTTAATTTCGTCTTGTAGTGCTTTTTTGTTTGCTACATGTAAAAGAAAAAACTCTATAGAGTCGCTCTCAATATTAGTACCGTCCTTGGTTGCAACAACAATAATGCCGCTTGCTTTTTCCGTAGATCCTACTTGTTTTTTAGTAGTATCATCTACTACATCGCTAAGTGTCACACCTTTTGTAACAGTTTTTAATACGTAGGTATACCCTGTAACTTTTTTAAATGTAGCCACCTTTCCTACTCTCACACGGTAGCTACTTAATGCGGGCTTACCTTCTTGCGGGGCTGGTGGTGGCGTGTCACCTTCTGCCTCACCTTCTGCCTCTGTGTCTGCTACACGTAAAAGAAAAAACTCTATAGGTTGGCTCTCAATGGTATTACCATCAAGCGTGGCAACCACCACAACACCGCTTATTGCTTTTGTAGAGCTTACTTGTTTCTTCATGGAGTCTCCCTCTACATCGCTAAGCGTTACGCTGCTAATGTCTAGCCCGCTAGCGTGTTTTACTGTATAGGTATGCCCTGCTACTTTTGGAAATGTAATCAATGTTCCTGCTCTTACACGATAGGCACTTAATACGGGCTTTGTTAGCTCAATAGTTGAAGTCTCACCTTCTGGCTCACCTTCTGCCTCTGTGTCTGCTACACGTAAAAGAAAAAACTCTATAGGTTGGCTCTCAATGGTATTACCATCAAGCGTAGCAACCACCACAACACCGCTTATTGCTTTTGTAGAGCTTACTTGTTTCTTCATGGAGTCTCCCTCTACATCGCTAAGCGTTACGCTGCTTGTAGCGGGTTTCAGTGCATAGGTATGCCCTGCTACTTTTGGAAATGTAATCGATGTTCCTACTCTTACACGATAGGCACTTAATACGGGCTTTGTTGGCTTAATGGTTGGAGTCTTGCCTTCTGTATTGCCCTGTGTATTAGCGGTGTTCTTGTCTGCCTCTGCTACTGTTTTATCAATAGCCTTTTTAATAATTGCGTCTTTTGCTTTCTTTTCATCACATCCTAATAATGCAATGGCTAATGCGATACATAGTATTGCTGTAAGTAGTTTTCTCATAATATTCTCCTTGTGTTTTAATTGTTTTTTATCGTGCCTGTGCCCAACTTGGTTCATTTAATTTCTGCATTGCCGTTGCACCTTCAAACATGTCTTCTTTGTTCCTTCCGCTCTTGTCTGTCCAACCGCTAATGTCTTGATTGAATGCGGTAGCTCCGTAGAACATAGCGCTCATGTCGGTTACGCTTGAGACATCCCAAGTAGTAAGCGGTTGATTGAATGCGGTAGCCCAGGTGAACATAGCGCTCATGTTCGTTACCTTTGAGACATCCCAAAAATTAAGTGGCTGATTGAATGAAGTAGCACCTTGGAACATACCGTACATGTCTGTTACGCTTGATACATTCCAAGTATTAAGTGGCTGATTGAATGCCGTAGCTCTGTTGAACATAGCGCTCATGTTCGTTACCTTTGAGACATCCCAAAAATTAAGTGGCTGATTGAATGAAGTAGCCTCGCTGAACATATGGCTCATGTTTGCTACGCTCGATGTGTTCCAACTATTTAGCGGTTGATTGAATGCGGTAGCTCCGTAGAATAACCGTTTCATGTTGGTTACGCTCGAGACATCCCAGGTACTAATATCACCGTTAAAAGTAGCGTTATCTTTAAACAACTCGCTCATGTCGGTTACGCTTGATGTATCTATGTAGTTTAGGTTTACTTCGTTGCCGTGTTTTTCTATCGCTCTCTCGATTTCGGCAATTAGTTTATTTTTGGTTTTTACGATTACCTTAGTAGACTCTGCTACTTTTTCCTCGCATGAGATGAACAAAGCTAATGCAATACATAGTATTGCTGTATGTAGTCTTTTCATAATAACACTCTTCTTTTTTTTACCTTGCCCAACTAGCCTTGTTTGATTCCTGCATTGCCCTAAGGTAATAAGTATCAAACTATCTCTTATTTCTCATAAAATTTTCTTTATTATTTCACTGTCATGTAACGTGTAATAATAACGAACAAAAACGCTCCAATACACGCAACAAATACACCTGCATGTATCATTATCGGGGCAAACAATGTCCGTCCCAATGTATCTGCCCATGTCGTGATAATTGCTCCAATAAGCATACTTACTATTCCTAATTCATTACCTCGATATCCAATAATATTCTTCGCGAAAAAAGTAGAAACTAACCCAATAAAACTCATAGCACCTACCAAGGCGATAACAGGTGCCATACATGCAATAGCGAGCATAATCATCATCACCATCATTTTCTTAGACGAAACTCCTAGGGTTTGAGCTACCGAAAACCCTAATGCCAAGGGATTAATAGATCGTCCAAGGGTAAAAAATATTACGAGACAAGCTACGGTTACCCATAAGAGAAATTTCATACCGTGTAGAGTAATACTCTCAAAGCTTCCTGCCAACATTACCTGCACAGAAACCATGTTCTCCATATCCAACGATGCGAGTAAAATTTCAGTAATAGACGAAAATGCCGTACCAATGGCAATACCCACTAATAAAATAAAGACTCCTCGTGTGCGTTTGCGAGAAATACAAAGAATCAGTATTCCCGTCAATATCGCTCCGGTTGCTGTGGCAAGAGTAGCGTACATAGGAGGCAAGGTGGGCATTAGAAAATATATAAAAATAGCCACAAGTGTCGCTCCGCTGGTTAACCCTAATACACTCGGATCAGCTAAAGGATTATGTGACATAATTTGTAGCATATACCCCGATAAGGCCATTAACGCACCTGCACACATACTACTAACTACACGAGGAAGACGGAATTGATAAATAGTTTCGGTAGCATTATTTGCCGATACATCGCCTCTTAGCACGGAAAACACATCCTGTATTGTCACATCAATAGAGCCCATGTTCAAGCCCATGAAAAAACTCAAGATTAACCCTAAAACCAAGTAAAAAATGAACCAAAAGGTTCGCTTGTGAATGGTTAAAGAAATTCCATAACAATTTTTTAGAATATAGTTTTTGCTAATAATCTCTTTCATGCTACTTCAGATTTTCAAATATTGCACTACACTAATTTATATTTGCCAAGACTAATTATTTTAATATAGAATTTATTGTAGTAAAATTTTTATCTTTTTACAATTACAATAATATCTTGAAAATTAAAGCACTAATGAACGCGTTTTGCACGTATAAAAAGTAGAAACAAGAAAAATATTCCACCAAATCCTGCGGTAATTGCCCCCACTAAAAGCACCTTAGGAGCAATCAAAATCCGAGCAATACAATCAGCAATGACGAGAACCACTGCTCCTATAATCATGGATAACAAGGCACCTTTTATCCCCGTTTCATCGACAAACAACTTCGCTATGTGCGGGACAACCAGACCTACAAAACCAATAGGACCGACTACGGCAACACACAAAGCAGATAATACAAAAACACTTCCAATGGTTAAGAATCGAATTTGTGCAACATGTGCTCCTAAAACCTTTGCTTGTTGTTCTCCCATCATAAGCGTATCCAAAGAACGGGATTGCAATAATAAAATAACAATAAAAACCACAAATGCAAGATAGCTTATTTTTAATCCCTGAAAATCAGAAGGATTGATAGTTCCGAGCATCCAATCTTGCACATTTTGAAACACCAGAGGATCTAAAGAAATAAAAAGAGTTTTTATAGACCCAAAGAAAATGGAAATCAAACTGCCTGATAATACCACATGAATACCTTTTGATATATGAGATTTAGACATCGTTTTCGTTAATGAAAATGTACATAATCCTGCAAAACAAGCGCCTACAATGGCCGGGAAAAATACAAAACTATCATCAACATTGAAAAAATAAATAGCAAGCACCACAAATAAAGAAGCTCCTGATGTTACTCCTAAGGTAGAGGCAGATACCAGCGGATTTTGAAATAACTTCTGTATCTGAAATCCTGCTAATCCGAGCGTTGCACCACATGTAATAGCCACATACAATCGAGGTAAACGTTGATTCACAATAATGTGATGTTGGAATTCATTACTATCAAATTGAAAAATAGCCTTAAAGATGGTTTTAATAACAATATCAGCTGCACCCATTCTCATATGCCAAAGAGAAACAAAGACTAAGATACAAAAAGATAATCCCAATCCAAGAATTGTAAACACAAAGGACTTTTGCCTTCTGTTGATTTGTAAAAACATATATTCAAAAATTATGCGTTAAGACAAGGTCTTTTGGAACATACACGCATGCATTTCCTTGACCAATATTTTCTACATTTAGTTCAAACACATGTTTAATGGTTTCTGCAGTGATGACTTCATGAGGTATACCCGATGCGTAGATTTTCGCTGCATGTAAAATAATAACATAATCAGCATATAATGATGCTTGCATCATGTCATGCAAAATGGCAATAACCGTCTTGCCCTCTTGAGCGAGAGTTTTACCCATATCAAGCAAACTATATTGATGTTGTAAATCAAGATGTGTTGTCGGTTCATCAAGCATAACAACATCAGTATCTTGAGCAAGTAGCATTGCCATACGACACCGCTGTAATTGCCCACCAGAGAGCGTAGCTACCCTCTTGTGTGCAAGATGCTCAATTCCCATCGCTTTCATAGTTTTCTCCACAATTGCCAAATCATTCTCACTATAACGAGAGAGAAAACTTTGATAACAAAAACGTCCCTGCATCACCATATCATGTACAGACATAAATTCGGGGCATTGCATAGATTGGGTTAATACAGATAAATTCTGAGCAAGCTCTTTATCATGGTATTTTCCAATTGATTTCCCTATCACTTGAATATCTCCTTTTTGTATAGGTAAAAACCGACATATGCAATTAAACAAGGTAGTCTTACCGCAGCCATTAGCGCCTAAAATTACTGAAAAAGTACCTGCGTGAAACTCTGCGGAAATACCGTTGAGAATAACTGTATCACCATACGAAAAATGTACATTGTCAAGATAAACAGACATTGAATTGTATCCTCCATTGCTAGAATAAAATAGCTACCTATAGTTATAGCAGATATCTGTTCTAAATTAACGTATAAAATATATACTTAAGGATACACGGCATGTAGCGTATATTTACGAAAGAAAGTTATTATATAGTCAAAAAAAACATTCGAAATGCCATAGCAAAACAGGTAAGCACTACCATGGGTTTAATAACGCGAGACCCTTTTTTTACAACCACATGTACACCTACACTTGCTCCTATAATTTGTCCTACTATCATAACGGCACCGAGATACCAATATACCGTACCAAAAGCTACAAAATAGCACAAAGACGAGAAATTGCTTACAAAATTAAAAAGTTTTGCATATGCGGTAGCTTCAGAAAGCCCTTTGCCACGTAGACGTGCAAGCGCAAGTATCATAAAACTACCCGTGCCAGGACCAAAGAACCCATCGTAAAAGCCAAGAAATGGTGCAGGTATAAGCGTAAAAGTGCGAAGAGATATTCTGCTTTTTCTCGTTACATCGTCAAGATTCTTAGCGACAAGTACATATATTCCGATGGCAAGCAACAAAAAAGGTAAAAATTTTATCAAATACGCATTACCAATTTTTAAGATGAGATAGGTACCAAGGGTTGCTCCGATAAAAATTGTCAACAGAATTCCAAGCACACTGCGCACGCGTATTGTACCGTTTTTTATAAAGTGCCACGAAGCACACAAGGTACCACTACTGCCTTGCAGTTTGTTCGTAGCCAAGGCGGCAGCAGGTGGCAAGCCTAGCAAGATAAGTGCTGGCAAGCTTATAAGTCCACCTCCACCGCTTATAGTATCAACCCAACCTGCAATAATTGCAACGAGAAAAGCAATGAGAAGAACTTCAAAGTCACTTGCCATGTATTATATTTTAAAGCAATTACTTAGGGTTACCGTAATTATTAGTATTCTGCCTGCTATCACAAATTAAAACATTTGTTCTATGGGAGTGTATGTATAATTTAAGGATTCACTTACAGCCTGATTTGTAACTGCACCATAGGCAACATTCGCGCCATGCTTCAAATGCACATTATCTTTACATGCTTGTTTCCATCCTTTGTTGGCAATATCAACAATAAAAGGTAAAGTTACATTCGTAAGCGCAAAAGTCGATGTTACAGAAACATTCCCCGGTATATTCGCTACTGCATAATGAATAATATCATCTACGGTGTATGTAGGGTCTGTATGGGTTGTAATGCGTGATGTTTCAAAGCATCCGCCTTGATCAATAGCAACATCTACAAGAACAGATCCTTTTTTCATCGTCTTTAGCATATCCTTTGTTACTACTTTAGGAGCAAGATCACCAGGAATGAGTACGGCACCTATGACTAAATCTGCACTTTGAAGTGAATCTTGTACTATGTTTTTACTAGAATAACGTATTTTCAGCTGCCCTTTGTACAAGAAATCTAATTCTCGTAAATGAGCTATATCACGATCTATTAAAATTACCTCAGCACCAATACCTAGTGCAATACGCGCTGCATTTCTGCCAACGACACCGCCTCCTAGTATTACTACTTTTGCGGGGTCAACGCCTGGAACACCTGATAAGAGTATTCCAGAGCCCCCCTGTACCTTCTCAAGATGATGCATTCCTATTTGAATAGACATACGTCCCGCTATTTCTGACATAGGAGTAAGAATAGGTAAGCGTCCAAAAACATCGGTAATTGTTTCGTAGGCAATAGCAACACAATTACTCTCAACAAGCGCCTTTGTTTGCTTAGGATCGGGAGCAAGATGTAAAAACGTAAAAAGAATTTGTTGAGGACGAAGCATGCCATATTCTGATGGCTGTAATTCTTTCACTTTGACTATCATGTCAGCTTTTTGAAAAACATCAGTCGCTGCTGGCATGATTGTCGCTCCTGCATGCACATAGTGAGAATCTTCAAAACCAATTCCCACTCCTGCACCGCTTTCAACAATTACCTCGTGTCCATTATCAATTAATTCTTTTATTCCTGAGGGAATTATACCAACGCGATACTCATGAGTTTTTACTTCTTTTACGGTACCAATTATCATAATAAATCCTTATTTCTTTATTTCTTTTCCTGCTTAGATAATTTAAATACAATAGGTCCTAGT
The DNA here is from genome assembly GCA_965226065.1 of Spirochaetia bacterium. Lineage (GTDB taxonomy): Bacteria > Spirochaetota > Spirochaetia > WTKD01 > CBDAKK01. The sequence goes on along the minus strand of OZ245332.1, from coordinate 1,834,809 downwards.
AAAATAAGCCCAACTAAGTTTGGTATAGACATAAGCCCATTTGCAGTATCTGCAATTCCCCAAATTTTATCAAGTGATGCAACAGAACCTACATACACACAAATAAGAAAAATACAACGATACACAGTAACTGCCATAGATGAATTTTTACATAGATATCCTATACATCGTTCTCCATAAAGTGCCCATCCTAAAATAGTAGTAAAGGCAAACAAAGACAGACAAATAGACACAACAAATCCCCCTCCGGTAAATGCTGCATCAAAACTCGCCGTTGTAAGTGCTGCACCGTTGAGTTCGCCTCCAGGGCTATACATTCCGGATATAATAATTACAAGCCCGGTAAATGTACAGACAACAATAGTATCAATAAATACTCCAAGTACGCTAATCATACCTTGATGGGTAGCGCTCTTGGTACTTGACGATGCATGTGCAATTGCTGCAGTACCTAATCCTGCTTCATTTGAAAATATACCGCGTCGAAATCCATACGATACGGCAGATTTTACGATACTACCCGCAGCACCACCAGTGATTGCCCCTATTCCAAATGCGCCAGCAAAAATAGATTGAAATGCCGCAGGAATATTTTTAGCAAATATTACCATAGTAATTATACCACCGAGTATGTACAGTACTATCATTGAGGGAACCAATTTATCTGCTACTTCTGCAATTCGTTTTATTCCGCCAACAATTACTAAGCCCGCAAAAATCGTGATAACAATACCGATGAAGGGTGATATAGAAACATTTAAGGTCTCATTTATTGATGAAGCAATAGCATGCGATTGTATGGATCCGCCGGTAAACAATGCACTAAATGCACCAAATACGGCATATGCTACCGCAAGTACACTAGCAAAAATAGGAAAACGATTTTTAAGGCCATTTTTTATATAGTACATAGGTCCACCTACAAATTCGCCTTTCTTATTTACTTCTCGGTAATGAACAGCAAGTGTCACTTCTGTATATTTTGTAGCCATTCCAATCAAAGCCATAACCCACATGTAAAACAATGCACCAGGACCACCGAAGTAAATAGCCGTTGCTACTCCCGCTATATTTCCAGTTCCAACTGTCGCTGCCATTGCAGTAAATAAGGCTGCCCGTGGCGATACTCCTTCTCCAGTGCTTTCTTGAACCTCTTTCTTAGAAAACGCATATGATACAGCTTGAAGTAAATTTCTCCATGGTATAAATTTTAATCCCAACATAAGAAATATACCCGCAATAACAAGCAAACTTACTACAGGCCAACCCCAAACAAAATTATTGACAACAGAGTTTGCCTTCCATATAAAATCCATAATGAACTCCTCTATGATCTTTGAATGTTAATAAAACTATTATGAAATGACACATAATAATTTATATTAATTTAATTTGGTTATTTATTATAGTTACTTATGACATACATAATAATTACCTATTTATTACAATAATATAATTATCTTACAGGTATATAACTTGTAAGAATCGCATATACCATATATATTTAATTCTAATTCGTTTTACATTACGAAAAATGCCTTTATACGCACAAAACTCTCATCATAAACTTACCAACCGTTAAGAGGCTGATTGAATGAGGTAGCGTCTTCAAACATACCGCTCATGTATTTTACCTTCAAGGTGTTCCACATTACTAATGTCTTCATTGAATGTAGCTTTAAATTGAAAAAGTAAGCTCATGTCGGTGACTTCCGAAGTATCTATGTAATTTAAATTTACTTCGTTACCGTGCGCTTTTATCGCTTTGGTAATTTCTGCTTGTAATTCGGCTTTGTCTGCAACATAAAAAAGAAAGTCTATAGGTTCGCTCTTGATGCTATTACTGTCAAGCGTGGCAACCATCACAACACTGCTTACTACTACCGTAGAGATTACTTTTTTCTTCGTGGTGGTCTCCTGCTACATTGCTAAGCGTTGCCCCGCTTATAACGGTTTGCCGTTGCCTTGTCTGCCTCTGTTATCGCTTCATCAATAGCCTTTTTAATTTCGTCTTTTTCTTTCTTTCTCATTACATCCCAATAATGCAATGAGTAATGCAATAATAATTATTGCTGTAAGTAATTTACTCATATATTTTCTGCTTGTGTTTTTACCTTGCCCAAGATGGCTTGTTTGATGACTGTATTGCGGTAGCGGCTGCAAACATGTACGCACTATTCCTACCGCTCTTGTCTGCCCATCCGCTAATATTTTGATTGAATGCCTTACAATTTGCAAACATACCACTCATGTTCATTACGTTCAATACATTCCAACCGCTTATGTCTCTATTGAATGCCCTCGCATTGTAGAACATGTGGTTCATGTCTGTTACTTGCGATACATCCCACTTACTGATGTCACCATTGAATGCTCTCATTCCTTGAAAGAGCCTGCTCATGTCGGTGACTTCTGAAGTATCAATGTAGTTTAGATTTACATTGTTGCCGTGCTCTTTTATTGCTCTTTTAATTTCGTCTTGTAGTGCTTTTTTGTTTGCTACATGTAAAAGAAAAAACTCTATAGAGTCGCTCTCAATATTAGTACCGTCCTTGGTTGCAACAACAATAATGCCGCTTGCTTTTTCCGTAGAGCCTACTTGTTTTTTAGTAGTATCATCTACTACATCGCTAAGTGTCACACCTTTTGTAACGGTTTTTAATGCGTAGGTATAGCCTGTAAGTTTTGTGAATGTAGCCACTTTTCCTACTCTCACACGGTAGCTACTTAATGCGGGCTTACCTTCTTGCGGGTCTGGTGGTGGTGTCTCACCTGGCGTGTCACCTTCTGGCTCATCTTCTGCCTCTTCGTCTTCTGTGTTACCTGCTGTCTCACCTTGTGTAGTAGCGGGCTTAGGTGTTGCCTTGTCTGCCTCTGCGACTGCTTCATCTGCTACCTTTGTAAATGCTTTTGTAATTTCATCTTTTGCTTTCTTCTCTTCACACGAAAATAGTAAAAGTGCAAAGGTTATAAGGGCTATATATATATATATATATATAATTTCTTGTCTATCATAGATTACTCCTTAACCATGTAAATATTTCTATAAGCTCAAGGCTTACTATTTATAATAGACACTTTTGATATATTTTCAAGAGCTTTTCACTAAAAAAGTAAATCGATTTTTGTTCCTGTATCATCGTGTTATAAAAAGCCCCCTGCGCTTCCTAACAACAGAGGGCAGTATAAACATCATGTATCACCGTGTCCAACTAGGCTTGTTTGATGTCTGCATTGCCGTAGCGTCTTTAAACATGTCCGTACTGTCTCTTCCGCTCTTCTCTGCCCAATTGCTAATGTCTTGATTGAATGAAGTAGCCTTGAAAAACATTTTTCGCATATCTGCAACCTTTCCTACATTCCAATTATTTAGCGGTCGGTTAAATGCTCTAGCCTTGTAAAACATATCTTTCATATCGGTTACATTTGATACATTCCAATTATTAAGCGGCTGATTGAATGTAACCGCATTCGTGAACACACCGTACATGTCTTCTACGCTCAATACAATCCAAGAATTAAGCGGCTGATTAAATACATGGGCATTGCTGAACATCGCGCTCATATCGGTTACACTTGAGACATCCCAACTGTTTATATTCTGATTGAATGAGGTAGCACCGTAAAAAGTGAATTGCATGTCGGTCACCTTTCCTACATTCCATTTATCTAATGGCTGATTAAATGCTCTCGCTAGGTGAAACACGGCGTACATATTGGTTACCTTTGAGGTATTCCAATCATTAAGCGATTGATTAAATACCGTTGCTTGTTTGAATATACCGTTCATGTCTGTTACATTTGAGACATTCCAAGAATTAAGCGGCTGATTGAATGCCTTAGCCTTGAGAAACATATATGCCATGGTTTCTACGCTTGAAGTGTCCCAAGAATTAAGAGGCTGATTAAATGAAGTAGCACCATCAAACATGTAGGACATATCTACTACATTTAATACATCCCACTTGCTGACATCTCCATTAAATGTAGTATTATCTTGAAAAAGTCCGCTCATGTTGGTTATGTCCGAAGTATCAATATAATTAAGGTCTGCCGTTGCTCCGTCTGCCTCTGCAAGCCTCTTTTTAATTTCTACCACTAATGCGGGCTTATCTGCAACATACAAAAGAAAGTCTATAGGGTCGCTATCGATGCTATTGCCGTCAAGCGTGGCAACAACAATAACACCGCTTATTACTATCGTAGAGCGTACTTGTCCTGTGTTTTCATCTGATACATCAAGCGTTACACCACTTGTAACGGTTTTGAGTGCGTAGCTATGCTCCGCTACTTTTGGGAATGTAATAGGTACTCCCGTTCTAACTCGTTGCGAACTTAGTACGGGCTTTGTTAGTGTCGGTGGTGGTCTTTTTGTTTGGTCTACTGCTGTTTTTGCGGACTTGGTCTTCTTCTCTTCACACGAAAATAGTAAAAGTGCAAAGGTTATAAGGGCTATATATATATATATATATATAATTTCTTGTCTATCATAGATTACTCCTTAACCATGTAAATATTTCTATAAGCTCAAGGCTTACTATTTATAATAGACACTTTTGATATATTTTCAAGAGCTTTTCACCAAAAAAGTAAATCGATTTTTGTTCCTGTATCATCGTGTTATAAAAAGCCCCCTGCGCTTCCTAACAACAGAGGGCAGTATAAACATCATGTATCACGGTGCCCAAGTAGGCTTGTTTGATGTCTGCATTGCCGTAGCGTCTTTAAACATCAATAAAGTTTGTCTTCCGCTCTTCTCTGCCCAACCGCTTGAGTCTTGATTGAATGAAATAGCACCACTGAACATAGCGAACATGTTTGTTACGCTTGAGATATCCCAAGAATTAAGCGATTGATTGAATGAGGTAGCGTCTTGGAACATACCGCTTATGTATTTTACCTTCAATACATTCCACTTACGCATAAAGTACAAGAATGAATATACTGAAAAGCATGAGTACCACTATTTCACTATTAGGATGCGGACGTACCGGAGTTCAAACAAGTATAGTATTGCTTGAACGCTTCGCTGGTACGCTCGCTGTATATGACGAAGATACAGATTATGCAAAAGGCATGGCTCTTGACTTCATGCAAGCATCGTCCGTACAAGGCTATCATGGACATGTCCATGCAGCTGAAAACAGCCAAACACTTATACAATCAGATGTATTGATTGTAGGAGAATATCGAGATGAAACTGCTCCAAGTGTTCAAACGATAGAATCTCTGATGAAAGATATTCCCGTGTGCATTTATGCTTGTAGCAACCCTTCGCCTCTATCAAATATTTCCAGTAATCGAATATTTGGAGTACACGCTATGGTTAATGCTGCAATACTCAAACATCATGTTGCAAATGAAATTGATATTGCTCAAAAGGATATAGAGGTGATGATGCGCAGCGATGTAGAAAACGTAATGCAAAGCGCACCAGAGATGGTACGCGTAAATGGGATACCAGTAAACGAAATTGTCGCAGGATCTTACGAACGTGCCTTAGAAAAAGCACAGAAATTCCACGATGCCTTTGAAAGCGGACCATGGAACATCTATTATACTTTTGCATCTGCAGCAGCTGAAGCCGCACTTTTAGTAGTCAGCGGACAAGGTGCAATTATTCCCGTTACCACCACAAAAGGGAGCGTCGCTGCGCGAGTAGATAAGACAGGATATAAGGAGCTTGAATTATGAGTAAAACACAAAAAGATATAAAAATTGCCGTAATAGGAGCGGGAAACGTCGGTGCATCGGCGGTACACTACATTGCAAAAAAACTTCCTGAAAATGGAAAAAGCGAGGTAGTACTTCTCGATGTAGTACCATCTCTTGCCGAGCAAAAAGGTAAGGACTTTCGTTATGCTTCAGAATATTTTTCTTATCATGCAAATGTGCGCGGCAGCACAGACTTTGCAGCCTTACAAGACGCAGATGTAGTGGTACACACTGCGGGCATAGCACGCAAACCCGGCATGGACAGAATGGATCTGTTAAAAACTAACGTAAAAATAGCCCGAGATGTCGCTCACAATGTTGCTCGCTATGCACCTCAGGCGCTTTTCTTTGTAGTTGCAAATCCACTTGATGTTATTTCCATGGTTTGTTACAAAGAAAGCGGATTTAATCGAAACAAAGTTATAGGCATGGCAGGTATTCTAGATGGCGCGCGATATCGCTACTTCATAGCCGAAAAACTAAACATTATGCCATCGCAAGTACAAACAATGGTACTCGGCGGACACGGCGATGCTATGGTGCCAATGCGTGCATATTCATCAATTTCGGGCATTGAAGCTACAAAGCTCATTACTACTTCTGATATCTCTGCTATGGAAGAACGCACCTGTCACGGAGGCGCTGAAATTGTGAAATATCTAAAAACAGGTAGCGCTTACTACGCTCCTGCAGCATCGACTGCAGACATGATCGAATCTCTTTTATTAAATGAACGTAGGGTCATTCCTGCCTCCGTGCTTTTAGAAGGCGAATACGGAATACGCGATGTATTTTTAGGAGTACCCATCATACTAGGTCCGAATGGAATAGAAAAAATTATAGAAGTACCGTTACGTGATGACGAAAAATCTGCCTTGCAAGCCTCCGTTGCAATGGTTCAAAGTGGACTTGCCCAGCTTAAGAACATATAAGTATCTTTGTAAAATGTGGATATAACAGATGTGTCTAAGACAAATGAAAAACACTGGTACAAAGATGCAATGCAAACAATTTCACAATCACAATACACAGATTAGTAAACAAAAACGTGAAAATTCACTATGAGTACAAAGTATCCTTCATCAAACTCAAACATTGACGCATGGGCACCTGCAAAAAATGAATACGCATGCCTTGTAATAGGCGATGAAATTTTAAGCGGACATGTTCAAGAAAGCAATGTACCATACATTATAAGTGCACTTACTCCACGTGGCTACGCACTGCAAGAAGTACGAATTGTAAGCGATGCACCTCAAGACATAGCCCGACACTTAACTGAGCTTCGAGATGCGTTTTCGTTTGTTATAAGCTTAGGTGGACTTGGACCTACTCATGATGATAGAACGATGCAAGGCTATGCGCTAAGCTTTTGCTGTGATAGGGTTCTGCATAAAGAAATGTACGATTTTTTTATGCAGAAACCGCGCACCACGGAAGAACAAAAACACGCAGTTATCTCTATGAGCACGATGCCAGAGGCAGTTGAGGTTATAAAACTTGGCACAGGATGGCCTCTTTTAAAAATAGATAACTGTTTTGCGCTTCCGGGTTTGCCGTCCATATGCGAAAAAACTGTAGACAAACTTGCATCTATTTTACCTACACATAAGGCTGTACAATATTGCGAATACTTTGTCAGTTTTGCAGAAAATCAATTCGCCCATTGGCTCAAAGAACTTGATGCAAAATATTCCACCGTCTCTATAGGATCATACCCACTAGAAAATAATGTAAAAAACTTTGCTAAAAACACAGAATACGCTCGCTCTAAAATTACCTTAAGCTCCTCTGACGAACACGCATTTGAAAAATGCCGAACAGAACTTTATACATACCTCAATACGCACGATACACTCGTGCACATACAGTAAAATACACATACATTACAATAGAAGGAGAAATTAATAATGAGTAAACTCCAATGCATTGAAGTAGGAGTACGAACATCGTCACGCCCCATTGGTATAATGCTCCATGGCTTTGGCAGCTGTGCAGAAAACATAGCACCTTTGTGTAACATATTTCTAGATGTGGTACCGTACTGGCTTGTCTTGCAAGCACCTGTGCCAATGAAAACACTATTTGGTTATCCTGATACTCCCGGCTATGCATGGTTTTCAAAACAAAGCAATACATTGAGCAATAATTCTGACATAGCCTGGCATAACTTAGAAGAATACGACACACCCGACATGGTTGAAGCAGCACTTTTAATAAACAAAACATTGCGTGCTGAACACGTTTTTTCTTCGCAAGTAGTTCTTGCAGGATTTAGCCAAGGTGCTATGATGGCTACAGAAGTTATCTTACAACATACACGCGCCATAAGTGAAAAATCACATACAGGTGATGAAGAAAATAATAATTTTGCAGCGCTACTTTTATTCTCATCGGCACTTCTTGCAAAGAAACGCCGTACTGCTATTTTAGAAAAAATAACGACATCACAGAAAACTACTTTGCCATCAGTCATGGTCTCACACGGTAGAGAAGACGAAATATTGCTTTACAGGCAAGGAAAGGAGATGTATGAATTTTGGAAAAATCATGCACCATATTCCGACTTCTGCACATTTAACGGAGGACACGAAATACCTAACGAAGTATGTGAACACAGCACTATATTTTTACACAAATCTCTTAAAACACATTGATTAAAAGAAAAACAAAATTATAGCCTCTTGAATATTTCTTGCAAAGTATGGGGAAAATGTACCATATCCCAAAATCCCTTACAAAGACTTGCAGTATCAGTCCAATTTCCCGAAACAATCCAATCTATTACAGGCATGAGATCATGTGGAAAAGATATAGGGTCAATAGAAGGCTGTTCAAGCCATTGTTCAATTACCTCAGTGCTAAGAATTTTCATGTTTTGAGCGAGCCCAAGATGCGACAAAATAACGGCATTTGATATCTGTTCCCATTGTCCAAGTAATGGTTTTATTAACAATTTTTTTCCAAACTTCAAACACTCGCTTGCTAAATAAAAACCACCATTAGCAATAATACCTTTGCATGCTTGCAAGGAATTTTTAAAATTCGTTCGAGAAATCACTCGCCACTTAATACAGCCTTCATCGTTATTTTGCGTAATATCTGGATGATAACAAAGAAAATCTATACCTGTAAAAGGTTGTAACATTGCTTTAATGTCTTGTATGTGTTCAAAAGGCAAATATACAAGATAGCTATCATCAGTAGTATTACTTTGCACCAAACTACATTCTTCTACAAATGGTGGCAAAATGTTATAAGAACCAAAGTGATACCAAAACATCCCAAGATTTATATTACAAGGCATAAGAGCGCGCGTCACAAATTTATCTATAAAAAGTCGCTTAAGAGGATACAAAGAATCTTTACTTATTCTAGATATTTCATGGTTATAATATGAGAAAAGATGGCTTATCGCAATTGACGGTATTTTTTTTAGCTTTGCAGCCCACGCTAAAACCGGCTCACCATCAATAATAACAAAATCATAGGAAGATAAGTTTAAAGATTTAACATCTTTGAAAAAAGTAACTGGCTTTAAGTTTTTCAGGGATTCCCAATGTTTTACGTATCCTTTTTCATATATAAAAGTAATACCATCCCTTATTTGATAATCACCAAAGCAATCCATATCAAAATATTTATTCTTATCACGCCCACTAAAAATATAATTAACTTCTATATCATTCCTTTGTGAAAATGCTTTTGCAAAAGTAAAAGCGAAATTAATATGACCATTTCCAGTAGCATTAGCACCGTAAAATATTTTCATAACAACATTTTTTACCTTTAATTAAAATAATTATAATATTATTTTATGTTTCTTAAATCTAAAAAACCTTATACAAAAAACCAAAAAATATTATTTATTCCTTAGAATAGTTATATGATTCTACGTACAACAAAATTATCTTGATGAATATATTTTACGATATATAAAATCTTATGTATCTTATATAATTTTTTTATGGAGGCTTTTTCGTGTTATTAATCTGGAAATAACACAAATTTTGTAATCACAATCCAGCATCATACTAATCATTTATTGGATCAAATACAATAAATGAAATTTATGGAGAAAATCAATGGAACTACTCAATACATTCATAAATCTACTCAATACATTCATAAATATAATGAATACTGCGCTATGGTCTCATGTTTTAATTTATATGCTTGTCGGATTCGGTATATATTTTACCTTAAGATCAAAACTTGTCCAATTTAGACTTTTTGGTGATATGTTTCGATTAATTGCTGAAAATACATCTTATGACACAAACAAGAAAAAAATATCTCCCTTTCAAGCATTCTGTATTAGTGCAGCATCTCGTATTGGGACAGGTAATCTTGCCGGAGTTGCAATTGCAATTGCAATAGGCGGACCGGGTGCTGTTTTTTGGATGTGGCTCATCGCACTTATTGGTGCAGCGTCTGCATTTATAGAGAGCACTTTAGCCCAAATATATAAGATAAAAGATCCAGAAGGTTTCCGAGGAGGACCGGCGTATTACATGGAAAAAGCACTGAATGCTCGATGGATGGGCATACTATTTGCGATACTCATTACGCTATGCTTTGGGTTAGTGTTTAATGCTATTCAATCAAATACCATCACATTCGCATTTCAAGAAGCATTTCGCGTTGATAGATTTATGGTTGGTATCGTAATAACAGCACTCACGGCAATTGTCATTTTTGGTGGCGTTAAACGCATTGCATATGTGTCATCGCTTATTGTGCCGATTATGGCTCTCGTATACCTTTTCTTAGTAATAATCATTATTATCATGAATATTACCGTAATACCATCAGTAATTACACTTATTTTCCAAAGTGCATTCGGATTTAAAGCCGCTGCAGGAGGAGGAATTGGCATCGCTATGATACAAGGTATTAAGCGTGGTTTGTTTTCAAACGAAGCAGGTATGGGAAGTGCTCCAAATGCTGCAGCTACCGCTACAACATCACATCCTGTCAAGCAAGGTCTTATTCAAGCACTTGGCGTATTTTTCGATACAATACTCATTTGTAGTGCTACGGCATTCGTAATCCTCATTAGCGGAGTATATACGAATAGCGATTTAAGTGGTATACAATTAACCCAAAATGCAATAAGTTTATATGTTGGATCATGGGGAACAATATTTGTTGCAATATGTATTTTCCTTTTCTCATTCAGCTCTATCATTGGCAATTACTACTACGGAGAAACAAACATTGAGTTTATAAAAACAAGCCCGGTAGGACTTTTCATCTACAGAGTTGCTGTCATCGCAATGGTGCTTTTCGGTTCAGTACAAAGCATAAGTACCGTTTGGAACCTCGGAGACATGTTTATGGGACTCATGGCAATTGTCAACCTCATTGCGATTGCTCTGCTTAGTGAAGTTGCATTTACTGCCTTGAAAGATTACATACGGCAGAAAAAAGAAGGGAAAGATCCTGTCTTTAATGCACAGGTACTCAAAAATCCGAAAAATATTGAATATTGGAACGAGTAAAAAAATACGAATTACATATACCTATTGCGAAATTACCTCACAATAGGTATATTCTTTTATACAAGAAATACTATTACACGCAGCTTACGAATGTGCGTTTATTCCTAACACTTTTTTATATATGTGATTTGCATGCCCTGAACTTTTTCGATACTCAGAAAGTTCTTTCGGTACTTCTTGGAATGAAAGTTTTTGCGCTTGCATGTCGCTATCAATAACAACTCTATCATCAAAAACAAAACATGCACCCGTCCATAAACTCTCTGATAAAGGCATAAGACGAAAATATTCTAATATCCCGCCGCGAAGTTGATACACATCAGCATCATACTGTAACTTCAAAAATGCAGAGGCTTTTTCGCAACGTATGCCACCGGTGCAATACATGGCAATATTCTGCCATTGAGATACCTTAGGGTCTCTAAAATAATGTGCCACAAATTCTGGAAATTTCTTGAACACCTTTGTCTGTGGATTTACCGCATTGCGAAAATGCCCAAGACAATATTCATATGTATTGCGCGTATCTATGACAAGCGTGCGCTCATCTCGCAATAACTCGTTCCACTGCCATGGATCTACATGCGTACCAACGGCACACGATACATTACCCGGATTAAGAGATGGCATACCAAAAGCAACTATTTCATTTTTTACGCGTACTTTAAATTTACGAAATGGTAATCGCTCGCATTTTGTAAAACGTGTAATACAAGGAGTAAATGAAGTACAAAGTTTATGTTGTAAAAACTCTATAAAAGACTCAACCGATTCATCGCTTCCACACACGGAAACATTGATCCCTTCGGGTGCAAGAAGCACCGTTCCTAAAACTTTCAGAGATTTTCCTACCGTGCGCAGCTCATCGCATAAATCGCCACAATTTTTAAGAGAAAGAAAAGCATAAAAATTTTGAAGTTGCATATATATTTTATACTATAAATAAAAACAAATTTTTATTATGCACATATACCGTAGTTTTATAATTTCAGGTCTTGTATATTGCCTATTCTTCTCTTTTTCAACACAGGCACAAACAATTTTTCCTACCGATAACGCGCTTACAATACAGGTGCCCCCTATGGCAAAAAAACAAAGCTCATACGTACTAGAACTGCGATACACATACAAACCACCCTCCAAAAGCATACCTGCGCGTGCATCTTCACATGATACCACAACAGAAATACACGTAATGCCAAATATTTTTTCGCTTTCCGTAAAAACCAGTAATATAGAATATCAATATACCGTAGTAATGCAGCATGGTACGCACTCACTTTATTTATATCCTCTTATGTTTGAGGGAGAAATTCTCTCAATTACCATAGAGATTCCACAAGCACTGCGCGAAGTTTTTGGAAGCATACAAGATGCAATAAATGCGTACATATACGCACGGAGCATTACCACTGTACAGAATATGTGGGGAGGCGCACTGCCTCTCTCTATGGATGATATGCTCAATTGGAAAGGATCTAATTACACCAACATAGGTAACGGAGATACAGATGTTTTTCGATGGAGTGCGCACCCTTCTGCCGTAGTTATGGTATTTCGATCACATACAGTACAAGCGAAATACCTAAAAAGACTCGCATTTTTTGTTGAAAAAAAACATACAAGAGGAACCTTGCTTTCCGAAACCGCATTACAAGCACGAAAAGGCTGGGGTGCTCACGATTACAAGGCTGATGATCTTGCACATTTTTTTGAGACAGCACGCATACAAAACATTGCATTAAATCCTCAAGAACATACGCTTAAAAAACTTCTACTACAATTGGGTATCTTACAATATAAAAAGACTTCTGCTCAAAAAAATGACATAGCTACTAGTGCCGTAAAAACAGGAATAGGCACACTTTCTACCATATCACGCAGTTATTCTAAGCAACTTCAAAAGACATTACTTATTCATGAGCTCTTGCATGCATGGTTTTTTACCGACGCACTTTTACGCGATACGGTACAAGAAATATGGATGCAAAAATCCAAGGCACTGAAAACTGCATGGAGAAATTTTCTCTCGCGCAAAGGTTATGACTCGAATTTTGAATACTTAGTACAGAATGAATTCTTTGCCTATCTTCTTCAAAGATCTGAAAAAACTTTACCACAATATGTTAGCTCATGGTTTGCTTATACACCCGTAGAACAACGGCGTATGTTTCTGAAAGAAATACAAAGTGCTATTGAAAAATTAGAAGCATATATACGTAAGACATATAACGCACAAGCGGGCTTTGTCCAATACAGATTCTAAATAAAGATCTGTGGTGGTTTATTTCTATGAGTGGGTATCCTAAAATTACAAAAACACACTTCTACAACAGTGCTCATCTCATATCCTGCCTTACGATATCGAAATCTTATCATAGCAAATATTTTTCACAAGACATTTATGTAATAATTCTTACATATTTTCATATATCTTCCGATAAGAATTATACTTATAGAAGTATGAATTTTTTATTACTGACACAATGTCATTATTCATCTACACTAGTAGTATTATCAATAGAGAGTATTAAAATCAGTTGAGTACAAAAAGAATAAATAAAAAAAAGATATTCACTCTTATGATTGTTCCGCACAACGGAAGAAAAATACGGTCTTTAGAAATAAGTATTCCATTTCTTATCACATGTGGCGTCTTATTTTGTGCAATGCTATTTTCTGCATTGTTTTTCTCATATAAGCACGTAACTATACAAGCAAAAATACTTCAAAACAATGCGTACCTCATCAGTGAGAAAGAAAAAAACGAGAAAATATCAAACTCTATTCAAAAAATTTCCGAACTCAATAATAAATTTACGGTTGAGTTAAAAAAGACAAGTACCATTTTGAATAATCCTCAAAAAAATGATGTGATACATACAAATAAAAAAGGAGATTTGTCACAAGCACTCTACATGAATATAAGTAAGCAAGATGACAATTCTGTTAAGGTACTTTTAACCATAGCAGAAATGCTTAATAAAAACATTCCCGTGCTCGAAAATGTGAATAAATCTTTGAAAGCACAAACCAATCTCATGAAAGAACTTCCGATATATTGGCCTGTTCCGAACTCAGTAATTAGTGCAGAATGGGGTCCGAACATACATCCTGTCTATGGTAATTGGTACATTCATAAAGGGCTTGATTTTGCTGCAGTAGTCGGCACTCCCGTATATTCTGTGGCAGAAGGCATTGTTACCGAAACAAGTTATGATAATGGACACGGACTTAATATATATATTTCACACAAGTACGGATTTAAAACGCATTACTCTCACTTAAGTGTCATAAAAGTAGTAAAAGGGCAAAAAGTAAAACAAGGAGAAAGACTGGGCAATATTGGAGCAACGGGATTAGTTACAGGTCCACATCTTCATCTTGAAGTATATCTTGGTGAAGACATCATAGATCCCGGTCCATACATGAAACTTTTTCACTCTCAAAGATATGCGCAAGTACTACGCAATCGTTAGCGATGTGCATGTGCAACTACACTTACATTTATATACGCCTATTCTACAAAATATAGCGCACAAAACTTACAATAAGAATATGACAAAAACAACTATTATAAATTCCGTTATCGGAGAAAGAACATTTTATAATGGAACCATAGATGCAGTAGATATCTTGCGTATTGACGGAAACTTTGCAGGAACAGCGCATAGTAGAGACGTCATTCTCATAGGTATGCACGGAAAAGTCAAAGGTACACTCTCAGCGCCTCACATAATAGTCACGGGCATTATAGATGGAATAATACAAAATACGTCACTGGTTATTCTGCAGTCTACAAGCGTTGTACTCGGTCGCATAGAAGCTGAAAACATCATTGTAGAATCAAATGCACTTATAAGTGCAAATTTACAATCTACACATTTGCGCTATGTAAAAGAATCTACATCAGAATATAGCGATGAACAAAACGACAACCTTATATTTGAAAAACCACTTGTAAGAATGGTGGAACGCTTTTCTAAAAAAACACTTGCGAACATGTTTTCTGAGTAAACTACAGACATGGACCGCATACGCGATAAGCGTTCTTCAAGCTTATGGAGTAAGAGTACTGGTACACATACACAGAAAACGCAAGATACCCAAAATAAGAGCGGTATAAAAAAAACCTCGTCATTTTCAGAAGATTTAAAACTGCAGGTACATGCACAGAGTGCAGAAGGTATTTCAATACTGCTCGCAGATGGTACCTTTGATAGTAATGCACTCCAAAAAATGCAAGATACCATACATCAAGTTGGTGAAAAACTCTTACAAAATCCACGCATAGATACGGCTATGGAATACAAAAACGCCATACAAAAACTATTACAGTCGATAATCCCTCACATTCACGCTAAGGAAGCACGAACCGTAAAAAAAGGAATTATGACTTCTCATGGACCAGATTTTACAGAACACACATTTACCATTGTGAACAAGATAAACAAGAAACTCGATGACATACTAAAGTTAATACTCGGAACACAAAATGATCAAATGAAACTTATGCAGTCTTTAGATGAAATAAAAGGCCTTATCGTAGACTTACTGCAATAAGGATATGAGAGGTAATTCTAAGATCTAAGAAAAAGACTACGAGAAGATAGCATAAGATACTAACCTTGAACATTACACCCGAATAAAAAATAGAAATCTAAAAACAAATTATCTGAGATACTGCATGCTTTGAACAAGCTGCGCGTACATCTTGTTCTGTTGTAAGAGACTTTCATGAGTTCCACGCTCACTAATCTTTCCTTCTTCTAAGTACAAAATTTCATCGCATGTTTTAATAGTATTAAGCTTATGGGCTATAATAAGCGTAGAGCAAGTCTTTTGTAGTTTTTCCAAAAGATTTTGAATCATCTGTTCTGTAGCATTGTCCAGTACTGAACTAAATTCATCAAGTACAAGTATTGAAGGAGCTGATAGAAATATGCGACAAATGCTCATAAGCCTCCTTTGTCCCGCAGAAAGCATTGATGGGCGTATCACGCTGTCCCATCCATGAGAAAGCTGTGTTATAAGATCGCGTAGTCCACTTTTCTCAGCTATGTAATCAAGCTGCTTTTGTGCTATCGCTGTCCCCATAGTCAGATTTTCCCGCACACTACCTTCAAATATAAAGCTATCTTGTTGCAATAGTCGTATTTTTGCACGCAATTGTCCAAGAGGGATGCTGTCAATTGCGCAATTGTTCAACGTAATAGAACCGCTTGTAGCATCCCAAAAACGCACGCAAAGTCTTGCAAGCGTAGTTTTGCCCGAACCACTATGTCCTACGAGGGCAATACGCTTTCGCGGTGGAAGCGAGAATGAAATATCTTCAAGAACAGCCGATGCATGCTCATGATAACGAAAATGAACATTCTGAAACACAAGGGTATATTCACGCGCATTTTTAATAAACATTGTATTCTTTTCAGAGACATTTTTTTCAGACAAGGCATGTGTTTTATCTAAAAAAAGAAATATGCGTTCTATACCTGCCATAGATTCTTGTATTTGTGTAGCGTTCTGTGCAAGTGTAATAATGGGATTAAAAAAATTATGTGCAAGTTGTATAAACGCCACGATAATACCAACAGTGACTATGCCTTTATGCACAAAGTAAGCACCGAATATCACAATGATACAAATAAGTATGGTGAGAAATAAATTCAATAGAGGTCTTACAAACATTATATAAGTACCAAGTTGTACTCTTTTGAGATAATACAAGTCAGTAATAGTATTACAAGATGCTATATTCGCCTCGGTTTTATTGTAAATTTTTATATCAGTAGATCCTTGCAAATGTTCCGCAGTATATGCATTAAGCTCACTTCTTTGATATCGCAGATTCTGGGAGGCTGTAAAAATCTTTCTACGATAAAGTTCTACAAGTAATACTATAAGCGGGACGGCTATGAACATAGCCGCTGTCAACCTCCAATTGAGAATAAATAGTACAACGTTTACTGCTACGAGAGAGAGAATGCTTGCAAATATTTTTTGTACAAGCGTCTGAAGAAATGTTGCAGCTGAATCAATATCGCTTGTCATACGAGTTACCATTTTACCTATTGGTTCAGTATGAAAATAACTCATAGATTGATTAAGGCTGTGAGTAATGACACGATTTCGTAAATCAATGATTATTTTTTGGATAAAATAGCTTAGTACTATCGTGCTTAGAAAAAGAGAAATTGCAGTAAAAATAGTAATAAAAAGCAACTGCAATAACAACGTATTATGTAGCATATATTGGAAATCAAACACAATATTTTGAAAGGTATCATTATCCACTTGTGTATGAATAAAGTCTATAACGCGTTTTAAAATAATAGGACTTGCCATAGTCAGACTTACTTCTATTACTAAAAACAACACGACACAGCAAAAAAGATACGGATGACGAAGCAACAACTGTCGTACTCGACGCATTATTTGCACATTGCTTATATGCCGTACATTTTGTAAGACATTTGCACTTTGATTAGACACTATATTTTCCAATTACCATAGAGAGTTGCATCATATACTGAAAAAAATAACACACTACCTTCTAAGCATAGCGTATACCATGTAATCACTGAAATAATTGTTACACATCGAAAAATAATAAAATTATGACAATTCACACAAGATCTCACGCAATGTATTCCCCTTGGGCTAGCATGTATTCTTTCCACTGTGACGCATACTGCGTCTTTGCATGCAACAGCGCATCGTGTGTCCCATCTTCTACAATTTCTCCATTGTCCATAACAAGTATTCTACTGGTGTTACTCAATATGGGAAGATTGTGCGTAATGAGTATGGTAGTTTTATCTCCTCGTATTTTTTTCAGATTTTTGAAAATAATTTGCACTGTCTTAGTATCTAAGCCTGAAAAAATATCATCAAGAATAAGTACAGAAGGCTTTCTATACAAAGTGCGTGCAAGCGCAATGCGTTGTTTTTGTCCACCTGAAAGTCTCACGCCCGACTCCCCTACTTTGGTATTCCACGAATCTACAAAAGTAGCGACATCGTGTTCCAAGTAACTTATCACACCATAATTATGAGCAGCTTTTTGCTGTACTTCATCCATTTCGTATTCTGTAAATGCAATATTTTGTAAAATGGAAGTAGAAAATAACTGGAAATCCTGCATTTGTAACAGTACATGTTCGCGCAGTATCTGTGTATCATAGTGATGTATTGGTACACCATCCCATAACAGCGAACCCGTATCAATATCGTATATGCGTGCAAGCAACATTGCAAGCGTGCTTTTACCACAGCCTATGCGTCCTGTTATGCCAAGCCACGTTCCTGCAGGTATGTCTAAATTTATACCTCTTAAGTGAAACTTTGATGTATCTTTACCCTTCTCCCTAGTGCTGGGATAACAAAAAGTAACATTTTTCAATTGCAAAGAGCCATATATATTTTTCTTCACCGCATTATCTATGCTCGTAATGGTATTGTGCGTATGTAACATCGTATTAATGCGTCTCGCATTGGAAATTCCTCTTTGCTGTATGGAAAGCGAAAAGCCAAGCCCTAAAAATGGTTGTTGTATTTGTGTCAAATAGCTGATAATTGCAAACAAATCACCTATACTCGCACTTCCCTCTTGTATGCTGCGCATACCTAAAAAAAGTGTAATAGCAAGTACAGTACCATGGATGAACAAAGCAGTAGGCCACAGCAAAGATTCAAGTATTGAAATATGCATTTGCATTTTCAAAATAATATTGCCATCTTTAGAAAATTTTTCTACATAAAATTTTTCGCTATTATGCGCTTTGATATCACCGATGTGAGTAAACATTTGCCTCGTTAACTCCGATATATGAGCGATACGCTCTTGTATTATGGAATAAAGACATTGCGTCTTTTGCCAAACAAAATAAAAGACAATAGAAATAACAGGATAAAGAAGCAGCACAACCCATGCAATGTTAGGATATAAAATAAGAAGTATAATACCGATGCTTACAATGGTAAAAAGCCCATCAACAAGCGCCAAGGTACCCCAACTTATCGCCTCTGAAAGTTGACTACTTTCACGGCTTATAAGTGTTATTTGTGTTCCGACATCATAATTAATAAGCGATTTTTTACACAAAGAAATTATATGTGCAAAAAGCGATTTTTTTATATCGCGTTCTATTTTATAAGAAGGAAATATAAGAAAAACTCTCCAGCACAAGCGTAAAAGAAATATTACTATGTTAAGACTGAAAAATACACCTGTCCACAAAAATATAGGACGAAAAGAAAAATCATTGAAAGCGACATTATTTTGTGAAAGTGCATCTATAATTCGTGCAAGAAAAAGCGGAAGAAACAGCAAGAGAGAGTTTACTAAGACTAATGCGATAATACCAACAGTCATGCCACGCATATGACGTCCAATAATGGCGCGGAGAAACTGCAATAAACTCGGTTTTTCAGATGATTTTTTCATTAAATTACAAGCGTGTTCTTCTCCCTGTATATTCAGTCATAGGAAATTGAACATCTCGTTCCTTACGCCATCGTGTTACTTGATCGCGTATAAGTTCTTCCGCTTTTTTGACACACTTTTCTGCCGAAGCTCTTGTAACGTTTTCAAATACTTCTAACACTTTCATACATATGTAACGCTTGTTTTTTGTATACGGAAAACTAAATGCTTTTGGAAAGAAAACACCACCATCAAGTGCAGCGACTATAATATCCATCGGTCCATTTAACAAACTTGCTCGTACCCCAACACTATGGAATGTTTGGACATTACCAGTACGACTACGTGTCCCTTCGGGAAATATAATCATCGGTAAGGCATTTCTTTTACAACGCCTCGCTAAATCTTTTATAACACCTATCGTTTTCATACCTGATGTTCTATCTATAAGCGCATTTCTATACACTCTGTTAACTTTCGATACATACGGGATATAACGTCCAAGCACTTTCTTTGCGACAAAGCGAATAGGACTTTGAAACGCAACTATAAGCAGTGCTATATCAGCAAAACTTTGATGATTGCAAAGCACAATGTAAGATTTACGCGAATCTATGTTATATTGATTCTTGAATTTCTTAATCAATGGTATATCAAAACGTATACCAAGAATAAACCTTGTAAAATAAAAAAAAATTTTCGTATGTTTTGAAGCAAATTTATCAAGATAATCGACAGATTTTTTATACGAATATAAACATACAATGCTATAGGTAATTTGAACTACTAAAAGACTAAAAAATAATAAAATACACAGAGTTGCTAATCTAAAATGTAAGAATACTTTTCTCATAGATACATTTTATAATAACAAAAATCTTTCATACGTAAAGAGTCACAAGAATTAGGATGCTCAAGACTACCTCACGCACTATATTCTAACGAAGTCTTTCTGTAATAAGATGCACATTTCCGTTGTTCGTTTCAGCGAGTACCATAAGCGACGTAATAGTGATAAAAAAATCACTTATTTCAGCAGTAAAAGCAATGTTATTTACATCGACTGCAGTCAATAGAGAATCTGTTATATGCGCTCTTAGGATGCGGGAAATTTTATCGGGATAAGGTATAGCAGTATGATAGATTGCATTTCCCGTACGTGCATGTGATGTAGTAAAAAACATGGTATCACGCGCAATGGTAATAATTTTTATAATATCATCCGAAACCTGATACAAAAACAACGAATCTTCATCGTATTCTTCGCGGGCAAGCACCGTAATACGAGTAACTTCACCTATGTCTTTGCTATTTATGACATAGTCGACAAGCAAAAACTCCATTATTGCATTATTATTTCGCTGCGACAATACCTTTCGCACAAGTATAAAACGCGAAGATTGAGCAGGTATGTGACGTATATACAAAGTATCTTCCATAGAAAACGGAAGCTCCAGCGCATATTTTTTTACAAAAATGCTGTTATCAGATTTTTTTTCCGAATTCTCAAATGTCTTTTCCAAAACACGGTATGCGTATAAAAGATTAGATGCTGCGTTCCCTCCATCAGCTTGTTCATTCAAGGGTGCACTGGTAAAAAGCGTGGAATCATCATCAAAGTGAAATGCAAACGATGGATGATTTACAATAAAATTCTCGCTCTGTTGCAATGTGTTAGCTTCAGAAGTGTCAGTTTTTTGTGCGGTGCTGTGTATAAGCGATCCTTTTGCAAACTGCTGTGAATATGCAAATAGTGAGGTAGAATTTACCACTACAGTGCTCGGTAAAAATGAAAGCGGTATTGGTGGCAAAAAACGGATTTGTCCATCTTCTGCTTTACGAAGTTCAAAAAGTAACGAGATTGTACGAGCACGAGATACTATATAAGGCAAAGACTTAAGTACAACAGACGATGCAAACAGGGGTGATACAAGCGTCTGAGGTATAAACTGCGGAGTAAGATTTTTTTTACCCGAATCTTTGACAAGCGATGAAAGTGCAATGCTCCGTATTCCATCAGTGTTTGCAAAAAATATCGTATTTTGTGACGTAATGATATCGTAGTTTGCAATTGTTTTATCAAATAAAATGGCATTGAGTGTTTTATCTTTTATGTCATACATTGACAAAGAGCCATCTTCAAAACCTATGTAGAGTTTTTTTTCTTGAGCAAACAGCGTACTTACAGTCCCTCCATTGTCAACGTTCAGAATATCTTCTTCTAATAATTGTCCATTATTTGAAAAATTAAAAAGCTTTAGCATCTGAGAATTATCTGAAAATGTACTAAGACTTACAATTTTATGAGAATTTTGCTGTGCAAAAATGCGCGTTGGGAAACTTGATATTACAATCGTATCAACCGCGTGTCCGTTTACAAGATCGACAATGCTCAATGAATTTCCTGATATACCCACTGCAAAGCGTCTGGTAGTGTTCATCGCAAGATGCGTAAGTGCATCAGTTGTAGAAATACGTTTAAGTACTTCCCCTGTGTAAATATTCTTGTAAAGAATAGCACCCTCTTGAACATAAAGCATAATATTTTTTTCCGTTTTTGAAATTGCAATATACGAGGGAGTCTCATTTATTACATACGTGTGTTGTGCTGCCCATGTTGCAGTAGAAATTACAACAAGTCCTGTTTCATCTATATAAGAAAACAAGCGCTTTGAAGGAGAAAAGGTATAACTGGTACCGCGTTTATACGATGCAGAAAAAACCATGTAGCGTTGTGTAATGTTGTAAATATACAACATGTCTGCATCATTTGTAAAAACAATATACGGATATGAAAATGATGCATCGCGAATTGCATATTTTCGGTGTACTATTCGGTATGATTCAAGGGATGATTTCATTCTTTGTGATTTACGAACTTCAGAAGTCTTAGTAATGGTCAAAAGTCCGTTCGCGTCTAAAACATATAAAAAACCATTATGTACTGCGACCATACGTATTGCAGCCTCATGAGATGGAATAAAAGAAAATGTATCCGCTTGATTATCTTGTGCAAACAAAAATACAGAATGTAAAAAAAATAATAGAAAGTAGCAGAAAAAAAATACGTAATGTTTTATTGTAGAAACTGTTTTCCGTAACATTATTTCATTGTAGATGATAGCAAGTATTCTATGCTTTAGCACCTAGAACTCATATAAGAGCAGCAATATCTTTAAACATGACAAATATAAAAAGAAAAAGCATTATAGCAACTCCCACACTTTGAAATAGTACGAGAGTTTTATAACGTGGTTGTCGTCTAAAAAGTGCATGAAAGGTGTAAAACATCAATTGTCCTCCATCAAGCACAGGTATAGGAATCATATTCATAAGAGCTACGGCAAAACTTAACAGAGCACTTATGTTTATAAATTGCCACAAAGCATACGCGATACCTTGTGTCTTCACCGCATGCAGCGTATTATCGCCTACAAGCGATATAATACGTATAGGACCTGCCACATCTGCATTTTTGTCAGTCTTTTGAAACGTGAAAAATCTTACAATAATTTTCAAAGTAGAGACTGTCATAGTTTTTACTTGTGCAATACGAGTGCGTACAAATTCGCCAAAATTACTCCATTGCTTCATACGAGTTTTAGGAAATGTTATACCCCAGGCTTTTTCCGGATTAACATGCGAAACAAAAACAGGTTGAGAAATTTTTTCCTCGCCTCGTTGTACCGTAACTGAAACAAAACTTCCCGCGTGCTTTTTTAACTCATCATATATGCGTATGGCATTGTATATTTCTACATCGTCTATTGAAAGTATTACATCATTCGGACGGAAGACCTGCGTAAATGATCCCTTTGTTTTTTGTGTAGACGTAATTACAGTATCAACAAAAGGATAGACACCCAACACAGGAGCTGTAGTATCAAGCTGTACATCTTTTGCATATAAAGACCCTGCTCTTATGTATTCCATGCGTACTTTTCTACCGATATTTTTACTCGCAACATGTGCAAGCTGGCTAAAAGAGCGTATTTCAACTCCATTGAAACGAGTAATAGTATCTCCTGCGAGTAAGCCCGATTCATATGCTGATTTATTTTTTATAGGCTCAATGCGTGGTGAGAGTACTTCAGTTTGATACCCCGTAGCAAAAAGAATAAGCGACATAAGCGCGTACCATAGTACATTTGCTCCGGGACCCGCGAGTAGCACCACCGCTTTTTGAAATATCGGAAGCATAAAAAGTGTTCCTTCCGTTTGAGGTATCACCATATTCGCATACTCTTTCTTGTAATGAAAACCCGATTCATGTTCGGACTTCATCTTACAAAAACCACCAAGAGGTAAAAGGCGTATGCTGTATGTAGTTTCGCCCCATAAATGAGAAAATAGTTTTGGACCCATACCAATAGCAAATTCGACTACTTCTACTTTGTAGTACTTCGCAGCTAGGAAATGACCGAGCTCATGAATAAAAACTATAACGCCAAGTCCTATAATACCTATTACAATTTGCATAGATACATCTTAGCAAGTTTTACTATTTATATCTATTATTTTGATAAAAATCAAATTTCACATACGCAATGTGTGCGAAAAATACCGTAGCATCTAAGGACATCATATTTTTTCTCTTACTGTTAAGATTCGCAGTGATTTTTTATGTAGCATTACGCATTTTACTTTGTATCTACACTACCGAAGTTTCTTTTTTGCAATCTATAAAATACAAGTGCATCTTCTATAGCTTGTTCATCCCAATCGGGCCAAAGGAAATCTGAAAAATAGAGTTCAGCATACGCGCTCTGCCAAAGTAAAAAATTACTCAATCGTTTTTGCCTACCCGTGCGTATGATAAGGTCGGGAAAGGGAATATCAGGTTGGTCTAAGAACTGTACAAAGGTATCTTCAGTAAGTGTAACGTGTTTCTCTTCGGTCGTATTCTGATACTCTAGATAACGATGAAATGCGCGTATTATTTCATCGCGCCCACCGTAATTAAATGCAATATTAAGTGTCAAATTTGAATATTGTTTCGTATCTTCTACCACATACGTAAGTTCATTTTGTATTTTTTTACCAAGTGTCTTTACAGATCCTGAACACACTACGCGTATTCCATGCTCTTTATAAAATGAATAATGCTTACGCAGCGCACCACTTACCATGTTCAATATGAACATAACTTCTGAACGAGGGCGCCTCCAATTTTCTGTTGAAAAAACATATACCGTAAGATATTGTATCTGCTGTTTTATAAGATAACGGATCATTCGCTTCACCGTTTCTATACCCGCCATGTGACCTTCTCGGCGTGGAAGATGCCGTTCTTTTGCCCATCGACCATTGCCATCCATAATTACACCGATATGTGTAGGGATGTGCTTATGAGCTTTCAGTAATAATTGTGTCGATGACACAGCGTTTTTGATACACAATTACTGTTTAAATATCACGGATAGCTTGTTCTTTTTTTGCAAGCGTATTTTCAACGTCCCGTACAACAGTATCTGTCATAGCCTGAATATCTTTCTCGTAATGCTTTATATCATCCTCACTTATTTCACTAGTATTTTTGAGTCTTTTCAGTTTTTCATTTGCATCTCTACGTATATTTCGAACTGAAACTTTTACTTCTTCAGCATATTCACGAGCTTTTTTTATGCTTTCTTCTCGTGTTTGGTCAGTAAGTGGTGCTATGATAATACGAATAACTTTCCCGTCGTTGTGAGGATTTACAGACATGTTCGCCTGCATAATAGCTTTTTCTATGGCAGGAAGTAATGAAACATCCCAAGGCTTTATAAGAATTTGTCGATCTTCGGGTATACTAACATTGCTGATTTGATTGACGTTCTGCACACTTCCATAACATGTTACCGGTATGTGTTCAAATTGATGCACAGAAGCTTGCCCCGTCCGCAAAGACAGTAATTTTTGTGTAAAGGAGTCAAAAGATTTCCCCATTTTATCTTTTGCTACAGTTAATACTTCTTGTGCTTCCATACCTTAAGATACTCAGTCATCGCCTAATACAAACACACGATAGTCAGAAATACTAACCTGCGATTGTATTTCTTGCGAAATTCGTTGTAATTCTTTATAAACTGTTGTTTTCTCGTCATGCACCCAAGGCTGTAACAGAAAACATATTTCATCAAGATGTTTTTTCCATTTACCTTGCATAATACCCGCTGCAATATTTTCAGGTTTTTCCATCTTATCAACCTGCGTTTTAAATATTTCCATCTGAGCATTTTTATACGCATCGTCAACAACATCGGAAGAAAGGTAGAGTGGAGTACGTGCAACAGCATGCAAGGCTAAAGTATGCGCAAATGCATGAAATTTTTCGTCATTTATAAGCGATGTATCCTGTATTGCAACACGAATTATTGCACCAAGACGACCGGGTTTTCCGTGCACATAGTGCGCTATAATTTCGTTTTCTTGTTTTTCAAGTAAGGCAAAACGCTTTATCTCCATGTTCTCTTTTATAGTGCCAATAAGTTCGCTTACTTTTGATTGAAGAGTATCAGTTACAGAAGTGAGTTTGTTATTCAAAATATCTCGCAAGAGTGCATGTCCCAATGCTTGAAACTCTTCGTTACGAGCAACAAAGTCCGTCTCACAGCGCAATTCCAAAATAGCACCGTATGCATTATCAGAGTCCACAAAGATACTTCCTTCTCCCGTTTGTCTGCCACCGCATTTTGATGCAACGGCGAGTCCCATTTCTTTTAGTACTTTTTCAGCCTCTTCAAAATTACCCTGTGCTGCATCAAGTGCCTTTTTACAATCTGCAAATCCTGCACCAGTTTTGTTTCGTAATTTTTTTACGTCATTCATATTTGACATTTCGCTACTCCATATATGTTATACATATATTTATTCTCCATAAAGTTTTTCTTCCCCTATTCCTGACTTTCTAGCAACTTCTTCCTCGTAGCTTTGTACTTCAGATATTTCTTTATCTTCTGCTTTCGCTTCATAGTTAGAATAGTCTTCTGTTCCATAAAAAGAGAAAACTTCCTCAGATTCGGATTCGCTATCCTTGTCTTGAATAGGCATATCTTTATTTTCAATTTGTTCTTTGAAGTCTGCCTCTGTGGTTATAATTTCAAGGCCTACTTCTTTATCAGCTTCCATTACTGCTTGCGATATTATATCGGCATATAATGAGAGCGCACGTATTGCATCATCATTACCCGGTATAGGATATGTGATACCTGTAGGATCGCTGTTCGTATCGACAACCGCGACAATGGGAATGCCGAGCTTGGTAGCTTCTGCTACTGCTATCGCTTCCACCCGCACATCTATTACAAAGATGAGACCGGGAAGATCACTCATATTTTTAATTCCACCAAACTTTCGAGTAAGTCGCACCGTCTCTTTTTTTATAAGCGATACTTCTTTTTTAGTTCGTCCTTCAAAGGTGCCGTCAACTTGCATTTTTTCAAGCTGTTTTAGTCGAACTATTGTTTTTCTAATGGTATCAAAATTCGTCAGTATACCGCCCATCCAATGGTGATTGATATAGTACATGCCGCATTTTTCAGCTGCATCCGCTATAATTTGCTGGGCTTGTTTTTTTGTACCAACAAACAAAATATTTTGTTTTTTCAATACGGTTTTACGCACTACCTCAAATGCCTCTTTTATACAGACAACGGTTTTTTGCAGATCAATGATATGTATATCATGACGTGCAGCGTAAATAAATTTTTTCATTTTGGGATTCCAACGTTTCACTTGATGCCCAAAATGCACACCTGACTCTAACAGGCTCTTCATGGTCACTATAGCCATAAACCCTCCTTCACAAGGTTCTTCAATAATTCCGTCGCATAGTTCTCAACACCATAACAACAGATTCTAGCGTTATAGTTATCGGAAAATATTATGTAGACAAGCTACAAGATTTTTTCTATCATACCACACAACACAGTAATAGGCAAGCCCACCACGGTGGAATACAAACCATCTATATTCTGTATAAAACACGACGATATGCCTTGTATAGCGTAAGAACCCGCGACACCTTTCCATTCATCAGTTGCAAGATAATATTCTATATCTTGCGATGTTAAACACCGAAAAGTCACACTGCAACAATCAAAGCATGTGTGTATTTTGCTCACTTCTGTATCCGTAAAGTCAGATGCGAGAATTCCCATGCTTATTCCACTATATACTTGATGCCTCTTGCCCGAGAGGTGGCGTAATATTCTCCGTGCATGACTTTTTGAACGAGGTTTACCATAGCATATGTCATCAAGCCACACTATGGTATCCGCACCGATAACAAGCGTTGTTTTTATATTTTCTTTTGAAGCTTGTCTGCGAATACGCTCGCTCATGTACAACTGAATACCGCGACGTGCTTTTTGCATAGCAAGATCGCAGACAAATTTTTCTGGTTGTACTTCGCTACTATGCTCTTTTATATGCGTCGGCAACACGCTATGGGATATGCGTAATTGCGTAAGAATTTCCGAACGCTGCTTTGATGCTGAGGCAAGTACCACATTGATACTTTGTACCTTCGAAAAATAATGCACCATTACACTCCAATAATTGCAAATAGTTTTATTGTACAGTAATAGCATGGAAGACATATCGTGTACATCTGATGAAACTTCAATATATAAGGGAGAAAACATACAGATCTCGCGTGCACTTCTTGTTCCGCTTTTTGCCGCTGCGAGCTTATATTTGTCATCCATAGAGTATCTCCTTCCGCGCCCCGTGCCTTTTTTTCGTTTTGGACTTGCAAATATCGCAATACTTTTAGCAATACACAGCTTCTCTCTGCGCGATTTATGCGTACTCGTCATTCTCAAAGTCTTGGGGCTTGGCGTACTCAACGGAACCATAGCGTCGTATGTATTTGTATTTTCCTTACTCGGATCATCAAGTGGACTTATTCTAATGTACGTCATTTCGCAGGTAAAAACTACGCATATTAGCCTTATAGGAATAAGCGTAATCGGTGCCATGGGAAGTAATATGGTACAAATACTCTGTGCGATATTTTACATTTTTGGACGCAATGCTTGGATCATTGCACCATATTTGTTCATGCTTGGTATAATCTCGGGGTATATTGTCGGAGCCATCGCACAGTATTTTACATTGAATTCTAAATTCTTACCAAGAATCTTACAAAGCTATATCACTTCAAAACCTCTGATAAAAACACCGAAAAAACCAACAGATTCTTTTATACAAAAAGAACGATTAGAAATAAAACCTATCATACTGCTTATATGCGGCATAGGAACTAGTATTGCCTACATTGCAAGTACAAGCCTTATAGGACGATTTATCCAAGTGCTGATTTTTTTTATTGCAGCGCGTTGTTCTGCGAAACGCATCAAGGTATTATACTTTTGCATGCTCATCGCATCAGTTACGTGTTTTGCCCTCATCATTCCCGATGGGAAAGTTTTGATATCACTTGGATCTTTTAGAATAACACAAGGTGCATTACAAAACGGACTATTTCGCTCTCTTACACTTTGCGGATATGTCTTTCTCTCTCTCTGGTGCATAAGTCCACGATTGCATATACCGGGCAAGGTAGGTACTATGCTTACCACAACACTTACGTTTTTTTATCTATTGTTAGAACATGTCGCAACACATACGCGTAAGACCATGAATCTCTTAAAAAAGCGAAAAACTTCTTTTACTGACTATGCAGACAATATGATAGAACAAGTTCTGTATATCTACGAAAGATCTCATGATGAAGCACCGCAAGATACCAACACATACAAAGACAAACACCGTTCGCACTCTATATCATTACGCTATGGAATTATAAGCATGATCACTACTTACCTTACGTTTCTTCTCTTTCAGTAATGCTACATCATAAACCTCAATACAAGCTACAGAAAAGATGAAGATTCGCTTTCATATAATCTATCAGAAATTCATACTTAGTATACTGTAAATACATGCGATACATAGAATTTGGAAATACAAAAGCATGGGAACACATCTCTAATAAAAAATACGATGACAATGCTAATATAGCTAGGCCTGTATTGAAAAACAACTGCATATACAAAGCATCCTCATTTTCAAACATACATATTTCTTCACAAACTATATGTGGAGTTATGAGTATTTCATGTACGTTTACTCGTGTGAAGTTCTCACATAGCAGTATTGAATGTAGCAATTTTTTTGAAAGCACGTTCATTGATTGCACATTTGAAGAGTGTTTATTATTTCATGCGGATTTTGAACACACAACATGGACTGACTGCAAATTCTTAAGCACGCGCTTACCATATAGTCGATTTTTACATGCAATATTCAATAACACAGAATTTGAAGATTGCGACATATACCACGTGTTATTTTCTAACAAGACAAAAGAAGGTATACGGTTTTCTATATGCAATGAAGAAGAGGCATATTTTGATATTAGCATCTAATAAGAATACACAGGTGCAGCTTATAAACAATGAGCACACGCATACTCAAACTCACGGTTCTATTAACTGCATGCAGAATGGAAAATATCTGTCATGGTTATACTACAATGATAATTCGCATATCGCCATACTCATAGACCCGCCTCCCGTTAAAGAGAAAATTGTCTATGCGATAGAAGCTTTAGACGTACAGCATTTTTTCATCGTCTTAACTGGTTGTCATCGCAGAAAAAAGGATCATCTAATTACATGGGTATCTCTTTTTCCATTCACGATTCTCAGTCCACAAATCACGATGAAAGAAATACTTATATCACGTGAACATATTATAGATGATGACAGCGTACACACGCTTGTATACACTGAAAATGAAAAAACATTTTTGATTGGACATATTATTGGTTCCATACTCAGCTGGTATCGAACTCTTTTACTCTACATACCCCCATATCTGTTTTCAGGATCCATAATACAGCATCATAATACCCATCATTATCCTATATCTTCAACAATGCAAAATTTTATACACACACTTCCCGAAGATACCATTGTATTACCAGAACTTGGCGGTATTCATATATTACATACTAAGCACTAATAAAATAATACATTATTTCTTTTTTACTTCTTCCTCTAATGACAAGGCATCGTCTCTATAATAGATCGATGTTTTAATATTCGGTATAGGTTTCCAATAGATTCCAAACTCAAGTGTGTTTTGCCATTCATATTTTGCAATACCTCCTTCGTTTTTACTTTTAGAAGTACCAGAATAAACAACATCAAGTACCCATCCTCCAAAATCTTGCGTAATACTTAAGGAAAGCTTATTAAGCTTAAATGGAGTACGCTCTAATGCTTTGACATCAAAGAAATTAAATCCATCAACAATATCGTCCCAAAAATTTCTTGTAGGAACTCCTAACTGATCTGCGTAATCTTTATAGTATAAAAACATAAGATCATTTTGAGTCCCTATAGAAAATGATAACTTCAATATTTGGTAAATAACAAAATCAAAATTAGAAGATAACATGAATTTTGTTTTCATAAAATCTAAAAATGCATGAGTATATTTTGTATTGAAATTTATAAGCAAATTTATTCTATCTCGCCAAAACCATATGTTAGAAATCTTGTAGGTAAAATCTGTAGTAAGCATACTCGGACGTAACTTTTCCTCTCCAACTTTTTTAAATGAAAACTTTTTTATATCAAATACATGGTGTTTTTCACGTTCCGCTAAAAAATCAAATGAAAACCACCATGCTTTGAACGAAGTTTTCACATTCTTCATAAAAGAATGTTCATAGCTGTAATTCAGCGTTTGCGTCAATTCCAGATTTTTCTTAAAAAATGACAAGGATCCCGAAAATCGTAACGGATCGTAAAACCATGTATCCCCTTTATCTTTCTTCTTGAAAATTTTAGTTTGTAAAGAAAGCGTTAAATACGTATCTAAACTAAAACTATAAAGCGGGGTATATGCGTTTAATTGCGGTGGAAGTTCTACATCAAGTCCAAGTGTATTCGTAGTTTGTGCATACTTTGCTACATAACGCTGCTTTAACGTGTGATTTTTCCACCATTTTTTATTATCATGCTCGTAAAATTTCGCTGCCTCTTTTGTTTCAAAGATGTTCTTAGCAATATCAAAACCTGCAATATAACTTATCGTCGTATCTGCAAAAGATGAAAACATTTTAAACGGAGAAAGTGTAACTGTATGTACATTTGATAACTCTTCTTTCGTATATTTCTCGACACTTTTTTCTTTTGTCTCTTTATCTTTAGAAGACAGCTCATCCGAATTATTGAGAAAACGTCTTTTGATACTGAGTGAAATGTCCCATATATAAGAAAAAACACCGTCAAACGCGGTAAACTTTTTTGTTAAAGTAAACGTATTATCAGTTGTTAAATGTCCATACTCTACAATGTAGTCTTGCAAAAATGGAATATCTGTGGGACGCTTCCACTTTTTATGATTAAGGTATAATTTTTCTCCCAATGAATGGTTTATTTTATAAGTAAAAAGTACGGTTGTTTTTTTCCAATCAAAATCATAGGTAGTAGGAGATGAAATGCTTTCCCTAGGATAGATTACATCATATAGTCCTTTATTTTTTATTTTGTTATCTATCTTAGTATTTGTAACTTTTTTTGAAACTGTTTTTTTATTACTTGAAAACGGCACATACTCAGCTATATTTTTAGGTGTTTTAGTTTCATCTTCTTTTACTTCATCATCCTCATCTTTCGTAGATTTTGCATTCAGATCCTCTACTTTGGTGTCTTCCGATGCGTCATTTTCTGTGTCTTCCGATGCGTCATTTTCTGTGTCTTCTGTTTCTTTTTCTATATTTTTTTTATCTTCAGACGATGTATCGTTTTTTTTCTTTTTCTCTTCTTCTTCTCGTTTTTTCTTCGCTTTAGCAAATATTGTTTTTTCCCAGCCATTACGAAAGTCAAACTTGGTAGAATCAAAAGAAAACAATGTGCCAGAAATAACCGCGCGATATGTTGGAATTTCTACCTGAGTCGGATAAAAAAATGAACCTTCTATTTTTTGATCAACTGACGAACCTTTTATTTTAGCTTCTTTTGTGTAGGCCCTAGGGTATAATTTTTTATCAATATCCTTCCGTTTCCAATCCATTTGAATACGAAGATTATTTATAGTAATTGAATCTATATAATTACCTACAATTTTATTCGTAGGTATTTTAATAGTATTATTCCATCTCCAATAATAACTACTTATTTGCGATTTTCTTTTGTTAAAGTCTTTGATATCCTTGTTAGGGTCAAATAATTGTTCCCAATCAAAATCAAAGGCACGTTGAAAAAAATCTCGCTTTATAAAAGAATCAGAGTATTGTTCAAAAAGAAACGATGTTGAAAAAAATGAACCAAAGTTCAGTTTTGTATCAAGTTTGAAATTATAACGAATAGGGACTTTCGTGCTGTAAATATACCCATGATCTAAATTCCACGCAAGTGCACCGTCTCGATTTATGTAATTATTAAAATATGAGTCTCTAATATTGTACACCGTGTGACTAAAACCAAGACCCGCAGAAAAAGAAAGTTTGTCAAATTTCCACACTTTAGGGAAATTACCTTCTAAAGCAGAATACAAACCTACTGTAGTGTAATAATCAAGCAAATATTTCAGATCCCACTTTGGTGGATAGGTACGTACAAGATCTCCCGCTTCAGGTTCTCGGAGATACAAACCCTTTATGATTTTACGAGTATCTTTTTTAGAATTACTAATGTTAAAAATATCAAGGAAATTTTCTTCACCTTTTTTTTTGCTGTGCTTACCTATTAAATATGTAGTGGTATTTATATAACCACCGGCACGCATTTTATATCCTATAGCAGGGTGAAAAAAAAACTTGTCTCCGGGATTTACAAAAAATGGAAACCACAAAACTGGTATATCACCTAAAAAAACCGTTGCACGCGATATAGCCCACTCTCCCGAAGAATTAAGGACCCACATTTTACGCAGTCGTATTC
Source organism: Spirochaetia bacterium (assembly GCA_965226065.1). Lineage (GTDB taxonomy): Bacteria > Spirochaetota > Spirochaetia > WTKD01 > CBDAKK01. The sequence goes on along the minus strand of OZ245332.1, from coordinate 1,801,222 downwards.
TGTAAAGCGGGGGGCTAAGCTTACTGGAGGTAAGCGATGCATTAGAAATTGTAATAACATCTTCTGGCGATTTGCTAATATGTGGGGCAAAAATTTTAAATGCAAGTGTCTCTTTTTTATCTTGTTTTGCACCATACTTCACTTCGCTTTCTGTATAAGCAATTCCGTGTACTACATCGCTGTTAAATTCATCGATGCTAAAAGAAACAACTGATCCTGTAAATTCTTCTGTTGCTTTTTCTGAATATGTTTTTGGAGGATCTTTATCATAAGAGTACATTCTATAAGTAACATTTCCAACAGCAGAACCAACGCGAAGTGTCTCATTGTAAACCAATTTATTTGAGGTAATGCGATGAAGACGTTTTTTGTTTTTTTGTTCTACAATAATCTCTACGTTACCTTTTAAGACAAATACATGTTCATCTATTTTTTCATAGGTGAAATACTGTGCATTGTCTGCATTAGTAATAGTGATACTTGTTGTCTCGCCTTCTGCAATCGGTTTTGTTATTTCTGAACTAATAAGTTTTTTCTTTTCTTTTTCAGATTCTTCACCTTCATCATCTTCTCCGTCTATACTATCTTCTTCACCTTCATCATCTTCTTCGTCTATACTATCTTCTTCACCTTCATCATCTTCTTCGTCTATACTATCTTCTTCACCTTCATCATCTTCTTCGTCTATACTATCTTCTTCATCATCTTCTTCGTCTATACTATCTTCTTCACCTTCATCGTCTTCTTCGTCTATACTATCTTCTTCACCTTCATCGTCTTCTTCAGATTTCATCTCATCTACTTGTTCTGCTGTGTTCTCACTATCTTCTTCATCTTTTTTTTTTATATCTTTTGAGTCTTTGCTTTTCTCCACAAGCACATCCGATGGAAGCTTATAATACTCAATCAATGCCTGTTCATGTTCAGAACGTCCTCCGTTTATACCAAGTCCCAAACCGTTAAGCCACAGTACTAAGTCTCTATCTGTGGAAACTTTAATACTTTGCACGATGCTTTTCTCATCGGCTGTCAATACTTTTTCAGCAAGTTTTCCTTCATCATCTTCTTGCTTTTCATTTGCACCACTTTCTCTTTCTTCACTCTCAGGATTCGGTTCTTCACCATCCTCTGCGTCTTCAGTATTTTTCTCATCATCATTTTTCTGCGTTTCTTCTTCGGATTTTGTTGCTTCCGTAGGTGTAGCTTCAGATTCTAAGTTTTCTGCTTCTGTATCGGTATTGGCAACTTCTGATTTTTTTTGTGTTTTTATATTTTCTTCAGAAGCAAAAACTACCATAGTCATATATGCTATAAGCACTAGAAATACTAATAATCGTAGCATTACGAAAAATATTCTATGTCTTTTATACAGCACAAATTAGCAATGTTCTTGTACATATTGTTTTAAATATGCACCGGTAAATGATTTTTTAGTTTTCATAATTATCTCAGGTTTTCCAAAGGCAATTACTTTTCCTCCTTCATTTCCACCTTCGGGACCGAGATCGACAATATAATCGGATTGAGCAATAACTTCTAAATTATGTTCAATGACAATAACGGTATTCCCGCGCTGCACTAATTCATGCAACACATGAAGTAACTTCAAAACATCGGCTTGATGCAATCCTGTTGTTGGTTCATCGAGAATGTAGAGTGTTCTGCCTGTACTTACTTTAGAAAGCTCAAGTGCCAGTTTGATACGCTGTGCTTCGCCTCCTGAAAGTGTTACTGCTGATTGCCCCAGCGTGATATATCCCATGCCTACTTCTTGAAGCACTTGTAAGCGCCGAAAGATGGCAGGTATAGTTTTGAAAAAATCTGCAGATTCATCAACGGTCATAGAAAGCACATCGTGTATATTTTTGCCTTTGTAGTATATATCAAGAGTCTCCCTATTAAAGCGCTTGCCATTACACACATCGCAGATAACATACACATCCGAAAGAAAATGCATTTCGATAGTCTGCGTTCCCGCTCCTTGGCATGCTTCACAGCGTCCACCTGAGACATTGAATGAGAACCGTCCTTTAGTATATCCTCGAGCTCGCGACTCTGGTAATTGATAATATAAATCGCGTATATGGTCAAAAACCTTTACATAGGTTCCCGGATTAGAGCGTGGTGTTCTGCCTATGGGGCTTTGGTTTATATCTATTATCTTATCAAGATTCTCAATACCTTCTAATGCAGAAAAATTACCGCATGGCATTTTTGAATTATGTAATTCATTATGTACTGCGGGATAAAGTATGTCTTGCAACAACGAAGATTTACCTGATCCGGATACACCTGTGACAGCGCACAATGTACCGAGGGGAAATTTCACCGTGATATTTTGAAGATTGTGTTCTGATCCCCCTTTTACGGATAATAATTTCCCATTACCATCCCTACGTTTTTTCGGTATTTTCATGTGTAACTCATGTGCAAGATATTTGCCTGTAAGTGTTTTTTTGTTTTTTGCAATACTTGAAGGCGTTCCTTGTCCTACTATTTGTCCACCGTGCTTTCCTGCATGCGGACCTATATCCAATACATAATCCGCAGCACGAATAACTTGTTCATCGTGTTCTACAACTATTACGGTATTTCCTAAATCTCGAAGACGCTGCAAAGTCAGTATTAGCCTATCGTTATCCCGTTGGTGCAGTCCTATGGTAGGTTCATCTAATACATACATAACACCTACAAGTGCAGAACCAATATGAGAGGCAAGTCGTATTCTCTGGCTTTCTCCTCCCGAAAGAGTTCCTGCATACCTGTCAAGACTTAAATAGCCTAAGCCAACTTCTTGTAAAAACGAAAGTCGGTTTTGTATTTCTCGCAAAATTTCTACAGCAATTGTTTGTTCTTTTTTACTAAGACGCAATTTTTGAAAAAATACCATAGAGTGTGCAACTGAAAGCTGCGTAAGCTGATGTATGTTTTTTCCATGTATCTTTACGGATAACGCTTCTCTTCTCAGCCTCCCTCCATTACAGACAGGACAAGCTAAGGTACTCATAAAACCTTCAAGGTATTCTCGAAAACGCGGGTCTTTTGTCGTATGATACCGACGTAATAAATCGACAAGGAGACCTGGAAATTTTTTTGTATAATTTCGATTTCCACTTTCACCCTGCAAGGTGTATGTTATAGATTTATGCGTACCATACAGCAGCGCACTCATCGATTCTTTTGACCATGTGCGAAATGGCTTTTCTACAGATTCACCAAACAATGCTGCAAGCGCGCGTATTTGCACTGCATACCAATTCCAATTTTCAGAAATAGGTGCAACACCATGATCAACATATGACTTGCTCATATCGGGAATAACAAATTTCGCATCAAACTCCATGGTATAGCCAAGCCCCGCGCAATGTGAACAAGAACCTACCGGGCTATTAAAAGAAAATAGTTGTGGCTCAAATTCTGGTACTGAAAGTTCGCTATTTTCATAGGCAAAGTGCAAAGAAAAATTGCGTTCTATCGCATCAGTATCGCTTGTATCTTCAAAGACTGCGCGTACATTTCCCTCTGCAAGCTCAAGCGCTTTTTCAAACGCTTCGGTAATGCGTTTTATTGCAGATGCCTTTATCACAATGCGTCCTGTTACTATGTCTACAGAATGCTTATATGTTTTTGACAAAGTACCAACATCATCAAGTAACTGCATCTGTCCATCAATTCTCACGCGAGAAAATCCAAGTTTCTTTGCATCGTCAAATATTTTTTTGTGCGTCCCCTTTTTGTTGCGTACCACGGGTGCAAGCACCGTAAGTTTTGTTCCCTCTGGAAACTCCATAACCACATCAACTATTTGATCTATCGTTTGTTTGCTCAATTCTGTGCCTGTATCCGGATCGTATGGTTTACCTATGCGTGCATAAAGCAAGCGATAGTAGTCATATATTTCAGTTATCGTGCCAACGGTAGAGCGTGGGTTTCGTCCTATGGTTTTTTGCTCTATTGCAATAGCAGGTGAGAGTCCGTCTATGCTATCAACTGCAGGTTTATCTAAACGCCCCAAAAACTGACGCGCATAGGTAGAAAGCGACTCAACATAACGACGTTGTCCTTCAGCATAGATAGTGTTAAATGCAAGAGAAGATTTACCAGATCCACTTACCCCAGTAAAAACGACAAGTTTATTACGCGGAATAGTTACCGATACTTTTTTTAAATTGTGTTCGCGAGCTCCTACGATAGATATGAATTTCTGCATGGATTGTTTTATTATACCGTGAATACCGAGATAATTTATCGTAGCATTGAAAGTGCATGGTATTTAATGTACCATCTTTAGCTCTCAAAAACTGAGAATAATTTCATTTATAAAATATATTTACGATATATTTTACTTCACAGAAATATTTAAATCAATAATTTTTTAATTCTGCATTAATCAATGCTCTTACTTCGTCTATTGTTAGCAGCAATTGTATAAAATGATGCATGTTTGCTTTTTGGTCACGTTTGCGTTGCCGTAGAATATCATCGTAATTTATATGAAGTAAATCACAAAGTTCTTTCCCAGTATATGCTTCGTCTTCTGTAGAACATAACGCGCATGTCGGTTACCTTCAATACAATCCAACTGTTAAGCGGTTGGTTGAATGAAGTAGCGTCTTGGAACATGCCTCTCATGCCTGTTACGCTTGATGTGTCTATGTAGTTTAGGCTTACGGTTGTGCCGTTTGCCACTTAATTACGCGTTACAAAAAAATTACAGTTGTACACGCTTTACCATGTCACGATTGATAAGTAGACAGAATGCCGATTATCCACAGTAAAAAAGTATTGCAATATACCACGCTTACATTACATTTTAGCCTGCACCTCATCGATGCCTGGACATTCTTTGTCGCTTGTTTTTCTTACCTTGCCCAGCTAGGTTTATTTGACTTTTTCATTGCTCTAGCTTTTTGAAACATGTTACTAATGTTTCTTCCGCTTTTGTTTACCCAACCGCTGATGTTTTGATTGAACCTAATAGCACCGTAAAACATCCCGGTCATGGTTGTTACGCTTGAGATATTCCAATTATTAAGCGGTCGATTGAAGGCCTTAGCTTCAAAGAACATAGCGTTCATGTCTGTTACTTTTGAGACATTCCAATTATTTAAGTTTTGATTGAAGTGGGTAGCTTTCCAAAACATCGCGTTCATGTCTGTTACTTTTGAGGTGTTCCATTTGCTGATGTCTCCGTTAAATCTATGCATGTCTTGAAAAAGCTTCCTCATGTCTTTTATGTCTGAAGTATCAATATAATTAAGGTTTACATTGTTTCCGTGTGTTTTTATTGCCCTCTTAATTTCGGCTTTTAATGCTGCTTTGTTTGCGGGTTTGAATATTTTTCGCACTCTTAGCTGGTATGATGCTCTTTGTGCTTCGTATTTTGCACTTTCTGCCTTTGTTGCCGTAATTGTAAATGTCTTGCCTGTTGCTGCTAGGGTAAAGTCTACTTTACCGCTTGCGGTATCAATGCTTGCACCTGCTCCCATAGGACTTATGCTATACGCTACGACTCCCGTATCTTCTGCTACTACTCTATCATTGCTAGCGGTCTGTGTATGAGTATTCCCGCTTTTGCCATATTCTACCGGTAAATCGATTTTTGCAAAGCGGAGCGTACTACCTGCTTGTCTTGTAAACTCAATAGGGTCACTCTCTACGCTTCCCGCATAGCCTGTACGCTTTGCAACAATAATAATATTTGCTGCTGGCTGTCTTGCCGTTACTTGCCCGGTGCTATCATCAAACGCTACCCCGGTTATGGCTTGTTTCAATGTGTAGCTATGATCCGCTACTTTTGTAAGTCTGATAGGTGTACCCCACCTTTCGCTTCTTTTGCTTATCGCTGGTTTTGTAATATCTGCTGTGTTTGTATTTGCTTGCACTCTTAGCTGGTATGATGCTCTTTGTGCTTCGTATTTTGCACTCTCTGCCTTTGTTGCTGTTATTGTAAATGTCTTGCCTATCGCTGCTAATGTAAAGACTACTTTACCGCTTGCGGTATCGATGCTTACACCTGCTCCCATAGGACTAATGCTATACGATACGACTCCCGTATCTCCTGCTACTGCTCTATCATTAGTAGCGGTTTGTGTGTGAGTATTTCCCTTGCCGTATTGTACTGGTACATCAATATTTGCAAAGTTAAGCGTACTACCTGCTTGTCTTGTAAACTCAATAGGATCGCTTTCTACGCTTCCCGCATAACCTGTACGCGTTGCAACAATAATAATATTTGCTGCTGGCTGTGTTGCTGTTACCTGCCCGGTACTCTTATCAAACGCTACCCCGGTTATAGCTTGTTTCAATTCATAGCTATGATCTGCTACTTTTGTAATTCTGATAGGTGTGCCCCAGCTCTCGCTTCTTTTGCTTACCGCTGGTTTCGTAATATCTCCTGTGTTTGTATTCGCTTGCACTCTTAGCTGGTATGAGGCTCTTTGTGCTTCGTATTTTGCACTTTGTGCCTTGCTTGCTGTTATCGTAAATGTATTGCCGACTGCTCCTAGCGTAAAGTCTACTTTACCGCTTGCCGTATCGATGCTTGCACCTGCTCCCGTGGGACTGATGCTATACGATACGACTCCCATATCTCCTGCTACTACTCTATCGTTAGTAACCGCTTGTATATGAGTATTTCCGCTTTTGCCGTATTGTACTGGTACATCGATGTTTGCAAAGGTAAGCGTACTACCTGCTTGCCTTGTAAACTCAATAGGATCGCTTTCTACGCTTCCCGTATAGCCTGCACGCTTTGCCACAATAATAATGCTTGTTACTGGCTGTGTTGCTGTTACTTGCCCGGTGCTTTCATCAAACGCTACCCCGGTTATGTCTTGTTTCAATTCGTAGCTATGATCTGCTACTTTTGTAAGTGTAATTGGTGTTCCCCATCTTTCGCTTCTTTTTCTTACCGCTGGTTTCTCTATATCATCAAATGCAAGTACTCCGCTTTGCTTCACTTCGCTTAGCGTTCCTTTATCTGTTTTCACCTGCACACTACAAACATAGTTCACCTTCCCGCTCGTTTCCAGTACTCCCTTTGTAGATATGCTTGTCGGTGATGAAAATGTTTTTTCGTATTTATTCGTAGGGTTATTACTATCCCAACACTTTACCCTATATTCTTCTATATTTAATTTTTTTTCATCATTCAATGGATCATTTTTCCACGATACATCGACATACCACTTTTTCCCTGCCGTGTTTTTCTTTACGTCAAAATTTACCGGTGGCTGTGGCTTACCCGTTGTACCCTCTGCTTTCTCCGACCAAGGTCCCGCAAATTCTTCATAAATTGCCTGCACCTTAAACCAATATTGAGTCCCTTCTTTTAGCTTGCGTATTGTAAATCCTTCTGCTTCCATGAACTTTGGTACTACCTCTCGCTTGTTAAGCGTCTTTCCATTTACGATGCCATACGATATTCCATAGGCTGCTACCTTCTCTTCTTTTAGCTTCTTTACATCCCATTTCAGAAATACTGCTTCTTTCTTAAAGGAGGACTCTATAATTTTCGCTTTTTGTGGAATTACTGTGTATAGTACTTTGTCCGGTTCACAGTTTACTAATGCTATCGTAATGAGTATATATATATATATATATATATAGGTTTCTTATGTGTCATGAATTACTCCTGTACTATGTAAAAGTTTTCTAAGGATTAAAACAAACTTTTACCTATATACATAATGGTACATTTACTCTTTTTTTCAAGCTTTTTTCTACCTAAAATACATTACAATTTTGTCATGTATTACATGGTGTTTTAGCGTCTTTTTCTTTCCTTTCCTCTTTAGCCAAGTTTTTCAAGTCTTTTGCGTTCTTTCTTTTCAAGTCGTTTATGTATTTTGTAATCTGCCTTTAAGCCTTTCATATCTTCGCTTTTCATGCTATTCCCTTGAAAGCGTAAGCGTGAAAACTGCGGTTGTTTTATCGTACTTAGCGTTTTGTTCAAGCTCTGCGGTAATGGTGTAGTCTCTTTCTGTCGCTGATGAAGTTATTGCAACTACTCCGCTACTGCTATCAATAGTAACACCTTGTCCCGTGGGACTTACGCTATATTGTATATTTCTGTTATCTTCTGCAACTGCGTTATTATTAGTAACCGATACAATAATGCTTCTGTTAATGTTTGGGTTTACTGTACGGCTTATCTGTTCAAAATATAAGTAATTGCCTGGTATTCTCGTAAACTCAATAGGATTACTTTCAATGCTATCACCGTCAAGCGTTACTACTATAATTACATTTTGTGCGGACTGCGTGGCGGTGACTTGCATTGTGTCACTCGCTACCTCGCTTAATGTGACTCCTGTTTTTTCTTCTTTCAATTCATAGGTATGCTCTGCTATTTTTGTAAATGTAATTGCTTCGTCCCAAGGTGCTAACTCTTTGCTAAATACGGGTTTTATTATCTCAACAAATTCTATAGGGTTACTTTCTTCGGTTAAGCCGTCAAGCGTTGCAACAACAACAACACCGCTCGCTGCTCGTGTAGCGGTGATTTGCATTCGGTTACCCGTATCTTCGCTTAATGTGACTCCTGTTTTTTCTTCTTTCAGTCTATAGGCATACCCTGGTACTTTTGGGAATGTAACCGCTGTGCCTACTTTTACACGCTCGCTACTTAGTGCGGGTTTTGTTATCTCAACAAATTCTATAGGGTTACTTTCTATAGTTCTACCGTCAAACGTGGCGACTATAATTACATTTTGTGCCGACTGCGTGGCGGTTACTAGTATTGCATTAATTGCTGCCTTGTTTAATGTGACTCCTGTTTTTTCTTCTTTCAATTCATAGGTATGCTCTGGTACTTTCGGGAATGCAACCGCTGTACCTACCTTTACACGCTCGCTACTTAGTGCGGGTTTTGTTAGTGCTGGCGGTGTATCTTCTGACTCTTCAACTCCTTCACCTCCTGCGTCTTCATCTCCTGCCTCTAGCGTTCCGCTTCCTTTCGGTTTTGGTGTTGTCTTGTCTACGGCGTCCACTACATCTGCCGCTTCATCGATAATCTTTGTAAATGCTTTTTTTTATATCGTCTTCGGCTTTCTTCTCATCGCAAGATATGAACAAAGCTACTGCGATACATAGTAATATTATTTTGTATAGTTTCTTCATAGTATTTCTCCTTGTGTTTTGATTATATTTACTTATACTTTATTGATTGATAACTAGACAGAATGGTACATTATCCACAGTAAAGATGAAAATGTCTTTTCGTATTTATTCGTAGGGTTATTACTATCCCAGCACTTTACCCTATATTCTTCTATATTTAATTTTCTTTCATCATTCAATGGATCATTTTCCCACGATACATCTACAAACCATTTTGTCTTTTCCGTGTTTTTCTTTACCTTAAAATTTACCGGTGGCTGTGGCTTACCCGTTGTACCCTCTACCTTCTCCGACCAGGGTCCCGCAAACTCTTCATAGATTGCCTGCACCTTAAACCAATATTGAGTCCCTTCTTTTAGCTTGCGTATTGTAAAGCCTTCTGCCTCCATGAACTTAGGGACTACCTCCCGTTTGTTAAGAGTCTTGCCGTCTACTATACCGTATGATATTCCATAGGCTGCCACTTTTTCCTCTTTTAGCTTCTTTACATTCCATTTTAGAAATACTGCTTTTTTCTCAAAGGAGGACTCTATAATCTTCGCTTTCTGTGGAATTACTGTATATAGTACTTTGTCGGGTTCACAGCTTACTAATGCTATCGTAATGAGTATATATATATATATATATATAGGCTTTTTATGTCTCATGCATTACTCCTGTACTACGTAAAAGTTTTCTAAGGATTAAAACAAACTTCTACCTACATACATAATGGTACATTTATTCTTTTTTTCAAGCCTTTTTTTACCTAAAATACATTACAATTTTGTCATGTATTACATGGTGTTTTAGCATCTTTTTTTCCTTCCTCTTTAGCCAAGTTTTTTAAGTCTTTTACTTTCTTTTTTTCAAGTCGTTTATGTATTTTGTAATCGGACTCTAAGCCTTCATGTCTTCGCTTTTCATCGTTCATTACTTGTAGTTAACTATCTACCTCTAGGGTATATGTTGCGGTAGCTCTTGTATATTTTTCAGTTTGTGGAAGTTCTGCGGTAATAGTATACGCTCCTACTGTAGCTGATGAAGTTAAGGCAACTGCTCCGCTACTGCTACCAATGGTGACACCTTGTCCCGTGGGACTTACGCTATATTGTATATTTCTGGTATCTCCTGCAACTACTCCGCTTTTAGTAGCTATTTGTGCTGATGTAATAGTCCCTCTACTTGTCCTTAATGAATTATATTGAAAACTCAAGGTATTGCCTGGTACTCTCATAAACTCAATAGGGTCACTCTCTGAAGTTCTACCGTCAAACGTGGCGACTACGATTACATTTTGTGCGGACTGCGTGGCGGTGACTTCCATTGTGTCACTGTTATACTCTGTAATTGCTACTCCTGTTTTTTCTTCTTTTAATTCATAGGTATGCTCTGCTACTTTTGGGAATGTAATAGGTGCTCCCCAGGATGCAGACTTTCCTGGAAAAAATACGGGTTTTGTGAGTTCCACAAAAAACTCTATAGGCTCGCTGTCTCCGGTATTACCGTCAAGTGTTGCTACAATGATTACACCGCTTACTGCTTGTGTTGCGGTGACTTGCATTGTGTTACTCGTACCTTCGCTAAGTGTGACACCTGTTTTTTGCTCTTTCAATTCATAGCTGTGTCCTTCTACTTTTGAAAATATAACCGCTGTACCTACTCTTGCACGCTGGGTACTTACTACGGGTTTTATTAGTACTGGTGGCGGTGTATCCTCTGCCGTCTCGGTTTCTGTCTCACCTTCTACCTCTTCACCTCCTGCGTCTTCACCTCTGGTATTGGTAGGCGTACCGCTTCCTTGCGGCTTCGGTGTTGTCTTGTCTACGGCGTCCACTACATCTGCCGCTTTATCGGTAATCTTTGTAATTGCTTTTGTAATATCATCTTCTGCTTTAGCTTTCTGCTCATCGCATGAGATGAATAAAGTTACTGCAATACATAGTATTGCTATATATATTTTTTTCATAGTATTTCTCCTTGCGTTTTGATTATATTTACTTATACTTTATCGATTGATAAGTAGACAGAATACTACATTATCCACAGTAAAGATGAAAATGTCTTTTCGTATTTATTCGTAGGGTTATTACTATCCCAACACTTTACTCTGTATTCTTCTATTTTCAGTTTTTTTTCATCATTCAATGGGTTATTTTTCCACGATACATCGACATACCATTTTGTTCCTGCCGTGTTTTTATTTACCTTAAAATTTACCGGAGGCTGTGGCTTACCCGTTGTACCCTCTGCTTTCTCCGACCACGGTCCCGCAAATTCTTCATAGATTGCCTGCACCTTAAACCAATACCGCGTTCCTTCTTTTAGCTTGCGTATTGTAAAGCCTTCTGCTTCCATGAACTTAGGTACTACCTCTCGCTTTTTAATCGTCTTTCCATTTACTATGCCATACGATATTCCATAGGCTGCCACCTTCTCTTCTTTTAGCTTCTTTACATCCCATTTCAAGAATACTGCTTCTTTCTCAAAGGAGGACTTTATAATTTTTGCTTTTTGTGGAATTACTGTGTATAGTACTTTGTCGGGTTCACAGCTTACTAATGCTATTGTAATTAGGATATATATATATATATATATATATAGGTTTCTTATATATCATGAATTACTCCTGTACTATGTAAAAGTTTTCTAAGGATAAAAAAACAAACTTCCACCTATATACATAATGGTACATTTACTCTTTTTTTCAAGCTTTTTTTACCTAAAATACATTACAATTTTGTCATGTATTACATGGTGTTTTAGCATCTTTAGGCATACTGCTCATGCTGTTGCCTCTATCATGTCACGGCTGATAAGTAGATAGAATGGTACATTATGCATGGTAAAATGTTATTGCAATATTAAATGCTTACATTACATTTTCTTTCTGCTTCTAAGTCTCTCATGTCTTCGCTTTTCATGTATACCGCTACTTAACAACAAGCGTATATATTGCGGTAGCTCTTGTATATTTTTCATCTTCTGGAAGTTCTGCCGTTACGGTATAGCTCCCATAGGTTGCGTCTCTTCCAATTTCAATAGCTCCCGTGTTAGCGTTAATTGTAACACCATTACTGGTAGGACTTACCGCGTATCTTATCTTTCTATCGTCTCCATCGTCTCCCGTAACTGCTCCGCTTTTAGTAGCTGCTTGTAGAATACCGCTACTTCTTCGCTTCTCCTGGTTTGAGTATCTGAAACTCAAGGTATTGCCTGGTATTCTTTTAAACTCAATAGGGTAGCTTTCTACGCTTAAGCCTTCAGTCGTTGCAACTATGATTACATTTTGTGCGGACTGTGTAGCGGTTATCCGTCCCGTGTTTTCATCTGATACATCAAGACTTACACCGTTTACGGCTTCTTTTAATTTATAGGTATGTCTTGGTACTTTAGGGAATTCAATAGGCGTGTCCCACGGTACTACTGTTAATGTAATATCGGGTTGTATTACTTCAATAAAATTTATAGGCTTACTTCTTACAAAGCCTTCGTCTGTTTGTGCTATTACAATTACACCGATTGCCTCTTGTGTAGCGGTTATCCGTCCCATGTTTTTATCTGACACATTAAGCGTCACACCGCTTATAACTGGTTCTAAGCTGTAGGTATGTCCTGCTACTTTTGGGAATGTAACCGCTGTTCCTACTTCTACATGGTAGCTACTTAAGGCGGGGGGCGTTATTGATGATGAGGGTGTCGGTGGTGGCAAAGTAAATTCTATACCCTCGCTATCGATGCTTTTACCGTCCTTTGTTGCGACTACAATAATACCGCTAATTGCTATGGTAGAGCTTACTTTTTTCTTTGTAGTGTCACTCATTACATCGCTAAGCGTTACATCGCTAGGTACTGCGTCTCCGCTAAAAAGTTTCAAAGCATAGGTATAGCCTGGTACTTTCGGGAATATAACCGCTGTTCTTACTTCTACACGGGTAGCACTTAATACGGGTTTTGTTAGTGCTGGTGGTGGTGTATCGTCTCCCGTCTCGGTTTCCGTTTCACCTTCTGCCTCTTCATCTCCTGCCTCTTCACCTCCGGTATTGGTAAGCGTCCCGCTTCCTTTCGGCTTCGGTGTTATCTTGTCTACGGCGTCCACTACATCTGCCGCTTCATCGGTAATCTTTGTAAATGCTTTTTTAATATCATCTTCTGCTTTTTTCTCATCGCATGAGATAAATAAAGCCAATGTAATAAGTAATATTATTTTGTATAGTTTCTTCATAGTATTTCTCCTTGTGTTTTGATTATATTTACTTATACTTTATCGATTGATAACTAGACAGAATGGTACATTATCCACAGTAAAGATGAAAATGTCTTTTCGTATTTATTCGTAGGGTTATTACTATCCCAACACTTTACCCTATATTCTTCTATATTTAATTTTCTTTCATCATTCAATGGGTTATTTTCCCACGATACATCCACAAACCATTTTGTCCCTAGCGTGTTTTTATCTACCTTAAAATCTACCGGTGGCTGTGGCTTACCCGTTGTACCCTCTACCTTCTCCGACCAGGGTCCCGCAAACTCTTCATAGATTGCCTGCACCTTAAACCAATATTGAGTCCCTTCTTTTAGTTTGCGTATTGTAAATCCTTCTGCCTCCATGAACTTTGGTACTACCTCTCGCTTTTTAAGCGTCTTTCCATTTACTATGCCATACGATATTCCATAGGCTGCCACCTTCTCTTCTTTTAGCTTCTTTACATCCCATTTCAGAAATACTGCTTCTTTTTCAAAGGAGGACTTTATAATTTTTGCTTTTTGTGGAATTACTGTGTATAGTACTTTGTCGGGTTCACAGCTTACTAATGCTATTGTAATTAGGGTATATATATATATATATATAGGTTTCTTATATATCATGAATTACTCCTGTACCACGTAAAAGTTTTCTAAGGATTAAAAAACAAACTTCCACCTATATACATAATGGTACATTTATTCTTTTTTTCAAGCCTTTTTTCACCTAAAATACATTACAATTTTGTTATGCATTACATGGTGTTATACCGCTTGCTTTCTGCAAACAGAATTGCACATTATTCACAGTAAAATGTTATTGAAATATACTACGCTATCATTACATTTTAGCTTGCACCTCATCGATGCCTGGACATTCTTTGTTGCTTGTTTTTCTTACCTTGCCCAACGTGGCTTATTTGATGGCTGCATTGCAGTAGCTCCGCTGAACATGTTGTCCGTGTTTCTTCCGCCGCTAGCTGCCCATCCGCTGATGTCTTGATTGAATGATGTAGCTCCGCTGAACATAGCACTCATGTTTGTTACGATCGATACAGTCCAATTATTTAGTGGCTGATTGAATACGGTAGCTCCGCTGAACATAGCGCTCATGTTTGTTACCCTCGATACATCCCAAGAATTAAGATTTTGATTGAATGATGTAGCTCCGCTGAACATAGCGCTCATGTAGTTTACGCTTGAGACTTTCCAAGTATTAAGACTCTGATTGAATGAAGTTGCACCGTAGAACATACTGCTCATGGTTGTTACGCTTGAGACATCCCAATTATTTAGTGGCTGATTGAATGATGTAGCACCGCTGAACATTGCGTACATATTGGTTACGCTGGAGGTGTCCCATTTGCTAATGTCTCCGTTAAAAGTAGCGTTGTTTTCAAAAAGCTGACTCATATCGGTTACTTCTGAAGTATCAATGTAGTTAAGGTTTGCTGTTGCTCCCTCTGCGTTTATTGCTCTTGTAATCTCTGTTTGTAGCTCTGCTTTGCTTGCTACATAAAAAAGAAAAAACTCTATAGGGTTGCTTTCCTCGGTGTTATCGTCAAGTGTAGCGACTATGATTACATCGCTGGCTGCTTGTGTAGCGGTGACTTGCATTCTGTTACCTGTAGCTTCGCTAAGTGTGACTCCTGTTTTTTCTTCTTTTAATTCATAGGTATGTCCTTCTACTTTCGTGAATGTAGCCGCTTGTCCCACTCTCACACGGTAGCTATTTAGTACGGGTTTTGTTAGCTCAATAAAATTTATAGGGTCGCTTTCTTCGGTATTACCGTCAAGCGTGGCAACAATGACTACACCGCTCGCTGCTTGTGTAGCGGTTACTCGTCCCTTGTTCCCACTTGACACATGAAGAGTTACACCGTTTACGGCTTGTTTCAATTCATAGCTATGTCCTAACACTTTTGAAAATGTAGCTACTTCTCCCACTTTCAAAGTGTAGGCACTTATTGCGGGTTTCGTTAGTGTAACATCAACAAATTCAATAGGGTCGCTTTCCTCGGTGTTATCGTCAAGTGTAGCGACTATGATTACACCGCTGGCTGCTTGTGTAGCGGTGACTTGCATTCTGTTACCGGTAGCCTCTGTAAGTGCTACTCCTGTTTTTTCTTCTTTCAATTCATAGGTATGTCCCAATACTTTTGTAAATGTAGCGACTTGTCCCGTTCTCACACGGTAGCTACTTAGTGCGGGTTTTGTTAGCGGTGGTGGCGGTGGCGTGTCACCTCCTGCGTCTTCACCTTTAGTATTGGTAAGCGTTCCGCTTCCTTGTGGCTTCGGCGTTGCTTTGTCTACGGCGTCCACCACATCTCCCGCTTTATCAGTAATCTTTGTAAATGCTTTTTTAATATCATCTTCGGCTTTCTTCTCATCGCATGAGATGAATAGGGCTAAGGCAATAATTAGTAATATTATTTTGTATAGTTTCTTCATAGTATTTCTCCCTTTGTTTAATTATACTTTATCGATTGATAAGTAGATAGAATACCACATTATGCATAGTAAAATGTTACTGCAATATCAAATGCTTACATTACATTGTCTGTCTGCCTCTAAGCTTTTCATCATTTACTATGTGGAAGTACATTGAACTCATATCTCGCTGTGCTTCTTTCGTATTTTTCGGTTTGTGGAAGTTCTGCGGTAACATACGCTATTGTTCTGCCAGACTCACTTGTAAAGTCTACTTTGCCGCTACTGCTGTCGATAGTAGCACCTATACCGTTTATGCTATATACTATCTCTCTGTCGTCTTCTACTACCGTACCGTCACTGGTAGCGGTTTGCGTATGCGTTGCTTTTCCAGCGGCATTTAGAGTCGGAGTAACAAGTGGATTCATAAAACTTAAAGTATTACCCTGTGTTCTTGTAAACTGAATAGGATCACTTTCTACACTTAATCCGTTATCTGTTACGACTATAATCACATTTTGTGCCGACTGTGTAGCGGTGACTTGCATTGTGTCGCTTGTAGCCTCTCTTAGTGCAACTCCTGTTTTTTTCTCTTTCAAAGCATAGGCATAGCCTGGTATTTTAGGGAATGTAATAGGTGTATTCCAAGATACTATCGCTGCCGGGAAAAATACGGGTTTTGTTATCTCAACAAACTCTATAGGGTCGCTTTCCTCGGTACTATCATCAAGCGTTGCAACCACTACTACACCGGTCGCTGCTTGTGTAGTGGTGACATACATTCTGTTGTCTTCGGTCTCCCTTAACGCTACCCCTGTTTTTGTTTCTTTCAAAATATAAGTATGTCCTAACACTTTCGGGAATGTAGCGACTTGTCCTACTCTCACACGGTAGCTATCTACTGCGGGTTTTGTTAGCGGTGGTGGCGTGTCACCTCCTGCCTCTTCACCTTCGGTGTTGGTAAGCGTCCCGCTTCCTTTCGGCTTCGGTGTTATCTTGTCTACGGCGTCCACTACATCTGCCTCTTCATCGGTAATCTTTGTAAATGCTTTTTTAATATCATCTTCTGCTTTCTTCTCATCGCATGAGATGAATAAGGCTAAGGCAATAATTAGTAATATTATTTTGTATAGTTTCTTCATAGTATTTCTCCCTTTGTTTTAATTATACTTTATCGGCTGATAGGTAGACAGAATGGTACATTATCCACAGTAAAGATGAAAATGTCTTTTCGTATTTATTCGTAGGGTTATTACTATCCCAGCACCTTACCCTATATTCTTCTATATTTAATTTTCTTTCATCATTCAATGGGTTATTTTCCCATGATACATTGACAAACCATTTTGCCGCTTTCGTGTTTTTATCTACCTTAAAATTTACCGGTGGCTGTGGCTTACCCGTTGTACCTTCTACCCTTTCGGACCAGGGTCCCGCAAACTCTTCATAGATTGCCTGCACCTTAAACCAATATTGAGTCCCTTCTTTTAGCTTGCGTATTGTAAAACCTTCTGCCTCCATGAACTTAGGGACTACCTCCCGTTTGTTAAGAGTCTTGCCGTCTACTATGCCGTATGATATCCCATAGGCTGCCACCTTTTCCTCTTTTAGCTTCTTTACATTCCATTTTAGGAATACCGCTTTTTTCTCAAAGGAAGACTCTATAATCTTCGCTTTCTGTGGAATTACTGTATATAGTATTTTGTCCGGTTCACAGCTTACTAATGCTATCGTAATTAGGGTATATATATATATATATATATAGGTTTCTTATATATCATGAATTACTCCTGTACTACGTAAAAGTTTTCTAAGGATTAAAAAACAAACTTCCACCTATATACATAATGGTACATTTACTCTTTTTTTCAAGCCTTTTCTCACCTAAAATACATTACAATTTTGTCATGTATTACATGGTGTTATACCGCTTGCTTTCTGCAAACAGAATAGTACATTATCCACAGTAAAATAATACTGAAATATACTACCCTTACATTACATTTTAGCCTGCACTTTATCGATGTTTAGACATTCTTTGTTGATTGTTTTTCTTACCATGCCTAGCGTGGCTTGTTTGCTTTTAGCATTGCGGTAGCGTCTTTGAACATGTTTGTAATATCTCTTCCGCTTTTGTTTGCCCAACCGCTTAAATTTTGATTAAATGCCCTAGCATTTCTGAACATGTCGCGCATGTCTGTTACTTTTGAAACATCCCAATTATCTAGCGGTTGATTGAATAATCTAGCATTGTTGAACATAGCGTTCATGTCTTCTACGCTTGAGACAGTCCAATTATTGAGTGGTCGATTAAATGCCCTAGCATTGTAGAACATATAGCGCATGTTTGTTACGCTTGAGGTGTCCCATTTGCTAATGTCACCATTAAATGTACGCATGTCTTGAAAAAGATTGCTCATGCTTGTTATGTCTGAAGTATCGATGTAGCTTAAGTCTACATTGTTGCCGTGTGCTCCTATGGCTTTGGTAATTTCGGCTTTTAATTCTGCTTTGTTTGCGGGTTTGAATTTTGCCACTGTTAGCTGGTATGATGCTCTTTGTGCTTCGTATTTCGCACTCTGTGCCTTCCTTGCTGTTATCGTAAATGTATTGCCGACTGCTCTTAGGGTAAAGTCTACTTTACCGCTTGCCGTATCTATGCTCGCACCTACTCCCGTGGGACTGATGCTATACGCTACGACTCCGGTATCTCCTGCTACTGCTCTATCGTTAGTAGCCGTCTGTGTGTGAGTATTCCCGCTTTTGCCATACTCTACCGGTACATCGATGTTTACAAATTTAAGCGTACTACCTGCCTGCTTTGTAAACTCAATAGGGTTACTCTCTGTAGTTCCACCGTCAAGCGTGGCTACTATGATTACATTGCTTGCTGCTTGTGTAGCGGTGATTTGCATTTTGTTACCGCTAGCCCCTGTAAGTGTGACTCCTGTTTTTTCTTCTTTCAATTCATAAGTATGTCCCAATACTTTTGGAAATGTAATTACCGTATCCCAAGTTGCGCGGTAGCTACTTAGTACGGGTTTTGTTATCTCAATAAGTACAAATTCTATAGGGTCGCTGTCTTCGGTGCTACCGTCAAGCGTGGCTACTATGATTACATTGCTTGCTGCTTGTGTAGCGGTGATTTGCATTTTGTTACCGCTAGCCTCTGTAAGTGTGACTCCTGTTTTTTCTTCTTTCAATTCATAAGTATGTCCCAATACTTTTGGAAATGTAGCAACTTGTCCTACTCTCACACGGGTAGCACTTAGTACTGGTTTTGTTACTGCCGGCTTCGGTGTTGCCTTGTCTACCGTTTTATCAAGTGCTTTTTTAATTTCATCCTTTGCTTTGTTTTCATCGCATGAGATGAATAAAGCCAATGTAATAAGTAATATTATTTTGTATAGTTTCTTCATAGTATTTCTCCCTTTGTTTTACTTATACTTTATCGATTGATAAGTAGACAGAATGGTACATTATCCACAGTAAAGATGAAAATGTCTTTTCGTATTTATTCGTAGGGTTATTACTATCCCAACACTTTACCCTATATTCTTCTATATTTAATTTTTTTTCATCATTCAATGGGTTATTTTCCCACGATACATCCACAAACCATTTTGTCCCTAGCGTGTTTTTCTCTACCTTAAAATTTACCGGAGGCTGTGGCTTACCCGTTGTACCCTCTGCTTTCTCCGACCACGGTCCCGCAAATTCTTCATAGATTGCCTGCACCTTAAACCAATATTGAGTCCCTTCTTTTAGCTTGCGTATTGTAAAGCCTTCTGCTTCCATGAACTTAGATACTACCTCTCGCTTTTTAATCGTCTTTCCGTTTACTATGCCATATGATATTCCATAGGCTGCCACCTTCTCTTCTTTTAGCTTCTTTACATCCCATTTCAAGAATACTGCTTCTTTCTCAAAGGAGGACTTTATAATTTTTGCTTTTTGTGGAATTACTGTGTATAGTACTTTGTCGGGTTCACAGCTTACTAATGCTATCGTAATGAGTATATATATATATATATATATATATAGGTTTCTTATGTGTCATGAATTACTCCTGTACTACGTAAAAGTTTTCTAAGGATTAAAAAACAAACTTCCACCTATATACATAATGGTACATTTACTCTTTTTTTCAAGCCTTTTTTTACCTAAAATACATTACAATTTTGTCATGTATTACATGGTGTTATACCGCTTGCTTTCTGCAAACAGAATTGCACATTATGCATAGTAAAATGTTATTGAAATATACTACGCTATCATTACATTTTAGCCTGCACCTCATCGATGCCTGGACATTCTTTGTTGCTTGTTTTTCTTTACCATGCCCATCGTGGCTTGTTTGCTTTTCGCATTGCGTTTGCTTTTGTAAACATATCTTTGATCTTTCTTCCGATTCTCTTTGCCCAACCGCTTAAATTTTGATTGAATGCCTTAGCGTTTACGAACATATAGTTCATGTTTTCTACGCTTGAGACATTCCAATTATTAAGCGGCTGATTAAATGCGGTAGCTTTAACGAACATATAGCTCATGTCTGTTACCTTTGATACTTTCCAATTATTAAGACTCTGATTGAATGCCTTAGCAGCGTAGAACATATTGCTCATGTCGGTTACCTTTGATACAGTCCAATTACTGATGTTTCCATTGAATACCTTAGCATCAAAGAACATACCGCTCATGTTTTCTACGCTCGATACAGTCCAATTATTTAAGGGCTGATTGAATGCACTAGCACTTGCGAACATACTGCGCATGTCGGTTACGCTTGAGACATCCCAAGTATTAAGCGGCTGATTGAATGTACTTGCAGCGTCAAACATATTACTCATGTCGGTTACGCTTGAGACTTTCCAACCGTTTAGCGACTGATTGAATGCCTTTGCAACTCTGAACATATTGCTCATGTTTGTTACGCTTGAGACAGTCCAATTATTAAGACTCTGATTGAATGAGGTAGCATTAAAGAACATACCGCTCATGTCTTCTACGCTTGAGACAGTCCAATTATCAAGACTCTGATTGAATGCCTTAGCGTCTGCGAACATATAGCTCATGGTTTCTACGCTTGATACATTCCAATTATCGAGCGGCTGATTGAATGAGGTAGCATTAAAGAACATATAACTCATGTTTGTTACCTTTGATGTGTTCCATTTGCTAATGTTTCCATTAAATGTAGTATGATCTCTAAAAAGATAGCTCATGTCGGTTATTTGCGAAGTATCGATGTAGTTTAGATCTACATCGTTGCCGTGTGCTTTTGCTGCTTCCCTAATTTCTTTTTGTAATGCTGCTTTGTTTGCGGGTTTGAATTTTGCCACTGTTAGCTGGTATGATGCTGTTTGTACCTCATACTTTGCACTCTCTGCCTTTGTTGCTGTTATTGTAAATGTTGTCCCTATTGCTCCTGGTGTAAAGTTTACTTTACTGCTTAGGTCTATGCTTGCACCTGCTCCCGTAGGACTTATGCTATATTCAATGTTTCTAATATCACCGCTTCCGCTTCTATCGTTACTAGCAGTTTGTGTATAAGTATTTCCACCTGTTGCATACATGGTATTCTTATTCGCAGTTGCAAAGCGGAGCGTACTACCTGCTTGCTTCGTAAACTCAATAGGATCGCTTTCTACGCTTCCCGCATAGCCTGCACGCTTTGCCACAATAATAATGCCTGCTGCTGACTGTGTTGCTGTTACTTGCCCGGTGCTCTTATCAAGTGCTACCCCGCTTATGTTTTGTTTCAATGCGTAGCTATGATCTTTTACTTTTGTAAGTCTGATAGGTGTACCCCAGCTCTCGCTTCTTTTGCTTACCGCTGGTTTCGTAATATCTCTTGTGTTTGTATTCGCTTGCACTCTTAGCTGGTATGATGCTCTTTGTTCCTCATACTTCGCACTCTCTGCCTTCCTTGCTGTTATCGTAAATGTTGTCCCTATCGCTCCTAATGCAAAGTCTACTTTACCGCTTCCCGTATCTATACTCGCACCTGCTCCCGTGGGACTGATGCTATACGCTACGACTCCCGTATCTTCTGCTACTACTCTATCGTTAGTAACCGTCTGTGTGTGAGTATTTCCCTTGCCGTATTGTACCGGTACATCGATGTTTGCAAAGGTAAGCGTACTACCTGCTTGCCTTGTAAACTCAATAGGATCGCTTTCTACGCTTCCCGTATAGCCTCTACGCTTTGCTACAATAATAATCCTTGCTGCTGGCTGTGTTGCTGTTATCTGCCCGGTGCTCTCATCAAACGCTACCCCGGTTATAGCTTGTTTCAATTCATAGCTATGATCCGCTACTTTTGTAAGTCTGATAGGTGTACCCCAGCTCTCGCTTCTTTTACTTACCGCTGGTTTCGTAATATCTCTTGTGTTTGTATTCGCTTGCACTCTTAGCTGGTATGATGCTGTTTGTGCTTCGTATTTCGCACTCTCTGCCTTCCTTGCTGTTATCGTAAATGTTGTCCCTATCGCTCCTAATGCAAAGTCTACTTTACCGCTTCCCGTATCGATGCTTGCACCTGCTCCCGTGGGACTAATGCTATACGATACGACTCCCGTATCTCCTGCGACTACTCTATCGTTAGTAACCGTTTGTGTATGAGTATTCCCGCTTTTGCCATACTCTACCGGTACATCGATGTTTGCAAAGGTAAGCGTACTACCTGCTTGCCTTGTAAACTCAATAGGATCGCTTTCTACGCTTCCCGTATAGCCTGCACGCTTTGCCACAATAATAATGCTTGTTACTGGCTGTGTTGCTGTTACTTGCCCGGTAAGCGGATCAAACGCTACACCGCTTATAGCTTGTTTCAATTCATAGCTATGATCTACTACTTTTGTAAGTGTAATTGTTGTTCCCCACCTCTCGCTTCTTTTACTTACCGCTGGTTTCTCTATATCATCAAACGCAAGTACTCCGCTTTGTTTTACCTCGCTTAATGTTCCTTTATCTGTTTTTACCTGCACACTACAAACATAGTTCACCTTCCCGCTTGTCTCCAGTACTCCTTTTGTAGATACCTCTGTAGGTGCTGTAAATGTCTTTTCATATTTACTTGTAGGGTTATTACTATCCCAGCACTTTACCCTATATTCTTCTATATTTAATTTTCTTTCATCATTCAATGGGTTATTTTCCCACGATACATCTACAAACCATTTTGTACCTAGCGTGTTTTTATCTACCTTAAAATTTACCGGTGGCTGTGGCTTACCCGTTGTACCCTCTACCTTCTCCGACCAGGGTCCCGCAAACTCTTCATAGATTGCCTGCACCTTAAACCAATATTGAGTCCCTTCTTTTAGCTTGCGTATTGTAAAGCCTTCTGCCTCCATGAACTTAGGGACTACCTCTCGTTTGTTAAGAGTCTTGCCGTCTACTATGCCGTATGATATCCCATAGGCTGCCACCTTCTCTTCTTTTAGCTTCTTTACATTCCATTTTAGAAATACTGCTTTTTTCTCAAAGGAAGACTCTATAATCTTCGCTTTTTGTGGAATTACTGTATATAGTACTTTGTCCGGTTCACAGCTTACTAATGCTATCGTAATGAGTATATATATATATATATATATATATATAGGTTTCTTATGTATCATTATTACTCCTGTACTACGTAAAAGTTTTGTAAGGATTAAAACAAACTTCTACTTATATACATAATGGTACATTTACTCTTTTTTTCAAGCCTTTTTTCACCTAAAATACATTACAATTTTGTCATGTATTACATGGTGTTTTAGCGCTTGAGAACATAGAGCTCATGTTGGTTACCTTCAATACAATCCAACTGTTAAGCGGTTGGTTGAATGCGGTAGCGCCTTAATGTTATTCTTAAATCCTGTTATCACTTGTGTTTTATTTTGAACATTGAAAGCACAAATTATAGGCTTTACAGCAAATTGTATTTTATTCGCGATAAAATTCATATAATAATGTAAATATGTTCTTTCTCCCGTCAATTTTTTGTATAAACTGATCGCCGTCTTTTACTTCTATGACATAACATATATGGGTATTATTTGGTGTTCTTTCAAAAGCAATAAAATCAGGCTCAAATTTCTTAACAGCAATACGTGATTTTTTTATTTGTTTTTTTTCACGCAAAGCGAATACCCATAGGGTATTCTTTGCTATCAAGATATTTATCAAGATCATCTATTTTATTGGAATATTTCCAAATAATCTTTTCTAATCATTACCTGCTGCTATGACTGTCGCTTGTACTTTACTAATTACATTTCCTAATGCTTCATTACCTAATATTCGTGTATATCCGCTCGGCGCTTGACTTTTATTTCTACCTTGAAACTCACATAAACGCGCATATCATGCACCTATAATATCACAGCCTAGAAAAATTTCGCCCTGATTGCTTGCACGACTCAAATACCGAAAAGCTACCACTTGCAGGATCTATGACAATATCATTCTCATGGGTCACTGCCTCTATAAGAGATTTTTGTAGACCTATCGGTTTATTATGCGCATGATCATTTCGTACCTGTTCAACCCACACATTTTTAATGTTGTGTATAGCCCATACTCCTTTCGCCCGTTTTGGCGCTTTTTGTATTACATATAAATACTCACAAGTACGCCTCGTTCTATACCCCATGCCCATTCGTAACTTGTTCCATGTGATTAAATCGACTATTTCTAAGCGTGTGTCGCGTAACCAATGGTGTATGCCATTACATACTATAAACTTATCCACCCATAAAAACAAATGCCTCTTAGGGTGTAATACTCTATCTATTTGTTTTATAAATTCTGCAATAACGTTGTCTGTCATTTACGGTAATTTCGCACGCTCTTTTTGCCTTTTTCCTTCGTTGCCATAGCTTTGCTTGTCTAATACGCTTCTATATTAGGGATCAAAAAACACTACGAGAAATGTATCATTATCTAACTTTGATAATAATTTCAAGCCATCCATTTTTAATTTTTTATTTACTTTGAGGACTCGGGGCAATGTAATATTCTGTGCTGCTATTTCTCGCTTATTTCAATACAGTGTAGTTCTTGTTACGATATTTGGAATTCTTCCAAAAAAATCTTGTTGTTCTATCATTGTCGTGTTTTTACTCATCGTGTTCACTTATAAAACATAGGAAGAATTATAAATGTATAACGGGATAATATGCTTTTGCCTCTGCGCCATCAGAAGTAGAAAAGATGCTTTTGTTATCTAAAAGCACCAACAACATTTGAACATAGCGACTATTAGACAAGGGAGTTCTTTCATCACTTACTTGAGTGTTAGAGGCAAAATAACGCTTGAGCGTATACAGAATTCGTCCTACTTCAGCCTCTTGTAAGAATGCCCTACCTTTCGGACTCTGTATCAATTTTTCTAAAAAGTATTTTAAATCAGTAAAGGTAAATGCCATATCATATATTTGTATCACATCGCGCATACCCCATTGCACTGCCATAGCAAGTGCTGTCAGCGCATACCGTAACCCTTCTTCTTTTTGTTCTTCTTCCATAAGAAGTAAATAGAGTCCCATCTCTCTATACGCTTCATACGCGTAGCTAGGAGCAATGTCAAAATACACCATTGCAGCATCGAGTCCTTGCGACAACGCTATAGATCGCAAGGAGGCATCATCGCTTTTTTCTCGCTTTATAATGGATTTAAAAAATGAAACAAACTGATTTTCTTGTTTCTCTTGATATGCGATAAGCCCCATTCTATAATGCACAAATGCCCATTTCGGATGCGATTGAAAGTTTTCAAATTTCATGCTTTGCTGAAAAAATCTTTGTGCTATTTTATAATCGCCAAGATGATA
The DNA here is from genome assembly GCA_965226065.1 of Spirochaetia bacterium. Taxonomy (GTDB): domain Bacteria; phylum Spirochaetota; class Spirochaetia; order WTKD01; genus CBDAKK01. Next base: position 1,775,621 of record OZ245332.1, on the reverse strand, counting down.
ATAAACTTCTGCACGTCCTATGGCACTGTCAATAGTTTTTCCATAGCTTTGCTGCAGCGTATCATATACTTTCAGAGCTTCATAATAATGCGCATTATCAGTTAACTGCGCAGCTTCTGTATATCCTCTGTAGTAGGCATAGGGATACACAGTATCTTTCTCATTTTTAAAATTTCTTACACCTCCAAAATAATCAGAAAGTTCCGTATTATCTTCGTGTTCTGCGTAAGAGAAAACAGGAAAAAGTAATAAAAGTGTGAGGAAAAATACTTTAAAACGCATGTTATATTAAAAATACTATGCATGAATGAATTTCATGCATTTACAAAATATAAAACAGCTTTTCTTTGTTATGATGGTCTCATCATTTTACAAAAGCGTAAGTAAAAACACCATCACAAAGAGTGCAACAGTTTCTACAAGTCCAAGCACCAAGAGGTAATATGCCATGCCTTTTCCTGTTTCAGAAAGTGCATCTGCTGCACCTGCTGCAGCTTTCCCTTGGTACCACGCAGAAGCGCCCATTGCAAGTCCACCTAAGATTCCTGCTCCTAACAAAAATGCACCATCTATAGTGCCTGCCGCATTATTAAGTTGTTGCATAAGTATAAGTCCATACAAAGTTTGTGTAAGAGGCGCACCTACAAATATCATAAGCAGAAATTGTGCCCGCTTGTTTTGTAAAAAGCATCGCTTCCAAGAACCAATTGCAGATATGCCAGCGGTACCAATGCCAAGAGCTGATCCAAACGCAGCTAATCCTAAGGCACCCGCAACACCTATTAAACCTAAATTTTGCATACTATATCCTCCGAGTAATTATTTTTCTTTTAAAGGGATTATATTTTCTTCCCGTCCATTCCATTCCTAAGTGTCCTGAAAATTCTAAGACATTCAAACGCACGCCATGTACAATAACGGCAAGTACAGACATGATAATATTCAGCGTGTGTCCAAATACCACAATCATGATTCCCGCAATGATGGCACCGAAGCTAGCACCTGCCATGACATCTTCGCCCATACTGTTAAAAGATGCTGCGATAGAAAACGAAGCAAGTCCCACTGCATATAAGCGTATATACGATATAATATCTGCAAACGCACTTATGCTATTTAATGCAAGCGTAATAAGGTTTGCTGCTCCTTTCCCTGCGCCAATGAGTACATTCTGTCCACGCTTTTGTTCTGAAGTAAGAACAATAAGTATAAAACCTATACCAATAAGATGTATCGTGTAAAAAGGCATTGGATAACGTGCTGATCCTAACAACAATTGTAGCACTAAGAAAAAGAGTCCCAGTAATAACGTAATGTGTGCAATTTGGTTTAATGCAGGAAGCAGCCCTTCGGTACGCAGTAAACGTACGCACTTCCACGCATGTGCAAGTATAAGCTGTATAATTCCAATTCTAAACGCAAACAATTGTATCGCAACATTACTGTCTGCAGAAAGGATAGAAAATTCGGGAATTATAAAAACAGATAAAAAAGGTATTTCAGCAAAAGGCTTATAACCAAACCAATTGCCCGTTATTGCACCCCATATGACAGTCGTACATGAGAACCACAAAAATAACATATGCGCAGCTGTTATGTCTTTTCCCTTCATCTTTGCAGAAACAGTAACCCAGAGCGAGAATGCAAAAAGTACAAGTCCGTACCCTGCATCACCTATAATCATGCCCGTAAAAAGAGACATAAACATAAGAAAAATAAAACTAATGTCAAATTCACGATAACCTGCATCTACATCTAGAAAATCAAACAAGGGTTTTATAATACGTACGGGTACACTGGTTTTAATTTTTGTAGGAACATTATCATCATCTGCAGCAATTTTATCAATAACAATGCCCCAGAGCCTCTCAACAGTAACAAAACTATATATTTTTGCGATAACATCATCGGGAGCATAGCCCTCTATAACAGTAATTCCATCTAAAGAATAAGAATTATTCATAACAGATAATCGCGCTATTTCATTGCTTAGTTCTGTTTCAGCAATGAGTAACATATGATACGCATAGTTAAATTCATGCAATTCTTTTTTTAAATCTTCTAAAGATGCTTTGATATTCGATATTTCTTTCTCTAATTCGAAAGCAGAATGCTGAGGAAATTGAATAGGTGTCCATTCTTTCGGAATTTTTATAGTAGCGCCTTGAAAATTTAATACCACCCAATACGATTCTTCTTTGTTTTTCCATATACAAAACGTGTGAGTATAACCATTTTCAGATGCATACTCTGCATTTTTTTTCACAGGATGTTTTGCCGCAGATTTTGCTTTGTATACAGTCATTGTTATACCTTTCTGAGCGAGAAACCTTTCATCTTTATCAGTTATCGCACAAAAGCGAGTTGCTAACTCACGCTGAATATCCAAAAGTTCTAAATCTTTCTTTGTATCCTCAAAAGATTGCGTAATTTCATTTATTCGATTTGCAACTTCATGCACATCGCGAGATTGCATGTCCGATGAGTCAAAAGCAAATTCTTCATGAGGTTGTTTCACCTCTAAGAGCGCTGCGCGTACTGCTGCATGTTTTTTAACAACATCGTTATCAGAATCTAAAGAACCTGCGGACGTGACATCGACAAGCCCTAAGCTTTGAAGTTCTATGAGATCTTTTTTTAAGGTCTTAGTCGGCAAAAGAATATAGATTTTTTTCATTGGAACTATCATGCTGCTTCCTCCACTATGCGCGACTTGGTTATTTTTCCGCGTACCACCGCTGCAGTTTGCTGATCGCCTAAGTAAATTTGTATAACCCGTATGTTCCGCTTCGTCTCAGGTATTTTCAGTTTTTCAAAAAGATTTACGCGCTGTATAGTAACTTGCAACTCACGATGTATAAGTACGTATTGTTTATCAAGCACTTCTATTTCAGCAATCATTCGTAATACATTTTGTAATGCATCAATCGCATCATCTACCCAGTAGCTTGTTGTAACTAAATCGTATTCTTGTATCTCGCACTCAAGTTTTTCAAATACCGGAATATCAACCCCTGCAATATTTTGTTCTTGCGTGATAAGTTTAATGGTAGTAATGTATGACTCTATCGCAGAAGCTTCATCGTTTCCAAAAACCGCTATCCACGGCTGTATTGATTGGTAATATTCTTCATACTTGGTGCGTAAAACTTGTATTTGTTGTTGTATTTTTTGGAGCATTGACTGCAGCTGTTGTTGTTTGAGCTTCAGCGTAGGTAAATAACGCTTAAAACGTTTCAAAGAATCTTTTTGTTTTTTTAGCTCGTTTTTAGTAAGTTTAACCACAACAATCCTCTTACTTTTACACCGATGTTTTTTCGCTTACATCAGAGTCTGATGCTCGCTCATGCCCTGCGTTTTTCTTCCAAAATTTCTTGATGAGATCCGTTTTAATACCCACTTCGTGCATTTCAAAACACTGAGAAAGTATAGACCATCCCATATCAAGTGCTTCTTCTAAAGAAAGATTCACAGATAAACTCATAAGTTTTTGTTCAAATAAGGTACCGTAGTTTATGAGTTTTGTATCCCATGAAGACATTTTAAAACCCATAGAACGTTTTTCTAAACTCTCCTTGTAGTTTGCGTAAAGCTTAATAAGGCTGTCCATAATAGCACGATGATCTTCACGCGTCTTGCCATTTACCATTTGCTTCAAACGCGAGAGCGATCCAAATGGTTCAATATGTCCACCGCGTAAATAATACTGTCCTTCGGTTATGTAACCCGTGTTATCAGGAACAGGATGTGTCACATCATCTCCGGGCATAGTAGTAACGCTCAGTATTGTAATAGAACCTGCACCTTCAAAGTCAACAGCTTTTTCATAACGAGAGGCAAGCTGACTGTAAAGGTCGCCGGGGTATCCACGATTAGAAGGAACTTGCTCTTGTGTAATTGCAATTTCTTTCAGACTATCGGCAAAATTTGTAAGGTCACTTAACAGTACAAGAACTTTTTTACCATTGACAGCAAAACGCTCTGCAACTGCCAAACTTACGTCAGGCACCATAAGAGATTCAACTATTGGATCAGATGCCGTATGTACAAAAAACACGGTGCGAGAAAGTGCCCCGCCTTCTTCCAAGGCATTTCTAAAAAACAAATAATCGTCGTACTTTACCCCAATACAGCCGAGTATAATTAAATCGACTTCAGCTTGTAGTGCTATGCGCGCAAGCAGCTGGTTATATGGTTCACCAGATATGGAAAATATCGGTATCTTCTGAGATTCAACGAGCGTGTTAAATACATCTATCATAGGAATACCCGTTCTCACCATATTTTTCGGAATGACACGCTTTGCAGGATTTACCGAAGGTCCACCTATTTCTATGAGGTTTTCTTGCAGCTGAGGTCCTTTATCTCGCGGCTCTCCACGTCCATTAAATATACGCCCGAGTAAGGAATCTGAAAAAGAAATCTTCAGAGGTTCGCCAAGAAAACTAACGGTATCGGTGTTTGAGACACCTCGTCCTCCTGCAAAAACTTGCAAGCTTACCAAATCGTCTTTTAATCGTATAACCTCAGCAAGCGATTTACCAAATCGCGTCTGTACGACTGCAGTTTCGCCATACTGAACATCTTTTGCTCGAACCGTAATAACATTTCCACTAATCGTTTCTATTTTGGTATATATCTTATGCACGAAATCCTCCTTCTGCCTTCAAGGCATCTTCAGCTTCTTGCTCATAATACGAGAATTTATTATCTACATGATCTTTTATTTTTTGCGTTTCTGCAGTAAATTCATCACTCTGCCACGCATAGCCATTGTAATCTAAAAAATACTGCACAAGCTGCGAAAACCAATCACGCGCTTCTTTTTTTGTAGAAAAACTAAAATGCCCAAACAACACTTTAAACACAAGTGCAAAAGTAAACTGCTGACGCTCAAGATTTACAGAACAGTCTACCGCGTCAAAAGCATCTTGCTGCAAGTACACCGAATCGAGAAATTCTCCTTTCAAATAGATGATAAAATCATCAACGCTTGTACCTTCTTCACCGACAACTTTCATCATCTGCCCTACTTCGTTGCCATGTGCAAGCCGTGCATGCGCCATCTCAACTAAACATCGCGGAATAGGGCCATTGTACTTACTCCAACTTTCAAGTGGATGAATAGACGGATATTTTCTCGCATCAGAACGTTCACGTGAAAGCCCATGAAAAGCCCCTACGACTTTCAAGGTCGCCTGCGTCACAGGTTCTTCAAAGTTACCACCTGCAGGACTTACCGAACCGCCTATAGTAACAGATGCTTTTTTACCGTTGTGCAATATAACGCAACCCGCACGCTCATAAAACGTAGCTATAACGGATTCTAAGTACGCAGGAAATGCTTCTTCACCCGGTATTTCTTCCAAGCGTCCTGACATTTCACGCATCGCTTGTGCCCAGCGCGAAGTGCTATCTGCAAGCAATAAGGTGTTTAAGCCCATTTGACGATAGTATTCTGCAAGTGTTACGGCTGTATATACGGATGCCTCACGAGCAGCGACCGGCATGGAGCTTGTATTACAAATAATTATGGTGCGTTCCATAAGCGTTTTTCCTGTTCGAGGATCAATGAGCTCTGGAAATTCGCGAAGTGTTTCTACAACTTCTCCCGCACGTTCTCCACATGCCGCAATAACAACAACATCAACTTCGGCATTGCGGCTTGTAATTTGCTGCAGTACGGTTTTACCTGCGCCAAAAGGACCTGGTATACAATAGGTTCCACCTAGGGCTACAGGAAAAAATGTATCGATAATTCGTACTTTTGTAACCATAGGTTCGGTAGGCATCAGTCGTTCTGCATAATGCGTAATAGGCATTTTTACCGGCCAGTGGAAACTCATACTTAAATCCCGACTTCTCCCATCATTTGAAGTGATGGTTGCAATAGTATCAGTTACTTTATACATTCCACTTGAAGCTATTTTTGATATTTTCCATGTTCCAAGAATGTCAAAAGGTACAAAAATAGTGTGCGTAAACATTCCTTCAGGCACGGATCCAAGCGCATCGCCTGCTTTTACTTCCGCGCCATTAGAAAGCTTCGCAGGACTAAATTCCCATGTAACTTCATTATCAAGTGGTTGAAGATATTCACCTCTTTCAAGGAAAAATCCATGCTTTTTCGCAATTTCATTCAGTGGATTTTGTAGTCCATCATACACTTTGCCCAAGAGTCCAGGACCTAACTCAACGGTAAGTAATCTATCGGTAAACTCAACCTCATCACCGATTTTTATACCTTTCGTTATTTCAAATACTTGCAGTTCTACCGTGTTTTCGCGGACGCGAATAACTTCTGCTTTAAGACGTTTTGTGTCTCCTGCCATGCATACATACGCCACCTCATTCATTGAGACTTTGTCAGTAACTTGCACGGTTATCATGTTACCGTTTACGCCAGTAACAGATCCTTTCGCACTCATTTTTATCCTCCATTCTCCCTATATGACATCATTATGCCCATCAAAGTTCAGCGACATGTGTTTCATCGCTTCTATCACCATCTTCATTCTTCGGTAAAATACTACGAAGAAACCCCGCTTTTTCAGCAAGCACTTCACATAACTGCTTCCATGTTGCATCACCTGCCTCTTTTTGAAAAGAAATCGCTTTGTGAAAGAGTTTCAGTTTATATCCATATATAATGACATTTTCAAGGGTATATTGATATTTTGAATCGCAATCATCTAAGTATGTCCAGAGAGATCTTAGTATTTCTATTTCTCGAATAAGCGGATTTTTTGCATGAGTAATACGCTCAACAATACGCGGAGCATCAGCAGATACAGGTATTCTGTCATTGACTATCGTAGGTACATAAGAACCACTTCGTCTTTCCTCATGTCGCTTTTGCGCAAGCGCATTTGTGACAGAAGACATATATTCTAAAGCACAGGAGACAAAATCTAGTGTACTTTCTTCGGGATTACGCATAGCAATCGTAAACTTCTGTGCATCCGCAGGCGAAAGAATATGCTCACAAAACGATATGAAGTCTTCAATTGAATATATTGCATCAAGAGATACAGCATTATTATCACCAATTGAATTCAGAATAGATACATCTAAGTAGGGAAGTGATGAGAGCAGATATACGGGCCCTGACATTTATTTCAGCAGCTCCTGCAACTTCGGTGTTAAAAAGGACATAAGCGACTGTGAAAGTGCTTCGTCGGTAAAATTAAATTGTAATGCTCCATCGCTCTCACGAGCTATACGAAAACCTCCCGTAATTGATGATTGCGATTGTAAGGTTACCGTAGCACCTTGTAGTGCTTGATGAATAATATTTTTTGCATCAGATTCAGAAAGTGAAATAAATACATTTGCATCATTTCCAAATTTCCATTGTGAAAGTGCTTTTTCAAGCACGCTTTGAAGTGAAGCGCCACTTAAAGCACCTTGCATTTCTTGAGAAATAAACTTATTAAGCAGCTGCTTAATATCTTCTTTCACAGTCAAAAGTAAGTCTCTATGCGCCTGTGACAAAGCATCTTTCCCTCGTCTTTCAAGAGCTTGTGCATTCGCTTGTGCTTCTGAAATAATAGCTTGTGCTTCTTGCTTTGCTGAAGCGACAATAGAACGTGCCTCATTCTGCGCATCACTGAGTACTTTCTCAGCTTTTTTTTCTCCTTCTATAATGCCATGCTGCTTTACTTTTTCTATAAGCGTATCAATTTGAACTTCCATAATTAAGATGTACTCCTTACGCTTGTTGTGTAATACAACAAGGAATAATAATATTTATTGTAAAACATCACCAATTACAACGTCAATAAATCTTATCAAAAAGTAAAGTATCATTCACATATAAGGCACATTTTCAGACGATCTGCTATCAGTGAGCATTGCTCTAAACTCTCCACGGGAGAGATCAAAAATATCAACACGTTTTTTTTCTAGTAAATTGCACGAACCTTCAAAATCAGCTCCTACGTGCATGCGCATAACATCGCTGAGAATAGAACCTTTAAATACAGAGCCCGAATACAGGCATATGCCTTTTCTTGCCTTGATAGTACCCTTGACGGTGCCTGCAAGCAACAGATAATCCACTTCTATATCTGCATTAACTTCTGATTCAGGATGAATGACCAAAAGATCTCCTCCGAGAATCTGCCCTTCTACTTTTCCAAATATACTCAGTGAGCGCTGAAATTTTAAATTTCCTACGTGTACGGTTTTTGCACCGATTCTACTTTCCGTTTGTGGAAGTTCTATAACAAACGATTTTTTCTCACTACCCATTTAATCTTCCTTATTTTTTTTATCCTTTGAATTGTTTTTTGATGAAGACAGACTATCTTTTTTTCTTTGCTCCTCTTGTGTTTCATCAATACCGTATGCCGCTGATACAATGGTAAGGTGCTTCTTAAACAAATCATCTAAGGTAGTACGAAATTCCTCATGTGAACCATGATGAGAACGCATAAGCATATGCGCTTCATCGCGTATTGCATTTACCGCCGCTATGACATTTACTGCTCCCTCACGCGCAATACGGGTGTATTTTTCTAAATATTCTTGAGAATTATTTGAAACATCGTAATCTATAAAACGTTGAATAGGATCCTTAACGTATTTTGTAAGATAACTCACAATATTCTCCATTTTATCCATAACGCTTGCGTTCCGTTCATATGCAAGCACCGTTTTCATACTCCGTTGAGAATGTACTACCGAACTCACTCGCGCAATGATTTCCATAACGTTAATAGGACGCGTAAAAATATAATCAGTACCACGAAGTAAATACTCAACACGTTGCTCTGCAGAGCTATCATCAGATATAAGAATAGCGGTCGCTATGCTGTGTTTATAGGATGCAAAATATTCTTTGAAAATATCATAGGTATCTTGAGGTTTCTTCTCGCATATTGCATCATCAATTAAAAAAATATTCGGAACCTGAATTTGACACTGTGCAAAAAACTTCTCAGGAGACGCTGAAGCCCTTACCTGAACACCAAATTTCTCAAGTGCGGCCTGTAAAAATGAAATCATTCCATTTTCTGCAGAAAGTATATGTAAATAGGTAACATCGTCCATAGACTAATAATTATACTATAAGTTTGTATACTGATAAGACACACAGATACCTCTGCAAAGAGAAACACACAAATAAGGCATGATGCAATTGACAAAGCACAAATAAGTATGAATAATGAGTGCATGGCAAATACCAAATCAGCAAAAAAGCGTATAAGGCAGAACAAAAAAAGATATCTAAGAAATAAAGCAGTGAAATCTCAAACACGAACTGCGATAAAAGAATACAAAAAGCATCAAGAAAATAAAGAAGAAGGGCTACGATTATTCAAAACAGCAACACGCCTTATCGATAAAGCTGCGAGTAAAAATGTTTTCCATAAAAATAAAAGTGCACGCCTAAAATCACGACTTTATAAGCATTTTGTAAAAAAATACCATGAAACTTCTTTAAACACCGTACCCATCCCCGAAATTACTGAATAATCTATTTACTATTATGAAAAAAACCAAGGCCTGCCTTGTTGAAGATATTCTAGAAAATCTTGTACATAATAAAAACCTTCACTTACCGGCAAGAAATGTTGCTGCCATTATAGATGCTTTTATACACGCAGCAAAAAATTCGCTTGTACAAGGATATTTAATAGAGTTGCGAGGTTTTGGAACCTTTGAGCTGCGTCATCGAAAAACAAAGCGCAACGCTCGTAATCCGCGTACTGGTACTTCTGTATCCGTACCATCTCATACCGTTGTTGCATTTAGAGCGGGCAAAGAACTTCGAAATGCAATATGGAATATCAAAACAGAAACGGACATGTAGGGAAATCATGAAAATTATCTTCACAACATAATTTTTGCAAGGTGATGACGCATTGCATGACACGAAAAACAAAAAAAAAAGCACCATAAACACCAAAGGCAAACCGCTACCGTATCATAGCATAATGCGCTTTATAAAGCACTGTAGTGTTTCTGCGATTTTGCTTGTTCTTTCTGCATTACTCTTTGCATCTGCATTTCCTAATCCTATACTGCGCTTTGGTAGTGCCGTACTTGCATTCTGTGCATTGCTACCTCTTGCACTACTTATTACCCGCATATCGTTTATCGCATCTTTTTTCTGGGGCTTTGCATACGGAGCTACGAGTTATATGCTTCATAACTACTGGCTCAGTACCTTTAGCCCAATTGCCTTTGTCGTAGTTCCCTTTATATACGCAATGTACTTTACTATTTTATTCCCATTGATGAAAATACTCTACAAAGCATTTCCAAAATCATGGTTTGTGTTTCAATGTTGTCTATGGATAGCCTATGAGTATTTGCGTACACAGGGATTTTTAGGATATAGCTTCGGTATTTTAGGCTATTCACTTGCGTTTCATCCCCTGCTTATACAAACAGCAGATATATTTGGGGTATGGATACTCTCAATTTTCGTGACATTTCCATCCTTTGTAGGAGCCTATCTTGTACTACACGCACGACGTGTGACAATCAGTATCTCTGAAAAAAAACATACATTCAAAGGGCGTATTGCACGAGCTGTTTACGCAATTTTTTCATGCATCCGAACAAAACCCTACCTAAAATATGCGCTCGTAAGCTATGCGTTTTTAAGCGCATTCATCCTTGTATATGGATACATTGCACAGCGCCCTTTTACCATGCAAAAAGACTCCATACCTACCGTGAAAATAGCATTGTTACAGCACTCAAAAGATCCATGGCAAGGGGGAATAAACTCATATTCCGAATCTTTGAAACGACTTACTAAACTTACTCACGATGTTATGAATACGCACGAAAAACCCGACCTAGTCGTCTGGTCGGAAACCGCGTTTGTTCCATCTATTATCTACCACAAAAAATACCGTCAAAATACACGTTATGTACGGCTGATAGAAAAACTTTTTGCACTCTTTGAAAGCTATCCCAAAACAGAATTTATTATAGGAAATGGCGAACGCTTAGGACCAAGAGAAAAACAAGCGCGTAACTTAGAGACTGAAGAAGCAAGTACTTACAACGCTGCACATCTTTTTCAAGGAAGTACACGCAAAGGTGTATATTACAAAAATCACCTTGTGCCATTTACGGAATACTTTCCATATAAAAAAATATTTCCGCGTTTTTATAACGTATTGCTAGAAAATGACGTACATTTTTGGCTGCAGGGAAAAGAGCTTAGCTTGCTAGAAGGAAAACACGCGAGCTACGCTACTCCTATATGCTTTGAAGATGGCTTCGGTTTACAAAATGCACAATTTGTAAAAAAGGGCGCGCAGATAATTGTAAACATAAGCAATGATGCGTGGTCGCATGTCGAAACAAATGCTATGCAGCATTTACAGTTGTCTATACTGCGCGCGGTTGAAAACAAACGATCGGTAGTACGCAGCACCAATGCAGGCATGACAGCAGCCATAGATCCCAATGGACACATCATCTCCATGCTCGACTCATTTACCGTTGCAAGCATCACTGAAGACATATCAATATATGATACGAAAACCACGCTTTACACGCGTTTTGGCGACTGGTTTGCACTTCTTATGCTTCTATTTTCGTCTCTTTCGATACTATACGCCCTGCTGCTCTGTATGAAAAAGCACAAACTCTTTCATCCACGATGAATGAAAAAAAGCAAAAAAATTTTTATAAGAAAACTTAGGAAGCACAAAGGTGTTTGTGTATCCATATAAATTGCGACGATAGTTTGATAATTAGAAGTTAAGATATTTTACTGCTTTGCTATACACAGCGACACTACTATATCTTTAATTATTATAATAATATAATTATCAAATTATCTATTGAATATTTTTTTGAATCATACTAAAATCAGTTTTATTAAAATAAGGAGAATCTCATGAAAAAATACCGAAGATCGCATTTCCACTTACTCTCAATCGTAACAATATTACTAATTGTTTTAGGCTGCAATAATGGCAACACAAATTCAGAAAATGATAACAGTATATGTACGCTTTTTCCTGAAAATGACGTGTGTGAAGATAAGCCCACAGAAAAGAACGATAATACAGCTGATGATAACTCTATAAACACTACAGAAAAGAACGATAATAAAACTGATGATAACCTTATAGACACTATTTTAAAAAACACTCCTTTGATTAAAAAAACAAAAGTTAAAAAAACAAAAGTAAGCTTTTTTATCACCAGTGAAGGTTCTGTAAAAAATACTTTAAGAAATATAGGAGACCGATATATAGTAGAAAAATCCGAAGCTACAAGAGAAGGTTTCTCAGGAGGAAATTTAGGCGGTCTCGCAGGTGCCGATGCACAGTGCACACGCTTAGCAGAGGCAGCCAAGCTTTTTGGTAGAACATGGAAGGCATTTTTAACAACAACAGACGAAGAAGCATTTGACAGAATAGGAAGAGGTCCTTGGTATAACATAGACAAGGTAAAAATAGCAGATAATGTGGCAGGCTTAAAAGCTCAAAACAGTACCGCAGAACATTTAGCTCTTTTAAAGGATGAAAAAGGAAATAACGTAATATTACAAGAACATGACATACTCATTGGAGATAGGACTAAAAACTGTAATAATTGGACAAGTGATAGTAACAGTAATTTTTGTGGAATAATAACCCATGCTTCTAGGGTAGACATAGAAAATAATAAGAATGAATGGATACAAGACAGTGCTCATGGAGGTACGAATAATCCTTGTTCAGTAGCAGGTATAAAAACAAATTTTGGTGGAGGCAAATTTTACTGCTTTGCCTCTGATACTTGGGAATGATATATCGATTGTACAAACATTTTTATATTCCTCACATTTGAATGTAACATTGAGCGCTTAGCAATAGCGCATACTTGACGAATATAGAAAGCTATAGTTTAATAAGAACATGGCAGTACCAAAGTTTAGAGCATCGAAATCAAGAACATCGCGCAAGCATTCAATTAACAGCAAGCTTACGCTTCCTAAGCTTATTCAAAGTGATTCAGGTGATCTTGTCTTACGACATCGCCTTGAGAGTGCTACCGGCATGTATAGAAATAAGCAAATTATAGAAGATAAAGAATAATTTTTAGGAGGACTTAATGTCAAACACATTAGAGAAAGTCAAAGCGATTATTGTAGATCGTCTTGAAATTGATGCAGGGAATATTTCCGAAGAATCTCGTTTTGTCGAAGATTTAGGCGCAGATAGTCTTGATACATATGAACTACTTCAAGGTTTAGAACAAGAGTTCAATATAAGCATTGCAGAAGATGAAGCGCAAAACTTTAAAAGCGTAAAAGATATTATTCAGTATATAGACAAGCAAAAATAATAAATTTTACTTACGCGTATTCAGTTGGTAAACGTAAAAGCATATGTTTCATACATATGCTTTTTATTTTTTACGCCATTGTCAAACTCAAAAGAGCAAAGTCTTGTGAATAAGCGACAAAAAATCTTAAAAAAACATTGTCAAAAGCACGCAATACCTATGCGTTTTACCACTGCTCATCTCACGTTATTAGACCTTGCGTGCACCCATAAATCATACAGTTATCGTGGTATCACAAACAATAATAGCCGAGATGATATTTATCATAAACAATCCTTAATACAAAAACTACGCAGCGTATTTTTGAGAATATTTAGAAAGTTGCATAACATAGTGGTGAAACATAACGGTAATTTTACACACTCAAAGTTGTACATGGCAACGGCACAATTTACAAACACAGCAAAGAACAACGAGCAATTGGAATTTTTAGGCGATGCAATACTAAACACCATCATGACAGAATACTTACTATGGCGCTTTCCACACAAATTAGAAGGAGTGCTCTCTCGCATTAAAGCATATGTAGTTTCTCGAGATGCTTTGTATCATGTCGCTGCAAAATTACAATTACATCATATACTCAAGTGCGATGCATCAATAATGCACGCGTTACCACAGAACACGATACAAGCACCGCTTGTTTCTGTACTTGAAAAATCTTATGCATCTTATGTTTATGCACCTTTAGCAAATGTCGTTGAAGCACTTATCGGTGCATTGTACATTTCACGAAATATGCGTATAACACGATCGTTTATCATTTATCATTTTGCACCTATTGTCAATGCAGTTATTGAAGGAACACATAACAAAGATTACAAGTCCATGCTACAACATTATACGCAATCGACATATCAAAAGAAACCGATATATACCATCGTAAACATTACGGGAGCTGAGCATAAAAAAAAATACACCGCAATAGTAGAAATAAAAGATGTAAATAAAACTCTCATACATACCTTTCGCAGCATTGAAGCTTATAATAAAAAACAAGCAGAACAAGAAGCTGCAAAAATTGCCTGCACAACTTTGAAGGTGCAAGAAAACGACGTATTGTTTTAACACAGACGCATACAATTACAACGGTACATTGTATGAAATTGATTGTGATGAGTCTTTTATGAAATTTTCATGCGCTTCACATGTGCTAAAAGAATGCGTGCATCATTTTTTTCAGGGTAGACACTGACGAAGCGCATCAGTGTTTTTTTCATATCTCCGAGCCACTTTCCCGGTTTCTTTTGTAAGTGCTGTGCTATTACATTACCATCTATATGCATATCGGAGGGATTCTGTATCAAAAATTTTTGTATGCTTGTACTGCGCATATATTCAGCACAATTGATAAGTCGCTGTATGTTTTGAGAGTTCGCCCAAGCAATTTCTTGCATCATGCGAAAGAAAACAAAATCGTATGCATGTTCTTTTCCAATCAGCGTTACCAAAAGTCGCATTCGCCTCTGATAACAATTGCAGCTCTTAGCATAAGGCTTGATACCACTGCTTCGTAGCACCATTACAATTCGAGAAATAGCTTTTTTACTCAATTTTAGTGCAGTATAAGCCTCGTGCGCATTCTCTGCAATATGTACATAAGATTGATGGTTTTTCACGCTCTTCGGTAAGAAAAGTGCTGCATGAGATAAAATCTCTTTCATGTGTTCATCGCATGAAAGAGGAAGCACAGATATCGCGCGCAAAAGTGCCTTAGTATCAGCGTGAACAGGACGTACATAATCGTGAAGAATATTATACTTTTTTGTACTGTTACGCGAAGAAAATAAAAAGCAATACAATTGCGTTTTTTGTAATAATGTATAGCCTCTTTCAGCATGAGATGCACATAGTATTTTTTTAAGCTCTTGAGCAATACGCTCTCGTGATATGTATGTAATAAGATGTGCACACGCTCGTATTGCTTCAAAGGTCTCTTGTTCTATATCAAAACCAAGTGTCGTTGCAAAGCGGATACATCGCATCATACGAAGTGCATCTTCGGTAAAGCGATTGCTCGGCGTTCCTACACAACGTATTACCTTGCCTGTTATGTCAGCCTGTCCATTATACGGGTCATGCAGAGAACCTGTCATCAAATTTAATCCGAGTGCATTTATCGTAAAGTCTCGCCTTGCAAGATCATTGTTCAAAGACGTAGTAAAGTTGACATTTTCAGGCTGTCTGAAATTACTATAGTGTCCATCTGTTCTATATGTCGTAATTTCAAAACGTTCGCCTTTCCACAAAACAGTTATCGTTCCATGTTGTAATCCCGTTGGAATAGTACGCTTACATAAACGCATAATATTTTCTGGTAAGGCATTAGTCGTAAAGTCTACATCGTGTACTTTGCGATTAAGAAGCGCATCTCGCACAGCACCGCCTACGGCGTAGAGCTCATATCCATTGCGATGAAAATGTAGCGTAATGTCATATGCTTGTTTTGAGAAAACATGCGGAATATGAGACGAAGTAATAGGTACAGACATGAATTACATAGTACCAATCGTTCTATACAACTGCTAAAACTACAATACACATAAGGATTCGTATAACATAAGAAATTTCTTCGCAACTTCAGTGCCATCAAAAGATATACCCATCGCTGTAATTGCTCTTTTACATGCATGATATGTCGTATCATTTGTAAGCATAGTATGCATAGCATTACCTAATGAAATAGGATCCCCGGGTTTTGCATAAATCGCGGCATCTTTTGCAAGCGTAGTCATAGAAGAATGCTCAGCTAAAACCTGTGGGGTCTTTGAACAAATTGACTCTATTACCGTCATAGATTGTACTTCGGTAAGAGAAGCGGTAGAAAAAAACCGCGCTTGTTTTAAAATACCGCTTTTTTTAATATCTGTGCTTGATATCTTTCCTAAAAAACGTACATTTTTTGTTATATGTAACGTATCTGCTAATGAACGATATGTATCAATAAGAGGACCATCGCCTATGAGAAAAAACATAAAATCAGGAATAGAAAGCACTACATGTCTAATCGCTTGCAAAAGTATATCTATAGATTTCTCCTTTCCCATGCGTCCTATAAATAAGCCATAACGACCTTTATACTCAAGTGCTTCAGGTGCGAACTTTGCTAACAACGAAGCATCTTCTTGCTGCCATGGCTCAACATCAATGCCATTAGGAATATGCATTATCGTGCTATTGGAAAATTTTTTCTTCAAAATATGACAAGTATTGAAACTAGGCGCAGTTATCACATCACTTAAGCGTGCATGTTGTGCAAGCATAGCCCATACTACTAATTTCACCAATGGCATCAGATACATTGCACCATACGGTATGATGTATCGTATATATTCTTCATCATATACATTGGTATGGAAGGTCTGTACGCACGGAATAGATAAGCTTTTCGCCGCTTTCAGCATTGCTTTACAAGTAAGCCCCGGAGCTGTAGTATGCACTACATCACATTGGTTTTTTTTAAATAAAGATATAACCATGTTTTTACCTAAACGCTTATTAATCTGCCGAAGCCCCGGATGAATTTCGCGCTTAACACCGAAAATTTTCAGTGGCTTACTAGGAATATAATAAACAGGGATGTTCTGAACAATTTCAAAATCACTTCTATTATCAGAGTCATGTACGCATGGAGTTATGATAAAAGGCTTATGTCCTAATTTCTGAAGCGCATGCAGCAGATTCATGGTAGCTGTAATAATGCCATTTATTTCAGGATAAAAAATCTCTATACCAACTGCGATATGTAATGGTTTATGCATGTTATTTATTATACTTTACTAGATACCGCGCTATGATTGTTATTATATAATCACATAGTTTTATGATATTTTGGAAAATTTTCACTCGCAATTCTACGGTACATCGACTTTATTAAAAGATACAATTCTTATACTATGGTGATATTGTGAAAATATTTGATACACACGCTCATTTAGGACTTATAAAAGAAGATAAAATATCGCAGCTCATAATAGCACAAGAAGCATTCTCACAAGGTGTTGTGGGAATAGTAAACATATGCAATAACTTACAAGATTTTCTTCCTATATACAAAAATCTTCATACCGCAAGAAATATATACTTTGCTGTGGGAATATCTCCTTCTGAAGTAGCAAATACCCACCTTGATTGGGATGCAAAAGTTAAAGAATTTGCATCTTTGGATAAGGTAATTGCTATAGGCGAAACAGGACTCGATAGAAAATTTGGTAATAAAGACTTACAAATAGAATTCTTTATACATCACATTGAAATTGCAGAAAAACTAAATCTACCCATTATTGTGCATAATCGCCATGCAAGTAAAGAAGTATGTGAAATAATATCAGAACGCACAATAAATGTACCAATCATTCTTCACTGTTATTCAGAAGACTGGGATTATGCAAAACGATTATTGAAAATAACAGAAAATGTTTTCTTCTCTTTTACAGGAAGTATTACCTATAAAACTGCACGTTTATTACGCGATGCTGCTACAAAAATACCTCAAGAGAACATCATCGTTGAAAGCGAAAGTCCCTTTATGCCACCAGCAAACGTAAAAGCAAAAAGGAACAAACCCGCTTTTATAAAATACACCATCGAACATTTAGCACAAATGCGGAATGTTGATGAACAAGAATTTACACATGCAATATTTGAAAATTCATGCAAGATATTTAAAATACATTTATAATGGCTTCAGCACAGCGTGCACGTATTCAAATAGTAAACAATGTTGAAGTAAAAACTACAAAACCTTTTGTTGCGTATTGGTGCTATAAAACACTTCGCACGCAATACAATCATAGCCTTCAGTACGCAATTTATCTTGCAAACAAGCATTCAATGCCACTTATCGCATTTTGTACCGTTCCAACTCATAGTTTACCTCAGCGTCAGGGAGTTTTTGCATTACAAGGCATTGAAAACGTATGTAGTAGCTTTGTATCATGCGAAATACAATGTCATGTACTCTTTGGACACATAAGTGCTAGCGCAGCATACATGGGTAACAACGCAGCAGCTATGATAGTAGACAGCGTATATCTTGAAGAAGATAAGTCAATATATCAACAAATGAAAGCATGGACACGATGTAGAATAATACAAGTTGAGAGCAATGTAGTAGTCCCTCTCTGTGTTGCATCAAATAAAGAAGAATACGCAGCTGCAACTTTGCGTCCTAAAATACACACACTACTTCGCGACTATGCACAACCTATAGCGTCTCTAGAAATTAAAAATCCATCACGCTTCTTTTCACACTCGTCACTGATATTTCCTAAAACATTCCAAGTGCCTCACAGCAAACAATCGTATGAAATACAGATAATAGATCCATCGCAGATATGCAAGAACCATGGTATACAAGGCATAAGGATAGACAAGAATATTGCAAGCGTTCCAAACCTTATAGGCGGTGAAAAACAAGCACAACAGCATTTACAAGACTTTATACAACACAAGCTTAAGAACTACCACATACACAGAAATGATCCGTCACTCGACGGGCAAAGTCATCTTAGTGCATACTTGCGTTTTGGACATATATCTCCGGTAGATATCACACTGCGTGTTCTAGAAGCAAGTAACTACGACGTAGATGCATTCTTGCTTAAAAAAAACATAGAAGAACATGTTTCAATATACGAAGATGTACAAGCATTTTTAGAAGAACTTATAGTACGACGTGAACTTGCGCATAATTTTATTTTCTACAACAGCAGTTACAAAACGTATAGTGCTGCAATTCCACAATGGGCACAAAAAACACTTTTACAGCACAAAGCTGACAAACGCATCATAGTATATAGTTTTGATGCTATGGAAAATGCAAGAACAGAAGATGACTACTGGAATGCTGCACAAATACAAATGAAGCGCAGTGCATACATGCACGGATACATGCGCATGTACTGGGCGAAAAAAATACTTGAATGGACAGAAGATCCCGAAGAAGCATTTTTATTTTCTATAGCACAAAATGATAGGTATCAGATGGATGGAACTGATCCCAATGGATACACAGGCCTAGCGTGGTGTTACGGTAAACACGATAGACCATGGTTTGAACGCCCCATATTTGGAACCGTGCGATACATGAACGCACATGGTATACGAAGAAAATACAAAAACATAGATACATACATACAAAAGTGGCTAAACTAACATGGTGTTCTAGAATAAAGGTATAATAATATATTATGTCACTTCCAAAAAAAGAAGACTTGAAATTCGTTATTCTTCATAATTTTTCTCATAAAGAAATCTCTCTTATTCTTTCTGCAATTAAATCATTATACCCCGAAAAATTAGAAAAACAGAAACTTGTATTTTCAAAGACAACCGATATTTCTTACACAATGACGGTAGAAGATCTTGTCAATGATGTTAGCAGCGATCATTTATATCTTTTAGAGAATCCACCATCAAAACACGAACGAAAATAGATAGCAATTACAATAGCGAAGACATTATCACATTACTCGGCACACTCAGTGGAATAAACAAACCTTATCTCAAGCAAGATTTACAATGTGTATAAAAACATGTGCTAAGATGCACCTATAAAATACAAGGCTTACTTTTTACTTTTGTATATAAATTGTGCCAATGTGACTTCAGCTTTAGAAACACTAAGCTGCTCTTTTATATATGCTTCGCTTTTACCATCTTTTAGCATTTTCAAAATAGCATTTTGTGTAGATTCTTGAGATTGAAAAATATTTTTTTTTGTTATAATATCATGAGATTTTTTGACATGTTTTGTCGATGATACTAAGGGAATATCGGACTTACTCTGCCTAGGTTTTTTTGCACGAGATGAACGCTTCTGTTGACTGAGAAGTTTTTTCAAATCTTCTATCGTACTTTCGGCAATGGTAATGTGTTCTTCCGTTGCTTTGTTAACAGTTTTTATGATTGAATGCGCCTCGCTACGAAGACGATTTAAAACCTTTTGCGAATATTGAGAACGCGCAACAAGAAACGCTGTTACAAAAACATTGATAAAAACTGTGATGATGATTAAAAAAACAAATCCCAATACTGACATTTCAGCACACTACATTAACTTTATTACCTTTATTGTCATCTACTAAAATATCATCAGTACTCACATCTTCTTTCTGCTTTTTTTTCACCTTTTTTACCACTGATGCGTGAGATCTCTCTTTTTCATTATGCACTTGATATGAGACTTCATCACTAGGAACGGCAGAAACTTTACCCTGTGCTTTTGCACTTTTTTTCATTATAGCTTCAGTCTGATCTTGATGCTTTTTGCTCACATTTTTCGCTTTTTCTTGCTCCCGAGCAACAGCATTTGAGTTTGCTACCGATATTTGTACATTATAATTATAAGAACTCATTTTTTATTATTCTCTGCACGTCTAGTCTATCTTTTCTTAAATCAAACGAATTATACGTTATAGTTGCCTCATCAATATAAAATTTAGCATTCATCATGTCATGCTTCAATTCAATTTTTTCTCCATCAATATTGACAATAGTACCCCTCTGCACTTTATCTTCTATTATTATTTTACCATTTGTTTTAATCCCGTGAAAGCGCTCTTTAAGCTTGCTTGCAATATTTTTTAACTGTATCAATTCCATATGAAATTTTTTTGCTTCTTTTACTTTCGCGAGCACAGTACCCTTGTGATGTCTATCAGATTTTTTAAGAGCGTCTGTATTTGTCATCTTTCCAAGCCACAGCTTAATTTCTTTTAATTTTTCTTCTCGTTCTTTTATTAATGTAGTAACATCTCCAAGTTTTTTACGATCATCAAACAAGCAGATAATATTTAATACTGAATTGCCTCCAAGTGTAGAACCTATCGTACGCACCTGTATAAGCTCTGATGAATTTATCTCGCTGCTTACGATACGTCCGCGACCGGTAATAGCTATTACACGTCTATCGCATAAAATATGAGAATGTAAAACACCATCTTGAACAATGCAATCTCCTTCTACTCTTACAGTCACGCTTTCTAAAAAGCGCGTAAGCAAAGATCCTTTAATATGTATATTTGCTTCATTTTTTCCATTAATACCTCTTTGTACAATGAGATTTTTGCCAACACGCAATCGCGAATTCGCTACACTTCCATGAACTTCTAAATTACCGCCTACATACACTTCGTAATCATCGGGTATATCGCCTTTTATAATTACAGAACCAGGAAAATCTATATTTCCCGTTTTTGGTGACAAATCACCGGGAATAACCAAAAGTTCCTCAATAGTAATAACATTGTTCTTTATAGATACTGCACCGTCTTTTGTAGCTATGGCTTTTTTCCCGTCTTCCGAAATATCTATATATTCATTCTCAATAAACTCGACTTCTTCAGCCGTATTAGCAAAAATTACTTCATTCAATACTGATAAGCCGTCTTTTCCGGGAATAATAGATTGTTTAATCGCAATAATATCTCCCGCACGAACCGTATGCATAGGACTCGCCTCTGTGATATCCACAGTATTTGAGTATTTTTGTTCGCGACTATTAACAAGAAGTATCTTTCCATCTTGTTCATGAACAGGAAATTTACCACTTGCAACTTCAATCCATTGATTATAGACAGGAAGTCTCTCTAATTCTGCAAGTTTTTCAGTCAGTATTCCATATAAAACACCTGCATCTTCTAATTCACGACGCATGTGATTCTGCATAGGATCTGCTCCATTGTTAAGAGCGGGTCTTATTTGAATAAATGCTTTCATGTTATCGTTACTAATACGAACACGATAGGTGACATCATCTGCTTCATTATGATGAAAGCTCCCAACTCTTACCCATGTACCTTTTGCTTTAAGCGTAGCATTTTTAACCGCAGTACGATTAACAGAATCTAAAATATCCAGAGAAACTTTATTAGACATTGCTTTTAATACCTTTGGTAAAGAAATTGCCTTCCCTCTTTCACCCGGTGGCATTACCATAATATAAATAGCGCCATTGCCTTTTCGTACAAAAACTGCACCATTTTTTTGCTCTAAATCTTCAACATGATGTTCTTGTGAAAAATACTCACTAGAAGGATACGCGAGTACTACATATTCATTAAATTGAAACAAAGATTTCTTTCGTACTTTTTCTGCTTTTTCTATTTCAAAACGTATAAATTCAAGAGGAATATTAAAATAATTTACAGCTTTTTTATAAATTTCTTCAATCGTTTTTGCCTTTATACGATATACATTTTGTGATGGGCTTTTTTGTATGGTACTAGAAAGGGTGAATTTAAAATTTTCAAATTTTGCCATAAAAACACAACATAGTAATTATTTTTCAAAAACGCCTTTACGATAACTAAACAACTTTGTGCGAAGTTTCGCAAGTGCTCGCCCATGTAATTGTGAAACACGAGACTCTGTCACTTTGAGTACTTTTCCTATTTCTTTTAACGTTAATTCTTCATAATGATATAAAATAAGCACTTGCAACTCACGTTCTGGTAATTCGCCTAAAGCTTTTTGCAAGACACGCACAAGATCTTTTTGTGCAAAAGCCTTTTCAGGAGCGTCTTCGGGCAAAGTTCCTACTTGGTCAAAATATGTTATTTGCTCTCCATCGCTATTCGTAAAAAGTACATCGTGTAATGACACCGTGTATGCGTGACTAATGCAAGCCATTGCTTTGTCATACTGTTTTCTTGTAAGCCCTGTGACATCTAAAATTTCTTCAATAGTAGGCTCACACTCATTACGTTCGTGAAGCATGGTTGCAACACGATCTATCTCTCTAATATGAGTACGTTGTGAACGCGGAATAGGATCTAAAGAACGTAATTCGTCGCGTATTGCACCTTGTATACGAGTAATAGCATATGTTTTAAATTGCACATTCATGGTAGGATCAAATTTTTCTACCGCATCAAATAATCCAAATGTACCCGCACTGATCAATTCATTAAAATCAATATTCTTAATAGGAGATGAAAACAACCTTCCTACAACATATTTCACGAGTAATGCATATCGCTCTATTAAAATATTACGAGTTTCTTCATCTCTGTTCTTGCAATATTTCTTCCAGAGTTCAAGTTCTTCATCATATTTCTCTTTATCTGTTTTTTCTTTATCAATAAGATTCTCAGTATCTTTCACAATATTTCTCACGCTTTTTTAGACTGTGCATCGTATATCCACGTTTTAAGTACATTACTGTACTCTTCTGGATTACCATTTGCTGTTTTTTGGCTTCTTTTAATCTCATCAGACAAATCAACAGAGGTCTCAGCAATATCACTAAAACCATTTTTATTCATCGTGTTATCAAGTAATGCACTATCAATTCTTCTATTCGTATTATATTCTACTTTCTCAATATCATCAGAGCTATTCAAAGAATCTTTTGTCATTCCATCTTCATGATTTGTATATGAGTCATCGACGACGACATTCACTGCATGTCCTTTTGTTTTGCTACTGTATTCATCATTATCAAAGACATCGTCTCCTATGATGTTGTTCTTTAAAAGAAATTGCGCATAAAAGACAAGAAGAAAACTTATGGTACCAAAAACAAATGATCGTAAGAAAATCGTGAAAGCACTGACATCTGATACTATACCTGTTATGATGAGAATGGTCACACAAATACATGTGTATATCATCGACAGTATGATTTTTTTATCACTCATCAGCTATTGCTCTCTCCTTTAATTCGCTTAAGAAATGATAACAAACCTGATTTTCCTTCTTCTTCTCTATTAAGAAGTGTGCGAGCTAAACTTTTGATGTTCAGCGCTGACTTTGATTTTGGACTATGTACGACAAAAGGTACCTGCTTCATAACAGCTTTGCTAATTATCGGGTCATTGATAACGCATCCAAGATACGCAATGTTAAGATTTAATATATTTTCACTTGCTTCAACAATACGCTGCGCAACTTCTTTTCCTTGCTGAAAAGAATCAACTTTATTGACAATAAGGTGTAAATTAGTTTTGCTTGTATCAAAATCTGTAGCGAGTACTTTCATCATTCCATATGCATCTGCCATAGACGTAGGTTCAGGAGTGGTGATGATAATGATATCATGCGCAGCGCTAAGAAATGATGTAACCGTTTTCGAAACTCCCGCACCAGTATCAATAAGCAAAATGTGCGCAAACGAAAGATGCATCATTTCTGCTACAAAATAATCAATCATATCCTGTGTTATATTTGCAAGTCCTGAAAATCCCGGTATGCCACTTACAAACTGGAACCCGTATCCAGAATCTGTAAGAACTTCATGCATTTTCAAGTACTTGCGCATAACATCAACAAGATTGTGCTGTGGCATAACTTTGAGCAAAATGTTTACATTTGACAAACCTAAATCGCCATCAAATAACACTATTTGTTTTCCCATTGACGCAAACATGGTAGCAAGATTTGTAGCGAGGTTTGTTTTGCCAACTCCGCCTTTGCCGCTTGTTACTGCAATAACTCGAGTTCCTACACTTGGTGTTTCGACAGTTTTTGACATCATCTGCTTAAGTTGATTTATTTGTTTATCCATTTTTTATAACCTTATTTATTACAATAAATTACAACTTCTTTTATAGTAGCATTCCTTATACATGTATAAAGTCTCGTAAAATCTTACCCGTTGCTAAAGATAAGCCCTTACACGGCTCTTGTCCGAATCCAAAATATGCAATGGGTACTTTATACTTTGCACAAACGCTTAATATCGTGCCAATACTTTGTGCTTCATCAATTTTTGTAATTATCACGCCTCCGTATTCATACACCGAAAATGCTTCAAAAATATATTCTAAGTTTTTTTCAGAACTTACTGCATCGACTACCAATAGTACCTCATTACGCTTTTTTAGCACAGCAAGCATAAGCGGTAATTCATCAGAATTAACTATTTCCTTAGGGTTTTGTCCCGTAGTATCTACAAACAATATTTCTGGACGTGCACCTTTCCGTACATACTTTTTCAATTCTTCTGGATCATGTATACACTCGCATGAGACGGTAAGTACATCCGCTATTTTTTGTATTTGATCAACGGCACCTACTTTAAAGGAATCAAGAGAAACAATGCGTAAATTTACAGAATTCTTGTCATCTTTTTTTCTTCCATTTTTGTTGACAAAAAACTCTACCGACAGCTTTGATATTGTAGTTGTTTTTCCGGTGCCTGTAGGACCGACAAGCGTTATAATGCGCTGAGATGCTTGTATATCTTTTTGTGGTTTATAAAATATAAGCATCTTCTCTAAGATATCAAAAAATGCCTTTTTCATCAGCGCTACATCTTTTAATTCTTGCAAGGTAAAATTTTCAATGACATAATTTTTCACAATACGTATAAACGAAAATGAAAAATCATTTTTACGTAACAAATCAAAAAGCTGCATAAGTCCTTCATAAGATTCTTGTTGCAAAAAATCTTGCGTTGTATTTTGCATGTTCTTTTCTATGTCATCAAATGATGCAAGATTTTTTGTCACTTGCTGTTCTACAAGGTATCTCATATCTTGAGATTTGTGTGATATTTGCAATGCATCGGTAGTCTTTTCTATTGCATTCTGCACAAACCCTGTTACTCGTATTTTTGGTCGTGAAAAAAGTTTTTGCAAAGCAGTTTGCGGAATAATCTCTTGAGACAAAATTTTTACATACACTCCGTGTTTTTTTTGCACTTCAAGATAAAGATTCTTTGATGCATCAATTATTTCTTCAAATGGAAACTCGGCACTCATGCGTTTGTAACTTCCTCTTCTGTTTTTTCTTCAGAAAAATTTTGAATATCTCCCTGTACGCTTTTTACAATATGCACATTATACTCATCTGGTATCTCAAGCGTAGACAGGATAGGTACAATATACCCTCTTTTATTTAATGTAGAAGCGAGCATCTTGTGCATAATCGGACGTGCCATTTCACTTACTAATAATACGGAACTTTTCACCTGTTTTTCATTTCCATCTTTATCGGTCATAATCAAAGGATCAGAAAAATACCGTGATATCTCCGCTATGATGCTTTGCTTCACAGATGGATCTATAAATTGCTGTGTTTCTTGAGATTGAAGAATTGTTTGTTCAAGTTCATAATTAAGGGCATATGCATATATAACTTTCTCGTCATCAGAATATTGTTTTGCAATTTGATACGAGAGTGCTTGTCGTGCTTTTTCTCCTAAGAAATCAATATCTTTAGTCATTTCACCAAAATCGCTTAATGTTTCACACAGCGCGGTGAGGTTTCGTATCGAAACTTTTTCGCGAAGTAAGCGTTGAAATATTCTTTGTAAGAGTCCCATGTTCACATGCTTTTTAAGCTCGTCCACTACCGTAGGTTGTTTTTCTGCAAATTGCTCTATCAATCGTACCGTATCTTGTCGCGTGAGTAATTCTGCAAGTTTATTTTCTAACAACGTTGACAAATGCGTAGATATCAAAGACGATGAATCCGCAACAGTATAACCTGCGCGCTGCGCGTTTAATCTATCTGATGGATCTATCCAAAGCGCGGGAAGTCCAAATGTAGGATCGCGCGCAGCTTCACCAGATATTTCAATGTCAATATTTTCACGTGCCTGTATTGCCAAAAGTTTATTCACGCGTATCGTGCCGCGTCCCATTTCAATGCTGCTAAATTTTATAGAATACTCTGACGCATCAAGCAAATAATTGTCGATGATACGAACTAGTGGAATAACAATACCCATGCTAATACCGAGCTCTCGGCGTATGCTTGATATTCTATTTAAGAGATCCGCCTGTCCGTTTTCATCTTGAACCAGAGGCACAAGATCGTATCCTATTTCTAGTGAAATAGGATCTAATGGCTCAAGTTTCTGTACATGCGATTGCATAGCATCGCTTTTTGCTTTTGCTTGTTGTTCTTTGTTTTCTTGCATAACTTTTACTTTTTGTTTCTTTTCAGAAAATACCGCTGCTGTAATAAGTAACATGCCTATAGGAAGAAGCACATACCAAGGGAAGCCCGGTAAAATTCCTAAAAGACAGAGTATGCCACCTGCAATGTAATAGACGCGCATGTATACGGTAAATTCTTTATTTATGTCTTCGCTTAAGTTTCCTTGTGATGACGAACGCGTTACAATAATTCCTGATGACGTAGATATCAATAATGCAGGAAGTTGCGAGACTAGTCCATCACCAACGGTAAGCTGTACGTAATTGCTTAAGGCAGCGGCAAATCCTTCACCTCGAACTGCAATACCAATGACAAGTCCTCCGATAATATTGATAAGTGTAATGAAAATTCCAGCTTTTACATTTCCTGAAACAAATTTTGAAGCACCATCCATAGATCCATAAAATGCAACCTCGCGTTGCAAATCGCGTCTTCGTATTATCAACTCGTCTTCAGTAATAACACCAGAGTTAAATTCTGCCTCCATAGCCATTTGCTTACCTGGCAATGCATCTAATGCAAAACGCGCTGCAACTTCTGAAACTCTGGTAGCTCCCTTGGTTATAACTAAAAACTGCACTGCTATGATGATGACAAATATAATAGCACCGACAACTAAGCTTTGTCCGCCTATGCCACCACCGACTACAAACATACCAAAGGCTCGCACTATTTTCCCATCAAAGAGTTCTCCTTTTGTTAAAATAAGCCGCGTAGAAGAAATATTGAGTGCGAGCGAAAACACCGTAGAGATAAGAAGCATAGAAGGAAAAACCGAAAATTCTAAAGCTCCACGAATAAAAAGTACATTGAGTATTATCACAATACTGATAAGCAAGTTCATCGATATGAACAAATCTAGTACTATCGTTGGCATTGGTATTATCATCATCATAATGATAAATACAATTCCAATAACAACAGAAAATTCTCGGAATATCCCGTTTTGAAATTTTTGTAACAGCGACATAAAAAATTTATTCATAGACGCCCATTCCTTTCATTTTGTATATCTGTTCAAATATCAAAACAACCGCACGATAATATCGTTCAGGAATTTCTTCACCGACTTCTAGTTCTGCATGCAGTGCTCGTGCTAGAGGTTTATTTTCTATAATTGGAACTTGAAAATCCTGAGCAAGCCTTCTCATCTGAAATGCCATTACATCTTCTCCTTTTGCAACAACAAGAGGTGCAAGCATGGTGGATGCATCGTACTGTAACGCAACAGCAAAATGGGTTGGGTTTGTAATGAGTACGTCTGCTTTTTTTATGTTTTCTTTTACATTACGAGTCATAAATTCTCTCATGCGATTTTGAATATGCCTTTTCACTTCGGCATCGCCTTCACTTTCCTTCAGTTCATCTTTTATCTCTTGGCGTGTCATTTTAAGTTGTTCTCGAAACAAATACATTTGAAATCGCAAATCTACAAACGACAGTGCAAGAAGTGCAAGTGCAGACTGTAGAAATACCGATATTATAAGACTTGCACTTAAAGAAACACCTGTTATAAATGATTGCGATAATGATGCAGTAATATTATCAAAAGAAATGGTAGCATTAAGAATAATAATGACACTTACTACAAAGAGCCTTACAAACATAAAACCGAGGGTATACATACCTTGCGCTGATGCCATTTTTTCAAACCATTTATTTATGTTAAAACTTACGCGCGAAAAATTTGGAGTTATCGGCTTTATGCTTGGTGCCCATCCTATTTGCACAACAGTACCGATTATCGCTATAAAAAATGCAGCGGCAAATACAGGTCCGATAACGCGTGCCATTTGAGTACCGATAAAAAACATATGATCGAAATAACTAAAATCTCGTACCGCGTACAGAGAACCAAAATAATATTGGAATACCCCCATAAGCGAATGTGCCATGTACTTTCCAAAAGCCCACAGTATCGCAACAACGACAAGCAAAACTAATGCGGTAGGAAGCTCTTGTGTTTTTGCAGCACGACCTTCTTCACGCGCTTTCTGAATTTTTCGCTCAGTGGGATCAAACGTACGTCCTTCATCTTCCGCTGCAAAAAAAAGTATAAGAATACGCGATAAAATACTAGGTGCAGGCAGAGCGATACCATGACTAACACACACATATGCGTATGTCTTTCTCGTGTTTAAAGAAGTAAGTACCGTATCAAAAAAAGCAAAAATATAAGATAACAGCCGTAGAACTTCTGCAATAGCATACGATATCTTCATCGTCTTACACCTCGTATAAAAGTTGTGATGTATTCAAATGACATGCTCAAAGATGCTTCAATAGCAGTTACGAGATTTGGTATCAAAAACAGAAAAATTAAGAATCCAAGCCCAATCTGTAAGGGTATTCCGAGTATGAGTAAGTTCATCTGTGGAGCTACTTTACCATAAAGTCCTAATCCTGCATTTACCAAGAGCAGCGATGTAAAAAGAGGCAATGCAATAATGAAAGAATGTTCAAATAATTTTGTAAGTCCCCAAAATACAAATGACATAAATGATCCCGCGCTGCCCTTGTATAAAAAAAGATCTTGCGATTGCAATGCTACAAAACTTTGTGCTATGCCATAGTAAAAAACGCGCTGTAAACTAAATGATGAAATAAAAACAAGTGTCACGATGAGAGAAGCAAATTGCCCTACAACCGCAGTGGTATCTCCCGAAAGAGGATTAAGTATCTGCGATGCACGAAGTCCCATCTGCGTTGAGAAAAACTCTGAAAACATACCTAATAATGCGAAAGTCATTTGTATAAAAAACCCTATGACCGCCCCAATAAGTGCTTCTCCTGCAAGAAAAACAACAAATTGTCCTACGCTTGCAGGTGCGCTAACCGTATCTTGCAAAAGATTTTGTATCGCAAAAGTTGTAAGCCCTGCCAATGCTACTCGTGCAAAAAACGGCGCACCACTATGTGAAAGTACTGGCGTGAAAGATATAATAACCAATACTCGCACCGATAAGAGCATTAAAATTTGTAATTGTTCAGGTAATATATCAAGTATCATATTTTATACATACACGCATATTTCATGCATAAAGTTTCAATTTTTTTATTAGCGCACAATCTCATACATTTGTCCCCATATATTCTGTGTAAAATTTATCAAATGTGCACTCAACCAAGGTCCAAGAAAAACAAGGAGCAGAAGAATGGTAATCATCTTCGGAACAAAGGTAATGGTTTGTTCTTGAATAGACGTTATAGCTTGAATTATAGATATGGTAAGGCCAACTCCTACGGCAACTAGCAGTACCGGCGAAGCGAGTATCAAAAGTTCTAACAATGATACGCGCATTAAGGTAATTATTGCTCCTAGACTCATCATCTACCTCCAAAGCTTAATATAAGCTGCTCAATGATAAGAGACCATCCATCAACTAACACAAACAATACCAACTTAATAGGGAGCGATATCATAATCGGTGGAAGCATTATCATCCCCATGGACATGGTAACTGATGCAACCACTATATCTATAATGACAAACGGAATAAACAACAAAATGCCCATCTTAAATGCTATGGTAAGTTCATATAACACATAGGCGGGAATAAGCACATATGAAGGAACATCGGCAAGAGTTTTTGGAGCAGGAAGCTGCGACATACGCATAAACAACTTGATATTTTGTGGACTGTCCTGCATTTGTGTATACATAAATTTCCTAAATGGAACCATAAATTGAGTAAACGCTTCACGCGTGGTTATACTGCCTTTACTTAAAGGCTGAATGGCATTGGTATTAACCTGCTGAAAAACAGGCCACATAATAAAAATACTTATAAACAATGCGATGCCGATAATAATCTGTCGTGGAGGTACTTGCTGCAATCCAAGTGCTTGTTGAATAAAAGAAAGTACAATACTGATGCGTAAAAACGATGTCATAAGTACTAAAATTGCAGGAGAAAGCGTAATTACCGTAAGCAAAAACAAAAATTGCAGTGTTGTTGCCACTTCTGAACCGCTTTCTGGGGGACGCAGTGAAAAATCTACAAATGGTATTTGTAGCGACTCTTGTCCCGGAGTAGCCGTTTGTGGAGCAGGGGCAAATGTGCTTTGAGCAAAAATATCTGCAAATATTGCGCTCGTGAAAAACAATGCGATTACTATGAAAAATGTAGGCACACGCATTACGTTTTCTCTCCCGTTTTGCGTGGCGTTCCAAACAGAGACTTTATAACTTCAAAAGTATCTTGAATAAGATTCGATTTATGCAAACTTTTCTCTTTTATATGAGAAGTTTTTTTTCCACCTTTTTTGAAAATATGTTTTATTTTTTGATAGAAAGAATTTTTTGTATTTTCTTCTTCACTTTCAACAATAGAAAGCGATAAATCTATTTCGTCAATTTCTTCTTTCTCATGTATCTCTTTCATCAAAGTAACATTTTGATTTGATGCACCAATAAAAAAAAGAGATTTTCCAAGCTTAATGAGGTGTACATTTCCTCCACCTGCAAGCTGGTGACTGGTAAGTACCTGTATGGCATCAGAATTCGTAAAAGAACGACTCTGGAATTTTTTTAAAAACCAAACAAATACATAAATTCCTAGAATGACAAGACCCAATACAACAAAAACGCGAACCGTGTCCCAAAATCCTATGGGTTGAATTGCTACCGCATTCTCTTCATCTTCAGCAAAGATGGGAAAATCTTCTTCTGTAGAGTATTGAGTTTCTGCCGTGGTATCAGAAGTGGTATTTGATTGCGCAGGTGCTTCTTGAGATTCTGAAGATGAAATAGTACTTTGCGCAATTTTTTCAGAACTTGTTTTTTCAACAGAAATGGTGTTTTGTGCATATAACTGCGTACAAACAGCGAAGAATAAAATAAATATAATAAAGCTAACTTCATAACGACGAAGATAGACTACAACAGATTTCACAAATGTCCCCTCCCAAAAACATAAAAATAATATTTTATTTTTATATCATTTTTTCATACGCTCACTCAATGCAAGAATTTCGACAATACGAACACCAAAGTTTTCATCAATTACTACAACTTCACCTTTTGCAATCAATTTATCGTTTACCTTTATATCCAAAGGTTCACCTGCAAGTTTATTTAAATCAAGTATACTTCCGCGCCCTAGTTCTAGAACTTCTTCTACGGTGCGCTGCGTACTTCCAAGTTCTACAGAAATAGTAACATGCACATCCATCAGCATATCTATACGCTTATTTTCTTCAGATGAGCTACCGCTTTTTTCAGCACTACCAGAATCAAAAGCAGGAAATTCTACATCACTTACAGGAGAATCTTCTTTTAAAAGTTCATCGCCCAAAGAAAGAAGTGCAGAAGAAAACACGCTTTCTTTTTCAGAAGAATTTTGAGTACTTTCCTCAAAAGGTTTCGATTCTTCAGATAACAGCGAAGAAAACTCTTCTTCATTATTGTGAACTTCTTGTTTTTGTGACATATTTTCTGTGTTTTGTGATGTATTTTCTGTATTTGACTCTTTGTTCAATATTGATAGTATCGTTGCACTTAAAAAATAAAAAAACGTATTTTCTCCTACGGAAAATCCTGCACGTAGAAAGTTTTCAGTAGCCTCTATGGTTCCTAAATCATTAGAAAGCTCAAATTGATCTATAGGACCTAAAAAACCCTCATCAAAACCTGCGGCAATGCTTCTTATAACATTATCGCTTAATTCTTTTAAAGGACCACTGACATGTTCTATAGTATCTTCAATATCATTGACGCCGGTAACACGTTTTGCCAATTCATGCGCCATAGTATTTGGAAAGACGATGAACTGTTTATGCACGTCATTCGTAGCAAAAGAACCTTTTGCAACATACCACGGACCTCCGCCTTCTACTGAAAGTGTACGAGATCTCTCAATGCCGAGAAAGTTTACGGCAATTTCTTCGCCCAACTTTTGTGAAAATTCACTTTTTATAGCAGGAAGTGCATTTTCAATTATTGTTGATAACACATCATCGTTAGAATTATTTTGTTTAGAATCTTCAGACGCTGCTTCATTAGGTTCTTCACTATTATCTGTATTACCTAATAATGCGCCGAGTTCTTCGTCTGTAAGTGACGTATCTACCATTATTTTCTCCTATCTCCATACGTAGTAGTTTGTGTATCTAAAATTTCTTGGAAATCATTAGAAAGATCTTCAACAATGCGTATAGCTTTGCGATTTGCTAATTTTCCAGGAATAGCTTTAAATTTTTTCTTGTTCTCAACATATACGCTTATGGGATTACCATACTTTACATCGTGAAGATGAAGTACATCATCTTTTTGTAAAGACATTACCTCTCCCAATTTCATTTTCAAGGTACCAAGAAGTGCAGTAATATTCACATCAACATTTTTCAGTGATTCAGATATCGTTTCATATGTCTGTGAATCAGCTTCTACTCCCCCTGCGGTATACCACATGTGCGCAGATAATTTCGGTATGATAGATTCGATAGTTATGTAAGGAATAGCAATATTTATCATACCGTCTATTTCGTTAATACGACAACTGAAAACTATCATAAGCATCATTTCATTCGGAGGAATAATTTGTGCAAGCTGCGTGTTTGTTTCTATTTGCACAAGGTGTAAGCGAAGGTTAATAATTCTACGCCATGCTTCACGTAAAAAACCTAACATTATTTCTACCATATTTGCTGCAACAGATTGTTCAATTTCTGTCAATTCTCTATTAAGAATAAGTCCGCCTGATCCTCCAAAAAGTCTTTCAAGGATAGAAAAGGTAATAGAAGGATTTACTTCTAAGATTGCAGACCCTTTCAAAGGTTGCATGTCAAGAATAGAAAACAAGGTTGGGTTTGGTATAGTTTTTATAAATTCTTCATACGTAATTTGAGCAACTGATTGAACATGCACTTCTACAAAGGTACGTAACTGAGTACTAAGATTATTTGTCAAAAGACGCGCAAAGGTTTCGTGCATAATCTCTATAGTACGCAGCTGCTCTTTTGAAAATCTGTCAGGATGATGAAAATCATACAATTTTATTTTCTTTCGAGATAAGATATCGCTTTCATCTACTCTTTCATCATCAATGGTAGACTTGGAAATGCCTTCCATTGATTCAATAGATTCAAGCAAATAATCTAAATTAGCTTTTGAAAGAACTTCTGTCAAAACTGTACCCTCTCCCTTTGTAA
Organism: Spirochaetia bacterium; assembly: GCA_965226065.1. Taxonomy (GTDB): domain Bacteria; phylum Spirochaetota; class Spirochaetia; order WTKD01; genus CBDAKK01. The sequence continues at coordinate 1,741,271 of OZ245332.1, read as the reverse complement.
TCTTACCATATGAATATTATTACTTTCAAGTGATGAGATAAACTAAAAATGAATAATGAAAATCAATTAGAACACAATCACTTGATAAGAGTTAAAAGCAACTTCACGAATCTTATTATTCATAATAGTATTGATAATCTCTCGCAACTCATTTTTAATTCTGATAAAATTCTGTGCGCCTTCTAAATCTTCTGCATAATGATCGCTAAAATACAATGAAATACGCTCTCGTATTTGTACACGCCTTCGGATAGTTTCTTGTAATACAATTTGATCCTGAGGAGTATAGCCGATATACACATCCACAATAAATGTTCTTCGTTTTTTGTCTTTTGTATTTCCTCGTATTTCTCCCAAAGTTGTAAACCAATCTAAATCTTCTGGTATCGTGTGCTGTGTATTCAATGCAATGGGTCCTGCCGTATTCGCAAGACTCATTTGCTTTTGCAATGTTCGTACCGTAATTACTGAAATTATCACTACAAACATGCCTAATAAAAATAAAACAACAACATACTTTAATACGATAAAAAGCAATGGTAAAAAGCCACCACGTTTTTGAGATTTCTGTTCGTTTTGAGAATCTTCTTCAATATCTAATATACTATTTTCAGCCATAGTCCCTCCTCAAATGTAATCATAAATTACCTTCATTTAAAATTACAATATCAACTCTCCTATTAAAGATATTACCTGTTACTCCCGATTCGTACAGTGGCTTTGTATTGCCAAATCCTGAAACACTCGCATTTTTAACTGGTAAAAGAAATTGTTTCATAAATCGCAAAATCGCTGATGATCGTGCAGAGGATAAATCCCATTCATCTTTAAACAATGAATTAATAGGAAAAGTTTTTTCATCGCTATGTCCTTCTACTCTATAATGAGTTTCAGGATTTTCTTCTATATAATTGCGTAAAAGCAACGCAACTTTTCGCAGCGTGCCTGTGCTTTTTTCTACATTCACCTTTGCAGAGTTTTTATCAAAGTAAAAATCAGAAGCAAGAGAAATAACCAAGCCACGCTCATTTAACGTAACTCTTGCTTGGTCAACCGTAATTTCAGTTTCAAATAATGCCTGCGCAGTTTTCAAAAGTTTGCTGATGGAAGTCCCTGCTTCCTTTGAAGGAAGAGATTCAACCGTATATCCACTTTCAGGGAGAGGACCTCGCACAAAGGTAGAACCACCGAGTAAATTTCCAAGTCCCGGAAAATTTGCTAAAATAAGCTTTAGCTCATCTCCATCTATTTTTGCAGTAGATATCAGAAGAATAAAAAACGTAAGCAGTAATGTCACTACATCCCCATACGTTACCATGTATTCTGGTACTCCCTCTGGTTTTTTTCTTTCTTTTCTTCGTAATATTCGAGCCATAACTTCTACTCTTTGTCATCCGCAATTGATGTATTCATTCGAGTTTCTTCAGAAAGAAATGAGAGTAATTTATCCTTAACAATGCGTGGGTTTTCACCCGATTGAATAGAGAAAATACCCTCTAAAACTATAAAGTAATATCGAGATTCTTCAACATCAACTTCTTTTAAGCGATGTGCGATGGGAATAAATATAAAATTTGCCAAAATAGCTCCATAGAACGTAGTAATAAGCGCAACTTGCATACCTCTCCCTATGGAAACAGGATCTCCGCCGATGTTGCCTAACAATGCGATGAGTCCGATAATAGTACCAATAAGTCCAAATGCAGGAGCAATACGTCCTATGAGTTCAAAAGCATTTTGCATTTGTTCATGACGAGATTGCATTTCATCTATCTGTGTCGTGAGCGTGCCTCTTATAACATCGGGATCGGTACCATCGACAACCATCTGTAAGCCCTTACGTGTAAATTCGCTGGGAATATCGACAATCTCATCTTCTAAGGCAAGAAGTCCGTCTCTGCGTGCTTTATCTGATAAGGTAACAAGATTTTCTATCGCACCACTATAATCAAATGAAGGATTGCTAAATGCAATTTTAATGCATCGACGAAATTTACTAAGAAACCCTGTAGGTGCACCAATGAGTGTTGCGCAGATTGTTCCACCAACGGTTATAAAAAGTGATGGTATATTCAAATATGGACTAAAGCCCACCCTATTTAACGCAATACCTATAATAATAACTGCCCAACCGAGAATAAATCCTATAAGAACCGTGATACTAAGTTTCATGTCATTGCGTCCTCTTTGTCGTTTTTACTATATTCTTTGTCACTTATAGATATACCGATGCTTTTTCTATAGGCAATTATACGCGCTATAATCACTTGTATCGTTTCCTTTACTATCATTCTCTTTCCATTGCATGTAATAATGGTATCAGGTATTTCTTCAATGAATTCTATCAAATGCGGATTTATATATGCCGTGCTATTATCAAATCGTGTAATCAATATCACCGCACATGACTCCTACTCATTGTATCTATTGTTTCAAAGTTAGAATTTCTTGCAACATCTGATCGGATGTTCGTATCGTTCTACTATTTGCCTGAAAGCCTCGCTGCGTTATTATCATATCAGTAAATTCTTCTGCGAGATCAACATTACTCATTTCCAATTTACCTGCGCGTAAAACTCCTTTGTCGCTTGTCTCAGGTTGTCCAATATCAGCATATCCGCTGTTAATCGTACGTTCAAAATTTGTCTCACCTACTTTTGAAAGTCCTTCGGGGTTTAAAAACGAAGCAAGCGCAATTTGCCCCAATTGTCTCTTTTGCTGATTGGTAAAAGAACCAACAATAAAGCCTGATCTATCTATCGTAAAATCTTTCAGATATCCCATTTCATATCCATCTTGGAAATATACTTTTGTCGAACTACTAGAAGCAAACTGTGTCACACTATTACTGAAATTTCCTACGCTCCCTACATCTAGTGAAAACGTTTGGGTTTCTGGAGCGATTATTCCCGCATCATTGAGCACCGGATTAGTATTAGGAACTTCATAGGTGAACTGCACTTGCAAATCGCCTTCTGTATCTTCGCCCCCTGCATTATTTGCAATGCTCTGTATAATACCATTGTTATCAAAGCTTACTAAGAACGAAGTATCAGTAGCATCTACACCGTTTATAGAAAGAGTAAGCGGGACGACATCTTCTTCTTGTGGATTGATAAATGCATTTACATTCCAAGTATCAACGGTATTAGGCTCTCGAGTAAAATTTAATTGCAAGATATGCTGATTTCCATATGCATCGTAAATATCTTGTTCTACTACCCATGTGTTTTCGCGTACTTCACTATCAGTAGCTCCATCGGAAATAATAGCAGTGTTCTTATTAAGGTTAGAACGCATTTTTACTTCTGTGGTAGCTTTTGAGGGATCTTTAACACCAATAGGAATACGGATGTCTTCTACAGGTCCTGTTGCATTAATTTTAGAATCGATATCAGCATCCGCATCTCTGTTCCAGCCTTGCACATGCATACCATTTGCAGGATTTACAAGCCATCCTTCAGAGTCAACATCAAATGCACCTGCGCGTGTGTATAATTCTTCGCTACCGTTTCTCAACACAAAAAACCCATTACCATCTATGGTAATATCTGTTTTTATACCCGTTGTCTGTGGCGAACCTTGTGTGAAAACATTATCAATAGATGCAACAGTAACACCGAGTCCAACTTGCTTTGGGTTAATTCCTCCACGCTTTTCGTTAGGCTGAGATGGGCTATCGAGATACTGTGAAAATATATCTTGAAACGTTACACGCGCTTTTTTGTATCCAATTGTGTTTACATTAGAAATATTATTTCCTATTACGTCCATACGAATTTGATGATTCTGAAGTCCTGATACTCCAGAATATAAGGATCGCATCATTATTCAACCTCCGTTGCTGCGCTTACGCGAATAATATCATCAGAGTTATACATCACTCCATTTACTTTCACTTGTTCTTTCTCACCAGTGAGAACTTCTGTAACAACGCCATGTACCGCATTTGCGTTTTTCGGTTGTATTGCAACCGTTTTACCAATAAGCGATAATGCAAAATTTCTTCCCATCGTACGCTGAAGATTTTCAAAACCTTTGCTCATATTGGTAATTTGCTCTAAAGAAGAAAACTGTGCCATTTGTGCAATAAACTCTTTATCTTCCATAGGTTTGGATGGATCTTGGTTTTGAAGCTGCGTCATCAGTATTTTCAAAAAATCATCTTTACCAAGAACGTTACTTCCCTCAGCTTCTGCTTTTTCTGGTTGTAAATTTGTAAGATTACGTAAGAAATTTGAATTTGCTTTCGCCCCTATTTTATTACTATTCTCACCAGTGTTACCTTGTATAGTCTGCGGAAAATTCAATTGTAATGGTGTTACTTCCATGTATACTCCTTTTTTTTATATTCTCATAGCTATTACGCTACAAAATCAATGGATTGACAAACTCTTACATACGAACGCATGTTTTGCTCAATTTCTCGGGCTCGTACATGCTCTTTTCGTTGTACATGGCGCTTTGGAAACTGCTCCATTCCCTCATTAGTATCGGAATGTTCCGTATTTACTAAAACAGAAAAAGTACCTATTTCGTAACCTTCGCTATTAAAATGCCTTGCAAGGTTTCCTAAGTTTTTTTGCATAAGATCTTTTGCATCTTCAGAAGAAACAATCGCGCGTGCATGCACAAGGTTATTATCATTAAGCTGTACAGTAAGTTTTACCTCTCCAAGTTCTTTAGGGTTTAGTTGCAAACGAATATCACCTGTGCTATTTTCACGAAATAACAATTTGACATCTTGCACAAGCTGCTGATTACCATGTTGTGACAAATAGCGTAAGCCCTTTTTTTCTAATACAGAAGAATTCGCGCTATGAAGATAGTTTTTCTTTTGATGTATTGCGTCTAACGATGTCTCAGAAGTCGTTCCGAAAAACTGAGATTTTTCTTTTCCATCATCATGCGTCATCATTTCTAATGATACCTTCGCATGCGTATGTTTTTCGCTCTCAGGTTTAAAACGTAGCTGCTCATTGAAAGATTTCTCTCCATCTTCATCATGCGTAACACGAGATAGATTCTCTTCTTTTTTTGCATTGATTTCTGCTTCTGTATGCATCGTAGTCATGCTTGCACCTTGGTCTCGATGAATATTTTTCAAAAACTTTTCAGATTCATCATCAATACGCGGATGCATTTTTTGCATAGATACCGTAGTATCATTTTGATATTCTTGCCCCGGTAAATCATCTGCTGCGCTCAAGATATTCTCAGATTGTTTCTCAAACATGCCGAAATCTTTCTCTTTGCGAGCTTGCATTGCCTCTACTTCACCATCTGCTTCAATAGCGGCATTGTTTTCTTTTTCCACATTCTTCATATGAAGAGAAATTTGTTCAAACTTTCCTTTAAATTCGCGTTCTTCATGTGTTTCTGCGTATCTTACTTTTGCAGTGTTTTTTTTCGATATCGGTAACTCTTGCAATTGAATATGATTGATATGATTGAGCAATTTCTCATCATCATCATTACTATTTTCCTTCGCAGAAATTTTCCGTATATTTTCATCTTTTGCACTATGCTCTTTTACTTTTTTGTTATTAGGCGAGCGTTTGCTAAGCTGTGACATTTTTTCTGTATTTTTTTCAGTATTTACAGCACTCTTGTATATGCTTTTTTTGTCATTTTTTGTTTGAGACTTCGCAGGAGTATCAGAACGCGACTTATCTCGTACTTCATTTATTGCATAAGCAAATGAATGTCGCTCAGTCGAAGAGCGATGCGGTGCATATGTGTGACTTGAATATGTATATGCAGTGTTGTTTGAATGGACAGTTTCATACAAAGTACCATTGCGCTGCATCCCTTGTGATAATACTATCATTTTAGTTCCTATACAACAATTTTTGTTGTAGTTCTGCTACCCTCTGTGCATCTAGTAATGAAAGCCAATACGGTACCAATGAATTTGTATTATTCTCCTGCGCAATCTCATCAGCAACTGCCAATGTGTCAATAAGTGTTTCATCGTCATAACTTGACAAAATACTCGCAGCATTGTCAGGAGGCATGTTTATAAGTGCTTGTACGTTATATCGTAGCATTGTACTTTTATTTTCGAACTGTTTTGAAATTTGATTAAGGGATTTCTCACGTTCTTCAATAGCTTTTTCTAACTTTTCTATGTTTTCTTCGCGTATTATAAGATTTTTCTCACGCGCAATTACTTGATTCTCGCGTATTTCGATATCGGTTTTTTCTTGCTCTAGTGCTTCTTGCTGTTTTTGTAAACGCAATTTCTCTAGCAAAAATGCATCGTCATCTACTAAATCATCTTGCACTAACAGTGTATCCGTGCTATATTTGTTCAAGACCTTTGAAACAGTATTTATTACAAAAGTAGTTGGTATTATTTTCATTCGCTCAAGCCAATACATAAAAAACAGTACGAAGATTAGCATAAAAAAGAGCAATACTATCACTTGTATTACTTTCGACATAGTTGTCTCTCCTGTAGTTCTTCAAAAAATTTCTTTATAAGAGAAGATCGATACGCATTATCGTGTGTATTACGTGCAATACGCAGAACTTCGGCATCTTTGTGAACATGAGCATACTTCTCGCGTGCCTTATCAACATCAGATTTTAATTTTTCGCGCTGAAGCATAATATCGCGTTTTTTTACTTCGCAAGATGCCATAAATTTATGAATGTCTCGCATTATGTGAAAATTTCCTGTATCCACGCTTTGCTGTGTGCGACTGACAACATCGTCTACCATCGTGTCTATTACATCATATTCAGATGCAAGTTTCGTATCTTGTTGTACAACTTTCGCAAAATTTTGCAACTCCATGTATTCTTTATATTCACGAATTTTGAGTATTGAAAGTAGTGAAAAAAATTTTTTCATAATTGAATATTTACATATATACGTTAAAAACTATAACAAGCAATCTTCATTACATAATTGCTTTCAGCGTTTTCATTTCAGAAATTATACTCTTATTATCGGCATACTCTTTGATACCTTGTTTTAAAAATACATCAAGCCGCTTTTTATTTTTCAGAAATACATCAAGTTGCGCATTTGTGCCAGAAGTATATACCCCCGCATTGATAATATCTTTAGATTGCTCATAAAGATTTACTTTACTTCGTATATAAGATGCAGCATCTAATATATCCGAATCACATACCTTTGTCGCAACTCTACTTAACGAACGTAAGATATCAATGGCGGGATAATGCGAGGCTTGTGCAAGATCCCTACTTAAAATTATGTGTCCGTCAATAAGTCCTCTGACAATGTCCGATACAGGTTCTTCAATATCATCGCCGTCAACAAGTACCGTAAAAAAACCTGTAATGGACCCTAGTCTCGATGTACCACATCGCTCTAATACAGAGGAGAGCACTCCATCAAGTGAAGGCGGATAACCTCGTGCAGCGGGCATTTCACCACGGAGTAATCCCAACTCTCGCTGGGCTCGGGCAACTCGGGTAAGAGAATCCATGTATAACGCAACATCATTTCCCTTGTCACGAAAATATTCTGCAAGCGCACATGCAAAATGCGCACAGCGTATGCGCACTGATGGGCCTTCTTCAGATGAGGCAACGATGATTACGCTGCGTTTCAATCCTTCAGGACCGAGGTCATATTCCAAAAATTCACGTACTTCGCGTCCACGCTCGCCAATAAGTGCGATAACATTTACATCGGCTTTTACATGTCGTGCTATCATTCCTAGTAACGTAGACTTGCCCACTCCTGATCCTGAAAATATACCTATGCGCTGTCCAATGCCTACGGTTGTAAATGCATCAATGGCTCGAACTCCGGTATACAGTACTTGCCGTATAAGCGGGCGCTCTAAAAGTGACGTAGGTTTTGCGTACAATGCCTGCAAGGCTTCAAGTCGCAAAGATCCTTTATTATCTATAGGTTTGCCTACCGCATTAATAACTCTTCCAAGCATAGAATTACCCACAAAAACCTTAAAGCCATTTAGTGGTCTGACAATGTCATTTATGCACACCGTACGAGTGTCGCTATAGGCAAGCAACGAACAACCTTCGCTATTTACAGAAACTACTTCAGCTAAAACATCGTCTCTAATTCTACACTGATTGCCTACCGCAAGACATAAATTTTTTACGTGAATGAGTAATCCATCCACCGCGACAACCCGTCCCTGAACCTCGGTAGTCGAAGTATATTCAATGGCACTTTTGAGAATATCTTTCCATGTAGTAAGTAATTGCGTGTTATACATGACGAATGGGAATAGCCTCTCTAATGCTTTGTTCTATTTTTTGCATCTGAGTTGCAATGCGTGCATCTACTTCTCCAAAATCGGTTTCTATTATGCATCCACCGACATCTACGGTGCTATCCTCTGCAAAGGTAATTTTCCCTTTCGATTCAAGCATTTTTTGAATAGAGGTAATATGTTGCTTCACATTTTGCAAGTCTCTTGTATTAACTCGTATGACAAAATGTTCTCGCCCCTTTAAATTTTTTAATGCTTCAACTACGTTTTTTACAACCACATCATGCTGCAATGAAGAAAGACTCTTTACTACTTTTTTTGCTATAAGTAACACAAGATCTGTAATATGATGTTCTACCTCTGCAAGTATTTCCGTTCTATGACGAATAGCTTCATCTAATATTGATTGAATTCGATTTATCAGCCTTTCACATTCTGTAAGACTTTCCTGAACACCTTGCTGCTTTGCTTCTTCAAAAACTTTTTGATATATGCTTTTCTCAAGCTCTGTACTTCGAATTTCAAAATTTTTCTCTAATTCCTCACGACGCCTTGTAAGTTCTGTCTCATAAGATCCTTTTTGTTTTTCAATTTCTTCTTGAAATTCCTTTCTCTTTTCTTCAAATTGTGTGCATTCTTTCTCTATATTTTCTTTTACACTTTGCTTTTCTTTTTCAAGCAACTCACAATTAGTTTTCCAAATGTTCTCGCTTTCTTCTTTTGCTTTTGCTATAATAGCTTCTGCTTCATTGTATGCATTTTCTAAAATAGCTTCTGCTTCTTTTGTATTTACAGCTATTTTTTCGCGATGTATAGGATCAACATCGTTGTAACTAAGAAGAATTTTTTTATCGTTTTTCTTAACAGTATCAGATTTATATAAATATGAAAGTGCCATATACTACCCTTAACGCTATACAAAGGTTTCTTGTTCGCCCCGTGAAATAACAATTTCTCCTTGTTCTTCAAGCTTTCTAATTGTTCCTACAATTTTTTGTTGAACTTCTTCAACTTCTTTTACTCGTACCGGTCCCATGTATTCAATTTCCTCCTTAATCATTTCTGAAGCTCGCTTCGACATATTTGCAAGCACCTTTTCCGCAACACTCTCTTTTGTACCTTTCAGTGATTTTGCAAGTTCATTTGAATCGACTTCAGCAAGTACTCGCTGTATTGACCTATCGTCAAGCAGAAGAATATCTTCAAATACAAACATACGTTTTTTAATTTCTTCGGCAAGTTCGGGGTCAGTTTCTTCAATAGACTCCATAATGTTACGTTCTGTTGCTCGCTCAGTAACATTCAATATTTCTACCGCGGACTCTATACCACCAGAAACGAGAATATCATCGGCTGCGAGTGCTGATATTTTTCTCTCTATAACTCGTTCTATATCTCGTATCATTTCAGGAGATATTTGTCCCATTGTTGCGATGCGTTTTGCAACATCAGCCTGTTTTTCTACGGGAAGCATAGACAAAATACTAGAAGCCTTCAGGGGGTCAATATATGAAAGTACCAACGCTATGGTTTGTGAAAGTTCTGTGTGAATAAAATCATAAATTTGAGATGCATCGGCGCGCTTTAAAGAGTCAAATGGCTTATGCCTTACGTACACTATTTTGCCTATCAATTCTCCTGCTTTTACTGCTCCAACTGATTGCTCAAGTATTGCCCGTGCGTAATCTACTCCTCCAATATTGATATATTCTTGAGCTTTGACCATGCTGTTAAACTCAATCAAAACCTGCTTTTTAATAGCATTACTGAAAGGTTTCAAATGAGCTATCTGATATACCAATGGTTCTAATTCATTGGTATTGAGCCTCTTAAAAAGTTCGCTTGCAACTTTATCACCAATTGATATCATGAGAATAGCTGCTTTTTCTAAAGAAGACAAAGTAGCATATTCTTTCTCATCATTTTTTTCGATAGGCGTTTCTACTTGAGATTTCATTTCATCTGGATTCGCCGGCGCAGCCATTATTTATCTACCTCCATCAGTACTCCATATTCTTAAGAGCTTCGCTATTTCATCTGGATTTGCTTGTATTAATTTACTCGTTTCACGTACCATTCTACTGAGTTCTGTTTCTTCATCCTCTACTTCTTTTTGAGATAACGTAGCAATTTGTTGCTCTCTCATTTTACGATATCGTTCTGCAAGTTGCTCTTCTCTTATCGCCTTGTATTTTTCTATGAGACGAACAATGACTCGAATAATTAAAAACAATATAAGTAAGAGAAAAAGTCCAATAATTATGAAAAGCGTTACTTTTTTTATAAATTGTTCCCTTCTATACGCTTCATCTTCACGTGCAAATTCAGCACTGCGATCAAATTTAATATTCTCAACTGAAACAGAATCTCTTCTATTTATGGAATATCCAACTGCATTTTTTACCAGTGCCGTAGCCTTCTGCAATTCTTTATTAGAAATTTCATAATAGGTGCGCGAGATTGCACCATTGTTTTCAGTTTTAATAGTGCCATCAACGTTATAATTTCTCTGCCAAGTTCCATCAAGCGCAACACTCGCGGTAACACGCGTAATATCGTAGTTGCGCTCTTCATCAGTTACCTGCTGATTTACTTCATTATTGACAAGCGTTTTTCGACTATCCCAATCTCCAACTATTCCATCTAGTGCTTTATACGACGGCGGAGTTTGTCCTTCTACTCCCGGAGGTCCTTCGGGATTAAAGCCTGTCCCTTGATATTTTTGAAGTGTCGTTGTCTCAGAACGCGGAACGCTAAGCGTAACTTCTGACTCATCAAAAGGAGTTGCGGGATTATCTTTCTTGACAACTATCGGAAAATTCTCAGTCGTTTTGCGCGTTTTCTTGCTAAAATCTATTTCAATATTTATATTGATAATACGAACTCTATTAGGAGTGTATACATCAGAAAGAGAATTATAAATTGCTTCCTTGTACTTTCGTTCAACTTGATTGCGTATTTTTATCTCTTGCTGCGTCTGCTCCAATCTATCAAAATCTGCAAGATTCTTAAAATTGTTAAGACGTACACCCGAACTGTCACTTATCGTAAGATTATTTTCGACAAGTCCTTCAACTGCAAGCAAAATAAGATGTTGTATTCCTTCTACTTTTTTTCTATTATCTCGAAAATCAGAACCGGGCTTGATAGTCAATATTACAGATGCACTTACAGGATCTTGATCATTGGAAAACAATGTTTCTTCAGGCATAACTAAGGTTACTTCCGCATTGTCAATATCATCCAAAGCTTCTATGTGTTGTATAAGTTGCCGCGTGATTGAACGGCGCAAATTCACATTTCGATCAAAATCCGTTTGCGTCCAACGACTTACGTCAAATAAATCCCACGGATCCGTGTTGTTTGGAAGAAGTTTCTCTCGTACAAGAATACTTCTCACTTGCCGAGCGCGAGATAATCCTGAAACCATTATTCTCCCATCGCTTGTAAGCGTATAGGGAATACTTTCTTCATCAAGGCGGACACTAATAGCCTCTAATTTCTGTTCATCGCTAATAGGTTTTGTAAAAACCGCTACCATCTGTGGTTTTGACCCTATAAAAAACGCGGCAATCACAACGCTTACCAGCACAACACCAATGGAAATAACAAGTATCTTTTTTAGCGCACCAAGTGCACGCCAAATAGAAGAAAGACCTTTTATACCCGATTGAAAAGCATCTATAATTTTAGACAATAAATTCTTCATTGCCCCCTCCCCGTAGGTAATTATATACTACAAAATAGTTTTCTATCAAGCATGTTCTAATAACAATATTAGCGTAGTGAAATAATAGTTCGATATGCTTCAAGCGCACGATTTATCGTAGCGGTAACCATTTGAACACTCAAGCGCGCTTTCAAACCTGCAATTGAAACATCGTGTGAATTTACCGAATCCGGATTAACAATAGATTGCGTTCTTAACTGCTCGTGATTGTTCACTGCAGAATTCACTTCATCTAAAGATTTAAACAAAAGATCCTTAAACGAACTAACAGGTTTTGCTCCAACAGAAGAACCATCATTTTTATGCGCGGGATGAGTTTTCGTAAGCGTAAAGTTTGAACTCGTATAATTTTTTTTATGAACATTGAGATTGTCAATTCCTAGTCCTGTCATTTTTTCCATAAAAACCTCCCAATTTTTAAATGTTATTACTTAATTATAACTGCAAAGAACTTTCAAACATGCTCATATGTGATTTTACAGAAACCATATTTGCCTGATATGCCCGTTCTGCTGACATCATGTCTACAAGTTCCGTTATGATGTTTACATTAGAATATTCTACATAGCCTTTTTGCGGACCTGCTTGCAGCGCGTCAGGATGAGTTGGATCGTATACCAAACGAGTTTTCGTATCGTAATCTTTTTCAATCGAAACAACTTGTACTCCTTGTCCGCCACCATTATCCAGCGCACGAGGAAGAAACGGCGTTTTCCAGTATGGGTCGTTTACTATAGGACGAAATATAACACGACTACGCCGAAATGGTCCACCTTCTGAAGTACGAGTCGTTTTTACATTTGCAACATTGTTTGCAATAACATCCATTCTCAGACGCTGCGCACTTAAGCCCGTCGATGCTGTATTGACACCGCTAAATAATCCCATATTCAATCACCGCCTATCCTAAAACTATTTCAAATGTTCTATAACTCGTAGCCATACTTTTCATTATCAATTTATAATGATTTTCTAATTTGAGCATATTTGTTCTTTCCATTTCTAAATCAATATTATTCCCGTTATTATCTGCCTGCGTCTGCCAATCTAGTATGCGTTTTGGTAACACTGTTTTGTAATCAATGGGGTCAAAAAAATTCATGTGCGCTTTATGTGTCTTCGCAGCGCGTATTTCTGGTTTATGTTTTTCTGATTGTAAGGCTTCTTGAAGTCTCGATTCAAAATGCACGGTTGAACGCCTAAAATTCGGGGTATCTCGATTGCTTATATTATTTGAAGTAACATTCGCACGATACGATAAAGCACTTAACTGACGATGTGCAATATCAAGAGATTTTCCTAAATTCGTACTATTGAAAATCATACTATATTCCTCACACTATATAAGTTTCGGAATATATAGAATATGCTAAAGAAAAAAAGAAAAAATAATAGTATATTTCACATACGAAATTCTCTTAACTCTATTATGTGATATGTGAATTACAGAGGCAATTTCACAATAGCTGCAAATTTTACTACAGGACTTCTCACGAACGGGCAATTTCTTGAAATTTCATTTTATCAGGTGAGAAAATAAAATTTACTTTACCGACAGGTCCGTTACGCTGCTTTGCAATAATAAGTGTCGTATTATCTTCTTCTCGAGACTTTCGATGCAAAAAGAGTACCACGTCCGCATCTTGTTCTATCGCCCCTGATTCTCGAATATTTGCAAGAGTAGGCTCTTTATCCTCAGCGTCTCGGTTTAACTGTGATAACACGACAATAGGCACATGCAATTCACGTGCAAGTTCTTTCAAGGAACGAGAAATTTCTGAAAATTGTTCAAAACGAGATATATTTTTCGGCATATTATCATTTGAGCGTATAAGCCCTAAATAGTCTATAAATAATACTTTCACATTTTCCCTCATCACAAGTCGGCGTGATTGAACACGCAAATCAAACAATCGCATAGAGGTAACATCTGAAATATAAAGCGGTGCTTCTGCAATCTGCCCAACACTTTGCGATATATGCCGTAAATCTTGAGTGCTGAGCATATTTTGGCGTATTTTATTTCCTTGTATGCCACTGCGCATACAGACAATACGAGAAATAATATCGCGCCCCGACATCTCGAGTGAGAAAAATGCAGCGGGCACTTTTTGCTCTATGGCTATATTATGCACAATGTTAAGTGCAAATGCCGTCTTTCCAACCGATGGTCGTGCTCCAATAACAATAAGCTCGCCTTGCTGTAATCCGGTAAGCATTTGATCAAGGTGTCCAAAGCCTGTAGGGATGCCCGAATATTCGCCTATTTTTCTTTCGTTGTTGTGTATAAAATTTACAAATTCTTCGTAAAAATGCTGAAACAAAAAATAGACGGCTGTCTTCGTCCTATCAGTAATTGAAAATATATCTTGTTCACTTTTTTCTAGTAAATAATTTATTTCATTGCTTTCATCATATGACGCATCAAGCATCGTATGCGAATTCTTTATCAGAAGTCTTCGTTGACTTTTTTCTATAATAATTTTGGAATAATAATCAATATTATCTGAAAACATCCCACGGCTAGTAAGCTCTGCAAGATACGCAGGTCCTCCTGCCTTCTCAAGTGCCTTAGATTGCTGTAGAGACTCTGTAATAGAAACAAGATCTATGATACTTCCATGGTCTGAGAGTTTATAAATTGCTTCAAATATAAGCTTATTACGTTCAAGAAAAAAATCGTTTGGCTGTGGTAGCATATCCAAACGAGTAACTACATCAGGTTGGTTGAGTATAGCGCCTAAAAGAGATTGCTCTGCTTCTAGAGCATGAGGCAATGTTTTTGTATCCATAGGTTTATCAAAAAATAAAAAACTACGAAAATCTTTTATACGATTCCGTAAAGAATAAGGGAATTATGTATTTTACTCACCTATACCAAATTAAAAGAATTAGCACATAAATCAGTCAATCTATATTGACCATGAGAACCCTCTATTTTTTGGACTTGTTTTTTTATTATGAGATTTTGCAATAGTCCTGTTACTATAGCATCATTCATTTTCATTCCTCCCTCTATTAAATTAGTTCCTCGAAATATACCTAGTGTCTTTGATATTTGAGCTGGAGTTGCTCCAGCTGTAGTCCTGTGTTCTTTATAGTATTCTATAAGAAGTTGTATGATACAATTTTCTAACATGGATTGTGCATTTTGTGCTTGTGTGGTATTGATGTTATTCATTTTTTATCATCTCCTTATGTAATCTATTACGGGCAATGTTCATGTATTTCAATTCTAATTCATACCCTATAATTTTTCTATTATTTCTATAGCTCGCTATTGCGGTTGTCCCGCTACCTAGAAATGGGTCTAATACTGTTTGTCCTTCTTGAGTAAACATTTTGATTATATGTTCTAGTAAAAATACCGGTTTCTGTGTAGGGTGTTCGTTACTTTCTTCATTTTCAGGCTTTTCTACTTTCATTACATTAGATGGAAAAAGCCCATCTATTTTCACATTAACATCAATTAGTCCTACTCCCCATTTATCAAAATTATCTACAAAAGTATCTTCTATAGGTTTTTGTGCCAGCATCATAGGCTCAAATGCTGGGCGTAACATTGGTATTTTTCTACCATTTATTTTTTTCTTCAATCTTTTTTTTTCTTCTATTGATATTTTCTTTTTTTCTATATGATAGTCAACTGCAAATGCTTTAACTTGTGATTTTTTTGTATAATGCCACGCTAACATATCTCGTATCCAAAATCCTTCATCTTCACTCACTACGGCCATTCTCTGATATAGTCTAGGTTGACTAAAAGATATAAAAAATCCACCGGCTACCAATATTCGATATGCTTCTTTTGCAAATTTCTTAAAAAAATCCCCAAATCGTATACTTTGTTTAGGGTCAAATTTCATACCAGATGGTAAATAATTTATAGTCTTACTATTAGTAGTATTTATTTCTTTATCATTCCAATTATCATCAAGTTTGTCTATAAAATATGGTGGGTCTGTCAAAATTAGGTGTACAGAATTATCAGCGATAGATGGTAATAAATTAAACGCATCTCCTTGTTTTAATTGTATACCTTCATGTAAGGGATTATCTTGTGGAGTATTAGTAACTTCTCCTAAAAGTTTTTCAAAAGTAAAGGGTAATGCTTGATTTGTTTTGATATCCTTCATTTTATCAACTCCTTATATGATAATCTTAAATTACTACATTGTGATAAAAGAACATTCATATTAAAAAATATATTTTTATTTTTGTGGTTATATCTAAAACAAAACTCATCAATATAACGCCTTAAATGCTTCTTGCTCCAATGATGGTATATACCTATATATCCTCGCTTTATCGTAGCCCAAAAACTTTCTATAGTGTTAGTGTGTACCATATTATCTACATATTGTTTTTTACTATGATTTACTCGTAGTTGTGTATATTTGTCATACGATGTACATTCATCAGCCATAAGCATTGCGTCTGTATCTACATTCTTTTTCAGGAATGTCTCCACTTCATTATGATTTACTCTAGGTACTGGGGACGCTACGGCTTGCTTTTTTTCTCGTGAAATTGCGCCCATTACTGCGACTTTACCAATCGTGCCTCGTCCTTGCTTCAATTTCTTATCTTGATGCTTGTTTTTCTCTTTTCCACCTATAAATGTTTCATCTATTTCGATTATACCACTTAATGTTCCTTTCAAATCTATATTACGTATTATTTCTCTAATTCTGTGCATAAGAAACCATGCAGACTTTTGCTGTATCCCTAATTCATTAGCTAATTGAGTAGAAGATATACCCTTTTTATTAGAAGTTAGCATCCACAATGCTAAAAAACATTTTTGTAAAGATATCCTACATTCTTCAAAAATTGTACCTTTTTTTATACTGAATTGATAATTACATTTTTTACATTTATATATTTTTCTAGTTTTCAAAAAATAGCTTTCATTACAAGAATTGCATTTACTACACACTACACCATTTGGAAAACGCATTCTTTCCAAGTATCTTATGCATGTTTCTTCATTTCTGAAGACCATTAAGAAATCTACTACGCTTTTTATTTTTTGCATATTTATATTATATAGTTATTTACTAGGTGTGTAAAGTATTTTTTACACCATTTTTTATTTATTTTATTGGTGGTAATAAATATAATTTATAGTAAATATAATATAAATATGTCGTATAAGAAATTAGAAAAAGAAGGGACGCATATATACATGTCTCAAGAAGAAATCAATAATTGGTATAGTCAAATATGCAAAGAACACAAAGAATATTTACAACAATATGATATAAAACTACCAAAGGCAAATAGCTACAGAGCTTTACAACTAGTGTTTCTACGTAAATATATGGGAAAACTTGTTCATAAAGATACAATTTCTATTTTTATAAAACATATAAAAAGTGAAGCTGGACAAGATCAACAAGTACGTCATTTAGCGGCTGATGGTTTTTATATATTGAATAGAAATGAAAAAGTACAAAACTCAAATGAAAAAGTACCGAGTGGATATCATATTTTAATCACCCTTGAAACTCCAAAACCTGATTATATATTCAAACAATTAAAAAGAATTGGAAGAGTAGGTGCTAAAAATTTTAGTGATTTGAAAGCTGTATATGATTTCAAATGTGCTACATGTGGGGTAGAAGAAAATAAACCACATAGATATTTTCCTCAAAAAAGGGTATTATTAGAACAAGGACACCAAAACCCTAACGAAGCATTATCACTTGACAATACTATTCCTCAATGTCAATTATGTAATAAATTTTATTTGGATAAATTTATTTTTGATGATAAAGGGAGGATAAGGGGGATAAATCCACATAAAAAAATTAGGTGAGTAAAATACATAATTCCCAAGAATAACCTTACTCGTCTTTATTTTCGGCACTTTCAACCTCAGTATTTTTCTCGTTTACTGCAGGTGTGTCTCCTGTTTCTGTAGATACAAGATTCGAATCCGCAGCGTGCGTGTTTTGCCCATTAAGTAAATCTTGTGTATTCTTTTTATTCTTATCTGTCACTGAAATAGTACACTGCGCTTGTACTCCATGATACAACTTAATAATAACGGGATACACACCAATGTTTTTAATAGAATGCCCGTCAGGAAGAATAATATGCAACTTTGGAATAGATATTCCTTTTTCTTCTAATAACTCAGAGATCATATGTGCTGTCACAGCTCCATACAGATGTCCTTTTTCTCCACTTACCATAGATACAGCAAGCGTTTCAGATTCAAGACGCTCTTTGATGCTTGCATGCATGGTACGTCGTTCGTTTCGACGATGCTCAATGGACTTCATTCTACTCTTAAGAATAGACATGTTTTGCGTATTGTATTGTATTGCTTTCTTACGCGGGAATAAATAATTTCGAGCATAACCGGGAGAAACATTCACAATGGAACCTTCTTCACCGAGTCCTGTTACATCAGATTCAAGAATTACTTTCATCATTACTCCTCATAGCATATGTATGTTTTATATATTGTATATTTTTTTTCATTCCCATCATAATACAAAGCGTGCTTATCACCGTATTTACAAATGGTATAATCATAATGCCACAAATCGCAAAAAAATACCAGTCGCTACGCAATCGTAGACTATTTTTTCTTTGTCCTACAACAAGTTCAGGCGCAGCGGAGCTGGCATATCTCTCCATAGCTCGCATCAAAATAAAATACCATGTGCTCAATCCATAAATCATATAACACAGAAGTAATACGACGACAATATTGCCTAAAAAATTGTAGACGTATATCAGTGCGGTTTGTGTACTATTACGTAATAAAAACGCTATAAGTATCGAAAATACTAATATAAACGGCATTTTAACAGAGTAGGAACTGAAAATTTTTGTATACACATAGTGTAAATAGTTATTGAGATTGAAACCTAAAATTCTTCGGGTAATTATTATAGCTATAAACCAATTGAGAATTACTATACACATTGCCGCAGTCCATGTAAAAAACAATACGGTAGAAAGCAATTTTTGAATCACTGCAATCGACTGTCCCTCGTTAAATACAGGTACGGTACTATTACCCATACTCTGAAAATGTGAAACACCACTAATACGCTCCAGCATGGAAAAAAACACGGGCGACGCTTCATCTATCACTGATAAGTTATCCTGAATGTATCGTATCTGCGCATACGTGCTTGCAAATAAAAGAAATGTAGCAACAAGAATGCGTAGTGGCCATATAAACCGAGAACGAAGCAAGAGCATAACCGCGACAATTGCGCTGATACAATACACTGCTTCATAAATTAAAGAATACGTAGAGTCTGTAGGTAATACGCCAAAATCTTGAACAGATGAAGAATAACCCGTCTGTACTTCATTTCCAGTAAGCGAGAAAATACTCACAATACGCACAAGCATTATACATATAAAAAAAACAAGTGCGCTCTTTTTACAAAATTCATAACCACGCACATAGTACGCGACAATAAGAGGAACGCATATAAAAAAAGACAAAAAACCTGTCAAATACAATAAAATTGCAGATCCCGCATATATTATGACGGCAATATTTTTGCTCTTTATGGTCATGGAATTTGCGTCCCTTCACGCATAACTATTGACAAACGTAAAGTCTCTTACGCTGAAGGAAGAAGTCCAATAAATCGCGCGCGTTTTACTTCTCTGACAAGTCGTCTCTGGTTTTTCGCAGAATTCCCCGTAACATAACGGGAAAAAATCTTCCCACCTTCAGTCAAAAATCGCTTTAAAATATCAGGCTGTTTATAATCTATAACAAGTTTTTCAGCGGCTATTTTATCATATTTTTCTTTTCTAAAAGAACGATATGACCCACCTCGCTTATGTCCACTTGCAGCGTTGTTTCTTTGGAAACCCTGTGTGTTATTGCGTCTCGGAAAATGTGACGATGTTTGCTCGTCTTGTCCATGTCTTCTATACCCCCCCTGTGATTGTTCAGAAGAAGTCGTGGAAGAAGAAGCTTCGCCTCCATCTCTCGATGCATTATTATCTTTAGTAGCACCTGCATCATTATGAGCAAGATTATTACTTCTTTCTGCACTTGTATGTTCAGGTGTATTGTTATTTTCGTTCATAATATTTTTCTCCGTACTTTAAAATGGAATATCGTCATCAATATCGGCACCAGCACTAGGCATAGAGGATGAGACATTTTCCATGTTTTTCTGCTGATTCTCAGAGGAAGCTGCATCGGAATTCATATTGCCAAGCAATTGTACATTTGCCGCAACAACTAATACTTTACTACGCTTGTTTCCATTCGCATCTTCCCAGCGATTTTGTTTAAGCGCACCTTCAATACCAACTTGCTTTCCTTTTTGCAAATAACGATGAATTGCTTCGCCCTGTCTACCGTACAATTCAATATCAAAATAATGAACTTCATCGCTCCAATTACCCGATGCATCTTTCATTGCCCTATTGATCGCAATAGAAAAGTTACAAACACTGGTATTTGTCAAAGATTTTAATTCTGCTTCTCGAGTCAATCGCCCTATAAGAAATACTTTATTGATATCCGTCATTTATTGGCCTCTTTTCTTGTCATTTTTGATAATGAGAATACGCAACAGCGCTGCAATAAGCTTACATTCATTGCGCATAAGATGCGCTTTTTCGGGAGACATTTGCACAATAAAATAGAGATACCGTGCATGGGTGTGTTTTTGTATTTGATATGCAAGTTCTTTCACTCCCATATCTTTTTCAGATTGTATGTTTGCACCCAATAACTCAAGCTTTTCTTTCACTAAAGTAAGACTTTCTTGAAACTGCTCATCTTGAGGAGCAAAAACACACATAATTTCATAAATTCTCATACATTCTCCTTGGGCTTATGGTTATTATTTATTGCGATACATAGAAATTTCACGCGGTAACAATAACGAAGATGCTTACACATAATAATACCCAGCCACCAGACTATAGTCAACATGAAATACGGTTCTTTAGTAGAATTTCGTATACACAATTTTATTAAAAAAGAAGGTATAATTAACTTTTAAGCATGATACGCCACACATGGCAAGCTAGCAAATTAAACGCTTAATTCACTTAATGTAAAGAAGGAACAACTATTCTATGGAACACACAAAAGATATTTTTGAAAAATGTTATACGAGTGAAGGGTATTTTGGAGAACTACGAATGAAAGACGATAGGTTTCTCTCACGCCCTATATTACATCCATGTCCCGAAACCAGCATGGAGTTTGGCGGAAAAAAATGCGTGATGTGGTCTATAAATAATTACCTTGGACTTGCTAATCACCCTGAAGTTATAAAAGTAGCACAAGAAGCCATTGATACTTTTGGCATAAGTTCTCCCATGGGCTCCCGTATGCTAAGCGGAACTACAAACTATCATTTACAACTTGAAGAAAAATTTGCACAATGGCAAGGTGCTGAAAAAGCATTGATATTTAATTATGGATATTTAGGCGTATTAGGAATTGTAAGTGCACTTGCAAAGCCACAAGATACGATAATTATGGACAAACTCTCCCACGCCTGTATTGTTGATGCAGCATTTTTGTCGCACGCAAACATACGAATATTTAAGCACAATAATATTGACGATTTAGAGCGAGTTCTGAAAGATACACACAAACAACGCAAAGAAGGAATATTAATTCTTATAGAAGGCGTATATGGCATGACAGGAGATTTTGCGAAATTAAAACAAATCATTGCTATGAAAAAACAGTACGGAGCACGATTGTTTGTAGATGATGCACATGGATGCGGGATTTTAGGAGACGGTGGGCGCGGAATAGCTACGCTGCTAAACGTATCCGATGAAATAGACATTTATTTTGGCACTTATGCAAAAGCGTTTGCAGCTATAGGCGGCTTTGCTGTTGCAAAAAAAGCAGTCATTGATTGGATAGAATACAATGCGCGAACGCAGATATTCGCAAAGGCATTGCCCATGGTGTACGTAAAAACAGTGGAGAAAATGCTTGCTATTATTGCAGGGAATGAAGGCGATATACGAAGAGAAAAAATGTGGAAAAATTCACGCATGCTCAAACAAGAATTGCAAGCAGAAAACTTCTACATAGGAAGCGGAGAATCCCCTATTGTAAGCGTATACATTCCCATAGGAGAAAATACCCCGCTGCATTCGATAGCTCCGCAAACTATTACCTTATTGCGAGAAAAAGGTGTTTTCGTCTCAGCCGTGATATACCCCGTTATACCACGCGGACTTGTAATGTATCGTATGATTCCCACCGCAAATCATTCAAAAGAAGAAATAGAATACACCATACGTCAGTTTGTTACAATGCGCGATGAACTAAACTTAAACACAATCATGACAGAAAACGAACAGCAAAATCTCTTGAAAATCTATGTATAGAAACAGCGCATATTATCACAATATACGCAATGTGAGAAAAAATGTTAAGATTTTTTATGCAGTATTTTTTTCAACGCTAAAAGGCGCATGAAAAATTTAGGAAGTGGTTTTGCGTTCTTGTGTTTCTTTAAGTTAAGAACTAACCCATATTTTTTCATAAGAGACCAAGTATAAATTTCCACAAATTTTACTAATGTTCTATCGGGGTCTTCTGCATAGGTAAAGTGCCCTGATACTTCTTCTGTAGAAAAATCAGAATCAATTATAAATGGATCTTTATGTATTTTGCGATGATTGCACAATGCGCGCATGTTTTTCACGTCGAAACATGCATGCATAAAGCCCGGATCTCCCCAAAGACGTTCTTCATAATTTGTATATACATGCTCTTGCGGTTTTTCACAGGCCTGAATCAACTCTATAGTTGAAGACTGCAATAAATGAGCAAAGGCACCTTGTAATTTTTTGCTACGTTTTAGCAACACTCGGCGTACCTTTTGTTGACCTCGAAATGCCTCAAATTCTGTAAAGGTTCCAACTTCTTCTGATAAAACGGTATCGTATCCGCACACAGTCGAATAAAAATGCATACTTTTCTTAATATCTGAAACTCCGATAATGATTGAGCATACCCCGCCTATACTATGTGCTTTTTTTTTCAGCCACCCCTCAGATGTTTCTACAAGTCCTATCCAATTATTTTCAGGATCCTTTACATAACATCGATTTCTTCCAAGACTATCTGCAGATATACGAGTTATCTCGTATCCCGAATCAAACAAGCGATTTCGCACATTCACAATATCGCAGCAACGCACACAGGTACACAATATTCCACGGTTATCAAGCCCTACTTCATTTTCTGCAGGTACATGGAGATGCTCCGTATGTTGCCACAACTGAAGTGTAGCTCCACCATTGAAATTTGCAAGAAGCATTGCTTTTCTATTCCAGCTGCGTCCACCTGTGTAGGCAGACATAATGTCAATGCTTCCCTCTGTGCAAAACAAAAGTGTATCAAAGCCAAGCACGGATGCATAAAAATCTCTCATGACATCAACATTATGTACTCCAATTCCTATTTGTTGTAAATCACCATGTACCCATAATGTATTCATCTGTATTACTATACCTCTGTTATGGTAAATATTTTGAAAATTTTACGATACGCATGATTATAAATCATACAAATTTTTAAAGTTCAGGATCGCTGTGCAAGCATTGCAAATTTTTTTTGCAATGCTTGCACAACTATCTGTGGCACCTTGTCTGATACATCGCCTCCGAGCATCACTATTTCTTTTATGACAGAAGATCGTAACACAAAATATTTCTGATCGGTAGGAATAAACAGCGTTTCCACTACGTTTTTTCCAAGTCCTCGGTTCAGTTGTGCAAGCATAAATTCGTATTCATAGTCTGATGCAGAGCGAACACCTCGCACTAACACATTTGCATTGTATTTCGTGAGAAAATTTACTATTAAGGAATTCCATATAAAAATGTGCACATTTTTATATACAGCGACAATTTCCTGCAAAATACGCAAGCGTTCTTCTACACTAAAAAGCGATTTTTTATTCTTATTATCTGCTATGACGACATCAACTTTTGAAAACATAGCGGCACAGCGTTCTATGATATTTAAATGACCGTATGTTGGTGGATCAAAACTTCCAGGAAATACCACATGCATACGATTATTATACTAATGTCTTCGCTATTGTTTTAAACTTATGTTTTGTGCAAGATTACGAGCAATCCACTGCATTGCATTTGTCAGATATTCAGGATTCTGTATCTTGCGTTTTAACAAATGTACTTTCTGCAAAGATACATCGTTTTTGCTCCTGTTAATTTTATGCGGCATTTATAACACTCCTTTGTAATGAACAACAGTGTGATATGAAAGCATTACAAGCATCACATCAACACGTACACACATCCTTGTGTGTAAAATATTTTTATCGGCAATATACGCATTCGCACAAGCTTCAATATGAGAAAGTTTTCGTATGTTTACTGAAGCGATAATATCATCTTCAGTATAATACTCCCATGTTTTTACCTCCACAAAAACAAGATTATATTCTTTATAACATATAATATCGACTTCTCCACCAATAACTTTGTAGTTTCTTGCAAGAATTTTATATCCTCGACACTGAAGAACATGTGCACACAAACTTTCTCCAAAGTGCCCTCGTGCATGTCGAACAATGTTTTGATATGTATGAGTACCCTTCATGCTCTTCATACTTAAAACATGTGGTGACACTTGAAGCCTATTCATACTCCGTATACTATATTAAGTACTTGCACGAAATTAAAAAATATAAAAAGTGCTTTATCTTTTTGTATTTTGTACGATGATATTAATGTTAGCACTTATCTTTAGGTCCCCTCCCAGTTCCCTACGTAAGTGCTAGCATGGTTGGCCGGTTCTTCATGAACCGGTCTTTTTTATTTTCATACACCTCTTTCTTTATAAAAAAACAAAATGTAGCATATGGAAAGGACGCAAAAACAGTTGTAGACCAAACGAAAAAAACACCACCACCACTAACAAAGCCCGTTTTAAGTTGCTATTGAGTTCGAAAAGAAACCGCTATTACATTTCCAAAAGTAGCAGGACATAGCTACGCATTGAAGACCGCTATCAATGGTGTAAAACTTAGCGATAAAGATGAGAACACAGGCTAGTAAGATCTACGGAAGTAGTAAGCAGTGTTATTGTTGTTGCTACGAAGGACAGCAAGTCAATCGACAGCGACCCTATAGACTTTCTCTTTCATGTAGCAAATATAAGGCCGCATTACAAGACGAAATCGTAAAAGCCATAGCAAAAGACAGCGCAACCGTAAACCTAAACTACATCGATACATCAAGCGTAGACGACATGAGTTAGCTTTTTCTAAATGACGCCACATTCAATGGTGACATTAGTAAATGGGATACATTGAAGGCAGAAGACATGAGCGAGATGTTCAGAGGTGCTAGTTAAGTTCAATCAAAACATCAGCGGTTGGAGTGCTAAGACGGGAAGAGAGACTTCTAGCGTGCTCTACAAAGCTACGGCAATGCAGGCAGCGAACAAGCCTAGTTGGGCACGGTGATAAATTAAAGTTATGCTAAAAACATATATGTTTACAAAAGCTGCAAAAAATACGATATTCCACAACGTTACTATGATTTGTATACATGCTATAATGATTGTGCTTATACGATTCATTTGTACAATTGATACGCTTAAATCATGAAAAAATTTTATATAGTATTACTTGCACTATTTTCAACAGGAGTTGGTACTTTTCTCGGATTTGGAATTGCAATGTCACAAAACATCGACATTGTACAACGAAATAGCCGTGAAAACATTTCACTTCCGACAAAAGTCTTCGACAAACATGGCGAACTGATTACCACTTTCTTTGCAACAAAAAACAGGAAACTTGTACAAGTAAACGAAGTTCCGCGCATTTTACTCCAGGCACTTATAACTCGAGAAGACAAAACATTTTTTCAGCACAACGGGTTTAGCGTACGCGGAACCATGCGTGCGGTGGTAAACCTATTACTCAATAACTACGTTTCAGGTGGCAGCACACTCTCGCAACAAGTTGCAGGAGTACTATATGCAGATAGAAGACAGTTTTCCATTGCACGAAAACTAAAAGAGCTCTGGTGGTCATTTCAATTAGAGAAAAGTTGGTCAAAACAAGAATTGCTTGAAGAGTACATAAACAAAATGTACTTTGGACATGGCAATTATGGTGTTGAAACATCAAGTCAGTTTTTCTTTGAACACAGTGCAAAAACGTTAAACTCAGCAGAAGCAGTTATACTCGTCATACAACTTGCAAATCCTCTAAAATACTCTCCATTCAAAAACCCTAATATCGCACGCAAACGTCAAAAAGAAATACTTGAACAAATGGTAGAACTGAATTTCGTATCTAAAAAAACAGCAGAAACAGATTTTAACATGTATTGGGAAAATTTTGATTTTACCCGTGAAGGATTCTCAAGTGCATTTCTAAAAAGAAATGATAAGGCTTCGTACTTTAGTGAATACATACGAAATTTACTTTTAAACACATTAGATTTTTCCGCAGCAGATATAAATACAAAAGGCTATGAAATACATACAACGCTTGATATGAATGCACAAAGAGCCGCGCGAAAATATTTTAATAAAGGTCTTGCAAAAGCAAATAGGCTCTATAAATCAAATACACAATATTCCCAAAATATCACACAATCCATCTTACCTATAGCCGCATTAAGCATGACTCTTTTTGACAGTAACAATTCGTTCTTTACTAAAAATTCACTGCAGCTGCAAAATGCAAAGAAACAATTTTTTAATGATGGGCAACCTCTACTCGCGCTTTCCAATTTACTGTTTCAGCCATCGACAAATACACTCTCTGCGCAAATTGCTACAAGATCTAAAGACCAATCAACAGAAGTGCATCAAGAGGAAACTGTAGAAGGTGCATTGATAAGCATTGATAACAAAAATGGAGCAATTATAGCGATGATAGGCGGCAGTAAATTTGATGCAACTAATCAATTTAATCGAGCAGTAAACGCGTTTGTTCAGCCCGGGTCTGCATTCAAACCACTCTATTATGCAGCTGCACTTGATGCGAAGATAATTACACCTTCGACTATTATTTGGGATAGCCCTGTAGTATTTACTGATAAAGACGGAACGCAATATACACCATTAAATTTTAAAGGTGAATGGAAAGGACCTGTTACTGTGCGCACCGCACTTTCAAAATCTATGAACATTCCATCAGTCAAAGTACTACACAAAACAGGCTTTGAGCGTGTATTAAACACAACAGGAGAATTATTAGGTATATCATTAGAAGCACGCAAATCGTCAGGACTTGTGCCACGATATCCCATAGGACTTGGGGTTGTAAGTGTATCTCCACTCGCAATGGTTAAAGCATATGCAACAATACAAAACCAAGGCATCAAAATGTCGACATATGCAATAGAACATATCAAAGATAGAAAAGGAATAACTATATACACAGCCAATAAAAGAAACAATACGTTTGAGAATAAACGCGTAATAAGTAAAGAAGCTGCGTATGTATTAAGTTCAATATTACAAAGCACGACAAAACATGGTACATTGCGATATGCACGCTATCTTGCAAAAGGATTTACGCAACCTACCGCTGGAAAAACAGGCACAACCCAAAACTGGTCAGATGCGTGGACAATTGGATTTACTCCATACTATACGACAGCTTTATGGCTTGGCTTTGACAGAGGTGGACAATCGCTTGGCACGAACCAAACAGGAGCCATTACCGCGGGTCCGGTATGGGCGCAATACATGGAAGAAATAAATAAAGATTTACCAAAGAAAAAATTTGAAAAGCCAAGTGGCGTTGTTGAAGTTTTGATAAATCCACAAAATAATACGCGCGCGGTGAGTAACTCGCTGCGAAAAATAAAAGAAGTGTACATCATAGGAACAGAACCACAACAATACGACAAGCCAAGAGAAACGGCAGAACGAAAAAACATGCTTGTAGAAAAATTACAAAATACAAAGTGGAACATACGCATACCAATGACATTGACACCTCGCAGCACGAACAAACCCAAAAGAAAAATCTCATCTATAAATTTACGCCTTTCCGTGCCATCTGAAAGATCACTCAAACATCTTCCTTCGTCTTCATCTGTCTCAAATTCATCATCACCTTCTTCAGAAAGCACAGAACAGGATGAGGAATTACGCAATCCACTACTAGATTAGAATTCAATTATACTTGTATCTTCAATGTCTTTATAAATAGCTTTCGTCTTTAAAAAGGCCAAATTTCACGGACGCTGTGCGGCATCTCACAATAATTGCACAGGTATACATCATCTTCACGATAAAAATCAGCATAGACAGGTTCTTTACTTGATGGATGCGAGATGCACTGCTTATTTCGACAATGTATCTCCTCAAAATTATAAATACGGTGGGGTTTTGCTACGCGTAGTTTTTGTACAACTTTCGAGTTTTTAACTACATTTATTGTGCAACCTGATGAAATTGCTCCAATTCTTTTTAAATCCGCACGCATATCTATAAAATGATCAGGAATTGATATAATGCCCTTATACCTCTTGTGCTTCATCGATGAAAATACACCATGCGAACCTACACTATCAAAATGAAGCGTTCTTCGTATTATATCTATGGTGTTCCAAATAGATGAAATAGTATGTCCCAAACCTATATGATCTATAACAATTCCGTTTTCTATGGGTTTAATACCAAATTTCTGCACAGGCTTTGAGGGCTTTGCAGTTTCAAAAGATGTAACATCTCGTATAAAATTGGGAAATGTACGAAAGGGTATAGCGGGATTTCCTTCAAAGTCTTCTCCAATACTTCCTGCTAACATTCCGAGCAACACAAACCGTATATGATAGCCGTGGGCTGATTGCAAATCCCATCCATTGTACGGCGTATCATCAAGAAACGGCGGAATAATCGGATATTCCTTATTGCGAGGCAGCGGATGAAAAAACTTTACTCCTGCGGGTATACGTGTCATATATTCTTTTTTGAAAATCACCGCATCCTGAATTCTTTGTATATCACGCAGCAATTGCTCACCCATGCGTTCCATTTGTACGCGTGTAAAATACCATATGGGTGCTATTTTTTTTTGTGCAAGGTATTCATTGAGCGAAGTAAAGGTACGTACAGAAAACCCTTGAGCCTTCATCCGCTCTTGATAATGTGAAGGCATAGCAAGTTCTTCAGGGGCTATAAGATCAACTTCAACTTCCCGAAAAATTTTAAGTCCATCTTTTTTTGAATGTGCCGTACGTCCATGAAAGAGATCTCCTATAAGCGCAATGTGAATATGCGAATAGTCACCGCCGAGCATTTCAACAAAGGTAAATTCATCTAAAAATTCCTGCGTAGGATGTTCGTGTCTTCCATCTCCTGCATTAATACAAAATGGGGTTGGTACACCAATACGCTGGGCATGCTTTTTCATGGCTTCTGCAAGCCATGTGCAAGTACCTTCATACGAAGTTCGTACTATAAAACCAGTCTGAAATGCATAGCCCATAAGCATACGCACGGTATCAGTTATCGACTCTTTTTTCTGAAATGAAGATGTCTCAGGATTAAAGTCATTTACTCTAATATCGTGAAACTTCGCAGCGTTTTTAAATGACTCTTTCGTTCGAGTAGAATTTTCTTGAAACAAAAGATACGCACTTATATTTTCGTCTTTTATTTTATAACGATGAAGCATATCATAATCTTGATGTAAAAAAGCTTCTTTACATACATGAGATTTCTCATAGAGATATTTTTGTTCATCACTACTTAAATCTCTTACAAGCTGTATTGTGCGCCCTTTACATGACATAGTTTCTTATCTTTTCATAATTCTTCAAAGACCACAGCATCCTTCACTTAACTTCTTTTATACGACCCGATTGAATCGAACAAAAATGAAAGTAAATTTGCAGTACTTACGCGCACTTGCTCCATGCTATCTCGAAAGCGTACCGTAACGCTATTATCTGTTTTACTTTCATAATCTATCGTAATACAAAACGGAGTACCAATTTCATCTTGTCGTCTATAGCGTCTCCCTATAGCTCCGCCTTGATCATAAAAAGTTGCAAAATGTTCACAAAGTTCGTGTTCTATTTTTTTCGCAAGCTCAGGTAGTCCATCTTTTTTTACTAAGGGAAAAACCCCAACCGTAATAGGTGCTAACTTTGGATGTAAATGTAAGACTGTACGTACATCGTCAGAAGAATCTATTTTCTCTTCTTCATATGCATCGCATAAAAGCATAAGCACAGTGCGAGTAAGTCCTACCGATGTCTCTATAATATACGGGGTATATTTTTGCTTATCTTCTTCCATATAGCGTAAATCCTTACCTGAAAATTCCATGTGACGTGAAATATCAAAGTCACCACGGTTATGTATGCCTTCAAGCTCACTCCACCCAAAAGGAAATTTGTATTGAATGTCAAATGCCTTTTTCGCATAATGTGCAAGTTCATTGTTGCAATGCTCGTGTAAGCGAAGGTTTGCATCTAGAACCCCTAGTTTACGATAATATGAGATGCGTGTTTCACTCCAGTAATCAAACCACGTAGATGCAGTATCGGGATGTACAAAGTACTGCATTTCCATTTGTTCAAATTCACATGTACGAAATATAAAACTTTTTGTAGTAACTTCATTGCGAAAGGCCTTCCCAACTTGTGCAATACCAAAGGGTATCGAAAGCCTATTCGTCTGCAACACATTTTTGAAATTTACGTAAATGCCTTGTGCCGTTTCAGGACGCAAATACACACGCATGCTAGTTTCATCGGTTGAACCTACGGTGGTATGAAACATCAAATTAAAATTGCGCGGTTCATTAAGTGGATTACCATTGGGACTTACTCTATTCACTCGCTGTTCATCAGTCAAATGATCCCATCGATAGCGCTCATGCGTTACCATATCTTCCGTCATAATATCTACAAAGTTTTCTACATGTCCACTCGCTTCCCATACGCGCGGATGCATCAAAATAGACGCATCTATACCGACAATGTTCGCATGTTTACGCACCATTTCATGCCACCAAAAGCGCACGATATTCGCTTTTAACTCAACGCCAAGCGGACCATAGTCCCACGCAGAAGCAAGTCCGTTGTAAATTTCTGAAGATTGGTAGACAAATCCGCGGCGTTTACAGAACGCTGTTATATCATCCATAGTTACACTCATATATGTTTCCTTTTCTAAAATTACGATGTTTCCAAAAATATACGAAGCAGTGTTTGCGCTTTCTCAATGCGAGCAAGTACTTCATCTTTGCTCAAGTGTTTTGCAAATTCTATAATCGGTGGAGATGAACAAGATCCTGTAAGAGCAATACGAAATGGCATGAAAAGTTGTGCTAATTTCCACGTACGATTTTTCGCCTCAGTCTTACACTTCATTTTCAAGTCTTCTACCGTACCATGCCATGAGCTTAGCATAATTTCATGCATAACAGATAAAGCGATGTGTGCATTTTCACACGATTCTTTTTTCTCAATACCGTCTTCAAAAAAACTACTCACATCTACACTCGGTGCTTGAAACAAGGGACGCATCACATCTACGGCATCAGCGAAAGTTTCTATGCGTTTTTGTACCATGGGCATGTAAGGCTCTATCGCACGGTGCGCAGTTTTGTCATTGTCGATAAAACCTGCCTCAATGCAGTAAGGAGCAATGTTGTGCGCAAGCTCTACACTATTGAGTGTTTGTATATAGTGTGCGTTAAACCAACGAAGTTTGTGCATAGAAAATTGCGCGGGTGACTTTTGTATGATGCCTTTATGAAAGATTTTCTCTAACTCTGTAGAAGTAAAGAACTCCTTTTTATCATCAAAACTCCAACCAAGCAAGCTGATGCAATTTATAAGCGCCTCGGGTAATATGCCTTGTTTTTTTACTTCTTGTATGCTCATTGAGCCATTGCGCTTTGAAAGCTTCTGCTTGTCATCTCCAAGTACCATGGGCAAGTGACAAAACTGTGGAGCTTGCCAGCGAAAGGCACGGTACAAATATACATGCACCGGTGTAGTCGGTACCCACTCCTGCGATCTCATAACATGCGTTATGTTCATGCAATGGTCATCTACTACATTTGCAAAGTGGTATGTTGGCATTCCATCGGATTTTATCAAAATAGGGTCTACAATGATATCTTTATATTCTCGCGTTACATCCCCAAGTACCATGTCCGAAAACGAAATATTCCCATCATATGGCAATTTCAATCGCAATACGGGCATTTTACCTTCAGCTTTGTACTGCGCTTCATATTCTTTTCTTCGTGATGGGCTTAAGTCCCGAGAACTTCTGTCATACATCGCCTCTCGCTCAATAGAAGAAGTATAGCAATAATAGGCCTCGCCTAATTCCAAGAGCTGTTTCGCATGCGATGTATAGATATCAGTACGCTGTGATTGCACATACGGGGCATGTGGACCCTTATCTGCGCATTCATCTGCTTGTAAACCAAGCCATTGCAATGTCTGAAAAAGATCGTCAACATACTGTGCCTTACTGCGCTGCAAGTCGGTATCTTCAACTCGCACAATAAAACTGCCTCCGTGAGACTTTGCAAATAAATAGTTAAACAATGCAGTGCGCACTCCACCTATGTGCTGGTATCCCGTAGGTGATGGAGCGTATCGTACTCGTACAGACATTCTTTATTAGTATAGAAAGAATGTATATTTCATGCTAGAAGTATACAAGTACAATACGCGCTACTATGCCTTAGGTGAAAATATTGTAGGGGGTAAATCACGCGCTACTTTAATAGCATGTACCGCCATTCATTACCTTAGTTTTTATATTCTTGTATGTATTGAGAGAACCTTTTTCTCCATTAAAAACAGGTAGAAATCTACTCGTGCTATACTTCGCATAATTCAATTTAAGAGCCTTATCAGAATCGGAAACCTGAATTTCTAAGATACGTATAACAGTATTTAATTTCGTAAGTACATCTGCCTTCAGTGCTTCTGTTTTATTCTTTTGAAATTTTAGGCATGCATCTCCAGCTGATGACTTTGCTTTATTCACGCTGTCTATGCGCGCAAAGAACCTCAGATAGTATGCATCTGCATTGTTCGGGTGCAACTTCACTGTTTTATCTGCATTAGCTAATGCATTTTCTTCACTCTCCAAATATGCTTTGGCAACTGTCTGCCACTTGAGTCCATCAAAAGAATTCGGAACAAGTTTAAGATATGATTCTACTTCTTTTAAGATCTGTGCGTAATTATTGGCGTTATAATACGCTTCTAGTTTCTTTTTTATTTTCAGCTTACGCGCTGCTAATAATTGTGGATCTTCCTTTTGTGATTCTTCTCTCTGTGGCTCTTCTGGCTCTTGTGGCTCTTCTTTTTGTGATTCTTCTCTCTGTGATTTTTGCTTTGTTTGATTTTCTTCACATGAGAAAATAATAGAAGAGAGTACAAAAAGAGCTATATATATATATATATATATTGTTTATTCATAATGATTCCTCTTTTTTTGTTTATTAGTTTAATTTTAAAGTTTTTTCACTTCTTATAATACTAATAGAAAAATTGACGACATAATTCAAGGGTTACGCTAAGGTTTTTCAAAAATCATAATGTTACGTGCACAATAGTTTACCTTAAGATAATTATTACTTTTTAATATTTGTTATCTGCTGAGGTATATTTTTATTTGTTGTAAAAAATGGTAGACTATGCCCCCATGCCCACAAGTTACCGTTTGTCTTTACCGCAAAAGTTTGACCTCCTCCTGGAAAGACAGCCTTCCACATCGTATCAGTGCCTAGCTTTGTGGGTGAGGTTTTGTCACTAGTATCAACCCCACCTAATCCTAGCTTTCCGCGCGCATTGCTCCCCCATGCCCACAGCGTACCGTCTGTCTTTATTCCAAAACCGTAGTACGGACCTGTTGAAGCACTTTCCCAGTCTGTATCTGAGCCAACCTGCGTAGGAATATTTCTATTTTTTGATTCGTCATCAAACCCAATATTTGTGTCCCCAAGCCCAAGCCGTCCATTATCGTTACGTCCCCATGCCCACAAGGTACCGTTTGTCTTTACCGCAACGCTGTGATAATATCCGGTAGAAACACTTTTCCAG
This sequence comes from Spirochaetia bacterium, assembly GCA_965226065.1. GTDB lineage: Bacteria > Spirochaetota > Spirochaetia > WTKD01 > CBDAKK01. The sequence goes on along the minus strand of OZ245332.1, from coordinate 1,707,248 downwards.
TCTGTATCTGAGCCAACCTGCGTAGGAATATTTTTATCAGTTGTGATCCCAAGCCCAAGCCGTCCATTATCCTTACGTCCCCATGCCCACAAGGTACCGTCTGTCTTTACCGCAACGCTGTGATAATATCCGGTAGAAACACTTTTCCAGTCTGTAGCTGAGCCAACCTTCGTAGGAATATTTTTATCAATTGTGCTCCCAAGCCCAAGCTCTCCATAACGATTACGTCCCCATGCCCACAACGTACCGTCTGTCCGTATCCCAATACTATGCTCTGGACCTGCAGAAACACTTTTCCAGTCTGTAGCTGATCCCACCTGCGTAGGAATATTTCTATCAGTTGTGTCCCCAAGCCCAAGCTCTCTATAATAGTTACGTCCCCATGCCCACAAGGTACCGTCTGTCTTTACTGCAAGCGTGTGACTGATGCCCCCAGAAACATACTTCCAACTATTATTTATGCCCACCTGCGTAGGAATATTTTTATTAGTTGTGTCCCCAAGCCCGAGTTTTCCATATTGGTTATCTCCCCATGTCCACAGCGTACCGTCTTCTTTTATCACAAAATTATTAACACTTCCTGCAGATATCATTAGTGGATTTTCTATTTCTACGAGAAACTTCTGATATTTCTTAGTATCAATTACATCATCATTATCTACATCTTTTATTGATACTTTATTTTCTTCAGAAGATTCATTATTTTCTGTTACTGAGTTGGGACAAGATAGAAACAAAAAAACTACTACAAAAAATAGCACATACAACAATAATTTTTTTTCTTTCATGATTAAATTCCTTATTTTTTAAAATATACATATATTGTAGGTAATTATTTACTACAACGAAATATAATTATACTAAAAAAGTAAATTACTTTGTATATGTAAGAATAAACTAAGTATTAGTAGAAGATAGAAACAAGCCTACAAGTAATGTAGGTTATGATAAGTATCTTTTTATTTATGGTCATCTGCCATGTGCATAACAATTTTCCACGTTCCACAAGTAAACTCCCACATGCCTACAAAGCCTTCTTTGTCGTAGAGCATCACAGGTATCTGCGATTCATTTCTTGTTGTTATTATTTCAGGAGATATACCATAGAAAAGTGCCCTACGCAATTTTATATTATCGCTGTAAACAACATCGACTTTTCTGACGCGGCGTAAAAGTATGTCGGGTGAAAACTGAGATCTTTTGTAATTTCCCATTTCGATATCATCAAGCGTTACCGCTTCATTGAGATTTATGCTTGCAATATGAGTGCGTTGTAATGCCTGCAAATGCCCATAAGAGTTACATGCCTCCGTAATATCACGAACAATTGATCGTATGTAGGTGCCACTTGAAACTTGAAAAGTACATACTGCACGATGCTGTGAGGAGTCGAATAATATAATCTGTGAGTTATATATGATAACTTTACGTGGAGGAATGATAAGTGTAGGGTTTGTCTTTGCGTAATGCCACGCACGTTTTCCATTTATATGTACCGCAGAGTACAAAGGCGGACGCTGTTCTATTACCCCTTTGTATGAATCAAAGGCCTTGGTAAAGGATTCCTCACTCGGTGCTATCGCACTCTTAGTCTCCGTACCTTCGGAGTCTAACGTGGTAGTCTCTACCCCCAATGCAAAAACAGCACGATATTCTTTATCAAGTGAAAGAAAAAAACGACTAAACTTTGTCGCTTTGCCAAGCAGTACTATCATAAGCCCCGATGCAGCTTTATCTAAGGTGCCAGTATGTCCTGCCTTAGATATGCCTAAAAAGCGAGCAACGCGCTTCGTAAGCGTGTGAGATGTAATACCTATGGGTTTATGAACAACTAATGCAGAAAAATATATTTGTGAATTTTGATTATTTAAAGAGCAGCTATTTTTCATGCATGAATTCGTTATCTTCAGATTGCTTAATATCCTGTGAATTTTCGCTGCCATGCTCTGTGGAATTTTGACGCATAATTTCAATAATTGACTCTGCACGGTGCAGTGCCTGCGTTTTTTTAAAAAGAAGCTTAGGCGTATGTTTGAATGTGTATTTTTGAGCAATATGTTTTTGAATAAATCCCCGCGCGTGATTTAATCCGTCAACAATAGTTTGGAGTTTCTCATCTGACATATATCCTGAAACAAATACAGTCGCTGCAGTGATATCCTTTGAAACTTTCACATACATAATAGAAGCACGCGAACTGACGCGCGGATCTTTAATCTTTTTTAATACTATAAGCGAGTTTATTTCTTCAAGTAAAATTTTTTCAATTCGAAGAATTTTAAAAGAGGGCATATCTTACGTAATACTTTTTGTGACTTCTTTTTCTTCAAATATGTGTATTACATCACCTACTTGTAAATCATGCATATTTACAAGCAAAATTCCACATTCGTATCCTGTATCTACCGTATTTGCATCATCTTGAAAACGCTTCAAAGACTGAATTCTATCTTCTGCAATTTTTTTGTTATTTCTAATAACATGAACAACAGCATTTTTTATAACTTTGCCTGTCTGAACATATGAACCTGCAATGGTACCAATTTTTGATACAGTAAAAATATTGCGTATTTCTACTTCACCAATTTTCTCTGTAACAATATCCGGCGAGAGCATACTACTTATAATACTTTTCATTTTTTCTATGATTTTAAAAATAACCGTAAAGCGATGTATCGTTATCTTACTTTGCTGTGCAAGTTTAAGTATCTTCTGCGAAGGCTTAAGGTGAAACCCAATAATGTCTGCTTCAGAAGCAGTAGCTAACATAATATCGCTTTCATTGATTTCTCCTGCACTTGCAGCTACCACTTGTATCTTCACTTCTTCATTGCCTATTTCTTCTATAGCCATTTTTATAGCTTCTACAGAGCCATGTACATCACCTTTTATAATGACTTTATACAAAGAAATATTTTCTGCTTCTATCGTGCTATAAAGCGTATCTCCTGTAACTTTTTTTATACTTTGATTACTTTGATGACGCGCAAGTTCTTGCCTACGAATTGAGACTGATTTTGCCTCTTTTTCATCTTCCGTAACTTGAAAAGGAACTCCCGCAGAAGGCATGCCTTCAAGCCCTACAACTTCTACGGGCATACTTGGTGTTACTTCTTTCACGGTATGTCCTTTGTCATTGAGCAACATACGCACTTTTCCCGAATAGATACCGGCAACAAAACAATCACGGACGCGAAGTGTTCCTCGTTCTACAATAACGGTGGCAACTACACCATAACCCTGTTCAACACGAGTTTCTATAATCTTGCCTTCAGCTGCACAATTTGGATTAGCCTTCAGTTCAAGCATTTCAGAATGTAAGAGTATGGTCTCTAAGAGAGTATCTATGCCCTCTCCTTTTAATGCAGATATCTTACACACTGAAATATCACCACCCCATTCTTCTGCAACAAGTTCTAAGTCGCTTAATTGCTGTAAAATTTTATCAGGATTTGCAGATGAGCTATCCATCTTGTTTAGCGCAACAATGATAGGAACCTTTGCATCTTTTGCAAGCGTTATCGCCTCTTTAGTTTGCGTATTTACCGAATCGTTCGCTGCAATAACTAAAACCACAATATCCGTTACCTGCGCACCCCGCGCACGCATAAGAGAAAATGCAGCGTGTCCTGGAGTATCTAAAAACGTTATCGGCTTTTCATCTACATGTACTTGATATGCACCAATATGCTGCGTAATATCACCTTGTTCATTTGCAGCAACATCGGATCGACGTATGGCATCTAAAAGCGTAGTTTTTCCGTGATCTACATGTCCCATAACAGTGACAATAGGTGCACGCGAAACAAGATCCTCAAGAGAATCTTTTTTCGTTTCTATAATCGTTTGATCGTAAAGCGAGACAATAGTAACGTTGCAATCATATTCCGATGCAAGAATCTGTGCGGTGTCTGCATCTATGTTTGAATTGATACTCACAACAGTACCCATGCCCATAAGCTTAGAAAGTAACACCGATGCTTTGAGATTCATCTTCTTTGCAAGATTTGCAACCGAAATGCTCCCCATAATTGAAATAGATTTTGGTACCGCGGTGACAGGGGGGGAGACCTCTTTTGATTTTGACTTTACTTGAATGTTCTTTTCTACAAGCTTATCTCTTTTTGATGAAAATTGCTTTCTGCGCGTGGTTTTAAAACTTTTGCGTGCGCCATCGTTAATGGGCGCTTTCTCAACAGGTGTTTTTTCGCTTATAACATTGTACGTAGTGCGCGGTTTATTCGCATGTGAAGATGTCTGTGATGCTGTCGATTTTGTATTTCTATTTGCAGCTTTTTTAAAAGGCGCATGTGCCGTTTTTTGTGTCGTTTGTGCATCTGAGGTTTGTGTTTTTGCAGATTTTTCTTTTACAGAGACATTATCCTCGGACAGTTTTTGCTTTACAGGTTTCAGTTTTACTTTAAATTTCTTTTTCGTAGCAGATGGTGGATTAGTTTCCGCACTCTTTGGCAAAACTTTTTTTATAAGAGCATGTCTTAACGGTTTTGTCTCTGTTTCTGAGCTTGACATGAGTTTTATTATTATATGTCATCACTACAAATGTGTAAAGTAAAGAAATTACGACACACCTTGAATTATAAAAATAAGCCTCTATAAAATTATTAAGAAAGACTAGTATTTAGTGGTTCACAACCTTACTCCATATAGGACCTACAAAAAACTTTACCTTTCCAACAATATCGGAAACTTTATACGTGCCTTTATATCGACTATCTAATCCATAAGCGGTGTCACTCGTTAAAAACAATTCTCCATGTGGAACTTGAACAACGTTATCTGCATTTACATATGGAAGTATATGATCATCAGAGACAATAATATCTGAGGAATCTTGTTCATAAATTTTCGTACCAGAAAACGATACTCTCTCGTACTCGGTTGCGACAACTCGCATTATGCTATATTTTGTAGAGGGTTTTATAATGTTAAGCGTCACAAGAGATATAATGGTGCGTATTTTCTTTCGCAAGCTTTTGTGAAAAAACACATTTTTCTCAGAGTCATTTCTTAAGCTATGGGCAACGAGTACTACATCGCCGCGCATGGGGTTCTTGTGAAATGGAAGTGACCACAGACGGTCTAAAATACGTATTCCATAAGGCGAAGAAAGAACTATTGCTCGTTGTGTTTTGTGTTTATTATCAGATGGATATTGTTTCGCGTAATGCGGAAGAGTACGCCATACCGTGTCTATTGGTATAAGCACAACGCGAAATACCCACGCATGCAGTATATAATAAAGAAGAAATATAAAAACATACGTGAAAAAGATAACAACGAAAAAGTTTTTTTTCTTTTGATTTGAATGTACAAAAAAAATTTCAGTAGATTTTATCGCACTCATTATACAGTCATTAATTTATAAAAGATAGTGAAAAAATAGGCATATTACTTAATACTTCCACTGCGTGAAAACGGCAAATAAATAAACAATGCTTTCCCAAGCACATTTCTCTGTGAAACATAGCCATAAAACCTGCTGTCATAAGAATTTGTTCTATTATCGCCCATGAAGAAATAATATTTTTCAGGGATCTGCCATCCATTTTTCGCTTCTGCATATGAAAGTGCAGGCGCTATCGTACTAGGAAACATTTCATGTGCATACATTGATGCACGCATTTGCACTTCATAATTACGAGATGCGCGTGATATGCGCTCTCCTTGATACCAAGCTTGCGCTTGTGATAATGCATCTTTCTCAATTGCAAAACGTCTTTCATTCTCAGAAGTATAATTCGGCGGATAGGCAAAACTAGATCCCGTATACTGCCGAAATTTTCTTTCGCTATACCATGAATCTGTGCCTTGTACTCGATACACAAGTCCACCATTCTGATACCGTATCGTATCACCACCCATTCCTATAAGACGTTTTATTAAAAATTGTACGCGTGGTTTTCCTAATGCGTCCTTGTTTATATCGACAAACGAGAGGGTGAGCATGTAAAGTACCCGCTGTGCTATTTCAAATGCCACGCCTCGACTTAAATATTCGGGACTTTCAAACACAATCGTTTCAAACCGCTTTGGTACTCTGCCTGTGTATATGCGTTTATAACCTGGTAACAGCTCAGGACCAAAAATAAATTTATTCACGAAAATTTTATCTCTTACCTTAAGCGTTGGTATCATAGACCCTGAAGGAATTTGATACCCTTGTAAAAAGTATTGATTGAGCACAAGCACGACAGACGCTGCCCATAGAAACGCATATATCCAGTCCTGAATAAATCCACGCCGTTTTTGTCGAAAAACCGTACGCGCTTTTTTCCGTTTGCGATACGTAAGATATTTTTCCGTAATGCGGATGAGAAAAACAGCTATACTCTGTGCGTGATTTTTCATAAATATTTTATAAAGATGCGTGGAATGCCTTATATCTCATGCGACTATAAAATAGTATATCATACAATATATGGATCAAACGATTAAAGAAGAACAAGAACATCTCGCTTCTCTCACACCGGTAAAACTAAAAACAGTGTTGGGAATACAGCCGATGATTTATGTTCCAATTTTATGGATAATCCTCTTACTAACAATTATTTCCGTACTAGTAGGAGTTCCTACCGCAGTTTTATCGCCCGGCACACGTGTACACATAAGATCAATTCCTTCAGGTGCAGCAGTGTTAGTAAACAATATCTATAAAGGTGCAACGCCATATACAGAAGTATTGAAAAAAGGAACATACACGGTTGTCGTATCACTTCCATCTTTTACAACACATACAGAAGAAATAACTACAAAAAATATACGCATACTGCGCAACTCCTCATTAAGGACGAAAAACATAGAAGCGGTACTACCTTTAGAAAATACACAGACTTTCATACAACAAACAACAGAAGATATAGCCTCATGGAGCATTGTAGATCATAATAAGCTCCAATATTTTGTACCCGATACGCTTTCTGCATCGCTTAAAAACTTAGATGCTGTACAAAATTTCTACGAAGCACGCGGTAATAGTTCGTACACTTCGGATATCAAAAATACACAAAAAGATATTATACGTCAGGCACTCCCGTATCAAAACATCGCCTTTTCAGAAAATCAAGAACCATCTTTTTCTTTTTCATTTATGCAACAAGAGCTTTCAACTGATGTTGCAGTCCAAGCCTATAAACGTCTTATGCAAAATCCAGTAAAAAACAAAACTCTCATCTCACTTTCAGGCGATAGCATTTACAAAGACGTCAATGCATCTTCGTCAACGCTCTATATTGACGATATACTATTTTTGCATGTGCCACGCAAAAAACTTTCTTATGGTATTCAAAAAATCAAAACAGCTTCAAATAAACTACGATTGTTTTTAGAAACAGAAGACGCTTTGCGCTTAGTAAACAACAATACAAAAACACACAATGCATTTTCTGTTACGGTGCCTGCGTTTTTCATCATGAGTAGTGAAGTAACTCAAGCGCACTACAATCGTTTTTTACAAGATACTTCATGGGATGGTACGAATGCTCTTTCACCCGATCATTTCTCAAGGTACTTACAAGAATTTTCACCAGAAACAACACCATACTTGCCCATGCGGTTTATAAGCTACTACGATGCAATAGTATTTGCGAAATGGTTTAGTACAAAAGTCTCATACTTAGGATATAAAGCCATTGTACCTAATGAATACCAATGGCACGCTGCATCTTTAGAACATACACAAGATACTTTTATTTTCGCGCTGCCTGATGAAAGCACGGCATTTGAAAATGCATACAAAACACATGGCAAAAAACCAAATTTTTTTGGAGGCGTGTGGGAATTTACCAGTTCATGGTATGCTCCTCTTCCGCAATTTGCAAACTTCAATGGTCCGCAATATGGAAGCGAAAAAGTCATATTAGGAGGCAGCTCCATTACTAAGGATGTGCCTGCTACAATACGCAATGTAGAACAAAACATGGCAAAAACTCGCAACGCTTCTATACCACCTGCATGGGTAAGTTCTTATATCGGATTTAGAATTGCACTAGTACCACTACCACGCCAATAATATGGACTTCCATGCATGAGTACCGTTTTACACGATGTTGTTTTACAAAAGAATAAAAAAGCATATTTTGAGTACTTTATAAACGAGACATATCAATGCGGCATAGTGCTTTTAGGCTGTGAGGTAAAATCGATAAAAGCAAAGCAATGCAATTTTTCAGATTCTTTTGCTCGTATTAAAAACAATGTTCTATACCTACACAACTTCTACGTGAATCCATATGCATTTTACACAGACCACGCACTTGACCCACTGCGTATTAGGATACTCCTCGCCCAAAAAAAAGAAATAAGAAAAATGCGCAAAGCTTGCGAAGAAAAAGGCTGTACGCTTGTGCCACTGGATATATTTATTTCCCGCGGTTTTATAAAAATAAGTATAGGAGTTGCAAAGGGAAAAAAACTACACGATAAGAAAAACACCATTAAACAAAAAACACTTGATAGAGAAGCCCAGCAATCTATAAAAGGAATGCTTAAGAACATAAAGTAGGCCTATATCACTGAAAAAGAAAATTCGGAAAATAGAATTTTGTATAAGCAATACTGTAGTTTTTAGAAAACAAGAAGAATAAAAGTAAAACCTATTGTAAAAATTGTTTCCAATAGTCATTCTTGACTATAGTTTGTTTTCTATCGGGACCTACCGAAAGTATTTCTACGGAAGCTCCTACAAATGTTTCTATAAACCGTATAAGTACAAGTGCTGCATCAGGAAGATCTTTCCAATCAGTGATATCTTCTGTGGAAATATTCCATCCTTGAAATTTTTTTAACACAGGACTAATACTGCCAAATTGTGAAAACTGCGCGGGGAAATAATCTATAACAGCATTGTCAACTTCATACCCTACACACACAGAGATCTCCTTGAAAATATCAAGTACATCAAAGTGCGTCAATATCAATGTCGTAGTACCACTCATTTTACAGGCATATTTCAACGCTACAAGATCAAGATGCCCACAGCGTCTTTGACGACCCGTAGTAGTACCTACCTCATGACCTCGCTCTCTTATGTCTTTAAGTAATTCTTCTTCGTGAGATCGATATTCCGTAGGAAATGGTCCGTCACCAACGCGCGAGTTGTATACTTTCGCAATACCCAACACATGATCGAGGGGCATACCATGAGGTGTTCCGCACCCGTATATACCGTTAAGAGATGTCTGCCCACTCGTTACATAAGGATAGGTTCCAATATCAGGGTCAAGCAACACACCCTGAGATCCCTCGTAGAGAACATGTTCTTTTTCTGAAATATTATCCAAAATGATGTTATGATTTATCATAAGTGAAGTAAACATCTTTTTATATTTTTCAAGAAACTCCTTTTCACTACGCTTTACTATTTCAGTATTTTCTATATTTAAAACATCTATAAAGCGAGTAGATATCCTTAAGGCCTTGTGCGAATAGGCAACGCCAATACCTTTTAAGGTTGTTCCTAATTTATATTTGCGTTTTTTTTCAAGACTCTTATCTTGTTTTTTATAAGAAGGTAACACAATATGCGCCCTTTCAGATATAAAGATACGATCCTTCCAATTGATGTTGTTCTCACTCAGTTGCCGTAACTCTTCTACAAGTTGCTGCGGATCTATGACCATGCCCGGTCCTAAAAGCACCTTTGTATTTTCGTGCAAAATACCCGAAGGAAGAAGATGTAATGCATATTGATTTCCTTGATGAACAATAGTGTGTCCTGCATTTGCTCCACCACTAAATCGAATAACCCAATCTACATTTTTTGAAAGATAGTCAATAACTTTCCCTTTCCCTTCGTCCCCCCATTGTAACCCTAGTCCTGCAAATATCATATATTTTTCATCCCCAATACCACTGTTTTAGATGACAGCCTTACTCATCTATAATTTCTACACCATGCACGTGACTTTCTAATACTCCTGCATGCGTAATACGAATAAATTTCTTGTAATTCATAAGCTCTTCTATGCTCTTACAACCACAATATCCCATACCTTTTTTAAGCCCCGTTATAAGCTGATATAAATACGGCTTTAATTGTCCTTTATATGGTACTCGAGATTCAACACCTTCCGGAACTATACGCTCTCCTACAGAAAACTGATATCGATCTCCACTTCCTGCAGATATAGCTCCTACTGAACCCATACCTCGATAAAGTTTATACATGCGACCTGAAAACATATGCTGTTTTCCGGGTGTTTCTTCTAAACCCGCAAACATACCGCCTATCATTACAGATGATGCGCCTGCACCTATTGCCTTTGTAATATCTCCTGAACTTTCAATTCCACCATCAGCTATAATAGCGGAACCCATTTCTTGTGCAACCTTTGCACACTCCATAACAGCAGTAAACTGTGGCATGCCCATTCCACTGACTATGCGCGTTGTGCAAATTGAACCTGGACCCATGCCAACCTTTACAACATCTGCACCTGCTTCAATCAGCGCTTTTGTAGCTTCGGCTGTTGCAACATTTCCCGCTATTAAAGGAATATCTGCATACCACGTTTTAATATTTTTTATCGCAGTAATAACATTTGCAGAATAACCATGTGCCGTATCAATAACCAAAAAATCAGATCCTGCTTGTATTAGTGCTTCACTTCTTTCTTTTAACCCATGTGGAGAAACTGCAGCTCCAACAATAAGCCTACCCATAGCATCAACCGCTGCCTTCTTCTCATTATTTCTAGATTGCCTACTATAAAAATTATTGAGTGTTACCAATCCCAAAAGTTTTTTATCGTTATCAACAAGCATTACTCTTCTCACTCGATGTCTTTGAAAAAGATTCATGATACTTTCAACGCTTGGAGTTTGTCCAATGTAACACACAGGATCGCTATTCATGATATCGCTCACAGGAGCATCAAGCTTAGCACTGAGAACTAAATCTTTACGAGTTACAATACCGACAAGTTTTTTTTCTTGTACCACTGGAAGTCCACTGATGTTATTGTGTTCCATCGTTTGATAGGCTTCATTTGCAGTATGCATAGGACTTATCGTAATAGGTCTGTGAATAATCCAAGAAAGAGACTCTTTTACTTGTGAAACTTGCCGAGCTTGTTCTTTAATAGAAAAATTTCTATGTATCACGCCTGCGCCACCTTCTGCGGCTAATGCTGATGCAAGACGCGCATCTGTTATCGTATCCATCGCGGCAGACAAAACGGGAATTTTCAATGGTATCTTCTTCGCAAGCGTAACTTCTGTCAATATCTCATTAGGAAGAACTTTAGAATATCCCGGTACTAAGAGTACGTCGTTATAACTTAATCCAACAGGTATATCCATACTCATATAAGTATATCGAATATAGTGTAGATATGGAACACCAACACCGTTATAGCAATAAATTACAAGCATAAAACTACATTTTGTCAAAGATGCTTTCTTCAGACGCGAAATACTATAACAAAATTAAGAAAAAATGCTAAAATAAACCTCAACGAACATAGGAAAAATACTCGCGTAAAGATGCAAACAAGACGCCTTGTGCTTTCATAGTTTGATATGCAGAAATCAATGCTTGTGCAGTTTCGCTTTTTGTCACATGTCCTATAGCAACTGCAAAACCGCGATTCCGTGCAAGCGTAACCGTTTTTTGTAGCTGCTTTGTAATATAATAGACATTTTCCTGATTATCCAAAAATATATCTCGAGTAATAAAAGGAATTTTAACGCGTGATGCAATCTCTAATGCCACGGATTTTCCAGATGTGCGGCTATCCATAAAAAATAAATTTTTTTTCTTTATATACGTAAGCATGGTATACATAAGCGTTTCATTTGCAGTTGCCGCACTACCCATGTGATTGTTTACGCCGATGATATTTGGAATATTCTGTATATTTTTCATCGTAAGTTCAGTTATTTTTTGCATGGAATAATTCTCACGCAAAGCGAAAGGTCCCGGATCTTCTAAACCAAGTGGTTGCATCGGCATATGTAATATATAGGAAGCATTTCTCGCCTCAAGTGCGTGCACAACAGATTGCGTATCAATAAGATGTGGCAACACAGCAAAAGTAAGTTTTTCAAATTCTGGAAATGCATAAAAAGGATGAAGCTGCTCATCTGCAGCGCCTGCGTCATCAAGCACTATAAATACATAAAAAAACGGACCTTTTTTGATTTTGCTTGTTGCTTTACCTAAAATATCTAAAGGTTGTTTATACGATGTTGTAGATTTTGTAACAGTACGAACATCCTTCTTTCTAAAAAAAGATTCAGTATTATTTTGCGTCGAAGCATGCATGACAACAATAAAAATAGCGAATACTACAAAAATAAGTATGAGATAGGTCCTATCACTCTTTTTTCGCTGTTGCGATTTCTGCGACATGTGAAACTATGTGATGCTTTTGTAATGTTCAGTAATTAGAGTGCTTATTCCGAGTATTTTTTGTTTTGATATCGCATCCGCATATTGTTCATAAAGCATGTCATCAAACATTTTTTGTGGAGTGCCGCTTGTGCTTGTATTTGAAAATAATGACTGTGAGGTATTAACAGATTTATACATGCTTTGTATGAGCATTTTGGCAAATAACGCTTCGTATTCTTGTGCAACTTTTTCAAGCCGCTGTGTACTGTGCATAGGTTTCGCTTTCTGTGTAAAAGCTTGAGGCTGTAGCGCTTGTGTTTGTAACGATGTCATAATCATATATGCTCCCACACTAACGCTTAAGAGAAACGGCGGTGCCGAGCATAGAATCCGTTGTTTGTATTACCTTTGAGTTAAACTCGTAGGCTCGTTGAGCGGTTATCATGTTTACAAATTCTGAAATCAAATCTACATTTGAACGCTCTACAAAACCCTGTCGTAATAACCCCGCACCCGGGTCCCCAGGTTGCACGGCAAATGCTTCACCCGATGCAATGGTTTCTATAAAGTTGTTATCACCTACTGCGGTAAGCCCCGCATTATTTCTAAAACGAAAGAGTATAACTTGCCCTATCTCGCGTGGCACTTCCTCATTTGCAACTTGTATGGAAACTCTACCATCAGTCGTGATTTTTAACGTTTTCATATCTCCATCAGGCGGTATGAAAAGCTCAGGCTGCATTCGATAGCCATTTTGAGTTACCAGCTGTCTGTTTCTATCTATCTTAAATTCTCCATTGCGCGTGTAGGCATATCGTCCTTCGGGTAACAAAACTCGAAAAAATCCTTCCCCTTGTACCGCAATATCTGTTTTTATTGCAGTTTCACGAGGTGCACCTTGCGTGAATATTTTTGTAGATGCTGCGCTGCGCACGCCATTTCCTACTTGCAAACCTACCGGTACCAGCGTTTGTTCGGTAGCGGGAGTGCCCGCATGCCGTAAGGTTTGATATATCAAGTCTTGAAACTCTGCTCTATTCTTCTTAAAGCCCGTCGTATTGACATTAGAAAGATTGTTTGAAATAGTATCAATATTAAACTGCTGTCCTAGCATGCCGGACGCAGCTGTCCACAATGAACGTACCATAGTTATCCTACCTTATGTTTGTAAACTCAACAGTCTATTTGTTGCATTATCGTGAGTTTGAATTGCCTTTTGACTCGCTTCATACGAGCGCTGTACTTCTATCATTGAAACCATTTCTCGTATAGGATTGACATTCGATGCTTCTACATAACCCTGATGAAACACAGGACGCGCATCGCCGTCTGAACTTAAGAAACTTTGAGTACCCGAATACTCTGTATTGTTCCATAGGCTATCTCCTTGCTTCTTCAAATAACGCGGAAATTCAAAAGTCGCTATTTTAAATTCATCAAGCTGCACTTCACCTTTCCAATCGTTTTCTCGCACATCAACAAAACCATTCACCGGATCGCGTAAATCCGCATTGACAAAAATACGACCTTGTTTATCTATACGATAATTGTTCTCTTGCACCCGAATATAGCCTTTTTCACCTAAAACAGGATAGCCTTCTTTTGTCATAAGTAGGTTGCCTGTACCAATAATAAAATTACCGTTTCGCGTATAACGCTGTTGTCCTTGTGGCGTTTCGACTACAAAAAATCCGTTACCGTGTAAAGCAACGTCAAAGGAATTATTCGTAACGCGCAAAGGACCTTGTTCAAAAATAGTGAATACTTCATTTTGTTCTACGCCAGTACCAAGTTTACCAATTACCGGCGCCTTGTCTATCGCACCAATACTAGGTATTTCGTTATACGGAAATTTTACCGTGTGCATTTCCATACGACGCAGAAGCATATCAGGAAAAGCCTTGTCTATTGACGTGTCGCGCTTATAGCCGGTAGTAGTAGCATTTGCCAAATTATTTGATACTATATCGAGTCGGTTTTGTTGAACCAACATGCCACTCGCAGCGGTATATATTCCTCGTATTGCCATACTATTATCTTCGACAAACGCAAAAATTTCTAAAGGATTTTAAGAACTACACACATATTACAAGTGCTGATACCATGTAAATAATTATGGATGCAGATATTTCACCTTATCAAATTACTGCTCAACTCATCATTCAAATTTTTGTTATCATAACCCTTGCGGGAATATCAGATGTGCTAACGCATAAAGCTTCAATACCTCGCGTCATAGGCTACATCGTAGTAGGTATTATCATCGGTCCATTTCTTTTAGGCGCGCTTCCCTTAGGAAGTATTTTTCCACAAGGCCTTTTCCCCTCTGTAAATATTTCAATGGAAGGTACAAAAATTATACGATCTTTAGCGATTGTTGCATCGGTTATTTTATTATTCCGTTCGGGTTTAGAAACCGATGTCGCACTCTTTTTGCGCTACGCTCTTAAAGGAAGCATCATAGGATTTTTCGAACTTAGTATATCGTTTTTTGCAGGTTATTTTGTAAGTGTGCTTTTTGCACCAAATGCAGGTTGGTTTAACATAATGCATTTCTTCATGGGCAGCATCGCAATGGCTACTTCAGTTGCAATAAGCACCACGGTACTTTCAAACCACAAAAAAATGAACTCTGCAGAAGGAGTTACTATTTTATCAGCCTCAATTTTAGACGATGTTATGGGCATTATTGTGCTTGCAATTATTACGGGAATAAGCGAAATAGCACAATCAAGCGGAACGATACCAACATCACAAATAATCGCTATAGGACTAAAAGCCTTCGGACTATGGCTTGGCTGTACCACACTGGGAATTATATTCGCTCGCAAATTTGGAAAAGGGCTTAAAAGTACCATTAAAAGTACCACACATCTTTCTATCTTTGTACTCGGTATCGCATTTTTTGTTGGAGGATTATTTGAATCTGTAGGAATCTCAATGATAATAGGCGCTTATATTGTAGGGCTCACCCTATCAAATACTGACTTGTCCTACGTGATACAAGAAAAACTCATGCCTATTTTTATGCTTTTTATCCCTATTTTTTTTGTCGTAAGCGGCATGAACATCGACATACATACTATAATCTCAAAACCAGTACTTATACTGGGGCTTACCTATAGTCTTGTGTGTATAATCGCAAAATTTTTAGGATCAAGTGGTATTGCACTCTGTACGGGATTTACACCGATAGGCGCAGCTCGCATAGGTATGGGTATGATACCACGAGGCGAGGTCTCGCTTATTGTAGCGAGCATGGGGCTTGGCAGTGGCATTATAAATAGCACCATGTACAACGCTATCATGATGATGATAGTAATCACATCATTTACAGGATCACTGGGACTTACTACTTTACTGAACATACACAAACAAGGAACAAAGAAACAAGAAAAAGACAACGTTACAAAAAGCGAAATGCAACTTGGGCACGCACAACTTGCTCGCTTTATTATTTTAGACTTTCTTACCCTCATAGAAGAAGAAGGATTTTTTGTAAGCAAAACAGTACAAAAAAATAGAGAAACATATCACATACGTCGTGATGTAGTCTTTCTCACCTTACAAGTATTTTCCAAAGGAAAGATAGTATTTCTCTGCGACGAACAAAACATACCATTTTTCAAAACCGTCTTGTATGAGGCAAGTACCAATATCGCAGAAGCAGCGTTGTCGCTGAAAAAAAACACCAACCTTCAAAGCATCGTACCAAGCCAGCGCAACAAAGACAACAAAATAGTAAAATGCTCCTCAGAAACATTTGTCGACTTGTCAAAGTTTCTCTCGCCATATCTTATACAACTGCCTATACAATCAAATTCAAAAGATGAAGTAATACGAGAACTCGTAGCTCTATTGAATAAAGGCGGATACCTTAAAAATGAAGATAAATTCTTAAAAGACATCTTTGAGCGCGAGAAAACATTTTCTACCGGTATGGAACACGGCGTGGCGCTACCTCATGCGCGCAGCGAAGCCTGTAAAGAACTAAAAATAGTCATCGGTTGTAAACCTGAGGGGATAGATTTTAATTCCTTAGATTCGCAGCTAAGCACTATTTTTGTACTAATCGCCGCACCTGAAAATTATCCGCATGTTTCTATACTTGCAAAAATAAGTTCTCTTTTAAATTCAGAATCATTTCGCACTGCGGTTTTACAATGTAAAAAAGAAACAGATGTTATAAAGCTTTTTACCTCTTGAATTTCTAAACACATGAAAAAACTATCTTTGCGCATGCCATACATGCAAAAAAAAATGTTATTTCTCATGCTATGTATCGCTTATAACTTTCACCTTATGTTGTATGCATATCCACTCATAGAATCTCATTCCCTTCAAGATATAAACTACAAGCAATTTACCATATATCGAGATAGCAAACCATCACGACTTCTTTTTTTTGAGTATCGCATCAGCTCGCTTACATCACTTCAAGACATTTCAGATGTCATAAAAATATCGTTGGAAACACTGATAAGCGCTAATAGAAGCAGCGTACGCACGCGTTACAAAGAAGGTGCTATTATCATAGTTCCGACACAAAATGGTATTTTCATGAGCCTCTCTGCAAAAAATGATGTAGAGTTTTTGCTATACAAACGCCTCGCGAAAACACTGAAAAAGCAAAAGCCAATAATCATAAGAGGCGAACATACACAGACCCGAGGAACATTTTATTTTTTTCAAGACATAACTTTTTCAACGCTCGAAAAAAACACATGGAACATACAAACGTTTCGCCCTCCAGTTTTGCAAGGCACCATAAGTTCGGGTTTTGGATATCGCATAAGTCCTATATCAGGAAGAAAAAATTTTCACAAAGGCGTAGATATAGCATCAAGTTCAGGCTCAGAAATATTTGCATCAAAAAGCGGAGTGGTAAAAGAAGAAGGATTCGACAGCATCTTTGGGTACTTTATCATTTTGCAACACGATACAAAATATGAAAGCCTCTACGGACATCTTTTAGACAAGAAGGTGAAAATTGGCGATAAAATTGAGGCGGGACAACTCATTGCTACTATGGGAAGTACGGGTACCTCGACGGGCTCTCATGTACATTTTGAAATACGAAAAAACAAAAAACCACAAAACCCTCTTTCACTGATGGTACTTCGCAAGAAGCATTAAAGACGCATGGCACTTTTTCTATAGACCATGCGATATATCTGATGATTGCGCTCCTTGCCTTTTTTTTCAAACCGAGATTCAACACGCTGCGTTTCTAACTCATGCAAAGCATCATTATCAAAAGTAAAAAACCCATGCTGCTCTAGCACGCGCATATGCGCCATCACATCCTCTGCGTAGTTCTGCCAATCGCTTACTATCCACAAAACTCCATTCTGTTTTAAGAGCGCATAGCACATATGTAAAAATGGCGCGTGTAAAAGACGGCGTTTGTAGTGACGTTTTTTCATCCATGGATCGGGAAAAAAAACCTGTATTCTATCAAAAGATTGATTTCCTACCATGTTCAAACATACTTCAATTGCATCGTGACACATAAAGCGTATGTTCTGAAGAGATAATTCTCGTAAGCGCATAAATGCGGTACTGATGCCTTGCTTATAAGTCTCGACACCTATAAATAGCGTTTTCGGTTCGGATGCTGCCATTGCAACAAGCGTTTCTCCTGCACCAAAACCAATGTCGAGAACAAGCGCATCGTGAATATCATCTGCAACAATATCGCATAACATACGGGTAGGGTCATACACAATACCATAGGTATCAATCGCTGCTTTACACATATGCTTTTGTCTCACTCGCGTACGAGAACTTCGTAGCACATAACTTTTATGCGGAAACAACAAATGTAAAGCTTGTTCGGACACGCTTCTACGACTTTTTAACGAATGCCTTAACAATGGCAAAAATTCTTCGTATTGTGCTTCCATATTACGCCGATACCTGTTCTACAATGCGCGATAATATGCCTTGAAGTACATGATATTTCTCATCAAGCGTCATAGTTGATTTACACGGAATTACAAGCACATTCGGTTTTGTGCGATGCATACGAAGAGCACCAGAGGCTATATGAGCAGAGATAGCGTCGTGCATTGTAGTATTTGCACGTATGTGTGAAAGATTATTCAAGTGTAGTTCAAGCCCATGTTCCTGTTCTATAAGTGTATGCGCATGTATCGATCGAGCAAGAATTTTTATTTTTGCAATGCTAAACAAATTTTGAAGCTCCGTAGGAAGAGGTCCATAGATTTTTATAAAATACTGCTGCTCTTTTTCATATTGTTCGTCTGTGTAAATGCGGGCTATACGCTTGTACATATCCATTTTTACGCTAAGGTCAGAAACATAGGTCGATGGAATAAAGCCTGTGTACTTCAAATCAAGTACAGGCTCTTTTACTTCTAGAGGAATTCCTTTTTGCTTTTGCATGGTTTTTTCTAAAAGCTGTAGGTAGTATTCATAGCCTACAGAACAAATACTACCGCTTTGCTCTTTGCCAAGTAAATTACCTGCACCGCGCACTTCAAGATCGCGCATAGCGATATGGAATCCTGCACCTAAGTCGCTATAATCACTTATTGTTGTCAAGCGTTTTAGTGCTACTTCAGATATTTTTTGTTCATCGGGATAAAGCAAATATGCATAGGCTATTTTATCGCTGCGTCCAACTCGTCCGCGAAGTTGATACAACTGAGATATGCCATACATGTCAGCTCTGTCTATAATAATGGTATTAACTGATGGAATGTCTATTCCGTTCTCTATAATAGTAGTCGAAACCAATATATTTGCTCCTCCATGTACAAAGGTATACATGGTATCTTCTAACTCGCGAGGGTTCATTTGTCCGCTTGCCGTAAGTACGGTAGCATGTGGTACAAGAGACTGAAGATATCGCTTAACCTCTGCAAGCGTTTCCACTCTGTTATGAAGAAAAAACACCTGCCCCTTCCGACTCAATTCTTGCTCTATGGCACTACGCACAATAATGCTTGTGTATTTCTCGACAAAGGTTTTTATCGGCTTGCGCGCACCGGGCGCAGTAGTAAGCGTAGACATACTGCGTACTTGTATAAGCGACTGATACAGCGTGCGTGGAATAGGCGTTGCACTTAAAGATAAGCAATCGACTGTTTTTCTAAATTGTTTTATCTTCTCTTTGTCTTTCACACCAAAGCGATGTTCTTCGTCTATTATAATAAGCCCAATATCCTCAAAAACCACATCGCGCTGAACAATACGATGTGTTCCGATAAGCAGTTCAACTTTTCTTTTAGCAAGGTCTGCTATGATTTTTTTTTGCGTTTTTGCATCTACAAAGCGTGAAAGCATGGCAACAGATACGGGAAAATTTGCAAAGCGCTCTTTTGCGCAATTGTAGTGCTGCTCTGCCAAAATGGTTGTAGGTACTAAAAAAGCCACTTGCTTACCTGCACTTATTGCTTTAAATGCTGCACGGAATGCAAGCTCCGTTTTTCCAAAACCAACATCACCGACAACAAGCCTATCCATGGGCATGGTACTTTGCATGTCATGGTCAATTTCATCCCATGCACGAATTTGATCTTGTGTTTCTGAAAATGGAAATTGTGCGATAAATTCTTTTTCCCATTCAGTCGCACGAGGATACGAAAATCCGACATGGGTATTTCGTTGTGCTTGAAGAGCAAGCAGTTCTTCAGACAAATCTTCAACTTGTTTCAACACCTTTTTCTTTCGCGTATTCCATCCCTTACCACCGAGTGCATCAATCTGCGCCATCTGTTTCTGTGCACCAATATATTTTTGTACCATGTTCATTTGCTCAATAGGCACGTAGAGCATTTCTTCGTTTTTATAGGCAATATGCATAAAATCTTTTTCTGCACCTTGTATAGTCATGCGTTTCAAGCCTTTGAAAATGCCTATGCCGTACTGCACATGAACTACCAAATCGTCAATTTCTATAGCATCAAGACTTTCTATTTTTTGTACGACATCCGCATGAAAAGAATGAAATTTCTTTCCAAACACATCTGTTTCCCGATATGCGTATATGCCGTATTGCGCTAATACAAAGCCTTTACTAAAGGGCGCTACTTCAATTGAAAACCCTTTATATTCAAATATGGCATCATCTAAAAGTATTTCTAAGCGCTCTTTTTCTACTTCTCCGGCAACACATAAAAACACTTTTGCATGTTTTTCTTCTGTTATTTGTTTTTGTTGCTCTTCAAGTTGCATAATCACGTACTTTTCAAAAAAACGCACATTACTCGAAAAACTACGCACCGGTGTATCGCCGAGTGCATAACCTTCGCTGTGTTCTGAATGAAGCAAGCGCTTATACTCCAAGTGCTTGGTGCATTTTTTTATTTGCGACTCGACCGTCTCAGGACGCGGAATGTACCGTACATGTGTAGATTTCAGAAACTGCCTTCTATACTCATCTTTGTATCGTTTTTCTTCTGCATTCAGAAGCTGGAAATCACAAAATACAATCAATGGTTTTTCATTGAAGTACTCACTAATATGACTGGATTTTTCGTAAATAATTGGATAATACAAATAATCGTATTCGTCGTAGCCGTCGCGAGTAAGTTTTTCTATCGTATCTTGAACAACTGCAGAAGGCATATCTGGCACACAAGCTGCCATACGCTTAAAACAATTGATGTTTTCTTCATTCCAAATAATTTCACTATAGGGATGTATAAATAAACGCGGTGCTTCAAAAGTTTTTTCTTCGCCTTCTGCATGGTAATCTGTTGCAATGCACGTTATTGTTTCAATGGTTCCAAAGTCTACGACGATTCTCCATGTGCCGCTATACATACCGATGTCTAAAATTTCTCCGCGTATGGCAAATTCGCCAATGCCACTTACCTGCGGTACGCGCAAAAAATTATAACGCATAAGCTCCTGTGCTATTTCATGAACATCACAAGCCATACCTTGTTCAAGCTCTATAGCATTAGAATTTAATTGTTCACGCGGTGGTAGAAGCTCGTTCCACACATGTATGTTACATGTTGCAATGCTTTTGTTCGTATGTGCCATGTCATGCAAGGCATAAGATCGCGCCATACGCGAAAAGGCATAATGTGCAAGAGGCGTACCACACGCGCATCCCCACGAAGGAATATGTGCAATTGCACTCGACAATGGCGATGTTTTATTGCTGCATACGTGAAAAAAATTTTCGTACAACAACAAGTCTTTATACAAAAGAGCGGCGTATTCATCGCTGTGGGTAACTAGTACAAGAGGCTTGCCTGTATGCTGATGCAGTGCATAAAACCATAAGGGCATATAACTCGTATGTGCAGTCTGTATATATACATGAGACTTTATATCAAATTTTTTTATATCGTCTAAGGCTTTTGCATATACAAAGGAAAAGAAATCAATAGAATGCATGCAGAACTTATACCTTTAGCAGATCTTGTATGTTCCGATATAGTGAAGTAGTATGAATAAATATATGCGAAGCGCGGATGCAACAAAAAGCATTTTTATACATCGTATGATAATTGTACTGCATATGTATGTACTTATCGCATGTTTTTCTTTTGTAAACGCGCATATGACACATGCCCAAAGCAGCAATGTACGGCAATTAAAACTCAGTATAGAAAAGACTGTGATCGCATATCCATTTTTAGGGATGAAATCTCTCAATGTACTGCTGTCAAACGAGTCAAAAACTACCGCAACAATTATGGTCGCAGTAGACTACAGACAAAGCATGAGAGTAAGTATGTTTGATAAAACAGAAAT
The DNA here is from genome assembly GCA_965226065.1 of Spirochaetia bacterium. Lineage (GTDB taxonomy): Bacteria > Spirochaetota > Spirochaetia > WTKD01 > CBDAKK01. The sequence goes on along the minus strand of OZ245332.1, from coordinate 1,685,158 downwards.
TCCTCTATCTCTGGCAAAAAACATAAAAGAAAACCAAAATTCAGATACCGTTTATAACACAATTACCATTGAACCTGAAAGCACATATACATTTGTAATAAATATTGAAGATTATGTCGTAATACCCCGTCCCGGAGTGTATAAAATACAAGTACGATATTATCCTCATTTGCATATCGACGATGACAAAACATTTATAGCATCGCGTGCAATACTTATTCCCATTACAAATTTTACAAAAAATCAAGCACTCATCTTACCAAGCGAAACAGCAGAACATCGTAGCGCACAAAAAATGCAAAAATACTCTCCCGATGATATTGTCACAAAAATGTTGCATGCTCTTCAAAAATCAGACTGGGATATGTATTTTACTTTGGTAGATTTGCGTAGCTTGTACATCAACACAGTAAATTCAGATGACGAATTTGGAACCTTCAGTACAGCACAGCAGAACGAAGAACTTGCAAATTTCAAAAAAAGAATTATAAATAACAGCAAGAATATCGCTGATATTTCATCGCCTGATTACTTTAGCGTGGAAAAAACCTCATACACAAGTAATAATGCAGAAGTTACAACACTTATCTACAATGCCTATGACGAATCAACGGCGATAAAACAATTTGTATTTTATTTAAAACGCATACATAAGATATGGAAGGTTGTAGATTACAATGCACGCTTGATAAGTATTATAAGCAAAAAAGACTTTGAAAAAAACATATTACGCAAAACACAAAGTGAAAACGATATTGTACAAAAAAGCGACTACCATTATCCTGCACGTGAAACTTCCGCGCAATAGATAAATTACCATATACATAAAAAATTCATACCATTTAACATGATTCTGTATCATACGATATTAAATAGTGAATTTTATATTCTTCAAGTGTCTTCGCATAAGGAAGAAAATCAAGTGCTATAATGCTTGCTATTTCTTGAATACCTGCTCCTTGTGATTCAAGTAAAAAACACGCCGCCTGTGCAGTCCCACCTGTTGCAAGCAGATCGTCAAACAATACTACATTACCCTGAGGTACATCATCGGGGTTAAGTTCTACTTCATCTTCGCCATACTCTAATGCAAATTTTCTTTTAATGGTTTTTCGAGGTAGTTTTCCTGATTTTCGCACGAGTAGGAGCGGAACTTTCAACGCATAGGCAACAGGTGATGCAAAAAGAAAGCCTCTTGAATCTATTGCAGCAATAGCCTTAGGAATCGCCGTGGCATATCGATTGACATAATAATCTACAATTTCTGCAAATACTGCAGGACAAGTCAAAATACCCGTAATGTCATAAAAAATAACACCTTGCTTGGGAAAATGAGAAATCTTGTGTATGGCATTATCAATAGAATCTCGTATCATTATTGATATTATAAAGCATGTTACACAATGTTTTTACACTAAGAAAATTAAATGCTTCTTATCGTGTGAAAAATTCGTGTCATTTTTTTAATATCTTTATAGCTTATACTAATTTCTATTTCGATATTGCAGGTTACGAGATTGTGCGGTCACATCGTAGCTGCTACAACGATCGGTTATAAGATACCAATAGCCAAGTCCTGCTATCATTGCGCCATTATCTGCACATAAAAGTGGCGGTGGAAAAATAACTTCAAGCAAAGATTTTTTATCATTAAAATGCGCACGCAAAAATGAGTTGCATGCAACGCCTCCACCAAAATAAACAGAGTCAATTCCTGTACACTCATGCATCATATGTACTCTATCGGTTATCATGCTTACTGCAGCTTTAGAAAACGCTGCTGCAATATTTTCATTGCTTTCTTTATATTCCTTATTCCAATATTTTTTTCTATGATGAATAACTGCAGTCTTAAGTCCCGAATATGAAACATTATATCCGTGTTGTTTTGCACAATAAATGGGAAAATACGCAGCATCTGAATTTCCATGTCGAGCAAGCGCATCAAGATCTGCACCGCCGGGATAGCGAAATCCTAACTCGCGTGCAACTTTATCAAAGACTTCACCACAAGCGTCATCTATAGTTGTTCCTTTTATTTCTATATCATCGTAATTGGAAACTACCGCAAATATGGTATGCCCACCTGACACTACTACCCCAAGGTATGGATATATTTTTTGTACAGGAGCATTACGCTCTGTCTGTACTTTTGTCTTTGCTAATAATTGTGCTTCACGGAGCATAACTCTTGCAGAATAAAAATGCGCCTCAATATGATCGACTGCCACAAATGGCTTACCAAGCCTTAAAGAGAGTGCTTTTGCAAAAGCAAGCCCTACCATCAACGAGCCACTTAATCCGGGACGATTAGTAACTGCAATGCCATCAATAGATGATTCTGCTAAGCCTGAATTTTTCAGAAGTCGCTCGTACAAATGCGAAACATATTGTACATGAAGTCGCGAAGCAAGCTCAGGTACAACGCCTTTATACTGCGCATGCTGCGAAATTTGACTGTAAGTTTCCATTCCTATGCAGTTGATGCCATCGTCAACTATTGCAAGAGAACATTCATCGCATGAGCTTTCAATGCCTAATACACGCATAGTTTTCACATGCCTCCCATACCTTCATACAATTTTGTTGCAAAACACTCACGCAGATGCACGCATTACCCTATTATACAAAGCCTCGTGCTCACACTCTGTAGGCAGATCTACAAACACAGCGCTACAGTGCATCTGCTCTGCTTGTACAAATTTCGCGTATAAATCCTTAGCAAGTTCATTCCAGTTTTTGTATTCATAAGACAAATTCCATTGTAAAGTATCATCAAGGCTGTCACGAAATGTCATGCATAACCGCATACTCGTTTTGTAAAATTCTTGCGCAATTGTCTTAATGAAATTTATGTTATGTGCATCAAGTGCATACACCTTACACTGCGGCTTGTAATGCTGATAGTTCGCTCCGGGCACTACTAAGGTCGGCGATTGTGAAAATCGCTCGTGTTTTGTTTTAGAACCATGGTGCATTTTCACAAGGGTAGCTGCAATTTCACTTCGTGTTATCGTACCGGGACGCACTACAATGGGTGGACTCTGCGTGCAATCAACTATGGTAGATTCTAAACCGATACATGAATTTCCTCCATCAATAACTGCATCTACTACAGCTCCAAGTTCACGATATGCCATATGTGCGTTTGTAGCGCTGGGCCTTCCAGAAATATTTGCACTAGGCGCTGCAAGTGGCTTTGTAACGCGCTGCATAATTTTTCTACATACAGGATGAGATGGTACTCGCACTGCAATGGTATCTCCACCTGCGCAAGCGCTGCGACATACTCGGTCATTTGCGTATGCTATTACCGTAAGTGGTCCTGGTCCGTACTGAACAAGCAGTGCTTTTGCATAGCGATAGGCATGTGCCTTGCGTGTATAATTTTCTTCACGAATATCTCCTGCATCTATACAAGCTAAGGCATCCTCAACATTGATAGCATGAATTATCAGCGGGTTTTCCTGCGGTCTTTGTTTGGCATTGAAAATACGCATGCAGGCTTCGTTGTTTGTTGCATCAGCTGCAATACCATAGACAGTCTCCGTTGGAAATACAACGATACCTCCTTGTAACAACAACTGAGCACAACTATCAAAAGCTGATACATTTTCACGCCCCTGTGCATCGACAGAGGAAAGCATCTGCACACGCATAGTTATAGTTTCACAAACACATCGCCGTCTTCAACTTTTACGGGATAGGTCTTCACCGGATGTGTAGCAGGTAAATCGATAACTGCTCCCGTACGAATGTCAAAGCGTGATCCGTGTTTTGGACAGTATACTTTTCCATCCATAACTATACCTTCGCACAAGGGCGAATATTCATGAGAGCAGGAATTATCGGTAGCGTATATTCCATCTTCAAGCTTGTACAAGGCTATTTCCTTTCGTCTATGTATAAAACAATATGTCGTACGAAACTCATCTTCGCGACACGCTTTTACCCACCCCATACGCTATTTTCACGCATTATTCATCAATCATGCGGCTGCGTATAATTTTCAATGCCTTTTCATTTTCGATATCAAAGACATCGTCAAACACAGATTCAAAAAAACCTTCTATCAATAAGTGCTTTGCTTGTATTTCAGATAAGCCTCTACTCATAAGATAAAACACATGGTCGGGATTTATATCGCCTGTGGTAGAGCCGTGGCTGCAACATACTTCATTAGTATTAATATTTAAACAAGGAATAGAGTCCATGCGCGCATATTCGCTTAAAAGCAAGTTCTTATTCGTAAGATATGCGTCTGTGTTTATTGCATGTTCTCCTACTCCGATAAGTCCGCGAAAAACAGTGTGCGCTTCATCTCGCGCTACACCGTGATATACTGCTCTACTCTCAGAATTTTGCGACCGATGGTGTTGATACGCACGTATATCAAGTAACTGGTCTTTGCATCCATAGTAACAGCCACCTAGTGTTACCTTCGCTTGTTCACCAATCACATGTCCATGTATTCTATCAACACTTATCATAGCACCAAACTGCGTAGAATTTGTTATAACACGCGAAGATTGTGCACATTCTAAAAACATATTACTGATCACAATTGAGTCCAATCCGGTATTTTGAAATAACGAATAGTGAAACTCCGCCTCATCGCATACATGACAATATATCGCTGGCAAGAAAAATCCTTCTCCTTCTAGAGAAATGCTCATATTATATTTTACACCTTTGCCGACCACTACAAAAAGCTGTGGCGCATAGACAGCCTGTGGATCGCTGCCTTCTATGGTAATTCTCATCGGGTTTGTTATGTGTGCATCATCAGCTACCACGATAATTCCCGAAGTTTCAGCAGTCAATCTTCCAACGCGCCAAAAATCAATTTTGTCTGTATCAATGGAAATACTACGCGAGAGTAACTTCGGAATAACAGAAACGGGAGAATTGTTAGAAAGTGCTTGTAGCGAAAAGCGTTCGTAACACACTTCTTTTTGTGAAGACACTAGCTCATTGACTTGTTCATGGACAGCTTCGTATATGCTTCGTTCAGAATCATATATATCATTCTCAAGTTTCGAAAATGGTATGGCACTTGGACCGCTTCTTCGCCATTCTTCGTGCGCATCAGTTGGCCACAACTCGTCGATAAATTTTTTCTGCGCAAACTCAGTGACAGTATTCATGCATAATTTCCTTACAATTTTAGTATTCAAATAAGGTAAACTACCCTACTGATCCTTCCATTTCAAGTTCTATCAGTCTATTTAACTCTACTGCATATTCCATAGGTAGCTCTTTCACAAGCGGATCTAAAAAACCATTGACAATCATAGATGCAGCTTCATCTTCGTTAAAACCGCGACTCATCAAGTAAAAAAGCTGGTCTGCGCTTATCTTGCTCACTCGCGCCTCGTGTTCAATAGAAACATTCGGACTTTGAATGTCCATGTAGGGATACGTGTTTGTTTTCGATTTTTCATCAATAAGTAAGGCATCGCAAACAACATTGACCTTTGCGTTTTTAATATGTGGATCCACTTTAATGTGTCCTCGATAAGTTGCTATTCCCCCATCTTTGCTTATTGACTTTGAGGTGATGCGGCTGCTTGTATTATGTGCTGCGTGCACTATTTTGCCGCCTGTATCTTGCTCTTGTTTTTTTCCTGCAAAGGCGATAGAAAGCACTTCACCATGTGCTCCCTCACCCTTGAGTAAGACCGATGGATATTTCATGGTTCTTTGGCTACCGATATTACCATCTACCCACTCAACTGTTGCGTTTTCGTAGGCAATTGCACGCTTTGTCACAAGGTTGTATATATCACCTGACCAGTTTTGTATAGTGCTGTAACGAACGCGAGAACCTTTCAGTGCTATTATTTCGACAACCGCGCTGTGCAATGCATCGGTAGTGTACACGGGTGCTGTGCAACCTTCTACGTAATGCACAAAACTTCCTTCGTCGGCTATTATAAGCGTACGCTCAAACTGCCCAAAGCTCTGCGTGTTAATTCTAAAGTAAGCCTGTAATGGCACTTCTACTTTTACGCCCGGCGGTATGTATACAAAGCTGCCTCCACTCCACACGGCAGAATTCAGTGCAGCAAATTTGTTGTCATTGTATGGAATAAGCGTAGCAAAATATTTTTTGACAAGTTCTTCGTGTTCTCTTACTGCCGTTTCGGGATCACAAAAAATGACACCCTGATGCACTAAATCTTCTTTGAGATTTTTGTATACCACTTCAGAATCATATTGTGCACCAACTCCTGCAAGAAAATCTCGTTCAGCTTGAGGTACACCTATTCTATCATACGTTTCTTTTATTTCGGCAGGTAAATCATCCCATGTGCGCGACTGCACTTCAGTTGGTTTTGCGTAATAGTATATGTCATCAAAATTAAGTCGCGATAAGTCAGCTCCCCAAGATAGCATCGGCCTACGCTCAAATTCATCTAAAGAACGCAAGCGAAATTCAAGCATCCACGATGGTTCTTTTTTATGCTCAGAAATTGCGCGCACAACATCGGCATCAAGTCCCTTGCGAGTTTTAAACACAGATTTATCTGTATAATGAAATCCGTATTTATATTCGTTGCCAATATTTTGAGCAGCATCAACTTCTACAATTGCTTCTTTCATATTACACTCCTTAGGTTATATAAGAAAAACTTTATTCTTTTAAAAGCCATCCATAACCTTGCTCTTCTAACTTGTCAAGAATTTCAACACCGCCAGTAGCAACAATTTTTCCTTCGTGCATTACATGCAATGCATCAAGATTTTGAAGATGATCAACAATACGCTTGTAATGGGTTACCACTAGTATAGAAAGAGACTTTTGTTCTTCACGCATTGCATTGATGCCTTGCGCAATAACTTTTATTGCATCTATATCAAGCCCTGAGTCTACTTCATCTAATATCGCAAAAGTAGGCTTTAGCACACGCATTTGTAAAATTTCCATACGCTTTTTCTCTCCACCGGAAAAACCTTCGTTAAGATATCTGTTAATGAAACTATGATTCATGCCAAGTATGTCCATTTCTTTTCTTAAAAGCGAAACAAACCCCGAAGGAACTTCGCCATGCAGTGCCTCATATGCTCTGCGTAAAAAACGTCCCACGGTAATACCGGGAACTTCTACAGGATATTGAAACGACATGAAGAGCCCTTTCTTCGCCCGCTCGTGCGGCTCAAGCTCAAGAATGCTTTCATTATCAACAGTTATATCTCCCTCATTGACTTCGTAATTTGGATTACCCATTACTACATTTGAAATGGTAGATTTTCCAGATCCATTTGGACCCATGAGTACAGTAAGTGTGCCTTCTTCTAAATGCATAGTTACTCCATTAAGAATTTTCTTATTCTCAATCGAAGCATGCAAATCGGCAATGTGTATATTCATAGAAACCTCATACAAGCAATATTCACATACATACATTGATATATGTATGTATTACACAGGAAATCCAAGTTCTAATCGTGCATCCTCGCTCATGAAGTCTACATTCCATATAGGAGTCCACACAAGCTGAGTTACAATTTCAGCATCCTTGAGTACTTTTCTACAGGCATCCGCTATATTCTCTTCTATAACATCTGCTAAAGGACAACCCGGAGTAGTTAACGTAAAGTCTACTTCTACTTTTTTCTCGTCATCTAAAATATCAACTCTATATACAAGTCCTAAGTCTACAATATTTATATGAATTTCAGGGTCTTCTACCTCTTTCAGAGAAAGTAAGAGGTCATCTCGTATAGTACTTTGTTTATCCAAAATTATACCATGTATTATTCTTTATTTTAGTATAGAAAAACTTTTGTTGCATGTCGATATAAAAATTACATGATCCGAAAAAAAACTAAGAATTTCGTCCATAATTCTCCTTACTATATACGCATGCTACGAATATTTTTTATTGTTTTTTATAGTTGAACTGACTATAATTTATATGTACTTACTCTTTTAGAATATTTCACATTTCACAATAAATAAATTATAGAGGCTTTAAATTAAATGAATAACAATGTAATTGAAAGTATACAGACACTCATACGACAAGAACAGTGGACTCGAGATGCACATGCATTTACAAAAGCTGTTATTCATCAGATTGATGAAACAATTGTTGATACTTCTGAAGAGCAAAAAGTACAATTAATTGATTTATGTAATGAGTACTTAAAAAACAATAAAGATAATTTATGCGCGCTCTACGTATCAAGTATTATTTCTCTTCAGCAAAATGCTATTAGTGATATAAAAATGCTACATCTCATAGAAATTGTATCACATGCACACAAATGGGAAATGGTAGAGTTTTTATGTCATAAGCTCCGTTCATTTAACAATAACATCAATGCATTAAGAGAGCTTGTAATAGTTTATGAAACAACAAATCAAAAAGAAAAACTTATTGAAACATGGAAAACAATATTGCAAGAAGATTTTGAGGAAGCAAATATAGCACTCAAGCTTGCTGAGTATGAAAAAAAAGCGGGAAATATCCCACAAGCAATTAATAATTATAAAAAAGCTCTCAATAGATACCTTCTACAGAGAAAGTTCACACCCATTTGCGAAACATGGTCAATTCTTGTACAAGAAAACCCCGACGATGTTAATTTTTATTTTTCATTTGTCCAGAAAGTAGAGGGTGCACTTTCAAGTGAACGCACTGAGCAATTATTGACTATTTTACAGCAGATTTTATCGCAAAAAACTCCAAATGAGTTTGATGTACTTATAAATGTTTTAAAACATTTACTAAGAATAAACCCAAACAGTGAACTTTATAGAAAACAACTTGTACAAACATACAGAAGCAAGTACCAAGGCTACGAAAAATTAGAAGATTTTATTCGCATGTCAAATATTGAACAGCTGTGGCGCAATGTACATGAAGCAATTTCAGATTTTGAAAAACATGTATCATTCTCTGCAGGTAGCTTTGTACATCATGCTAAATGGGGAATAGGACGTATTAAAGAAATAAACCATCAATACGTAATTATTGACTTTGCAAAGAAAAGATCACATACCATGGATATTAGCATGGCAGTGCTCTCTTTAGAGGCATTATCAAAAAAACACTTTTGGGTGCTAAAAAGTGTGCTTCCGAAAGAAAAAATAAAACAAAAAATCATTGCAGATCCTCTTGTTGGTCTTAAATCTATTATTAACAGCTTTGGTTCCGCTGACATGAAAACAATTAAAAATGAACTTGTACCAAGTATACTTGATAATGACGAATGGAAAACATGGAGTATAAAAGCGAAAAAACATCTTGAAAACCATGACATATTTGGCATCTTACCTGAAAGACCTGACCACTATGTGGTATCAGAAATGCCTGTAAGTAAGGTAGATAAAGTATACAACCTCTTTAGGAAACAAGAAAAATTTGTAGATAAAGTAAAAATAGTGCGCAAAGCATTAAATCAAGACGTGTATTCTTCAAAATCTGAAGAACACACAGATACCTTCTGGCATATTTTTGATTACTTTAATGGGCAGCTAAAAAATGCTCAAAATAAAGAAGAACAAGAGAACCCATACCTTTATGAAGATTATGTTCATTCATTGTTTTTATGTAACGAAATGGCACAAAAAATAGAAAACATCAAAAGTAAAGTTGCCGAAGATATCAACGAAACTCTATCTCACATATCAATAGAGCATCTGAAAACTATGCTACAATCCCTTAAAGTACGAGAGTATAAAGATGAGCTCTTTGCATATATTTTTAAAATACGCGAGGATTGGAAAGAATTATTTCTTGCACTTCTTCCTTATCATCACACAAAACACATTATAGAAATTCTTGAAAAAGCAGAAGAGTTTTCATTTCTTCAGGATATATATAAACATCTCGAAAATAATTTTCAAAATAATAGAAATGCGTTTATATTCTTTGCAATAACAAATGCAAAAAAAAAATGGCTTGAAGAAATTAAAGATGAGTTTAAAATTGCAAGGCTTTTATTACGCGCATCTATATCCCTTGAAAAAGACATATATAATAAACACCATGTCATTCAAAACAAACGCCTTATCACTCTTATAGAAAAATATCTTTTTGCACCCGATTATATAAAAGCACTTTTTGACTCTCGCTCTTTAGAGGAAGTACAATATCTCTACTCATTGACAAGGCCTTTAAGTGAAATATTTCCAAGTCATGTATTGCAAATACAAGAGATTATTGAAAAGATGTTTCCAGACTTCGCTTTTAATGACTTACTTGAAACTGATGCAACAGCTACAAACAATTTCTTTACCTTAAGCTATTCGTTCAATCAAAAGCAAAAAGAATTGCATCATCTTCATGAAATAGAAGTTCCAGAAAATAGTAAAGAAATAGAAAAAGCGCGTTCCTATGGAGATTTACGAGAGAATGCAGAATATAAAGCAGCAATTGAACACCAAATCACCCTCAATAACCGCTCTTCTACTTTGCAAAAAGAAATAAATAAGGCAAAAATATTTGATTTTTCTACCGCAGTAAGTACTTCTGTTGGCTTTGGTACTAAAATTACTTTTGAAGATTTGAACGATAACTCAGAAAAAGAATACATCATCTTAGGACCTTGGGAATCTGAACCATCAAAAGGTATTATCTCTTATCAAGCACCCATTGGACAAAAACTATACAAAAAGAAACTGAACGAAACATGCGAATTCGCAATAAACAATGTCAATCATAAAATAAAGATAAAAGAAATTAAAGTTCTTGATGATTCAATACTAGAAAATGCTACGAAGTAGCATTGATAATTACTTTAATACAGCGGTATTATACTACTTACAATAGAAAAGCCCATATAGTTATCTTCATCTACCACAAATTGCACACTAAGAGGAAAGGCACCAAAGATATTAAATCCAAGTCCGCCTCCATAGTACATTTTCACATCTCCTGAATCAATATCATTTTTCTTATTAAAATACGCAACATTATACATAACCGAAAGGTAAAGATCTTCACTTGCTTTATACCGTTGCAAAAAACTTAAGAAGAAAAATCTATATTCCAAAAGTGCACCGCCTGCAAAATTATAAAAGGTTGTAGGCCCAAAGATTGTAAAATTCGTATTTCTCAAAATATTTTTTTCAGGCTTAATGTGACGTACTTCTCCTATTGAATCGGTATAAGAAACAAATGGTTTTATTCCTAACTGTCCAAACCCATGACTCTGTACGAACACCGTGTCAAAGTACACTTCATAGAGATTTTCATTGTAATCTATCGCATGATCATAGAAAAATTTCATATTTGCATCTATTCGCACATTATGTGGCATATCTAAAAGCAAAACTCCTATCTCACTCGTGTTGTTGTAAACACGCATTGACTGTAACTTGTTATTCTTCTGTACATAGAGATTCATAAGTCCTACATTTGACGTGTTATAGATAGCGACATTATCAGGCTGCCATCCAAGTTTAAACTCTCCAATATGTTGCATTAACTTATATTTGTGTCCTTGAAGAGGATACAAGAACTTATACTTTGCAGAAGCACTTACAAGCCCATAAAACAATACACGCATACCTGCACTCGCATAAGCAAATCCTCTAGATATTCCTACACTGAAAAGCTTGATATCAATATCAAAATTTTGATAATAATAATTATATCCTGTCGAAAAGAAAGAAACTCCTTTTCGCAGAGGTACTGGTGGACGAAAATACCAACTACTTGCCGTATATATCGCTTGTTCTTCTTCTTGTGCATACGTAGTATGTACTACAAAAAATAATCCCAATAAACATATAAAATACATTTTTTTTGTATTACATTTCATAAACTAACTCCAATCCAACTATAGTGTTGATAACATTTACATCATGAGACTGCGGTATTTTTGGAAAACCGGGGGAATATATTGTATCTCTTGTTGATAAAAAGAGACTATGAAAAATACTAAAAGTAAAATCCGAAACTGTATACTGTATGACAACCGTGTTTTCAATATCTTTATTCTCAAAGTTATATGAGAATATATCTGAGAAAACAAATTCATCATAAAAGAATAAAAGGCTAGGTATGATGCTATGTTTTTCATTTTCATATACAATCTCTGTAGCAATTTTTACATCATAGTCGGTACTTGAATTAACAAATGCATTTACAAAAGAAAACTCAGAACCTATGGTATATGAGTAATTATCAAGAGAAAATGCCTTTTCTTGTTCAAAAGATATCAGGTTTGCAAAATATCCGGTTATAATATCGTTGTAAGTATAAAATATTTTTCCTGTGATATCGTGAAAAGAATCTTTTGTATCAGTCTTATACGTATACGCGTATCCAAGATGTGATGAAAAATTTCTATAATCAAAATATGTATATACATATGGTTTTACTAAGATATTTTCAAAATATTTCCACTCAAATCTGTAATCATCTTTTTCTCTAATAACTTTAGAACCTAAATCAAATGAAACATACTCAGTAGGAATATACATGGAAAATTTCCAAAACGAAAATTCGTCATCAAAGCGAATGGGTCTATTAGGAACAGTCAAGTAATCTCTATTCTTCGTAAGATATCTACTCTCACTTGTTTTTCCTATACTAAGATCTAAGGTATCAAAGCTATATGAAAGAATAAATTTCTTTAGCAGGAGATGTGGCTCTGATTCTTCCATCTTAAACTCAGGTGCAAAAGACAAGTAAAACGCATTGTAAAATAGAGAGTACGTGACATATGTATCAAAATATCCTAAGAATTTTTTTCCCTCATCGGTTTTTGGATATTTCCCGTCAAATTCTACTTTGTTATACGTAAAGGTAGAGCCAGATTTTACATATATATTGAAATCGTGATATGCCTGAGCATAGACAGATGAGACAAAATATAATGCACTTAAAAGCAACATTATATAGAAAATTTTTTTATACATATATAGATTATTTAAAAAATGTAAAAGATCTTTGCATAGTATTCGGATAAAACAAAACTTTTGGCACTTTTACAGTCTCTACTTTTATAGTTTTCAAAGTCACATCTTTTACATCTTTATACACTAAATCGCTTACCGTAAATTGAGCCCAAAATGTATATCCATCTACCGTACCTAAGGTATAAGTTATTTGTTTTATAGGTTTTTTATTGCGACTATAATATCGAGCAACAAATTTTTTTTTACCAAGAGGACGCAAAGACACATAGGAAAAGGCTCCTTTTCTATTTAAAGATTTAAGCATAACTTCATCGTCACTTATAACACTTTCAATACCATAATCACTTTTGAAATCTGCACTAATTAAATCTTCTACATTGACATTCCTTACCGCATTTTGAGAACTAGATATTTTAAGAGGTTTCTTTGATTTATTACTAAGTAACCACGAATTAAAAGATTCTTGTCTTCGCAAAATTAATAATTTCTGAAGTTTTGTTTTTATATAAATAATCCATGCGTTCTCTTTTTGCGAAGCTATTACTTCCACTTTTTGTTGATCTCTGCCTTCTTCTTGAACATTTGAAGAATATTTGTACATTTTACTCTCATTAGCTCCATCAAAAAATATCTTTCTATAGGTATATTTTTGAAATGACTGTACGATATTATTTGCATAAGTTCCTTGAATTATATATATACATATAAAGAACATCAATAAATACTTTTTCATACCTATCACCTATCCCTCTAAGACTTTTGTAATTTGAAGTTTCGTAATTTTGATAATCGGATACAAGCAACTGAGCATCACTATACTCACAATAGGTACTATTACCACAAAGACAATGTCAGATATTTCAAATACAAAATCAGTTTGAACTCTGCGTGTCGATGAGGGAGGAGTAAATCCGAGATCTAAAATACCAATAATGTATGTAGCAACAGCGGTAAGTGCGATTGATAGAATTATACCAATAAACGTTATAATGAGCATTTCTTGTAAGACCAAGTTTCCAAGTTTCACGCGCGTAATTCCTAAGGCGCGCAAGGTTCCAAACTCTTTCGTACGCTCTAGTGAAATATTAATAATAGTTTGCAATATCGAAATAAATACAAATACCATAAAATTACAAAGGAGAAAACCAAATATTGTATTGTAGAGACTCAAAACACCTTTGTAAATAGGACTAAGTTCTTTCCAATCTTTAAGTTCTAAATGAGGATAGTCATTCTTAATAATCGTTTGAATTTTATTCGTTAATTCTTTTTCTAATTCTTCAGTCTCGTTCTGCAAATTTAAAGATCCTTTAATGCGAATTTGAAGCTTATTAGCATTACCATAATTACCAAACATATCCCATGCATTTGAAATATTGGTTATAAGAGCAAATTTCTCAGCTTCAATGCTCGGAAGTTCTAGCGTCCCTACCAAATCTTGACTATAAAGTACAAATCCATATGCAGAATTAGAAGTAACTTGTAATGTATCTCCGACTTTTGCGTTTAAAATTTTTGCTAATGTTCTGCCTACCATAATAGCGTTAGAATCACCATCAAATATTGCTTCACCTTCTTCAAGAGGTAAACTTAAAATAGAAGACTCATTTTCATATGCCAAACCTGAAAAAATAGTGCTTTTATCTTCCGTACCGATTATACCGCTAAAATTAAGTACTTTTTCAATACTCACGGGCATATCAGACAATTTACTGATAAATTCATTGAGTATGTCAGCACTCATTTCTTGTTCTGAACTTGTACCCGATGCTGCACTCCAGTAGCTCTTTTTTGCTATTACAAAATGACCTGTTTGAGAAACAGATTCAATTTTTATTCCTCTTTTCGTATACTCTATGTATCCTAAAAACAAGCTCAATGAAGAAACACTGACTGCAATGAAAATTATAAGCAATATATTTCTGCGTTTGTTTCTAAGCAAATTTAATGTTGCAAGCTTGATTATCATACAAGCTCCGTAAGAACACCGTCTTTCATATCAAATGTGCGTGTACAGTATTTTTCAATAATAGGATCATGCGATATAAAGACGCCAATACTATTATCACGAATAATTGATGAACGCAGCATCGCATATACTTTGTGAGATTGTTCAGAGTCAAGATTAGCCGTAATCTCATCGCCAATAATAAACGGAGGATGATGCACAATCGCACGAATGATGTTGATAATTTGTCGTTGTCCACCTGATATTTTCGTTACCTTCTTCGCTAAAAATTCAATGTCACTGCGTATTTGTAAGACAAGAGAATCTATTATTTCATTTGATGCTTGTTCCTTCATCGTTTTTTTATTGCCGCTGCATTTACCAATAAGATAAGGAACTCTAATATTCTCATAGCCATTAAGCATGGGTAATAACTCAAAGTGTTGAAACATGAGTCCCATTTTATCTCTTCGCAGAAATGTAAATTCTTTATCCCTTAACGTTTTGTAGTTTTTTCCTAAAAACTCAATGCTCCCAGAGGTGGGACTATCTAAGGTAGTTATCATGTTCATAAGCGTCGTCTTGCCACTACCAGAGCGCCCATGTATCCATATAACGTCTCCTGAACAAGCCTCAAATGATATATTCTTGTTGGCAACAGTTACTAAAGAATCGACAACATATTCTTTGTTAAGATTTTTTACACACAATGTGTTCTTTTGTATTTGATTTTTTCGAACTTCAGACATAATACTCCTAATAATTAAAATACAGTCTTTCCATTAACAAAAAATAATTCATCCACAAGATATTCAAATGTCTTTTACAAGTAAAAACAATAAATATAAATAAATTATGTGCTTTCATTATAACTACATTTTTCAAGCTGGATGATACATTACCATTACAATGAAATTATTATAATATAGCCGCAGTATTTCTCTTGCGTAATGAACAAAGATCGCATAAGAAAAAGTATTTTTGTTCCTGTGGCATCGTGTTATAAAAAGCCCCCTGCACTACTAGGTTTATGCGATGTCTGCATTGCGGTAACCCTAAAGAACATAAAGGCAGTGCGTCTTCCGCTTTTCTCTGCCCAACCGCTGATATTTTGATTGAATGAAGTAGCTTCGTAAAACATACCGCTCATGTTTGTTACGCTTGATACATCCCAATTATTAAGCGGCTGATTGAATGAAGTAGCTCCGCTGAACATATTGCTCATGTCTGTTACGCTCGAGGTGTCGATGTAGTTTAGGTTTACTTTGTTGCCGTGTGTTTTTATGGCTTCGGTAATTTTGTCTTGTAATGCTTTTTTGTTTGCTACATGAAAGAGAAAGTCGATAGGCTCGCTATCAATGTCATTGCCGTCCTTTGTGGCAACAACAATAACACCGCTTATTACTTTGTAGAGATTACTTTTTTCTTTGTAGTATCACTTTCTACATCGCTAAGCGTTACGCTGCTAATATCTAACCCGCTAGCGTATTTTAATGTGTAGGTATGCCCTGCTACTTTTGTAAATGTAATCGGTGTTTCCTTGCGAACACGATAGGCACTTAGTACGGGCTTTGTTGGCTTAGCGGTGTTGTTGTCTGCCTCTGCTACCTTCTCATCACATCCCAATAATGCAATAGCTAATGCAATAAATATTATTGCTGTATGTAGTTTTCCCATAATAATATTCTTCTTGTGTTTTAATTGTGTTTTTACCGTGCCCAACTAGGCTTGTGTGATTCCTGCATTGCGGTAGCGTTCCTGAACATGTTTGTAATGCGTCTTCCGCTTTTCTCTGCCCAACCGCTGATATTTTGATTGAATGAAGTAGCTTCGTAAAACATAACGCTCATGTTTGTTACGCTTGATACATCCCAAGAATTAAGCGGTTGATTGAATGAACTAGCCTTGTAGAACATAAGGCTCATGTCGATTACGCTTGAGACAGTCCATTTATCAAGCGACTGATTGAATGAAGTAGCTCCTCTGAACATTTCGCTCATGTCTGTTACACTTGAGACAGTCCAAGTAGTAAGTGGCTGATTGAATGAAGTAGCACCGTCAAACATAGCCTGCATGTCTGCTACCTTTGATATATTCCAAGTATTAAGCGGTTGGTTAAATGAAATAGCGCTGGAGAACATAAGGCTCATGTCTGTTACGCTTAATACATCCCAAGTATTAAGCGATTGATTGAATGAAATAGCAGAACCGAACATACCGCTCATGTTTGTTACGCTTGATACATTCCAAGTATTAAGCGGTTGGTTAAATGAAATAGCGCTGGAGAACATAAGGCTCATGTCTGTTACGCTTGATACATCCCAAGAATTAAGCGGTTGATTGAATGAACTAGCCCCGGAGAACATACCGTGCATGTCGGTTACGCTTGATACATTCCAAGTATTAAGCGGTTGATTGAATGAACTAGCCCTGGAGAACATACCGCGCATGTCTGTTACCTTTGATACATCCCACCTACTAATATCACCGTTAAAAGTAACATTGTTTTTAAACAGTCCGCGCATGTCGGTGACTTGCGAAGTGTCGATGTGGTTTAAGTTTGCTTCGTTACCTTGCTCTTTTATTGCTTTCTTAATTTCTGCAATTAGTTTATTTTTGGGTTTTACGATTACCTTAGTAGACTCCGCTACTTGTTCATCACATGAGATGAACAAAGCTAATGCGATACATAGTATTGCTGTATGTAATTTTTCCACAATAATTTTCTTCTTTTTTTACCGTGCCCACCAAGGCTTGTTCAATGCCTGCATTGCCGTAGCGTTCCTGAACATGCCCGTACTTTTTCGTCCGCTCTTAGCTGCTCAACCTCTTAAGTCTTGATTAAATGAAGTAGCCAAGCCGAACATATAACTTATGTTGTTTACGCTCGATACATCCCAACTAGTAAGCAGCTGATTGAATGAAGTAGCATTGTAGAACATACCGTTCATGTCTGTTACATTTGAGACATTCCAAGAATTAAGCGACTGATTAAATGTAGTAGCGTCTTTGAACATGCGTCTCATGTCGGTTACGCTTGAGACATGCCAACTATTTAGCGGTTGATTAAATGCCCTAGCACCATTGAACATATTTCTCATGTTTCTTACGCTTGAGACTGTCCAATTATTAAGCGGCTGATTGAATGCACTAGCATTGTAAAACATAGCGTACATGGTAGTTACGCTTGATGTGTCCCATTTGCTAATGTCTCCATTGAATGTAGCATTATTGTCAAAAAGATTACTCATGTCGGTTACTTGCGAAGTATCTATGTAGTTTAGGTCTGCTTCGTTGCCGTGCTTTTTTATTGCTCTCTCAATTTCTGCTTGTAATGCTGCTTTGTTTGCTACATACAAAAGAAAGTCGATAGGCTCGCTATCAATTATCTGTTTTTACCTGCACACTACAAACATAGTTCACCTTCCCGCTTGTCTCCAGTACTCCTTTTGTAGATACCTTTGTAGGTGCTGAAAATGTCTTGTCAAATTTACTTGTAGGGTTATTGCTGTCCCAGCACTTTACCCTATATTCCTCTATATTTAATTTTCTTTCATCATTCAATGGATCATTTTCCCACGATACATCCACAAACCATTTTGCCTCTCCCGTGTTTTTCTCTACCTTAAAATTTACCGGTGGCTGTGGCTTGCCTGTTGTTCCCTCTGCTTTCTCCGACCAGGGTCCTGCAAATTCTTCGTAGATTGCTTGCACCTTAAACCAATACTGTATTCCTTCTTCTAGTTTGCGTATCGTAAACCCTTCTGCTTCCATGAACTTTGGTACTACCTCTCGCTTTTTAAGCGTCTTTCTATTCACGATGCCATACGATATTCCATAGGCTGCTATTTTCTCTTCTTTTAGCTTCTTTACATCCCATTTCAGAAATACTGCTTCTTTTTCAAAGGATGATTTTATAATTTTTGCTTTTTGTGGAATTACTGTATATAGTACTTTATCCGGTTCACAGCTTACTAATGCTATCGTAATTAGGGTATATATATATATATATATATAGGTTTCTTATATATCATGAATTACTCCTGTACTATGTAAAAGTTTTCTAAGGATAAAAAACAAACTTCCACCTATATACATAATGGTACATTTACTCTTTTTTTCAAGCTTTTTTTTACCTAAAATACATTACAATTTTGTCATGTATTACATGGTGTTTTAGCGTCTTTGAACATACTGCTCATGCTTGTTACGCTTGATGTGTCTATGTAGTTTAGGCTTACGGTTGTGCCGTTTGCCACTTAATTACGCGTTACAAAAAAATTACCGTTGTTGCGCTTTACGATGTCACGGCTGATAAGTAGACAGAATGGCAATTATTCACAGTAACATAATACTGCAATATACTACCCTTACATTACATTTTAGCCTGCACCTAATCGATGCCTGGACATTCTTTGTTGCCGTGTTTTTTTTTCTATCACCAGCTAGGTTTATTTAATGTCTGCATAGCGGTAGCACCTGCAAACATTATTTTAATGTTTCTTCCGCTTTTAGCTACCCAAGCGGTTAAGTCTTGATTGAATGATGTAGCAAGGTAGAACATGCCATACATGTCTGTTACGCTTGAGACATTCCAATTATTTAGTGGCTGATTGAATGCCTTTGCTTCTGCAAACATACCCCACATATTAGTTACGCTTGATACAGTCCAATTATTTAGAGGCTGATTGAATGCGGTTGCAAAGTTAAACATACCGCGCATGTTTACTACATTTGAGACATTCCAATTATTAAGCGGTCGATTGAATGCGGTAGCTCTGTAGAACATCTCGCGCATGTTTGTTACGCTTGAGGTGTCCCATTTGCTGATGTCTCCATTGAATGTAGTATTTTTTTCAAAAAGTTTGCTCATATCTGTTACGCTTGAGGTGTCAATATAATTCAAGTCTGCTTCGTTTCCTTGCTCTTTTATTGCTTTCGCAATTTCGGCTTTTAATGCTGCTTTGTTTGCGGCTTTGAATATTTTTCGCACTCTTAGCTGGTATGATGCTCTTTGTGCTTCGTATTTCGCACTCTCTGCCTTCCTTGCTGTTATTGTAAATTTCTTGCCTACTGCTCCTAATGCAAAGTCTACTTTACCGCTTACGGCATTTACGCTTGCACCTACTCCCGTGGGACTGATACTATACGATACGACTCCCGTATCTCCTGCTACTACTCTATCGTTAGTAACCGTCTGTGTGTGAGTATTCCCGCTTTTGCCATACTCTACCGCTACATCGATGTTTGCAAAGCGGAGCGTACTACCTGCTTGCCTTGTAAACTCAATAGGATCGCTTTCTACGCTTACCGCATAGCCTCTACGCTTTGCAACAATAATAATCCTTGCTGCTGCCTGCGTTGCTGTTACTTGCCCGGTACTCTTATCAAACGCTACCCCGGTTATGTCTTGTTTCAATTCATAGCTATGATCCGCTACTTTTGTAATTCTGATAGGTGTACCCCAGCTCTCGCTTCTTTTGCTTACCGCTGGTTTCGTAATATCTCCTGTGTTTGTATTCGCTTGTACTCTTAGATAGTATGACGCTGTTTGTACTTTGTACTTTGCACTCTCTGCCTTGCTTGCTGTTATCGTAAATGTCTTGCCGACTGCTCCTAATGCAAAGTCTACTTTACCGCTTCCCGTATCAATGCTTGCACCTGCTCCCATAGGACTTATGCTATACGATACGACTCCCGTATCTCCTGCTACCACTCTATCGTTAGTAACCGTCTGTGTGTAAGTATTCCCGCTTTTGCCATACTCTACCGCTACATCGATGTTTGCAAAGGTAAGCGTACTACCTGCTTGCCTTGTAAACTCAATAGGATCGCTTTCTACGCTTCCCGCATAGCCTGTACGCTTTGCTACAATAATAATATTTGCTGCTGGCTGTGTTGCCGTTACTTGCCCGGTACTCTTATCAAACGCTACCCCGGTTATAGCTTGTTTCAATTCATAGCTATGATCTGCTACTTTTCTAAATGTGATAGGTTTACCCCACCTTTCGCTTCTTTTACTTGCCGCTGGTTTTGTAATATCTCCTGTGTTTGTATTCGCTTGCACTCTTAGCTGGTATGATGCTCTTTGTTCCTCATACTTTTCACTCTCTGCCTTCCTTGCTGTTATCGTAAATGTTGTCCCTATCGCTGCTAGTGTAAAGTCTACTTTACCGCTTTTCGTATCGATGCTCGCACCTGCTCCCGTGGGACTGATGCTATACGATACGACTCCGGTATCTCCTGCTACTACTCTATCGTTAGTAACAGTTTGTGTATGAGTATTTCCGCTTTTTCCATATTCTATCGGTACATCGATGTTTACAAAGCGAAGCGTATTGCCTGCTTGTCTCGTAAACTCAATAAGTTCACTTTCTACGCTTCCCGTATAGTCTTTACGCTTTGCAACAATAATAATATTTGCTGCTGGCTCTGTTGCTGTTACTTGCCCGGTACTCTCATCAAACGCTACACCGCTTATAGCTTGTTTCAATTCATAGCTATGATCTACTACTTTTGTAAGTCTGATAGGTGTACCCCACCTCTCGCTTCTTTTGTTTACCGCTGGTTTCTCTATATCATCAAATGCAAGTACTCCGCTTTGCTTCACTTCGCTTAGCGTTCCCTTATCTGTTTTCACCTGCACACTACAAACATAGTTCACCTTCCCGCTTGTCTCCAGTATTCCTTTTGTAGATACCTTTGTAGGTGATGAAAATGTCTTTTCATATTTACTTGTAGGGTTATTACTATCCCAGCACTTTACCCTATATTCTTCTATATTTAATTTTCTTTCATCATTCAATGGGTTATTTTCCCATGATACATTGACAAACCATTTTGCCGCTTTCGTGTTTTTATCTACCTTAAAATTTACCGGTGGCTGTGGCTTACCCGTTGTACCCTCTACCTTTTCCGACCAGGGTCCTGCAAACTCTTCATAGATTGCCTGCACCTTAAACCAATATTGAGTCCCTTCTTTTAGCTTGCGTATTGTAAAACCTTCTGCCTCCATGAACTTAGGCACTACCTCCCGTTTGTTAAGAGTCTTGCCGTCTACGATGCCATATGATATCCCATAGGCTGCCACCTTTTCCTCTTTTAGCTTCTTTACATTCCATTTCAGAAATACTGCTTCTTTCTTAAAGGAGGACTCTATAATTTTCGCTTTTTGTGGAATTACTGTATATAGTACTTTGTCGGGTTCACAGCTTACTAATGCTATCGTAATTAGGGTATATATATATATATATATATAGGTTTCTTATGTGTCATAAATTACTCTTGTACTGTGTAAAAGTTTTCTAAGAATTAAAACAAACTTTTACCTATATATATAATGGTACATTTACTCTTTTTTTCAAGCCTTTTTTTACCTAAAATACATTACAATTTTGTCATGTATTACATGGTGTTTTAGCGTCTTTTTTTCCCTTCCTCTTTAGCCAAGTTTTTTAAGTCTTTTGCGTTCTTTCTTTTCAAGTCGTTTATGTATTTTGTAATTCTGCCTCTAAGTCTTTCATGTCTTCGCTTTTCATCTTTTAGCTCCTATTTCTACCGTATAGGTTGCGGTTGCTCTTTTGTATTTTGCGGTTTGCGGTAGCTCTGCGGTAATGGTAAAAGTTCGGTCGTATATTCCGTCTACATTTGTATCAAGTGTTACCGCACCGCTAGCGGAGTCAATTGTTCCACCTCTTCCCGTGGGACTTATACTATATACTATCGTTCTGTCGTCTCCTGTAACTGTTCCGCTGTTAGTAGCGACTTGGTACACCGTTGCACTGCTAGGGTTGTGTGTTACTTTTGACGCTTCCGCAAAGCTCAAGGTATTACCTGGTATTCTTGTAAACTCAAACGGTGTGCCTACACTACTCCCTCCAAGCGTTGCAAGTATACTAAAGTATCTGACTTAATAGACTGGGTAGCGGTGACTCTGCCTGTTGTCCCGTCTATCCTAAGCGTTACAATATTATTGATGTCATCATACACTTCATATGTATGAAGTGGCTCAACTGTAAATGTAATTTCTTCTCCCCACGGTGCAGACTGTTTACTTAAGTCTGCTGGTATCGGACTAAGGGGGGCTACGGTAATAAAATAATCCGCGATAGAGCTTGTATATTTTTCGTCTTGTGGAAGTTCTGCGATTATGTGGATTCTTGAACTCGATGACTCTCTTGTAAGCGTTACTTCTCCGCTACCGCTGTCAATAGTAGCACCTCTACCGCTGCTTATGCGGTATACAATTGTTCTGTCGTCTCCCGTTACCGTACCGTCACTCGTAGCGGTTTGCGTGTGTGTTGCTTCTCCGCTAACACCTAGAGCCTTATTAACATATTTATTAGCAAAGCTTAGCCCGTTCCCTTGTATTTTTGTAAACTCAATAGGGTTGCTTTCTATAGTTCTGCCGTCAAACGTGGCTACTATAATTACATTTTGTGCTGCCTGCGTGGCGGTTACTTCTATTGCGTTAATTTCTACCTTGCGTAATGTGACTCCTGTTTTTTCTTCTTTCAAACGGTAGGTATACCCTGCTACTCTTGGAAATGCGATAGGTGTATTCCAAGCTTCACGCTCGCTATTTACTGCGGGCTTTGTTAATTTGGTAAGCGTACCGCTTCCTTGTGGCTTCGGTGTTGTTTTGTCTGCCACGTCCTTTGTTTCGTCTTCACTTTTCTCGATGGCTTTTTTAATTTCATCCTTCTCTTTCTGCTCATCGCATGAGATGAATAAAGCCAATGTAATAAATAATATTATTTTGTACAGTTTCTTCATAGTATTTTTCCCTTTGTTTTAATTATACTTTATCGATTGATAAGTAGATAGAATACTACATTATTCACAGTAAAATAATACTGCAATATACCACGCTTACATTGCATTTTACAATGAAGTAGCTTTGTAATTTGGTAAAATTCGGCTTCATATTTACGGCTTACTCCACATGCTTGGCGGCAATTGGTTTTTATGCATTGCCTTAGCCTCTGCAAACATACCGGTAGTTCTTTTTTTGCTTATGTCTCCCCAATTAGTTAGATCTTGACTAAATAAAGTGGCGTGAGCAAACATATAGCTCATGTCTTTTACGCTTGATACATTCCAATTATTAAGCGGCTGATTGAAGGCGTACGCAAAGTTAAACATACCATACATGTTGGTTACTCTTGATACATTCCAATTATTAAGCGGCTGATTGAAGGCGTTAGCTCTTGAGAACATAAGACTCATATTCGTTACTTTTGATGTGTTCCATTTGCTGATGTCTCCATTAAAAGTAGTATTGCCTTCAAAAAGCTCGCTCATGTCGGTTACTTGTGAAGTATCGATGTAATTTAGGTCTACTTCGTTACCGTGTGCTCTTATCGCTTGCTTAATTTCGTATTTCAATTCTGCTTTAGTTGCGGTTTTGAATTTTGCCACTGTTAGCTGGTATGATGCTCTTTGTGCTTCGTATTTTGCACTCTCTGCCTTTCTTGCTGTTATCGTAAATGTATTGCCTGTTGCTGCTACTGTAAAGTCTACTTTACCGCTTCCCGTATCTATGCTTGCACCTACTCCCATAGGACTTATGCTATATTCGATGTTTCTAGTATCACCGCGTACGCTTCTATCATTAGTAGCAACCTGTGTATAAGTATTTCTACCTGTTGCATACATGGTATTCTTGTTCACATCTACAAATTTAAGCGTATTACCTGCTTGCCTTGTAAACTCAATAGGATCGCTTTCTACGCTTCCCGTATATCCTCTACGCTTTGCAACAATAATAATCCTTGCTGCTGGCTGTGTTGCTGTTATCTGCCCGGTACTCTTATCAAACACTACCCCGGTTATAGCTTGTTTTAATTCATAGCTATGATCCGCTACTTTTCTAACTATGATAGGTTTACCCCAGCTCTCGCTTCTTTTACTTACCGCTGGTTTCGTAATATCTGCTGTGTTTGTATTCGCTTGCACTCTTAGCTGGTATGATGCTCTTTGTGCTTCGTATTTCGTACTCTCTGCCTTTCTTGCTGTTATCGTAAATATTGTCCCTATTGCTCCTAATGCAAAGTCTACTTTACCGCTTCCCGTATCGATGCTCGCACCTGCTCCCATAGGACTGATGCTATACGATACGACTCCCGTATCTCCTGCTACTACTCTATCGTTAGTAACCGTCTGTATATGAGTATTCCCGCTGTTGCCGTATTGTACTGGTACATCGATATTTGCAAATTTAAGCGTACTACCTGCTTGCCTTGTAAACTCAATAAGCTCACTTTCTACGCTTCCGGTATAGCCTCTACGCTTTGCTACAATAATAATATTTGCTGCTGGCTGTGTTGCCGTTACTTCCCCGGTACTATCATCAAACACTACCCCGGTTATGTCTTGTTTTAATTCATAGCTATGATCCGCTACTTTTGTAAGTCTGATAGGTGTACCCCAGCTCTCGCTTCTTTTGCTTACCGCTGGTTTTGTAATATCTGCTGTGTTTGTATTCGCTTGCACTCTTAGCTGGTATGATGCTCTTTGTGCTTCGTATTTTGCACTTTGTGCCTTCCTTGCTGTTATCGTAAATGTATTGCCTATTGCTGCTACTGTAAAGTCTACTTTACCGCTTCCCGTATCGATGCTTGCACCTACTCCCGTGGGACTGATGCTATACGATACGACTCCCGTATCTTCTGCTACTACTCTATCGTTAGTAACCGTCTGTGTATGAGTATTTCCCTTGCCGTATTGTACTGGTACATCGATATTTGCAAATTTAAGCGTACTACCTACTTGCCTCGTAAACTCAATAGGATCGCTTTCTACGCTTACCGCATAGCCTATGCGATCCGCAACAATAGTAATAATGCCTGTTGTCGGCTGTGTTGCTGTTACTTCCCCGGTACTCTCATCAAACGCTACCCCGGCTATTCCAGGATCATTTAATCCGTACCTATGATCTGCTACTTTTGTAACTTTAATAGGTGTACCCCACCTCTCGCTTCTTTTACTTACCGCTGGTTTTGTAATATCTCCTCTGTTTGTATTCCATTGCACTCTTAGCTGGTATGATGCTCTTTGTGCTTCGTATTTTGCACTCTCTGCCTTTCTTGCTGTTATCGTAAATGTATTGCCTGTTGCTGCTACTGTAAAGTCTACTTTACCGCTTCCCGTATCGATGCTTGCACCTGCTCCCGTGGGACTGATGCTATACGATACGACTCCCGTATCTCCTGCTACTACTCTATCGTTAGTAACCGCTTGTGTATGAGTATTCCCGCTTTTACCGTATTGTACTGGTACATCAATATTTGCAAATTTAAGCGTACTACCTGCTTGCCTTGTAAACTCAATAAGCTCACTTTCTACGCTTCCGGTATAGCCTCTACGCTTTGCTACAATAATAATATTTGCTGCTGGCTGTGTTGCCGTTACTTCCCCGGTACTATCATCAAACGCTACCCCGGTTATGTCTTGTTTCAATTTATAGCTATGATCCGCTACTTTTGTAAGTCTGATAGGTGTACCCCAGCTCTCGCTTCTTTTGCTTACCGCTGGTTTCTCTATATCATCAAACGCAAGTACTCCGCTTTGCTTTACCTCGCTTAGCGTTCCTTTATCTGTTTTCACCTGCACACTACAAACATAGTTCACCTTCCCGCTTGTCTCCAGTACTCCTTTTGTAGATACCTGTGTAGGTGCTGTAAATGTCTTGTCAAATTTACTTGTAGGGTTATTACTGTCCCAGCACTTTACCCTATATTCTTCTATATTTAATTTTCTTTCATCATTCAATGGGTTATTTTCCCATGATACATTGACAAACCATTTTGCCTCTCCTGTGTTTTTCTTTACCTTAAAATTTACCGGTGGCTGTGGCTTACCCGTTGTACCCTCTACCTTCTCCGACCAGGGTCCCGCAAACTCTTCATAGATTGCCTGCACCTTAAACCAATATTGAGTCCCTTCTTTTAGCTTGCGTATTGTAAAGCCTTCTGCCTCCATGAACTTAGGGACTACCTCCCGTTTGTTAAGAGTCTTGCCGTCTACGATGCCGTATGATATCCCATAGGCTGCCACCTTTTCCTCTTTTAGCTTCTTTACATTCCATTTTAGAAATACCGCTTTTTTCTCAAAGGAAGACTCTATAATCTTCGCTTTCTGTGGAATTACGGTATATAGTATTTTGTCCGGTTCACAGTTTACTAATGCTATCGTAATGAGTATATATATATATATATATAGGCTTTTTATGTCTCATGCATTACTCCTGTACTATGTAAATGTTTTCTAAGGATTAAAACAAACTTTTACCTATATACATAATGGTACATTTATTCTTTTTTTCAAGCCTTTTTTCACCTAAAATACATTACAATTTTGTCATGTATTACATGGTGTTTTAGCGTCTTTTTCTTTCCTTTCCTCTTTTGCAAGTTTTTTAAGTCTTTTGCGTTCTTTCTTTTCAAGTCGTTTATGCATTTTGTAATCTGCCTCTAAGCCTTTCATGTCTTCGCTTTTCATATTCCGTCACCTAGCAAAGTCGTCACTTACAAGTAGTTTGTATGTTGCGGTACTTCGTTCGTATTTCTCGTTTTGCTGAAGTTCTGCGGTAATGGTGTACTCTCTTTCTGTAGCTGATGAAGACACTGTAACCTCTCCGCTACTACTATCAATAGTAACACCTTCTCCTGTAGGACTTACGCTATATTTTATGTCTCGGGTATCTCCTGCAACTGCTCCGCTTTTACTCGCTTTGTCAATAGTTGTAGTTCCTCTTCGTGTCGCTACGTCAGTTTGGAAACTCAAGGTATTACCTTGTATTCTTGTAAACTCAATAGGGTTACTTTCTATAGTGCTACCTCTAAACGTGGCGACTATAATTACATTTTGTGCGGACTGCGTG
Source organism: Spirochaetia bacterium (assembly GCA_965226065.1). GTDB lineage: Bacteria > Spirochaetota > Spirochaetia > WTKD01 > CBDAKK01. Next base: position 1,657,447 of record OZ245332.1, on the reverse strand, counting down.
GCGGTGACTGCCATTTTGTTACCTGTAGCTTCACTAAGTGTGACTCCTGTTTTTTCTTCTTTCAAACGGTAGGTATACCCTGCTACTTTTGGGAATGTAATAGGAGTATCCCAGTGTGCTGACGCTTGGCTAAATACGGGTTTTGTTAGCGGCGGTGGCGTGTCACCTCCTGCGTCTTTACCTCCGGTATTAGTAAGCGTACCGCTTCCTTGTGGCTTCGGCGTTGCTTTGTCCACCACATCTCCCGCTTCATCGGTAATCTTTGTAATTGCTTTTGTAATATCATCTTCTGCTTTCTTCTCATCGCATGAAACAAACAAAGCCAATGCAATAATTAGTATTGCTGTGTATATTTTATTCATAGTATTTCTCCTTGTGTTTTAATTATCTTGTTGTTCCTTCTATTTTCTCCGACCACGGTCCTGAAAATTCTTCGTAGATTGCCTGCACCTTAAACCAATATTGAGTCCCTTCTTTTAGTTTGCGTATTGTAAATCCTTCTTTTTCCATGAACTTAGGTACTACCTCTCGCTTGTTAAGAGTCTTCCCGTTTACTATGCCATACGATATCCCATAGGCTGCCACCTTCTCTTCTTTTAGCTTCTTTACATCCCATTTCAGAAATACTGCTTCTTTTTCAAAGGAGGATTTTATAATTTTTGCTTTTTGTGGAATTACTGTGTATAGTACTTTGTCGGGTTTACAGCTTACTAATGCTATAGTAATGAGGATATATATATATATATATATATGGGTTTCTTATGTATCATGAATTACTCCTGTACTACGTAAAAGTTTTCTAAAGATTAAAACAAACTTTTACCTATATACATAGTGGTACATTTATTCTTTTTTTCAAGCTTTTTTTCACCTAAAATACATTACAATTTTGTCATGTATTACATGGTGTTTTAGCGTCTTTTTTCCTTTCTTCTTTTGCAAGTTTTTTAAGTCTTTTACTTTCTTTTTTTTCAAGTCTTTTATGCATTTTATAATCTGCCTCTAAGCCTTTCATATCTTCGCTTTTCATGCCTTACCTTCCCATTACTAGCCTATATGTTGCGGTGGCTCTTTCGTATTTTTCGTCTTCTGCAAGTTTTGCGGTTACGATAAAAATTCGGTCGTATACTCCGTCTGCGTGTATATCAAGTGTTACTACACCACTAGCGGAGTCAATTGTTGCACCTTTACCCGTGGGACTGATGCTATACGCTATCGTTCTGTCGTCTCCTGTAACTGTTTCACTGTTACTAGCGACTTGGTGTACCTCTCCACCGCTGGATTTTGGTGTTTTCCAAGCTTCCGCAAAGCTTAAGGTATTGCCTTGTATTCTTGCAAACTCAATATGGTTACTTTCTATGGTGTAGCCGTGAAACATGGCGACTATAATTACATATTCTGCGGATTGTGTAGCGGTGACTTGCATTGTATCACTGGTAGCCTCGCTTAAAGCTATCCCTGTTTTTTTCTCTTTCAAGGTGTAGGTATACCCTGATACTTTCGAGAATGTAATAGGTGTGCCCCAGAATGCTAATACTTTGTTAAATACGGGTTTTGTTAGTTCAATAAAATTTATAGGGTCGCTGTCTTCGCTACTATCATTAAGCGTGGCAACAACAACTACACCGCTCGCTGCTTCTGTAGAGCTGACTTCTCCCGTGTTCTCATCTGACACATTAAGACTTACACCGTTTACGGCTTGTTTCAGTCTGTAGGTATACCCTTTTACTTTCGGGAATGTAATTACTTCTCCTACCTTTGCATAGATTTTATTTACTGCGGGTTTTGTTAGTGCTGGTGGTGGTGTATCCTCTGTCGTCTCGCTTTCTGTTTCACCTCCTGCGTCTTCATCCTCTGCCTCTTCACCTTCAATATTTATAGGCGTACCGCTTCCTTGTGGCTTCGGTGTTGTCTTATCTACCACGTCCGCCGCTTCATCGGTAATCTTTGTAATTGCTTTTGTAATATCATCTTCGGCTTTCTGCTCATCGCATGAAACAAACAAAGCCAATGCAATAATCATTATTGCGGTGTACAGTTTCTTCATAGTATTTCTCCCATTTTTTTAATTATACTTTATCGGCTGATAAGTAGATAGAATACTACATTATGCATGGTAAAATGTTATTGCAATATACTATTGCTATCATTACATTTTAGCCTGCACCTCATCGATGTTTAGATGTTCTTTGTTGCTTGTTTTTTTATCTTACCCAGCTGCTCAACCTAGGCTTATGAGATTCCTGCATTGCGGTAGCACCGTAAAACATACCGTCTGTGTGTCTTTCATTTTCATCATCTGTCCATTCTTTCCAACCGCTAATATCTTGATTGAATACCCTAGCACCGCTGAACATAGATTCCATGTCTCCTACGCTCGATACATCCCAATTATTAAGTGGCTGATTGAATGAACTAGCTTTGTAGAACATTCTGTACATGTCTGTTACTTTTGAGACATTCCAAGAATTAAGCGACTGATTAAATGCACTAGCACCGCTAAACATTTCGCTCATGGTTGTTACGCTCGATGTGTTCCACTTACTAACATCACCGTTAAAAGTAGTATCATCTTTGAATAACTCGCTCATATCCGTTATGTCTGAAGTGTCAATATAGTTTAGATTTACATTACTGCCGTACTCTGACTCTGTTTTCGCTGTTTTAATTTCGTCTTGTAATGCTTTTTTATTCGCTACATACAAAAGAAAGTCTATAGGCTCGCTGTCGATACTATTACCGTCAAAGGTGGCAACTATAATTACACCTTGTGCGGACTGTGTGGCGGTTACTAGCATTCTGTTGCCCGTGGTCTCGCTTAAGCTTATCCCTGTTTTTTTTCCTTTCAGTCCATAGGTATAGCCTGCTACTTTAGGGAATGTAATAGGCGTATCCCAATTCGCGGACGCTTGGCTAAATACGGGTTTAGTTAGTTTCGGTGTTGCCTTGTCTACCGCGTCCACCACGTCTGACGCTTTATCGGTAATCTTTGTAAATGCTTTTTTTATATCGTCTTCGGCTTTTTTCTCATCGCAAGAGATGAACAAAGCTACTGCAATAATTAGCATTATTGTATATAGTTTCTTCATAGTGTTTCTCCCTTTGTTTTAATTATCTTGTTGTTCCTTCTGCTTTCTCCGACCACGGTCCTGAAAATTCTTCGTAGATTGCCTGCACCTTAAACCAATACCGCGTTCCTTCTTTTAGCTTGCGTATTGTAAATCCTTCTTTTTCCATGAACTTAGGTACTACCTCTCGCTTGTTAAGAGTCTTCCCGTTTACTATGCCATACGATATCCCATAGGCTGCCACCTTCTCTTCTTTTAGCTTCTTTACATCCCATTTCAGAAATACTGCTTCTTTTTCAAAGGAGGATTTTATAATTTTTGCTTTTTGTGGAATTACTGTGTATAGTACTTTGTCGGGTTTACAGCTTACTAATGCTATAGTAATGAGGATATATATATATATATATATATGGGTTTCTTATGTATCATAAATTACTCTTGTAGTATGTAAAAGTTTTCTAAGGATTAAAAAAACAAACTTCTACTTATATACATAATGGTACATTTACTCTTTTTTTCAAGCTTTTTTTCACCTAAAATACATTACAATTTTGTCATGTATTACATGGTGTTTTAGCGTCTTTTACTTTCCTTTCCTCTTTTGCAAGTTTTTTAAGTCTTTTGCGTTCTTTCTTTTCAAGTCGTTTATACATTCTGTAATCTGCCTCTAAGCCTTTCATGTCTTCGCTTTTCATACTGCTGTAGTCACATAGCATAATTGCTTATGCTATTTTTTTCCTCTCCAGCCTATCCGCTGAAGAATAAGTGTGTATGTTGCGGTGCTTCTTTCGTACTTTGCGGTTCTTGGAAGTTCTGCGGTAATCGTATATGTTCTAGGTCCTCCGTGATATGCAATTATGACTTTCCCGCTACTGCTGTTAATGCTAGTAACATTGATGCGTCTGGGACTTATGCTATATCTTATGTTTCGGGTATCTCCTGCAACTCCTCCACTTTTAGTAGCTGTTTGCGTAACCGTAATATTACCTCTTCCTCTTGTGTAGCTTGCTTGTGCAAAGCTTAGGGTATTGCCTTGCTGTCTTGTAAACTCAATAGGCTCACTTTCTGCACTTAATCCGTTATCTGTTGCGACTATAATTACATTTTGTGCGTACTGTGTAGCGGTGACTTGCTTTTTGTCACTCGTATACTCGCTTAATGCGACTCCTGTTTTTTCTTCTTTCAATTCATAGCTATACCCTGGTACTTTTGGGAATGTAATAGGTGTATCCCAGGGTGCTGACGGTCCCGGGAAAAATACGGGTTTTGTTATCTCAATAAACTCTATAGGGTCGCTGTCTTCGCTACTATCATCAAGCCTTGCAACCACTACTACACCGCTGGCTGCTTGTGTAGAGGTTACCCGTCCCATCTTTTCATCTGATACCTCAAGCGTCACACCGCTTACGGCTTGTTTCAATTCATAGCTATGTCCTTCTACTTTCTGGAATGTAACCGCTGTTCCTACTTTTACACGGTCACTACTTACTGCGGGTTTTGTTAGTTCAATAAGTACAAATTCAATAGGGTCGCTATCTTCACTATTACCGTCAAGGGTAGCGACTACGATTACACCGGTCGCTGCTTGTGTAGAGGTTACCCGTCCCATCTTTTCATCTGATACCTCAAGCGTCACACCGCTTACGGCTTGTTTCAGTTCATAGGTATGTCCCAATACTTTTGTAAATGTAGCCACTTGTCCCGTTCTCACACGGTAGCTACTTACTGCGGGTTTCGTTAACTCAATAAGAACAAATTCTATAGGGTCACTTTCCTCGCTATTACCGTCAAGCGTGGCAACCACGATTACACCGGTTGCTGCTTCTGTAGAGCTGACTTGTCCCGTGTTCTCATCTGACACATTAAGTGTTACACCGCTTATGGCTTCTTTCAGTGCGTAGCTATGCCCTGCTACTTTTGGAAATGTAACCGCTGTTCCTACTCTCGCACGGTAGCTACTTACTACGGGCCTTGTTAGTGGTGGTGTGTTTTTTGTTTTGTCTACTGCTGTTTTAGCAATCCCTTCAATTGCGTCCTTTGCTTTCTTCTCTTCACACGAAAATAGTAAAAGTGTAAAGGTTATAAGGGCTATATATATATATATATATATAATTTCTTTTCTATCATAGATTACTCCTTAACCATGTAAATGTTTCTATAAGCTTAAAGACTTACTATTTAATAATAGACACTTTTTGATATATTTCAAGAGCTTTATTGCTAAATGTTTTCAGCTTGTTCATAATTTACTCCTTGTGCTGTGGCTTTGTTTCCTTATCGCATACTGAAAGTACTACACTACCTGCATATTAGATATTTGCTAATTTCGTAACGAATAGCTCCATACTATCCCTAGCCTGCTCGTACGCTGGGTTTATTTTAAGAGATTTTTGAAAGCATTTAAGCACTTTTCGGTTGTCTCCAAGTTGCACAAATATAATGCCACTTTCTGTATCTTTTATTGTCTTTCTTTTGAAAATTAGGGTCGTTTGCTTTTTGCTTCTTAATTAAAACACAGTCTTTCCATTGGCAAAAAATAATTCATCCACAAGATATGCAAATGAACCATCGGGATATAAGGCTTTTGCTTTACCCATGTACTTACGAACTTTATCTCCATTGCGAGTTTTAAAATATAAATTTGAAAGGTATATATAGGCAAGATAGCTAATATAGCTCGATTCTTCATCAAGTTCAAGAGCTACATTAAGATACTTTTTGGCAAGACTGTTGTTTATCAATAGTGAGTGGGTCTTATTAGATCCGATATACCATTGCCCTAATGCAAGCGCAACCTTCGGATTAGGAGCTTTATTATAAACCTCTGACGCTAATCTCGAAATAATCCGCGTAAACTGATAGGTGTCATCTTGTAGATACACAAGAGCTCCTGCGTGTATCAAAAATACAAGTTCTGTTTTTATTTTGTAGTCTTTCCTATTTTTTGCGCTGTACGATAGAAATTCATCGCGCACAGAAAGTAAAACTTCAACAACAGCTTTTTGCATTTGTTCATCATCTATTGCAGGATATAAGAATCCGAGAAGTTGGCCATGCTTCAACAAAGCTACATTTTCTTCTCGTGTTCTATTATTACTCTTTTGTAAATTCTGTATCTGTGCATATACGCGTTGCTGCATATGCGTTATTTCTTTAAAAGTAAGCGGTGTAGAAAAATAATACTGTATGTCAGAAGATGATTGCGAAAAACCTTGAACACTATTTTTTTCTTGGGCATAGAGGCTACAACTGAAAAAAAAGAAGAGCAAAAATATATTTCTCTTTACCAACTTAATAACTCTCCTTTCTCATTACTTTTTTTTGCTTTTTGTAGTGCAGGGGTTTCACCTAATGTTTCTTGAGCAATTTTAAACGCTTGCTCATATTTTTCCTTATTGTCACTTTTCAAATAAGCTTGAGAAAGCCATAAATGAATAAAATACTTTTCTAAGTCATTCGTAATCAATGCCTTAGCTCTCTCTAAATACTTCAGCGCTTTCTTCACTCCACCACCAACTAATTTAGGAGTAAAAAGCATAGATATTCCAAAACTCATCCATGCCAGCGCATTTTTTTTATCTAACTTCACTGCCATCTTATAAGATTTTGTCGAACTCTTCGATTCTCGTATAACTTTTCTCAGAGGTAAATATGGAATTTTTTTTGTTTTAATGTTTGCCCATGTTGTATATTCAGAACTCACTAAATCTCGAGATTCTGCAACTTTTTGCCATTGAGCATCAAGCTTGGACAAACTTTGTAAAGTGTCTCGCGAACTAGTTTGTTCTAAAACTCGATACTTCATAAGTATTATTTCGCTATATACGTACAAATTATCTTTATACTTCTTTTCGTATGTTTCTATACGCTTTGTTACTTCAAAAATATCATCACTAGTATTTATAAACGCAAAAAAGTCGGGTATATCGTGAGGATATACGCCTGCATCATCTGCATACAAATTCATAGTACAAAATAATAATGTTGTGACATACCATATTTTTATAATTTTCTTAAACATATAGTAAGTGCCTCTAATTAAAATAGTAGAAAAAAATCTTTATTTAAGGTAATGATTACAAAAAAATAATTATTCTTCATACTAGAATACTACAAAAATACGGAAAAAGTACTCGAATAACTTAAGATAAATTCATAATTATATGGTGTTTACGATATGCAAGAAACAAAAATCATAAAAATTTTGTTCATACACTAGAAACATCTCGCTCTAAAAAGTACAAAGATTAACTTTTTAAGAATAAAAGTCCACATTCTATATCTAATATAATAGTACAAACATTACGCCGTCTTTGCGAATTTAGATACACCGTTGTGTTTTAACACATGCCATGTTTTGACAAATAATATACACGCATACGCCAAGAATATTGTCATGTATTGATGCATCATCACCTTGTATAATAAGCATATTATGGCATCTCAATTACAGGCATTTAACACATTGCGAAGAACTCTAGAACATACCGTACAAGACATACGACATATAACCGAAAGCACCTTTGTGCTGCAATTTAGCAGAAATGATCTACCGTTTATTGCAGGACAGCACCTAAGCGTAGGTCCACAGTCGGATATGCACATGCGCGAATACTCAATCTATTCAGGAATTGATGATGATTTCTTAGAAATACTAGTAAAAGAAATTCCCGAAGGCACTGTTTCACCGGCGCTAAAACGACTAAAAAAAAATGATGCTATCAAAGTCGAAGGTCCCTTTGGCTTTTTCACCATAAGCGAAGAAGAAAAGCATGCACCTTTATACTGTATCGCAACAGGTACCGGTATTTCGCCGTTTCACTGCTTTGTACGCAGTTATCCTCACTTGCCATTTGTCATATTGCATGGCATTAGAAATGCAAGCGAACGATATGAACATGCAGCGTTTGCCTCACATAACTACATTCCGTGCATATCGCGTGATACATCTCATACAGCACTTACAGAAACAACGCATTACCATGGTCGCGTTACCGCCTATCTAAAAAAACACAAGATCAACCCCGATGGCGTGTATTTTCTGTGCGGTAATTGCGATATGATTTACGAATCCTTTGATATTTTACAAAGTGCAGGGGTATCTTCTGAACATATAAAAGCAGAGGTATATTTTTAACATGAAATTTTACTTACTCAGTCTCGGTTGTCAGATGAACATATCAGATGGCGAGCGTGTACGCACCGTGCTGCATGAAATGAACATGGAGGAAACACAAGACGAAACACAAGCACAGCTTTTGGGGATTATGGCATGCTCAGTGAGACAAAAAGCCATAGATAGCGTGTACTCAACGGTGCATAAGTGGAATAAGTGGAAAAATGCGAAAAGTGTTTTCACATTTATTTCAGGTTGTATACTTCCTTCCGACAGAGAAAAGTTCTTGAAAAAATTTGATTTACTCTTTGCGATAAATGAGTTACCGCACTTACAAAGATTACTTACGAACTATGGTATTCCTTCAGAAATAAGTACGCAGTCTTATACAAACGAAGAGAATATACGTAACATTGAAATACCCGATGAAATCAATAAAACACAGATTGCACGCGCACCATATATAACACCTAATCGGCACGATAAAAACAGCGATGACCTTGCACGAGGATTTTGGAAATATCAGCCTTCGTATACATCTTCTTTTCGTGCATTTGTAACCATACAAAATGGATGCGATAAATTCTGCACCTTCTGCGCCGTACCTTATACACGAGGACGTGAAGTCTCTCGTGCTTCATCTGAAATACTCGCAGAAATACACATGTTGATGCAACGTGGTTATAAATCTATCACACTATTAGGACAAAACGTCAATAGCTATGGATACGACATGGGTAGCAAAGAGTTAAATTTTGCACAACTTTTAGCACGCATAGGAAATATGGCACAAGAAATGCAACACAAATGTTGGGTGTACTTTACATCCCCACATCCACGCGACATGGGACGCGATGTTTTAGAAACCATAGCACACTATGAGGTGCTTGCAAAGCACATACACTTACCACTACAAAGCGGCGATGACAAACTACTAATGAAAATGAATCGTAATCACAGCATGGTCCGTTATGAAAAAATTATGCGCGATATTTGGCAGCTACTTCCCGAAGCAGCGATTTTCACCGACATCATTGTAGGTTTTTGTGGAGAGAGCCGCGCGCAATTTGAAAATACGAAAAAAGCCATGCAACGCTACAACTATGCTATGGCTTACATAGCAATGTATTCTCCGCGCATCGGTGCAGCGAGTGCACGCTGGGCTGATGACATAGCGCTAGAAGAAAAAAAATCACGATACCATGAACTCTCGCAAGTGTTGCAAGAAACTTCGCGTGCACATTGTACACGATATATAGGTAAAACCATTCCTGTGCTTGTAGAAGATTTTTCACGCAAACACGATGCATTGCGCGCTCACACAGAAGGAAAAATTCCCGTGTACATTCCCATACCTCGTACTATGAACTACGAAATGGCAAAAAAAATTATAGGCACTTTTTGCTCGGTGAAAATAAATGAAGTGCAGAGCCTTTCAATGAAAGCACACTTTAGCAACGAAGTGTATGATACTATCAAAGAAAAAAACAGCGATGAAGAACGCATAGCTATATGAAAACTACACAGATATCTCAGACTACAGATCTGCCAACGGTAGCATTCCACACCTTAGGGTGCAAGCTCAATCAAGCTGAAACTGATGCTATGGCAACACATGTCGCTGATCGCGGATTTCGCGTCATCTCAAATGAACAGCTTCGCGATAACACCAAGCCCGACTACATTGTTATTAACACATGCACGGTAACTGCAAAGGCAGATAGAAAAACACGCCACAGCATTTACAAAGCACTACGCCTTGCAGGCTTGTATCAGAATGACGAAGAAGAGTCAAAAGATGAAAAAAAAAGCGTTGTCATAGTAACCGGCTGCTTTGTCGGAAATGATGCAGGTGAACTCGATAGATTTCCCATTCAGTATGTTATAAATAACAGCAAAAAAAAACACATTCCTGATATCATTGATGCACACTACCACAAACAAGCAATAGATCCTAACGAATTGCCTGAGGATTTTTTCAGCACCAAGACGCGCAAGAGTTTTTTTAGAACCCGAGATAATTTAAAAATACAAGATGGCTGCGATAATTTTTGTACCTTTTGTATTATTCCAACCGTACGCGGAACAGCGAAAAGCAAACCACTGATGGACATAGTCCAAGATGCGCGTATGCTTATAGAATGTGGCACAAAAGAAATAGTACTCACCGGCGTAAACATGAGCAGGTACGCATACGAAGATAAAACATTTTCAGATGTACTAGAAAGCATTTTGAAACTTTCAGGAAATTTCAGAATACGTATTTCATCTTTAGAACCTGACACATTAGATGAAAAATTTTTGGACTTGCTTTCGCATCCGAAGCTGTGTCCGCATTTACACTTGTGCCTTCAAAGTGGTAGCGAACGCATACTGCTTATGATGCGGCGTATGTATACAAAGAAATCCTTTGTCTCCTATACCGAGGCAATAAAAAAACGCAATACACTTTTCAATTTTACTACTGATATCATAGTTGGATTTCCCGAAGAAAACGAATCAGATTTTAAAGAAACTTTGAAAACAGTAGAAGAGGTAGGTTTTAGCCATGTGCATGCATTTCCATATTCTGCACGAGTTGGGACACGCGCATTTCGTATGGAAGATATTTCTCAAAAAGTAAAAAAAGAGCGCATAGAAAAATTGCGTGCCTTAAGCACAAAACAAAAAAATGCGTATAGAAAAAAACTTTTGAACATAGCACATCAGGCCTTGATAGAAACAACAACGACAAACACTGCCAATTTCTCTTCCGCAATGGGAACAAGCGAATACTATTGCCCTATTGCATTGCACGCAACGGAAAATACCGCATCGAATTCTGAAATACCAAGCATACACAATAGCATAGTACCTGTTATACCTACTTCTTACACGATAGAAGAAAGTGGAGAAATAGTACTTCGTGCACAGTTATAAAACTTTGTAGTATATTACGAGGAACAAGTGTGATTATTGTTATCAGTTTGTACAAAGCGTGTCATGAAATACTGCGAAAAATTCTAGATTTACGTATGTACCATGCACAAGATGTTGCACTATGCACTGATACATCTATACAACATCCATTGCCACTACGCTGTTACGCATCTTATGACATATGCCTTATATACAGCCCGACAATACGAGAAATGCATTATATTATGGGCTCTCTCTATACCTCTCTTCACGCACTGAAAACATTTTTATATGTGCTACCTATGCTACCTAATACACAGAACACACATAAATTGTGCGCTGCACACAGCGTGCAGAACAGTAGCGGGCAACGAGTATACATCGACATGCTACACGCATGGTATACAGATGAAATTGAACTTATCAATGATAGTGCATACGAGTTCATCATGCTCACGCAGCGCTTTTGGCAAAGTCACCACGCGCACGTAATGCTCATTCCACAAGATTATCTTGAGGATAATAAACAAAATAATATCGAATCGAAACAACAAGAAATCACTAATGCCTTTACGCGCTTGCAAAGCATGCCCATGTATAACACAGGCAAGAATTGCCATTCTATACTGCAAACAGTACACGCATCTTTGCGATGTAGCTTTACACAGCAAAAACAATTATACAATGCGTTACATACACAAGAAATGCGACATGGTCAGATATCTCAGCAATTAAAAAAAAATATAGATGAGATTATACACGCAGCTACGCATAATTCAACAGCATTGCATCGAAAAACTACTTTTCGCACATTACTACATGCGATAACAGAATACAAGTGAAACGCCATGCACTATAGCCACCTCTATATAGAAAAAGATGCAGAACACTATGCATTAACCCAATCGCTTAAAAAAAATTTTTCACAGGCAAAAGTGATATCAATTGAAAACTACAAACACATTTTCAACAGACCTCGACAAAATTTTATGCTCCAGCGCTTAAGTCCCAAGCTCATTTTAGCAAAGCAACGCCACAGTTTCTTAGAAGAAGGTGATGCACGCGTGCAAAGTTTTGGAACCACGCGTGTGTTTTCATGCTCAATAATCCGCAATTGCATGTACCACTGTGACTATTGTTTTTTACAAGGAATGCACCAGTCTTCCAACATCGTAGTATACGTAAACATTGACGACTTTCAAAAACACATAGAGCAACTTTCACAAGCGCATCGCGAGGAATCAATATATCTCATCGCATCCTACTTAACCGATCTTCCGGCATTTGAAGAAGACATTCCTGCCTGCAAACTTTTCATAGATATGGTGTGCAATACTCCCAATATTACCTTGGAAATACGCACAAAAAGCGACGGCTTTAGACATTTATTTCATCTCAATCCGCCTAAAAATGCAGTCATGGTTTTTTCTTTATCACCGCAGGAAATCATTCGTACCTACGAGCATGGTACTGCATCGCTGCACACACGTATTTTACAAGCACGACAAGCATACGAAAAAGGCTGGCGAGTACGCCTATGTTTTGACCCCATCATATACTTTGAAAATTGGCAACATTCTTACAAACACTGCGTGCAAGAAGTTTTTCGTAGAATAAATCCACAGGCAGTGGAAATGCTTAGCTATGGTGTTTTTCGGATGGGGAAAAGTTTTTTAAGCCCCATGCAAGCTCAACGTCCTCATATACCAGTGTTACATCACAACATATACACAAGAAATGGACTTGGTACTTACAGCGATGCAGTAATAGACGAAATACGCACTCAGTTTTTCGATATGTTACTTCCGTTTATGCCTCAAGAACGTATTCATTTCGTACATGGATAAAAGAAAAAATACCCGATATCTTTACAAAAATGCACATTAGTTATAGCATAAATATAATGATATTGACATGTTTTTGTAATGATATCTATGCTACAAAAGCATTTTCTCCATATATTATAAGAAATACATATGGTCACAACATCAAAGAAAAACACATACTCGTATTTCCTACATCTTCTACTACATCTTTTGGTAACTCAATAAAAAGATATCCTGTTAGGTCTGTATCTTAGGTAAATTTTAGATGTCTCAGATATATCAAAACAAAAAGAAAATAAAAATATATTATAAACACATGAAAAAATAGGAGGTGTGTATGAGAATATCACAAATAATTTCAAAAATTTTTGGGTTAAATCTCTTTTGGGTGGTTTTTTTAAAAGGATTGTTGCTTGTAACAGCAACATCTTTTATTGCCTGCGGTGATGACAAAAAAGCCGATGTTACGGAATTTATTATTGCAAATGGTGCAGAGCCCGAAGCAATTGACCCGCATCTCTTAAGCGGTGTGCCAGAAACCCGCATATATCAAAGTATGTTTGAGGCACTATTTTCGTATGGACCAAAAGCTGAAATCATGAACGGGCTTGTTTCATCTTATACCTCAAATGATGAAGGTACCATATACCAATTCACCTTGCGCAAAGACATTGTTTGGAGTGATGGAGCGCCCATTACCACTGAAGATGTACTGTTTTCCTTTCGACGAATATTAAACCCTATGCTCGCAAGTCCTTATGCGTGGTTTCCTGAACTGTTCATAAAAAATGGAACTGCATACAATAAGGGGGAAGTCAGCGCAGATGAATTAGGAGTACGTATCATTGATGAACAGACATTTGAACTAGAACTCGTTGGACCATTACCCTATGTAGTAGATGCATTAAGACATCAATCTTTTGCCATTATACCAAAACACGTGGTAGAAAAATACGGTGAAGATTGGACTTTAACACAAAACATCGTTACGAACGGTCCCTTTACCCTGAAAGAATGGATACCACAAGATAAACTTGTAGTAGAAAAGAATCCACTGTATTGGGATGCAGATAACGTCAAGCTTGATGAAGTAGTTTTTTTAGCAAGTGAAGATGGTAATACAAACTACAATGCATATATAAATGGCGAGGTGGATTGGCTTACCAGTACTCCACAAGGCAGATTAGATGAAGCAAAGCTTCGTGATGACTATTATGTGCATCCATCATTTTCGACATATTACTATTCAGTACAATTTAACAAACCTGAGTTAAGTGATGTGCGAGTGCGAGAAGCATTAGCTCGTTCTATTAACAAAGAAATTCTTGTACAAGAAATAACTCGAAATGGACAAATTCCAACAAATGCAATTGTCCCTCCCCTCCCCACATATACACCGGTTGATGGCTACAACTATGATGTAGAAAAAGCACGAAAACTTTTTGCAGAAGCAGGCTATCCCGATGGAAAAGGTTTTCCGACTCTCACTATTTTATACAACACAAGCGAAGGACATAAACGCATTGCTGAATATGTACAACAAGAATGGCTTGAAAACTTGGGGGTAAAAGTTACATTAGAAAATATGGAATGGAAAACATTCTTAAAAGTACGCCGTGCGGGAGACTTTCAAATTGCACGTGATGGATGGCTCGGAGATTACTTAGATCCCAATACATTCTTAGATATGTTTGTAAGTGGAGGCGCTTCAAATGGTATACAATACGCCAACCCCGAATACGACAGACTGTTAAAAGAAGCGTCTCGTACAAAAGATGTTACCTCACGCATGGGATTACTAAAACGAGCAGAATCAATACTGATAGAACAAGACATTGGCATTATTCCAATCTATTACTACACAAGTTCAAATATGTTTAATAACAAAAAATGGGAAGGTTTTTATAACAATATTGCTAATCGCCACTCAATAAAGTTTATTAAACCAAAGAAAGAATAAATCATGTAATACGGGAGCGCGTTTTATGATGGTACCCATGGGTATTCATAATCTGTCGCTCCTGTATAATCCTTAACTATATCTGATTAAAAGCATTGAGTTCTTGTAATCAAAGCATCTTGCCTATCATGCAGTTAGTAAGTAGAATTACTACCCAAATACTACACGTATACGAGTAGAAAGTTTTACTCTATGATTTACAAGAGTAATATGACTATTTAGTTACTCTTTATCCTAAAAATACTTATACCTTACAAATAACACATAAATATTGATATTACTCTCTGTACCGTTACATATATCTATCCTCTATTTTTACATCAATAACTGCGTAATACCTATGTAACACTTATTATCTATTGCGAAAAAATAATTGAAATAAATAACAAAATTGGTGCAATATTACACTTAGATAGAGATTTTGACATTAAAATGTGTATAATCCATACAAAAATACTTTATATCTTTACAAGAATACACATTGAACGTATAATAATATCATATATGTAATGTAATTGATATATTGAAGACATTTGTAAAATGAATAAAAACGATGTGCTATGAAAAATTTTCCTAAAACGTATATTTACAACCATATTTCTTACCACAGGAATTTCTAACATGTGTGTAAGCAATAAATACCACGATAATATCCACCTAAAACAAGTATTCATCATTATCCATAAGCCAATGGTTCTGACTTACTTGTATAGATACAGTATTAGCGCTATATCGTGGGTGAAAAATTCAATACTGCATGCAAAAGAAGAAATGAAAAATTAAGTAAGTAAAAATTATAAAAACACATGAAATAGGAGGTGTGTATGAAAATATTACAAATGATTTCAAAAATTTTTGGGTTAAATCTTTTTTTATTGTTTTTTATAGGAGCGTCTTTTATTTCCTGCGTTTTAGGAAACAAAAGCGATGTTGTGGAGTTCGTTATCGCAAACGGCTCGGAGCCCGAAACAATTGATCCGCAATTTATAACCGATACCGTAGGAAAGCGCATATATGAAAGCATATTTGACTCCCCGTTTATTTACGGACCAAGAGATATAGAAGTACTCAATGGGCTCGCTTCGGCTTATAGCCAAAACGATGACGGCACAATATATCAGTTTACCTTGCGTGAAGGACTCGTATGGAGCGATGGTATGCCAATTACCACTGAAGATGTATTATTTTCCTATCGGCGAATGTTAAACCCCGCCATGGGAAGTCCCGTTAGCCTTAGCTTTGCAGAAGATATAAAAAATGGAGAAGAATACTACAACGGCAAAGTTAGTATTGAAGAAGTAGGCATACGCATCATTGATGAACGTACCATTGAGATAGAACTCGTTGGACCACTACCACTTGTACTTAACAGATTCACCAGTTCTGGTTTCGCCGTTCTCCCAAAACATGTGGTGGAAAAATACGGTGAAGACTGGACGAAGGTAGAAAACATCGTTAGTAATGGACCCTTTGTATTAAAAGAATGGACACCACAAGATAAAATCGTAGTAGAAAAAAATCCGCTGTATTGGGATGCAGATAACGTTGAGCTTGATAGAGTAGTTTTTTTAGCAAGTGAAGATACTAACACAAACTACAACGCATACATAAACGGCGAATTAGATTGGTCGAGTGTTCCATCAGCAAAAATACAAGAGGCAAAGCTTCGTGATGACTATTACACAAGCCCATCATTTGGTGTGTATTATTACTCACTGCAACTTAATAAACCAGAATTACGTGATGTGCGAGTAAGAAAAGCATTGGCTCATTCCATTAACAAAGAAATTCTTGTAGAAGAAATAACCCGTGGCGGACAACTTCCCACAGACGCTTATATTCCTCCCTTACCTACATACGATCCTGTTGAAGGACATGGCTACAATGTAGAAAAAGCACGGCAGCTTCTCGCAGAAGCAGGGTATCCTGATGGAAAAGGTTTTCCGACTCTCACTATTTTATACAATACAAGCGAAGGACATAAACGCGTTGCAGAATATGTACAGCAAGAGTGGCTTGAAAACTTAGGAATAAATGTTTCATTAGAAAACATGGAATGGAAAACATTCTTAAAAGTAGTCCGCACTGGAGACTTTCAAGTTGCACGTAGCGGCTTAATAGATGACGTCTTTGATCCCTCTGGACTTTTAGGCTATTACAAGACAGGAAAACCAGTAAATGGAATAAAGTACGCAAATGCCGAATACGACGAACTGTTAAAAAAGGCATCGGGTATACGAGATGAAGCTACCCGTATGAAGTTATTTAGACAAGCGGAATCAATATTTATAGAGCAAGATGTTGGAATAATTCCAATCTACTACTACACCAATTCAAATATGTTTAACAACAAAAAATGGGAAGGTTTTTATGCAAATATTGCCAATGTCCATCCGTTAAAGTTTATCAAACCAAAAAAAGGAAAATAATACATGAACAATTGGAGCAAATTTCTATTTACGCGCGTTATGGGACTCATATTAACCCTATGGGTCATTATAACCATGAGTTTCTTTATCATTCGTCTTGCTCCCGGTGGGCCTTTTGACAGAGAAAAACCACTTCCAAAAGAAGTTATAAAAGCCTTAGAGGCGAAATATCATCTCGACGATCCTATCTTTGTGCAATATCTACGATACTTAGGAGATATCGTACAGGGAGATTTAGGACCTTCTATGAAGTACGAACGCGAAGTGAATCACTACATCTCTTCTAGTTTACCGCACTCTGTGATATTAGGAGTATCTGCAATTCTCCTAGCGCTTGTTGTAGGGGTCGTAGTAGGTATTATGGCTGCACTTAAACAAAACAGATGGCAAGATTATGCTTCTATCGGTATGTCTTCCGTGGGAATTTCGATACCCTTGTTTGTTATTGGGCCACTGCTGATGTTCTTTTTAGCGATTAAGCTAAACCTATTACCAACATCGGGGTGGATTACCGGACGATTTGGCTGGAAGACACTAATTATGCCCGTTTCTACACTTGCGCTTCCTTACATTGCTATTTTTACGCGCCTTACACGTGCGAGTGCACTTGATGTGATTAACTCAGATTATATTCGCACCGCAGTTTCTAAAGGACTACCGTATTACACCATTATTATGCGACACATGCTCAAAGGCACTTTATTACCCGTAGTAAGTTACCTTGCGCCCGCGCTTGCTGCGATGGTAACTGGTTCTATGGTGATAGAACGAATGTTTCGCATACCGGGGCTTGGACAATTTGCAGTGCAAGCGTCGTTTAACAGAGACTACCCTATGGTGATGGGCATAATAGTGCTGTATTCAAGCGCATTGGTTGTCATGAATTTTTTTGCAGATATTGCATACGCATTTATTGATCCGCGTATAACTTACAAATAGGAGTACCCATGAGTTCCACAGAAAATACTACAAAACCTATACAAAAAATAGACCGTTATGAACTTTGGAAAATGGCATTTCGCAGATTTCTCCATCACAAATTTGCTGTTATCTCTGCTATTATTTTATTTTTTTATTTTTTCATAGCAATTTTTTATCCATTATTGCCATTGCATTCATATAAAAAAGCAATTCCCATCCATCACAATTTACCGCCATCATTGACAAAAAATTCGGGCATCTTACTGTACGAAAAGAAAGAAACAGAGATTTTTGCATTGGCAAAAAAAGATGGGCGTTCAACCCTAAACGAAAAAGAATTACAAACGCTTACAGATCTGCGACATACGATAGAAACGGAGACCTATGTAGATAAAAAAGGACATACCAAAAAAACACATGAGCGCCGTTATCTATGGGGCACCGATTATTTAGGGCGAGACTTGCTCTCTCGTGTAATATATGGAAGCAGAGTATCCATGCTCATAGGTATGTTCGGTGCTTTTGTTGCGGTACTTATAGGCACAGTCATCGGTACATTTGCGGGGTTTCGAGGTGGTTTAATAGACTACTGGATTACGCGATTTATAGATGTACTCTATGGATTTCCTTTTTTGTTCGTGATAATAATACTCATGGCAGCTTTTGGTCGCAATATATTTCTGGTATTTTTTGCTATAGCACTTATTAGCTGGCTTACCGTTGCACGTGTCGTACGCGGGCAAATCATCTCACTTAAAAATTCGGAATTTGTAAAAATATCACAAGTACTCGGTGCACCTACATGGTGGACTATCAGAAAACATCTTATCCCTAATACGTTAAACATTGTTATTGTATTTGTAACATTACGAGTTCCCGGATTTATTATGTCAGAGTCTTTTCTATCGTATTTAGGACTCGGGCTTTCTGCTCCCTTTGCTTCTTGGGGAACATTGATAAGAGATTCTGTCGATACCATTACCTCTGCACCATGGCAATTATTTTTTCCCGCTGCGGTGATGTGTTTGTTCTTAATATGCATGAACTTTCTCGGCGATGGATTACGTGATACTTTTGACCCCAAACACCAAATTAAATAATTATGGATACAAATATGAATGAAAAATTAATTTTAGACGTACAAAATCTCACTACAACATTCAAGACTGATCATGGAAAAGTAGTGGCAGTAAACAATATTTCCTATAAATTGCGAGAAAAAGAAATTCTCGGCATTGTCGGTGAATCTGGTAGTGGAAAAACCGTCAGTAATATGTCCATTATGCGTTTATACGATAACAATGTGAATACCTCTGTACAAGGAAACGTATTATTTCATGGGAAAGATTTAATGAAATTATCTAAGAAAGAAATGCGCTCCATACGTGGTAGCAATATTGCCATGATATTTCAAAATCCTATGTCGTGCCTGAATCCTTTTTTGACCATAGGACAACAATTAGTTGAAACCGTTTTATTACATACCCCTATGTCGAAAAAAGATGCCTTTGATTATTCAATAGAAATGCTTCGCAAGGTACACATCCCCGATCCACAACGCCGTATTAAACAATATCCGCACCATTTTTCAGGAGGAATGCGCCAGCGCGTAATGATCGCAATTGCATTATGTTGCGAACCTGAAATCTTAATTGCAGATGAACCTACCACTGCATTAGATGTTACCGTGCAAGCGCAGATATTAGATTTAATTGAAGAACTTATGGAACAATTGAATACTGCAGTTATTTTTATAACCCACGACATGGGCGTAATCGCCCGCCTTTGTCAAACGGTGTGTGTAATGTATGCAGGTAAAATTGTGGAATATGCGCCGGTAGAAGATATTTTTCACCGTACCACTCATCCTTATACACAAGGATTGCTGCAATCTATTCCTCATATTACAAAACAAAAAACGGATATACTCAAAAGCATTTCCGGTAATCCACCTAACTTATTGGCATTACCTCAAGGTTGTTCATTTGCTCCTCGCTGTGAATTTGCAAATGCAAAATGCCACGAGCATATGCCAGAAGAATCTACTACACATACAAGCAACGCGAAAAACAACGAACACAGATATCGCTGTTTTCACCCCTTACAAAACTCTCAAGTACAT
The DNA here is from genome assembly GCA_965226065.1 of Spirochaetia bacterium. Classification (GTDB taxonomy): domain Bacteria; phylum Spirochaetota; class Spirochaetia; order WTKD01; genus CBDAKK01. Next base: position 1,637,107 of record OZ245332.1, on the reverse strand, counting down.
ATTTAAGGAAAAAAACTATGGATGATAACAACACAAACGATATATATACAAATCCTCTTTTACAAGTAGAAAACCTCCATGTAAAATTTCCAATTTCTTATTCAAGAAAAACAATTTTCTCTCGTAAGCAACCTATATTTATACACGCATTAAACGGTATCAATTTTTCAATTCGCAAAGGAGAAACTCTCGGCTTAGTCGGAGAATCAGGATGCGGAAAATCTACCACTGCACATGCCATTGTACAGTTGCATAAAACATCACAAGGACATATGTATTACGAGGGCGAAGATATTGCCACAAGATCAAAAAAAGATTCCATTGCAATACGTAAGAATATTCAAATGGTGTTTCAAGACCCCTATTCCTCATTAAACCCACGTATGACCGTGCATGCTATTTTAGCCGAGCCGCTACATATTTATATGAAACATGGCATAGTAAACATGAATGGAAATGAAATTGAAAATCGCATTGACGATATGCTCACGCATGTAGGACTCTCTATAGATGCAAAATACCGATATCCACATAATTTTTCTGGTGGGCAACGACAAAGAATAAACATTGCCCGAGCATTGATGTTAAAACCAAAAGTCATGTTAGCCGATGAGGTAACCTCTGCATTAGATGTATCAATTCAAGCTCAGATTATAAATTTGCTCAAAGATCTACAAAAAAATTTTGGGCTAGCCTTGTTATTTATATCGCATGATCTTGCCGTAGTGCAGCATATTTCACATAAAGTAGCGATTATGTATTGTGGAAAAATAGTAGAAATGGATAACGCATCAACTCTGTATAACAACCCCTTACATCCTTATACTCAGGCACTACTATCAGCAGCAAATGTACCAGATCCTACAATAGAAAAAAACCGTTCTCGTATTTCACTAAGTGGAAATGTTCCTTCGCTTACTACCCCGCCGAATGGCTGTCCATTTTATGAACGATGTAAACATGCAATGCCGAAATGTAAAACTAATAATCCACAACTACTCCCCGTAGATATCAATGCCGATGCAGACCATAAAGTCGCATGTTTTTTACATTCATAAAATACGAAATCTTGTAATACCGTACTAACATTATTTTCACTAAATACCACAAATAATAAGAAAAGTATAAACCGCATGATATCAATCGACATGCTTGCTGACAAATACGCAAAGAAGCACTGTCGCACGAAAAAAACAGCACAGGTGGCTTGTGATACTGTAAGGGCGGATATTGATTACAAAACAAACAGAGAAGGACGAAAATATTAGCGAACTTATCAAGAAAAACTCAATAACAAAGCGTCGTTTTCAGAAAGATTAAGAACTCCAAACGAAAAGAGTAACGAAAGAGAGGAGTGTGCTAAATATGAGATTATTCAAAACGACCATTTGTTTGTGCTATTTGCAACACTCACCACCAGATCAGCGAAGAACATTGAGCAATCTGTGTTAAATAAAAAACAAGTAGAGTTTTATGAGTTGCACGCTTCAAAAAGAGATAGCGAATTTATGAAGGATTTTACCTATTTTTATATATATCGCAATGAGTTAATATTGTTATCTAAACAATCAATGTCATATGTTCATATCGAATTGTATTTGAAATAGTTGTTGAATCCCAATTATTCTATTCAGGAGCGAAGTAAGGCTGCGATAAAAACAACTAACGGAACTAATAAGGTTATTGCGCCAACAAAGAAAATAACAATCAAGCACCCCTCTGGAAACGCAGGATCGCAGGAAATCAATATTAGCAAAAAGACGCTTTCGTGGGCATTAGACGAGTGTGGTATGCCAAAAGAGAAAGTAAAAGAAATTTTAGAAGACAGGCAATTAAAAGCAAAGGTTATAATTGAAGATCACAAAGGAAACGATCTCAATGAAACATTCGGAGAATTCATGATCAATGTTTTTAAAGACAATGTTCAAGTGGAGACAAAAGAAGTATCGTTTTCCTCAAGGCACTGGGCACAAAAGAAAAAAATAAAAGTTAAAATAACCACCGACACGGGAAGAATTGATGAGTTAGACATGAGAACACAAATGAAAGAATTCTTGCAAGAGGTGTTGATTGATGAAAAAAACGATTAATGTTTTTGCATCCACTCTCATTCCTCTGTTGTCGAGTTTTATATTTGCGTTTTTTCTAAAAGAAGAACAGTATGAAGAAATTGCAACAGCTGTTTTTTCAATCTACTCAGTACTCTTCGCAACACTCGTCGCAAACAAGTTTATTGTTGCAATTAAGAAGTTGTAATGTGTTTTTCTTTTTAAGGAAATCTTACATGTTTGATATACATCTACAGTGTATTAGATTAAGAGCCGATTTTTTTATTATGTCTGATTTCAAAATAATTGAATGTCAATTTCAAGATGTAGACTTTGAAGATAGTTTTTTTTCAAGTCTTGCAAAAGACTACTCGGAGTTTTCTGATTGGATCAAAAAAAAAGCGCAAGAGAAGTGCTTAATTGTAAAAACAGATAAGATAATTGGATTTTTATATGTGAAGTTAGAAAATGAAGAATTGAAAGTAGATCCCATACAACCTATCAAAGAAAGATTGAAAATAGGAACATTCAAAATATCTCCACATGAAGAAGAGTGGGATAAATAACTGGGATTTAATGGGATAAAGCGGGATTTAGTGGGATTTGGTTATGTTTTTTGTTGCAATATATGCAAAAACTTTTCAATATACGTAACAAAGGAAAGGGCGAAAAAACTTTAATTTGGTAAAATGATTATAAATGGGCTACAAAACTATTTGTGGTGCAAAAGTGGGCTACAAACTGACGAGAAACTACCGGATGCGTTTTTTTCTAAAGCAAGCATTTATACGGTAGAAAATGGTACACTAACAGCACAATGAAAAAAGCTCAATTTTTTATAGAAGAATTTCTAAGCAATATTGTTCCAGAAAAATCGGAAGATATTCAAAAAAACAAATGGCAAAAAGTACAAGGCACATTGCTTTTTGTAAAAAACATACACGAACAATGGCATAGCATTTTATTACTGACAATAAAAAATAGAAGTGTTGCAGAAAAACTTGCGCTCGATACGTATCCCACGCACACACAAGATGAAATTCTCTATATCAAAGTTACAAATGCAGACGAAACCATGCTGATTTCACTTCATGCAAATGCTATAATCGTGCAAATACAAAATACCTATGCAGGCGGTATATACGCCGACTTATCTGAAGAACTTACAAAAATAAAACCGATTATGTATTAATAAGATTTCTTATCCTTGTCATCTATTGCATACTATCTCTATCGCTCAATGCATCATACTCGTAATGATGGTTGCTCACCTACAGCACAATCGTCAGGCGACTTGTAAGTCTTTAAACTTAAACGCCTTTGAGTGCGTGAAATGATATCAATGAATAACACACCTTCAAGGTGGTCATACTCATGTTGAATAATTCATGCGAAAAAATCATCGACATCTAAAGACAAAGCCTTACCTGTCGCATCGTATGCATCTATGTGCACTGCAACGGGGCGCGAAACATCAGCGTATACACCGGGAATGCTTAAACAGCCTTCTTCATACAAAGACGTTTCAGATGCATAATGAGTAATAGTTGGGTTGACAAAAGTATAGATACACTCTTCATATCTCACAAGAAAGCAACGAAGTGAAACGCCAACTTGTGGAGCTGCTATGCCTACACCTTTTTGCGCGTTCATAATTTTACGCATATCTTTAGATCCTAGCGGCGTAATTGCTTTCTAGAAATTTGTATGGACATTTACATTGGAGTACGACAAGAATATTGTGAAATACCATTTGACCATCTAGAGTTAAAAGAACAGAAATTCTAATATTACTCTATACAGATGCTTAATAATTGCTCTTGGTACACGTACCATATAGACATTCCTTATTCATTGAGTATCATATAATGTTTACAAATACACATTATATTTACAAATACACACATAATGTGATATAATTTTTTTAATTATCGTAAAAATTTTTATGATATCCATATCTTAATATATATAAGGAGTGTTTTGTATGAAAAATTTTCTCAAACGCATATTGACAACCGTATTTTTCACTATGGGAATTATCTTGGTATTTACAAATAGTTCATGCGGTAATACGAACAAAGAACAAGTACTCGTACTTGCACGTTCAGGTGATGCAGTGGGACTTGACCCAGCACGTGAAACTGATGGCGAATCATTCATGCCTACAAGCGAAATTTTTGAAGGACTTGTTGCATTTAAACCCGGTACGACAGAAGTAGAACCTGCCTTAGCAGAATCGTGGACTATTTCTGAAGATGGTCTTACCTATATATTCACGCTACGAGAAAACGTGATGTTTCATGACGGCAGTGCATTTAACGCAGATGCAGTAGTTTTTAACTTTATGCGTCAAAAAGATGAAAACAACCCTTACTATCAATACGGTCCTTACAAATACTGGCTTAATATGAATTTTCATAAAATAGTTGATGAGGTAAAAGCATTAGACGAATATACCGTTCAAATTACACTTACAAAACCTAACTCACCATTCTTATCATCGCTTGGAATGAATTTCATGGCAATGGTATCTCCGACATCTATTGAACAATACAAGGAAGATACAAAAAACAATCCCGTAGGAACAGGTCCTTTTATGTTTGTTTCATGGGTAAAGGGCGATGCCATCACGCTAAAAGCAAATCCAAACTACTGGCGTGGAGCACCGACATTGTCGCAAGTAATATTCAAAGTCATCCCCGAACCTACCGCGCGCGCACTTGCCTTAGAAAATGGCGAAGTTGATATCATTCTTTATCCTTCTCCAGAAGACATACCTCGACTCGAAGAAAATGAAGAACTTGAAATTTATAAAACACCCGGATTAAATGTTGGGTACATGGCATTTAATACGCAAAAAACACCTTTTGATAATGTGATGGTACGAAGAGCAATTTCGTATGCAATTAACAAAAACGACATCATAGACGCAGTGTACGGAGCGCTGGGTCGTCCCGCATACACTGCAATACCACCGACTATGTGGGGTTATACAGAAAACCTTGAAAAATACGCATACAATCCCGAAAGAGCAAAAGAATTACTGAAAGAAGCAGGGTACCCTGATGGCTTTACACTTACAATGTGGCCTATCCCGGTGACACGATCTTATATGCCCGATGGATCTCGCGTTGCGGAGATAATTCAAGCACAACTTGCAGAGATAGGCATTCGCGCTACTATTGAATTACTTGATTGGGGTACACATTTAGACAATGTCGACAACGGCTTACACGAAATCGCGTTTTTAGGATGGCGAGGAGATAACGGTGATCCCGATAACTTTCTCAATGTCCTACTTTCTGCTCACACTGCGGTAAAACCAGCCTCAAATATTGCGTATTGGAAAAACGCTGAATTTACCGATCTTATTGACAAAGCAAGTGTTATCAAAAGCCAAGAAGAGCGCGCAGAGCTATATAAAAAAGCTCAAGTAATTTTTGCAGATCAAGCACCATGGGTACCAATCGCACATTCAGTAGACGCTACTCCAAAAAGAAAGTACGTAAAAGGATACATACCCACGCCCGTGGGTGAATTTCACAATTTAAGACTTGTTCGCATAGAAAGGTAAATAAAAAAAGACAGACAATTTTATGTCTGTCTTTTTTATGGTTTATAGTGTAGTTCCTTTACAATGATGAATATACCAGCATTACGAAAAGTAATCATAGTCCGATTTTTGTGGCTTATTCCTACCATACTCGGCATTGTAACACTGGTATTTTTCATGATAGCGTTCATCCCGGGCGATCCCGCACGTGTAATACTTGGCGAACGGGCATCAGCAGAACAGCTTGAACACCTTCGAGAACAGCTAGGCTTAGACAAACCACTTATAATCCAATATGGCAATTACATGTTACGCATGCTGCGTTTAGATTTAGGTACTTCAATTCGCAGCGGACAAAATATTTTTCATGAGCTTTTAAGCTTTTTTCCTGCGACAATAGAACTTTCGATAGTAGCAATTACCTTTGCCTCGGTAATGGGGGTATTTCTAGGCATTATTGCCGCTATAAAAAAACACTCATGGATAGACTACACCGCGAGCAGTGTAAGCCTTATTGGAATATCAATGCCTATTTACTGGCTTGCTCTTGTGTTGATAATGTTTTTTTCAGTACATCTGAATATATTTCCCACTGGAAGTAGAATAAACATCCGCTATGCCTTTGATCCTATCACAGGTTTTTATCTTATAGATTCTTTTATATATATTTTCAAAACTGGTTCACTAAAATACTTTACCTCAAGCTTACACCATATAGTACTACCAAGCATTACCTTAGGCTTACTTCCGCTTGCAAGCATTATGCGTATTACACGCACTGCAATGCTTGAAGTAATGAAGCAGGATTATATAAAAACCGTGCAAGCTATGGGCATACGCTTTCACAAAATTGTTTGTATCTATGCACTGAAAAATGCCTTACTACCAATTATCACTATTATAGGTTTGCAATTTGGAATATTGCTTTCAGGTGCAGTACTTACCGAAACCATATTTTCTTGGCCAGGACTTGGAAAGTGGCTCTTCGAATCTATTACCGCACGAGACTTTCCTGCAGTGCAAGGTGGAGTACTTTTCATTGCAATAATTTTTGTACTCATAAATTTACTGATAGATGTTCTCTACATGTTCATCAATCCTAAAATAATCACGCAGTAAAACTATGAATACAGAAAATAAAACACATATGCAATTAAAAAAAGAAATATCACCTCGCAAAGAATTTATTATACGCTTTCGTAAAAACAAAATAGCAATGTGTGCGCTTATCGTATTGTCTATAATGATATGTGCCTCAATCTTTGCTCCTTTACTTACTCCCTTTAGCCCAGTTGCACAAGATATTCCTAATCGTTCTTTACAGCCTTTTACAAATGGACACATACTCGGCACAGACGACCTAGGTAGAGATCTTCTTACACGCATACTATACGGTGGAAGAATTTCTTTATGTATTGGTTTTTTCTCTGTAGGTATTGCACTCTTTTCTGGAGGTATTATTGGTATCATCGCAGGATATTTCGGTGGATTAATAGACAAAGTGATATCTCGCATACTCGATATCATATTATCTTTTCCCTATATTCTCCTTGCCATTGTCATCGTTTCAGCCTTAGGTCCAAGTCTAATAAACGCAATGCTCGCAATTGCAATAACCAACATGCCACGTTATGCACGACTTATGCGCGTTTCCGTTTTAGCAGAAAAAGAACAAGACTATGTCTTAGTAGAACGTAGCCTCGGTGCAAGAAATTTTGAAATTATGTTTTCATGCATTCTCCCAAACTGCATAAGCCCAATAATGGTACAAGCAACACTAGGCATCGGCTCTGCTATTTTATCTGCTTCGGCACTTTCGTTTTTAGGGTTAGGAGCAACACCACCTACTCCCGAATGGGGACTGATGATAGCATCATCTCGAGAATTTATAAGATCAGCGTGGTGGATTGTAACCTTTCCGGGACTTGCAACTTTGCTTACCGTTTTTTCGTTTAGTCTTATAGGTGATGCTTTGCGTGATATACTCGATCCACGCTTGAAAGACTAAAGTTGAATCATGCAACAGAGCGAACATATGCAAGACTACGCATTAAAAATTGAAAACCTTTCAGTTTCTTTTAATACCATCCGAGGTGAAATACGTGCCGTACAAAATCTATCGCTTGCAATACGATACGGTGAAACTTTTGCGCTCGTAGGAGAATCGGGATGTGGAAAATCGGTTACCGCACAAACGATAAACCGCATCATTCCCCAACCACCGGGAATAATAAAAAAAGGATCTATCTACTTTGAAGGAAAAGACTTAACAACATGCAGTACGGAAGAACTACATGCAATTCGAGGAACACGTATCTCAATGATATTTCAAGAACCCATGACCTCGCTCAACCCGCTATTTACTATTGGAAAACAAATTGCAGCCGTATTTTTAGAACACACGCGCATGTCAAAAAAAGAAGCGTATCAAAAAACTGCTCAGTTATTAGAGGCAGTCCAGCTACCTGAACCCTACAAACAAATTTATCAATATCCACATCAAATTTCAGGGGGTATGCAACAACGCGTTATGATAGCGATGGCTCTTGCCTCTCCAGACCCTTGTCTTCTTATTGCAGATGAACCGACTACCGCATTAGATGCTACAACACAAATTCAGATTCTCGCCTTATTACAAAAATTACAACAAGAAAATAATTTGTCAATTTTGCTTATCACACATGATATGGGAATTGTCGCTCACTATGCAGATCGAGTAGCAGTGATGTATGCAGGGAGAAAAGTTGAAGAAGGAAATATTGAAGAAATTTTCGCAACACCCATGCATCCCTACACACAAGGTCTACTAGCTTCTTTACCGCAGATTTCTGTAGATGCGCCTTCATCTAGAAAAAAACGCTTGCAATCTATAGAAGGTTCTGTTCCTGACTTACGTAGCATTGGCAATACTTGCCCTTTTTATTCTCGCTGCACTATTCGCAGCGATCAGTGTACAAAAGCTTTTCCTATAAACACTACGCTTTCGCAATCACACGCGTTTTGGTGTTATAACGCAAAAAAAGAAGTAACATCATATGAGTAAACAAAAAAACATTATATTGCAAGTTCAAAACATCAAAAAGTATTTTCCGGTAAAAACAGCACAGGGAATGCAAACGCTTAAAGCAGTTGATGACGTTTCATTTACACTGGAGCGTGGGCAAACACTTGGCATTGTAGGAGAATCGGGATCAGGTAAATCAACGCTCGGAAAAACCATTCTACGATTGAATTCTCATACAAGTGGTTCAGTTCTTTTCAAGAATGAAAATATATTTGAAAAAAATGCTGCACAGATAAAATCGTTTAGGCGACAAACGCAAATGATATTCCAAAATCCCCTTGCATCATTAAATCCACGAAAACGTATTCAAAGCATACTCATGCAACCATTTAAAATTCACAATAAAGTGGTAAATGATGAAACGATAGATAAGATATTGGATGCAGTTTCAATTCCACGGTACTATAAAAAACGCTATCCACATCAGTTTTCAGGTGGACAACGACAACGTATAAACATTGCCCGTGCCATTGCTTTGCGTCCTGATCTCATTGTCTGCGATGAAGCAGTTTCTGCACTTGATGTATCGGTTCAAGCGCAAATTATAAATTTACTTCTAGACTTAAAAGATGACTACAAACTTACGTACTTGTTTATATCACATGATCTATCGGTAGTTGGATTTATAGCAGATACCGTATGTGTGATGTACCTTGGCACCATTGTAGAATATGCAAAAACGCAAATGTTATTTTCACATCCTTACCATCCTTATACACAAATACTCATGGAGTCGCATGTCTCCCCCTCTCCAAAAAACAGAGAAAATACACGAAACCTCCACAAAAAATTACTCGGAGAAATCCCCTCGCCACTTTCTAAACCACAAGGCTGTCCCTTTCACACCCGTTGCCCAAAAGCTATGACACAATGCTCAGAAGTTACACCTTTACTTAAAGAAATCAAAAAAGATAGCTTCGTCGCGTGTCACCTCTATTAACAGTTTTTGATAACGTTTTCACGAAACTGATTTTTATAAGCATAATAACGATACACCACAAATAAATAAAGAATGGTGATGTAATGAAATAATTGAACTCACTGTTGAGTAAACATATTATGAAATAACATTTACTCTTTTAAGGCACCTGCGGACACTCCCGCAACAATCTGCTTGTAGCAAAAAATATAAAAAAGCAAAATAGGAACAATGCCAATAATAAGAGTTGCAAAAAGTAAGCCAAAATTACGTGACATTCCCCCAGCAAACGAATTAATGCCAACCGGCAGCGATCGTAGCGACACTTTGCTCGTGAGAACAAAAACAAATACGAACTCATTCCAATTTCCCAAAAAAGAAAATACAAACATAGTAGAAACTATAGGGCGAGAAATAGGAATAATAATTTTGTGCAGTATCACAAAATGTCCCGCGCCATCAATAAGTGCTGCTTCTGTTAATGATTTTGGTAATCCTTTTATAAAACTAGCAGCAAGATACACAAGAAAGGGCAAACCAAAAGCAATGTAAGGAAGAATAACTCCCAAACGAGTATCAGCAATACCAATTCTAGTTTCCATAACAAACAAAGGGACTAAGACTGCATGTACCGTAATAAGCAAACCTAGGAGAAAAAACGCGTACAGTATTTTTGAAATAGCGTAGGAAAAAGAATGCACAGCATATCCCACACACATTGCCAAATACACAGTTATCGTACTTGCAACAAGCGAGTAGAAAATACTATTTAGAAGGTATATACCAAGATTACCTAACTTCCACGCCTCTATGAAATTGCTAAATGCTATTTTTTTTGGTAGTGCAAACACATTTTTCACTATTTCATCGTGAGGTTTGAGAGAAGAATATAAAAGCCATATGAGCGGAGCAAGCGTTAGAAATGCAAAAGCAATAAATACAATATAGAACACATACCGCGAAATATTATTCGTAGAAGAACGCATAGTAATCATATAAACCTCACTTCTTATTCATATTTTTTGTTGAAAAGTTTAAAGAAAATTTGAATGCATAAGATAAGTATTATGCTTAGTACTATCATCACCGTAGAAACTGCATTTCCAAATCCATAGTTGTAATACTTAAATGTTTGTAAGTACATGTAGATAGACATTACTTCTGTATAGTGAGCCGGGCCGCCGCCAGTCATAGCGATAATGAGATCAAAACTTTTAAAACTACCAGCAATCGCAAAGATTATCGTAGTAAATATCACGGTCCTCATTTGTGGCAAAATTACGCGCGTCATTATATGGTACTCAGATGCTCCTTCTAACAATGCTGCTTCTAATTGAGCATCGGATATTTTTTGCATGTTCGCTACAAAAATAATCACGTAGATACCCGTATACATCCACAAAATAACAAATAATATAGGAAATATTGCATACTTCTTGCTTTCAAAAAAATTTATTACATAGGTAGAATCGCCAGTGAGAATACGTATGAGTGACGTAAATAATCCTCCGGGGGCAAAAATTTGGTTCCATAAAATGGCAACAATAACTGCGGAAATAACGATGGGTAAAAAAATCATCGCTTGAAAAAACTGCCTTGCACGTATCATTTCTCTATGCAAAATATACGCAAGTACAAAGCCAACGGGAAGCTGTCCAAATACCGAGACAAGCATAATCAGTATGTTGTTTCTCATACTGTGTAGAAACACCGGGTCAGTAAATAATTTTTTATAGTTACTTAACCCTATGAATACAGGTGCGCCACTTCCCGACCATTGTGTAAAGCTAAAATACACGCTAAAAAATATTGGAAATATAACAATGGCGGAATATATAAATAAGCCAGGCCCCATAAGAAGGCCGTAGCTTATTTTATCTTTTATATTTTTGGAATGCATAGATACTCAAATCCTACGATGTTTTACTCAATGTAGAATTCTCCATACATTATTTTCTGCCACTATCGTTTTCTGTAACCCAACGCTCATACTTATCCGCAAGTTCTTGTGCGCCGATACTACCGAGCATCATTTCTTGCAAACCTGTATTAAGCATTCCCATTCCCTCTGCATCCATCAAATCATCAAGTACATAACCACCGGGCGTGTTATTTATAAATACGCTTTGTTTTTTTGTCAACACTGAAGCATTCTCTGGCACAGGTAATAAATATGCAGGAATAGATCCTTCTTGTAATCTAATATTTGATCCTTTTTCTCCAGAATAAAACCAAATCCATTTCCATGCAGCCTCAGCTTTTTCTCCTACTAAATTTATATTCATGCCATACCCTGAACCCGGTACTATAGAAGTAGAGTTTTCTTGTCCCTTCTCATCTGGGAGGCGAGGAAACACATTATAAGCTATAGCCTCTTTCAATGCATCAGATCCTTCATGCTGTAAGTTTGAAATGCGCCACTCTCCGTCTACAAAGTACACTGCCTTCTCATTTACAAAATCAGTAAGTGCCCTGCCGTACTCTGCTTGGTTTATTCCAGGACTGAACATCTGTGTATCATAGAGTGTTTTGATAACATTCAGCGCATCTACAAATTCCTTATCAGAAAATGATACCTTTCCTAATCGTGCATCTTCTAACCATGCCTTACCTGCAGTGCGCTCAAGTAAGGCACTAAGCAAAGTCGATTGCATTTGCCATCCATCTTTGTTGTCCATAGCTATAGGAATGTAGCCTTCTTTACGAATAAGCGCCCCTTGTGCGATAAGTTCATCTAAATTTTTCGGATATGCAAGTCCCAATTTTTTTAAAAGACGCGTGTTCGTGTACATAACATGCGTTGCGGTAATTTTTTCAGGCAGCTCATAAATTTCACCATTTGGACCTTGCGGTGCAAGCGCAGAAGGATGAAATTTATCTTTATAAGCATCAAGCCACGGATTTAAGTCTTTGATTTTACCATTTTCTGTAAGACTACCTGTTCGTTTTCCTGGCCATAAGGTTAAAAGATCGGGCAGCTGATCTGAAACATTCATTGCTTGAAGTTTATTATGATATGGTTCATTCACAAGATAATCAAATTCAAGTGTAATCTCAGGATATTCTTCTTTAAAAGCTGCAAGTACTTTATCAAAACTTTGAGAAGCAATTTTGTCTGTTCTGTCAAGATAAGCAAATACACGCAAGGTAATTCCCTCATCCTTTTTTGGTCCTGAGCATTGGCTTAAGAACACCACTAATAAAAATGCTACAACAATGTAGCGTATATATGATTTCATATACACCTCCTAAATATTATTTGATATTTTTCATAAAACCTCATAAGTTTTTACATTCACTAGACCAACGAGAAAATGCGCAAGCCTTTTCTAAAATCCTTGTAACTCATGAAACGCACTGAAGCATCGCGCTTGGGTAAAAGCGTAAGCATGTTATCATCAAAAACACCGAGATCATCGTATTGTTCTAAAGAGACAAAAAATGCAGGTTTTTCTGTGCATATCTGTACCGTGAAACCTTTTGTAGCTTGCCTTACGCCGTATCGTATGTATGGCTTTTGCATAACACATTTTTTGTACTTCTCAAAACACAAAGTGCTAGAATGAATTTTTTCTGTCTGTGGGTTTTTATACGATAGGTACGCAAAATTTTCTTTTTCATTCCACTGTATTGGGATTTCATAAATTTTCTCAGCGCTCTCTTGAGTAAGCGATTTCGTAATCTGTTTTTTAAAAATAATAGAACCATCAAAAGAAATAATTTCCATCGTAAAGGCAATTTTATACGTTTGCGGCATATCGTTTACTGCCCATACTTCGCACATATCACCGCGATGCTGTAATGTTAGTAAGACAGGTTCAAATGATTTTTTCAGTTGATAATGCAAAAGCTTCCATCTGCCCGTATAATCTATAGATGACCAAGACGCACCCGGCCAATTATCATTGAGCTGCCAATATAAGGTACCCATACACACAGGATGCATCGTACGCCAGTATTCTATGCCTATCTGCATAGCACAAGCTTGCTGTACTTGACTTATATACAAGTGCTGTTCAAAACTTTCGGGCATTCTGAAATATCGACTACACATTTCCAACATGATAGAATTGCCTCGTTTATTTTTTTGGTGATGTTCCATATGAGCTACGGTAATGTTCCACTGGCTTTTTTCAGCATACTGTGCAACAGTCGGCAAGGCAGGAAAAGATTGAAATCCAAATTCAGAGCAAAAACGCGGCGTAACATCATAATACGCTTCAAAACTTTTACCCCCATGCCATACATCCCAGTAATGTATATCCCCACTTCTATCATCATGCCAATTATCAGAGAAATCCATACTTCCACTGCACGGTGATGAAGGCCAAAACACCCTCGTAGGATCATACTCCTTACATTTCGATCCTACAAAATCATTGAGACGAAGATAGTTTGCCACATATTTGTCTCTGTTTTTCTTACTCTCTTCATACCACTGCAAAGCACCAATGACTTCATTATCTCCACACCACAAAGCTATGCATGGATGATGTTGGAGTCTAGGAATTTGATACGCTATCTCATTTGCAACTTCGCGCAAAAACCAATCGGTCGAAGGATAAAGAGAACATGCGAACATAAGATCATGCCATAACAATATGCCAAGCTCATCGCATATTTCGTAGAATACATCTTTTTCATATTGTCCTCCTCCCCATATGCGAAGCATGTTTATGTTAGCCTTGCGTGCATCATCTATAAGACGTCGATAAACCGATTCTTTCTGACGCAATGGCATAGCATCGCAGGGAATCCAATGTGCTCCTTTACAAAAAATAGCAATACCATTTACTACGACTACAAAGCTTGTTCCGTGTGTATCTTTTTTGTTTTTAATTTCTATTTCTCGCAAGCCTATCTTTTGTGAAATTTTTGCAGCATCGTCCGTCGAAAAACTTACATTGTACCGTGGTTGCGCTCCATATTCTGCAGGAAACCATAACTGTGGATTTGAAATAAAAAATGTATGCGATATGATATTCTCGCCTTTAACAAGGTCTTTTTCTACATCACATTGTACTTCGTTCAGTGAAAAACACATGCAATGCCTGCGTGCTTTATAGGCATGTACTTTTGCAGTTACAATAAGCGTAACACCTTTCTTATTATGTTTTTGCACATGCGTTACTGAAACAATTGAGGTATTCGCAATACATTCAAAAGTAATAAAGTCGTATATTCCACTTACCATAAGCGTTATTCCCCAGTCCCAGCCGCCATGACAGTGTGGTTTTCGTATGGTGTTTGTATGAGCTTTGCGTATATATTCCGGAAAATTATACGTCGATGGTATAGGGAAAGGAAGCTTTCGAGCCATGCGAGTACTCACATCAACTGCACTTTCAAAAATGATAACAATGGTATTTACTCCACTGCGTAAGTGTTTCCGCACCTCAAATACATAGGCACAAAATGCATTACTTGTAGAACCAACTTTTATATTATTAATAAAAACAGTAGCAAAAATATCAACAGAAGACATGCGCAATCGTATATGCTCATACGTGATCATTTTTTCATCCACTAAAAATGTACGCGTATTTTCCATGATTCAAGTCCAAGCCACTTCCATGCATGTTCGTTCTCACCGTAGTAGGGATCTGCAATAATACCGTTTTCATACAAAGCACTTGCAGTATCTCCCGGAATTGTCATAGAAGTTACAATGTTTTTCTCCTCTATTTTTTTGACATTCTCAAGTTTCCATACGCCATGAAGCGAAAGATGATACGCTACCGTACTATGCATTTCTTATAAACTCCTGACAAAACACATGCATACTTTGAAACTAGTAATATACTAATGCTTATATCGGTCAATCAAATAATGTGAAAGAGCATTCACAGAACAAAACGTATATTCATATACGCAAATATAATTTCTCACAAAATCAAATGCGTTTATATCGTGAGGATTTTTCATTGCAATAACACACAAATCCTTCGCACAGGAGTGTATCTTTGTACATAAGCGTTGTTGCGAAGGAGAAAGTAAGGCATCGCAAGTACCCAGTATTACGTTCTTACCTTTAGATACTTCACACGCTCGCATAATATCATCTTCAGAAAATTCAAACTGCAGCGTCATCGTATGAAGTCCAGGCATATATTCGCACAGAATTTTGCTTACCGTAAGGTTCGTACAAGAAACTTTAGGAAGTACATCAAGATACACGCATTCATCTTCAGAAATATTTTTAAAAAACCCATCATCACGTATGTGAGTAATAGCCGCAGTACTAATCTTCGAAATTAAATCTTTGGGATATTCTGAAAGTGTCTTTGCATCGGGTATTCTACTCATGTTTTTTTTATAGAAGAGAATTTTCTCCACCGCAGTATCAATAATAGATTCAGAAATTTCGCCACTGCGCACCGCTTGTAATACCGCATTCTTTGCGGTAATTTGCACTTCATGCGTATGTGATACTAATAATATATGCACGCCTGCTTGTACCGCTTGAATAGCAAAATTCGGATAATTATCTGCAATCGCCTTCATTTCCATACAATCACTTATTACCAGTCCGTCAAAACCAAATTCTTGTATTAAAAAATTTTGTATTATCTTTTTCGATAAAGTACTCGGGAGTTTCTCAGCTTCTATAGCAGGAAACAAAATATGCGCTGTCATGATACACGGTACATCGTGCATCATAGCAACAAATGGAGCAAGCTCACGCTTTTGTAAAAATTCACGCGAATGATCTACTTTTGGAAGTGTAAGATGTGAATCTTCTGTGGTATCACCATGTCCTGGGAAATGCTTTAAAGTAGGCAGTATACCACCTTCTTGCAAACCTTTACAAAAAGCCCGCGCATATGAAATAACCACTTCGGGAGTATCGCCATAACTACGCACACCAATAACAGGATTGTGCATAGTACTATTTACATCTACTACAGGTGCGAAATTCGTAGTAAATCCCATTGCTCTCATTTGCCGTGCTAAGGCCTGTGCCAATCTCTGTGTCTCTTCTGTTGTAGCACCTTCAGCGCATGCACGAGCTCCTGGATATTGATAACCATCACCAAATACATGAGTAATCGCACCGCCTTCCTCGTCTACCATAATGAAAGGACTATGTCCAAGCTGTGCTTCAGTACACTGTGCAATATCCATATTTAACTTCCGCGTTGCCTGCATGCTCTGCAGCGATGTATAAGAAGAATGATTTTTATACGAATTTCTACGGAAGTGAATAAAATTACCTATCTTGTGCGCAGTTATAAAATGTTCGAGACCTGTTTCAGAGAATTCTTTGCCATCAAAGCCTATGGCAAACATTTGTCCTACTTTATCCTCTAAAGTCATAAAACCTCTTTGCAACAAAATATAAATATAAATATACTTTTTATAATTATAACATAAACAAAATATCATATAAATATTACATATAATGTGATATTTATATGATTTGCACGATGTATGTACTGCGATATATAGTTTAGAATTACATAGTCTGTGCTAGATTGTAAGAAATAAATGACTAGGACACTTTTTTTACGTTCAAGCTGCACCTTTGTATGGTATGTTGATATCGCGAAGTGGTATCTTGAAAAAATAACATCACTCATTTATAACATAAGTGCAAAAACAGCAGTGAAAAAAGTAAGATAATAATCTTTATATAGTAACAAAATTGATACGCAAGCTTGTTATACTAAAATAAATGGCTAAAAAATTAAGTAGTAATTTTTTTCAAAGCAGTTGTGTATCTGTATATGAAAGCATAATTTTTGTGACACTGGTACGCAAACAAAATTTAGTAATCCAAAATAATAAATAAAAGGTAACTCACGTGCTTAAAAAACGTATTTTGACTTCAATGATACTTGGAATATTAACTTTGTTATGGATGTTTTTTACACCACTAGTACTATTTAGTAGTATTTCAGCTGCAATGATATTATGTAGTACATGGGAATGGTCTGCTTTTATGGGACTTCGCAAAAATCTTCAACGGATATTGGTAGTTGTGCTCATGAGCATGATCATAGTTATATTACACATCTATTGGCCAATTGATACATTATGGCAACAAGGAAAACTAATCGCAAATGCACATTATGTCTTTGTATTTTCGTTTGCGTGGTGGTTAGGAATAGCATTCTTAATTCTTACATATCCGTCAATAAGTAGCATTTGGAATAAAAGTGTTATAGTTCGTTTTGTCACAGGTGTATTCACGCTCGTCCCACCTTGGTTCGCACTCAATGTACTACGCAGTGCTCAATATCATCATATACCGTACTATGGCTCTGTCCTCTTAATTATCGTATTCCTTATTGTTGTAAGCAACGATATTGGTGCGTACTTTGTAGGAAAATGTTTTGGTAAGCATAAATTGATACCAAAGGTTAGTCCAAATAAAACCATTGAAGGCTTACTTGGTGGTGTCATAACATCAGTTATTGTGATAATACTGTTTTTTCATTACGTAGGCATGGTACAAAACCAATGGACTATTTACACTACCATGACAGTCGTAATTGCACTGTTTTCTGTCATAGGTGATTTATTCGAAAGCATGTTAAAGCGTGAGGTCGGTCTCAAGGAATCAGGATCTCTTTTACCGGGACATGGTGGAATGATGGACCGAGTAGACGGATTAATCGCTGCAGTACCCACTTTTACCCTATGTTACATTTGGATAACAAGTTTATAAATATAGAAAAAATTAATTTTATCTGATGATTTCACAAAAATAAAAAATTCTTTTCAAGTGCGTTTTACAGAAAACATGCTCATAAAGATGACGATAGCACCGTACTCAAACGCTCCATAGCTTCTTCTACTTTTTCGCGAAAGTTAAACGCACTAATGCGGATAAATCCTTCGCCACAACTACCAAATCCCGCACCCGGCGTTGTTACCACTGCTGCTTTTTCAAGCAAAAATTGGAAAAAATCCCAACTCGGCATGGGGGATTTTACCCAGAGATACGGCGCATGAATGCCACCATATACTACAAAGCCAAGCTTCTGCAATGCCGTGCGAATAATACGCGCATTCTCCATATAGTATGCTACACGCTCTTGAATTTCTTTTTTACCTTCCAGACTATAAATCGCGGCAGCCGCTTTTTGCACGGGATAAGAAACACCATTAAATTTCGTAGTATGTCTTCGTATCCATAAATCCCGTACCAAAACTACCTCCCCTTCATTAGTAAATGCTCTACACTCTTTAGGTATGACTACATATGCGCATCGAGTACCGGTAAAACCCGCCGTCTTCGAAAACGAACGGAACTCAACCGCACATTCTCGCGCCCCGTCTATTTCAAAAATGGATCGCGGTAACTCATCGCTGTGTATATATTGGCAATATGCAGCATCAAAAAGCAACAATGCGTTATTATCTCGTGCATAACGTACGTATTGTGAAAGCTGATGAGAGGTAGCTACAGATCCCGTGGGATTGTTGGGAAAGCATAAGTATATCAAGTCTATAGCTGTAGTAGGCGGAGGTGGAACAAAACCATTTTCTTCTGTCGATTCAAGATACACAAGACCTTCATATCGCCCATTCACATATGCACCCGTGCGTCCTGCCATGACGTTGGTATCAACATATACAGGATATACAGGATCAGGAATCGCAATACGCGTATTTACACTGAAAAGCTCTTGAAAATTTCCTACATCACACTTTGAGCCATCGCTTATAATTATTTCATCTGCAGTAATGTCAATGCCCCTATCTTGAAACTCATGTTTCGCAATAGAGAGACGTAAAAATTCGTACCCTTGTTCAGGTCCATAACCGCGAAAAGAATCATCACTAGACATCTCTTCTACACCTTTATGAAAAGCTTGTACAACCGCAGGCGTTAAGGCTTTTGTAACATCGCCTATACCCAACTTTATTATCGGAAGTCCACTGTCTTTCTGCTGGGCTTTAGAAACCATGTTTGCAATACGCGAAAACAAATATGAAGACTGTAATTTTGAATAATGTTCGTTTATAGTAATCATTATCTTTTTATTGGTGAATAATATGCAGTAAATTTAGTCGCTGTATTTCTTAAAGACAACAACTCCATTATGTCCACCAAACCCAAAGGTATTAGACATCGCATAGCGTACGGTACTATTGATACCGACATTTGCAACATGATTTAACTGACATTGTTCATCTACCTGTTCAAGGTTGATAGTAGGAGGAATGAAGTTATCACGCACCGAAAAAATACAAGCCATTGCTTCAAATATTCCAGTCGCACCGATACAATGCCCCGTCATAGATTTCGTAGAAGATACTTTAGGGTGTTGCGTAATATCATCACCAAACACCTGTTTGATAGCCTTAGTTTCTGTAGAGTCGTTCATAGGGGTAGAGGTGCCGTGTGCATTTACGTAGTCTATATCTTTCGGCGTAATACCTGCTCTTGCAATAGATTGTTTCATCGCTTGTATCGCACCATAACCTTCAGGATGAGGTGCCGTGTAGTGATACGCATCGCAGGTTCCGGCATATCCTACAAATTCCGCGTAAATTTTTGCACCACGCTTTTGAGCATGCTCTAAGGTTTCCATAATAATGACGCCACCACCTTCGCCCATCACAAAACCGTCTCTATTGGCATCAAAGGGACGCGATGCCTCTTTCGGCGTATCAGCGCGTTTTGTGCTCAGTGCATGTAACACATTAAAACTCGCTACACCAAACCTCGTTATACAAGCTTCAACACCACCGACAAGTACTACATCTGCCTCATCTAAAAACAAATGTCGTACTCCAGATCCTATTGCATCGGTACCTGAAGAACAAGCAGTTGTCACCACATAGGTAGGTCCGCAAAAACGACCATAATGCATAGCTGAATTTGCAGGTCCGCTATTTGATATTATTTTTGCAATGGTCATGGTAGGCACATACTTAGGTCCTTTGTCAAAAAGAAGCTGTAAAGACTGCTCATGAGTCTGCATACCACCTATGCCTACACCGTGCACGGTTACAACACGAAAAGGATCTATGGAATCAAGATTAAGCTGAGAATCAGTTACGGCTTGCTGCGTTGCAGCGACAGCAAATTGAGAAAACTTGTCCATTTTACGAACATCTTTTTTCTCCATATAATCTTCTACCTTAAAATCTTTTACTTCTGCTGCATACGTGGTAGCTAACCCTTCAGCATTAATAGAGGTCATAGGTCCTACACCGCTTACGCCTGTTTTAAGACTTTTCCACAAGGAGTCTATCGTATTCCCAACAGGGCTTATTGCGCCCATACCAGTTACAACTATACGAGGTTTATTTTGCATTATATTCCCATTCCTCCTGCAACAGACAATACCTGTCCAGTTATATATCGCGACATGTCAGATGCTAAAAACAGTGCAACATCCGCTACTTCTTCCGGTACACCAATGCGAGCTAAGGGAATATTCTCAAGTATTTTATTTTTATATTCCTGCCCAATAGCATCTGTCATATCTGTTTCTATAAAACCGGGTGCAATAGCATTTACTCGCACAGAGCGCTTGGCAACTTCACGAGAAAGACTTTTTGTAAAACCTATAAGTCCTGCCTTAGAAGCAGCATAGTTTGTCTGCCCTGCATTCCCCGTAAGTGCAACAATTGAAGAAATATTGATAATAGAACCGCTGCGTTTTTTAATCATAAGCGCTGTTGCTGCCTTACATACATAAAAAACACCGGTTAAATTTATCTCTATTACCTGCTGCCAGTCTTCTTTTTGCATACCAATGATAAATTTATCACGAGTTATACCCGCATTGTTTATGACTATATCAAGACTACCTGCATCGTTTGCAAAACTCGTTACTGCTTCTCTGACTGCATTTTCATCATCAACGCTGCCTGCATAGTGCACAAGTCTCGCACCACACTGCTGCGCGATGTTCTGTAACTCATCGTGTTCTTCACTTTTTTTTCTTGAAAAATAAGCAAGATGAGAAGAACCACTGTATAAAAAACTACGTACAATAGCAAGTCCTATACCACGAGATCCACCTGTTATAAAAGTCGATTTACCATTTAAAAGTGTTTTTTGATTCATACTAACCCCTAAGCTTGTCAATCTTTACTTTCATTATACAAACTCACATATTTTCTCATATCATCCATTGTACCTACACTACCGCAAGATGGAATATCCTTATCGGATTCAGACTCAGATAAGCGCCATGCTTTCCAAAGCCCTGAAAGCACCGTACCTGGACCAAGTTCTACTATTTGCTTCGGCTGTTCTTTCATAAGATACGCTTCTTCGTCAATCCAACGCACCGGCGAAACTATTTGGTCAAGACACATTGTGCGAATATCAGATCCACGAAAAACTTGCGCACCTGTTACATTAGTAAACACGGGTACTGTCGGATCTTCAAAATGCACCGGTAACAAAACTTCCGAAAACGCTTCTCGAGCTGCACGCATAAACGGTGTATGAAATGGACCTGAGACTTTCAATGGTATGCATTTGCGAGCACCACAAGTACGCAGTTTTTCACAAACGTGACTTCGCACATCGCTCGTGCCTGCAAGAACTCCTTGTATAGGACTGTTATACATTGCAAGATACACATTTTGTATATTCCACTGAGTGAGATAGTCCAAAATAGTATCAGGATGCATGCCAAGTATCGCAGTCATGCCAAGCGCTCCTTCATCTCGATAGTGCGAGAGAAGCGATTGTGCACATTGTTCCATAATAGTTGCGCGTTGCATCACTACTGTACAAGCGTCGTGTAAGCTTAGTACCCTTGCAACAACTAACGCAGCGTACTCCCCAAGACTAAATCCAACCGCAAACGCTGGTTCTATGCCGTAATCTTGCAATACACGCGATGCAGAAAGACTTGCAAGCATAACTGCAATTTGCGTGTTCTGAGTTTGCAACAGTGTTTGTTCATCAGACTCAAAAAGTAATGAGGACATATCTCGCCCCACTGCATCAGAACATTCTTCAAATAAAGCACGCACAGCCGCAGATTCTTTATAAAAGTCTTGTGCCATACCACAATATTGTGCACCTTGTCCTGGAAATAAGAATGCTACCTTCATTTATTTTCAAGTATACATTGCTTTTTGAAATAACTCAATTACATTCCAAATTCTAATTTTTTCATTACATTGTATGTTTTTAACTTGAAATATTTGTAAATAAAACTACTTTCTTTAAAAGGAGAATTTTATTTATGAAAAATTTTATCACAAGGTTCACCAGTTCTTTATGTGCTGCATTTCGCGTTGTATTGAGAATCATTGACACTACAGTCAATGCTCTTAAAGTTTTCAAAAATCCATATACAATATTGCGCACAGTCATATTTTCATCTTTCGTATTCACATTGGTTTTCGTTTCTCTCGTACAAGCACAGAGTGCGCTTGCTCATCCTGGAAAAACTGCTAAAGACGGATGCCACAACGATAGAAAATCAGGCACCCGCCACTGTCATGGAGATAGAAATTCACATACAAAATCGGAAACACAAAGCAATTCAAAGTATGAGAGGCATGCGTATGGCGGGTGGATAGATGCAGATAAAGATGGTCAAAATACGCGACAGGAAGTACTTATTGAAGAAAATATAGGAACACTTGTTCTCTCACCTGACGGTAAAAAAGTAATTTCTGGCATGTGGTATGACCCGTACACAAACCAAACATTCACCGATCCAAGCGACCTAGACATTGATCATTTTGTGCCATTAAAAGAAGCTCACATTTCAGGAGCACACCGTTGGAGTAACACAAAAAAACGAGAATATGGAAATCATTTAGACGATGCCAATCATCTTATTGCGGTAAGTAAATCAGCAAATCGTAGTAAGGGATCGCGGGATCCATCAGAATATTTGCCACCTCATAAAGAATACATTTGTCAGTATGTCAGTACATGGGTTTCAATAAAAGAAAAATGGGAACTTGATATGGATGAATATGAAAAAATAGCAATTGCAAAACAAAACAATCAATGCAATAAATAGAAAGCAATGTTCGCACGACTATGAGAACACTATTGACACGCGATACTCTGTGATGTTCTGCAAACTTAACTGCAATATCAATTGCTGTGAATTATGCTCTTTAGATACATGGATATACGAGATTCCAAAGATAATGTGTGCTATCAGGTACTAATAATCATATGGCTTCCTGCATGATTTTCAATAATTTTACTTGCAGGAGTTTGTTGAAAGGTATGCATGTAAAGGTGATGTATAGAAAGTATGGTATCTTGTAATTCTTGGTTATTCTCAATGTCTTTAATAATCAGTCCCATTTCTTTAGCTTGATGGGAATGAATATGTCTTGAATGAGTTTTGTTTTCAAAATGGTCATTTAATGAATTAACTATTTTTTCTATTTCTTCATCACTTTTATTTTTAAGCATATTTCTTTTTAAGATTTTCTGAGCTATTGATTCAGATAAAGCAAGTGCATGGCGACATTCAATGAGAAAGCCTGGGTGATATTTCTCTACGAGTTTCTGAAAGATAGGAATTGCTTCAGGCTTCTCTTTAGCTCCATCCAAAATAATATACTCAAATTCATCTAATACAGCTTCTGCTGGCAACCCTCAAATTTGTGGGTCAATAGGTCCAATATTTGAATGCGTTCCCATAAATGTTTCTTGACACGAACACGCAATAAGAGTACCTCCACTCATTGCTAATTGAGGAACAATTGCGGTAATGTTGATACCAAATTTTTGATATAGGTATTCTATAAACGATTCTGTAGCAGCTATGTCACCACCTGGAGTATGTAAGATTATATCAAGTCCTTTTGTAGTATCTAGTTTGTGAATAACGCTCATAAGACCGTTTTTATCTTCATCATTTATAGAAAGAACTTTGTTTTCTTCTGTTCTGTGCAAAAATGCAGAGTAATACGCAATAATATTTCTGTTTCTTAAGGTTGATAATTTTTCAAGATACTTTTTACGTAAAGTACTATAGACAAGTGACAACACTCGTAGATGCGTATTTTGGTCATTAACATTAATGCGTTTTGATATTGTTCGTCTATTTCTGTTTGTAATTCTAACCAACTAGGCATTATTTTCTTTTGTATGCAAAGGAACTCATAGATCCATTGCTACTTTCATATATATTATGCGTAGGTACAAAACGTGTACACAGCTTAAAGTATGCGGTATCTTTTTTAGAGGTATCGGCTCCTAACTTTTTAAATGCATTTTCATAGTATTGAGATAACTTTTTATGAGTGTTTTCCATGACTATATTCTAGAAAAATATACGAAAGATGTACATGTTTATTTCATCTTCGCGCTGCTTTACTTACATAGTTATGATAGCTTTGGCCCGCCCTCAATAAATGAGCTGCTCTCGTATTTTTTGATATTTTCCTGAAACATTTGCGCAAGCATACGCGCTTGTTTTTCATACATCTGCAGGTCACTCCACATCTCACGAGGGTCTAAGGTTTCATCAATGCCTTCGCATCGTATGCATACTTCAAAACCAAACAAGGGGTCTTTTTTGAATGTCCCATTTACAATGACTCCATTGCAAATAACTGAAATAATAGAACGCGTAAGAGGTAAGGAAATTCTCTTTCCTAAGGAAAAATCACCACCTATCCATCCCGTATTTACAAGCCACACGCAAGCATTACTCTTTCGCATTTTTTTCTCAAAAAGTTTTGCATACACTACGGGATTACGTGGTAAAAACACTTCTCCAAAGCATGCTGAAAATGTGGCAGTTGGGCTTGTAACACCTACTTCCGTATTCGGTGTTTTAGAAGTATATCCACTAATAAAGTGATACATCGCTTGTTTCTCATTTAACTTTGCAACTGGGGGTAAAACACCAAAGGCATCGCATGCAAGAAAAATAATATTCTTAGGCTCAGAAGCTTGAGCTGGTATTTTTACATTCTTTACATAGCGTAACGGGTAAGCACCACGAGTATTCGTAGTAATACTTTCGTCACTGTAATCTATCGCACGAGTAGTCGGATCATAAGTAAGATTTTCTAACAAAGATCCAAATGTCATACATTCTTTTATATTTTCAGGCGGATCAATACACTTTGGATAACATCCACCTTCCATGTTAAAAATACCATCATCGCTCCAACAGTGTTCATCATCTCCTATTAGTGACCGATTATTGTCTGCCGAAAGCGTTGTTTTCCCGGTGCCAGAAAGTCCAAAGAAAAGCGTGGTATTGTCTGCATCATCCACGTTAGCCGCACAATGCATGGGTAATATTTCTTTAAATGGCATCAGGTAATTCATAATAAAAAACACGCCTTTTTTCATTTCACCCGCGTATTCCGTACCGAGAATAGTCATTTCTTTTCGAGAAAGATTTACAATAATAGAAGCATCAGAAGTAATTCCTTCCGTGTGTCTATTTGCGGGAAATACTCCCGCGTTAATGATAGTGTAATGAGGATCCCCATAAGTCTCTAATTCTTCCGCAGTAGGAATAATAAGCATATTTTGCATAAAGAGTGCATGATAGGCACGCGAACAAATAGTACGCACTTTTATACGATAGCGCGGATCCCATCCGACAAAACTATCTATTACATAAATTCGATTACGTGAATCTAAATAATCAAGTGCTCGAACACGATTAATCAAGTATGCATGATCATCAATGGGAATATTAATATCGCCCCATTGTATGGTGTCTTGAGTACTCTCATCTTTTACAACTCTCTTTTCCTTTGGTACTCTTCCGCTGTATTTATGCGAAGTTACTGCAAGCGCACCGGTTGCTGAAATAACAGAACCTTTTTCATAACGAAGTGCTTCTTCATACAATATAGGAGCGGAAGGATTTCGCAAAACTAAAGGCTTCGTTATATGCAATGATGATAAATCATAGGGTACAATATGTTCAGGGTAATTATTTACAAACTTCATTATAGCTCCTCTCTTTTATATATCCTCTTCTTTTAATAATACCGCGTATCATGCTTAACATTGTAATAGAAGAATAAGGTACTGTTTAAAAACTATAATATAAATTAGTACAAAATATGGAAAGTAAAAACGTATATCTCTTTGTACACGATATATTATGTATTACTTCTATAATCATACATCTCAAAAGCTTACATTCATAGAAATGAGATTTTTCATATTCAATATTCACGTTAGAGTAAAAGATTATGCTATCATAAATCATGATGCGGCGTCGTACCCAAGCGGTTAAGGGAGAGGTCTGCAAAACCTTCTTGCGCCGGTTCGAATCCGGCCGACGCCTTTGAAACCATAGCGTAATCACCGTGCATTTATAGTGGAAATACGCTCCATCTCTGTAAGAATTTTATGCATATTCACAAAACACGCTTCATTTTACTATCTAAAAAGCTATTTCCATATAATTTGGCGTTATTGGGTAACAATATTCTGTGTTTTCATAAAATTTTAACAAAAATAAACAAAATGTTACTTTACTCATTAAATTATTAATGTTTTATGTAAAATATTCAAGTAAAAAAAATTATATTTAGTATATTTTAATACACGCAAACAAAACGAAGAGGAGTGTTTATGAGATATCTTCGACTTGCCAATGTAGAAAAATACTATCAAATGTACTGTCGCGATGAAAACGCGTATCCGCTCTTAAAAAAAGAAGTTGACTTGTATATTTATCAGTATCCTCTTACCGTGTCAAAACAGTATGAAGAGCTTCAAGGAGATTTCTGGAATGCTATGACTCATAAAATACCTAATTATATTAAAAGATTTGTTTACAAATCTACACCTTTTGAGAAATACTTATTTATCACCTTGAAGTTTCAATTTATTACATTTCTACAAATCACAATACGAAAAACAAAGGAAAGACGCATGTATAATAACGAACACGCGTTATTCTCTGTTGCTCCTTGGACATCTATACAACATGAATCAAAATCACAAACGATGGATCTTGTTATTTATTTTATCAATCACTATTTAAAAACAAACACAGCACATGAACGATTATGGTGGTTTATTTTACACTATAGCCCTATGTTGTCACAGGTACGTATTAAAGAAATGAGTAAAAAATTGAAAATACCTGAAAATACTGTCAATTACATTCTCTTAATGTTAGATAATGATAT
Organism: Spirochaetia bacterium; assembly: GCA_965226065.1. GTDB lineage: Bacteria > Spirochaetota > Spirochaetia > WTKD01 > CBDAKK01. Next base: position 1,609,448 of record OZ245332.1, on the reverse strand, counting down.
ACAAACTCAAAGAATACGTCTTTGTACCTTACAAAGACGTTGTAACATATATTTTGCAAGACGCAATTTGCTTGATAGGGAACTAGAAGAAGACATATTAATAAAAAAAGAACAATTATGCATTCAAGAACGTCGAGAACAATACAATGAACGCTATCATAAATTTTTAGAAAAATTGCAAAATATAACATGTACAATTTCTCACGCAAAACTGAGCAACGTACTTACGATTCCTAAAGGCACCATTGATTCTGGAATAGCATTACTTAAAAAGCAATGCATAAAACTGAAAAAAGAAGCTCATAAAAATGGCATTGTGTAACTTTAGACTCGTACAGTCTTAAATAATCTCTTTTATACAAGCGAAATTATCTTTATACTGATGGCATGAGTATTCACAGTGATACAAAAACTCACGCGTATCTTATGCTAGCTGATGGCTTTGAAGAAATTGAAGCCTTAACTCCCATAGATTTTTTACGAAGAGCTGAAGTTTCCATTACTACTGTTGCTGTTACAAAAACATCCGATTTACTTGTCAAAGGATCTCATGGTGTTTCCATCCAAGCTGATTGCCTATTATCAAATATTGCACACACTATAGCAAAAAAAGAGAAAAATATCATAATATTACCGGGGGGCATGCCCGGTGCTGTAAACCTCGCACAAAATGTACACTTACAAAATACACTTATAAAACACAATAACAACACGGGTACCATTGCTGCTATTTGTGCAGCCCCCATCAAAGTGCTCGCTCCATTAGGTATATTAAAAAACAAAAAATTTACCTGCTACCCCGCTGCAAAAAAAGATGCTACAGTCGATGGCGTTTTTATTGACAGTCCACTGGTAGAAGATGGTAATCTTATAACAAGCCAAGGCGTCGCAACTGCCCCGCTGTTTGCAAAAAGAATTATAGAAATACTCGCAAATAAGAAAGTTGCTGCTACAGTGTGGCAAGATATGTTATATCCTCTTCATAATGCCTAAAAATAGCAATACTGCTATGCTACACGAAAATTCGAAAATTTCGTTTTCATACAGTTAGTGTTACCAAGTAGAATATATCACCAATTATTTATGCTCTTGCTACGATAGCTTATGCTACTTCATAGAGATAATCAGATTGTTTTATATTCTAACAATGTCTCTCTATTTTTCTTACATTCATCGTTTCTAGAAGTAGTATATGTTCTTTTTATGAAATATACATGATATTTACCTATCTTTATAGATATAAAACTTGTCCTAATGAAACAATTGTTTTATAATTAAAAGACTAACTATACTTACTTAAGATATAGTGCAACACTTACAAAAATTTCTATTTAAGGAGAAAAAATATGAATATCAAAAATGTACACGTTATGAAAAACACTTTTGTTGTTTTTACACTCATAGTAGTTATGATCATAGGAACGAGCTGTGGAAAAGGTGGTTCATCTAATACAAAAAAGAATGGTAGTTCAGATACAAAATTACTCACCGATAACACACAAAATAAAATTTCAACAATTGTTGATCTTGCAGGACGCACTGTTACCATTCCTACGGGCGATGTAAAAGTTATTTTAGGTGAAAGTCGGATGATCTACTCTATTGCCCCACTATTTGGGAAGACTGGTAATCCATTCTTACACATTGTCGGCTGGAAGGATGACTTAGAAAACTATGATCCCGATGCATACGAAATGTACTTAGAGCAATTTCCTAATATTGCTGCTATTGAAAACTTCGGAAGTCCTTATAAGGGAGATTTTAGTATTGAATCGGCAATTGCGTTAAACGCCGATGTAGTAGTCATGAATCTACAAAATCTTACCAAGGCAAAAGAAACAAAAATGATTGAAAAATTAGAGAAAGCACAAATACAAACTATGTTTGTCGATTTCCGTCAACGTCCTTCGCAGCACACCGTTCCAAGCATATTATTGTTAGGAGAACTTTTTCAAAAGCAAGAGCAAGCTCGTAACATTATAAATTTTTACCTAAAAGAAATGCAAAAAGTGTATTCAGTTGTTGCCCTCATTAAAGCAGAAGAAAAACCTCTTGTTTTTATGGAAAGTGCTGCAAATTCTGGCTGGGGAAAAGTAAGCGAATATAGCACATGGGGCTCTAATAATATGGGACGCTTTGTAGAACTTGCAGGCGGAAAAAACTACGGCTCATCTCTTTTTGGATTAACAAGTGGAAAAATAAGTGCTGAGCAGTTATTTGTCATAGATCCTGATGTCATCATAGGAACGGGAGCGAATTGGTCTAAAGCAAAACCTGCTACGGGAGCAGTCTTACTAGGCTATAAAGCTACAAAACAAGATACACAAAAAAGACTGCAAAAACTTGCCTCACGAACTGGATGGCAAACCCTCAAAGCAGTAAAAAATAAACGTATCCACAGTGTTTATCATCAGTTTTATAACTCTCCCTATCATTTTATCGCTATTCAACAAATCGCAAAATGGCTCTACCCTGATAAATTCACCGATCTCAATCCTGAAAAAACATTCAAAGAATTTCACGATAAATTTCTACCGATTGAACACAGTGGCATATTTTTGGCAAGTTTAGAATAACAAATTATTTATTAAAAACTGGATAAATATTCAAAACTAATGGAAATTTTCATGAATAAAAAAACTATAAATATAGTAAATAGCATCATCGCATCTTTTTGGGTACTTTTAATTTTAGGGTGTGGAGGTCGCTCTGGCAATAATGCTGCTATGAGTGATGAAAAACAGAATGCAAAGTACCAAGATTCAAATGGAGCAATGCAAGATGGCATGATAGAAGTTGTCGATCTTGCAGGTCGCACCGTTACCATTCCTACGGGTAATGTAAAAGTTATTGTAAGTTCTAGTCTTATGATTTATGCCATTGCCCCCTTATTCGGTAAAAATGGAAATCCATTTGCACCTATTGTTGGTTGGAATGATAGTATAAACTACGATCCTGATACTTATGAAATGTATGTAAAAAAATTTCCGGAAATTGCAAACATTCCTAGTATAGGAAATATACATAAGGGAGATTTAAGCATTGAAAAAGTCATATCTTTGAATGCAGATATTGTACTCGTAAATTTATATCATTTTGAAGCGATTCAAGAAATAAAACTTATTGAAAAATTAGAGAAAGTAGGTGTGAAAATGCTATTTCTAGATTTTGGTAAGTATCCTACAAGATATGTAATACCGAGTATGGTATTGTTGGGACAAATTTTTCAAAAAACAACGGAAGTAAATAAATTTATAAATTATTCCTTTGCACAAATGGAAAAAATATACTCAGTTATTGACAAAATTAAGGAAGAAGAAAAGCCGCTTGTACTTCTTGAAAGTGCCCCAATGGGCGGGTGGTCAAAGGTTGGGCAATACATGCTCTTTGGATCAGGTTGGATAGGGCGTCTTGTCGAACTTGCAGGTGGAAGAGAATATGGAAGCAGAATTTTTGGCGACAAATATGGAGCTACAATAAGCACGGAACAATTATTTACTATAGATCCCGATGTAATTATAGGAACCGGTGGTAATTGGCGTAAACTAAAATCCGATACAAACGCAATATCACTGGGATATAAAGCCACAAAAGAAGACATTCAAAATGGATTAAAAGCAATGTCATCTCGTACTGGATGGCAAACGCTCAAAGCAGTGAAAAGTAAAAAAATACACGCTATTTATCATGCATTTAGTTATTACCCTGCATATTTTATACCCGTACAACAAATCGCAAAGTGGCTCTATCCTGATAAATTCACCGACCTCAATCCTGAAGAAACATTCAAAGAATTTCACGATAAATTTCTACCGATTGATTATAGCGGTATGTTTTGGGCAAGCTTGGAATAACAAATTATTTATTAAAAACTATGGATATTAAAACTATGGATATTAAAACTATGGATATTAAAACTATGGATATTAAAACTATGGATATTAAAACTATGGATATTAAAACTATGAATAAACAAAAATTATACAATACAAAAATTTTCTGTGTATTTTTTCTACTTTTTTTCGCACTCATCGTAACAACAAGCTGTAATAAACAAGACAACAAAAATACTGCGAAAGAAACTCATGATGAGAATAACTATGTTAGCTCTACAAAAACACAAGGAGAAAAAAAACTTGTCGAAGTTGTCGATCTTGCAGGGCGCACCGTCACCATTCCTACGGGTAATGTAAAAGTCGTTTTAAGCGATAATTTTATGGTTTATGCCATTGCACCATTATTTGGGAAAAATGGTAATCTATTTTCTCACATTATAGGTTGGCTAGACGAATTAGAAAAATACGATCCCGATACTTATGAAATGTATGTAAAAAAATTTCCTGAAATTACGACCATTCCTAACATTGGAAATATTAGTAAAGGTGGATTAAGCGTCGAAAATACAATAGCCTTAAAACCCGATATCGTTCTTATGAAGGTAAGAAGTCTCTCTAGTGCACGAGAAATGAAAGTGATTGAAAAATTTAACAAAGCAAATATCAAAACAGTGTTCATTAATTTCCGTAAGAAAGATGAAACAGATCCTACGTTAACAAGTATGTTATTATTAGGACAAATTTTTGGAAAAACATCTGAAGCAGCGCAGTTTGCAAATTTTTATTTTTCTCAAATGCAAAAGGTATATTCAGTTGTAAATATTCTTAAAGAAAATCAAAAACCTTTAGTATTTATGGAAAGTGCTGCAAATGCTGGGTTTTTAGCACCTAGTGAGTATGAAACATGGGGCTCGTACAGCGTTGGAATTTTTGTTGAACTTGCCGGTGGACGAAACTATGGTACAGAAATTTTGAAATCAAAGAAACATGTCATTACAAATATAGAGCAGCTACTGAATGTAGAACCAGATGTAATCATAGGTACAGGAGTAAATTGGTCTAAGAGAAAACCTAAGACAGGAGCTCTTCCACTAGGATATAAAGCAACACATGAAGTTTTACAAGAAAGATTACAAAGAATTGTCACTCGTACTGGATGGCAAACGCTCAAAGCAGTAAAAAACAAACGCGTACATAATATTTGGCATCGATTTGATGATTCTCCCTATCACTTTATTGCAATTCAACAAATCGCAAAGTGGCTCTATCCTGATAAATTTGCCGACCTCAATCCTGAAGAAACATTCAAAGAATTTCACGATAAATTTCTACCGATTGATTATAGCGGTATGTTTTGGGCAAGCTTGGAATAACAAATTATTTATTAAAAACTATGGATATTAAAACTATGAATAAACAAAAATTACACAATACAAAAATTTTCTGTGTATTTTTTCTACTTTGTTTCGTATTCATCGTAACAACAAGCTGTAATAAACAAGACAACAAAAATACTGCGAAAGAAACTGATAATGAGAACAACTATGTGAGCTCTACAAAAACGAAAGAAGAAAAAAAACTTGTCGAAGTTGTCGATCTTGCAGGGCGCACCGTCACCGTTCCTACGGGTAATGTAAAGATTTTTTTAGAAAAAAGTCGCATGATTTATTTTCTTGCTCCATTATTTGGAAAAAATGGCAACCCATTTACTCATATTATAGGTTGGAACAATTTCTTAAAGAAATATGATCCTGATACATACGAACTGTATGTAGAAAAGTTTCCTGAAATTCCTACCATTACTCATTTAGGAAATTTATATAAAGGAGATATCAGCATTGAAAAGATTATTGAACTAAATCCAGATATTTTAATCTTAAATTTATACAGTTTAGCTAATGCAAAAGAAATAGGACTTATAAAAAAATTAGAGAAAGTAGGTATCAAAACTGTATTTGTAAATTTTCGTGAAAGTGCGACACAACAGCATACCGTACCCAGCATGCTATTATTAGGACAAATTTTTCAAAAACAAAATGAAGCTAGTAAATTTCTAAACTTTTATTTTTCTCAAATGCAGAAGGTAACTTCAGTTGTTAATGAATTAAAAGAAAATGAAAAACCGCTTGTATTTCTTGAATATTCTGCAAATATGCGTCGAGAGAAAGTCAAAGAACATATTACATCAGGACCTGTATACATGGGACACTTTATAAAGATTGCAGGTGGTAAAAATTATGGCTCAAAACTTTTAGGATCTCATAAAATAAGCACAGAAAAATTATTTGCCATAGATCCTGATGTAATTATAGGAACGGGTGCAAATTGGTCTCATTGGATATCTGATACCGGTGCTGTGTTATTAGGATATAAGGCTACAAAAAAAGATTCACAAGAACGATTGCAAGCAATTGCATCACGTACTGGATGGAAAACACTTAAAGCAGTAAAAAACAAACGTCTTTATAATATTTGGCATCATTTTACTAACTCACCACATCACTTTATCGCAATTCAACAAATCGCAAAGTGGCTCCATCCTGATAAATTCGCAGACCTCAATCCTGAAAAAACATTCAAAGAATTTCACGATAAATTTCTACCAATTGATTATAGCGGTATATTTTGGACAAGCTTGGAATAACAAATTATTTATTAAAAACTATGGATATTAAAACTATGAATAAACAAAAATTATACAATACAAAAATTTTCTGTGTATTTTTTCTACTTTGTTTCGCACTCATCGTAACAACAAGCTGTAATAAACAAGACAAAAATACTGCGAAAGAAACTGATAATGAGAACAACTATGTGAGCTCTACAAAAACGAAAGGAGAAAAAAAACTTGCCGAAGTTGTCGATCTTGCAGGTCGCACCGTCACCGTTCCTACGGGTGATATAAAAGTCATTCTAGATGAAAGCGGAATGATTTCTGCCATTGCACCATTATTTGGAAAAGATGGAAATCCATTTAATCACATCGTAGGGTGGCCAACTGATATCCAGCAATATTATCTTGATGAATACGAAGCGTATTTAGAGAAGTTTCCAGAAATTGAAAACATTCCTATTATCGGAACTTTTCGCACAAGAAATTTTAGCATGGAAAAAATAATCGATTTAAAACCAGACATTTTCATTATGAATCTTGTAAGTGTAACTTCAGCACAAGAAATGAATGTAATAGAAAATTTAGATAAAGCGGGAATACAAACTGTGTTTGTTGACTTTCGCAAACGTCCAACACAAAATACCATTCCAAGCATGCTTTTGTTAGGAACTCTTTTTCAAAAACAAACACAAGCGCAACAATTTGTAAATTTTTATATTATGGAAAATCAAAAAGTATACTCTGTGCTTTCTTCTCTTAAAAAAGAAAAAAAACCTCTTGTATTCATTGAAGGCACTGCAAATGCAGGTTGGAAAAGAGATAAAAAAGGAGAATATCGTACATGGGGTTCTTCTAGTTTTGGACGCTATGTAGAACTTGCAGGTGGCAGAAACTATGGAACAGAAGCTTTAAATGTATCAGTAAGTTCTGTAAGTCTTGAAGCATTGCTTACTACAGATCCTGACGTAATTATAGGAACAGGGGGGAATTTTAGCAAGATAAATCCCAAAACTGGGGCAGTGCTTTTAGGGTATAAGGCAAAAAAAGAAGATGTTCAAAAACGATTACAAGCAATTGCATCGCGCGTTGGGTGGCAAACGCTCAAAGCAGTAAAAAACAAACGTCTACACAGTATTCACAATTGGTTTTATAGCTCACCTTATCACTTTATCGCAATTCAACAAATCGCAAAGTGGCTCTACCCTGATAAATTCACCGACCTCAATCCTAAAGAAACATTCAAAGAATTTCACGATAAATTTCTACCGATTGATTATAGCGGTATGTTTTGGGCAAGCTTAGAATAATGTTAAAACAAGCATAAGGAATACACAAAATAAGGATATATATCATGAATATAAAAATAAAAGAACCAACAACTACCAAAAACACCATTCTCGAATATACAAAATCTATTAAGGTAAAATTGATCGTTGTGTTAGGAACAATGCTACTATTGGCACTATCAACACTATTCGATATATTTTCTGGACCTGGGAATTATTCACTCTCAGAAGTTATTTCTACATTGTTTAATAAAAAAGCAATATCAATTCAAATGGAAGTTGTCGTATGGGATTTACGCTTACCCATTGCGTTGATGGCAGTAATAACAGGAACGATGATTGCACTCGCAGGTGCACAGATGCAGACTATCCTCAATAATCCCCTTGCAGGACCATTTACCTTAGGTATTTCTTCTGCTGCAAGTTTTGGCGCTGCATTAGGCATTGTACTAGGAAAAGGAATCCCATTTGTTCCCGTACAACATATTGTCACTGTTAATGCATTTATATTTGCATCCGCTACATCGTTAATTTTGTACTTCTTCGCAAAACTCAGAGGCGTTACTACAGAGACTATGGTACTTACCGGTATTGCCATGCTTTTTGCATTTAGTGCTTTATTATCCTTATTACAATACGGTGCTACAGAAAACGAACTTACGCAATTAACATTTTGGATGATGGGTAGTCTCGGAAAAGCAACGTGGGGCAAAATACAATTATGCGCCTTTATTTTATTAGTAATATGTCTGTTCTTTTCTACAAAAGTATGGCATATGACTGCACTACGCTTGGGCACTGAAAAAGCTCAGACAATGGGAATTAATGTAGAAAAAATACGTTTACAAATGCTGTTTTGTATATCAATACTCGCGTCAGTATCCGTAGCATTTATCGGAGTTGTAGGATTTGTAGGATTAGTAGGTCCTCATATTTCTCGCATGATATTAGGCGAAGATCAACGATATTTTTTACCAATGTCAGGATTAGTCGGAGCATTGATGATGTCATTGACGTCTATCCTCAGCAAAACGCTTGTGCCAGGAGTTATTTTTCCTATTGGAATTATCACATCATTAATAGGTATCCCATTTTTTATAAGTCTTATTTTAGCTCATAGAAAGAAAAATTGGGCATAGGGGAGAAATAGTTATGATAACAATAGAAAATTTGCAATTTAGTTATGCGCAAAAGGAAATTTTATCCAATATTACTGTCAGCGACATAAACATTGGTGAAATCATTAGTATTATTGGACCAAACGGTTCGGGAAAAACAACATTATTTAAATGCATATCGGGAATCTTGAAAATCCCTTCAAATACCGTGTTTTTAGAAGGAACAGACATTACCTCACTAGAAAAAGAAAAAGTAGCACAAAATATTTGTTACATGCCTCAAGATACAAGCTGCAATGCGTGTCTTACCGTTTTTGAAGTGCTACTCATGGCACGGAAATTCTCTTCTCAAAAAACTTCTGCACAACAAGACTTAGAAATTTCCTCCATGATAATAGAAATACTGAATATTACTCATCTTGCCAAAAGATATGTTTCACAACTTAGCGGTGGACAAAGGCAACTCGTTGCACTCGCTCAATCATTAGTACGACAACCTAAAGTCTTACTCTTAGATGAACCTACCTCTGCGTTAGATTTACATCATCAATTAGAAGTATTAGAATTACTGACTTCAGCAGTAAATCTCTTGAAGTCAACATGTTTCATTGCCATGCATGACTTGAATTTAGCAGCACGTTATGCTCATAAAATCGCCTTATTACACAAAGGTACCATTGAGGATATCAATATACCTGAGCGTGCTATTACAAAACAAAAATTAGAAAATATTTATCTTATTGATTCAGAAGTAAGAATGCGTAGAGGAATTGTGAATGTAGAAGTGCTGCGTTCACTGAGACCTAAAACTGAAACTACTATGAAAAATTTAGAAGCATTTTTTTCCTCCTTCTCTTAATAAAGAAACTACAATGCATAGTCATGTTACTGATGTATAAATAAAACAAAAAATTTTCTCTGTAATGTAAAAACCGATTTATTACCGTCATAGAAATTCATTTGAAAATTTTTGTAATTCTGCCGATATCAGATAAAGACGTGAAATGTTTTACAAAAATAGTCATCTTATCATCAATACTTGTAGCATTCTCTTTTGTATCTCAAAATGCCTATGGATTTCCGGGCTACAAGCTGCTGTACAAAGAGCAATTGTACAAACTGTACCAAAATCGCCTGTACATGTATCCTGAAAATTTTGCAGAAAACATACAATGGCTTGAAGAAGTTTTACGCGCCGATTTTGCTAATCCTTTAAATGCACTCGCTGATATCAAAGACAAGCGCGATTGGAAATGGTATAGAAATGTATTTCTCATGCATGTGAATCTCTTACTAGTAAAGCAATACCTCGGCTTTGCAAGAGGATATATGAAGTTTCACGCCTATTTTTACAACGCACCGTTTCGCGATATGACAATACGTAGTATGAAAAAAGCGCGCAAGCTTGTCGAATACGCCAAAGTATATTGGGATGAAACACTAAAATACGTAGAGAACATTAAAAGTATGAATTTACCCTTTTTCAGTCTACAGAAAATACAACATTGGGAAAACGACTTTTACAGAATTGTGAGACGCAATCGACCCTATGGTGTGCGCGCAGAGTCATTAGCATACAAATCGGTGTATCTTATGAATAAAACACTAGACTATGACAAGATAATAGAAAGAGAACTGCAACGCATTGATGATACTATAACAGCGTTTCACACTATGGATAAAAACACATACTAGCGAGTTTTTGAAATATACGTTGCAATATAATCAAGAAACTCATCTCCCGTGTACTTCGCACCTCGAGGAGAAATCTGATATTTTTTCTGCGGAGGCTCTTCATCTATAAGTATGCGCACTCGCGTTTTTTCTACCAATGTACCTTTATTTTCTACCGTAGGCAAGGGTTCTACCCACATATACACACGATGTATGTTTTCCTTAATTTTCAAAATAGACACTTTATAAGTCGGATACACTGCCCGAAAAACCATAGGTTTATGTAAATCGATTTTGTAGAGTTGCATCTGCGTTCGTATACCCTGCGCTATAAGGTATGAAAACCGTCCATAATGCACGTCATCGACAAGCGCAGCTTCTACGTTCACCCTGTTGCGAAAATGTATGAAAGTATGTAAAACCGCCTTTTGCACGACAAAAACATTCGCATCATATTCACGTGCTAGTCCCAATGTTTCATCTTGCAAACCACGTATAATCATATCTGCAGTAAATGGCTGATGCGTTCTACAATTGAATATGCCTATAAGAGGTAGAATAACGCTTATAAGTAGCCTAAGGTGCACTAATTTATACGGTATATGTTGCATGGTAATAACTATTTTAAATTTATGATTATTATACACGATTGTTGTGCCGATACATTTTATGTGAAGTAAGTAATAATGCAGCGTGCATAAAAGCTCTATGTGTACAATTATGCATTAAATATAATTTACTATAATGTAACTATACGATACTATAAGGTTTAATTTTATGAAATTTATAATATCACCACGCGTGTTAATTTTATCTTTTTTTATATTTTTCGCATTATCTACAATATATGGGCAGGATGATGAAGTAGAAAAAATAGAAGAGAGTCCCGCAAATAACATACGACAACCTATATATAAAGATACTCCACCTTATAAATTTAAACTCAATAGTTTTCCAACAAATAAATTTAAATCTTTCATGAGTGGCTACGGTGTCATTATATGGACATTTAAATCAGAAGCAATAAAAGAAAAAGAAAAAACAGAAGCGGTAATAACCTCTCATGGCATATCGATAGGCTTTAAAGCTATAGAAAACTTTTATAATTCAAAAATTCCTATTGAAGTTGGCATGTTTTATTCAACTAATATGTTCATAGGATTAGCAGCATCTTCAATAAGTAAAGAAGATGCGAAGCAGAAACAATACTTTTTTAAAGAAAATCAAGCGGTAAAACACATAGCCACTAATTTTTCTATAGGACCACATATCAGTATCCCTAACGATTACATCACTACACAACTCGGGTTAGGAATAAGTACAGGATTTTTATTCCATCACTTATTTTATAAACCAAATAAGTTCTATCTTACCGTAGGCATAGGTCCTTCACTTGATCTTGAGTTTTTATTTCGATTTAGCCAATTAATTGGTATTTCACTTGCATTTCAAGTGACCTACTATCCCCTGCTTTTTGATTCCTTATACGATACTATAAAATATAATTCATCAGGATTGTTTTTAAGCACCATACAGCTGGGATTTCTTGTTATCAGTTATTGAGATTATAACAATGTTTTAAGTACGTATGGTTTTATTTTATAAAAATTTAGGTAAAATATTTATGAGAATATATATTATATTTTTAGGGGTAATTCTATTTACGAATCATGTTTCTGTGAATTTATTTGCTGATGTATCCGATGAACAAATGAATACTCAAGTAATGGAAAAGAAAAGCACACAAAGCGTTTCTGTAGGATATGGACATCTTTTATTCATACATAAAACAGCAATAGAGAATACGGAGGTAAACGGTACTATAAGCAACCTAGGGATGAGCATTGGGCTAAAAATGATGGAGCGTTTTTACAAAATGTCAACATTTGATGCAGGATTTAGCTATTACATAAGCGGAAATACTATTTTAGGATTTTCTTCAACTGCACTTGCTGAGAAATCTAAGTCATCTTCAACAAAAACGCAAAATGGTGTCTCACTCAGTAATGTAATAGTACTTTCACTAACAGAAAAAAGTGTCATAAAAAGCATTGCGCAAAATATTACCATTGGAATAAATTTTTATTCAAAAGCACCCATATTAACTACGAACTTCGGTATTGGACCATCAGTAAATTTTTTATTTTACAATCTCTCTGCATCAAAAAAACCTCGATTCATAAGTACGATTGGATTAGGTGTTTCTTTTGATGTAGGTTTTGACTTTTCCGTATCACAGCTTATAAACATACCACTGAGCATTCATACTGCGTTTTATCCACTAAATTTCAACAGTTTTAATTACACATTTCAATACGAAATACAATTTGCATTTATCGCAGCGGTACAGTTAGGAATAGCCTTTAAATATTAAAAAGTTTTTTTATTACATTGAGTAAAATCGCACTCATAAACACAAAGAGCGTAGTACATAACATATGCGAATTACCCTTGCACAAATAAACTCTATAATTGGAAACTTTGAAGCAAATACATCTCTCATCAAAAATACTATAGAAAAACATACAGAAACTGACTTGTTTTTATTTCCTGAACTCGCAATTTCGGGATACATGCCTTATGACTATATAGCGTATAAAAATATCTGTAATAATCAAGATAAGTATTTACATTCCATAACTCAATCACTGGCAAACTCTCAAGTTGCTATTGTTGGAGGAATGAAAGTGCATGAAAAATCAAACATACACACTGAAAATATCTATGAAAACTGTGCGTTTATTCTTTGTGCAAATGGAATACAAGCGATACATACAAAATGTATATTACCCGCTGACGATGTATTTTTTGAAACACGATATTTTCTTTCTCCTCACGCATGTACCCATGGTACAACACACACAATACATGACATGAAAATAGGAATATTCATATGCTACGACTTATGGCATAAAGAATACGTGATGAATACTGCAAAAGCAAATCTAGATTGCATTGTGTGGATATCAGCTTCACCATATACAAAATACAAACACGCACAGCGATTATTTTTAGCTCATCAGGCTACTCGTCTTACCAATGCACCACTTTTTATGACTAATGCGGTAGGTGCAAACGATGAAATTGTTTTTGATGGACAATCCTTTCTCATGAATAAAGATGGGGATCTCGTATACACTTGTGCATTATGCACAGAAGACACACAAAGTTTCGAAATCAACAATGCACGCGATGTATCTCATGTATCTGCAGAAAAAACTATAAAACCCCAAAATATACGCACATACACCGTACCACAGCATAGTCCTTATACCACACAAACAAGGCTTTCAAAACTCTCTCTTGAAAAAGCACGTGAAATACTTTCAGTGCTGGAATTGGGACTTACAGATTATTTACAAAAAAATTGCATGCCTATGCATGTGCATGTGGGGCTAAGCGGTGGCATAGATTCAGCGGTAACCGCTGCCATCGCAGTGCGTGCACTCGGGCATCACGCTGTTACTGCTCTATTATTACCTTCACAATATACAAACGAGCAAAACATACGCGATGCACAAATACTTGCAAAAAATTTAAACATACAAACCCACACCTTGGAGATAACACCGATATTTCAAAGCACACTCAATCAATTTTCTACAATACATACGCAAAACAAATGTGGCATTACCGAAGAAAACATGCAAGCACGCATTAGAGGTATGCTTCTAATGGCATACGCAAATGAATGTTCATCCATGCTTTTAACTACAGGTAATAAATCAGAAGTAGCAGTAGGTTATTGTACGCTTTACGGCGATATGTGCGGCGCACTAAATCTCATAGGTGATTTATATAAAACCGAAGTTTACAAAATAGCCGAAGCAATAAATACAGATGCAAATAAGTCCATAATTTCGCAGTCAATCATGAATAAAGAACCAACAGCAGAGTTGCGAGAAAATCAAAAAGACAGCGATAGCTTACCACAGTATTCTCTTCTTGATGCAATGCTCTATGAATTTATAGAAAACAAATACAATCCTGCAAGCGTATGCAATGATGTTCGCTTTGCAGATAAAAAGAATCTTGTAGAAGAAATATGGCATCTACTAAAAAAAGCAGAATACAAACGTTACCAAGCGGCGCCCATCATCAAAGTATCAGAATGTGCGTTTGGACGTGGTCGTATCATGCCAATAGCTACACAAATATAAATTGTATATGGCATGCTAATGCCAATTATGAAAAACCGCCACATCAGTACAACCATCGCTTAAGAGCGCCTCGCTGCCGTAAATAAACACACGACATACACGCTATTTCGCCGCGTTTTTCGCTTATGAAATTTTATCAGAGAATAAGGCAAAATCATTATATCCACGGTATAACCATAGCAAACACTAACGCTAAACCACATATACAATTTATACTTATACATCAATGAATATATCTTTGATACAATAGCACATATGGCAATTGCGAATATACAAAAAAAGAAAACAAAAATAGTTGCAACATTAGGACCTGCGTGCCACGACGTAGATATACTTGCAAACATGATACGCGCAGGAATGAACTGTGCTCGATTTAATTTTAGTCACGGATCACATGAAGAGCATTTTGAAAGACTACAACTTCTGCAAAAAGCAGAAAAAATAACAGGTCAGAACATTGCAATTATGCTTGATACGATGGGTCCAGAAATACGAACAGGCAACTTAGAAGACAAAGAAGTAATACTTGAAAAAGGAAAAACTATAGCAGTATCAGGCATAATAGAAAAAACTAATGAAAGCATCATCGCTCTGTCATATGCTCGTATACACAAAGAAGTATACCCCGGTACCATACTCAAAATTGCAGATGGATCTATAATTTTAGAAGTGCAATCCATTCAAAATACAAAACTCATCTGCACTGTTATCAAAGATGGTATTCTTGGATCGCGGAAAAACGTCAATATTCCGAGCGTAAAAATTAATCTTCCAAGTCTTATGAAAAAAGATATAGATGATATTTTCTTTGCAATAGAACATAAATATGACTATATCGCAGCATCTTTTATACGCAACACAAACGATGTCATGGCAATACGTGGCATCCTTTCGGAAAAAGAAAGTATGATACGAATAATTTCAAAAATAGAAAACCAAGAAGGCTTAGATAATTTTGAAGGTATCTTACAAGTCTCTGACGGAATTATGGTAGCCCGCGGAGATCTTGCAGAACAAATTCCATCTGAGGAAATTCCTATTCGACAAAAAAGCATTATAAAAGAATGTAACAAAAATCAAAAAATTGTAATAACCGCAACGCAAATGTTACAATCCATGGAAACTTCTATGATACCAACGCGTGCAGAATTAACTGATGTTGCGAATGCAATATTTGATGGAACAGACGCCCTCATGCTTTCAGGAGAATCGGCAAAGGGCATGTACCCTGTCGAGGCAATTGAAACAATGTCGCGTGTTGCTCTGACCGTAGAAAAATCAGAACAGTTCCAAGATCACATTCGCAGCACCTCATTTCACTATAGTCGCGATATATTTTCAGAAAAATCCGCAGGTGAATCGATAATAGCTGCTTCGCAAATAGTTGCAGATAAATCAAACGCAAAAGCTATTGCGTGTCCTACGCTAACAGGAAACACGCCACGACATATATCTGCGTTACGTCCGACTAGTCAACATATCATAGCAACATGCCATAGAGAATATGTCTGCAGACAGCTTCTGTTAGTATGGGGTGTTATTCCCGTACTAACAAAAGAAGGAAAATCTAATAAAGATATTATAGACACTGCAATCGATACAAGTCGCAAGCTTGGTTTTTTAGACAAAAATGAAAAACTAATTATTGTAGCAGGACTACCTATCAATAAACCTCTTATGATAAATACCATACAAATGTATTTCAATGGAAAAGTCTTACTTCGAGGACGTCAAGGTATAGGTCCCACCGTAAAAGGAAAAATAGTGCATATTTCAAGCTCGGGGCAGATATCAACTCACGTAGCATCGCGCAAAGATGAAGGGTATATATATATAACCCAGCAACTTACCTATAACATGCTACCAATGCTCTCGGGAGTATCAGGACTTATAATACAACATCGAGCAGAAGTACCACTTGAAATACTAAGAACACAATATCCAAATCTTACTTGTCTCGCATATGTAAACGAGCTTACATTTCAGCAACTCCAAGAAGGACAGGAAATTATCATATCAGGAAAAGAAAAAATTGCATATGAAGCATAGGAAATTTACTTTCATTATCTCAATGAATAGTATGGAAATACGACTGGGTAAATTCTAAACCTGCTGAAAACGCAGATTAGTAAGTCCTTTCTGCTGCTATCAATAACTAAACATCTATAGCCTATAGCAATTAAGAAAAAACCACTTTGGAAAATTACCGGTAGAAGTAATGAAAAAATCTATACATGTCTTCAAAAATTTGAATGCTTAAGGATTCAAAAAAAGCACTATCAAAGACTATAACTATCCGTCACCATTCATTACAAATCACAAATCAATAAACAATTTTTCTCTAGTAACTATCTTGCCTTGCGTATTTTTCCCGACCCACTAATGTCAACAGTAACCTGAGGAGTTCCCTTGTAAAAAATATCGCCAGAACCTGTAATAGTTGTGGTAAGCTTATCATTTACGGTAGTTTCAATGTTTCCCGACCCAGAGATTGTTAACGTGGCAACTTTACTTACAAGATCATAGGCAGAAACATCTCCTGAACCTTTAATATTTACCTTTAATGTGTTCGTATTACCATTTACATCAACTTCTCCTGATCCTGCAATTGATATAAAAACATTTTGAGCTTGTAAACTCATTTTCATATCGCCTGAACCTAATGTGCGTAAAGAAATATTATCAGACATAATGACATCTTTACCATTTATAGATCCAGAACCACTCAAAGAAATTTCATTGATATTGTTATTCAATGGAACGGTAACCTCTAAAACTGTATAGCTTCTAATGTTCACATCGTCTTGAAATTTAATTATGAGACTATCGTTTTGTACTTCCGTAAGAATATAAGGAATAATATTGTCATCACCCTTAATACTAATTGAATTTTCTGCGTCAGAGACTAACACAATATCAAAAGATCCTAACGATTTTATTCTGCTATAATCTGAAGTGATAAGATCTCTCACGTGTGTAGTTATAACACCATTTCCACGAATGTAATTTCCTGTTATACAAGAAATAATAACCAATACGAATATGACAACAATATATCTCTTTTTCATAGCTTTTCAACTCCTTATTTTATTTATAATAAAATAAAAATTTTAAATCAATACATATAAAAAAACTATGAAAGTCCAACCATAACTATTTTTGTAAATAACTGCCTTATTGTTTTATAAGCATATGGCACACGTGTTTCACTGAATATGTTTAATAGTGCAGATATAAATGCAGTATCAGATCCTATCTTTTTATTTACAAGCTCCGTAACATAAGGCACTGTCTTCACAATAAGATGCGCAGGTGTATATTCATCGCTAGAAAACACTATTCTACGAAGCATAAATATTGTATTGCGTGCAAAGGTATACTGAGCATCTTCATCTAATTGTTTTACCGCAGCGGCATAAAGACCGACAGCTTTTTCTAGAATAAGTACATCATTATTGTTCGTTAAAATATCATCTGCTATATCTGCGACTTTACGTGCGTCCATAGCACTTATATTTTCTGTTGCAGCTACTACTATATCGTATAAAAGAGAATCAAATAACGTTTGCTTTGAAAGAGAGAACAACCTTGAATCAAATCTTGCAACAACTGCAAGAAAATCTTCGGTAACAACACTGGGATCTATAGTACGATCGTTTGTATCTCCATAGAAATAATCTTCAACAATAGAACGTAGGTGTAAATTATTCATATCTAAGGTACTAAGAAACATAATGATAGGATTCACCGTTTCCGCTGATTGATCGACTGGTGTGTTTGACTCAGTCTGCGCTACTGCAGAAAATGTAGATAACAATATTAAAAAAATAGATACATGATATTTACGCATATCAAAACTCCTTTGACTGATGATATCATAAGTAGCAACTTATAATAGTTATCTATCATTATAATACAGTTCTTGGTAATCCTATAGACACTACAACAAAATTTCTAATAAAGGTAAATCACCTAAAACAAACATATGCTTTAAACAATGAAGTAAGCACTGCCTGCATGTGTGTGCATCATCTAATGCTCTGTGGGCATTACGTACCTCTATACCAAAATGTTGTGCCAAAACTTGCAAGGCATAGCCGGTAGATTTTACCGCTCTGCGCGCTACTTGTAAAGTATCAACAAGCGGTACATTTTGTATGGGCTGCCTACCGCTTTGTATAAGTGCAGCGTTTAAAAACTGAAAATCAAAGCGTATGTTATGTGCAACAAAAACCGTCTCATTCATAAGCAATACTAACTCATCCATACATTCATCCACCTTCGGAGCATCTGAGACATCAGCATCAACAATGCCGTGCACATTGCTCGCAGCTTGAGGAATGGGAATAGTCGGTTTTACAAATGTAGTGTATTCGCGCGTTACTTCTCTTGTGGTAAAACACACTGCTCCTATTTCTACAATTTGATCAGTATTGGGATTTGTCCCTGTTGTTTCAAAGTCAAATGCAGTAAAAGAAACATCATGTACAGAAGCATACGTATCTATACTTCCAGCCACGAATACACCTCTTTCTCTGCATTGTCCAATAAAACTTTCAGTGCACGTTTTTCTGTTTCGTACTCACATGCATTATCAGGTTGTGTATGGTAAAGTAAATAAAATTTTATTTTCGGTTCAGTACCAGATGGACGCACACATATTTTGTTACCTCGCTCTGTAGTAAAAACAAGCACATCTGAAGGTGGTAAAGAGATATCGTCGTGTTTTTGAAATTCTTCATTGTCTAGAGAATGTACGCAAGACTGAAGATAATCGTAAACAGTCGTAACACGCTCTCTGCCAATATATCGCGGCATAGTATTACGAAGTTTTTTCATAATATTTTGTATTTTCTCTTTACCTTCTTTACCTAAAAAGTTTTTGCTTATTGCTCTCTCTTCATGGTAACCATAAGTACGATACATAGTCTCTAAAACCTCGCGAAGTTTCAATCCTTCATCATGATACTTTTGCGCCATATGCATACAAAGAATAGCTATAGAAATACCATCCTTATCTCTCACTTCATCACTTGCAAGATAGCCATAACTTTCCTCACAGGCAAAAACAAAACTACGATCATCAGCGTTCTCAAGCTCACTCATAAACAGTGCGATATTTTTAAACCCGGTGTATCCCGACAATACATCTACGTCATAAGCATGTGCTATTTTTTCTTGTAAGGTAGTAGTAACAATAGTATTTACAAAAACTTGTGTCATGGTTTTATCTGTATGCGATTTTTCCTTGCGAGAGAGTATGAAATACAAAAGCAATGCTCCTATTTGGTTACCTGTTATATAAAGAAAACTCCCATCTTCTTGACATTCGGCAATGCCTACCCTATCAGCATCAGGATCGTTTGCTACCACCAACGAGGCACCTGTTTTTTTTGCTGTCTCTATTGCATTTGTAAGTGCCTTGGGATCTTCGGGGTTAGGATATTCCACCGTAGGAAACCGTCCATCAGGATCTTTTTGAGAAGGCTCAACAATACAATTTATACCGAAGCGTTTTGCATACGTTTCAATATGAAAGGCACCAGTACCATGCAAGGGCGTATACACTACCGAATATGGTTTTAAATATGTATGCAATGGATCGCCACTTTGCACTTTTTTTATAACGCGTTCAATGTAGTCTTGAAATTTCGCATCATACGAAGAATCTAAAACTGTGTATATTCCTTGTTGCTCACCTAGCTCAAGACTCATCGAGTGTTCTTTTGGAATGGCACTTGCAACATGCTCCATCACCTGCGTGTCATATGGTGATACAAGTTGAGCTCCGTCAGATCCGTATATTTTTAAACCATTGTATTGAGGAGGATTATGACTTGCAGTAATCACCATACCCGACTGTGCCTCTATTTCGCGTATGCACAATGAAAGTTGTGGTGTCGGACGCGGATTACAAAATGCGTATACATGCACACCCAATCCAATAAGCGTTTCACTTACTATGCGAGAAAATATATCAGAGAAATTTCGAGAGTCGTATGCAATGACCACCGAAATTTTGCTTTTGCCATGTCGTTCGTGTAAGTACTGCGCCCATCCCGTTGCTATAGTTCTTACTACCAGCGAATTCAATCGATTACTTCCTGCACCGACAATTCCTCGTATGCCTCCGGTACCAAATTCAAGCGTTGTATAAAACCTATCTAGTATTTCTTTCTCGTCGCCTTGCGTAAGAACATCTTCAAGCTCTTGTAAAAAACACGCATCATTTTCGTGTTTTTTATAATGCTCAATTCTACGTTTTATTTCATCATTCATGTAACTTCTATTCCTCTTTTAAAGTTGATGTGATATTTTGCCTTATTATACCATTATCACACAAGTTCTAAAACATAACTTATAAGGTATCTGTAACTCATACATTTGTATAAAATGTATACCTAGCGTGCATTGAAAAACTCACTAACAAATTCTGATACAACTTTTACAAATGCAACAATAACTGCAATAAGCACAATAATGGCCTGCACTACGGTAATATCGCGTGCAATGGTAGAATGTAAAAGCAAGCTACCGAGCCCTGAGAGTGAGAACATTGTTTCTATAATGACCGTACCAGTGAGTAAATAACCGAACTGCATTGAAGCGATATTGAGAGTAAATAAGAATGCACTCGGTAATATCTCACGCCACCATATCCAGCGCGAAGAAAACCCAAGCGTATAGGCAAAAGTAACAAATGCTCTTTTTTTTACCAGCATGATTGAAGAAAGCAAAGACTGCACATAAAACGGAATTTGTCCTAGTATCAAAACAACGGTGGGCAATATGTAACGCGTAATACCGTTGCCATAAAATACAGGAAAAGGAAAGGGAAGGAAACGGATAAGTAAAAGCGCATAGAGTGAAAGCGTGAAAGGAGTAAAAGCCATTAAGGATAAAATTCCCGCGTACAAAAAACGCCGCAGCAAAAAAGATGATATATCAATTGCACGCACAAAAGCTATAGCACACAAAAGTGCAATGCTAAAACTTACCACCGCAAGAAGCGCAGTTATTTTCCAACGAGAAAGTATGGTGTTTCTTATTGGCTCTTGTGTTAAGAACGATGTGCCAAAATCAAACCGTATCGCACGTTGCAACCAGTGTCCATAGTCTAAAACAACATGTCCAAAGGTGCGACTCTCTTCTTGCTCCTTGTTATATTCAAACGCATCAAGTCCATGTAGAGAATCACGTGCATTGCCAAAAATACCGTGCAATAATATATAAGAAAAAAATGATATGCACAGTACAAGAAGCACCGTACGAAGCAGTATCTTTATACAATAAAAAACAGATTTCACCTTGATAATGATAAAGTAAAATCCATTACAATGTAACGAGAATACTTTCTTGAAAGAAGTATAAAAGATACGTTACCGATAAAAACACACAAGACCTCGCCGTGAAAAAAACTTACAGTGAATAATATAATTTATACTCCAAGGGTGTTGGGTGTATTTTTTCAAGCATTACCTCATTTTCCATTTTAAAATTGATATACGCATTTATAAAATCATCAGAAAAAACTTCATTTACCGTAAGATAATCGTTGTCTTTCTTTAACTCTTCAAGTGCAGTTTCTAAATTACTGCATGTTGCAGGAACATCTGCTAATTCTTCTATCGGCATATCGTAAATATTTTTATCCAATGAAGATCCGGGATCAATATGGTTACGTATTCCATCTATCATTGCCATCGTCATCGCTGCAAAGCTCAAGTACGGACTTCCTGAAGCATCTGCACAACGAAATTCAAATCGCCTTGCCTTATCATTGTGAACATAAGGAACGCGAATAGCAGCAGAACGATTTATAGCACTGTAGGCAAGACGCACCGGTGCTTCATAACCCGGAACAAGTCTTCGGTAGCTGTTCAATGTTGGATTAGTAAAGGCCTGTATTGAACGCCCATGTTTCAATAACCCACCAATTGCATATAAAGCTTCCTGCGATAAACTTGCATACTTATCACCTGCAAACAAGTTCTTTCCATCTTTCCATATTGAAGTGTGTATATGCATTCCACTTCCATTATCACCGTACAAAGGTTTTGGCATAAATGTAGCAGATTTTCCAAATTCTACCGCGGTATTTTTTACTGCGTATTTGTATTTATATACATCATCACCTGCAAACACCGCGCTGTTGTACCTAATGCCAATTTCACACTGTGCCGTTCCTACCTCGTGATGATGTAAGTCTACCGTAAGTCCCATATTCATCATATGTGATGTTATCTCTGATCGCAGATCCATCAAACTATCTTGAGGAGTAACTGGCAAGTACCCTTCCTTGTGCTGTATGGTATGCCCATGCTCCCCTTCTTCATTACTACTATTCCACGGACCTTCATGACTATCGACATGAAAAAGCGAAAGATTCTTCGTAACTTCAAAAGCGATTTTATCAAATATAAAAAACTCTGGCTCGGCACCAAAAAATATATCAGTACCTATACCAGTACTGCGCAAATACTGATCTGCGAGATTGATGATGTTACGCGGAGATCGATGGTATAAATCGCCGGTGCGCGGATCTCTAATATTACCGTAGATAACCAGCGTTTTACGATTACGAAATGGATCTAAAAATGCGGTGCTGACATCGGGGACAAATAACATATCCGATTGCTCAATACTTTTCCACGCTCGTATTGACGATCCATCAAAAGGAAAGCCATCTTTCAATTTATTTTCGTCAAGTAAACACGCACTAAGAGTTATATGATGAATTTTACCAAACATATCATCAAATTGCATGTCGACATATTCAACAGCATCTTTTTCTATCCATTGCAAAATGTCATGTATCGTATAATTCATAAAATCTCTTTTATCTCTAGAATGATTTTATCTCTAAGATGATTGCATAAATTAACTTACAAAAATATAAACAAGCTATGCTCTCATTCCATTTTTATTTCACATTTTATAGTAGAAGCTTAATAAGTATTATACAAGTACTTATGCAGGTGATGGAAAACTATTACCATATATTCTAACAAATGCATTACCTATTCGTATACTTTCACAGATCCCTCATCGTCTATCACACACAAGATAGGCGATTTTGCAAATCGTGCGCAAGAAAATATTCCGCATTCTACAACTCCGACAATTGCATTGATTTTATGCTCCCACTCTTCAGGTATAAAAGAACATGCAAAATTTACATCGAGAATGTAATTGCCCTCAACAGTGATAAACGGACTTACCCCGCGTGCATCATATCGAATGGAAA
This sequence comes from Spirochaetia bacterium, assembly GCA_965226065.1. GTDB lineage: Bacteria > Spirochaetota > Spirochaetia > WTKD01 > CBDAKK01. The sequence goes on along the minus strand of OZ245332.1, from coordinate 1,585,513 downwards.
CTTCTGTAGCATTGAATATACGCTGTATCGTTTTGATAACGCGGCTTACGGCAACGGGAATAACCTCGACAGGAATGCGAAAGCTCGCTCCCAAGTGCGAAACTTTTTTTTGTACGTCAGCAACGCACACAAAAACTTCGCTGCTATATGCAATTATTTTCTCATGAAACAAACATCCACCACCACCTTTGGTAAGGTTGCGCATTTCATCGTATTCATCCGCTCCATCTATAGTAACATCAAAATGTTGTACCTGCGATGCATTTAAATCGTATACCGGTAATCCCAATTTTGCAGATTCAAGCGCAGTGCCAGGACCTGTTACCGCACAGTGTATATCTTGTAACTCTCCTATATAGTATTTGCGCGCTATTTCGCGCACTGCCCAAATTGCAGTAGTACCAGTCCCAAGTCCAAGAGACATACCACTTTTGACAAAAGTCTGTACGGCATATTCACCCACTCTGCGTTTCATTGCATCAATTTGCTTATAGTCGCTTGACATTGCATCCTCCTACAAATTACGCGTAAGCATGACTGTAACTATCTAAAAGGTAACTTGTAAATATTGTAACACGCGTTCTTTACCTAAAATAGTGAAAAATGTTCCAAGTCGAGGTCCTTTTTCTTTTCCAACTAAACGCAAATATAACGCTCTGAAAAAATCTTTTGGCTCTATATTCGCCTCACGCGCACATGTATAAATACTATTGTTTATCTCTTTGTCAGAAAGTATGTCCCATTGAGTTTCAATCATTGTAGAAAGACGCGAGAAGGCATTCGCAATATTTTCATTCTCACACATAAATATACCGTTGCTATCGGTAAGTGTAAAAACAAACTCTTCGGGCGCATAATTTGTAATCCAATAAAGTGCGCACTCACATCTTTTTTTTACTAAGACTTCACTTTTTTCGCTTACAGATAAAAACTGAAGTGTCTGTTCAATGTTCCCACCATAGGTTTGCAACACACTACACAAGTGTCGAAACGGAACTTGATGTGGTATTGTCTCTGACACGAAATCTATTTGAGAAAGCTCGTATATCCTACGCTCTTTTGCCTTACGAGCATCGCCTACTGTTTCTTCGCCAAAATAGATACGCTCACATTTGTCATAATCTTCGTAGACTTTAATGACATCCAAGTCAAACGAAATTGCAAATTCGCTATTAGGTCTTGTACTTGCAAATAAGTAGCGCACAATTTCAGGCTGATATATTGCAAGCATATCTTCTACACTTACTACTTCTCCACTTGAAGATGAAAGTTTACCACTACCACCTTTGATACGCACGAAATCATATTGAAATGTCACCGGCGCTTGTCCTTCGTACACCACACGCACAATATCACGAGCAGTGTCAAAGCTACCTCCTTGAGAGTGATGATCTTTGCCCGCAGGTTCAAAGTCCACATCTTCGTGCTTCCAACGCATAGGCCAATCGACACGCCATAAAAGTTTTACCAAGGTGGTATTTCTTATATCTATCGTCTCTTCACGATTTGTCTCTTCGCATTTATACGTAAGTATCCACATACCATCCCACGCAATAATTGAAGTACTGTCTTTTCCCGTAAAAGAACTAAAAACTGAAACAGGATACCAATTTTCAGACAATGGTGTACTACGATATTTGTTTAAAATATCCATAATATCTTTTCTATGTAATAAGGCGCGACGTATACCTTCTGCATACATACCTTTTCTATATTCTGTAGCTTGATAGATATACTGCGGATGTATTCCAACAATTTGAAGGATGTTTTCTATATCATGTTCATTTCCACGCGCATAACTTTCCATTCGCTGGTACGGGTCAGGAATGTCAACAATAGGTTTGCGTAAATATTCTGTATACACTTCCGATTGCGGTATATTTTGTGGAACTTTACGAAACACATCAAAATCATCCCACGAGTAAAGAAAACGAACCTTCTTACCTCGCTCGCGTAAAGCTCTTACAATAATTTCTACGGAAATTATTTCACGAAAATTTCCTATGTGTACCGTCCCTGAAGGAGTAATGCCTGAGGCACATGTGTACTGCTTTTTCTCTCCACGCTCACGAATAACACGTTCTGCATATGTATCTGCCCAGTGTTGTACTAATTTACCGTTCATGTTTCCTCTGCCAAAGAACGCTTTAATTCTTCAATTTCTTTTGTAACAAGGTCATGACACATCTCATTATAAATATTTCCATCATGCCCTCTTACCCATTTCCACATAACACATATATTTTTTATTTTACATATATTTTCATAATGAAGAAGCTCCTGCCACAAATCCTTGTTTTGCACCGCATTACCTGAGGCAAGTTTCCATCCTCTTTTCATCCACTGCGAAAGCCATTCACTCATACCTTTTTTCAGATATTGCGAATCCGTGTAAAGCTCAACACGATATAAGGTTTCACTGTGTTCAACATTTCCGTACAACCACTTCAAGGCTTCAAGTGCTGCAGACAATTCCATACGATTATTTGTCGTTTGTACTTCATTACCACTGTTCGAAAACAAGTGTTCAGAATTCACCGTACGCGTTACAAAAGCCCAAGCTCCCACACCGGGGTTACCACTGCAACCTCCATCTGTATATATAGTGACGTTATAGAGAAAATCGTTCAACTAACTCCCCTCTTTATTACAGGATGCAACAATCCCTGTATCATATTCATTTTGTAAAACTACAGTCATATCATTTGGAAGATATCCATCGCGTACCCGTAAAACCCGAATACTGTTACTTTCAAAAAAGTTTGATATGTGCTTTGGATCATGATAAAAAAACGTATCATCTTTCGAAGGAGACTCGTTATGAAGTACATTGAAAATAACACCATACTTTGAAACACGTAGTAATTTTTGCATAACAAAGAGCATAATTTCATAATTGGCACCTTTGTACGTCATTTTTTCTATGTTAAGATTTAAGACACCGGAAAGAAAGCATATATCATAGATTCCCCAATCTTCTACTTCAATCGTTGGTTCAAACAAGTTCGCTTGAAAAAATGTAGCATCGGTACTATACAAGAGACGCGCATGCTCTATGCACTGCGCAGCGTAGTCCATGCCGGTGTATTGACATTCTACGTTGTGTTTTTGAAGATACGCATATAACGCAGCATATCCACAACCTGCATCTAAAATCGAAAACGACTTATTATTTACGGCATTTTGAGGCATAAGCGTATATATTTCTTCCATAAACACGCGAAAACGCTCTGTTTGAGTTTCTACACTTTCCCAGCCTAAAAGTTGTTTGTTTGAAGACTGAAAAACTACCGAGTAAAAAAGCCTTGAAAGAGATTGGTATGCTTCTAAGCTATTGCAGGGAATATGCACAAACGAAGCCTACACGTTATTTACTTTTATCAGATCGATATCGCTGTGCTTTCTGCTGTACGGTATTAGGCATATTTGTTTTTTGAATAGCTACATTTGAATGCATGGATTTATTTTGTTTACGTTGTTCAGGATAAACTTTGTGCTCACTATGATCATCTGCCTTTGAAGCTTTATCATTTTTTGTATTCAATTTTTTATCATCACTTTCTTCAGATTTTTTCATGTCTGTGTGCGTTAGGTTCTCTTTTAATTCTTCTGAAGCTGATACTTTTTTATCAGACAATTTATTCTCAGCTCGTGTAGTACTAGAACGTTTCACTTGTTTTTTAGATTTCTGTTGATCCTCATCAGAAACAAGCGCTATATACGCCATTTCACTTGCATCGCCATAACGCGGACCTATTTTCACTATACGAGTATATCCACCAGTCCTTTGCATGTATTGTGGTCCTATTTCAATAAATAATTTATTGAGTATTTCTTTATCTTGCACCCACTTACACGCGATACGCCTATTGTGTACACCGTCCTTACGTGCACGTGTGATCAATCGTTCCGCAAAACTTCGTAAAACTTTTGCTTTTGCAAGCGTCGTTTTAATACGCCGATTTCTGAAAAGCGCGACAAGCATATTTCTAATCATCGCCTTACGATGGGCGGGTGTTTTATTTAATTTTTTTAATGATACCCTATGATTCATGGTATATTCTCCAAATTGCGTAACGTTATTTTATGCAAGTATGACCTAACTTTCAGCTTGTCCACTCACATCCATTTCAAAAGAAAGCTCTAATTCTTTTAGTCGCTCTTTTACTTCATCCATACACTTCTTCCCAAAATTTGGAAGATTTTCAATTTCTCGTTCAGACATTTGTACAAGGTCTCGCACGGTAACAATTTTTGCTAATCGAAAACAATTGCTTGAACGCTGAGATAATTCTAACTCGTCTATTGAGATGTTTAGTTTTTTATCACTATTTACGAGGGCTTCATCTGATATTTGTACAACTTGCACAAGCGATTCCTCAAAATTAATAAGTGGCTGTAACATATCTTTTATAAGTTTTGCAGCATGTGAAACCGCATTTGCAGGAGTAATTGAACCATCTGTTTTTACCGTAAGCACTAGCTTTTCATAGTCGTTTCTACGACCAACACGCACATTTTCGACATGGTACGATACATTCACAACAGGTGAAAACAAAGAATCTAAGGCAATAACTCCTTCTTCTTCAATACGTTTTTCATTTTCTTCCGAAGGAACGTAACCACGCCCAAGTTCAACCTGCAATTCAATACGAATATTGACATCTTCCACCGCAGTCATAAGCGTATTACTTGAATTTAGTATGCGAACTCCGAATGTCTCAAAGATACTCATGTTAAATTTTTGCTTACCAGAACACTGTGCTTCAAGAATAAAATTCGTTTTATTCTCATCATCTACAACAAAATTTATACCTTTGATGGCATCAAAAACATCAATCGTGTCTTCTTTAATACCGGGTATCGCATCGTATTCACTCGTTATAAATCGTTGCTCACTTTCTTCTGAAAAAACAGTAATACGCACACCGGTAACTGAAAAACTTTGTATAGATGACAACAAAGTTCTACGAAGCGTATTGCCAAGAGTGGTTGCAAAACCTCGTTCAAATGTATCTATCGAAACTACAGTAACATTTTCACTTACTGTTTTTTCTGTTTTCGTTACCTTCATAGGTAATGTAAAATCTTTTAACAAATGTTTAACGGACATCGTTTCCTCCATTTAAATAAAATATGTACAGTACATCTATTGAGTTGCAATATAGAATACTATGGGTGTCTCACTTTTCGAGGACGACATCCATTGTGTGGAATGGCGGTTAAATCGTGAATAGAAACAATATCAATACCAAAATTTACAATAGATCGTATAGCAGTTTCTCTCCCTGAACCAGGTCCTTTTACAAATACTGAAACTCTTTCAAGTCCATAATCTGCAGCTTTTTTTAGCGCTGCTTCTGTCGTCATTTGTGCTGCATAAGGCGTTGATTTTTTAACACCCTTAAAACCTAAAGATCCTGAACTTGACCAGCACAATGCACCACCGCTTTCATCAGTGACAGTAACCAAGGTACTGTTAAAGGTAGCTTGAATATAGATACGTCCATTTATAATATTTTTCTCTCTTTTTTTCTGTTTTGCCATGCGCTAATGCTCCTATTTCTTTTTGCCTGCTACTGTTTTTTTCTTTCCTTTGCGGGTACGTGCATTTTTTTGCGTATTTTGCCCACGAGTTGGGAGCCCTTTTCTGTGACGTATACCTCTATAACTTCCAGTGTCCATAAGTCGTTTAATATTCATTGCAATCTGAGTACGCAAACGCCCCTCTACAATATATTCGTTCTCAATAACATGACGCACCTGACTTATCTCATCTGTACTAAGGTCATTTGCTAATTTTGTAACATTTATGCCAATTTTTTTGCATATTTCTATTGCAGATACGCGTCCTATTCCGTAAATATACGTCAAAGCGACATCCATATGCTTGTTTGGCAAATCCACTCCAGCTATACGTACCATCAATTACCTCTGTCTTTGTTTATGATTTGGATTATTACTGCATATGACACGAAGAACTCCTCGTCTTCGTATTATTTTACAATGATCGCATCTTTTTTTTATGCTTACTTTAACTTTCATGTATAACCTCTAACTTTTTCATGACATTACGCATCATAAATTTCTTCCTCTTATTGAACTTTTCTGCCCTGCGCCTCCACCTTGATGGTGCATTTTTTGACTCGCCTCTATCTGCGAAATGAGATCGAGATCCACTCCCACTAAAATAAGCATGGAAGTACCCCCTAATATATATGAGACCTGTTCAGGAAATCCAAGAATAGTTTGTATAAGCGTAGGCATAATTGCTATCAATGCTAAAAACAAAGAGCCCGGTAAAACTATTCTATTAAGAATACGCAAAAAATACAATTCCATATTTTCACTGCGTATACCTGGTATTGTGCCACCATTTTCCCTTATGTTTTTTGATATTTCAATAGGATTTAAAGTAACTTGTGTATAAAAGTACGCAAAAAATACAATGAGAAGCGTATATACTAGCATGTAAATCCAACCTGTAGGACGCAGCCAATAAGATAGCTTTGCTACCCATGACGCTGTACTACCAGCACCTTGCAATATTTGAATAGGAAAAGTCAAAAGCGACGAAGCAAAAATAACAGGAATAACCCCGGAAGGATTAAGCTTAAATGGAATATAAACATTCTGAGCACCATACATTTTTCTTCCAACAACACGTTTTGCATAGTGTACCGGTATTCTACGCTGTCCCCGTTGCTCTATAACAACAAGCGCAATAATAGCAGTAAAAAGTATAAAAACAAAAATAAAATATAAAGGATTCAACTGCCCACTTTGAATAATAGAATAAAGCGAATAAATTGCTTTTGGCATTTGCGCTACAATCCCTGCAAAAATAATCAAAGACACTCCATTACCTATGCCACGTAAATTTATTTGGTCTCCTATCCACAATAAAAGCATTGTACCTGTAGTAACTGTTAACATAGCAATTATTGAATACTGAATAAAAGGAAGAGATATCGCATTGGGAATAGAACGAGCATATACCGTAACAATAAACGATTGAACGAAGGTAACAACTACCGTTGCATAACGCGTATATCGTTGCATTTTACGCCTACCGCCTTCTCTCTCATATATTCTTTTCAAAGCAGGAAAAGTTACGGAAAGTAGCTGCATAATAATAGACGTAGAAATATATGGAACAACTCCCAACATAAATATAGAAAAACGCGAAAATGCGCCTCCGGCGAAAAAATCTAAATAATTTACCAATGAGGTACCAATACCTCCACCTGATTGTTGCTGTAAAAAATACGTATTTAATGCATCAAGGTTTATACCGGGAATAGGAATAACTGCCCCAAGACGAAATACTACAAGCATCGAAAAAGTAAACAGTATTCTATTACGCAGTTCTACTATGGTAAAAAGTGAACGAAAGTTCATTACGTATTTTCTCCCAAAGTACTCTGTGAATTTTCATCGCTAGAACGATGAGACAGCGAAGACTGTACTTGTCCACCGGCAGAAAGTATTTTATCTCTTACGGAGGCAGATACAAACACGCTTTCAGCTATAGTCAAAGCTTTAGAAATATCTTCCGGACCGAGTATTTTCACAAACTTGTCGCGACCTCTAATAAGTTTTTTTTCTTTCAAGCTTTGTAAAGATACTACACTATCCGCTTCATATTTTTTAGTAATAAGAGCTAATGAGAGTACAAGTGGTTTTTGCTTAAAGGGGTAATTTGAAAAACCTCTTCTTGGAAGTCGTCTATACAAAGGCATTTGCCCACCTTCAAAGCCAGGTCGTACCTTTCCACCTGAACGAGCTTTTTGTCCTTTTGTTCCGCGTCCGGCAGTACAACCGGTACCCGATCCTGCACCTCGTCCAACACGCTTACGAGGCGTAACAGTGCCAGGAGAAAGTACTACCCGAGTAGTTTTTTCTGTAGAATTCTCACTCATTGTATTTCCTCAACTTTTATAAGATGTCTTACGGATCGTATCATACCTTGTATGCAATTATTGTTTTCTTTCGTGACTGAAGCATTTATTTTTTTCAAACCCAGTGCTATAAGCGTTTTTCTTTGTGCAGGCATCCGACCAATTGCACTTTTAATTTGTGTTATCTTTACCGTATTCATATCATTAACTCCACAAATCTTGCATGCGTTTTCCACGAGCAGTGGCAATATCACTTACAGATGAAATTTTCAAAAGACCATTAAACGTAGCTTTAATAACATTAGTAGCATTTCTTGAACCCATGCATTTTGAAAGTATATCAGATACCCCTGCCATTTCTAAAATAATACGTACAGGACCGCCTGCAATAATTCCCGTACCAGGAGCAGCAGGTTTAAGTAATACCCGCGAGCTATCAAATTTTCCTTCTATCCAATGCGGAATAGTCTGCTTATACATTGGCACGATTATGATATTTTTCTTCGCATTTTGTATTGCCTTACGTATCGCTTCAGAAACATCTCCTGCTTTTCCAAAACCGTAACCTACTTTACTTTTTTTATTTCCTATTATAACAAGCGCAGAAAACGAGAAACGTCGCCCGCCTTTTAATACTTTTGTAACACGATTAAGTTTCACAAGATTTTCGCTAAATTCTTTTTCTTTTTCAGGAATATTACGCGAATTTTTCATTCTATGTTCTTGAGACATTCTACTATGATTATGAGTCACCGAGTCTTTTTGCAAAGAAACTCGTTCTTTATCTACAGGATTACTTGTTTGATTTTCTTCAGCCATAAATGTTCCTCATATTAAAATGTAATGTTTTCTCGCATACCATCTGCGAAGGCTTTTATTACGCCGTGATATCGATAGCCATTTCTATCAAACACTACTGATTCAATGTTTTTTTCTCGAAGTGCAGAAGAAAATTGAACACCAAGTTTCTTTGCAACTTCTACCGTTACATTACGCAGATTGTTTTCTTTTCCATATGAAGAGATACTTGCACACGTTTTCTGTACACCATCATCTATGGCCTGTGCAAAGAAATGCCTATTAGAGCGAAACACACTGATACGTGGACACGCCGAAGTACCAGAAATTTTTCTCCGTACGCGCTTTTTTCTGCGCACTCTTCGCACAAGCTTTAACGGTATTTTTTTACTTGTTTGTTGAACTTTCATTTTTTACCTACTATTCACTTACTTTTTAGATCCGGATTTTCCTTCTTTTCTACGGATAACTTCATCGATATAACAAATACCCTTACCTTTGTAAGGTTCAGGTTTTCGCAAACTGCGTATTTCAGAGGCTGTCTTACCAACCAATTCTTTACTTATTCCCTTAATCACAACAATATCTTGCTGTCCTTCAACCTGAATTTCTATGTCCTGTGGAATAGTGTACTCTATAGAAGTTGAATATCCCAAACTAAAGACTACACTTTCTTTTTTCAATTCTGCACGATATCCAACACCTACAAGCTTAAGACGCTTTTCAAAACCTGTCGAAACTCCAACAACCATATTATTAACAAGCTGTCTAAAAAGTCCATGCATTTGCTTACTACGTTTCTCTTCATTAATACGAGTTACAAAGCACTGCTGTTCTTCAACGCTGCATTTCACTTCAGGAACAAGCCTTTGAGAAAGCGTACCTTTTGTTCCTTTTACGGTAACAACACCATCGTTTTGTTCTAAAGAAACTCCACTTGGTATTATAATTGGCATTTTTCCTATACGCGACATATCACACCTACCACACCGAACAAATGAGTTCACCACCCACTTTTTTAGATCGTGCTTCGCGATCAGTTATAACGCCATGAGAAGTCGAAACAATAATAGTGCCAAAACCATTCCGTTCTCGACCTATATTTTTATAACGAGCATATACACGACGCCCAGGTTTTGATATTTTTTTTATTTCATGAATAACAGAATTGCCATTTTTGTCGTACTTAAGAGCTACTTTCAAAACAGAAAATGGTTTTTTGTCAGCTTTTGCAACTGAAAACTTACTGATATACCCCTCAACATGGAGAACACGAAGTATCTCTTTATTTATTTTAGAATTTCGCACTACAATATTCTCATGTTTTACGCTATACGCATTGCGAACTATTGTCAGCATATCAGCTATTGGATCTGAAACTGCCATCTTTCCTCCTACCTTTTTCTACCAACTCGATTTTTTTACTCCAGAAATTTGCCCTGCACTTGCAAATTTCCGAAAACAAATTCTGCAAAGTCGAAAACGTCTCATATATCCGCGCACACGCCCACAAACACTACATCGATTTACTTGACGAGTACTATATTTTGGAGTGCGTTTCGCTTTAAATATTAAAGACTTTTTTGCCATATAAACCTCTTTATTTTACAAAAGGCATTTGAAATTTTTCAAGTAATGCCTTCGCTTCTTCATCTGTCTTTGCAGATGTAACAAATGTTACATTTAATCCAATAATTTTTTCTATTGAATCGTACTCTATTTCTGGAAATATAATATGCTCTTGAATACCTAAAGAATAAGAACCGTGTCCATCAAATCCATTCTTCTTTATCCCACGAAAATCTTTAATACGAGGAATTGCTATATGCACAAGGCGATAGAAAAAATCATACATGTGTTTTTTTCTCAACGTAACTTTTACTCCTATAGGCATACCTTCGCGAAGTTTAAAATTAGAAATTGATAATCGCGCTTTCGTAGCAACAGCTTTTTGTCCTACTATAGCACTGATTTCTTTCATCACATTATCAATGCGCTTGCGATTTTGAATAACATCACCTACACCTGAAGACACAACTATCTTCAGAAGCTTTGGTACTTGCATGGTTGATTTATAACCAAACTGTTTTTTCAGTTCTAGCACAATATCACTTGTATAGAGATCATTGAAATACGATACAGCCATTACAATACCTCTCCCGTTCTTTTCGCTACACGAACTTTCTTTCCATTTTCAAACTTATAACCGACGCGAGAGCACTTACCTTTTGAAACTACAGATAACTTAGAAATATGAAGAGGTGCTTCAATATCATGTATACCACCTTTGTCTTGCTGCGATCGCGGTTTTATAGCTTTTTTCACTATATTTAATCCCGAAACATACACCACATTTTTTTTCGTATTTACTGCACTAACCTTGCCCGTTTTGCCTTTCTCTCTGCCACTCATAACTTGTACAAGATCGTTCTTTTTAATTTTACTCATTACAATACCTCGGATGCTAGAGAAACTATTTTCATTTGTCCCACTTCACGTAATTCACGCGCGACAGGACCAAAGACACGCTTTCCCTTAGGATTCTGCGAAGCATCAAGTACAACACAGGCATTATCATCAAAACGAATATACGTACCATCAGCTCTTCGATATTCTTTTGACACTCTTACTATAACAGCACGCTGTACAGATCCTTTTGGAACGGCGGATTCTGGAATTGCAATTTTTATTGCAACGACAACAATATCTCCTACAGAAGCATTGCGCCTATTTGTTCCTCCAAGTATTCTTATACATTCGGCTTTTTTCGCCCCGCTATTATCTGCTACAATGAGCTTCGTTCCTACTTGTATCATATTTTACCTATTATATTTTTCATTTACCCCAATGGTGATAGTTCACTACTGCGCTTTTTGAACCACAGACAAAAGCTCCCAACGCTTCAGTCGAGAAAGCGGTCTTGTTTCTACAACACGCACAAGATCACCAAGATGTGCTTCTTCTTTTGAATCATGGACCATGACCTTTTTCGTAACTCCTATATACTTCTTATAAAGAGCATGCATCTTTTTTCGCTTAACAGCAACGACAATCGTCTTTTGCATTTTTTCACTAACAACATAGCCTTGTAATGTTTTACGATTTGTTTTAATCATCTTTGTTTTCAACCTCAATCACATTGTAAATACGGGTATTCAGTCGCGCAATTTGCCTGCGTAAATTTCTTTTCTGAACTGTATTGTTCATTCGCCCCATAATTATTTGTGCACGTAATTCATGAAGCTGCCGACGCACTTCATCTCTTTTTACAATAAGCTCTTCAAAGCTCATCTCAGCAAACGAATTTTTCATACTTATATTCCTCGTGAAACAAATTTTGCTTTTATAGGCAATTTTGCTATTGCACGCTGCACAGCTCCTTTTGCAAGCTCTGTACTTACACCACCTACTTCAAAAATAACTTGCCCAGGCTTTACCGGAGCAACCCATCTATCTAAACTTCCTTTCCCACTTCCCATGCGCGTTTCTGCTGGTTTTTTCGTGTATGGAAATGAAGGAAAAATTCGTATCCACACTTTGCCACCGCGCTTAATAAAACGAGTAAGCGCAATACGTGCAGCTTCTATTTGCCGTGAAGTAATAAACTTATGCTCAAGCGCAACCAAACCAAATTCACCAAAGGCAACACTAACACCGCGCGTTGCAGATCCTAATAAACGCCGTGATATACGCCGTTGCTCTTTTCTGTGCTTTACTCTTTTAGGACTAAGCATTATTGTTATTTCCTTCTAATACAGATGATGCAGCGTTTCTTGATGTCAAAACTACGTTACCTGCATCTATTCGTTGCTTTTTTAAAAGCTCCCCTTTAAATATCCATACCTTCACACCAATAACACCATATTTTGTATGTGCTTCAGCAAACCCGTAGTCAATGTCTGCACGAAGCGTATGTAACGGAATGCATCCTTCTTTTACTGTTCTATTTTGAGACATTTCAGCACCGCCAAGACGTCCTGCCACTTTAATCTTGACCCCTTGTACTCCTGAGCGCATCGCGTTAACTAAAGAAAGCTTCAAGGTGCGTCTCCATGCGGGACGTTGTTTTAATTGTCGAGCAATATGTATAGCTAAAAGTTGTGCATTTGCTTCAGGTTTGTGTATCATTCGTATTTTAATTAGTATTTTAATCTTAGAATACTGAGAGAGTTTTGCAGTAAGCTTTTCTATATTAGCTCCCTTAACTCCAATCAATATACCTGGACGCGACGTGTAAATAACAAGCGTTACAAGCTGTGGTTTTCTAATTATCTGAATATCAGCAATATCAACATTTTGCAATTCAGGTAAAAAAGCCATGACACGACGGATAGTAAGATCTTCTGTTAAATTTTCAACATATTGTCGTCCTTTTGCATACCAGCTTGAACGCCATCCTTTATTTATTCCTATGCGTAAAGAATACGAATTTACTTTTTGTCCCACTAGCGTACTCCTTTCTTTTGTTTTTTCTTACGTACTTGAACATTCCCTTCGTCAGAAACTGTAACAGTTATATGACTAAAACGCTTTAATAAAACATCCGCTCTCCCTCGTCCACGAGCCCACATTCGTTTCATACGCGGACCCTCATCAACAAGGATAGAAGATATTATAAGAGATGTTTCATCAAGCTGATTATTTTGCGACAATGCATTTGCCGCAGCGGTATGCGCTACAGCTTTAATAAGTCGTGCCCCTGCATGCGGAAGATATTTCAAATACGCCATAGCTTCGTCATACGTTTTTCCTACCATTACATTTGCAACACGCCGAACCTTTGTAGGTGAGATGCGTGCATATTTATGAACGCTTTTGTATATCATCGTCTACCTACTTTTTTGTCAGAGTTACTATGTCCACGAAATAACCTTGTGGGAGAAAATTCGCCAAGCTTATGCCCTACGAGCTCTTCTGTGATATATACCGGGACAAATGTTTTTCCATTGTGTACTGAAATAGTAAGACCTACCATTTCAGGAATAATAGTTGACTCTCGTGAATACGTTTTAATCGTGACTTTTTTAGATTCTTTTTTAGACTCAAGTACTTTCTTGTATAAACTTGCCTTTATAAAAGGACCTTTTTTTATCGATCTAGACACCGTTAACTCCTCATCCTCTTCGCTTTACAATAAATCTACTTGAATTTTTTCGCTTATTTCTCGTTTTATAACCCTTTGCCAGTAGTCCTTGCGGAGAAACAGGATGGCGCCCTCCTGAAGTTCGACCTTCTCCACCTCCATGTGGATGATCACAGGGATTCATTGCTACACCGCGTACTTTAGGTCTTCGTCCTTTTAATCTTGCAATTCCTGCTTTTCCTAAAGATGTATTAAAAGAATCTTCGCCCCCCACTGATCCAACGGTAGCGCTACATTTGTGAAATACCATTCGCATTTCACCTGAAGGTAATTTGATGGTAACGTAGTCACCTTCTTTCGCCACTAAAGTTGCGAAACTTCCCGCAGAACGTGCAAAAACACCACCTGCGCCCCACGTAAGCTCTACGTTGTGAACAACAGTACCAAGTGGCATATTTCCCATGCACATACTATTACCAAGTTTCGGTTCTACTTTTTCGCCACTTATTACAAAGTCGCCAACCTTGATACCTCGTGGAGCTAGTATGTAGCGCTTCTCTCCATCAAGATAATGTAAAAGACAAATGTCAGCACTTCTATTAGGATCATATGCTATATGAGCTACTTTAGCTTTAATATCGTATTTTTTACGCCGAAAATCTACAATTCTATACAATCTTTTTGCTCCACCGCCACGTCTACGTACAGTTATTTGTCCACTGCCTCTGCGTCCATTTATTTTATTTTTGCCTTTCGTCAGTGCTTTTAAAGATTCGTCAGTAGTAAGATGTGTGTAATCACGAGTAGCGCGAGTGCGTAACCCCGGAGTAATCGGTTTATATGTTTTTACTGCCATTCTATGATCCTTCAAACAAGGCGATAGCATCACCTTTTTTCAATGTAACTATAGCTTTTTTCCAAGAACTTGTTTTACCAACAAAACGTCCTTGTCGTTTAACCTTACCCTGCATACGGATAGTACGACAGTCAAGCGCCTGCACTTTATATAACGCTTTCAAAGCACGCTTAATTTCAATTTTATTTGCCGAACGAGCAACCTTAAAAACGTATTTATGAAATTCTTTCATGGTATTTGATTTTTCTGTCAAAAGTGGTTCAATGATAATGTCTTCAGGATTCATTACGTTTTTCTCCGTCATCAAAAAATGTATTGAGTTTTTTCGCAGCTTCTTTTGTTAATAAAACACGTTGAGCATACAGCAATTTTTGCAAGACAAGCTGCGAATACACAAGCACCTTTAACCATGGGATATTTCGAGCTGCGCGCTTTACTAAAGTATCGTGTGCGTCAATAATGAGAACCACATTATGATATTTGTCAGAAACAAAATTTTGAAGCTTTGTAGCAAAGTCTTTCGTTTTTCCATTTTCCGATGATATGTCATCTATAACAACGAGGCTTTTATCCAAAATTTTTTGTGTAAGTACAGACCGAAATGCAAGTCGTCGTATTTTTTTAGGAAGTGTGTAACTGTAATCACGTGGCTGAGGACCAAATGTAGTACCTCCGCCAACCCAAATAGGGGAGCGCCTTGTACCAGCTCGAGCTCTTCCTGTACCTTTTTGTTTCCATGGCTTTCGCCCAGAATACGAAACCTCGCTTCTTTGCTTTGTTTTTACCGTTCCTTGTCGAGCGTTCGCACACTCATTGCAAAGCTTATAGTAAATAGATCCTTCACTGACCTTTACACCAAAAACGGATTCTCGTAACTCAACGGTATCACTTGGAGTGCCATTGGGTCCCAATACATCTATTTGCATTACAATTCCCCTTTCCTGCATCTAAAATAACACTTCATTTTTTTATAGCTCCTCGTATAAGAACAGCAGAACCATTAGCACCCGGAGTAGCTCCCGCTATTGTAAGAATACTATTTTCTATGTCAATGTTAATAATTCTAAGATTTTGCACGGTGGATTTTGTATTACCCATGCGCCCCGCCATTTTAGAACCTTTTCTAAAACGAGCAGGAGTTCCACCTTGCCCTATGGCCCCCGCACTTCTATGAAATTTAGAGCCATGACGAGCAGGTCCACCATGAGCACCATGGCGTTTCATAACACCTTGAGTTCCGCGTCCTTTGCTATAGCCGGTAATATCGACAAAGCTAAGATTTTGAAAAACATCAATTCCTAAAGAGTCGCCTACTTTTTTATCTTCAAAACCCTGAATTTCAAAAATTTTTTTTCTCGGCGAAATATTTTTTGGAAATTGCCCCATGTGGGATTTCGTCATGTGCTTTTCACGCCTATCAAATACTGCAAGTATTTTTGCTGAATACCCATCTTTATTTTGATCTTTCAATCCTATGATCACATTAGACAAAATTTGTAAAAGCGTAACAGGAATTACAGATCCCGAGTCATCAAAAACCTGAGTCATTCGTATTTTTTTTCCGTATAACGCTATCATTATATTACCTTCATTTTTAATAAGACTTTACTGTTTTACCTGAACGTCAACACCTGATGGAAGCTCTAACTTCATAAGCGCACCCATGACTTCTTGCGTAGGGTTTAACACATCTATTAGTCTATAGTGTGTTCGAATCTCAAATTGTTCTCGAGATTTTTTATTAACGTGAGGAGACTTTAAAACAGTAAATTTTTCTATTTTAGTGGGAAGAGGAATAGGTCCTAAAACTTCTGCAGTGCTTTTCTTTACAACATCGACTATGTTTTTTGCTCCCTCATCTACAAGTTTGGGATCAAAGCCTCTGAGTTTTACACGAAATTTATTTTGCATTGCTGTCATTCCTCTTCCTTATTACATACATTCAATTGTTACTCAACCACTTCGGTAACTTGACCACTGGCAACTGTACGTCCGCCTTCTCGAATAGCAAAACGCAATCCCTTATCCATAGCAATAGGTTTAATAAGTTCAACTTCAATACCAATGTTATCGCCAGGTAGAACAATCTCGGTGCCCGCAGGTAAGGTAACTTCACCGGTAACATCAGTAGTTCTAAAATAGAACTGCGGTCTGTAACCAGACTGAAAGTTTGTGTGACGTCCACCTTCTTCTTTTGTCAAAACATAAATTTGTCCTTTGAATTTTTTATGCGGTGTAATAGTGCCGGGTTTTGCGAGCACTTGCCCACGCTCTACATCTTCTTTGGCAGTACCACGAAGTAAAACACCAACATTATCTCCTGCTTGCCCCTCATCAAGAATTTTCTTAAACATTTCAACACCAGTACACGTAGTCTTTTGTGTTTCGCGAATACCAACTATTTCTATTTCTTCTCCTGTTTTCACAACACCGGTTTCAATACGTCCAGTAACAACCGTACCGCGACCTTGAATTGAAAATATATCTTCAATAGGCATTAAGAATGATTTCTCAACATCTCTTTTAGGCACTGGGAAATATTCATCCATTTTTTCAAGTAATTCTTTAATGCATTTATTTTTTTCTTCATCATTAGGGTTTTCCATAGCCTGAAAGGCACTTCCTCGAACTATTGGAATCTCTTCTCCGGGAAAATCGTATTTTGTAAGCACTTCCCGAATTTCTTCTTCTACCAAATCCGTCATTTCTGCATCTTCTACCTGGTCTGTTTTGTTTAAAAATACGACTATTTTAGGAACACCTACCTGTCGTGCAAGGAGAATGTGCTCTCTCGTTTGAGACATAGCTCCATCGGGTGCTGAAACTACAAGTACCGCACCATCCATCTGTGCTGCCCCTGTGATCATGTTCTTTATGTAGTCAGCATGACCAGGACAATCGACATGAGCATAATGTCGATTACTCGTTTCATACTCAATATGTCGCGTATTAATAGTAATGCCTCGAGCTTTTTCTTCTGGAGCATTGTCAATGTCCTCATACTTAAGTGCGGAAGCACCATTTTGTAGAGCACAAAATTGTGAAATAGCTGCAGTTAATGTAGTTTTTCCATGATCTACATGACCAATAGTACCAACATTGATATGAGGTTTTGTTCTTTCAAATTTCATTTTTTCAGCCATAGTGGCCTCCTTATTACAATTGTTCTTTAACGTTACAACACGCTTATGCGCACTTAAATTCTTTTACTAAAACAGGAACTAAAGATAATATAGATATCAGGGAAAATGAATATCTACGAAATTCACATCACAACAAAACCGTTATCTTAAAATCTCAATCTTTATTATAACAAACAAAGATCAAGAAAAGAACCTGTTTCTAACACAGAGCACTTTTTACATGCTCAGTAATTATCTTACTTATATACGAAGACTATCATCGATAACTTAAAAAAGGCTTATTAGACTCTGCCATACGATGAGTCTCCTCCATTTTCTTATATGCAAAGCCCGTAGATTTATGAGCATCTAATAACTCTGCACTTAATTTACTTGCCATAGACTTTCCATGTCGCTTGCGAGCGCCAGAGATAATCCAACGTCTTGAAAGTGTAGCTTGTCGTTCTTTTGACACTTCTATAGGCACCTGATAAGTAGAACCACCTATGCGTTTTGATTTTATCTCAAGCATAGGTTTTACATTACTTAACGCCTCATGAAAAACCTTAAGAGGCTCCTCATCACTTACCTTAGACTTTATAACATCTAATGCTCCATACATAATAGAAAGCGCTATTGATTTTTTTCCATTCATCATAAGAGAATTAACAAATTTAGAAACTACTGGGTCGTTATATTTATAATCAACAATTTTTAATTTATTACGCTTTACCTTACCCATCTATCTATCTCTTACTAATTTCAAGTTTATCACTACTATCGAGTAGCTTCCGCTATTTCTTTAAAATTTACATTTTTATAGGTAAATTGCTTCTTATCAAACAAAACATCCTTATAAGCTTTAGACCAATCTTTGTGTATAGCAAGATCGTAGGAAGAAGGAGGAAGAACAGTAAAAACTACTTTATACATATCTGAGACAGGACCAGGCAGTGAAATATTTCTCGCATAGTGAAAGTTATCAATTAAATTTATATGAGGCAATAAATCAACAAATGTCGACAACCCTGTTTTTTGATTAATAACTTGAGCAGTAATACGCAAATAAGGAATAAATCCTCCCGGTACTGCTCCTTCAGGAATTTTCTTCTCATCCCAGTTTACTCTCCCTTCAATATGCACATGAGTTTGACGCTCGGGCAAATGCAATGCGGAAGGACTAATACTATCTTTTACAGCTCCTTCAAAAACAAAAACAATACCGGGTTTTATCCGCTCTGTTCCAAGCTCAAGCTCAACAGAATTTGCACTTATAAGCACAAACAAAAACATTAAAAAAATAAAAGATTTTTTCATATTACCTTACTCCATTTTAATAAAAAATTAACCTATACTTTAGGTTTTTTAGTACCGTATTTAGAGCGACTACGCTTTCTCTTCTCTACGCCAAGAAGATCTCGAGCACCTCGAACAATGTGATATCGCACGCCCGGTAAATCCTTTACTCTACCACCACGAACAAACACAACAGAATGCTCTTGTAAGTTATGTCCTTCACCGGGAACATACCCCGTAACTTCTATACCATTTACAAGACGTATACGTGCAACTTTGCGCAAAGCGGAATTTGGTTTTTTAGGCGTCACTGTCATAATTTTTGTACAGACACCACGCTTTTGTGGACATGCTTGCAATGCAGGAGATTTCGTCTTTTTTGTCTGTTTCTTGCGTCCAAAACGCATTAACTGATTAATTGTAGGCATAACTATATTAACACTTGTTTAAATGTTGTATTAACTATTATTGCGTAGAATTCAAAAGCATGTCAAGCCTTCTTACAAAATTTATCATTTATAGAAAAATACTTTCAATTAAGAATTATAAAAGCTACAGAATTTGAACTATGTACAGAAATTTTATTCTTAATTTATATGCAGCAAAAGCGCTCTTAACCGATGCATTACTCATTATTTGGCTGTATTTTCATATTCGTAATGCACACGAATTGTGTCTTATTTGCAACAAGCGAAGCGATAAATAATATTGAAAAGCTCGCAATAGCTAATAGCACAATGCTTCCGTATGTACCTATACAAAGCCTGCAATCATACTCTTGATATGGGCACTGAAGCAAAAGCAAGAAGACGCATTATGACGATGATTTTACCTAAATGCTCTTTTGAGATACGCTGCTGCCTAATAGTGAAAGTAAGTACTATTATTATGCCCGTGAACATATTTATTAAGAAACAAACACAGTGGCGTGTATGCGGGAGTATGTACTCATACAAAGGAAAGTGCCATCAGTGCTCCAAAGAAGGAAACAATCATGTAAAGGGTGCCATGTGGCATTTTTTTCATGAGCACGGGTGTTAGAGCCAACTATTGAGCCCAGCCATACAAGCCCGACCTGCGCGCTTGAGAGCGCTAAAATATCAGCAAGATAGTAAATCATACCCCCCTAATATCAAAGAAAGTCCGAGGTTATCAAAAAAGTGAAATACCGCAAAAAATCTGCCTATGGCATTGCCAAAAGTATAACGAACACTTTTCTTAAAGTCGGCGAATAATCCAGATACTCCGCTCACATGCGGATGACGGCACATCGGCGCGGTATCTCGCTGTAGAAGCGAAATGAAGAAAAAAGAAAATAAAGGATCTCGCGTTCATCCCAAACATCAAAACAGCGCCTATCTGCATAACAAGCGTGCCTCCGAGCAAGGCACCTAGCACGCTCAAGACATTAGACATGACGCTCATACCACTAATTTTTGGAAATTGTTCAGAAGAAACAAGGTGCGGCACAAAGGCGTGAAATGCGGGGTGGTTTACCCTATCCATTAACTAAAAAGAAAAAACAAAGGAAGTATAGAAACATTCCATGCAAGCATCAAAATGCTATAGAAGGTGAATGCTGACACAAATATCGTCGAGAGAAAGTCGGTAGAGAGCAAAAGCCTCTTTTTAGAAAGTCTGTCGACAATACCACCCATAAACGGCATGATGAAAATATACGGGGCAGACTGCATAGCGTAGGTGAGCGAAGTATACAAAGAACTGTCAGTTCTGGTATATACAAAAAGCGGAAAAGCAATTTTAAACAAGGAATCTCCGAGAAATGAGAAAAAGTAGGCACAAAAAATGTTTGCTATGGTTTTCATCATTACATAATGAATATCTTCGTTATGTCATAATATGATGTTTTTTATGTAATTTTTGTTTGTTATTGAGTAATCTTACATTAATCCTCGTTACATTTCACACTTAAAAAAGATACACAAATCCACATATCTGTCACTGCGTAGGAACAACATACCCGCTTATGTCTTTTCCACTACGAGTAAAATAATAACTTTCAAGAGAAAGTCCGACATATTTTCCACTACCTAAGGAATACCGACTTTTAAAAGCAATGGTGTAAATACCTGAGCGCGCCTGCATCACACGTTCTGCAAGTGTCACTTGTACACCTTGCATAAGATGTGGGTAATAAAAAATATTAGGCATACTACCAAATGATCCGTCATTAGACTTTAGCATGTTTTGAAATACTGCAGAATTTTGTACATCCGAATTTTCCTGTGCTGCCGACTTTACATATACCCACACAAGAGAAATTGCATTATGACGAGCTACCTCTATCATTTGATTCCAATTCTGACTTTGTAAAGCATTGAGTTCAGGAACACCTCCAATAAAAAGAATTACTTTTTTGCCTGCAGTAGGCAGGAGGGTATTTATTGCAACTCGAAATGCTTGTGTATGTAATTGTGCGCGTTGCTTTTGTGAAACAACAGGATTTATTACAGCCTTTTTCACGGCATCTATAACTTTAACTCCAACATTTTCTTGTTGTATCTGATATCCAAAGTCAGATGCAGCTTTCATCACCCAAAAATTTATCGCATCGTTTTGAATATCTTTTTCTTTTTCAGATTCTCCTAAAAATTCTCCACTTACAAGTTGCTCAATGCTTTCAACGATGTGCGCTTTATGCACACTCTCATTGTGCGCAATTGGCACCACCACTATATTGGTGTCTTGTACTGTCTTATCATCTGGTTGAACATATATAGATGGCACTGAAGTATCATCTTCAAACAAAATAAAATTATTTTTATTTAGCCCTACTACAGGCTTACGAGATACAGAAGAAACAAACACTCGCACCGTTATATTCGGAAAATTTTCAGTGCGTAACGAAAGTACTTTTGCATGCAAGCCCGAATATTGACTTGTTGCTTCAGAAAACGCTTCAAGCCTCTCGCGTGATTGATCAATAACCCATAACATCTCATTACTATCAAAAGTAGCAGAGGTAATTTTCACAAACTCAGCACTCGTAAGTTCATCTACTATTGTAAAATTTTTCGTATCAAAAATCATGACACTAGTTTCTGTTGCCAAAAGCAAAAAATGTCCATAAGCACGAAGACTTTCCCCTTTTGTTTCAGCTATAAAATAACGTTGAATAAAATTTCCATTTTCATCATATTTCACAAGAAAAAGCATTTCATTCATATGATCAAGTACCCATACAGAATTTTCAACAATAGCAATACCCGTAGGCTTTGAAAGTTTTTCATTACGGCTTACGCCATCGCCAAATTCCAATACAAACGCACCCTTACTATCGAGTTTTACTATCCGTGCCGTACCTGCAATACTTATATATATGTTGCCATGCGTATCCGTCGCTAAAAATTGAGGACCATTGAAAGTCACCGGTAAAGGATCTTGTATAAAACTGCCGAGAAATGCACCTTGATACGAAAAATTGCTTATGGCATTTGATGCAAATTCCGTCACTACTATGCGGGTATCTTCAAGTACAATCGCATCCATGGGTCTATCTAAAAGCGCAGTTGTTTTTATAAACTGCCTATCAGACATACTGATGGGGTTTAGTAAGCCAAGAATGTTAGAACCAAGTGCAGAAATTAACAAAAAACCAGAAGGAAGCGCACGCACACTCATGGGCATATGATAATTACGCTTCCCAATATCTAAGGAAACTGCTCGAACAACGTTATAAAAACCTCGTTCTAGAAAAAACTTTGAATACCCAAGATTTGCATGTTGTGACAACTCTAATTGTGCAGAAAGATAGGTAGGATAAAAATTCGCGTCAATGAGTTCTTTATATATCAAGTCTGCAAATTTTCTCTGTCCATACGCGGTATGTGCGCGTGAAAGCCAATATCTTACAAGCGTATTACGTGGTTCTAAAGAAAGTGCGCGTTGAAATGCGACTATCGACTCAGAAACATTACCTGAATTGAGAAGTCTCACCCCTTGAGAAAAATCGGCTCTTGCCTTCGATTTTTCAATAAGCGAATCGTACACAAAGTCCGTAACAACAAAATCAGGAGGTAGTGGAATGTCTTCTTTTATAATCTCCTCTCGCTTACATGTAATAACTATGAAACACAGAAATATGAAAAAAACATGCATGCTCCGTGAAAAAAAAACAGTCGACACCATGCGCTACGACTCTTGCTTTTGCTCTTGGACAATATCATAATGCTTTTTTATATCAGGATGATTACTTATCGTAAGCGCATACCTAAAAACACGTTTTGCCTCGGAAAAGCGCCGAAGTTTCATAAGCACATATCCATACGTATCAAGATAGGCTGCATTTTCTGGCTCAAGATTCAACACTTTCTCTATGTACTCGAGCGCAAATGGTAACTTTACATTATTGTCAGCGAGTATATAACTCATCGAATTTAACGCATTGATATTATCGGGGTCAATATGTAGTGCCTTTTGTAAATGCCTCACCGCAGCAGATACTTTTTTTAAGTGATATTCTACATGCGCCACCGCTGCATATATGCGCGCAGATTGATATCCTTCGTTTAAAAGATTTAAAAACTCTGCCTCAGCAAGCCTTAATCGACTGGTAACGGTATATATGTACCCTCGTAACATGCGGCACTGGTACAAATACGAAGAATCAAGATGCGACTTTATACACGCATCTAAAAACTCAAGCGCATTTTCATACTTTCTCAAATTCGCATAGCACAAACCCTTGTAATACATGACCTTGATAAATTGATCTTTATCCAAAGAAGGTATTGCATGCTTGTGACGCTCTATATACTCAAGCACTTGCAAAAATTCTTTTTTATGAAAAAATGTAGCAATAAGACTTAACTTCAAAACACCCTCATAAATACGACTGCAATTCCTGCTCTGTGCCCTCTTCTGTTTTCGGCCACACATCTAAAACAGTATAGACATTTTTACCTTGTGAGCTAAGCGCCCAATCTGTTTCCGCTACGATACGCGACGAATCAACACCAAGTTGCGACAAGTTATAATAATAGACATTTTCATACGTCTCATGTTTCGTAATACTGTAATCTGTAAAGTAATGACGCATAGCAAGTACACTTTCATGCAAGTTCTGCGAAGAAAGATCTGCAATATTGACACTTATCATTTTATTTTTTCTCTTTGACACAAAAGTAATAAGAGGCAAAAGCCACCTATCTAAAAACGACTCAAATAAATCCTTGTCAAAATTTTCAACAGGATTAGTAGAATCATCGACCATAGAAAATGCTACTGCAGCAATACCCCGCAAGGCAGCTTCACGTGCAGCGGCGACCGTACCAGAATACATAACATCGCGTCCAAGATTTGACCCAAGATTAGGCCCAGATAAAAGAATATCAATCGGACCGAGTATATTACACGCAATATTCACACAATCCGTGGGCGTACCATCTACTACATAGCAATTATCACTATGTTCGGTATAGCACACCTTCCCCGATACATCAATCGCTTGAGAAATTCCACTATTATCAGTTTGAGGAGCAACAAGAAAACTTTGATATTGCGACATCCGCTTTTGACAATAACAAAACAATTCTTGCACCAGAAGACTTTTATGCCCATCATCATTCGTTACAATTATTTTCATAGCTATATATTAGTATATACTATGAGATTATGAACAAAAACTCGGACAACAACGCTTCATTTTCACCTCTACTGTTGACACTGTTATCAGCAGTATTGTTTACACTTAGTTTCCCAAATTTTGTAGTAGAAAACGGCATACAAGGCTTAAGCGCACTAGCACTTGTCCCTGCCTTTCTTGCCATAGCTCGCACCAATTCCCGAAGACACAGCGCAATACTCGGAGCTATCTTTGGAATAACCAGCACATGCTTCGCATACTTTTGGCTTACGCGCTTTCAAGGCTACTCTACATGGACAATTACAAGCGTAAGCGTTGGATACGCATGCGAATACGCGCTAGTATTTTTAGCACTACGCATGATAACGCACAAAATATCATATAAGAAACAAGCACTAGCCCTTGCCATTATATGGACTGCGTATGAATACCTAAAATCCATAGGATTCTTAGGATTCCCATGGACTTTACTCGCCCAATCCATACACGAAGTACTACCGCTTATGCAACTTGCGCGCATCACAGGAGTATGGGGCATCTCATTTCTGCTCGCGCTGTGCAACGGACTACTCTATACAAGCATAAGACACATCACCAGCAAAGCAAAGAAAGAAACACAGGCAAGAAACGCACTCCTCACGCAATGGATAGCCCTATCCATTGCCTTCGCAAGTACATGGGGCTATGGAATGTATAAGCTCCAACAAGAGGAAACCCGCCCCATCACCACACACATACCCATGGTGCTCATACAACAAAACATCGACAGCTGGGAATTCCCCGATACAGAAGGCACGATAAAAAACTTAGAAAACATCATTCAAAAAACAAAAAACAGCATAGAAACAAGTGCCACAAAACCGCAGCTCATAGTATGGAGTGAAGGAAGCCTGCACATCGCGTACCAACCGGGCATACGCGAAGCATGGGATACCCTCTACGCGACCGAACCAGCCTCGTTACCATTCCGCGAGTTTTTACAAACACACAACAGCCCCTTACTCACCGGCTCAATACAATTTGATAAACAAGACAGCACACTGGTATATAACAGCGCCATACTCATACACCCTAACGGCAGTATTTTAGACACACACGCCAAATATCAACTTGTACCCTTCGCCGAGCGCATCCCCTTTTACCAGTATCAAATAGTCCGCTCTTTTATACAAAACGTAGTCAAACTCGGCGGAACGTGGGCACGCAAACAGTCTTTTGCTCCCCTACAATGGAAGAATTACGATGGAAAAGGCACAACACTTCAAATCGGAACTCCTATTTGTTTTGAAGATAGCTTCCCATACATTACGCGAAAAATGGCAAACGATGGGGCACAGATCCTTATTAACCTGACAAACGTAAGCTGGTCAAAAATGAGAAGCACCCAAGTACAGCAACTCGCCGCCGCAAAGTTTCGCAGCATAGAAACAGGCTTACCCCTCGTACGCAGCACCAATAGCGGCGTAACGACAATGATAAACCCATGGGGTCGCATAGGCAAAAGTCTTCCAATGTTTACCGAAGATGCACTCCACGTAGAAGTTCCTCTCTACGAAAAACAAAAGACTCCATACCTCATCATCGGAGATAGCTTTGCCTACCTTATGGTTTTATCAGCACTCTGCATACTCTTCTTTTTATATAAACGCCGTTCTTAAAACAATAAACGCTACACTCCATCCCTCTTAGCACTGCTTTAAACCTTAATAAACACATCATCAGATATAAAAATACCACCGCACACATCTTACAATACATATAAGCAATTACAAAGATATAGTATGCTTTAAACAGAAATGAACGACAGTATCCGCTACAGTATCCCTGTTGCACTTGGTTACATCCCACTTGGTACCGCATTTGGAATCTTATTTACCACACAAACAGACTATGCACATCTGTATGGAATACTTATGAGCATATGCATATTTGCAGGCTCTGCACAATTTCTCGCCGTAACGATGATAGCCAATAACGCGCCGTTGTATGACGTATTTGTCATAACACTGCTCATCAATGCCCGCCACATTTTCTACGGATTGTATATGTTTCACATTTACAAAAACTATTGCATTAAAAAACGACTCTACCTTTTATTTACGCTTACCGATGAAACTTTTTCTGTGATAAGCACCTTACCACCTAAGCTTCAACACGATGTAAAAACCACTTTGCATATAAGCGCATTAAACCATTGCTGGTGGATACTTGGATCAACCATAGGCATAATACTCGGAAGCACTTTGCCATTAGACATACCAAGCATAGCATTTGTGGTAACTTCACTCTTTGTAGTATTACTGATAGAACGACTTCATCAAACACGCGAATTATTTCCCATCTTCTGTGCCTGTATCGCAGCGGCGATAAGCTTAGTGTTTTTTTCAGAAGAACATTTTCTTTTTATTAGTCTTCTTATAGGCTCTGTATTATTTTCACTAAGGAATATTTATGTACGATACTTATGTTCTTAAAGTATTGATAACGGTAAGCATTGCCACCATCATTACCCGATGCATTGTATTACTCCTACCTTCAAAGTACAGCAAAGCAAAGCTTTTACAAGAATTCAATAGGTTTTTTCCCATGCTTATACTATCCTTGCTTATTATTTACTCGGTAAAAGATGCGCAATGGAATATAAAATTTATGACAAGCATCCATTTTGCCTATGCAGAAATAATAGGTATCGCAACAACTGTCATAGTGCACATACTAGGAAGACGCAATGTATTCTTAAGCATAGTTTTAGGCACAAGCATCTACATGCTTATAAAAGCATTTGAGCATAATGTATTGATATAAAAGAAATCCTTATTCCTTTTGTGTAAAAAGCTTAGCTTTCTTATTACAAAAGCTATGGTTTTCAAAAAAAATCACTAGTGATTTATTACGCTTTGCATAAGGGGTAAAATAAAAAAACATAGCAAGATATTTTTTATAAAAAAATAGTACAAAAAAATATATTTTTGCTTTATAATTCTCACATGAGTATAGAATATAAAATAATACAAAAGTCAAATCCAATGGATAGAACAAGCAAAAAGTATTATGCATCAGCAAACCTTACGGGCGAAACCAGTACGAGAGAGTTAAGCAAAGAAATAGAACAGCTTAGTACTGTCAGTGGTGCAGATGTGCAAGCCGTATTGTATGCGCTTGCAGAAGTTATTCCACGTCACCTTGCAGAAGGTAAGAGCGTGAACATAAACCAAATTGGACGCTTTCGCATCACTATACGCAGTGAAGGCAAAGTAGAAGCAAAGGACGTCAACGCTCATAGCATTGACTCCGCACGCATTGTTTTTACGCCTAGTCGCGACCTTTCTAATATTACGAAAGACTTACACTATAAGAAAATAGAGTAAGTTTTTAGATACATCTTTGTATAGATTTCTTATAAGCCTATTTCTTTTATACGAAGAAACACAGGATTTCTTATAGAAGTCTGCGTGCAAAGGTGTATTATTCCTTTCTTTTCATAGTCTACACAAAGCGCTAAAAGCACCATGCTCTATTCTTTTTTAGATAGGAATAGAGCGTAAATATCCCCTTCTGCTTGGCTTTTCCGCATCAATATACATACGCGAAAACACGCAGAACGTATATCTTTTCATCGTTAGTATTGTAAGTGCTTGATACCTTGCAAAGACATATGCGTAGAGTACCTAGGCTTTCTTGCTGTAGTAAATGCGTATCAAATAAAAAAGAGAGCTATAATAGCTCTCTTTCTAATTCTAAAAAAATCCGGCAACGACCTACTCTCCCATCATAAAACAGTACCATCGGCGCTAGAGGGCTTAACTTCCGTGTTCGGAATGGGAACGGGTGGAACACCTCCGCTATTATCACCGGATAAAATTAATTTATACTTTAATAATTTTTATACTCCACTACTTTATTCTGCCAACCACTCTCTTACTACGTTACCTTCACTATCTTTGAACGCTCCGCAAAGTATGACAATCCAATCAATAAGATGCCAAATACCAAAAGTAAGCCAACCGATGAGAATCATTACAATACCTGATTTTACTTTACCTACGTAAAATCGGTGTATTCCAAACCCAGAAACAAAAGTACACAACAAAAAAGCAACTAATCGACTTTTAGATGAAACATTGTCTCTATTAGGAACATCTATATCTGATATATCTGAACTTGACATCACACCTCCATAGTGTAAAAAATATGTCTAAACTACAATATATAATATTTTTTAAATATAACATTAAAAAGAAATAATACTGACACAATATAAGCTTTACATAAGTTAAGTATATAACTGCTGCATTAGTAAAAACAACAAGTTAAGCCTCACGGAAAATTAGTACTAGTTAGCTGAACATGTTACCATGCGTACACTTCTAGCCTATCGACCAAATGTTATCTTTGGTTCCTTTAGAGACCTTGCGGTCTGGGATGAATTATCTTGAAGGAAGCTTCCCACTTAGATGCTTTCAGCGGTTATCTTTTCCGAACATAGCTACTCAGCACTTACCGTTGGCACGATAACTGATACACTAGAGGTTCGTCCACCTTGGTCCTCTCGTACTAAAGGCAGATCTCCTCAATCATCCAGCGCCAGTGGTAGATAGAAACCGAACTGTCTCGCGACGTTCTGAACCCAACTCACGTACCTCTTTAATTGGCGAACAGCCAAACCTTTGGGACCTGCTTCAGTCCCGGGATGAGATGAGTCGACATCGAGGTGCCAAACTCTACCGTCGATATGAACTCTTGGGTAGAATAAGCCTGTTATCCCCGGAGTAACTTTTATCCGATAAGTGACGGCGCTTCCACGCGCCACCGCCAGATCACTAAGACCTACTTTCGTACCTGCTTGACTTGTCTGTCTCGCAGTCAAGCTCTCTTATGCCTTTGCACTTACACGATGATTTCCATCCACCGTAAGAGAACCTTCGCACACCTCCGTTACCGTTTGGGAGGTGACCGCCCCAGTCAAACCGCCTACCTGACACTGTCCACATACCTGATTCAAGGCATGTGTGAAAAACCTTAACATATTAAGGGTGGTATTTCACTGACGACTCCATATCATCTAACGACAATATTTCGTAGTCTCCCACCTATGCTACACGTAATAAGCAAAGTTTCCATATCAAGCTGCAGTGAAGCTTCACGGGGTCTTTTCGTCCCACCACTGGAAACCGGCATCTTCACCGGTACTTTAATTTCACCGAGTCCCACGTTGAGACAGTGCCCAGATCGTTACACCATTCGTGCAGGTCGGAACTTACCCGACAAGGAATTTCGCTACCATAGGACCGTTATAGTTACGGCCGCCGTTTACCGGGGCTTCAATTTGTAGCTTCGCAGATGCTAACCACTCCTCTTAACCTTCCGGCACCGGGCAGGTGTCAGTCCCTATACATCATCTTGCGATTTAGCAGAGACCTGTGTTTTTGGTAAACAGTCGCCTGGGCCTTTTCACTGCAACCCTGCTTACACAGGGCCATACTTATTCCGAAGTTACGTATGAATTTTGCCGAGTTCCTTAACGTGGGTTCTCTCGAGCGCCTTAGAATACTCTTCTTTCCTACCTGTGTTGGTTTGCGGTACGGTCTTTGCATTGATATCTTTAGAAGTTATTTCTTGTCACTGAGACTTAATTCACTTCACTCCTCCGTAGATTTGCTCGCAGTAACAACTTACCTACAGCAGCGGATTTGCCTACTGCCTTAAACGGCTTGTTGCTTTGACCGGGACAACCATCGCCCGGCTGAATTTTGCCCTATGCGTCACTCCATCAGTCAATACAAAGGTATCGGAATATAAACCGATTTCCCATCGACTACGCATTTCTGCCTCGCCTTAGGGGCCGACTAACCCTGGGAAGACGACCTTTACCCAGGAAACCTTAGGTTTTCGGCGAAGGGGAATCTCACCCCTTTTTTCGTTACTCATGCCTGCATCCTCACTTCCGTTACCTCCAATGTACCTCACAGTACACCTTCAACAGCATCCGGAACGCTCGCCTACCACTATCTAAAAGATAATCCGTAGCTTCGGTATAACGCTTAAGACCCGTTACATTATCGGCGCATGGTGACTTGACCAGTGAGCTATTACGCACTCTTTCAAGGGGTGGCTGCTTCTAAGCCAACCTCCTGGTTGTCTATGCCACTATACTACCTTATTCCACTTAGCGTTAATTTAGGGACCTTAGCTGACGGTCTGGGCTGTTTCCCTCTTGTCCCTGGAGCTTTTCCCCCAGAGACTGACTCCTGTGAAAAATTTTATGGCATTTGAAGTTTATTTGAGTTTGGTACCCCGCGAAGGGCCCTAGCTCAATCAGAGCTCTACCACCACAAAACTATAACACAAGGCTAGCCCTAAAGCTATTTCGGCGAGAACCAGCTATTTCCGGGTTCGGTTAGCTTTTCACTCCTATTCACAGTTCATCCCTGCCCGTTTAAATGGACTAGGGTTCGGTCCTCCACATGGTTTTACCCACGCTTCAACCTGACCATAAATAGATCACCCGGCTTCGGGTCTATCGCACAATACTAAAACGCCCTATTCAGACTTGGTTTCCCTTCGGCTTCGAAACTTCAGTTTCTTAACCTTGCATCATACGATAACTCGCAGGCTCATTCTACAAAAGGCACGCCATCACCCTACATGAATAAATTCAGAGGGCTTTGACTACTTGTAAGTTCACGGTTTCAGATTCTATTTCACTCCCCTTCCGGGGTTCTTTTCACCTTTCCCTCACGGTACTATTTCACTATCGGTGGCTGTCTTGTATTTAGCCTTGGAAGGTGGTCCTCCCATATTCAGACAGGATTGCACGTGTCCCGCCCTACTTAAGAAACTATTTCAAAGTCATCATTATTTCACGTACGGGACTATCACCCTCTTTGGTAACTTTTTCCAAAAATTTTTTGTTATAATGATGTTTTGTAACTTCGCGACACTATGTACGTAGTGCCAAAATAGCTCTATACCCTATAAAAGCAACGCCGTACAGCTTACACTCCTATAGTTTAGGCTTTTCCCTGTTCGCTCGCCGCTACTAAGGGAATCTCGGTTGATTTCTTTTCCTCTGGGTACTTAGATGGTTCAGTTCCCCAGGTATTGCTTTATATACCTATGTGTTCAGCATATAATGACAAGGCTTTACCTTGCCGGGTTACCCCATTCGGTGATCTCCGGATCAAAAGATGTTTGCTCTTACCCGAAGCATTTCGCAGCTTACCACGACCTTCATCGCCATACAGCCCCAAGGCATCCACCGTGAACTCTTACTTACTTAACTAATTGTTTTTACCAACAAAGCAGTTTTAAAATATTAAAAGACTTATATTGTAAAATTGCCAGTATTATCCTTCTCTTTTAATTAATATTTTCATTAATTTTTTTAATAAAAAAAACAATCTCAAAATCACGTCAACTTACTAAGATAGAAGAATGAACTGTGAGTGAGTATTTCTATTATCGTTAAAACATAAAAGCCCTGTCAAGTATTTTATGAGACTTTTTATAGTATCTCAAAACACAGGGGGATAAAGCTAAAATAAATCGTCAATATATTGAGTGAATCAATTTTTTTGTGTATTCGTGCTTAGGATTACCCAACACTTCAAGGTTAGTACCACTTTCAACCAAATGACCATCTTTTAACACAATAACACTGTCGCTCATCGCATTTATAACAGAGATATCGTGACTAATTATGATGTAGGTCATGTTATATCTTTCTTGTACTTCCATCAATTTGTTGAGAATATTTTTTTGAGTACTCACATCTAAAGCCGATGTTGGCTCATCAAAAATAATTATTTTAGGCTGTGTAGCCATTGCTCTTATAATGGCTATTCTCTGCCTTTCTCCACCCGAAAATTCATTGGGATACCTAAGGTAAATATTACTGTCTATTTTAAACTCCTTAAATAAGGCATCTATTTGAGATTGCGCCACATCTTTGCTTAAATTTGGAAATTTTATAAAAAGTCCTTCGGTTACAATTTCAAAAATATTCATCCTCGGCGACAAACTTTCAAAAGGATCTTGAAATACAAACTGAATATCATTTATATGACTCTCATTATCCCAATGCTTTATAATATGACCTTCAAATGCCTCTAAATGAACAAGCGCTTTCGCTAAACTTGACTTGCCACTGCCACTTTCACCAACAACTCCTAAGGTTTTTCCTCGTTCTAAAAAAGCCGATACGTTATTAACCGCATACAAAAATTTGTTTGCTATGCCAAAAAAATTTTTGCCCAAGGTATATTTCACGTGTATATTCTTAAATTCCAGTTGAATATCACGAGAATCTCGTTGCGATAAAAGTGGTAATTCTGTGTCGCGTTTTAGCTGAAGAGTATAGGGATGCTTAGGAGATTGAAACAAGGTATTACTTTCACCAGAATCCACTATCTTGCCTTGCTCCATGACAATAGTTCTATCAGAAACCCGTTCGGCTATTTTTAGGTTATGCGTTATAAAGAGAATGCTCATTTGATACTTGTTCTTCAAATTTAGCAAGAGGTCTATTATTTCTTTTTGTACCACTGCATCTAATGCGGTTGTCGGCTCATCGGCTATTAGCAACTTCGGCTTATTAACTAAGGCCATCGCAATCATAATTCTCTGTCGTTGCCCACCTGAAAGTTCAAAAGGAAATGCGGTGATGCGCGAAACTGGAATTTCCACCTGCTGTAATATATCTTCAACTTTTTCGCGCAGCTCATGCTTTGATATGGATGCATCATGCAGTGTAATTGCCTCGGCAATTTGTCTGCCAATTCTGTGCAGAGGATTCAGTGACAACATTGGCTCTTGAAAGATCATTCCTATTTCTCTACCGCGATATGAGCGAAAATATTTCATACTCATAGCTAATATGTTTTTATTATCAAATACTATTTCACTGTTGGGATCTACCGTAAAAACGTCTGACAACAATCTGGTTATCGTCAAGGCTGTAACGCTTTTGCCACTGCCACTTTGTCCAACAAGCGCCAAAAATTCAGATGGTTTTATTACAAAATTTACATCGTCTATAATCTTTGTTGTATTAACAGAAACACATAAATTATCAATTTCTAGTAAATTATTTTTCATCATTCATCTCATACTATTTTTCTAAAATTCTTAAATCCTGAGTATGTATTGCAGCATAATATGCACGCTTACAAGCTCTTAACCCACATAAGGATCGTTTGCCTCTCTTAATCCATAGCCAATGAGAACCAACAAAGTCAAGATAAACGAGAGAACGCCAACGGAAACAAAAGTCAGCCATGCAGCTTGCAAATTGCCCATGGCACTTACGACAATATTACCAAGTGATGGATATTTTGTATTCAATCCTAACCCTATGAGTTGCAATACTATCAATGATGTTATCGTTGCCTTGAATAAAAATGGTATTATGGTAATCGTAGAAACAAGTGCATTGGGTATAATGTGCCTTTTTAGAATTTTGAAATCACTCAAGCCCATAACTTTCGCAGCCTTAACATACGCAAGGTTTCTCACCTTCAGAACTTCTGCCCTCACGTAGGGCACTACTGCTATCCAATCAAAAAGAACGAGTACTATGACAAATAGAAAAAAACTTCTATCGGTTAGACTCACGAGAAGAATTAAAATATACAGAGAAGGTATCGCAGCCCAAATTTCTACAAACCGCTGTCCCAAAAGGTCTATTTTGCCTCCATAATAACCTTGCAACGCACCGATAACCACGCCTATTATGGTAGAGAAAAATACTACAAGAAAACTAAAATTCATAAAGAGCCGAAACCCATATATCGTTTGTGCTATCACGTCCTTGCCGCTTCCGTCTGTGCCGAGAAAGTGTTTACTATCGGGCGGCGTAGGTGCTGAAGAAGTCAAATCAGAAGCTGTTTTTGAATAATGATAGGGTATGAGCGGCATAATTAAATATCCGTGTGCTTTTACTTCAGCTATAAGCTCTTCATCGCTAAAATCAGCTTCTGTTGGCAGAAATCCCCCAAGCTGCTCATCGCTTACTGCTTGTACTATGGGAAAATAGTATGTGCCCTTGTACTTTACCACAAGTGGCTTATCGTTTACCAAAAATTCAGCGAATAATGAGATACAATACAAGATAATTATAAGAATTAGACTTATAAAACTTATTTTTTTGCTCTTAAAAATTGCTATTTTTCTTTTTGTGATTGGTGAAAGTTTCATAACAGCCCTACTTTAACGCATTAAAATTTATCCTCGGATCTATAAATGTGTAGCTAATATCAGTGATAATTTTAGCTAACAATCCGACAATGGAAACTATGTATAAACTTCCAAAAAAGAGCGGAAAATCCTTGTCGTAAATGGCAGAAACTATTAGAGAGCTCATACCATCAAGGCTGAATAAGGCTTCAATAACAATATTACCCGTGAAAAATATTCTCAGAAATGTTGCAGGCACTCCCGCTATGAGAATTAACATCGCATTACGAAAAACATGCCCATACAGTATTCTACGTTCACTCGCTCCCTTTGATCGTGCTGTTACCACATATTGTTTTGAAATTTCTTCTAAAAAATAATTTTTCGTCAAAAACGTCGTAAAAGCAAAACCGCCAAGGGTAAGACACAGCACAGGTAAGGTTATGTGATGGATGTAATCACCTACTTTCTGCCAAAAATTCATGTTCGCGTAGTCTAAAGAAAACAGCCCTCTTAAGGGAAAAATACTTAAATAATCACCTACGCTAAAAAGAACTATAAACAACATTCCAAGTAGAAACGTGGGAATGGCCGTCATCACTGTGAGCATAAAGGTAGTTCTAGTATCAAATGGTGCACCATTTCTTAAAGCTTTTGCAATACCAATCGGTACTGAAATCATGTATATTAACAGCGTAGACCACAATCCTAAAGAAACAGAAACGGGCAATTTTTCTTTAATAACAGTCAGAACTTTAATATCACGAAAAAATGAATTTCCTAAATTAAATCGTAGGTAGTTCACAATCATGGTATAAAACCGAACATGCACGGGTTTATCAAAGCCAAATTCACGTTCCATTTCTTTAATGAATTCTTCCTTATCTCGCTGAGACAGTTCCCGCTCCACAGCCTTTCCATGCGAATGACCTGCACTTTCCCCTACAGCCGCATCACTCGAAAAATACCGTGACACATACTTGTCTATCGGTCCACCTGGAACAAACTGCGCGACTATAAAGTTAATAAGTAAAATTATAAATATCGTGGGTACTAAAAGCAACAAGCGCTTGAAAATATAGGCAAAGGGAAGCATCGCAAATACTACGGGGTAATTTTTTTAGCTTTTTTCTCGTTATAACTCCATAATGACCACCCAGTACCAAAATATGGATCAAACTTTGGCATATCAAATTTATCCCAATATGCAAGCCTGTAGTAGTCTACTCCCCAGCTTAATATCCATGGCTGCAGATATCTGAGGTATCTATCAAGCCCCTGCAAAGCAGGTACGAGATCTTCATAGGTAGCAACATTTTCTATATACGCTAACATGGCATCTACTGTTTCGTCTCGGAGTGCAGAATAATTACTAGAATCCTCTTCACTCGCAGAGTCAGAATGCCAACTATTACGCAGAGAAACACTCGTTGGTATAGCACCATATCCCAATGCCATGCTCATTATCGCATAATCGCGTGTTTTGCGCATTTCTATCTCTTGAGGCTTGGTTATAAGTTTTATATTCAACGTGATACCAATTTTTGCTAAGACATCTTTAAATATACCGTAATGCGGCGTCAGCCCCGGTTGAGAAATTCTTATTTCTAACTCAAAGGGTTTGCCTTCTTTATCCACTAATAGTTTATCGGAATTAAATGTGTATCCATATTTTCCCAATACTTTCAAAGCGTTTTTTAATTGCTTTTTACCGACTTCTGGGGGGTAAGTATATGCGGGCTTTGTAAATACATCCTTTGGCAGAGTATCTTTAAATCGCAATAAAAATTCTCGCTCCTTTCCCTTTGCTACACCCGTAGCTAGATAATCAGAATTTGGAAAGAAACTGTGCAATCTTCGATATGTATTGTACATGAGGGTAGAATTTATTTGTTTATAAGGAAATAACTCGGAAAAAGCCTGTCGTACTTCCCTCTTATCAAAAGGCTTCTTGTTGATATTAAAAACAAATCCCTGTATATTTCCCAAAACTTGATATGGGACTTCTATCTTCTTAACCTTACCGCTCTTCACCGCATCAAAATCGTATTGTTTATGCCAAGTTCTCGAAGTATATTCTTGCTTAAAATCAAATACTCCTGCAGCAAAGCCTTGATGCGCTACTTCCATATTGCCAAATTGCACGGCTTTTATGTATTTAAAGTTATACAAGCCTATATGCGTTGGATGTTTTTTCGCCCAGTACTGATCATTTTTCTCAAAAAAGATATAGTCGTTTATTTTCAGGTCGCTAATTCTATACGGTCCAGAACTCACATATGGCTCCAATATGGTTTTATTGAAATCTCTACTTTCCCAGTATGCTTTAGATAAAACGGGAAATGAAGTAATAAAATTAAATACTCCACTTCTAAAGTGTTTCTCATTTGTATTGATATCAAATGATACTCGCATCGAATAATCAGAGAGTTTTTCAATTTTTTTCGCCAATCTCATAACTTTTTTGTGGAAGGGACGTCCGTGTTTGAGCAATGTTTCATAAGTGAAAATGACATCGTCAATAGTTATTTTGCTATTATCGTTAAATCTCGCAGCGCTATTTACATTTATGATGATG
The DNA here is from genome assembly GCA_965226065.1 of Spirochaetia bacterium. Taxonomy (GTDB): domain Bacteria; phylum Spirochaetota; class Spirochaetia; order WTKD01; genus CBDAKK01. The sequence goes on along the minus strand of OZ245332.1, from coordinate 1,548,101 downwards.
TATCGTTTCGATATATTTTCCTCAATGTTTTCGGCGATAAACGCATAGGCAACATTTTTTTCATCAAATGATAAGGTAAACAAGCCACGGTGCAACAATGTCCCGATAGTAGCACTCGTGAAGTTAATCCACGGAAGATCACCCTTTACCGTATAGGGATTTACCGTTGTGAACTTACTTGCCATGACAAGCTTTATTTCACCACCCTGTACAGCATGGGGGTTTACATACGAAAAATGCTTAAACCCACGCTTGTATTTGGGAGTTACCAGCGTTGAATAACTATAGTGTTTTTGCAATGTTTCTGCATATGTTCGTGTAGACAATAGCCCAAGCAACGCAATAAATACTACCAATATAGCCATGTGAATTTGAAAGAAAATTTTTTTATAATTAGACATTATAAAACCTCCTTATAACAAATAACATTACTATTATACAACATATATCATACAAAAATGTAACAAATAGCGGAATGCCTATTTTCTTGCCTAAGTATCCCCGTTTTTTCCTAACCTATGCAAGTACTCATACTGCTATTTTGCTGCTGTCATGGGTAGAGAATACGAGTGTTTTATTACGGGTATGTCTTTCTATTGCTTTCCAAATATTTGTTCTCGTTTTTTCACCAAATTCACTGATAGGTTCATCTGATACTATAATTTTTGAATCGCTCGCGAGCGCCCTCACGAGTGCAAATCTTTTTTTCTCCCCACCGCTAAGAGTCTTAATGGAAATAACGACATCTTCTTCTACCAGCAGCACAAATGCATTGAGTGACAATTCTTTCAAGCGTACTAATCTTTATCATGATACTGTTTCTTTTGCACATTCCAGTGCTTATATGAATAAAATATCGTGCAGAACAATCAATCAAAAGTCAATATATTCACAAAAATAGTGAATAATATAAAGAAAGCTGTGATTTATGAATAATTCTTGTGCAAAAAAATAAATGCAAAACACCTTGACTCTATATATTATAATTACTATCTTTTACTAGAAATTAAGTTTTAATTTAAAAGGATAGATTTTATGAAAAAAATAATTTTTGCTTTCTCTACGCTGCTAATTCTAGGATTATTGCTTACAGCGTGTTCGCCTCCAGATAAAACTACTACTCCAAAGAAACCCAATAAAAGCACACAAAAAGAATCTCTTCACATAACAATATCTGAAACAGAAATTCCTGCTAACAAATACCAAAATAAAGGCTATGAATTAGTTACTTTTGGGGGGAAACTAACAAAAATAGGAAAGTATGCCTTTAAAGGGAACAAGCTTGCGAAGCTTAGGCTTCCAAAGTCGCTAAAAATTATAGGAGATGGAGCATTTGAAAACAATGCTATTGAAGAACTTGTCCTGCCAGAATCAGTTACTGAGGTAGGAAAGAATGCTTTTAGCGGTAATAAGTTGAAAAGTGTAACACTTCTCACCAAGATAAAAAGGCTTCACAAAGATGTTTTTGCAAATAAAAAGAATGCTCTTCCTCAATTTCCAATTTTTAAAGTACCTACTCAAGAAGTACTGGAATGGATTGTTTCTACATTTACTACAACAAAAGATGACGGAACAAAGAGTATCCCTAGCGTTAAAACCACTGATGAAAAATCATTGAAACAAGAAGACATAACAAAATATATAGAAAAAGCAAAAACAGCAGACGATACAGATGAGGATGACGAAGGCGATGGCGATGGCGATGATGCTGAAGAAGATGATGACGATGACGATGATGCTGAAGAAGATGATGACGATGGCGATGATGCTGAAGAAGGTGATGACGATGGCGATGATGCTGAAGAAGGTGATGACGATGGCGATGATGCTGAAGAAGGTGATGACGATGGCGATGGTGCTGAAGAAGGTGATGACGATGGCGATGATGCTGAAGAAGGTGATGACGATGGCGATGGTGCTGAAGAAGATGATGACGATGGTGATGATGCTGAAGAAGGTGATGATGACGATGCAGAATACGACAAAAGCGCTAAAAAAGCAGAGAGTATAGAACTCTTAGCCGGTGGCGTATCCAAATTTTTGTACTTTCGTGACAAAACAACAGGAAGGTTTCAGTATATCCCTCCACTCCCTCAAAACGTTGAAGCAATTTATTTTTTAGCCGCAAAAAAACACAACCCAATTCATGGTTTCAATAATAGGGGACAAATAGGATTTTACTACCTATACAAAAAAGATGATACTATCAGAATAAAGATCACGTTCGCTAAAGAAGTGCACATAGACAACAAAGAAGTCGAGAAGTTCAAGAAAAAACTAGGTAGTTTCTGTGGTGGTAAGCCCTACATTACACTTGACTTTTTTCCAAATAATGGTGAAAGAAAAGCCTGTGTCATAGCTTCAAGAGGAGGAGGGAGGAAATCCTTAGAGTTCTGGTATACTGTGCAAGATGGAGATAGCGCAACAAGTATTTACCTTGGTGCAGGAAAGACAATTGGGCAGCATCTATCTATCAAAGATATCGATGATAAAAATGTTAGTAATATGCTTGCAGATTCTGATCCTGGTAATGCGACAACACAAAAGCTTTACAAGATCATCATAGAAACAACAAAACCAAATGTAGAACTCATTAAGCCCAAAGTGCGCATCTGTAAAAAAGATGCTGCCAATAAATGCAGCAAAACAGAAAAAATCTTTGGAATCAATGAACGCATTGAGGTGCAGGTTATCTTTGAAGCAAAAGAAATACAAACATTACCTAACGCTATTAAAAACATGAAAGACTCAAACAATCCATATTTCACCCTCTATGTAGGCGATAAAACCATAAAAGCATATTACGTAGACAAACAAACACCAGAAGTAAATAAAAAGAACAAGAAAAGAAAAATGATATTTTATACTCTTCCCATTCCCAAAGATGAGGTTAATGTATACAACAACCCCGAAGGAGACATCTCCATTGCCGAAGACTCATTCCAACTTAACGGTGCTACAATTAAGGACATTGCAAACAGAAACATCGACACAACATTGAAGGCAAGAACTACGAGTTACAAAGTAGTAGATGAGAAAAAGCGCTACACGCGCCTTATAGCAGTTCGTTCACCTTATTCAGAGTCTTTATGTATCGAAATAGAAGAAATATTGACTGAAGGAGAGAAGAAAAAAGATGATGAGTGTGTAAAAACGCCTTGAAGTTCAGTTCATCTTCTGCAGGTGTTCATTACAAAAATACGTGAAACTGTGAGGATGCTGTAAACATAAAGGAAAGGCCTCTCACAGAGGGCAGTTTTTATATGTGTGTTTTAAGCACAACTGAAGTACAACGCGCCTTGCATGCTCTGTTCTTTCCGCACGCAAGCTCACCTCTTCCTTACATTTTTGATGAAGATACGCAGACTTCTCCCTATCTCTAAGGCATTTTTATTTTTAGAGACACAGATACTGTATCTCTAAAGAATGTAAGATACTCTTTTTCAAAATACAAAAAACTATTTTTACTATGCTAGTAAATTTTTTTATTTACAAACAAAACTTTTTCAAAAATGCTAGAAAGCTTTTTTCATGATGCAGGGAATAAAACACCCTCTCTCTTATTTCTCATACAAAAACCCACGAAAAGAACAGCACAATATATAATTAAGAGTTAAGATTTCATGACAGTGAAAAAACAGACCTTTAGAACGGAGTAAACACATGAGCAACACCGATGACATTATCAATGCCCCCAATGCATCAAACAAAGAAAAAGCAATGGCGTATTACAACAGAGGACGTAATAAACAAAGTTTTAAACAATACAACGAAGCGATAGAAGATTTTACACAAGCCATAGAGCATAAGCCAGATTATGCAGATGCATACCACAACAGAGGGCTAGCAAAACTATATTTAGACAAACACAACGAAGCGATAGAAGATTTTACACAAGCCATAGAGCATAAGCCAGATTATGCAGATGCGTACCACAACAGAGGGCTAGCAAAACTATATTTAGACAAACACAACGAAGCGATAGAAGATTTTACACAAGCCATAGAGCATAAGCTAAATTATGCAGGTGCATACTTTTTTAGAGGATTTGCGAAAGGTGGATTAGGCAACTACGAAAAAGCGATAGAAGAGTTTGAAAAAATAATAAAATTAAATATAAAAACACGCTATAAAAAAGAAGCAATTGCAATGACATATCTCTATAAAGGCATTGCTAATGTTAGCTTAAATAAGCATGAGAAGGCGATACAAGATTTTGACGAAACAATAATACGAAATAAATATTGTGCAGATGCATATTACAATAGAGCTTATGCTAAAAATAAATTAGAAAGATATAAAGAAGCATTCAAAGACTATATAAGAGCCGTAGAACTTAACCCTACTCTTGACTTTGCATTATTACACTTAAACACAGGCATTGAGAATCTCAACGAGGAAAAGTATCCAGAGGCTCTAAAGAACTTCAATACATCATTGCAATGTGGCATACAAGTATTTTATGAAAACATAAAACCTGCAAAAAACGATGCTCTTGCAGAAAGTATCTTTGCAGTATTTCAAAACACAGCGAAAATATTAAACAGCTTAAAGGTACAAAAAGACTTACATAATGCAAAGGATGGAGAAGATTCGATGAAATATCTCTCGCATACTACGCGTCTGTCCGTACTTACAAGGCATCTCTTGCCCGTAGAAGATACACAGATGCCGAAGACAGTACGGAAATTTCGCTTGCATCACATTACCTATGCAAACGATCCGACAGAAGGAAGTTTTCTCTTTAAAATACTGGGGATTTCACAGAAAGAAACGGAACAGCCAAACACCATGCCCTATGTTATGGTCGCGAGTTTTTCTGCAGGCAAAAGCCTTAAAGCATTGGACTTGCTACCAATATGGCGTATGTACGGCGATAATGCACGGGGCATATCCCTACTCTTTAAGACCGATGACATAGTATCCGATGATCGAAGGCATGCTGGTTCTTTTTCTACACTTGAAGAAAAGACGGTGCAAGCATTTTCTGATACGCAAAAAGAAAATGCTACTCAAAGAGCAACACAAGAGAAAGAGAAAGATACAAATCATCCTCCTCAAATATTATATAAAGTTCACTACATGAGCGAAAATGATGATGAAAAAAACGATATCAACACATACATAAAAGCAATAAAAGAACAGCTTGAAAATATAAAAAGAAACGATCTATCGTTGTATGGACAAACCCTTGAATTGTTAGAAGCAATACGGTATCTTATCAAAAACAAAAGCTACGCTTATGAAAGAGAATATCGCTTGTTGTGCCTATGCACAAACAAAGATATCCCCAATGTTCTGAAGTGTAGCGAAGAAGACGATGCATCGCGTGTATACGTGGAAACAAACATAGCAGAAAAACTCTGTGCCGTTATAATAGGTCCCAAGGTTCGCAATTTTCAAAGACTAGCAATACAGTATCGCTTGCATGCATACAAGAGCGAGTTGTCTAAACTTGAAGAGTGCGAAATACACACAAGTAGCATTCCCTATCAGTAGAGCGCGTTGCGCCTCTCCAATGCTTTTCTTACGCATATTGCAAGCCTGAACATATTAAAAAAAACAATTGTCTAAACAGAGGTAAAAAACTATAATAGTGCATATTATCAGTACTTCTGGGAGGGAGACATGAAACTAAGCGGTATAGAAGATGTATATCAAAATCTTTACATAGGCGAACATACAGTAGACGGACAGAAGAAAAACATTATAGGTGCCGATAGCATATCGGTAAATCCGACACGCATTGCTGTCTTTGGTATTGGTGGTGGCGGAGTGAATGCAATTAACCATATGGTACAATCGAGCATGGAAGGCGTATCTCTGTACGCAGCGAACACCGATGTGCAGACTTTACAAACATCTCTTGCACAAAACGTGGTGCCCTTGGGACAAAAAACCTGTCGCGGACTTGGCGTTGGTGGCGACCCCATACGAGGCGCAGAGTCGGCAAAAGAAATGCAAGGCATTTTAGAAGAAGTCATTCGCGGTTACGACATGGTGTTTTTCGCATCAGGCTTTGGTGGAGGTACTGGCACAGGCGCCACACCAATTATTGCAGACATTGCGCGTAGCTGTGGTGTATTAAGTGTTGGAGTGATTACCATGCCATTTACGCATGAAGGCACGCAGCGCATGAAAAACGCACAGCAAGGCTTAGAAGATTTAGAGAGCATTGTCGATGCGCTTTTGGTAATACCCAACGATAATATTCTCAGCAGCGATGTCGTTTCGCCTGACTTAAGCATTGACGAAAGTTTTACACTAATTAACAAAATACTTTCTAATGCAGTTTCTGCTATTACCGACATCATTACCATACCGGGGAAAATAAACATAGACTTTGCAGACATTGAAGCTTGTTTACGGGGTGCAGGCAGGGTATCTATAGGTATAGGTTGTGCTGATGCTCATCAAGATAGTGGGGGCAGTTCACATCGAGCGACAGACATTGCGCTAAAAAATAAAATCATAGATAAAGAAAACAGCTCTACTTTGCAGACGGCAGAAAAAATTATAGTAAACGTCGTTGCAGGACACGCAGTGCCGGTACCTGAGTTGCTCGTAGTACCAAATCTTATAACTGATAGAGTAAAGAGCACAAATCCCATGTTAAAATTTGGCTATCGCATAGAACCAAATTGGAACAATGAAGTACAAGTGACTATTATCGCATCGTCCCCTAATACAGTAGGTGCTACGACAAAAGATGCGTTTGCTTCTGCACACAGCATGCAAAACAAAACACAACAACATGGTTTTGGAACGGCACATGCACAAGAAGATGTTTCGGGGTCTTTTGTCGATTCAAATGTGTTTTCTAAACTTTCAGGCATAAAATCTTCAGAGAACGATGAAAACACGCTTTCTGAAATACTCAATACCGAAGAGCTAAATGATCCCGCATTAGAACGATTAGTAGGATTAAATGCAAATGGTGGAATAGAATTCAAACTCTAAGTTTGAACTTTCACGTATCATGTATAAAACTACATTTATTTACACCATAAGGATATTGTTTTACGCATATACATAATGTGTGTTCCACTACAACGCTTATGAAGTACCGTGCACTATATAATCAATTTGTCGATTACTTGGTAGTGGAACGACGCAGACTGAAAGAAACGATAACAACATATTCGGATGAACTACGTAGATTTTTACATTTTTGTGAGTCTGAAAACATAGCGCCTCTTTCTTGCACAAAAATTCATATACAAAGTTACCTCATAGATCGAAGTGTGAAATTTAGCGAACAACACACGATGCGTGAAAATACAAATACCACGCAAACTTACAATATCCACGGTATCCATCGTGACAATGAAGCACTTCGCACTAACACACTTCGCAGAATTCTTTCTACTCTTCGTAGCTTTTATCGATTTTGTATACTAGAAAACCTCTGTCACGAAAATCCACTTGAGTCTATTAAAGCGCCAAAACATGAGCACACAGAACCAAGTGTTTTAGAAATAGCACAGGTTACTTCGCTTCTTGAAAGCATAGACACCTCTACTGCACACGGAGTTCGCGATAGAGCGTTGTTTGAACTTATGTACGCATGCGGACTTCGCATAAGCGAAGCTGTCTCATTAAAACTTTCGAATGTTCTGCTTGAAGAAAACCTCATACGCGTACTTGGCAAGGGAGACAAAGAGCGCATTATCCCCATTGGTTCGCAAGCAAAACACTGGCTTTCTCAATACATTAGAACAGCTCGCGTACATTTAATAAAACATAAGGTTGCACACGACAATGCGGTGTTTCTCAATGTTCGCGGAGCAGCACTTTCACGCAAAGGTATATGGAAAAACTACAAAAAAATTCTTAGCACCTTGTCACTAAATGCAAAAGTTCACACACTTCGTCATTCGTTTGCAACACATCTACTTGCACAAGGCATGGACTTACGCATGCTTCAAGAATTACTCGGTCATGCGAATTTAAGCACTACGCAAATATACACACACATTGCCGATTATACGCTCTCCCGCGCTCATGCAAAGCATCACCCACGCAGTAATATAAAGTAGCAATATTCCGTATTGCTTTAATTATTATGTACTACGATACCCCTCTTGCACTTGCCATGTTTTTATCTCGCGTAAGTTTTCTCAAGCCTGCAGAAAAACACATGCTTATACAACAAGGATATACCTTATCACAATTGCAAAACATGGATACCCGCGCACTCTCGCATGCTTTAGGACGCCGTGTGCGTAGCAAATGCTGGAAACCTGATGAATTGATTGTACAGTTGTCATGGCATGTGCGTTGGCTCGAAAGTGGACAAGGTTGGGCTTGCACATATAACGATGCACACTATCCACATTCACTTGCAGAAATAGTCGATCCTCCAATGGTATTGTATGGACGCGGCGATAAAACGATTTTGCAAGCTCCTTGCGTAGCTATTGTAGGTACGCGTCAACCAAACACACGTGGGATGCACGCAGCATATGACATGGGAGTTTTATTTGCAAATCAAGGCTACAATGTTGTTTCGGGGCTTGCATATGGAATTGACATTGCCGCTCATAAAGGCGCCCTAGAAGCACAGAGTAAAAAAAATACCCATAAGTGCGTACAAAAGTTTTCCGATACTACAAATATAGGAAAACCTATAGCAGTGCTAGGTACAGGCATAGATGCGATTTATCCTCGGTCACACATTGCATATGCAAGAGATATACTTTCGTGCAAGGGTGCAATAATAAGCGAAATGCCGCCTGCCTCAAAAAATCTGATACACAAACACAGCTTTATAGGGCGCAACAGAATTATAAGCGGCATAAGCGAAAACCTTGTGGTAGTACAATGCCCAAAAAAATCAGGAGCAATGGCAACAGCGGAGTTTGCGCTTGAACAAGGTCGTACGGTATGGATACACAGCGCAGGGCTTGATGAAGGCTTTGAAGGCACGCAGTACTTGTACCAGTGTGGTGCAGCGTGTATTGATGATGAGCACTATGCCTTTTGTAATAACGAGACATTAAATGATGAAGTGTAAATATGAATAGTGAAAAACGACAAAAAGAATACGAAGAATATCTCTTGAACTTTGTTACAGAATTAACTTATGTAATAAAAGCAAGCACACATACCATTAACGCATATCATGCGGATCTACGATTGTTTCTCACATGGATTTGTGAAAATAACCTATCGCTTCTACACCTTAGCCACCGCGACATTCGCTCTTATGTACGATACAGATCTGCGTCTAAGATTAGTAATGCAACGTTAAACCGAAATATTTCTGCAATCAAGCAATTTTTCGCCATGCTCATACGCAGTCACAACACTACGCATAACCCTATTGAATTAGTATATTCTTTCAAAAAGGATACACGGATTCCCCACACCTTGAATACCAATACTATTGATAAGCTTCTAGACTTTGAACTGCATTCGTTTTTAGATTTGCGAGATAAATGCCTTTTTGAGTTTTTATACGTTACAGGATGTCGTATATCCGAGACTCTAAGCCTTGATGCAGTTGAGGTACAAGGGAAAATAAGTATTTCTATAATAGGGAAAGGACGCAAAAGACGCCGCGTATTTTTCACACCGTCTCTTATGCAACTCATACAATCTTATTGCGTTGAGAGAGAAAAAAATCTTACTAAAAAGAGTAGAAAAGAAGAAGCGCTTTTTATTAACAAAAAGGGTGCGAGACTTAGCTGTAGCGGAGCTACATGGCTTTTAGAAAAGCGTCTTAAAAAATGTAAAGCACTCTCGCACATGCCGGCTATGTCCTTACACGACTTTCGACACTCTTTCGCAAGCCATCTTCTTGACAATGGACTTGACGTTCGAACAGTTCAAGCACTTCTCGGACATGAGAGCATTAACACAACACAAATATACACGCAAGTAAGTAGAAAGACACTTTTAGAAGCATATCAAAAAGCACACCCGCGTGGATAAAAACGCTACTCTTAAATTCTTTATTTACTTACGAATTTTCAAATAACTGGCTTTTATTTTCATTACTTAGCTTATATACGGATACATAAAAAACATAAGCCACCTCTTTAGGTGACTTATGTTTTTTAAAAGGTATTTCTACTTAGATGTTCATCACCTTGTAGCTCCACGTACCTTGCGAATATTGTCTGTGCTTACCGCAGTATGAGTAAGGGCAGCAAGAGCATTACCTGCGACATCTGTGATACTTCCACTATTTAAAGTAAATTTATTCGCTTCTATCTCAATGCCGTCATCATCAGAATCACCTGCTGAAACCGTGTATTCAAAGACAAGATTAGTAGTCTCAGAACCACTTGTATAAGCAGCTTGCTTTTCTTCATTACCTACCTTCACCGCTATTTGTGGAGCGCCATTAACAGTAACGCTTTCGCTGAAGGCAACTGTAACTTGTATCTTTTCACCGTCTCCGTAAGTATCATCCGACTGCGGTGAAGATGTAAACGCTACACTATTTATCGTCGGGGCTGTCGTGTCTACCTTGCGACTACCATCTGCACTTACCGCAGTATGAGTAAGGGCAGTAAGAGCATTACCTGCGACATCTGTGATACTTGCACTATTTAAAGTAAATTTATTCGCTTCTATCTCAATGCCGTCATTATCAGAATCATCTGATGCAACCGTGTATCCAAAGACAAGCTTAGTAGTCCCAGAACCTCTTGTATAAGCAGCTTGCCTTTCTGCATTGCCTACCTTCACCGCTATTTGTGGAGCGCCACTAACAGTAACGCTTTCGCTGAAGGTCACCGCAACTCGTATAATATCATCAGCTCTATAGTAACTATTACTACGCGGTGCAGATCCTTCAAACGCTACACTAGCTATCGTCGGGACTGTCGTGTCTACCTTGCGACTACCATCTGCACTTACCGCAGTATGAGTAAGGGCAGTAAGAGCATTACCTCCGTCACCTGTGATACTTCCACTATTTAAAGTAAATTTATTCGCTTCTATCTCAATGCCGTCAGTATCAGAATCACCTGGTGCAACCGTGTATTCAAAGACAAGCTTAGTAGTCCCAGAACCACTTGTATAAGCAGCTTGCTTTTCTTCATTACCTACCTTCACCGCTATTTGTGGAGCGCCATTAACAGTAACGCTTTCGCTGAAGGTAACTGCAACTGGTATCTTATCACCAGTTTTATAGTAACTACTACGCGGTGCAGATCCTTCAAACGCTACACTAGCTATAGAGGCTTTCACTTCCACCCATTTCGCATACAATGCTAAATCACTATCAACATTGTTAGCAAAATCAAATGCATCTTCAACACCATCTCTGTTTCTATAAAACCACCCCTCAAGTGTGTAACCTTCTCTTGTCGATATTGGTTTTGCAATAGTATCACCTGATGCTACATATCGTGGGGATACAGAAGAACCTTCTCTGCTATCAAAGCTAACAGTTTTCAAGTCTGCGATGTCTTCAAGTACTTTATCTTTAGGAATAGAGGCTGTAACTGCACCGTCATCTTTTTTAGACTCGTGTACCGTAAATGTATAAGTTTTCTTTCCACTAAATTTATTGGCAATACTAGCTGAATTAGCATTGCTTATAATACCTTTTAGTTCAATCTCTAAGTTTTCCTCAGTCGTCTCAAAAGCTCCAAACCCTATTTTTTCTACGTCAATAGCCGAAAGAATTAACTTTGTAAGCGGATTACCCTTAAACGCGTTTTTTTCTATTGTCACTATTGTACCCGGCAACTCTAACTCTGTAAGCTTGTTTCCTTCAAAAGCACCTTCTGCTATTTTTATAACTTTATGACCGTCTTCAAACTTAAGACTTGTGTAGCCCTTGTTTGCAAATTTGGCTGCCGTAAGCGTATCGCCATCGGCTGCTGTAATGACTGCCTCTAGCTTTTGTGACTTCTTTAAAAGATTCCCTAATTTATCTAATTCATCTGATGAATCAGGGACGCATGCAAAAAGCAGCACCGCAAACTGTGCTACTATCATGCTTTTGCATAATTGAAAAAGTATCTTTTTTATCTTCCTCTTTGTAAAAATCATACTGAAAATCTCCCTTGTACATAATCTTTAATAATCATTACTATAATAATGATATGTCTACTATATGCAAATATATGCATCTTTTCAATATTGTTTCTTCAAATAATACATTACAATTTTGTAATCTATTTGTATACACTTTCTGATTTGCTCTGTAAGATATGCACATTGTGTCTTGATACATTACATACAATATAGATGTTTGAACTAGATATAATCGCAAGGCTATACTACAATAATAAAAACCTTATTAAAAACTTTAAGGAATATCATATGCAATTATCATCACAGACTATGCATGCCACTACCGTGGTTGCAGTTCGCAAAAATAACACTATAGCAATAGGATCTGATGGACAAGTTACGCTTGGCAATACCGTTATCAAGCATTCTGCCCGAAAGATACGCAAAATAACATTTGAGGATTCTCAATACGATGTGTTAGTCGGGTTCGCAGGTAGCACCGCGGATGCATTTACACTTTTTGATAGATTTCAAGCAAAAGCAAAAGAGTTTAAAGATGATCTACGGCGCGCCGCTGTCGAGCTTGCAAAAGAATGGCGCACAGAGAAAATGCTACGCCACTTAGAAGCAATGATGATAGCCTGCAATACGCAGTGCATGCTTATGCTTTCAGGAGTAGGCGATGTGATAGAACCTGAACACGATGTTTTAGCAATAGGCTCAGGAGGTTCATTTGCCTATGCTGCAGCACGCGCATTTTTAAGCGGAGATACCGCAATAAGTGCACGCGATGTCGTTGAGAAAAGCCTCGCTATCGCAGGCGATATATGTATTTACACAAATACATCAATAGATGTGGAGGAACTCCATGGATAGTATTGCATACAATGCCGACTTACAAAAAGATAGTATGGTTATGTTTATGGAGAGTCTTACTCCAAAAAAAATTGTTGAACACTTAGATAAGTACATTATTGGACAAAAAGATGCAAAGCGCGCTATAGCCGTAGGTATTAGAAATCGATACAGAAGGCTAAAACTCCCCGTGGAATTGCGCGAAAGCATTACACCAAAAAATTTGATGATGATAGGACCTACAGGCGTAGGAAAAACCGAAATAGCGCGGCGCATTGCACGCCTTATTGGTGCACCGTTTATAAAAGTAGAAGCTACAAAATATACAGAAATAGGCTACGTTGGTCGTGATGTAGAATCGATGGTGCGAGATTTAATGGCAGCAAGTTTAAGTATAGTACGCAAAGAAACTACCAATACGCATAAAGAGCGACTTGTAAACATGGTAAATGAACGTATTTTAGCGTGTATTATCCCTTTGAAAGAACAGTGGAACATAGCCGATTTAAGCGACAATGAAGTGCGTGTGCGTCTTGAAAACGGTGTTTTTGACAATAAAGAAATAGACATTGAGACATCCCCCGCAAACCCATTGGGCGATATGTTTCAAGGCATGGGAATTATCGGAATAGAATCTTCCATTCCACCTGATTTGAACAAAATGTTTGCAAAACAGAAAAAGAGAAAACGCGTTAAAATTCATAAGGCTCGCGAAATATTCCATCAAGAAGAAATAGAAAAAATGACCAACGACGATCAAATAACAGAAACAGCTCGGTGGCGGGCTGAACAATTGGGCATTATTTTTATAGATGAATTTGACAAGATAGCGACACATTCACATGGCAAGGGAGGCGAAAGCATAAGTCGCGAGGGTGTACAGCGCGATATATTACCCATTGTAGAAGGTTCGCAAGTACAAACTCGATATGGCATAATCGACACTGCAAATGTGCTTTTTGTGGCAGCGGGGGCATTTCATGTGACAAAACCAAGCGATCTTATCCCTGAATTGCAGGGGCGTTTTCCCGTGCGTGTAGATTTGAAAGAATTAACCGTCGACGATTTTGTACAAATACTCTCGACAACTGAAAACTCCCTACAATCACAATATGCAAACTTGCTTTCTACAGAGGCTCTTCATGTACAAATAGACGATGAAGCTATTAAATATATTGCAAATGTTGCATATGTTATGAACAGCGAAACTGATAACATAGGTGCTAGGAGACTTTACACTGTAATGGAAAAATTATTTGAAGATATAATGTTTGATGCACCACATATAACAGATAAAAACGTATTTATAGATATACCGTACGTGAAAGAACATCTAGGTGATGTTTCTTCACCGCAAGACTATCGCAATTATATTTTATAATTGTTTATTTATTGACAACAAATACAAAAGCAGATGTAAACACATTGCAATCTTTATTACATAAAAGTGCTTTAAAGTATTTACATAATGGAGGCTAACATGAAAATAAAAGTACGAATAATAGCATTACCACTCTATGCGTTGACCTTATTTATAAGCAATCTTACGGTGTTGCATGCACAAAATCATCTTCGTGGGCTACAAGAAGCATCGCGCAGCATTGCAAAAGATGCAGTTCAATCTGTAGTAACAGTGAGAGTTACCAATGTCGTAGAAGTCCAAAACAACTCGGGATGGCTTGACTATTTCAATCCTTTTCGTAAAGAAGACAAAAATAAGCCAGAGGAAAAATCACAAAAATACAAACAATCAGGAATAGGTTCGGGCGTAATAGTACGAAAAAACAAAAACACGTATTACGTTTTAACAAACGCACATGTTATCGAAAGTGCTGATGAAATTACATTAGTAACGTATAAAGACCAAGAATTAGCAGCGAGCATTGTCGGAAAAGATACCGCGCGTGACATTGCCTTATTGTCATTTAAAAGCACAGAAACATTTCAAATTGCAAAACTCGGCAATTCTGATACACTACTTCCCGGTGATTTTGTCTTCGCTATAGGAAGTCCTCGCGGTTTTGAATCTAGTGTTACCTTTGGCATAATAAGTGCTATTCAAAGAGATAGCCCTATATCTGGCAGTATTTCTGGGAGACTTACAGAATATATACAAACTGATGCAGCGGTTAATCGAGGAAACAGCGGAGGTCCTCTTGTAAACATACGAGGAGAAGTCATAGGAATAAATACGTGGATAGCTTCAAATACAGGTTTCAATACTGGGCTTAGTTTCGCGGTTCCTATCAATAACGCGGTATCAAGCATAGAAGAACTTATAGAATACGGCGATGTTGCATACGGATGGCTTGGGATACTTCACGAAAATATTGTTTCAGAGAGAATGGGCTCTCTTACTAACACAGAACAAGGCGCATTTGTAGATCAGGTATATCAAAATTCACCCGCAGACAAATCAGGCATGTTGCCCGGTGACATTATTACCTATGTTAGTGGCAAAAAAATCAATCGAGGCATAGATTTACTTACTGCTATCGCAGGCTCAAAGCCCGGATCTCGTGTAAAAGCATCGGTAATTCGCAACACAAAGAAAAAAGAACTACAAATTGTCTTAGGAAAACGAGATGAGACAAATGAAATGAGTAAACTAGGTAAACCATGGCCTGGGTTTTCTGTCGTAGAATTGACTCCAGAAATCCGCGAAAAGATCAATGTTCCTGACAAAAAAGGAGTATTTGTCCGAAGAGTAGATACAAACAGCGCTGCATTTAACTCAGGGCTTAAGAATTACGATGTCATTGAAAAAGTAAATAATATATCAGTAAAAAACCTAAGACAGTTTTACGCTGAACTAAACAAAGTAAGAGAAGGTGAAATACTGTTTCGAGTAAATCGTGAAGGAACTATATTTATTCTCGGTATCGTAAAGTAATTATTGAGGGAAGCCCCCGTGCACTTTCTTTTATCTCATATTCCTTTTTGTTTTAACAATTTTTCATAAAGCGCTTTTGTATCCGTACCCAATTTATCAAGCGACCAACGTTCATCCGCAATACGCATAGCTACGTTTCCAAACTGCTCTCGTATGTTTTTATTACGTATGAGTTGCAGCAATTTTTCGATAAATACCTTTTCATCATTTGAAGGTATTACATATCCGCTTACTCCATCTCTAATTATTTCAGAAACTCCCTCCACATCATAGCTTATGTTTGCAATGCCTGCAGCGGAAGTTTGTACGAGAACACGCGGTAATCCTTCGCAGCCTTTATTGCGTTGTGACATAAAACAGTGAATATCACACGCACTCATTACGTCCCATATATTTTGCACGTACCCCGCAAAAGTTATATAAGGATGCATATGTAATGACTGTGCGTACTTCTTGAGTTTTTGTTCTTCTGGACCATCTCCTAAAAATACCACATGTACAGATGGACAAGCTCGTATTATTTTTGGCAGCATGGTAATAAGTGCATGCTGATTTTTACTTCGCTGCAGCCTACCTATGCTTGCAAGCACGATGGTATTTAATTCTTCAGGAAGAGATAAACGCTTCCGCGCCTTTATGCGCTCTTCTGTAGATGCTCCATGAACAGCACGAAACACATCTAAATTCATCCCCGTGTAAATAACCTCGTATTGTTTTGCTTCGCCTATGCCCGCTTGAATGTATATATTTTTTATATCTTCTCCTACACACACTAATGCATCGCTTAATTTTGCAGCGCGATTTTCTAAATATTTGTAGCCATAACGCAGTAATCCTGCACTGTGAGGAAATGAAATGCCGTGTATACTTCCGATAATAATAGGAGTAGCGGCATGCTGTGCAGCAAAACGTCCTAATATGCCCGCTTTTGACGTGTGCGTGTGTACGATGGTGTAATTCTGCTTTGTTATAAGAGTTTGTAATTCTTTCAGTCCACGTATGTCATCTACAGGGCTTACCTTACGCACAAGGTGCGGGATACGATGTATGGTGCATTCCTTTGGAAGTGGAAATTTTTCAAGCGTGCTTAGTATAAGTTCTTGCCCAATGGCAAGATCACAGCGTACTCCTCGCTTTGCAAGCTCTATAACAGTATCCATTACAGATTCTTCTGCTCCACCATTTGCAAGACGCGTTACAATGTGAAGTACTGTGTATCGCATGCTTTTTTATTATAACCACAAAGCGATAAGTATATCACTTATACGATGCTATACGTAGGTCATTCATGCAATTGTCAGTGATTTCTCTTAAAAAAATACTTGTGCCGATTTGTAGTGTACGTCAATTTTGTGGCAATTTATACGAAGTAACTGTCTAACAATTGACAGACATAGTAAAACGCGATATCATCTATAAGAAATCAATATTACTAAATTATTAAATTTACTAAGGAGATGTATAAACCATGGCTACAAAAGCAAAAACTCGCAAAAGCGCAGCAAAGCGGTTTAGCATAACTGGTTCTGGAAAAATCAAGCATAAGAAACAAGGACTACGCCATATACTTACAAAAAAGAGTACAAAACGAAAGCGAAATTTACGACATTCAGGTATATTAAGTAAAAGTGAATTCAAAAAAGTTATGGCAATGCTTCCATATCGCTAAAAAGCAATGTAGCACTAGGTGTATAATCTAACTAATAAAATAGGAAGTAATCATGCCACGAGCAATTAACGGAAAAAGAAGAAAAGAACTACGAAAAAAACTTCAAAAACTCGCAAAGGGTTTTTGGGGCCGAAGAAAAAATTTATATCGATTTACCAAAGATGCGGTAGCAAAAAGTGCCCTTTACGCGTACAGAGACAGAAGAGCAAAAAAACGCGACATGCGTCGTCTTTGGATTACGCGCATTTCTGCTGCTACTCGTGCACACGGTATGCGTTATAGCGATTTTATAGCCGCGTTAAAAGTAAAAAATATCGAAATAAACCGTAAAGAGCTTTCAAACCTCTCCATTGAAAATAATACAGCCTTTGAAAAAATTGTTGCATCAGTGCGATAAAATAAAGCAATTGGGAGAATACCATGAATAAAAATCACATTATTGCTCAACTTGAAGAACGAGTACAATCTACAATACACCTTATTCAAGAGCTCAAGCAAGAAAATAAAAAGTTGTCTAAAGATTATTCCTTGCTGAAAGAAAAGCTTACCGGATATGAAAATAAAATTTCACAATTAGAAGAACTTATAAGCATTGCAGAACGCGAACATAAAAGCCTTGAAAAAAGTGTAATTTCAGTTCTAAGTAACTTTGACGATGTTGAAGAAATACGCGAAGTACACACAAAATCTGCAAAATCTAAAAATGTTGAAATTGAAAAAACAACAACATCAAAAGAAAATATTGTACATGATGATCCGTCGGCAACATCAAATGAATCATATTCAGAAAAAGTTACAGATTTAGAGATTTTTTAATTTGTATGCGTTAGTCTCCCCTAACACCTTTATATGGAAATTTGTATGAAAACAAAAGTAGAATTATTGGGAACCTCATTTGTTTTACATAGCGACCAAGACAGTGATTATATAGAAAAGCTTCTTTCTTATATAAAAGAACAGCTTATAATTATAAAACAAGATGTTGAATGTAATGACTCTTTGAAAGCTTCTATCATGGCTTCATTGCTTATAAGCCATGAATTATTTTCTTTGCGTGATAGTGTGCAAAAAGAACATATGGAAACTTCAAATATTGTTAAAAAATTGAGTATCGCATTAGAACAAGCCATAGATACTTAACAATTAAAAAACTAAAGCATTTTTATTTTTTTTCTTATTCAAGTTTTTATTTTTTTTTCCGATAAAATACTTGTTTTTTTCTTTTCACCTTTCTATACTTTTACTAGTAAGCAATATGCATGTTTACAATAGTTTGTATTATAAGTAAGGAGAAAATATGATAATCAATCACAATCTAAGTGCTCAATTCGCAAGTCGATCTCTCAATTCTCGCGATGGTGAGTTGAGTTCTTCAATTGAAAAGTTATCCTCAGGGATGAGAATAAACCGATCATCAGATGATGCATCAGGTCTTGCGGTAGCTGAGAGAATGCGTTCGCAGATACGAGGACTCGGTAGAGCAAGTAAAAATGTCCAAGATGGCATAGCCTTCATACAAATTGCAGAAGGTTACCTCGCTGAAACTACCGATGTAATTCAAAGAATTCGCGAACTTGCCATACAAGCAGCAAATGGAATTTATAGTTCAAGCGATAGAGAGTTTATTCAAGCTGAAATTGACCAGCTTGTCGATGAAGTTGACAGAGTAGCAGAACACGCACAATACAATAGCATGAATATTCTTACAGGACGTTTTTCTGAAGGTGGACCTGTAGGAAAAATTTCATTTCACATTGGTGCAAATGTTGACCAAAATATTTCCTTAACCATAGGAAATATGTCTGCAAATGCGTTAGGACTTTCTGGCGATACTACTGAAGCTAATTCACCACAAACTTCTGTACTTACTGCTGAAGAAGCAAATAGAACTTTAGCACGTGTAGATAGTGCACTTGAAGTCATTACAAAACAACGTACAGATCTCGGTGCTGTTCAAAACAGAATGAATTATCTTAAGCAAGGGCTAAACATTGGAGCAGAAAATTTACAGGCTGCAGAATCAGGTATTAGAGATTCTAATATGGCAGAAGAAATTTCAAAGTTTGTACGCGCTCGAATACTTACACAGTCTTCAACCGCTATGCTCGCACAAGCAAATGCACAACCAAATGTAATATTATCACTACTTAATGGATAGCGCGAGTTTACAAAAACTTACAATGAAAAAGGCTTCATGAAATCATGAAGCCTTTTTCATAAATAAACATAAATGGCGATTTTTATCATCTACCTTTGTGTTGCATAGAAAATATCAAAAACCGATACTTCGTAACAAATTCAATAAGAAATAAAGAAAAACACTTGTTACCTTAAAACATTGCATAAGAATTATGCTGCAATAGATTACTTTACCCCTAAAGCACGAACTAAGGCGGAGACTTTCTCCTGTGTTTCTTCAAATTCTCGCTCGGGCGATGAATCGAAAACAATACCGCCACCAACTTGTAAGTAAAAACAATCATCTTTGTGAAGCATGCTTCGCAGTGTTATACACGTATCGACATCGCCGCCCGGCGCAATGTAACCTACCACGCCTGCATAAAACCCACGACATTCTCTCTCAAGCTTAGAAATTTCATACACTGCTTGTATTTTCGGTGCTCCGCTTACAGTACCTGCGGGAAATGTCATTGCAAGTGCATCTATTCCACTTTTGTCAGAGCACAATGTACCACATACTTCCGAAACAATGTGCATAACACGCGCAAAATACTTCACGCGGAAAAACTGTGTCACTTCAACCGATTCTGGAATACACACACGGCTTATGTCATTGCGCGCAAGATCTACAAGCATCAAGTGTTCTGCGCGTTCTTTCTCATCGTTTATAAGATCGTCAGCAAGACGCAAATCTTCAGCCATTCCACCGCCTCTGCGTCTTGTACCCGCAATAGGAGTGACTATGACTTTACCACGCACTGATTTTACGTGCGATTCAGGCGAAGATCCAATTAAGGAATGATCGCCAAAATTAAGATAAAACAAATACGGTGCGGGGTTGTGGTGACGCAAAAGTCTATAAGCTTCTAACGCGCTTAAGGTAGATTTTACTGCAACCCTGCGCGATGGAACCGCTTGAAAAATATAGCCATCTGTAATTCTCTTACGAAGTTTTGATACCGCATCGCAATACCTCTGTTTATTTTCACTACCACCTATTATTTCGCTTTTACCATCTTCATATTCATTATTTACGCGTTTTACGGTAGCTTGCCTAACTTCATCTACAAGTGCAGCAAGAGGACGTGCATTTTTCTCATCCTCTTGCAATAATGCGTGTTTATACCGTAGTGCAACAAAGTACAACATCTCTTCAACGTGGTCAAATACAATAAAAACACTTGGCAAGATAAAAAGTGCTTCAGGTTGCGTAAGAGAATTTTTCTGATCTGCAAAACGAAATGCATCACAATATTTTGCGTACTCAAAACTCAGATATCCCATGCCGCCTGACGGAAATGGAATACCTAAAGTATTGCTTACATCGTGCTTTGCGTGTTGATCTGCAAAGGCTTGCAAAAGCTGCAAAAATGTTTCATTACCTTGATATTGCACTTCTTGCGACTGAGCTTGCGTAACAAAAATTGCACTATCGCGTTGCACAAGCCGAAAAGCCTCTTGCACTAAAATTATGGAATACCTGCTGCGTCCCGAATGCGCATTCACGGATTCAAAAACACCTATTGCACCTGTCGAGTATAACAAAGTAATCGGCGTACATTCATCGGCTCTTACTTTTAGAATGTAGCACTGTGAATCATTTACGCAAATGGTCTGATTGTGTGCCATAGTGCTTTTATTGTAGCAAGAAAACGAGAAATCAAAAAATTTATGCTACTAATTTCACAATAACTTATTAGAATAATAATTAAAGATTATTATGACACTTGAAGATTTCTGCAACATCATTTCTTGTGTTTATAAAATAATACACCGTATCGAAAAATTGAATAAATGTTATGGATATTTCCAATATCCATTGAAAAGCAATGGCAGTATACACAGTCTCATGCGTAAATTTGAAAATAAAAATCTCAAATGTCATGAATTTTATATAAAAAATTACAAATAAATAAATAATGTATTACAAATAAGTAAATAATATAAAAATACTTGAATTTATACGCAATATGACATATATTCTTAGTGAGAAAAAAAATCAGGAGGCATTTTATGAATAAAATACCACTTTCATACAAAATTACACAAAAAATTTGCATAGTTGCATTATTTTCTGTCTTTGCTTTTAGCTTTATAGGATGTAGTGACTTATCCTCATTTAAAGACAAAGAAAACAAAGAATCTATTTTGGAGGGACGCATAAAAGAAGACACGCGGCAATTACAAGAACTAAAGGAAAATACAAGACATACTTTATTATCCTTAAAAGAAGTGTCGAACAGTAAAGCAAAAGAACAACAAAAACTTTATAGACTACAATCTATAAAACAAGAATTAATAGACGCACAAGGACTAGTCGACAAGATAGAAGAAAAATCCAAATCTCCAAACGTTAGAAAAGATGCAAGAGATATTTCTAATCTTCTTGAAAAGATAAATCTTATTATTCAGGAAATATTTAAATATCTAGAAAAATCTAATCTACAAGAATCTAAATTATCAGAAGAACAAAATAAATACACAAAAAGAATAGATACTCTAATAAAAACTCTAAACAAACGCGATGAAATCACAGACACGCACGACGAGACTCCAACAAATGATGAAATCACAGATACGCACGACGAGACTCCAACAAATGGTGAAATCACAGACACGCACGACGAGACTCCAACAAATGGTGAAATCACAGACACGCACGACGAGACTCCAACAAATGATGAAATCACAGATACACGCGATGAAACTGAAACTCCCTCGTCATCTCATTCATCATCTACGAGTTCATTTATGCAGTTTACAGCGGGAGAAAATGAGAATTCAAAAAAAATTACCTATAATAAAGAAAAGAATATTATAAATATTCCCAAGGGTAGTAAAGGAAAATATTTTATACTGACCTTTACAGAAGACGTAAGTCTCTCTATCAAAGGATTAGCAAAGGAAGTAGCAGAAGAAGGACACAGAAAATGGCTTAAAGAAAGAGGTGTAACTGCAATTCTCAACGGAAAGTTCACGGTAGATCCTTACGAAGAGCTACAAATAGTGAAACTGAGTCCTAGGAAATATAAAATAATCGTTTCTGACTATCAAACCTTTCGAGATAAGATGATTCGAAGAAAAACACGTAAACTTTTTCCACTTATTATTGACTCAAAAAACAAAATGAGAAAAATAAATATAAGAACTTTTGTTTATTCAAATTGAACCACAAAACAGGGAATAAGAACTTTCGTTCGTGAGAGTGAAAAATTATATTACAAATAAATTCAAAGGAAGTCTTTTCATACGAAGGGCTTCCTTTCTTTCACACTACTTAAATATATAAGCGTAGCATTTTATTTTTTTCGTTTGTAAAAGAAATAACGTATTTTATCAAAAAATTGAATAAATTTTGATTTTACTGTCTCGTCACTGATAAGTTTCAAGTCTGCAATGGAGCAGACACCGCTTTCATTTTCGTATTCGTACTTAATATTTCCTACAGGCGATCCTCGTTGCACGGGAGCCCACAAATCATCGTGAAAAACACGCGAAGATATTTTCGATACCCACTGAGAAGGAATTGCGTATGTTTGTTCACGTACATGCACAGAAAGCATGTCGATTTTTCCTCCCCATATTGGTAGCTGTGTTTTATATCGAAACTCAATAAGTGAAAATTCATTAAAACCATAATTGAGCATTTGTCGTGCCTCTTCAGTTCGCTTTATGACGCCTTCTTGAATATTAGGTGCAGATACTCCTAATACTATTGCAAGAAGGCGTCTTTTTTTATGTACTGCAGTAGTAACAAAATTAAACTCTGCTTCTTCTGTATATCCTGTCTTAAGACCATCGACTATTCCATCATCTTCAAGAAGTAAGTTTGTACTACGATATGATGCACCCTTCCACACCATAAAACGTTTTTTTGTAATGCTGGTAATATCAAATAGTTTGTAACGAAGTAAGTAAAGTGCAAGTCGAGCTATATCTAAGGCTGTACTTTTATTATCAGGTGACAGTCCTGTAGGTTCGACAAATGCCGTATCTTTTAGCCCAAGCTTCAAAGCTTGAGTATTCATCATATTTACAAAATTCATCACTGTACCACCAACATGTTGCGCAATAGTTAAGGCTGCATCATTGCCTGATCGTATCAAAAGCCCCTGCAGCAACTGAAGTCCTGTCGGTATATCACCTATAACAAAACCTACCCGAGAAGCATCAAAGGGAAGCGAGTCAACAGCATCTTTAAAAACTTTGTAGCGCTTTGCAAGTGAAAACTGCCCACGTGAAAGTGCCTCTAAGGTTACAAGCGCGGTCATCAATTTACTAAGCGATGCTATAGAACGAACTTGATGCTCATTACGTTTTGCAATAATTTGATTATTTAAAACATCTATAATCATCGCAGAGCTGGCAGAAATATTGGGCATGGAGGCGTAATTTTTGCACTGCGAAAAAGCAGGGTAATGCAGCATAGGAGCACCATGATTCGTAGCATATGCAAGAGGAATTAACGCATATAGCATGCAAAATACTATAATTCTTTGAGTGCTTATTCCCTGGGCATAAAACATGATGTTAATTTTCAAGTATGGTTATTTCAACCCGTCTATTTTTGCGCTTGTTTTCTTCGCTGGTATTTGGTACGAGTGGTTTTTCTGCACCCCAGCCACGAAACAATATATCACGTCCATCAGCAATTTGCATTTGCAAAATGTCTTTAATATGCTTCGCTCGCTTTACACTTAGTCTTTTTCGAGAAGATTTTGTACCTGCAAATGCGGTATGTCCTTCAATAAGCACACGCCGCTTAGGATATTTCTTCAAAATATTCGAAATAACATCGAGCTTTTGTTCTTCATCTTTTAAAAGCTCAGCAGAGTCAGGAAGAAACCTAAGATGTGGGAGTCGTATAGTAATTCCTTTTTGATTTGAGACAACCTCTACATCATTTAAGGAGGTGTTTTTTAAATCTTCTTGTATTGCTTCTATTTCGTTCTCTCTATTTATTTCTACCACTGCTTTTACGCGCGCAAAAGATGTACCTGCAAAAGTAAACACTCGAGCACTCACTTCATTTGTTATCTGCATGTTGTATTTTTCATGAGAAAACACGGGTCTACCATATTCCGAATGCCACCATATGGTAACGACAAAACTTCCTTCTATATTCCATGTATCTTTTTGCACGACATCTACAAAACGATAATTTTTTATCGCATAACGTGCAGTAAAAGCAGGATATTTTTTCGTAAAAGTGACAGATGTATTACGATTTTCATCATCCGCAATAAAATTATCGTAAAATGATTTCGGAATATTACGTGTGCCGGTATATACATAGCTAACATCCACCGGAATTTTCTGTAAAGTATTTACAATGGGTACTTGAATACTATCTATTCCTCGCGAATACCACTGTTCGTTTACGCGTATCGCACGTGTTTGAAAACGCGGTATATTACGTACAAGCGGCGTAGTATATTTTGGAGAAACAGTCATAAGACCTTGTCGTGTTTGATAATATTCACTTTTTTCCTCATAACGCAAATGTCCATTTTCAGTAAATTCCGTGTTTTGAAAAATATAAAACGTATCATTAAGTGATCTTTGTACTTCAAGTGAAATATGATTCTTAAGTTTTGTATCTTTACTAACGACAACACCGTTATCAGTAATAGTTTGATAATTCAAAGAGTCTATCGTATACTTTTTACTATCAACATACTCAAAAGTGAAAATCAGAGCATCTTCATTAGGAGATTGGGCAAACAGTGCCATGCATTTCGCAAAGAAGAATATCCCTTCTAAAAATAACAGTACAAAATTTTTTTGTATTCTCATGGATATCTTTAGTATAATGATAGACAGCACAACAGCACACACTTACATATAAATAATTACGAAGATAGAGGCCTAATATTCATTATGAAAAAATATAAATACATAAAAAACCACAACAAATTATCACAAAATCTTGCATCTATTGCCAAACATGTACATAATACTGAAGATCCTTTTGTAATAACAGAGTATAAGAAACTTTTTACACGGTCCGTAGGAATATTTTCTCGTGCTAATGTCACCGCATATTTAATAAAAAAATACTTTGAATCTCAGAATACACGTAAAAATTTCGGTGGCAACAAACCATCATACACACAAAGAGAAAACTCTCAAGCTCCTGAATCTGCACAGCAACCACGGTATGAAACCTATAATCTTAACGTGACAAAATCTGATGCCAATTATGCAGAGTTTAAAAAATTCTTAACGTCTTTACCAAACATTAGCAATGACAATATTGTACACATCCGTCTTGGAGATAAAAATTCCATGGTACGCGTACGCATCGGTACCGCAAAATTATTTCGTACCGTAATAAATGGTGCAAAATTCAAATCAATAACGGTGCAAGCAACGCCTGTCGTGTATAAACGCAACTGATAATAGTACATTCATCAGTTGCGTACTAAAGAATATTATTTTATAATATTTACAATGTCTAAAGAAGATACAATAGAAGCCGAAGGTATTATAAAAAAATCCCTTCCTAACACCGTCTTCACGGTAGAACTAAAAAATGGTCATCAAATTTCTGCACATTTAAGCGGTAAAATGAGAAGCCACTATATCAGAATTGTGCCAGGTGATAACGTAAAAGTAGTCATGTCACCTTATGATCTTACCAAAGGTCGCATTGTATACCGAGAAAAATAATTCATCTAAATCTCAATGCTTACTTTTGCATAGTACTTAATATGCAGGTAATGTGCTGTCTGATTTTTCTTTTTCTCTCATATAATATTCACTTCCTGTGTACACTTTCATAAGCGATGGGATTGGAAGTATTATGTTCTTTTTTTCTGTTTCTACAGCCGTGCTAAAATGAGACTCTTTTTTATTTATTTCTGTATAGTTGAGAAAAAACAATGACATTTCATAATTATGCCGTATTACATCATCGCTTTCATAACGTTGCAATATTTCCCAATATACTTTCACGGCATTATGATAATCCATTCTATAAAAATCTAAATACCCTAATAACATATACATATACTTATCTATAGTTTCAAATTCTGCTTTAGGAGCATGTTGAGGAACAAGATGCGCTATATCTTCATCGGCAATAGTTTGCCCCTTATAAAAATACTCTTTTAGAAGAGTAGCGCGCAATGCAAGCGCATCATTCACATTCATATTTTTCTCTGACATAACTTTTGCAAATGCATCGTAATAAAGTCCCCAATATCGACATAACATACGCGAATGATACAAAAGCTTTGTAGCTATGCTATGCATTCGTAGACTATCGTTGTGCATAGCTGCGTTCCACGATTGTACGAGGCGTGGACAGGGACGAATAATACAAAACACTACAAAGATACTGGCACTTACAAAAAACAATGCGAAAGACTTGCCCAATCTGTACCTATGGTGTTTTTTAGCTTTCAATGATCTGTCGGATATCTGATTTTGCAATGGTGTATTCATAGTATTTCATAATTTTTCAGTGCTAATGTATAAGGACATGCACAAAAACGCAATAATATATCCAATAAAAGCAATATCATGTATCTTTGTTTGTGCATTGTTTTGTACAGATGCAACAAGTTGTTTTATATTATAAGAATTTATGTCTACATACATAGCTTGCGCATACCGAGATAAACGACGCATAATACGAGGCTTTGCATGAGATATGAAGCTACGTGCATCCGGAACGACAGCGCCACGAACACTACCTACAGAAGCAACGATGATATGATACTCTTTTTCTACAAATTGTTGAAATAAGTAACGAGAAACCTTCGTATGCGATTCTCCATCAGAAATAAACAAAAGAGATCGTCGCATTGAGTTGTTTACCGCAGAAAAAAATACATGGTGATTTTCTTTTAACGTTTGAAACGTTTTTGCAAAATCAGAGGTACCGTAGCCATGTGTCATGGCAACAAAAGACTGTAATGTACGCAATACAAATGATACATCGTTTGTAAGCGGTGAAATCAATATCGGTGTATCGGTATATACAATAAGTCCATAGTAGTCATGTAATCCTTTTTTTATATATGAATCAAGAAATTCAAATACTTTTTTCATGCGCGTTTTATTATCCACATCGCGTACATACATACTCGAAGAAACATCAAGCATAATATACAATGCATTATTTTGTATCTCTTCATTTTTTGCTAGGGTATTATGCTTTTTATAGCGTACAGGTTTTGCAATAGCGAAAGATATACTAATAACCATAAGCGTAATAAAACCAATTTGCAAAAACATAGTAGTACGAAGACGCAACTTTTTAATATAAACATCATCATATAATTTCATGAGTACTTTCAATTTTGACGTATATAATATAACAAGTCCACCAACAATAGGAATCGCAAGCAAAGCACAATATAAAAACATAGGACGCAGAAAACTCATCACAAACTCCACGCTACACCATAACGCAAGAACACAAATAATACACAGAGAATTACAAATAAAGATACAAAGTATCCTGTAAGATCAATGCATGTATTGTGCAGAACGAATTTGCGTGAAGGTGTATGCTGTACGCTCATACGACTTACAAGATTCGGTATCGCTTGCATATTTTGCAGTCGGATGTAGTAAGAAGCATTGATGTCGTTTGCAAGGTCTTTTAATAATGTGCTTTTCAATGACCTACTGTAGCCTTGTACTATTGCATTTGTTTCAACATCTTTGTATTTGAAATATCCATTATCATCGCTGCCAATATCGATAATAAACACCGAAGAACGAAACGTATATTTTTTTATGTCAGAGAATGAGCTATGTCCGCTATTTTGCACCCCATCGGTTATAAACACTAAATCACGTCTTATAGAATTTTGTGGTATAGCCGCAAGAATGTTTTCAGAATAAAGCAGTGCATCAGCAAGTGCTGAATCGTTGCCAAGTTCACCTATATTTATACGTTCTAAAATTTCTGCGATGGCACGGTATTCTTGAGAAAATGGAACAAGTACCCGCAGCGATTTTGCAAACACAAGTATGCTTACATAAGATCCATTTCCACTTAATAAAAAATTGCGTATAATCTGCTTTGCAGCACTCAATCTGTTCTCACTTTCCATATCATATATAGACATACTCGGAGAAATATCAAGTGCAAATAACACATATCTATTTTCATCCTCAACATAATTTTTAGGAATGAGAATAGAAATACCCATAGAACTTATCAATAATAAAAATGCTGCAAGTAGTAATACTATTGATGATATATTTCTCACAAAGGTATATAATTTTGATGTGGGAAATTTTGGATTACTGACATAAAATGTATAAGTACGCGTTTTAGAAATGCGATTTCTTTTTCTATAGTGTTTCAAAAAAAGCATACAACACACACCAAGTCCGATATATAGTGATATCCAATGATCTATAAATATTTTATTGCTCATTTTGAAGATGACCTTTTCACCAATGAATGGGCTAAAGAAAAATTATCATGGTTCTTATTCTCATTTTTCTCATTCATTTTTTGAGCATTGAATATATATTTTGATATAAAAAATAAACGCAAAAGCACATGACAATGATTGATGCGTACCGACAATTCAGACAATTTTTTTCCATACAAGACTTCTGTGAGCGTGATAAAAAAATCGTGTAGCATTTCTTGTGAAATACGCTTTTGTTCAGGTAATTGATGTTGCGTGATAACATGCTGAATATCATATAATAATAAAACTTCAATCTCTTTCATCGTATGCGTTTTGAAAGAAGATCCATATAAAAAACAAAAGCGTATTTCCAATGCCGCATACATCTGATTATAGAAATCAAAACTAGATATTTTTTCATGTGCAAATGTTGGTTTCTCCATATTATTTGTATAATGCAAAAGTTTTTTCACAATAGAAACAGAAATTATAACATTGTATGTATTGTATATGCGCTGTAAAAGAGACTTCAACATTGGAATAGACTCTCGTACTATCGCTACAAATGATATGATACATATAATTAAAGAGAATATAGTAAAGAGCATGTACAGTACCTCAAGAAATGGAAATGGAGGATACTTCCATATAACTGTTTGTAAAGAGGAATTTTTATAAAAAGAAATCAAAACTGATATAGGAGCTATTCGTATCGTATTCACGGAATTTTCAATTATTGGCGGAATACGTACTATACCACCGTGTTTCGCACGAAATCTTACCGTGATAATAACGTTTGAATCTTGTATTCTCTGAAAATCTACTCCTTCAAATACTACTTCTTCGCTGTCTTTATAAGAATAGATTCTCTCTTGTATTCTCATATGAGAATTTGGATATACAAGTGTCAGTCTTACAATTTCACCTACTTTAGGAAATTGTG
Organism: Spirochaetia bacterium; assembly: GCA_965226065.1. Taxonomy (GTDB): domain Bacteria; phylum Spirochaetota; class Spirochaetia; order WTKD01; genus CBDAKK01. The sequence continues at coordinate 1,518,201 of OZ245332.1, read as the reverse complement.
GGATCATTTTTACAAGCGTAGCATCTATAGTTTGTGATATACCATGTGCAAGTGTAAATATCAAGAACAAAGAAGCACATAGAAGAACACGCATCACAGACTCTTACACAATGAAGTGCGAGGAAACTTTTGATAATTTTTTATTCTTCATATACGTAACAAGTTTGTGTAATACTGAATCTGTAGTACATATATCCATAGCTCTCACTCCACTCCGTTTACAAAAAGATTGCCATCTTTTTATATTCAGTTCATCCGAACGCTTATATATATTTCGCAAATCTTTAAAAGAATAAATTCCATAATTTGTATCTTCCGTATCACGCATTTTACCTCCTCCTCTTACTGGAAGCATTTTATGCATGTCATACACAACACGTATTAAAAGCACATCGTGAACATCTGAAACAAAAGATATACTCGACTCAAGTTTTTGATTAAGAAAATCAGAAATAATAACAACAAGCGATCGCTGGGACAATACGGATTTTGTGCACGCTAAAGCATCGTGTATACTGCTCTTACAATTATCTGATCGTTCTTGCATAATGCATGAAACTATTTTTGAAACAACATCACTGCTCTTGCGTATTTTAAATATCTCATGTATGTTTTGTGAGAAGATTATTGCTCCAGTTTTGTCATTATACGCATGAGCGAGAAAAAGCAAAGTAGCAGCTATTTCTGCAGAAAGAGTCTGTAATGAACGAGGTGCACCTATCTCCATAGAAGCTGAGACATCGCATACAAGCCATAACACACGATCTCTATTCTCAATAAAAGACTTCACATAGGTATTTTGTAGCCGCGCAGTAACATTCCAATCAATATGCCTAATATCATCACCAAAAACATAAGAACGAGAATAGTTATAATCTAACCCACTGTTGGTAAAAAAACTTTTATAATAACCAGCGTGCAATGTAGAAACTATCCTCTGAGCATATAATTGTGCATTCCTTAAAATATATGCGTTGTAGTTCGCTCGCTTAATAACATGTGTAGCTGTACTTTCACGATTACTGCGGAATTGAAACATATTCTAAGATATTCCTTATAATATCATTGGTATCAATGCCTCGTGCAATTGCATCAAAAGATAACACAATGCGGTGACGTAATATATCGGGAACGACTGCCTTTACATCTTCAGGAGTAACATAATCTCTCCCCATACGCAAAGCCTGTACACGTGATGCTCGCAAGATAGCTAAGGAAGCACGCGGTGAGACTCCGTGTTCTATAAAAGTATCTAGAGAACGATACATGGGTTCGTTTTTACGAGTTGCAATTACAATGTGAGCTATATATGTTTTAATTGCATTGGTTATGTGTATATTTTGTGCTATCAAACCTATTTTTTCTACGTCAGCAAGAGAACATACTTTTGAAATCTTAGGCATATTTAATACATCAACACGAGAGAGTATTGAAATTTCTTCTTTAATACTTAGAGGCGAGACGATGAGTTTAAACAAAAATCTATCTTTTTGAGCCTCGGGAAGTTCGTATGTACCTTCTTGCTCTATAGGATTTTGAGTTGCCATCACTATAAAAGGCTGCGGTAATTTATATTCCTCTTTGCCTATCATAACGCATCGCTCTTCCATAGCCTGCAAAAGTGCAGAATGTACCTTCGCAGGTGCGCGATTTATCTCATCAGCAATAACAAAATTAGAAAATACCGGTCCCATATGAGGAGTGAAATTTTTGCTGTTTTGATTGTATATCATTGTTCCAGTGATATCAGCAGGTAATAAATCTGGCGTAAACTGTATGCGTGAAAATTGCGCATTCGTTGCTTGAGCAAACAAATTTACAATAAGTGTTTTCGCTAAACCAGGCAGCCCTTCTACTAACACATGAGACTGCAATGCCACCGCAGTTATCAATTTATCAATAAGATGTTCTTGTCCTACTATGATGGTGTTTATTTGCAAATAAATCGCATCACAAATTTTGCGTACAAATCCTATATCATCATGTGATATACTCATACTTCTTATTCCTTAATTTTCACATCCATGTAACAACATATTACAAACAATCATACATAACTAAAAAAACTCTTAGCAGCGTGGAAAAGCAATATTAGTGCAACGTTATTATTACGCATACATTTATACTATATAGTATCACACCATGCTACATACACTTCTTACTTCAAGTTCAAAACTTTCTACATCACTGAATACTCTTTTTCCCCATTACAAAACAAAAGATAACCATATTGTGTACAACGTTTTTGAGTATGCATGGCAAGGATGGGAAGCGTACATACATAAATGCGCCAAACTATCTGCAAAAATAATGCTTCTGGGAATAAATCCCGGACCACACGGCATGTTACAAACCGGAATACCATTTGGCAGCATATCTGCAGTACGAAATTATATAGGAATCCATGATGCAGATATAAAACAACCGACTGTTTTGCACAAAAATAGACCTGTGGATGGTATGAAATATACAAAAGAAGAGCAAAGCGGTTTATTATTATGGAATACTATTGAATCTCTTTTTACAAATTCTTTGAATTTTTTTTCTCATTGTTTTGTAATCAATTACTGTCCACTTGCGTTTTTTACACAAAAAGGAGAAAACATTACTCCTGACAAACTTGGTACAGAAGAACGTAAAGATGTTGAGCATAGGTGTACAAGTCATCTTCTAGAATACTTGAATATTTTTAACACTTCTCTCATATTAGCGATAGGACGATATGCATTTAACAAAGCGCAATTGTTGTCTAGAGATTTACATATAATTCCACAAAAAAATATTATCTACATACCTCATCCTAGTCCTCTTAACAGAAATAGAATATTATGTGCACCCACACTAAAAAATGTACTAAAAAAATATACAACGTTGGATTCACTTTCTTAAATTTTTTCAATACTATTCTAGTTTTTTACAAGAAATACCGATTACAATATTGATAGGGTTATACTTATATTCTTGTAATATCACGAAAATTAGTATTCTCAGGCATTAAAATAAACATTTGGGGGTTCTTCATTTATGCAAAAGCGAATAAAAATTAAAAAACCTTTCGCATATCTCATCGCTATTACACTTGTACTGACAACGATGACATGTACATCAAGATCTGTACTTTATACGAGAGGTCCTTTCTCTCGAGAGCTCCTAAACAAAAATAATCTTATCGTAGAAAGAACATACAACAATCTTCATATACGTATCGTATATCCCGGTGCTTTTTCTGATCCACAGCAAAAACAGCTCATCGCAGAATATATACAAACATTTCCTGAAAAACAAATTTTCGATGATAGTATAAATGCAGGAATAAACAATGAAATTCTTGAACCCAATGAAGAACACTATCTCGCTATATATGGATACATTATGGCGTATCGTATAAAAATAGTAAGCCTTGTATTTCAAGTACAATATTGGACTGATAAATTCAAAAAAACAGAACGCTGGTATACACTAAGCTACAATAGAAATACAAAAGCCATTATTAGCTTCAATAGCCTGTTCACAGATTTTACAGTAGCAAGTGTAGAATTAAAACAATATATAAAACAAGAAATAATACGACAAAATATATTGCAAAATATTCACAAGAATATAGACAACATATCTTTTAAAGATACAATGCATAATTTTTCTTTTATCCCTAGTAGGAAATATCGTAAAAAATTTATAGGATTGCAAATTTATATAAACACTAATGAAAAATCAATGGATGAACGAATGCCAAACATCATCAATAGAAGCTATGTAGTAAATATACCTTATTCATTTATTGAAAAATATGTCATAAAAACAGCAAAAAAATTCTTTACACAAGAACCTTTTATGCCTGACAGCTATAAATATGAAAACGATATATCAAAAAGACATATATTCGTTTTCCCCGATTTACGAGATAGAGAATTTTAATATTTAGTTATTTAAAGGTTAAACTTTTGCTTCAGAGAATCAAAAAGAGTATCTTTGATATCTAAAAAATGCTCTTCAATAAAAGCAACTTTTTTCTCTGCAGCAATCATGTTTTCTTGCATAAGTAATGTTCGTAACTCTTCGTATTCTTTGATATAATCTTGCACCATAGAGGGCACAACATCGGACCTCCCGACAACTTGATAGATCATTACAAAGTTTTCTTTTCCTTTGACTTGTACATTATCTAGAAATCGAAACACAAATTCTTCACCAACTTGTTCTTTCGTATACGAAGAAATAATAATATTTGATCCATATTGCTTGTTTGCTCCTTCTAGCCTACTTGCAAGATTTACCATATCTCCAATAACCGTAAAATTAAGTCGCACATCAGAACCAATAATACCAATCATGGCATCACCAGTATTAATTCCTATACGAGTATGAAAATGAATATCAGGATGGATTTCTGCTATTTTTTGATTTATCAGAACTTCCTTATCTTGCATAGCAAGTGCTGCATCAATAGCTTCTTTTGCAGTATTCGTATTCTCATCAAAGGCTCCAAATATTGCCATAACAGAATCACCAATAAATTTATCTATTATCCCATGATTGTTACATATCTGTTCGCTCATCTCAGAAAAATACAAAGTCAAACTTTCGCACAATGCTTCAGAGCTTACTCTCTCAGTAATGTTTGTAAAACCTTCAATATCTGAAAACAAAACACTCACTGATTTTTTTTTCATTGAAGCTTGTAAGCTTGAAGAAGACTTCAATGTTTCTTTTACCACAACATCAGGAACAAACTTCTTAAAAGATAAAAAACTATTTCTTACGTCATTGTAAATCGCTCCGATATTTTCAACTTCTCTTACACGTATTGGGGTATAATTTACAAATTTTGTATTTAAAACAAATTGTTTAAAATTAAGCATAAGATGCGAAATTGCAATAAGAGGATTTGAAAGAATCTTTGACGACTGATACATGATAAAAATAAATAAAACAACAAATCCTGAAAATATCCATATAATAATTCTGGTTAAATATTCTGAAGATGCATTTATGTTTAGAGTATCCGTAAAAGTATATATATTCCACGATTTATCATCATTAAAAGGCGAAAATGGCCTATACGTGTAAATATATCTCTTGTTATTAAAAGATACATTGCCGGTAGTCAATCCTCGTAACAATAAACTGCGAAGAGAAGCACTTTTCGAATATTTAGGGAAAAATGTCGAAAGCAATACATCAAGAATATTTTTTTCTTGTAAAGATTTCTCTATAAGAGAAGTCTCAGAAAGCCCCACAATATTTTTAGCAAAAAAACTCATTTCTTCGCTACTATCTAGATATTCCGCAGATATCTGTCGTCTTTGTTTTTGATTATCACTGGTAAAATATTCTTCATATGATTTATCAAACTCAACATTATCTTTATCACTTATAGCAATAAGTTTTTTATTTTTATCTGTAATAAGAACATACCCTAAGTTACTAAAAGACAACTTCTTAAGAAACGTAGCTATGTAAGAGACATCAAGATCGATACCAAAAACACCGGTATAGTTATCATTAGATAACTTCACCTTCCTTGCAGCAGTTACTCCCAACATTCCCTTGCTTGCAAAAAAATAAGGATCTGTCCATATAACTGAATCTTCTTGCGATGCTTGATACCAAGACCTTTTACGAGGATCAAATCCATCCTCAAGTGAAAGCTCTTCATAAGGTTTAAATTTCGCCATCAAAGCCGCATCAGGGTTTTCATGAATCCATTGACTCCTGATTTTTTTTCCATCGTTTTTAATAATCCACTTACTAATATAGGTACCAATACGTTGTACCATGTAAAAGTTGCCATGCGTATCACTAAAATACACGGCATTTATGTTTTCTTTTGCTTCAAGAATACCATATGCAAAAGTAAAAAAAACCTTACTATCAAATCCTTTGTGAGAAAGCGAATCATTAGACATTACATTACATACAGTCAAAAGCTCTACCCTAGCATTGTAGAGGTAGCGCTCTATTTCACTTTTTATTTTTTCTGAAACTTCTCCTTGAAGCTGCACGTTAGATTGAATTGCAATAGAATCATTTTGCAAATTCACAAGGAAATATATTATAAAGAAAAATAAACAAAAAACAGTTATTATGATTAACTGCAAGAATACACTTAAAGAAAAGAAAACTGATTTCTTTTCTTTTTTTTGTCCCGCTTTTACAGTCTTAGCTTTCACATCTCTCTCTTTTACTTAAATATCATAAAAGTTTCAGAAACAATTCCATTATTTTTCGCTGCTTAAAGCTCACTTAAGTCATGGACGAAGAATTCAATTCACTTCTCTATCTTTCTGTTACTACCTCAATATTATTGTGTGAAAATTTACCCTGTAATACATCATCATCATTATTTGACTTAAGATGTTTAGAGCATACCATAGCAGTCGTACAAAAATTCGTTTGAACATTAATCGCTGTGCGTAGAGGATCGATAACAGGATCTATAGCTACTAAAATAAATAAGATAGTCTCAGTGGGTATCCCAAGAGGGAGAAACGCTATACTTATGACACCAAGGGATGCAAATCCATTAGCACCTGCAGTCGAAACACCTGCTGCAATTACTGTTACGGTAAGAATAATTAAGTATGCCACGCCAAGATTCCTCCCATAAATCTGAGTAGCAAATACTGATACCAGTGCAAACCAAATCATATTTCCATAACGACACAAAATGATAAAAAGAGGTACAAGCAAGCGTGCAAAAGCAGCATCGTATTTCAAATTCAATTTCAACGATTCAATTGTAGCAGGTATAGTAGCAACGCTATTTTTCGTTGAAAATCCTATTAACGTAGGATAAAAAGAAGACTTGACTATGTTAATAAACCCTTGCCCTGAAACAACTCCTAAAAATAAGCTATTAAATAACATTAAAGTAATACCAATAATGTAATAAAGAAGCACAAGTCGAATGGTGGTAAACATAATAGTAAATCCAAATCCTGCAACTTGAGAAGAAATAATACTTATAAGCGCAAGAGGAATAAGTGTTAAAGTCCATGCAATTACTTTTTGAAACACTTTAAACAAGTTATCAAAGAAATCAATAATGAGAGTTCCGGGATTAATATGGGCGCTGCGGTTATTATGATCTGTAGAAGATGCCAATGCTCCTGCAGCTACCCCAATTATTATTGAAATAAAAGCAAGTCCTAAGGCATTATTTGTGATAAACGCACTTAAAATATTAACCGGTATAAGTAACTTAAGAAATTGTAATATAAACCCATCTTCTTTGACCGGCACATCACTACCATGAAGATCAAACTCAAAGATATTAGCTTCTTTACCTATGTACTCAGATAACACCTTTGATTGTTCAGCAGGCAGCACGCCGGGCTTAAATATCATTCCTATTAACAATGTCAAAACCACAACAACAATCATCATAACAATGATAATTTTTAGTGCATAAAATGTGAACTTATATAAAACAGGATTCTGAACAAAATTTCCAACACTTGATACAATTGCAGAAACCAATATCGGAAGAACCGTCATGGTGATAAAAATAAGATAAATTTCCCCAATACCCTGAATCCTTAGTGAAAAATTAGGGGCAAAAATCCCAAGCAAAACTCCAACTCCCATTGACATAAAAACAACAATAGGGTTATACATAAAATTACGCAACTTATCCATTATAATAAATCTCTCCTTTAAAAATTTAATACATATTAAAAACCTACAACCTCTTCCATAGAGTTACTGTAAATTATAAGTCTCTAATAATTCTTTTGAAGTTCTTGGAAATTCAATAGAAACAAAAAACAGATTAAGGAAATAAGCAAAATGTGTTGCCGAAGCATGAAGCGCCATTGCAATAGGATCTTTCTGATCTTTAATGATTACAGGTCTCAAATAAAGATTCTTTTCAGGATTTTGTTTCATATACAAACTAACTTCTAATTCATCGCGATATACAGCAGCTAATTCCGATCTGTTTAGCGCTTCTAGCGCCTCTTCCCATGTATCAAAAGGCGTTACCTCTACAAGTGGAAAATTATTTTTTGCATAGCGCTCATATGAAGAATTTTTTATCACTCCTAGTTTTCCTGAAAAATTACGTAAAACCGAAATCAATTCACTATCATTTGAGCTAACCTTCGCAAGGTTAATACGATTCAATAACAGTGCCTGTCGAAACACCAGATATGGAGAAGTAAAAATTACAGTTTGAGAACGTTCTAGTGTACGACTGAGCTTAGAAATAGCTACATCTACTATTCCTTTATCTACCATCGGAATGAGATCATTGAATGATGGGGCACTTCTGTTTATTTTCAGATCAACATTGAGTACCTCAGCAATCTTACTTACTATATCAATTTCAAGCCCAACTAATTTCTTCTCTTCATTCAAAAAAGCAAAAGGAAATCGCTCCCTTTTTACCATTCCAACAATGAGAACACCTCTGTCTTTTATCTTTTTGATATACGTCCCTTCTATAATGTCATCTACATGACCATATCCATAAGATGTAATCATAAAAATTTTTATTAAAAATATGAGTCCGTATCTACTCATAAAAATCTCCTTATATAAATTATTGTTTCTATAAAGCAAAGTTAACTTAGTATAGAACACATTTACTTCTTAATTTATTATCAATTAATAAAAATCTAATTTAATTTTTCTAAAAAATAAATGTTATATCTATATAGTATGAAATAATATTTTTTTTTCTAGAGTATATTTTATATTTTTTTATTTTATTTTTATAATTAACTCATAAAAATAAAGTTACAGTATAATAATAGATGTATCGACAAATATTTCTCTTGCATGAAGTGTTGTTTTATTACAATAAAATAATGATAATATCTGAGCATACTATACAAAATCATTTCTCAAACTACAAAAATCACTACATACATATGCGAAGCAAGTACAACTATCCTATGACACTTGCTGAAAAAATTCTCTTTTCTCACTTAGACCTAGGCATTGATCCCCGTACCTTAGTACGAGGAAAATCATTTACTTACTTTAACCCCGATAGAGTCATTATGCAAGATGCAACTGCACAAATGGCAATGCTTCAACTCATGCAATCGGGACGCGATAATGTCGCAGTACCATCTAGTATACACTGCGACCATCTTATTGTAGCGAAACAAAATGCACTACTCGATATACAAGGTGCACGAGTAACGAACAAAGAAATATACGATTTTTTACTCACCTCAAGTCAAAAATATAACCTTGATTTTTGGGAACCGGGTGCAGGCATCATTCACCAAGTTATGCTCGAAAACTACGCACTTCCTGGACTGATGGCTATCGGCACGGACTCACATACACCCAACGCAGGCGGACTTTCGACACTCGCAATTGGCGTCGGTGGCGCCGATGCAGTAGACGTTATGGTCGGCATGCCGTGGGAACTATTAATGCCACGCTTTATTGGGGTAAAACTTACCGGATCTCTTTCGCCATGGTGTGCTCCGAAAGATATTATCTTAAAGCTTGCAGGGCTACTGACCGTCAAAGGTGGAACAGGACATATCATAGAATACTTCGGAGAAGGTGTCTCTTCCCTCTCATGTACCGGCAGAGCTACTATCTGCAATATGGGTGCTGAAGTAGGTGCTACAACATCTATTTTTCCCTTTGACGAGTCCATTGCACACTATCTTGAAATCACAGAGCGACGCAGTGCATCTCGTTTTGCACGCGAAAACGCGGAGCTTTTAACAGCAGATGCACAGGTACTAGAAAACCCTCATCAGCACTACGACAAAGTCATTGAACTTGACCTAAGCGAATTAGAACCACACATAAATGGACCATATTCACCTGATAGAGCAACACCTATTTCAGATTTTTACGATTTTATAACAAAAGAAAAATTTCCTACAACGTTAAGTGCAGCGCTTATAGGCTCATGCACAAATTCTTCATTTGAAGACCTTTCGCGTGTTCATTCAATGCTACAATTTGCAAAACAAAACAAACTCGCTCTCAAAAGTCCCTTTTGGCTCTCGCCGGGCTCAGAAAGCATTTATAAAATTATAGAAGGCAATGGCTATCTCTCACTTTTTAACGAATTTGGCACAAAAGTATTAGCGAACGCGTGCGGTCCTTGTATTGGGCAATGGGATAGAACGGACATAGAAAAAGAAGAAACAAATAGCATTATCACATCATTTAACCGAAACTTCGCAAAACGTGCAGATGGCAACCCTAACACTCATTCATTTGTTGCCTCTCCCGAAATTGTAACCGCCATGGGAATCGCTGGCACACTATGTTTTAACCCTTGCGAAGATACGCTTACCAATAAAGAAGGCAAAAAAGTACGTTTAAATCCTCCACAAAATGTCGAAGCTCCGCCCTTAGATTTATTAAAACTTATATTTGGCAATGAACCCAATGGACTCATTCGCCCCCCACAGGACAAAACACGCACGCAGTTTTCCATCTCAATAAATTCTGATTCTCAAAGATTGCAAACATTGACACCTTTTCAACCATGGGAGGGAAAAGACTTTATAGACCTCCATCTCCTTATAAAAGCAAAGGGAAAATGCACCACTGATCATATTTCTATGGCGGGACCTTGGCTTAAATACAGAGGACATCTTCAAAATATATCCCAAAATTTACTTATAGGCGCAGTAAATGCATTTACCGAAAAAACAAACGAAATTATCAACCAGTGCACAGGAAAATATGGAACCGTGCCCGATGTTGCAGCATTTTATCGTGACAATACCGCTGGTTCAGTTATTGTAGGCGATGATAACTACGGTGAAGGTTCTTCGCGCGAACATGCCGCTATGGAGCCACGTTTTATGGGAGTAAAAATAGTCATCGTCAAATCCTTCGCCCGCATACACGAAACTAACCTCAAAAAGCAAGGCATCATTCCCCTGACTTTTGTAAATCCCGACGACTATGAAAAAATACAAGAAAACGACACCATAGACGTCATTGGACTTACTAACATTGCTCAAGGATCACAGATTTCGCTTGTATTTAAGCACAGCGATGCCACAAAAGATGTTATAGAAGCAAAGCATTCGCTTAATGAAACACAAATAGCATGGTTTCACGCAGGATCTGCACTTAATCTTATTAAAAAAAAGTTAGCACAGGCATAAATTCACTGACCTTAGCTCTTAAGTCATACATGCATTTTGGACTTTTCCACTTAACTCTTAACAAATGTCTAGACTTTTGCTCATACATTTAAAATTTACTCCATATTTCAATATAGCTACTAAAATTTATTAGATACGTGAAAATAATTCTCCTTAGTCTATGAAATACGCATTTTTTCAATAAGACAGAAGACATGTTATGTAAATTTTAGTAGCAGGATACCACAATATACCATTATTTTAGAAAAAATACGAGCCTAAGCAGCAAAATTCAAACAAAAACCAATAAATTAAGAACACATCGGCAATAGATACTAACAATAAACATGTGTCCCCATAACGTATTTTCAAAACATCTGAAGACTCTATGTTATTTTCTAAAGTTTTTTAAATTGTAATTTTCTCACAATAGTTTTTACCCATGCTATTTTTGCAATAAAACACATTAATATACTATATATTGCATAAAAACATCTCTTATTATATAATATATATTTAAGTAATATTAATTTATTGTTTATGTTATGTTATTAAATATAACAAGGGGGTTTTATGAATTCATATTTTCAAGTACCAAAGGCTAGCAATGAGCCTGTTCAAGCGTATCGACCTGGATCGCCAGAATTAAAAAAATTGCTATCTTGTTACCGTTATTATTTTTCTCATGAAACGTCGATACCGCAATATATCGATGGAAAAGAGATTTTTTCAGAGCAGAAACATTCTATCTCTCCGCCGCATGATCATCAGCATGTCGTTGCTCAGTATCATAAAGGAAATGCGGCAGATGTCGAAAAAGCTATAAAATCGGCATTACATGCGAAAAAATCATGGGAAGCTACAATCCCTGCAGAACGAGCATCCATATTTCTTAAAGCAGCAGCATTAGCTGCAGGTCCATATCGCGACAAGTTAAATGCCACAACCATGCTTGGACAATCAAAGAATGTCCATCAAGCAGAAATAGACTCTGCGTGCGAACTTATCGATTTTTTGCGTTTTAACGTAGAATATATGACACAAATTTACGCAGAACAACCAAATAGTGCCTCTACCGACTGGAACAAAGTAGATTATCGTCCACTAGAAGGATTTGTGTTAGCCATCACCCCGTTTAACTTTACTGCTATTGCCGGCAATTTACCTGCCGCACCTGCAATGATGGGAAACACGATAGTCTGGAAACCTTCGTTATCGCAACTTTTATCTGCAAAAATAATCATGGATCTCTTTAAAGAAGCAGGATTACCCGATGGAGTTATCAACATGATAATTACTGATCCTCAAGAAACTGTAGACATTGCCTGTGCGCATCCTGAATTTGCCGGCTTGCATTTCACAGGATCCACCGAAGTATTCAAAGACTTATGGAAAACCATAGGTAATAACATGAATACCTATCGCTCGTATCCACGCATCGTAGGAGAAACCGGAGGCAAAAATTTTATATGGGTGCACCCTTCAGGAAATGTAAAAAGCGTCGTTGCCAACATCGTAAGAGGAGCATTTGAATTTCAAGGGCAAAAGTGTTCGGCAGCTTCACGAGTATATATTCCCAGCTCCTTATGGAAACAAATAGAAACACCTCTTAAAACAGAAGTAGCATCTATTAAAGTAGGATCTCCTGAAGACCCAAGCAATTTTGTTACTGCAGTCATACACGAAGCTGCATTTGACAGAATAGCAGGATACATTGAAGATGCAAAAAAAGATGGATTAGAAATCATTGCAGGCGGCACATACGATAAAAGCAAAGGATATTTTATTCAGCCAACCGTCTTTAAAACCACAGATCCATCAAATAAAATTATGCAAGAAGAAATTTTTGGACCTGTTGTTACTATTTACGTATATGAAGATGACCAATGGGAAAATTCATTAGAATTGGTTAACAAAACATCTTTATATGGACTAACAGGAGCAATTTTTGCACAAGACAAAAATGTAGTACGAATAGCACTACAAAAACTTCGACACGCAGCAGGCAATACGTACATAAATGATAAACCTACAGGAGCAGTGGTAGGGCAGCAACCGTTTGGTGGTGGAAGAAACAGCGGCACCAATGATAAAGCAGGTGCCATATTGAATTTATTTCGATGGGTTTCTCCTCGTTTAATCAAGGAAGCGTTACTACCGGTAACAGATTACAGATATCCGTATTTAGGAGAGTAGCCATGAACATACTTATTGTTGGAATTGGCAATATGGGCTTTGCTATAGCAAAGGCACTAAAAAAATCTGAATCATCTCATACAATCTGTGTGTATGACCCATGGAGCAAATTTTTAGATGATGCTCAAGCACTTGGTATTATGGTACATGACTCGCTTGATCTTGGTGCTCATAAAGAATGCACATACGATGCTATCTTAGTTGGCGTAAAACCAAATATGATAACATCTACATTGCAATCTATTCTGCCTATCGTGCGTTTTACGAAACCCACAGTGCTATCTATCGCAGCAGGCGTACCGATACAAACCATTGCAAAAGCTCTTGCAGAAGACGCTACACCATATCCTCACGTTGTGCGTTACATGCCAACTATTGCCGCTCTCGTAAACAAAAGCATTACCGCTGCAAGCCCCGGACCTCAGGCAAATGACATTGACAAAAAACGAGGTATGGAAGTAGCAAAAAATTTTGGCGAAGTTATAGAGCTTCCTGAAATATTGATGGACGCATTCACTGGCATTGCAGGTAGCGGCATTGCGTTTGCTACCGCATTTGTAGATGCCTTGACGCTTGGCGGCGTAAAAGAAGGCTTGCCATACGATAAAGCATATACCGCAGCGAGAAAAGCGACCGCAGGTGCACTTGCATTGCTTGAATCATCTTTTGATTCGCCTGCGTCACTGATTACCGCTATTTCTTCTCCCGGTGGTACTACCATAGCTGGCATACATGCGCTACATGAAAATCATTTTCCTGCCGCAGTTATGAATGCAGTAAATGCTGCTGCAGAGCGCTCGCAAGAACTACGAGCATGATAATGGTAAAAAACAAAAAGTTGTTGTCTACAACCCTCTTCTTGAGGCCTGGGATTTTGTCTTTAGATATTGGTTACTACATACACTACAAAATTTGATGAAAACTAGAAATGACTAAAATAGAACATGAAACATTTTAAAGGAATAATTTTATGAAAATATTAACAGTAAAACAGATACAAGAAATAATAAAAAAGCATGGTGGAATAACCAAGCTTATAAAAGAAAACATAAAATACTTAAAAGCAGATTTTAAGAAATGGGATACTTTTGAGAAAGTAATGCGCTATGCTGCATATCTTAAACAGGGCGTCATAGAGTTGATGCCTATATGGAATGAAAAATTCTATGGATACAAATATGTTAATGGTCACCCTCAAAACACGAAGAAAGGCAAACAAACCGTCATCGCCTTAGGGTATCTCTCTGATGTTACAACGGGGTATCCTTTGCTTATGGCAGATATGACCTTACTTACCGCAATAAGAACAGCATCAGTATCAGCATTAGCAACAAGTCTTATGGCAAAAAAAGATGTAAAATCTCTTGCTTTTATAGGCACAGGAAGTCAGAGTGAATTTCAAGCAATAGCACATTTAGCAATATACAATGATTGCAAACTTATAAAGTATTACGACAAATCAAAAAAAACAATGGAAAAGTTTTCTAAAAATATGAAAAAATTTTTCGCATTACATAACTTAGAAATTGAATTAATTGCATGCAAAAATGTGGAAGAAACTGTCAAAAATATTGATTGCGTAACAACTGCTACCGCATCATTTGAAAATGCAAAATTACTGTATACACAGCACCTTGAACCGGGCATGCATATCAATGCAATTGGAGGAGATGCAGCAGGTAAGACTGAACTTGATAAAGCAGTGTTACAAAAAACCCGTGTAGTTATCGAATATTTTGATCAATCGTACAAAGAGGGAGAAATACAACAGCTTTCTTTACAAGAAGCACGAAAAAAAATCGTAGCAAAACTCTACGAACTTGTACAAGGTACAAAACAAGCACGGAAGAGTGAAAAAGACATCACGTTATTTGACTCCGTAGGATTTGCAATAGAAGATTTTTCTACACTAAGGATGATACAAGATTTATCACGTAAATACGATGTAGGAAAAGAACTAGACATCATACCTACATCAAACAAAGCTGTAAGTAATTTATTTTCTTTAATATCGCAATAAGACATTAAGACATGGAAAGTCATAATACTAAAATTAACATTCAAGAACATGAGAGAGAATTTGCGTTTATAGAAGCATCAATAGGATGTGGCGGCTCAATAGCAGGATGTGAGTTTGCGCCCGCTGTTATAAAAAAAGCCTTGCCACATTTCAAGTGGACAAGCAGAGTAGAATGCATGAGCACTGCAAAGAAGTGGGATGCATTAGATGATATAACAAATTTTTCTAAAAAATTAGCACAGCAAGTTTTACATAATCTCTCAAATGGAAACAAAGTCTGTGTGGTAGGTGGCGATCATTCATGCGGTATCGGAACATGGAGCGGATTATCTACTTTTACAGAAGTAGGCGTGATGTGGATAGATGCGCATCTAGATGCACACACTCATGAAAGTAGTGATTCACAAAACATTCATGGAATGCCATTAGCAAGTCTTCTCGGTTACGGAGATGAATATTTAACAAAGATACTTGATAAAAAGCCTAAATTAAAAGCAGAAAACGTATGCATTATAGGTGCACGAAGCTACGAAAAAGCAGAATATGAACTTTTGAAAAAACTCAATGTACGTATTTATTTCGCAGACGAAGTTAAGCAAAGAGGATTACAAAACGTATTACACGAAGCACATTCAGCAATTACAAAAAATGTTTCTGCTTATGGAATCAGTTTTGACCTTGACTTTTTAAACCCTGATGAAATGAAATGTGTTGGAACTCCCGTAGATGGAGGATTTTCAGTAGAAGAAGCCCTCTCTGCTTTAGACAAGCTACCAAAAGAAAAACTAAAAGTTTTTGAACTTGTAGAGTTTAATCCTAACATAGGATACGACGAAGCTGTTATGAACACAATAAATAAAATTATATTGCATGGAATTGGAACAAAATAGACAGCACATCTTTTGCCTCCTCCCTATATCAATACCTATATCAACACAAGTTACAAACAAACACGTAATTATCATTGAGGATATATGAATATCATTTTGTAGCAAAAATATATTTAAGGAGGCTTATTATGATAAAAACAAGCATATTTATCATATATTTATTTGTCATGCTGTGCATAGGATTGTACTTTTACATCCGCACAAAAAATGTACATGATTTTGTACTAGGAGGCAGAAAATTAGGTGCTTTTCCTTCAGCAATAAGTTCTGTTGCATCAGATCATAGCGGATGGGTTTTATTAGGACTTCCAGGATTTGCGCTTACTGGAGGTATGGGAGCCTTCTGGATAGCAGTTGGATTATCCTTAGGATTCTTTGCAAGCTGGAGTTTACTCTCAAACAAGCTTCGTACAGAAAGCGAGAACATTGATAATACCGTAACCATTCCCACATTTTTAGAAAAGAAGCTCAAAGATCCAACCGGATTCTTACGCTTATCTCTTTCAATCGCAATTTTATTTTTCTTTGTGTTTTATACAAGTTCCGGTTTTGTAGCAAGCGGAAAATTATTTACAAGCATGTTTAACATAGATTATAAAATTGCAGTCATTATTGGCTTTCTTGTAGTAATGAGCTACACACTTCTCGGTGGATATTTAGCCGTATCGTGGACAGATGTAATACAAGGATGTCTGATGGTTGCTGGTCTTTTAATCGTGCCTCTTATGGCTATAAACAATTCTGGCGGAATATCTACTGTATTTGAAAAGATAAAAGAAATCAATCCAAACCACATTGCCTTATTCAGAAATCCTGATGGCTCTACGCTCACCTTTATCAGCATTTTATCACTTATGGCATGGGGACTTGGTTATTTTGGACAACCACATATCTTAGCACGCTACATGGGTATATCATCCGCAAAAAAAACCTCTGTCGCAAGAACCATTGCAGTAATAATGTCTGTATTTCTTATGGGTATGGCAATACTAGTGGGCTTAGTAGGAGTAGCATATTTTAATGAAAACCCTTTATCTGATCCAGAACAAGTCTATCTTAAATTGATATCGGCGGTAAGTCATCCAATTATAGGCGGCCTACTCTTAGCATCAGTAATGGCTGCTATTATGAGTACTGCCGATAGCCAACTACTTGTAGCAAGTTCAGCTCTAACGATAGATATTTTTTCAAAACGCATAGATGCAAAACGTCAATTGCTTTATAGTCGACTCACGGTATTACTTATTGCCATAATAGCGATGATATTAGCAATCAACCCTAACAGCAGCGTACTTGGCATTGTCTCTTATGCATGGGCAGGACTTGGTGCTTCGTGCGGCGCAGTACTAACGCTAACGCTACTATGGAAAAAAACAACATACCAAGGAGGCATTGCAGGCGTCATTGTTGGAGCAATAGTTACAATAGTATGGAATAAACTATCAGGCGGAATATTTGATTTATACGAATTACTTCCTGCATTTTTATGTGCGTTCCTTGCTGTTGTTATCGTCAGTACCATCACACAAAAAAATTCTAATCAATAAGAAAAAGAGCATCCTAGTATTACAAAAATACTAGGATGTAAAAATCATGTTCTTTCGCTTCTTCACAAACACGATACCTTTAAGAAATGACTTAAAAATACGTATAATAGATTCAAGATGCTTCGCAGTAACTATACCTTAGGATTAGACTTTGGTTCCGATTCCGTAAGAGCCTTAGTAGTAAACGCAGACACAGGAGCAGAAGTTGCAAGTGAAATGCACGAATACCAGCGATGGAGAACAGGCATGTATTGCGATGCTACAAAAAATCAATTTCGTCAGCATCCGCACGATCATCTTGAAGCAATGACAAAAGCTGTCACTAGCGTGTTGGCACAATGCGGCGATGACATTCGCAAAGAAGTTCAAGGTATTTCAGTAGACACCACAGGATCCACACCATGTCTCGTAGATGAACATGTCATTCCTCTATGCACGAAACAAGAATTTGAACATGATCCTAACGCTATGTTTATACTTTGGAAAGACCACTGTGCCATTAGCGAAGCAGAAGAAATAAACGCACATAACGCACGCATCAACGAAGACTACTTACAATACGCAGGCGGCATTTATTCTGCCGAATGGTTTTGGGCAAAGCTCATCTATCTTCTGCGTTGTGACAAACGCTTTTCACGCAGCGAATATTCTTTTATTGAACACTGCGACTGGATCTGTGCACTTCTAACAGGCTGTGACACCATTGAAAAAGTAAAACGAAGTCGCTGCGCCGCCGGGCACAAAGCATTGTGGAATGCAGCATTTGGTGGCTTACCTCCCCTATCATTTTTTGAAAAAATAGAGCCGAGCATAGCACCGATATATCACAACCTATACACAAAAACCTACACCTGCGATACCGCTGCAGGCATTCTATCTGAAAAATGGACACAGACCTTTGGACTCTCTGAGAGTGTAATAGTAGGACTTGGCACCTTGGACGCACATATGGGCGCCATAGGCGCAGGAATTAAACCGTATAATTTTGTGCGCGTCATGGGCACTTCAACCTGTGACATTGTAACCGCACCATACAAAGACACACGCATTATCAAAGGCATCTGCGGACAAGTCGACGGTTCTGTCGTACCGAATATGATTGGTTTTGAAGCAGGACAATCTTCGTTTGGAGACGTATTTGCGTGGCTAAAAAAAATATGCACATGGAACAATATTTCAGCAAATAGCGATTGTAAAAACACCGAAACATTCTTCACGCGCATCTCTGACGCCGCTGCAAAAATACCTCCGAGCACCTCTTCGCCTATAGCGCTAGACTGGCTTAACGGCAGAAGAACACCCCATGCAAACCAGCGACTTTACAGCGGACTTATAGGACTTACGCTTGGAGTAGACGCACCAACATTGTATCGCGCATTTGCCGAATCAGTTGCCTTTGGCACACGCGCAATTATGGAGTGCTTTGAAAGCCAAGGCCTTATAGTAAACGAAACCATTGCCATTGGGGGAGTAGCAAAAAAATCACCATTTATTATGCAAGTACTTGCGGATGTATTATCTCGAGAAGTACGGGTTGTAGCATCAGATCAATGCTGTGCACTCGGCGCAGCGATATGTGCATCGGTAGCATCAGGAATACATGAATGCATTGAAGACGCAATGGAAGCAATGTCGAGCAACATAGAATTGGTTTTTACACCCCGTAACGAATACACAGAAATCTATAACACGCTATACGAAAAATACCGAAACTTTGGAAAATTTATTGAAGAATCTGTATAACAACAAATAATAGTGAGGATACTATGTACGTAGAAGAACAAAGCTATAAAGGCACAAAATGCCTTATACTACGCAACAACATGGTGGAATTATGCATTTCACTATGCTTCGGTCCACGGATTTTATCCTACGGCTTTATCGGCGGACAAAACTTTTTTCATGTGTTTGATGAGCAAATCACCAGCAATGAAAAAGACATTTGGCATATTTACGGAGGACATAGATTATGGCTTGCACCTGAAGACCTTGTACGTTCGTACTTTCCTGATAATCACCCCATTAAATACACCCACGAAGGAAACACAGTATCGCTTATCGCCCCCGTTGAAACATTTGCACAAGTACAAAAAATCATAGACATTACACTAGAAGAAAACAATACGCATGTATATCTAAATCACCGCATTATAAACCGCAACGCATGGAGCATTGAATTTTCAGCATGGGCATTAAGTGTAATGCGCGCAGGCGGCAGAGCCATTATACCCCACGAGCAATATAAACCACACCCCGAAGCATGCGCACCTGCACGTCCCCTTGTACTGTGGCATTTTACTGCTATGGACGATCCGCGCTTTCGATGGGGCAAACGCTATATTCAAATGTCTCAAGATAATGCCTATGAAAACAAACTAAAAATAGGCGTATTGAATACAAAAGGACAAGAAGCCTATATACTAGGCGATGAAGTCTTTATAAAAAAGCACGACTACATTGCAGGAGCAAGCTATCCCGACATGGGATGCAACACCGAATTTTTTACCATGCCCCACTTTCTCGAAGTCGAAAGCCTCTCACCTCTTCGACGTGTAGAACCTAACGATGAAATATGTCACAAAGAGACATGGCAGCTTAAAAAAATATCAGTAGGTACTAATGAAGATGACATAGACGCTATTTTTACATAGCGTAGTTAGCGTACACATAAAGCCTTCTTTTTTATAAAGCACTGCTTTTCAACAAGAAAACCTAAGGATTTTTTGTAAAAGCAGTGCTTTTTCATCTAAAGAGCGAAGCCCTTTCTTACAAATGTAGAAAGCCTTACGATTTTCTTAAGATAGTACTCTCTATCTTCTAGAAACCACAGGCATCAATGTATTAAAAAGCTACAAGCATTTGTATAGTATAGTCGTAAGCATCACGCAAAGATAATGCATCTATCGCTGTTCTTACCCATGTCTTTCCGTCTGTTGAACCCCATACATCTTTCTTATACTTCCCTGCGCTATTGGTGCCGCCAATAAGATATATCGCACTCTTAAACACTACAACCCTATGATAATTACGAGCAAAGAAGCGAGCATTGTCGGTTTCTTCTGTCCATGTCAGCCCGTCACGAGAACTCCATACATCATTCTTAGGTCCCGTACTACTGGTGCCGCCAATGACATATATTGCATCCTTAAACACTACAACCTGATGACCAGTGCGAGCGGTGAATTTTCTCTCATCAGATATTAATTCTTTCCATTCTTTTCCGTCTGTCGAACGCCATACGTCATTTTCACGCCCCGCATTATTACTGAAGCCGCCAATGACATACATTGCATCCTTAAACACTACAACCTGATGACCATAACGAGCGGTGAATTTTCTCTCATCAGATATTAATTCTTTCCATTCTTTTCCGTCTGTCGAACGCCATACGTCATTTTCACGCCCCGCATTATTACTGATGCCGCCAATGACATACATCGCACCCTTAAACACTGCAACCTGATGATAAGCACGAGCGGGAAATGTATCAGAAGATATTTCTTTTGTCCATGTCTTCCCGTCACGAGAACTCCATACGTCATTCCTGTACGTTCTGCCACCGTAGCCGCCAATAAAATATATCGTATCTTTAAACACTACAACTTGATAGCCACTATGTGCGATAAATGGTGTATCGGCTGTTTCTTCTGCCCATTTCCTCACGTCTACCGAACTATATATGACATTTTTTTTAGTATTACTTTTTCGTTTTGTAAAAAGGTAGAGCTTTGATGCGTCTGATATATTTTTAGTATCTTGTTCCTTCACAGCAAATGCTTTATCATCAACCTTATCCAAAGATACTTTTGATACGTTGCCAATGTCCTCTGCTGGTCCATCACAAGCAACAAAGCTCACAATAAACACGTATATACAGAGATACAAAAAAGTCTTAAATAATGATTTTTTATTACTCATACAAATACTATATCATAAAATAATGGATTTTATATTAAAAAAATTTAATCAATTTGCAAAAATAGAACAATATGCAGAAAAATATCCTCAAAGATTCACTTACAGGATCTATTTGCACGTATAAAACAGACATTTCTTACAAAAACTGCGTACGAAACCGCCTCTTCGCTTTGAAATCTTTTGTCTTTACCACGCTATGTATGATGAAAGTACTATCTTACACTTATCTTATTTTACGTATTCACTTCCATAGTATTTATGACTATTGAGATTCAGGAGGAAAAACTACCACTTGATGATCTTCACGAGCAGAGAATTGAGCACTTGCTGTTTCTTCTATCCAATTCACACCGTCCTCAGAACTCCATACGTCATTTTTACGCCCCATCGTATTATCGCGTCCGCCAATCAGATATAACTTTGGTGTTTGTCGTGATCCAACTGATGTTTGTAATGCCCTATGGATAAAAGACAGTTTTTGTCTTGTATACCCTCCATACTGTTCTTTTTCTGCTATATCTACATCGCAGGCAACAAGTCCAACAACAAATAGATAGATAAGCAAATACAAAAAAATTTTGTGTGTACAATTCATATTCATAACGAAGTTAAGTGTAACATAAATAGAAATTTATTACAAATATGAAATTAAATTTCAATTAAAAAGCAATAAAAAATAAATTATTCTAAATATAAGGATGTAAAAATGAAAAATAATTCTATTATACTTGCATATTTATGCGTGGTTATAATCATGGCAACCTCATGTTCGCAAGAGTATGAATATTCTAAAAAGAAATCCACGTTACCAAAACCACACACTCGCCAATCAGATCCATTAAAAAATTCAGAAAGACTTCATGAAAAAGGTAAAGAGGATCTTGAGGCAGGTAAAAATAAGGAAGCGATAAACTCTTTTACCCAAGCACTACAGCTCAATACTGATGCAGACATCTATAATAGTAGAGGATTTGCCTACATACACTTAGGTGAATTTAAGAAGGCAATTCAAGACTTTGATAAGGCGATAGAACATGACCCTACAAGTGTAGCATCGTACTTTAACAGAGGTCATGTTTCTTTGAAAGAGAAGAATTATGAAAAAAGTTATAAAGATTTTGATACCGTGATAAAACTAAAACCCAAGGATGATACCATTGCTCTTGCACACGCATACCGATACAGAGCTATTACGGGATATTGGACATCAAGATACGAACATATAATAGAAGACTTACAAAAAGCAAAAAAATTTACAACAGAAAGATATGAAAACAAGTTAGATATGAAAATAATTTTGTATAATATTGCTTACGTAGAAGAAGTATGGGTAAAAGAAAAATGGATAATACTCAATGCATCAAAGGCAAGACAGACAAGAGAAAAGATAGAAAAAATATTTACAACAACGTTTACAAATATAGCGTGGTATACAGAACAATTATTAGCTTCATATGAAAAAGACAAAGAGAACTATGAGAATTTACCGCAAGAAGAAAAATATAAAGGAAAAAGAAAAGGACAACCCGGTTTCATACGTGGCAACATAGCAGTTTTAGATTTAATTATCAGATCTTTTTTGAAGCCAATACAATACTTAGGAAACCTTACGTTACACGTACAGATTGTAAAAAAATATATACACACGATGTCAGAAGACAAAATATTATTAGAAGCAGAAAGAAGCCTCGTAAAAATGATGCTAGACAAGGTGACTAAAAAAGAAGAAGAAATACAAAAAGAAGCAAAAAATTTGGCAAAGATAGTAGAAAAAGCAAGCAAAAAAAAAGCGCAATTGCTACAATCATTGGACGCAAAAGAAGGCAAAGTCGTGAAAGTAAATAATGATGAGTTCTAGTCCATTGCCTGATGATTTTACGTGAGAAATTGGCATAACAATAACAAGTGCTTGAACGTCAATATGTAAGTGAAAAAAACTCCGAGAAGATACTTACACACACACAGTAGAATCTATACAAACTAAATGCAAAACAGCTCTTAAGTACTTGAATGTATTGAAAAAATTACCGATATACATAGATATGTATACTTGTGTATGCAGTATTCTTAAGTATCTTCTTATGTGCTTACTGAGAACATAGAAAGGTAAGACCATTACATGGAGCAACAATGCTTACATTTACCCTAAAAAATATCGGACTAATTAAAGAAACATCTTTATCACTAAATGAAATGACCATCATTTGTGGTAAGAATAATACGGGCAAAACCTATATTACGTACTCAATATATGGCTTTTTACACATGTGGAATGACTTAATTGATTTTGATATTTCACCTGATATACTAAAAGCGCTCAGTGCCGACGCCGTGGCAAAGATAGACCTTAGAATGTATAAACAACAAGAGCTGTATGAAATATTAGAAAAGTTATCACGGCGATATACGCACATGCTCCCCGATGTATTCTCTGTTGGAAAAGAATATTTTAAAGATTCTAAATTTGATGTACAGATAGATGACAATTTACTAGATAAAGCATTTGATACAGAGATTCATCATACGACTAAAAACATCGAAATACACAAGAATGCTCAGTCATACGAATTAATCGTTTCTGTATTAGACAAAGAAAGAATAGATATATCGCCTTCGTTTATTAAGAGAAATCTTAACAGGATATTAGGCAGGCTATTCTTTGGTTACTATTTCCCTGAGCCTTTTATTATCACCAGCGAAAGAATAGGCATTACCTTATTTTACAAGGAGCTTGATATTCATAGAAATGTACTCGTAGAACAACTTGCAAAGAAGGATAAGGACTTTAACCCCTTTACACTATTTAACAAAGTGGTATCTCGCTATGCGATGCCAATACAGCACAACATACACTATACAAGAGATATTACTGACATCAACAAAAAGCAAAAGAGTTTTTTATACGATGATAAGCGTATTAACAAGTATTTTAGCTCTTTCCTCAATGGAAAATACAAGATTGAAGATGAGACAATATATCTTGTTGCACAAAAGAGTAGAGCTAAGATACCTATATATTTTTCTTCATCCGCTACAAAGTCCTTGCTGCAATTGTACTTTTATATACTGCACAATGCTGAAGAAGGCGATATATTGATTATTGATGAGCCTGAATTAAATTTGCATCAGGATAATCAACTAATAATGGCGCGCTTGTTAAATTATCTCATGCATAAGGGAATATTCGTTTTTATTACCACACACAGTGATTATATTATTAAGGAATATACAAACCTCATACGATTGAAACAGCCAATGCAAGATAAAGAGAAGATTATAAAAAAGTACAAATATGCGGAGGATGAGTGCCTAGATCATGCGAAAATACGCGCATATAACAATGAGAATGGAACATTGGAAAAATGTGCTGTCGATGAATTGGGTATTTCAATACCGCCATTTGACACGGTAATTGACAAATTAAATTCTGCAATGGACGATATCTACTTTAGCATTGACGATGAACAAACACATGACGATACCCGATAGCTTAAAAGACATTATAAACGACAATGCCCATATACAATTAGATAATTCTTCTCATGAATTGACTATCAAAGAAACTGCCAAAGACGCAATGCTTAAACAAGTTGTCCTTAGTGGTGTAGCAACAAATACAACGTTTGCATGGAAACTTGATTGGAAGTCTAAGTTAAGTCCATATTTTGAGGATGGTAAAGACTTAGACAAAGGCTGCGATGCTATTGTTGTTACAAAAATAAAATCTCAATGGTATATTTTCATTGTTGAATTAAAAAGTAAAGCAAAAAGAAAAGTCACAAGAATACGCAAACAATTTAAGAGTAGCTTGTGTTTTGTAGAATATATAAAAGCAATACTTCGCACAATCTACAAAGACAATACTCTAAACAATGCAAAGACTCGTTGTGCTCTTTTTTCTAACGATGCATCTAATCTTCCCAAGACTAGAGACGAATACCGAAGCACATCAAAAAAAATAGATGGAATATCTATAAAACATCTAAACGGGCGGCTAGAGAGCTGTCACATTAAAAAGCTTAAATAAGCATAGTGAAAAATTGCTAAGACAATTCTGTACTACTACAATAACTACATGATAGAAAAGAGCGAAGCGGATGCAGCGGGAATAGGCACGATAGACTGCAACAATGAAAGCAGAGAACAGAAACTCATAGAGCAACTGAAAGCCTTACTGCCACATGTCATAAATAGTGACAATCAACTAAATGTACAAGCATTGCAAGAGCTGATAGACCCAGCACAGACTACCAGCAACAACTGCGGATACGAACTTACCTTTGCAGGCAAGGGAATTGCGAAGGCAGAAGCGAGCGAAGAAACGGAATATGAGCTACAGGTAGAGCTAAAACAGAGTAAGAGCTTTGAGCGTACAAACAACATGGTACTGCGAGGAGACAACATCGATGTCTTAAAAATACTGAAGGCAAACTACCACAGTAAAATAAAAATGATATACATAGACCCGCCATACAATACTAAAAGTGCTGAGTTTATTTACAATGATAATTTTAAGAAAAATGAAGCAGAACTGATTGAAACGTACGGATTAAACGAAAAGACAATTGACTTTTTACACAATGTGTACAGTACTAAAAGCCATAGTGGATGGTTAAGCTTTATGTACCCACGCTTGAAGATAGCCCGTGAATTACTAAGAGATGATGGGGTAATATTTATAAGCATAGACGACAACGAACAAGCAAACTTAAAGATCATGTGCGATGAAATATTTGGGGAAGAGAATTTTGTTATGGACATAATACGTAAAACAAAATCGACAACAAATGATGCAAAAGAAGGAATAAATATACAACATGAAAATTGTTTAGTATATGCAAAAAATAAACACAATATAATACTATTTGGTGGACAAAAAGATTTATCAAGGTATAGTAATCCTGATAATGATCCTAATGGAGATTGGGCATCAGATAATCCAAGTGCTAAAAGCGGGAACGCTTCAAATTATTTTGAGATTAAAAATCCATACACCGGAAAAATAGATTTGCCTCCTACGGGAAGGTATTGGATATTTTCACAAAACACGATACAAAAACATATAGAACATGGGACTATTACTTTTAAAAAAGAACATAAAGAAAACGAACGTAGTTTTATTTATAAGCGATACAAAAGTGAATTAAAGACAACACAAAAGACTCTCGATAGCTTATGTGCTACAGAAAATGTATACATGAACCAACAAGCAACAAAACAACTTTTAGCCTTACAATTAGCAGAATATTTTAGATATCCTAAAGGGACTGAATATATTACAAAACTTATTCAGCATGCAACAAGTGCCAACGACATCATCCTCGACTTTTTTGCAGGTAGTGGAACAACCGGCGATGCAGTCATGCAACTAAACGCCGAAGATGGAGGCAACAGACAGTACATCCTCGTGCAAATCGATGAAAAAATAGACGAAAAGAAAAACAAAGAAGCCTATGACTTTTGCACAAACAAGGGCTTAGAACCTGTCATCTCTAGCATATGTATAGAGCGACTACATCGTTCAGGAGAAAAACTACAACAAGAACATCACGGAAAACACAGCGTAGACATCGGCTACAAAGTCTTTACGCTTAAGCCCAAACCACGCATAATACAAGACGAACAAAGCATATTCAAAATAGACCATGAGCGTAGCTCTTCTCTCAACACACTTTACAACATGTTGTGTGCTACGTGCAAAGCGCTGCATTTACCTATAAAAGAAGTTATAAAAGATACCTTATATATATGCGATAACGAAGTGTATATTCTCGCGAAGGTATCGCAAGAAGTGCTAGAAAAGTACCGCGATTATAAGATAAACCTCGATGCTTACGCCGACATACAGCTTAAAGACTTCTTAAACGTAAGAAGTAGCGAAAACGCAAACATAAGCGTAGTGTGGTAGAATATATACGCATGAAAAAGGAGGTTGCGGATGAATGAAACAATAAAAGAAAGGCAGCAAAAAGAAGTCGATGACAATTATAAGTACTTCAAATCTCTTGCTAAAGAAGAAATACAAGACCATGTTGGAAAATATGCATTATTACAAAAAAGATCAATCGTTGCCTATTTTACAACATATAGAGATGCATTGTACGCAGGCAGAATACTTGCAAAAAATGATAAAAATGATGACGTATTTTTTTCTATTCAAAAAGTCGAAGATTCAATACAACATCTTGGCTGGTTTTCTAGCATTGACAATAAGAAATAGAGAATAATATGTCTAAGTTCACAAAAGCAATTGAAAATAATCGAGCTCTTATCTCGGTTGTTATAAGCAAAGATGAAACACAATTTAAACACATAACTGATAGTGAACATAGCTTTTTCATTTCACGATATACCAGTTGCTGAAATGAATACAAGCCATCAAAACATAGACATGTTACTTGGTATGGATATTCTTAAAAATTATTTATTAGTATTTAATAACCACTCTTTTACCTTGTCTTTTTAGAAAAGAAAAACACTTTTACTTGAAAGTGTACAAATATACACACCATGCGCTGCAGTACCTACAAGAAGACTTCTTAAACCTAAAAAGTCGCGAAAACGCAAACATAAGCGTAGTGTGGTAAAGCACTGCGAGTTTTTATGACTTGACCTATGAGTGCCTCAAAAGATATTCATGACATATGTTATACTGAAAAACTAGGTGAAGAGGCACAGAGGGAAAAACAGCAGTAATGGGAGCTATATCAAGAGAGAATAAACAAGTAATAGCACACCCTGTAAAAGAAGTAAGCTATGATACTGCACAAACTTTTATAAATAAAAACATGCAATGATATATGCCGATGATGCTAATTGTTATACTAGATTAGTACCATTGACAGTAAAGCATTCAAAAGGCGAGTATGTGCGTAGAGGAATACACACAAATAGCATAGAGAGTTTTTGGAGTACAGTTAAGCGTGCTTATATAGGTGTGTTTCATTTTTGGAGCGATAAGCATTTACATAGATACATAAATGAGTTTTCAAAGAAAGCTAGTTTAACAAAAGATTTTATAGATCATGTATGTGATAATGCAAATGGAAAAAGATTAACTTATAAGGAACTTATAAAATGAGCAAAAGTAGTGTGGCGATTGAACCCATTGATTTAGGTTTTGATGAAATTGCAGATAATGTAGCAAAATATGTTCCAAATAATGTATTTTCTGACGAAAGAAATATAGAACAAGGAAAAATAGAGTTATCTAAAGAATTAATACGTAACACAAAAATTAAAATGGATGGATTGAAACTTTTACATAAATTAGATAGCGCTACATTCCCATTGATATTTTTTGACCCTCAATATAGAGGAATACTAGATAAACAAGGATATGGAAATGAAGGAGAACGGCAAAAATCAAGAGCAAAATTGCCACAAATGACAGACAAAATAATAGATAAATTTATTAAACAAATAGATAGAGCATTATTTCCTATGGGACATTTGTTTTTATGGGTAGATAAATTTATTTTATGTAATGGTATTAGCGAATGGTTAAGTGGAACTAATTTACAAATAGTAGATTTAATTACATGGAATAAACAAAAAATAGGAATGGGGTATCGTACAAGAAGAAAATCAGAATATTTGTACATTATACAAAAATCACCAAGACGAGCAAAGGGCGTATGGACTATACACAATATACCTGATGTATGGGAAGAAAAGGTAGAAAAAACTCATGCACACAATAAGCCTATTGGATTACAAAAAGCCCTTATAGAAGCGGTAACTAATGAAAATGATGTTGTAATTGACCCTGCGGCTGGTAGTTATTCAGTTTTAGAAGCTTGTAAAATATCTAATAGAGACTTTTTAGGATGTGATATTATTAACACGTGAATGCTCTCTTAACAAATGCAAAAGGAAGACGCTCTAATCAACCTGTTAGTGGTTACACAAGAATATTAGGAAATGAAGAATTAGGTAATTTAATTAGTAAATTACAAGCAACAGTAATTTCAGCAGGAAGTGAATTAGAAAATATTATTTGGGAAAATTGCCATAAAAAAATATCTGATATAGACAGCTATCTAAATGCGGATATTTATCCTATTGGCGTATATGTAGCTACAAAAACTCAAATTAAAAAATCTATAATTGCTCAAAAATCTTTTGAACCTGATTTCATAGCGTTTCAGAGAACAGAAAATAATAAGCAATATTGTTATGTTATAGAAGTAAAAGATGGCGATCAGTTTGATACTAAAAAAGCTACAGGAGAAAGAAAACATTTGCATGATTATCTTGACTTTATTGATCGAGAAATAGAGTTTACAGTAAAGCCTATTTTTTGTTCTTTTAATGCAATTGACAAAAAACAAATAGTGGTAGGATTTAAGAATAAAATAACAATAGATGAAGCATATACAGGCAATGAATTATGTGATTTATTAAATATTGATTATGAAAATATAATAAATATAAGAAAACAACATCAAAAAGAAAACATACAATTTTTTATTAAATCATTACTTGAAATTACAGAAGTAAAAGAAATGATTACAAAACACCTAAAGCAAGAAGTTTAGTGTTACCAAGTATATAATGCCTCTCATATACTCAAGGTAAATACATATAATATATGGTTGTCTATACCCTTTGAAAAAATTATAGCAACGCAAGATAATACAGGAAATATAAACCCTGTAGTGAACATAGCTTTTTCATTTCACGATATACCAGTTGCTGAAATGAATACAAGCCATCAAAACATAGACATGTTACTTGGTATGGATATTCTTAAAGATTATTTATTAGTATTTAATAACCACTCTTTTACCTTGTCTTTTTAGAAAACAAAAACACTTTTACTTGAAAGTGTACAAATATACACACCATGCGCTGCAGTACCTACAAGAAGACTTCTTAAACCTAAGAAGTAGCGAAAACGCAAACATAAGCGTAGTGTGGTAAAGCATTGCGAGTTTTTATGACTTGACCTATGAGTGCCTCAAAAGATATTCATGACATATGTTATACTGAAAAACTAGGTGAAGGCACAAAATATGCGATATGCTATTTGGAATAACAAAGGTGGAGTAGGAAAATCTTTCTTGACATTTGTGCTTGCAACCGAATATGCAATAAAAAATCCTTCGCAAAAAGTTTGTGTCATTGACATGTGCCCACAAGCAAATATCAGCGAAATCATCTTAGGAGGAAATGGCAAGGGGTATGAAAATCTCTCTAAGTTACTTTGCAACACACAAGATACTGCAAGAAATACCATAGGCGGATATTTTGATAAAAGATTATCAAAGCCCGATAACCAGCTAGGAGACGAAGCTACCTATGCACTATCTGTAAAAAAAGATTTCTCCGTAGATACAATACCAGATAATCTTTTACTTGTGTGCGGAGACCCATCGCTTGAATTGCAAGTACAATCAATCAATCAAATAGCATCCGTAGACCTACCTCAAGATAGATGGGGAAATGTTCATAAATGGATTAACAATTTACAAGAAGGAATTTCTAGCCATAACAACAACAATGTGGTTTATTTTATAGATTGTAATCCAAGTTTTGCTACCTATACCGCACAAGCGGTACTTGCTTCAAATAGATTACTTGTACCCTGTACGGCAGATGGTGCTTCTGCTCGTGCCATAGATAACATTGGACAACTTCTCTATGGGCTTAACGTTTCAGATTTTTATGCAAAAAGAAGCTTTTCAGCAAAGGCAAAAGAATATGGATTAACACTTCCTAAAATACATCTTGTCTTATTAAACAGGCACACTACAAGTAGCAATGCGCCAAGTAAGGCATTTCAAGCAATGTATGAAGAAATAAAAAACCGTGTGCATCAGTTTGAAAACAAGGGCATTTTACTTGATGAAAATACAAAAAAAATTTTCAAAGAAATACCAGACGCACATGCGGTAGCAATAACTGCTTCAGAGAAAGCAACACCAATCTCTTACTTAAAAAGCACATCTTATTCCTTACAACATGGCAGCACTCAAATACAGCCTGCACCATTAAAAAGATATCAAAAAGCTATAGAGGAAGTAATTCCCTTATTATCTTAAGGTAAAATTGCATACTTACATTAAATAGCACGCAGAGACAGGCAAAAATCTTTGTAATGATGCTAGAGTGGTTTTTTCATATGTAGCGAAGACATATTCTATAATAGAAAAACAAACAACAATGCTTTTTGAAAAACAAGATTACCAACACGAGTGCGTACAGAACATCCTTTCTCTTTTATCAAAAGTTGATGTAAAAAAAAGCGATTATTCCAATCTACAAAATGCAATAAAAGCACATTATCAAGAGCATCATTACACAAAATTTACAACAACAAGCAAAGCACAGCTCGATGTTCTTATGGAAACAGGTACGGGCAAGACATATACCTATCTTAAAACTATATTTGAATTACACAAAGAATATGGGCTAAAAAAATTTATTATTATCTTACCACGTGTGGCAATAAAACTGGGAGTTATTCAAAACATTCGTCTTACAGACGAACACTTTTATAACGAGTATAAACAGCACCTTAGGTACATTGATTATCCACAAGACGGTACTAATAAAATACGTACTAACTTTATTCAATCAGATGACATAGGTATTTTGCTGCTCACTGCCTCATCTTTTAATAACCCAAAAGACAATATTATTCACAGACGAGAAGAGAGAATATTTGAACATGATAATATATGGGATGCAATAATAGAGAAAAAGCCAATTGTCTTTATTGATGAACCGCATTTGCTAAAGGGAAGCAAGACAACAAAAGCATTAGAGAAATTGAAATCATCATCGTTATTTATGCGCTTCGGTGCCACCTACCCTGAAAACGAAGAACACGCCTTGTGTAATGTTGCATATGCGCTTGATAGCATTTCTTCGTTTCAGAAGCACTTAGTAAAACAAATACGTGTTAATACTGTTCTTGCTGAAAGCGAGCAAGGAGCTATACGAATAACAGAGGTACAAGGTACAAAACAGAATCGACAGATACACTGTGTATACGATAAAAACCAAGAGATTTTTCAGTGTAAGCTTGGTAAGGATGACGACATAGGAGCAAAGACAGGCCTTGATAGATACAAGGGTGATTCAATTGTCAAGGCTACTTCAAAAAAAGTTTACGTAAGTGATAAGACAACACTACCAGTAGGCTCTAATGCCTATACGCTTAACGATGAAGAAATAAGAGAGATGGTGCACGCGACAATTGTAAAACATTTTGAGAAGGAAGAGGCCTTATTCACAAAGAATATTAAGGCTATTTCATTATTTTTTATTCCTTCTATTGCAGACTTTCGTCCGAAAACAGAAAACGAAAAACCGCGTATAAAAACGATATTTGAAGAAGAATACAAGACAATTCGCCGTAGCTTTTATGACAAAACTACGAATGAATCTTATAAACAATACTTAGATAAAGACTATGTTGATGGACTCTTGCGTGTGCACGAAGGCTACTTTAGCGGCGATAAAGGCACGAAAGATGAAAAAGAGAAGCAAGGAGTTGATATTATCTTACGGGATAAAGAGAGACTTCTTAGCTTTGATACGCCCTTGCGTTTTGTATTTTCCGTATGGGCATTGCAAGAAGGGTGGGACAACCCTAACGTAAGTACCTTGTGCAAGCTTGTAGGAACAAATGATACCAGTCGCAGGCAGCAGGTGGGGCGTGGACTTCGCTTGATGGTAAATCAAGCAGGTAAGCGTCGTACGTTTAGCACTTGTGAAGAAAATGAAGAGAAGTTTTTTACCACAAACACGCTTGATGTCGTGGTATCAGCACAAGAGAAAGAGTTTATTTATGCGATACAACAAGAAATACAAGACGCGAGTTATCATATTGTAAATGGTACGAAGATTACGGTTGAGTTGTTAAAACAGTATGTAAATGATGAAACAACAGCAGCGCGCGTATATCTTGCATTGGAAGCTAAAAACTATATTAGTGCAGATGGAACAGAAATAAAACCTATACGCGACTTTTTCCATAGTGAAAGTGAATTATTGGCTTTTTTATCACATGAAGAGCGTACAAAGTTACAAAAAGCCTTTGCAATACCCGTGAGACCTGTACTTGATGGCAATAAAAAAGTAGCGCGTGTATGCATTCGAAAAGATAAGTGGAAGGAGTTTCAAACATTGTGGAAAACCATCAATAAAAAAGCACACATTGTTTACAAAAACATAGAAGATAAAAAAATAATTACGAAAGTTGTACGACAATTTTCTAAAGAAACTATTGAGAAAGTGAAAGTAAGGATAGAAACTAAGAAATACAATGTAGCTAAAAATATCATTGAAACACAAAATGTAGAAATCCGTGATACCGTAGAATTTTTCAAAAAAAAGCCATATACTGACTTTCTCAATGACTTTGTACAAAAAGCAAAACTACCCTTGCACTTCGTACTGAACTTGTGTAATGAACTAGAAAAAAAAGGACAGAGTTATAAGATAAAAGACAATCCTAAAAAAGCAAAAGAATTTTTAATTAAAGCATTGGAAGAAAGTATACACGGTGAAATTGTGAACAAAATTACCTATCAGTTTACAGAAACGACTATTTACCCCAATGATTTACAAGACAACGAAGGTAAGTGCGAAGAAAGCATACATTTTGGAATACTTGGGCGTTTTTTTACTGAAGAGAATGTACAAGACCATTTGCTATACGACA
This sequence comes from Spirochaetia bacterium, assembly GCA_965226065.1. Taxonomy (GTDB): domain Bacteria; phylum Spirochaetota; class Spirochaetia; order WTKD01; genus CBDAKK01. The sequence goes on along the minus strand of OZ245332.1, from coordinate 1,483,873 downwards.
AAATTTGCTATGATTCTGACATTGAAAAAGAAATACAACAGAACGAAGCACAGACGACAAATGGAAACAGTGTAAAAGTATTTGCGAAACTACCAAGAATAGCTATTCCCACACCTTATAAAACCTATAGCCCTGACTTTGCATATCTTATTGAGACAAAAGATAAGAAGAAGCTCTTTTTAATCGTGGAAACAAAAGGGTATGAAAGCGAACAAGACATAAAGAAAGAAGAAACGCAAAAGATAGCGTACGCGAAAAAGTTCTTCAAACATTTGCAAGAGCATGTGCACGATGATATACGTATATGTTACAAGACGCGAATGAATAAGCAAGAGCTTTTCAATATTATTACTGAATGCAATAACTTAAACGCTGATACTACTTCGTAGCGAAAGAAGTAATACTTAACACCATTTTGTAAGAAAAGCTGCTTAGAGTTTTTCTTTGAACAAAAGAAGAAAGGTAAATTTATTGAAATACTTTGCGCACAAGTACATTTTCAAAGCCTAAACTTGCAAGTTTGTTTTGAGCATGTGTAAGTTGCGTTTCATCGTGTAAGTTTACAATGACTACTCGATAAAATTGATTTGACTGCTCTAGGTCTGCAGAAATATCGTGTGTTCTTAAATATTCTACCACTTCTTCTGCGTATTTTCTCTGCGAATAGCTTGCTACTTGAATACTGCTTGCTCCATTAAGACGTGGGTCGTTACTCCTACCCTTACCTATGCGCAGTATTTTTAAACGCACCGGAGCAGTACCGCTGTTTATCATACCCGCTACCGATGCTGCATACTTCGATAAATCAATAACGCGGTTTTTGACAAAGGGACCGCGATCATTTATGCGCACCGTGACGCGTTTGTTGTTAGTTTGATTTGTAACTTCGACCACGGTGCCAAAAGGTAAAGTACGATGTGCTGCGGTTAACTCGTTCATGTTAAAAATTTCACCGTTGGCTGTACGCTTGTTGTGAAATTTCTTTCCATAGTACGAAGCTACTCCCTCTAATTGATGATGCGACAGCATGTCATTGAAAGATTTCTGCACCGAAAATGGCGTTATACGCGGTTGTTGCTCTGCATGTACTGAAGCAAGTACTAGAAAAATAAATAGAATAAGAGTATATATAGTGGTTTTCACAACTACTAGTATCGGAAAGTTGTGGAAAAACTTAACAAAACTATGTTCATTAAGTAAATCCACCGTTATCCATTACTTTTAATAGTAAACAATTTCAGCGCATTCAAACTTTCGTCCAAATATAGCTTTGTACGAACAGTTAAGAAACGCTTTCATATACTAATTATTCAAAAGGAAACACTACAACCTGATGACTAGCACGAGCGCTAAATTCGGCATTTGCTGTTTCTTCTATCCAATTCACACCATCCTCAGAACTCCATACGTCATTCTTATACTCGCTATCATCATAGACGCCGCCAATAAGATACAATTTATTATTAAACACGGCAACTTGATGTTTTTCACGAGCGCTAAATTTGGCATTTCTTGTTTCTTCTGTCCAACTCACACCGTCCTCAGAACTCCATACGTCATTCTTAACAGTTATACCCTCAAGGCCGCCAATAAGATACAACTTATTCTTAAACACGACAACCTGATGATCATCACGAGCGCTAAATTCGGCATTTTTTGTTTCTTCTGTCCAATTCACACCGTCCTCAGAGCTCCATACATCATTCTTAACAGTTATACCCTCAAGGCCGCCAATAAGATACAACTTATTCTTAAACACGACAACCTGATGACTAGCACGAGCGCTAAATTTGGCATTTTTTGTTTCTTCTGTCCAATTCACACCATCCTCAGAGCTCCATACATCATTCTTTTCGCTCGCACCACTCTTGCCGCCAATAAGATACAACTTATTCTTAAACATTACAACCTGATGATCATCACGAGCAGGGAATCGAGCATTTGCTGTTTCTTCCGTCCAGTTTATACCATCATCAGAACTCCATATGTCATTCTTCTGAGAGTCACTAAGATCATGTCCACCAATAAGATACATTTTATCTTTAAACACGACAACCTGATGACCATCACGAGCAGAAAATTGAGCATTTGCTGTTTTTTCTGTCCAATTCACACCGTCCTCAGAACTCCATACATCATTCTTTTCGTTCGCATCACTGTTGCCGCTCGTAAGATACAATTTTGATTTTTCCTTATACTTTCCTACGGGAAAAGATATTCCCTTTGCTTCGTCAAAATATCCCTCTTTTACTGCTACATCAGGTAAATTGCATGCAACAAGGCCAATAGTGAAAAAACATGAAAGTAAATACAATAAGATTTTGTTACTCATGAAAGTGATTATAAAAAAATATAGAAATTATTACAAGGGCATATTTTTTTTATTACAAAAATATAATCGTAATCTCTTTGAAACAGTCCCTTTTTTATGAAAACTTTACCTCATACTCATAGTAAAAATACCTAAACAAAGTGTACCATGATACTTACGATATATAATTATTTATACAAAAACACAGGTTAGGAATGAATATGCTTAAGAAAAAACGACTAATTACCGCAGCATTGCCCTATGTAAATAACATTCCGCATTTGGGCAATTTGATACAGGTACTATCCGCCGATGTATACGCACGCTTTTGCCGTAGCAGGGGCTATGAGACACGGTACATATGCGGTACCGACGAATATGGTACGGCGACTGAAGCACGAGCGCACGCAGAAGGGCTAAGCCCTCAAGCGTTGTGCGATAAGTATTTTATAGAACATAAAAATATTTACCAATGGTTTAATATTTCTTTTGATATCTTTGGAAGAACTTCTACAGTCATGCAGATGAAAATCGTACAAGAATTATTTCGTGATGTATATGATGCAGGATATATTACTTCGCGGGTACAAAAGCAGCTCTATTGTGAAAATACCAATATGTTTTTAGCAGATCGCTATGTGTGTGGAATCTGTCCCAAATGCGCATACACAGAAGCAAGAGGCGACCAATGTGAAAAATGCGGCTCTCTTCTCGACTCGCTTGAGCTTATAAACCCAAAATCAGCTATTGACGGTAGCACTCCTATCGTGCGCGAGACAAAGCATTTGTATTTGAATCTACCAAAATTGCTGCCACATCTTCGCACGTGGATAGCCGAATCTGAAAACAAAGACACTTGGTCAAAAAATGCTATCAAGATGACAGAAGCGTGGATACGTGATGGACTTAAAGAGCGCGCAATTACACGCGACTTGAAATGGGGTATTCCCGTACCGCTTGAAGAATTTACAAACAAAGTTTTTTATGTGTGGTTTGATGCACCCATCGGATATATTTCTATTACCGCGTCTCTTATCAATGCATGGCAAGAATGGTGGCACAAGCCCGATGCTGTAGAGCTTGTGCAATTTATAGGCAAGGATAATATACCATTTCACACCGTGCTATTTCCTTGTACCTTGCTTGCCTCGGAGATCGCGCATGAAAATAAAGGGAGTGCGCAAAAATGGACAAAGATGCATCGCATTTCATCGACAGAATACTTGAACTACGAAAGTGGCATGTTTTCAAAAAGTCGCGGGGTAGGCGTTTTTGGAAATGATGCCATAGCAACGGGCATACCTGCTACCATGTGGCGTTTTTACATGATGTACAACAGACCCGAAACCTCCGACTACACCTTTACTTGGAGCAATTTTCAAGAAAGCGTAAACGGAGAACTTATAAACAATCTTTCAAATTTGTGTAATCGAACCTTTACATTTATACATAAAAACTGCGATGCAACGATTGGTGAAGTGGACATGCACAATACTGAGATTGCAGATATATGGAAAGAAATTGTCAATCGCGAACTAGCTATAACGGCGCTTATGGAGCAAGTAGAATTACGAAAAGCATATAGAGAAATTTTTATGCTTTGTAGTTTTGGAAATAAACTTTTTCAAGACAACGAACCTTGGAACTTAAAAAAAACCGATGTACCTCGTATGAAGCAGCTTTTACATACATTAGCCTATCTCATACGCGACATAGCGATACTGATAGAACCCTTTACTCCTAGCATGGCGCGTAACATAAGCGAACAACTGGGGCTTTCATCGGTGCCCCTATGGCAAGAAATGGCAGCATTTTCTAAAAACGACTTCACGCGTGCTCCGTTACACACTATTAGTAAACCTTCGTTATTGTGTAAGCGTTTAGAAGATGCTGCAATTGCGTATCTACAAAACAAGTTTTCAGGCTTACAAGAAGATAAGAATAATCGCAAACCTACGACACAAGATACTACAAGTAACAATGAAATACCAACTCACGCAGCCGATGAATTTGCGGCACAAGTTTCTCTAAAGGCAGCAAAAGTATTGCAAGTTGAAAATCACCCCAACGCCGATTCTTTGTATGTACTGATCCTTGACGATGGCACAGAAAACAAACGTAGTATCGTAAGTGGTTTACGAAATTATTACCAAATTGATGAACTTATCGGAAAAATTATTATTGTAGTTGCAAATTTGAAAAAGGCTACCTTTCGCGGCGTTGTAAGCAATGGCATGTTGCTCGCAGCTAGTAGTAACATTGATGAAGAAAACGAAGATGTTGAAGTGCTGTTTTTACCTGAAAATATAAGTCCCGGTACCGCCGTAATTCCACAAGGTACAAACGCACGAAAAGAATACCATAACCTTAAGGCAAGTGCATTTTTTTCGTACCCCTTATGTACAAAAAACAATACCGCATTTCTTGGAGAAACACCGCTTGTCGTTGAGGGCAAGCTCGTATATACACAGCGCATTGCAAAAGGGAGTATTGGATAATACTGTGCGCACCGTTATACAAAGTTCACGCACTTACAATGCAATATGAAAAAGACATCGTATACTCCGCCTCGCGATATACATCGCATTGATGTACAAGATTTAATCGCAGCATATTTGCTACAGTCGCCTCCATGGGCAGAAGTAAAATCACAATTTGGCTGGGAAGCATTTGCATTTCGTCAATCGCGGTATGCAAATTTGAATCAAGATGTACTAATTCTTCTGCAAAAAATAAAAGTATTTGGCTACCTCATATATGTACCTGACGGGCTTCTTACAAGCAAGAACTCTGTAAACTATACCGCGCATTCACATAAAATCGCGTGTGAAAATGCCTTTGATATATTGTTTGACATTGCAAATTTTATAAATACACAGTACGCTAAAAGTGTTTTTTGCGTGCGTTGGGACGCACCATGGTGCGTAAAAAACGAACAAATTCACGAGTGTTTGTTCTCTTCGCATACACAATCTACAACAGTGCATAAATGTGCAAAAGGAATCATTTACGGCGATGCGTACGTTCAAGCTCCTGCGACTGTTATTCTTAACTTAGAAAACAACGAAGAAACACTACTTTCCAACATGAAAAGTAAAACACGATATAACATCCGTCTTGCGAAAAAAAAAGGCGTACGCATTTGTGATGATGTTTCACTCGATTCGTTTTACAAACTGTATAAAATCACTTCACAGCGAAATGGTATCGCCATTCATTCTAAAACGTATTACGCCACTGTCTTAGACGCACTGCGAAAAGACACATGCACTGACGTACATATCTACGGTGCATATTACGAAAACACGCTCATCGCCTCAGGCATTGTAAGCTACTACAAGGCCTTTACACACCGTAAGGACGAGTGGTATAAAAGTGCCTGTTATCTTTACGGCGCAAGTTCAAACCAACACAGAAACGTAATGCCCATGTATTTACTACAGTGGCACGCTATGTGTCACGCACGCAATCAAGGCTGCATGCATTACGATCTTTTTGGAATTCCTTTACGCGATAATTCTGAAAGTTCTATGCAGGGCTTGTATCGTTTTAAGACAGGTTTTGGTGGAAGTATATACTTACGCGGCGGCGGATTTGCATGCGTACCTGCATCACATGGTGCTAAAATCACCTATAACTTGTTTCGACATGCCGAGCGCGCATACACGCGTATAATGAAAATTCGCGCGGCTTTTGAAAGCCGTAAAAATGATAATGCTAACTCATGAAGTTATATATAGATGGCGATGGATGCAATACCCGCGCGCGTGTTCTCGCACTGCGACTTACAAAACGAAACATTTTTGTAGAAATAGTTTCCAACATGCCTATAGCCGTTTCGGGCAATGATACTTATTTTTCCGCTGTAGTGGTAGGACGCGAACAGGATGCTGTAGATTCTTATGTACTACGCCACATAATCGCGCAAGATGCACTTATCACCCGCGACTTGTTATTTGCAAAACAAGCACTTGCCTTAGGCGCATGGGTTGCAAGCGACTACGGCGAGAGGTATTTTATAGAAACCATAGATGCAAGAATAGTAAGTGCTCGTTCACGTATGGATATACGCGAGTACAGAAACACTGTGGCACATGAAATACAAATACAATCGCGTACAAAAAAAGCACATCAGCTACGAACGAGGACGCAACAGCTTGCTGATTTTTTTTATGAGTGGATACGCCATCATGAAAAACACTAAAAACTATTTAGTAATAAATATGCAGCAATGTCTTGTGCAAGAATGAAGCAGAAAAACATGGAGATGGCGGGAGTTGAACCCGCGTCTTAAAAGCAAACAAATCTTATGGTCTACAAGCGTATTTTGCTATTAGTTCTCAATATGCGGTATGCGGCAAACACGCGCACGCAGATCCAGTCTTTATAATCTCTTGCACAGTTCCAAAGACAATGAAAAATGCAACAAGCTCTTTACTTATACAGGTCTCTTGCATAGAGCAATGCAAGAGCTGCAAGCGGTCAAATTTAAGCCGCTAAAGCGTAATTTTCGTCTGCGTTTATACAGAACAGCACGTAGGTGTGCAAAGCCACTTGCACATAAGCCGATTACTTCCAATCAAATCCAAACATCCCCATTTACCAAGACTATTGTACGTACAACACATAGTTTCTGCAAGCACGATTTACTTGTGAATCTTTACGAAGATAAGAATAAGCGTATTTCTTGATACTCCGCTTCTTGTATCACCCCTGTTTGCACACCTCGCTGAACAATGTCTTCTATATCAAAAGTGTAGTGTAGCGTAATGCCGAGATTGCGCATGTCTTCTTCTGCATGCTTCGACCTTCGTATGAACACGACTAAATCGTGTACTATCATACCCGCTTCACGAAGTATTTCAATCGCTTCGTGCTTGCTTGTCCCATGCGTGATAAGATCGTCTAACAAAACAACACGCTGCCCTACGCTATACTGCCCTTCAATGGTATTACCCGACCCGTGTTTTTTCTTGTCAATTCGTGGGTATATCATTGGAATTTTACGCGTATAGGCAAGTGCAGAGGAAAAAGGTAAGGCTGCAGTTGGTATGCCTGCAATACACTGAAAAGAAAGTGGTGTTACTAACTTTTCGTATTCTTGCACTACGCGATGCATCATATCGGGAAATGAAACAATTCTTCGTAAGTCTATATAAAATGGAGAGACGGCTCCTGACTTTAAGGTAAAAGAACCAAGCCTAAAACAAGAAGTACGAAACAAATCATCTATAAGCGCTGTGGTTCTTGAATAAGACGTATGTGCGCGCGCAGAATCTGTTTTTTTCTCATCTGGCTCTTTCAGTTGTAAGGCATATTCTCGCTGCATGAAAAAAGCCTCGCGCACTTCTTCGTTATACGATAACGCCACAGCGGGTCTATCATGGGCATTAGCTATGCTGCGCGACACGACAGGAAGTACGGTATCACCAGTTGCACTTACGCCATATTTTACACACGCTTGTACACTACCACCTTGTGTTCCTATGCCCGGACAAAGTAACAATCGCGTAGGGTGTGCATCGCGTATGCGCGTAAGTGCATGTAGTTCTGTAGAGGCAACAACAAAGCCAAGCTGCTTTGCACTCGCCCACTTCGCACTTTCTGTAGCAATTCGCTCATACAAAAAACCATCGTTTAGTTGCAACATTTGAAATGTACCTGAAGATGGATTTGACGTACGCACCAAAACAAAAACAAATGCCTCATCGTATGAAAGGAACGGTTCTATGCTTTCTTTTCCCATGTATGGCGAAAGTGTAACCGCATCTACTTTAAAATGTGCAAAGGCAGAATATGCATACGCTTCACTCGTTGCACCTATGTCTGAACGCTTCACGTCAAGTATAACGGGAATTTCAGATGGAATACAGGCTAAGGTTTCTTTCAGTGCTTTTAAACCTTCTGCACCCCAGCGTTCGTAAAAAGCTATATTAGGTTTATAACACGCGCTTACATCACTTGTCTCGCGTATTATTCGCGCATTTTCCGTGACGATAGTTTTACAAATACGCGATGTATCCACATTAGGCTCAACTCGTGGATCAAGCCCAATACATAAAAATGCGCGTCTTTCTTTTATATTGTATTGTATTTTTTCTCTAAAACTCTTCATATTTGCAAGGAATGATGAACTGAAATTGTTATCATGATAATTTCTTGGAATAAAACAAAATTTTTCGCTAAGAATAAATGCGAACTCCCGCATCACGCATTTGCACCATGGCATTGCGTCCATCATCGGGATTTACGTTTACCGCACGTACAAATTCACGCAACAAAATTACTTCGTAATCCAAAGCACGTGCATCTAAGACCGTATACTTCACACAGTAATCGGTGGCAAGGCCGCATACATGTACCTGCGTTATGTGACGTTTTTGTAAAAGTGAATGCAATGCTGTGCTCGTTTTTTTATCGTTATCAAAAAAACCACTATAGCTGTCCATTTCGACATTTGTACCTTTTTGCACCACAAATGCATCTGCATGTTCATCAATTTTTTGTTTAATGCTCGATTCAATTTCAGCACCAAAAGTACCTTGCACACAATGATTAGGCCACAATATCTGCGATACGCCATGCAGATGTATCGTATCACCAACCTTTTTACCGTGTGATGAAGCAAAACTTTTATGTCCTTGGGGATGAAAATCTTGCGTTGCTGCAACACAAGCATACTGCGGTATAATTGTGCATATTTTGTCAACAATCTCCACAGCCTTCGGAACACCAAGTGCACCATGCGGAGGAAGAAAATCATATTGCATGTCAACTACAATTAGTGCCGTATGTTCTTCTATAGAAAGATAATCACTCATGCTTGTAATAATATCACGTATTGATAGTACCTATCGCCATACGTAGTTAGAACATGTTTGTAATTTTAGGAAACCATATTTTACGTGATATAACAATGTGCTAAAATTAAAGAGAAATATTTAGGTGCGTATCGCATAGCTATCTAAATTTATAACAAAACAAAATATATTTACGTAAGTAATTACAATAGGAGTATTTTATGAAAACGCTATCGTCATACATTCATGTGCCATTTATTAACACTGCCATGAAAAATGTGTTTCTCGTTGTTTGCGGAAGCATTGTCATTGCCGTATGCGCTCAAATATCAATTCCTCTTTCGTTTTCACCAGTGCCAATAACAGGACAAACTTTTGCAGTGCTGCTCGTGGGCATGGCATTAGGCGCACGCATGGGTGCAAGTGCTCTTGTGCTGTATTTGCTTGAAGGATCTTTAGGACTTCCCGTTTTTGCAGGATTTCACGCAGGATTTGGCTCGCTTCTTGGTCCAAGTGGGGGCTACTTATGGGGCTTTTGTATTACAGCATCTGTGGTTGGTTTCTTAGCAGAACGCGGTTGGGATCGTTCTATTATCTACACCTTTCTGGCAATGATTGTTGGAAATATTCTACTCTATATTCCAGGCTTACTTCAACTAGGTTTTGTGCTAGGTTGGGATAAACCTATTCTCAAACTTGGATTGTATCCTTTTATTATCGGCGACTTTATAAAAGCAGCGAGTGCGGCAGTGCTTTTTCCGAGTATATGGAAGATAATAGAAAAGACACGGAAATAAATACTATTACAAGAAACACGATTTTTTTGTTACTTTCGTAGCTTGTGCATTACAACAAAAACAGCACAATAATTGGAACATGGACTTTTCGTCGTAGTATTTCAGATGCACTACGTAAGAACAATTACCTTGCACAAGGAAAACTTACGATAAGTCCATTTCACTGGGTAGAAACAGGCACGATGAATAACATGCCATTTCATCAGCATTATTACATACGCATGAGTAGCACATTTACCATACTGTTTGCCGATGGAAGTATTTTTTACAAGCTAGAAGACATACACAAACCAAAACGTATAACATATCTATGTAAAAACGATGTATATAATGGAATATGGCTTTTGAAAGAAAAGATGCTTAAGCTACAATGGAACATCAAAGGTCCGCGAAAAAACTATCGTATGATAAGTACATATCAAAAACTTCACGAAAACTAGTGACAAAGTACATCTGTCATAATAGCGAAAAACAGTGTAGAACGATGTGGGCACGGTGGAGCCTTAAGAGAGTCTAAAAATGAATCAGTGTATTCAATGTGTGGAGAAATAGCAATCGCAGTACCGCGTCCTATGTTTCTTTTTATAACAGCGGGGTATTGCACATTCTTATAGCAAAACTCAGCAATACGCTCTGTCTCATCGCAAACTTGCATAACAGGTCCACCTTTGTAGTACACATGTGCGGTTTTTCCCTTGTAATGCAAGGGTACAAAAGCAAGTCCTTCATTCGTTACTGCATGATATGGAGTTACTAATGGTCCTCTCGCCGTGCCTTTAAAAAACGCAAGTTCTCTCGGTCCTGCAATGCACTCGTGTTCATTGTGCCAATCAATAGCCTCATGTGCATAGTAAGCACCTGCACAGCTACCTATGTAGAGACCTCCTGCATGCACAAAAGCACTAATGTTTCTATTTCCTATGCCATTGAGTTTTTCACAATACGGAAGATCTGCGCCGCCGGGCATAATAAACACCTGCGCATCTTGCAATCTACCATTGAGAATATCATCACAAGAGACAAGATGCGCAGTAGTACACGTAAGCTCACTTATACGTTTACACCACTGACGTACGCAGCGCTTATGCGCACCTGCATCGTTGTATATGAAAAAGCTTTTATTATCCATTTTCATGCCCTAAATATAACAAAAAAACCATAAAAAACATTGTGATTTATACACACTACATTTTTCATTATATTCCTTCATTATTGTATAACAAGGCAATATGACAGAGCTAGAATTGTGCAAATACATGAGTAGTACGTAAGAAAAAACCACCTCAAAGGATTTCTTATGTTTTTTAATAAGAAAAAGGGAAGTGCTTTATGCGCTTCCCTTATGTACAGTCTATATATTATCTATACTCTTTAGAAAAAACCAAGAATTATTAAGTAATTATATATGATTAAAGAATATGAGCCATATGTTCAGAGGAGCAACTACATTCAATCAGAGCTTAACCCGTTGAGATGTATCGAAGATACTATACATGTAGGCTATGTTCTGCAACGCTATTTCATTGCGATATATACTAGACAGAAAGCTTAATTATAACAAGCAAAATGTAATGTAAGCGTGTTGCATGCAAGTAATATTTACTCTAAATAAGTATCTGTTCTGTCTACTTTTCACTCGTGACATGGTAAAGCGTGTACAACTGTAATTTTTTTGTAACGCGTAATTAAGTGACAAACGGTACAACCGTAAGCCTAAACTACATAGACAGATCAAGCGTAACAAGCATGAGCAGTATGTTCAAAGACGCTAAAACACCATGTAATGCATGACAAAATTGTAATGTATTTTAGGTAAAAAAAGCTTGAAAAAAAGAGTAAATGTACCATTATGTATATAGGTGGAAGTTTGTTTTTTAATCCTTAGAAAACTTTTACGTAGTACAGGAGTAATTCATGATATATAAGAAACCTATATATATATATATATATATATCCTAATTACAATAGCATTAGTAAGCTGTGAACCCGACAAAGTACTATACACAGTAATTCCACAAAAAGCGAAAATTATAAAGTCCTCCTTTGAAAAAGAAGCAGTATTTCTGAAATGGGATGTAAAGAAGCTAAAAGAAGAGAAAATAGCAGCCTATGGAATATCGTATGGCATCGTGAATGGAAAGACGCTTAACAAGCGAGAGGTAGTACCTAAGTTCATGGAAGCAGAAGGGTTTACGATACGCAAACTAGAAGAAGGAATACAGTATTGGTTTAAGGTGCAGGCAATCTACGAAGAGTTTACGGGACCGTGGTCAGAGAAAGCAGAAGGAACAACGGGTAAGCCACAGCCACCGGTAGATTTTGACGTAAAGAAAAACACGACAGGAACAAAATGGTATGTCGATGTATCGTGGAAAAATAATCCATTGAATGATGGAAAAAAATTAAATATAGAGGAATATAGGGTAAAGTGCTGGGATAGTAATAACCCTACGAATAAATACGAAAAGACATTTTCATCTTTACTGTGGATAATGTACCATTCTGTCTACTGATAATAAGTAAATATAATCAAAACATAAGGGAGAAATACCATGAAAAAAATATATATAGCAATCGTATGTATTGCCTTGGCTTTATTCATCTCATGCGATGAAAAGAAAGCGAAGGATGAAATTAAAAAGGCACTTGATAAAACGGTAGAAGAGAAAGACAAGGCAAAGCAGAAACTAACTAAACCCGCAATAAATAGCCAGCGCGCAAGAGTAGGTACAGCGGTTACATTTCCAAAAGTAGAAGGATATACCTATGAATTGAAAGACCCTACAATAAGCGGTGTAATGCTTAATGTGTCAGACAAGAACACGGGAGAAGTCAGAGCTACAGAAGCAGCGAGCGGTATTATTATTGTTGCGACTAAGGACGGTACTAGTATCGAGAGCAACCCCATAGAGTTTGTTGATATTACGCTAACAAAGCCCGTAGTAAGTAGCTACCGTGTGAGAGTAGGACAAGTCGCCACATTCCCGAAAGTGTTAGGACATACCTATGAACTGAAAGAAGAAAAAACAGGAGTCACATTAAGCGAAGGTACGAGTAACACAATGCAAGTCAGAGCTACACAAGCAGCGAGCAATGTAATCATAGTAGCCACGCTAGACGGCAAGACTTTAGAAAGCAACCCTATAAAATTTATTGAGCTAACGAAACCCGCAATAAATAGCCAGCGTGCAAAAGTAGGTACAGCGGTTACATTTCCAAAAGTAGAAGGACATACCTATGAATTGAAAGACCCTACAATAAGCGGTGTAAGCCTTGAGCTATCAAGTGAAAGAATGGGAGAAGTCAGAGCTACAGAAGCATCGAGTAATGTAATCGTAGTCGCCACGCTTAACGGTAGTAGCGAAGACAGCGACCCTATAGAGTTTGTTGAGATAATAAAGCCCGCATTTTCCCAACCGTCCGCGCCGTGGAATGCACCACCTATTATATTCCCGAAAGTAGCAGGCTATACCTATGAATTGAAACAAGAAAAAACAGGAGTCACATTAAGCGAGGCTAACAGTGAGACAATGCAAGTCACCGCCACGCAGTACGCACAAAATGTAATTATAGTCGTAACAGATAACGGATTAAATGAAGATAGCGACCCTATAGAGTTTACAAGAATACCAGGTAATACCTTAAGCTTTGCACAAGCAAGACGTACGCAAAAGTGGACGCCTAGTACTGTTACTTTTACCCAAACAGCTACTAAAAATAGAACAGTTGCAGGAGATACCCGAGATATAAGATATAGTGTGCGGTGTCGCGGCAAGTTTACCCCAACGATAGATGGTGTAAGTGTTAACGAAAACACGGGAGAAGTTACAATCAGAGGTGCACTCACGCTTGCAGGAACATGCACTTTTACCGCAGAACTTCCCCAAACCGCAAAGTACGAAAGAAGCACCGCAACATATACACTTGTTATTAACTAGCGGCAACCATGAAAAGCGAAGACATGAAAGGCTTAGAAGCTAATGAGCGAATGCATAGACGCCTTGAAAAGAAGGAAATGAAACGACTTAAAAAACTTGCGAAAGAGGAAAGGAAAGAAAAAGACGCTAAAACACCATGTAATACATGACAAAATTGTAATGTATTTTAGGTGAAAAAAGCTTGAAAAAAAGAGTAAATGTACCATTATGTATATAGGTGGAAGTTTGTTTTTTTATCCTTAGAAAACTTTTACGTAGTACAGGAGTAATTCATGATATATAAGAAACCTATATATATATATATATATATATCCTAATTACAATAGCATTAGTAAGCTGTGAACCCGACAAAGTACTATACACAGTAATTCCACAAAAAGCAAAAATTATAAAGTCCTCCTTTGAAAAAGAAGCAGTATTTCTGAAATGGGATGTAAAGAAGCTAAAAGAAGAGAAGGTAGCAGCCTATGGAATATCATACGGTATAGTAGACGGCAAGACGATTAAAAAGCGAGAGGTAGTACCAAAGTTCATGGAGGCAGAAGGATTCACGATACGCAAGCTAAAAGAAGGAACGCGGTATTGGTTTAAGGTGCAGGCAATCTACGAAGAATTTGCGGGACCGTGGTCGGAGAAAATAGAAGGAACAACGGGCAAGCCACAGCCACCGGTAAATTTTAAGGTAAAGAAAAACACGGGAGAGGCAAAATGGTTTGTCAATGTATCATGGGAAAATAACCCATTGAATGATGAAAGAAAATTAAATATAGAAGAATATAGGGTAAAGTGCTGGGATAGTAATAACCCTACAAGTAAATATGAAAAGACATTTACAGCACCTACACAGGTATCTACAAAAGGAGTACTGGAGACAAGCGGGAAGGTGAACTATGTTTGTAGTGTGCAGGTAAAAACAGATAAAGGAACATTAAGCGAGGTAAAACAAAGCGGAGTACTTGCGTTTGATGATATAGAGAAACCAGCGGTAAGTAAAAGAAGTGAGAGGTGGGGAACAACAATTACACTTACAAAAGTAGCAGAGCATAGCTACACATTGAAAGACCCTACAATAAGCGGGGTAGCGTTTGATCCGATTACCGGGCAAGTAACAGCAACAGAGCCAGCAGCAAATATTATTATTGTAGCAACGCGTAAAGACTATACGGGAAGCACAGAAAGCGATCCTATTGAGTTCACAAGGCAAGCAGGTAGTACGCTCCGCTTTGCAAACATCGATGTACCGGTACAATACGGCAAAAGCGGGAATACTCATACACAAACGGTTACTAACGATAGAGTAGTAGCAGGAGATACGGGAGTCGTATCGTATAGCATCAGTCCCACGGGAGCAGGTGCAAGCGTAAATACGGGAAGCGGTAAAGTAGACTTTACCCTAAGAGCAATAGGCAATACATTTACGATAACAGCAAGGAAGGCAGAGAGTGCGAAGTATGAGAAACAAAGAGCATCATACCAGCTAAGAGTGCAAGCGAATACAAACACAGGAGATATTACAAAACCAGCGGCAAGTAAAAGAAGCGAAAGGTGGGGTAAACCTATCACATTTAGAAAAGTAGCAGATCATAGCTATGAATTGAAACAAGCTATAACCGGGGTAGCGTTTGATAAGAGTACCGGGCAAGTAACGGCAACACAGCCAGCAGCAAATATTATTATTGTAGCAAAGCGTACAGGCTATGCGGGAAGCGTAGAAAGCGATCCTATTGAGTTTACAAGGCAAGCAGGTAGTACACTTACCTTTGCAAACATCGATGTAGCGGTAGAGTATGGCAAAAGCGGGAATACTTACACACAGACGGTTACTAACGATAGAGTGGTAGCAGGAGATACGGGAGTCGTATCGTATAGCATCAGTCCCACGGGAGCAAGTGCGAGCATCGATACGGTAAGCGGTAAAGTAGACTTTACGCTAGGAGCAGTCGGCAAGACATTTACGATAACAGCAAGGAAGGCAGAGAGTGCGAAGTATGAGGAACAAACAGCATCATACGAGCTAAGAGTGGAAAAATTCAAAATCGCATTTAGCCAAGCGTCAGCACCCTGGGGTACTCCTATTACATTCCCTAAAGTACCAGGGTATACCTACACTTTGAAAGAGAAAAAAACAGGAGTAGCACTTACAGAGGCTACCAGTGACACAATGCAAGTCACCGCTACACAATCCGCACAAAATGTAATTATAGTTGCTAAACTTGCGAGCGCCGGCTTTACCGTATACAGCGATCCTATTGAGTTTACAAGAAAGCAAGGCAATACTTTAAGCTTTGCGATCGCAAGGTACACAA
The DNA here is from genome assembly GCA_965226065.1 of Spirochaetia bacterium. Taxonomy (GTDB): domain Bacteria; phylum Spirochaetota; class Spirochaetia; order WTKD01; genus CBDAKK01. Next base: position 1,467,721 of record OZ245332.1, on the reverse strand, counting down.
GAGGAGACGGTAATGTTATCATTACCCAAACAGCTACTAAAAGTGGAACAGTTGCAGGAGATACCCGAGACATAAGATATAGGATAAGTCCCACCAAACTCAATGTTACTAGCATTAACAGGAGCAGCGGGAGAGTCAAAATTGCATATCATGGAAACTCTAGAACATATACTATTACCGCAGAGCTTCCAAGAACCGCAAAGTACGAAAGAAGCACCGCAACATATACACTTGTTGTTAAGCGGAGCTGGTGACGGCACAGCACAAGCAACAAAGAACATTCAAACATCGATGAGGTGCAAGCGTAAAATGTAATGTACGGGTAGTATATTACAGTATTATGTTACTGTGAATAATTGCCATTCTGTCTACTTTTCACCCGTGTCATGGTAAAGCGCAACAACGGTAATTTTTTTGTAACGCGTAATTAAGTGGCAAACGGCACAACTGTAAACCTAAACTACATAGACACATCAAGCGTAATAAGCATGAGCAGTATGTATAAAGACGCTAAAACACCATGTAACGCATGACAAAATTGTAATGTATTTTAGGTAAAAAAAGGCTTGAAAAAAAGAGTAAATGTACCACTATGTATATAGTAGAAGTTTGTTGTTTTAATCCTTAGAAAACTTTTACGTAGTACAGGAGTAATTCATGACACATAAGAAACATATATATATATATATATATATATACCCTAATTACAATAGCATTAGTAAGCTGTGAACCGGACAAAGTACTATACACAGTAATTCCACAAAAAGCAAAAATTATAAAATCATCCTTTGAGAAAGAAGCAGTATTTCTAAAATGGGATGTAAAGAAGCTAAAAGAAGAGAAGGTGGCAGCCTATGGAATATCGTATGGCATCGTAAATGGAAAGACACTTAAAAAGCGAGAGGTAGTACCAAAGTTCATGGAAGCAGAAGGGTTTACGATACGCAAACTAAAAGAAGGAACGCGGTATTGGTTTAAGGTGCAGGCAATCTACGAAGAATTTGCGGGACCGTGGTCGGAGAAAATAGAAGGAACAACAAGATAATTAAAACACAAGGAGAAATACTATGAAGAAATTGTACACCGCAATAATGATTATTTCATTGGCTTTGTTTTTCTCATGCGATGAGAAAAAAGCGAAGGATGAAATTAAAAAGGCACTTGATAAAACAGTAGAGGAGACGGACAAAGCGACACCGAAGCCGAAAGGAAGCGGAACGCTTACCAATACCAAAGGTGAAGAGGCAGGAGATGAAGGAGTTGAAGAGCCAGGAAAAACACCGCCACCAGTGCTAATAAAACCCGTACTAAGTGATAAGCGCGCACCGTGGAGTGAACCTATTTTATTCCCAAAAGTACCAGGCTATACCTATGGACTGAAAGGAAAAAAAACAGGAGTAGCAATTACAGAGTATAGCAGCGAAACAATGCAAGTCACCGCCACGCAGTCCGCACAAAATGTAATTATAATCGCAACGCTTGACGGTAAAACTACAGAAAGCAACCCTATTGAGTTTACAAGAATACAAGGCAATACCTTGAGCTTTACGGAAGTGAAAAAAATAACACACAACCCTAGCAATGCAGCGGTGTACCTAGTCGCTAGTAACAGCGGAACGGTTGCGGGAGACGATAGAGCAATACGATACAGCATAAGCCCTACAGGTGAAGGTGTCACTATTGATAACAGTAGCGGAGAAGTTACGGCAACTTCATCAGCCACAAAAAGAGAGTACACCATTACCGCAGAACTTCCAGAAACTGAAAAATATAGAAGAGCCACCGCATCCTATACGTTTGTAGTTAGATAGCGTAACCATAAAAAGCGAAGACATGAAAGGCTTAGAAGCTAATGAATAAAGGAGCAATTATTATGAAAAAATTATATGTAGCAATCGTATGTATTTTCTTAGTCTTATTCATCGCATGCGATGAAAAGAAAGCAAAGGATGAAATTACAAAGGCACTTGATAAAACGGTAGAAGAGACAGACAAAGCAACACCAAAACCACAAGGAAACGGTACGCCTACCAATACCGAAAGTGAAGAGGCAGGAAGCGAGACGACAAAGAACACACCACCGCCAGCCCAGCAAGAAGGTAAGCCCGTACTAAGTGCTAACCGTGTAAAAGTAGGTACAGCGGTTACATTCCCGAAAGTAGCAGGCTATACCTATGCATTAAAAACCGTTACAAGCGGTGTAATACTTAGTGACGCTACAAGTGACGCTACAAAGAAACAAGTACAATCTACAAAAATAGTCAGCGGTATTATTGTAGTTGCTACAAAGGACGGCAATAATATTGAGAGTGACCCTATTGAGTTTTTTATGGAACTCACAAAACCCGCATTAAGTAGCGAGCGTGAAGCTTGGAGTACACTTATTGCATTCCCGAAAGTGTTAGGCCATACCTATAGACTGAAAGAAGAAAAAACAGGAGTCACATTAAACAAGAACGCAATTAATGCAATACAAGTCATCGCCACGCAGTCCGCACAAAATGTAATTATAGTCGCAACCTTTGACGGTAGGACTATAGAAAGTAACCCTATTGAGTTTACGAGAATACTAGGCAATATCTTGAGTTTTCAAAATAATTCATTAGCGACAAGTAGAGGAGTTACCACACCAGCACAAACAGCTACTAAAAGCGGAGGAGTTGCAAGAGATACCCGAAACATACAATACAGCATAAGCCCTACAGGTGAAGGTGTCACCATTGATAGCAGTAGCGGAGCAGTTACCTTAACTTCATCAGCGACAAAAAGAGACTACACCATTACCGCAGTACTTCCAGAAACTGAAAAATATACAAGAGCTACCGCAACATACAGCCTTATTGTTTACTAGCGTAAAGATTATGAAAAGCGAAGACATGAACGCTTTAGCGTAGCATGCGTAGCATGCATGAAAGGCTTTTTATAACTTTTAACAATTGAAAACATTGTAAAAATTGAAGAATAAAAAAACAAAGGAGCAATAATTATGAAAAAATTACATGTAGCAATCGTATGTATTTTCTTAGTCTTATTCATTTCATGCGATGAAAAAAAAGCGAAGGATGAAATTAAAAAAGCACTTGATAAAACGGTAGAGGAGACGGACAAAGCAACACCGAAAGGAAGCGGTACGCTTACCAATACCAAAGGTGAAGACGCAGGAGGTGAAGGAGTTGAAGAGCCAGGAAAAACACCACCGCCACCGCTAACACCCCCCGCATTAAGTAGCTACCGTGAAAAAGTAGGTACACCTATTACATTCCCGAAAGTAGAAGGGTATAGCTATAAATTGAAAGACCCTACAGTAAGTGGTGTAATACTTAGTGACGCAACAAGTGACGCTACAAAGAAACAAGTAAGCTCTACAAAAATAGTCAGCGGTATTTTTGTAGTTGCAACAAAGGACGGTAAAAGTATTGAGAGTGAGTCTATAGAGTTTTTTATGGAACTCACAAAACCCGCATTAAGTAGCGAGCGTGAAGCTTGGAGTACACTTATTGCATTCCCGAAAGTGTTGGGACATACTTATGAATTGAAAGAAGAAAAAACAGGAGTCACATTAAATAAGAACCCAATTAACTCAATACAAGTAATCGCCACGCAGTCCGCACAAAATGTAATTATAGTCGCAACCTTTGACGGCAGGACTATTGAAAGTAACCCTATTGAGTTTACGAGAATACCAGGTAATACCTTAAGCTTTGCACAGGCAAGCCGCACGCAAAAGTGGAAGCGTACTACTGTTACTTTTACCCAAACAGCTACTAAAAGTGGAGGAGTTGCAGGAGATACCCGAGACATAAAATATAGCGGATTTGCCAAAGAATTTGCTTCAGCATCAGTAATTGGCTTTACTGTTAACCGTGACACAGGAAAGGTTACAGCTACAGGAGCCCCTAAAACAACGTACACCATCACCGCAGAACTTCCACAAACTGAAAAATATACAAGAGCGACCGCATCCTATACATTTGTAATTGAGTAGCGTAATCATGAAAAGCGAAGACCTAAAAGGCTTAGAAGCCAATGAATAAAGGAGCAATTATTATGAAAAAATTATATGTAACAATACTACTAATTGTCTTAGCGTTATTCATCTCATGCGATGAAAAGAAAGCAAAGGATGAAATTACAAAGGCACTTGATGAAACAGTAGAGGAGACAGACAAAGCAACACCGAAGCCGAAAGGAAGCGGAACGGTTACCAAACTAACAAAGCCCGCACCAAATAGGGAGCGTGTACCGTGGGACGAAGCAATTGCATTCCCGAAAGTACCAGGGTATACCTATAGACTAAAAGAAGAAAAAACAGGAGTCACATTACGCGAGGTAGAAATTAACGGAATAGAAGTCACCGCCACGCAGTCCGCACAAAATGTAATTATAGTCGCAACCTTTGACGGTAGGACTACAGAAAGCAACCCTATTGAGTTTACAAGAAAGCAAGGCAATACCTTGAGCTTTACCGAAGCAAGAGTAATACACAACCCTAGCTCTTCACCAGTGTATCAAGCCGCTACTAACAGTAAAACAGTTACGGGAGACGATAGAACGGTACGATATACCATAACCCCTACAGACACTGACGTCACCATTGATAGCAGTAGCGGAGAAGTTACAATTGACGAGGAAAGCGACTCCGCAGGAGAGTACACTATTACCGCAGAACTTCCACAAGACGAAAAATATACAAGAGCGACCGCATCCTATACATTTGTAATTGAGTAGCGAAGGCATGAAAAGCGAAGACCTAAAAGGCTTAGAAGCCAATGAGCGTATGCATAGACGCCTTGAAAAGAAGGAAATGAAACGCCTTAAAAAACTTGCGAAAATCGCAAAGAAAAAAGAAAAAAAAATGCCTTGCTAACTAAAGCAAGGCATAAAATCACTTTTATTTTAGAGGTGTAAAAATGATACCTATGTACAACCATGAACAAATAGACATACACACGATATGAACAGTATACCACAAACGACAAATAAAAAAAACTATGTACCGTACGGCACAAAGAACGGTAAAAGTCACTACATACCAAGTCATGGACATACCCAGCTAGTAGGTTATGTTGAGCTATTTGAAAGTATTAGACTTGCACAAGTCCCGCGGTTATATGGCCCCGCACGCGTACCCATTTTCAAGGCTTTGCCAAAGGCACAAAATATTACAACATTCACCAGCACCATATTAATAGCTTACGAAAAGGAAGAATACAAAAGCAAACAAAAATAATCCAGGCAGACAACCGCATTATTACGAATGCCTTTCATTTTGTCCTTACCACCGATAAGCATTTTTACGCTAATAATACGATATGCCCTAACCGCCTTGAAGAAATGGAAGCACGAGCGAAGAAGCATGCACCGTACGGCATACCGCCTATGATTATGGACAGGCTAGAAGCTTGGGAACAACATAAGAACTTTTTACATTTCATGATAAAAAAAATACGGGAAGCGTTAGGCATAGTAACTTTTATAAAGGTAATCGATAGCAGTAAAGACGGATACCCACATACTCACATATACGGCATTATGGACAGACTTTACGAATGCCCAAAACACAAGAAAGGGTACGCTCCACCCGAAGAGGTACTACACACGATACAAGACCTATGGATATACGGGAAAGCATCGGCAACCCCAAGCGTAAACAATGAGCATTGCGGGTATGTTCTTTCAAAACTTGAAAACATTGAACAAAGCAGAACAAAGCAACTAGCGAATTACTTTACCCGCATCGTAGGAATGCGACAAATAAGCACAAGCCGCATGCCAGGCATCACGAACTTAGCAGTACGCACAAGATACGAACAAATACGCTATGTTCATGAGCAGAAGACAAAAGAGGAAGACGCAACGGCAAACGATTATTACACCTTAGGACTTGCCCAGGCAGAGTAACCGCTACACAGTCGATTAAAGTAGAACAGCTAGCCATAGTCGCTAAGCTAGGTGCGAGTCGTGTAGGTGAATCGATTGAGTTTACAAGAAAGCAAGGTAATACCTTGAGCTTTGCAGACGCAACAATGACCGCATCGCCCGGTGATACACTAATTCAAACGGCTAGTAAAGTTGGAGCAGTCGCAGGAGATAATAGAGAAGAAACATACCGCGTTGATCCTATGGGGCAAGGTGTTACCGTTGACCGCAGTAGCGGGGAAGTTATAATATCTTCGTCTGCCACAGAAAGAGCGTATACCATTACCGCAGAACTTCAAGAAGATGAAAAATATACAAGAGCCACCGCAACCTATACGGTAGAATTGAGGGCACGGTAAAAAAAAACGTAGTTGTAAAGACAACAATAGCACACCGCCGATTAAGCGATGTGCTATTGTTTACGGACTCGTCTGTTTTTTCTGTGTTGCTTGGTGGACTATCGCAGGCTGCGATAAAAAAGGTTAATAATACATATAAACATATTATATGATTTTTTGCTTATCATAGATTACTCCTTAACCATGTAAATGTTTCCATAAGCTCAAAGCTCACTATTTAATAGGACACTTTTGATATATTTTCAAGCGCTCTTTGCTTGATAGTTTCCCATCCTCCTACAAAAAATCACTATACCAAGTCGCACGCTTCATGAGGCATCCAGTGGGCATCCTTACCCTCCCACTTGACATTACAACCTATAGGGTTGGTTTGTCTGACGCGCGGAGATTTTCCAGAAACCATATCATCTAAAACCATGTCTAGCGTATTTTCTGTAATATTCTCAATCTGTCGCGGCGAATCTACGCCTCTGCCTGTGTACTGCAACATTCGATCATTATCAAATACATAAAAATGAGGCGTTCGCAATGCCCCGTATGCGCTTGCAAGATCCTGCGATTCATCGTGTAAATATACCCACGGAAATGCATGAGTATTCATACGCTGAATCATTTTCTCAAAACTATCGTCAGGTTTGGTATTCTTGCTGTTAGAGTTAATTCCCACAAAACGCACACCTTTTGGAGCGTAAGTATCAGCACTCTTACGCGTAACTTCATCTGAATTTATCACATAAGGGCAGTGATTACACGTAAAGAAAATAACTAAAATTGGCGATTCTTGAAAACTTTCTAAGGAATAATTTTTACCATCAGTCGCAGGCAACAAAAAATTCGGTGCCTGTGCCCCTATTGAAAGTGTAAATGCCATATACTTCTCCTTATCTCTTCTCATGATTTTATTGTATTTTACCGTGTTTTTTAATATAGTAAATTGTGTATGGATAATCAACAATCACAAAAAAGAAAAAAAGCACTCATAGAACTTGTGGGGGCAACGTGTACGTCATGCGCTATAGGAATAGAGCATATGGGAGCACATCTTGAGGGTGTACACGATATTTGGGTTGATAAAAAAGAAAGTTATATTCACGTTGAGTACGATGGAAACATTATAGAACTGGAGAAAATATGTGATTTTGTTCATAGAATAGGATATCAAGCAAACATTATACAATGTAGCTAATTGAATGCGTAGTGCACATAATAAAAAAACTGGGCACAACACCAATATATGAAGTGCTCTGAAACAAGTAGCAAAGATATCTCAATTCCACAATTTCCACATTCGCAGCCTTTAGGTTTTGAGCATAAAGAATTTTTAGACCTTATTTTCGAAAAATACCCGTCTCTTATAAGTGAATACAGCTTTGCAGGAATTATAACTTTTTCTGAAACTTATAATTATAAGATTACCTGCGCAAATAATGTGCCTATTATCATGGGCTGTGAAAATGAGCAAGTATTTGCACTCATGCCACAAGAACTCTGCTCACAAAATGTATTCATTGACCTCTTAGAAAAACAATATGTTATTAAAGCCATTCCTCACAGTTGCAAGAAATCGGTACAAAAATTACTTAATACAACAAAAGCAATCACGGGTGCAACGCTCACTTATAATGAAGGCGATTGGGATTATTTACACAAACGACATAAACTTGCACAGCTTTCAGGAAGAAAATTTCACAAAAAACGAAACCACGTCAATTATTTTATAGAACACTATTCATATAGCACGCAGTTACTAAACTCAAAAACCATTGACGCTGCTTACACGATTTTAGAAGATTGGAAAGAACACCACGGTTCCATAGGCGATTATGAAGGAGTCCTTCAAGCCTTAAAAAATTATAGTCGACTACCCTATGTGGGTGAAATTACTTTTGTAGACGCTAAACCCGTTGGTTTTATTATTGCGGAAATGCGTAACAAAAATCGCTGGTGCATCATACATTTTGAAAAAGCAAACATTGAATATAAAGGTTTGTTTCAATTTGTAAACTGGCATTTTGCTCGCTCGCTTTCTGATTCATGCAAAGTTATAAATCGCGAACAAGACCTAAACCAAGAAGGACTACGGCAAGCAAAGCAAACATACCGTCCCGACTTACTCTTGCGCAAATACCGACTGTACCCTCGTGGCGTGCCAATACCTCTTCATAATATTCATCTACACGAATACAAGGTAGAATAGTTACAACAACTCATACACGCACAATAGTATAATAGTAACTATATGCTTGTTTTGTCTCGAAAAATTAACGAAGTTATTGTAATAAACGATATGATACGAGTTACAATTATAGGAACAAATAACGACAACGTAAAAATTGGAATTGACGCACCAAAAAATGTAGCAATATACCGAGAAGAAATATGGAAAAGCATTCAAGCTGAAAATTTTTCTGCCGTACAAAAAAAATCAAATGATTTTTCACACATCAACAAAAAACTACAACAACTGAAGCATAAAAATGCGCATGACGAAAAAACTACTAAATAAGTAATACATTCTTAAATAACTACGAGACTGATGCACGTATATACAGAGGCTCAGAAAGTGCTAGTATTTCGTGTATGTTTTTTTCGTAATACAGAAGTCCGAGTTCATGCACCGCTTGCACCATCGTGCATGTAGTATCATGCAAGCGTGTAAGTCGCATAGTATTTTTACACTTTTGAAGCGTTTCTACCATAGACTCCGATGCATTCCCTACACAATCAAGAGAATTACAGTCACCGAGCATAGCACTTATTTCTTCCGTGCTATAGTCGTATATTTTAGGATTAGCATCGCACACACTTAAGCCCTTTTGTTCTTGTTTGGAGATACAAGTACCTGATGAATACAATGCAGTATAATAGCGACCACTTCTCGCATCGTTTACTACTAACAACGGAGTATCACAGGTTCTCGCATTACGATACCGATAGGCAATAGCATCGTGCGTGCGCACCGCAACAGCGTGAATAGGAGTATTTTCTGCACAAACGGCAATAAGACCTTTTACAAACGCAAGCGTGTTACGAATTCCCGTAAAAGAACCCGGCCCTACAGTGCAACATATACAACGTAAATCGTGATAATTTGCTTCTAGTATTTCGCGTAGGTATTCTACACTTGGAACAAACCTATCGCTGCGTTTATCTGCACTACCACGCGAATACTGAAGTTGTGCGCACGCTTCTATGTCCAATATCTCATTGCAAATTGCCCATGAAAGTGAAACTTCATCCATAGAAGCATCGCAGGCAAGCACATGAAATTCTTTCGTATGTTTCATCTATTTGTATTGTATGGTATAAATTTCTTGTGCTGCGATAAAAAAAGAATTTACGTATCATACTACGTAATGCTAACTATTCTACGCATAGGATAAGAGTGCGATGATGGCATAGTAATTGAAACGCAATGATATGGAGACGGATAAAAAGAGCGCGGGAAATTTTGTGCCCACTCTACAAAAACCACACCTTCTCGCGCGCATTCGTATAAGTCTAATGAAAAAAACGCCTCGTCACTTTCAATACGGTACAAATCCACATGATAGAGTAAGTCTATCATGCGCGCTGTTGGAAAACGAGACGATATCGCACAGTGATATTCATTGATAAGCGAAAAAGTCGGACTTGGTATCGCGCCTTCAATACCTAAAACTCGCAAGGCACTACGCACAAAAATGCTTTTTCCTACTCCTACCGAACCTTCTAATAACACGACATTGCATTGTTTGACAAGAAGCTCTTGAGAAACAAAAGTTTCCGCAAGGGAAGAAGTTTCATCTACAGAACTGCAGACATGTTGCATACGTACCTGTCCTTAATTTTAATAATGTTCTTGCATACAGGTAGCATGCGCTTCTATTTTTGCTACAATTTCATATTCTATAAGATCGCTTACGGCTATCCAATCTTGTGCTTCAAAAGCCTTGCTTAAATCTTGTAACAACTTTTCAAGAGTATTCGCAAATTCTTTATGAACTTCGCTCCACGGTATGCTAATGGCATTTTCTTGTCTTTTTTTTGCATTTTCGCAAATACGCGTTGTAAGCGTGAGCCACATTGATATGAAATCTACACTCGCTATGAAATAATGCAAGGCATACTTCTCATCGCCTGTCGTTAAAAGATGCGCAACCTTTATGAGCTGAGGAATGTGCATAACCATCAGTTCATTGGAACAAACAGCTGAGTCTGCATCATTTTGCGCCGTAAATTTATATTGATTTACAAAAGTCAAAACATTGTGTAGTATGTCTATAATTTCTTGGTTGACGGTAATATCATCAAGCGTATCGCGTTGAACAAGCCCCATCATTTTACACGCATAGAGAAACAAATACCCTACTGCAGGATACTTCAAATCATCTGAGGTGCATAGCCTATTTAAATGCTGCGCAAGATCCTGAATATCCTCGGCGTGTATATTGTACTGAAGTGCTGATGCATGTGTTTCATTTTCAGATGATGCATGCTGGGCTATACGAACTATGGCATCGATATATTCGTGTATTGACTCAAGCTGTTGTACGCGTACAAGTGATTTATGCGCAGTTTCTATTTCAAGACGCATAATTTTTTCAAGTTCTATAGATTTCAGATTTTCCTCATCAAGTGCGATGTTCTGTCCATTAAGCAAAAGCGCAGTTACAACACCCTCAGAAGCGGCAATGGTTTTTTCAAGAGATAAAAAAACATCAAATAAGTTTTTTTCCCCTTCAAGGGTATATGAAACGCTTTGATTATTTATAAAAATTTTCATATAAACATGTAAGAAATAGTGTATATTTTTACTGAGAACCCGAACCTGATAATCCTTTCAAAGAGTTTGTGGCATCTTCAAGTTTACTTAAGGATCGTTCCATAGTAGCAAAGTCTTTTTTTATTTTTTGATGATAGTCTTTTACGCGTTTCTCATAACGCGAAATTTGTTTGTAATTATCGTCAACGCCCCGCTGCAAAGTTTTACGTTTCTGACTTACAATACCACCTGTTATGGTGAAAGGACGTATCAGTTCTGCAGTAGCAAATGCAACGCCTTCTTCTATCGCAAGATCATTATTTTGATCAGAGCCAAAGATCTCGGCAACCTCGTCTATATTTTTTGAAAGTGCTTCATCTAACACTGGTTCATCTATATCTAAAAATCGACTACCTAATCGCGTGCGTGATGCGCCAGAATCACTGATATTTGAAGCAATTCCAATATTTCTTAGCATCGTTATCTGCGAATTTGTTTCAGTCGGGTACTGACGCGAAACCGCTGTTATCAGACTATTGGTGAGTCTTATAAGAGAAAAATTGCCTGAGAGTTGTCCTAAGTCTTTTTTAGCCTGCTCTCTTTCTTGTCCATTTTCAATTTGAAGTGAGTCCAAAACAGCAAACTCTCTATCTACAATTTTGCTGCTCGTATACAACGTTATTTTTTTCATCATTTGATTGTATGATCCTACAAAATTGATAATAGAATCCTTTATCATTTTCTCATTATTTTTCACTGACAAAAAAACCACATCATCTGATGCTCGTTTTGCCGTAAGCGTAAGTCCGGGGAGCATGTCATTAAGGACATTGGTCTCTCGCTCTAAATTCACGCCATTAAGTTGTATTATGGCATTACGTGCACGTGAAATGGGGTTTTTCACAACTAGCGCACTTTCTTTACCATCGGTGTTAATTTCTGCATTTTGTAAAACAAGTTTATAACGCGGAAAAGGATTTGCTATGATAAAAGATACATTTCCTTGCGCATCACGCATTTCACGAAGTGGCAAATTTATCGAAACCGTATTTTGTCTCTCTTGAGAAGGTAAGGCGTATAAAGTTTGCATACCATCCGCAGAAAAAACAAGACTAAGTTTTTCTGTTAATGCTTCTTCCGTATCTTCATTATTCTGCATTTCTATCACACCAGAAACTGTCACATCCTCTAAAGTTGCTTCAATATTATCGCGTATGATCGCATGTGAAGTAATTTCCTGTTGCTGAAAAGGCTCTAACGTAAACTGCAGTCCAAGCATCGACTCTTGTGATGCAGATTGCTGCGTAGAATGCACACTTGGGAGAGTGAAATGAGCTATACCTCCGGGATTAAGTGCAGAAAATTTATTGCTTTTTTTCTCTATAAAAGATTCATCGCTTATAACACGCGTTATTGTATCGTCTGTGAAAGCAAGAGGGGAACGCGCGCTTTTCGTATTGTAACTTTGAAACCCAAGGTCATGAGAAAATTTTTCTGCACTATCTGAAAGCGTAAGCGCAAATTTCTTTCCGCGTTTTTTGCTTTCCAAAATAAGCGTCGTGTAATTTTTGTCTGTGCCGCTTTGTATTGATTTTATGCTTATCAGTTTTTCGTCTATCTCATCGGTAAACGCATTTATAAACTTTTGAATATCACCACCTATAAAATTAACAGTAGCGCGTTTTTCGCCAACAGAAAATGTGTACAAACCTTTCGGAATATGTATATCTTTACGTACAGAATCACTTGCCCATACATCTGCATCCGCGGTTTGCTTTACAAGCAATTCGTATTCGCCAACTTGTGCACCACGAGATGCCTCTGCGGTCAAAACCGTCTCATCGCTGCTCGTAACACTTCGCTCATCAAAAGGATTTTCAAAGCCATAGAGTTTCTTTGCATAGCTTTGAAACTGCCTCATGTCTTTATCTAAATTATTCCACAAGCGCGTTTGGTTTTGAGAATCTTGTATGCGTTTTTCCAATGTATAAATTGGCTTGCGCTTTACTTCAAGGAGGTCTTGAATAATTTTTTGTGTGTCTATGCCTGATGAGCTTGAATAGCCCGGTATTGGAACTTCCATAACCTATCCACCATTATAATCGGTTATAAACCAATTTTCTAAATACTCTCTTATCAAAAGATATAAAAGAACTACTGATGCATGTAAAAAATGCCGGAGACCGGACTTGAACCGGTACAGCATTACTGCCGCAGGATTTTAAGTCCTGTGTGTCTACCAATTTCACCACTCCGGCGAGTAGCTTGTAAAATTTTATCACAAAAATACTTTCAACGCAGGATTATTATTTTTTATACATTTTGTAAAAAAAATCTTCAATAAATTCTATAGATTCTTTGTGAGTGCCTATCATTCGTAGTGGTTTTATATCGCGTTGCAAATCTTCATAACAAAGGTTTCGTATAAGATCTTTGATAAACGGTATATTACTTGGCGCAGTACTCACTGCATCGATGCCAAAGGCAACTAGAAGCGGAATTGCTTTCTCGCTTCCTCCCATATTTCCACAAAGCGAAACTTCTATTTCTTCTTTATTTGCAAACTGCACGGTTTTATGAATAAGTCGAAGCACTGCAGGATGAAAAGGCTGATAAAGATGTGCTACTGTTTTTTCTCCTCTATCAACTGCAAGTGTGTATTGGATAAGATCATTTGACCCAATGCTAAAAAAATCCACCTCGTGAGCAAAAACATTGCTTAAAACACTTGCCGCGGGTGTTTCAATCATTACGCCAATATCGTAGTCACCTACTTCTTTACCTTGCTGCCGTAAATTTTTTTCAGTTTCGGAAACGATATCTTTAAACCATCGAATTTCTCGTACCGCCATAAGCATAGGTACCATAATTTTTACCGCTCTATGTGCGCTTGCAAGTAACAAAGCAGACACCTGTTCTTTAATAAGTGGAAGATGATCGGCGTACATGCGTATGCCGCGATACCCTAAAAAAGGGTTTTCTTCACGATGCAAATTAAGATATGAAATATTTTTATCTCCGCCTACGTCGAGCATACGCACGGTAACAGGCTTTTCTTGCATTATTGAAATAACACTTTTATATAATTTCTCTTGTTCTTCCTGAGAAGGTGAAGAATCTCCCATAAATAAAAACTCAGTACGAAAAAGACCTATGCCGTCTGCTCCGTATTTTTTCGCAGTACGTGCGTCATCTTCGCTGCCTATGTTTGCGTATACTTTTACTACTTTTCCGTCTTTTGTACACGCTTGTTCGCTACTGCGCGCTAAAAGCGTATGAACCTGCATTTCATACATGCGTTTTTTTTCTTCTAAGACTCTAATTTCTTCTTCACTCGGATGAAGTACAATGCGTCCATCAAGTGCATCTACTATAATGCAATCTTCTGTGTGAACTTTTGCGCATATTCCATCGACTCCGATGAGTGCAGGAATTTCTAAATTTTGTGCAATAAACGAAACATGCGATGTACAGCCCCCAGTTTCAGTTACAAAGGCCAATACTTTATCGACATCCATTTGTGCCGTCATAGAAGGCGTAAGTTCATGCGCCACGATAATACTTTTATGTTGTAATGTTGCAAGAGGATTATGCATGTTTCCATGTTGTAACACTGCGATAAATCTGCTGCCTAAATCTCTAAAATCCTGCGCTCGCTCTTGGAAATATTCATCAAGTTGCGACATTTCATCGCAGGTTTCTTGGGTAAATTCTTCTATCGCTTTTTCTGATGAATATAGTTTTACTCGTATTTTTTCTTTTATTTCATTTTGCAGTTCTTCGTCTTCAATAAGCGTACGATGTCCTTCAAAAATTTCTGCGTGTTCGTCTCCGAGATTTTTTTTCGCATCTTCAATAAGCTCATCTAATTGTTGCAGCATAGTCACATGCGCAACAGAAAATCGCTGTAACTCAGAATCAACTGCTTTGCTTTCTATTGTTGCAGCATATGAAATATCAGATACTTTTGGTATGCAGATAACTGCACCATATGCACAACCCTTTGATCCTATGCTAAGATTTTCAAAAAATTCTGACACTATAAACCCTTCAATGAAGCTACTCTGTCAAATTTTCTATCCACTGTACAAGTTCTGCAAGAGCTTTTTCTTCATTTTCACCGCTACATTCTATAGTCATTTCATCCCCTTGTGATATGCCGAGTTTTAGCATTTTAAGAAGGCTTTTTGCATTTGCTATTTTCTCGTCTTTTTTTACTACAATGTCACAAACATATGATTGTGCTTGCTTTACAAAGCGCTGACCGGGGCGAGTGTGTAATCCCGTTTCGTTCTTTATGGTAACAATTTTTGAAACCATAACACCTCCAACTTATCTAAGTAAGAATTTGTAAAAAAATTTCTTTTTTTAATTATATCACAAGTGATACTTGTCTTTTACGTATCTAGAAAGTCGTATGAAAATATCACATACGTAGAAAATTTTCTGCCTTTTTACGAGTAGTCTAACAATGTGCCACCAAATGTATAGCCACTACCAAAAGCAATGAGTAATACTTTTTTGCCTGCAAGCATTCCTTTATCTTCTAATTCACGTAAACAAATAGGTATAGTGTTTGAAGAGCTATTTCCGTGTTTATCTATACTAGAGTAAAATTTTTCTAAAGGCATTTGTAGTCGACGCGCAACACCATGTATGATTTTAGCATTCGCTTGATGAGGGACAATTAAATCTACCTCGTCAAGGTTTATAGCATGTCGCTCGCATACCTTTCTTGCAATGCTCGTCAAATGAGTAACGGCAACTTTATAAACCTTTATACCATTCATGTGTATAGTGCCACATTCAGGTACTACAAGATCTGTAGCGGGCTCTCCAAGTGTTTGTAATAATGGTGGACGAAATAACAAGCCTCGTGAGGTATTATCCTCATGGGCAGTATGCGCAAAAAATGAATCAGATGCAACAATGCTTGCGCTCGCCGCATCAGAAAAAACAGGTGCCGTTCCATAGTCAAACATATCAATGCGCGGAGAAAGCACTTCGGAAGTAAGTACTAACACAACTTCACTAGGATTATGAAAAACTCTATGATACGCTGCAGAAAGTGCAAAGACATACCCTGAGCATGCGGCGGACACATCATAGGCATATCCGGTGTATGCAAAAGAATCATCAGAGATATCTTTGACAAGCTCATACTGTACCATAGCCGCAAGCGACGGCGATTGATACTGATGCGTACCTGTCGCACATATAATGCCGTCGATATTTCGTAAAGAAAGCTTTGCATCAGATAGTGTTTTTCGAGCTGCTTCAGTAGCCATAGAAACCACTGTTTGATTTTCACCAACCCAGTGTCGCGATCGTATTCCGGTACTTGCAATTATTTTATCTTCTGTCCAATCAGGCGATAAAGAAACAAGCTCAGTATTATCTACCGTACGCGTGCCTAATACGGTCTGTATGCGAGAAACATATATGTCGTTGGATTTTGTTTCTTTTGGTGAAACAGAACGAATGTGTTCTTCCTCTGTAGAAGAAAATACTATATCGGCTTTTCCTGACTCTTCTTTCGTTACCGTATGCACAACATCATGGGCCGCACTGTCTACTTGCACGCGAACAATGGGCTCTCCTATCGCTATCATGTCACCTTCTGCAACGCAGAGCTTCTCAACCTTGCCGCTTATAGACGCTCTAATATCACAAGCAGATTTATCCGCTTCGCCTTCTGCAATGAAATCTCCTTCGGATATACTATCTCCTTCTGCAATATTCCACTTCATGATAGTCAAATGCTCATCAGAAGGGCTTATGCCAACGGCGCGTATGTGTGCAAATGCGTCTTCTTTCTTTGAGCTAACTTGCCATGTAACCGTGCCATCTAAAAGGCGCACCGCTGCTTCTAAAATTCGTTTGTAAGAAGGTAAGACTTCAAGCTGGTTTTGAAAATTACACGGCACATACGTATCTGATCGCGTAACGCGTTCAATAGCGTGAGGCTTCAATGTTGCGTCTTCTACGACGCGCGCTATAATTTCAGAGCTTATACTCACAGAGCGCGTATCTTCATGCGCAATAAGAAGCCTACCGGTGCGTTTTACAGATTCGCGTATTGTCGCATCATCAAGAGGACTCATCGAACGTAGGTCTATAACATCAGCGTGCTTGCCTACCTGTTCTAAACTATCTGCTACCTTTTCACACAGCACTACGGTGTTGCCGTAACCGACAATAGTAATATCATCGCCTTCTCGTATTCTATCTGCCGTGCCGGGAACAACAACATAGCGTCGTGCACTGCGTTTACTTATGTTTTTTTCTGGTGAGTTGAGTCTGCTTTTTGGATAAAAGAATATAGTAGGTCGTTCTGAAAAAAACGCAGCGTTTAACAAGCCTGCAGCATCCGCAGCATTGGAAGGCATAACAACATCTAAACCCGGTACATGCGTGGTAAATGATTCCATAACAGAAGCATGAAATGGTCCTAAGCCCGGTCTATAGCCTCCACAAGTTGCAAGTATAATTACAGGCACCGCCCATGTACCGCCTGTACGCCAGTACATGCTTCCAAGTTCTGCATATATTTGATTAAAAGCAAGTGGAAGAAAATCCGCAAACTGCAAAAAGGCAACGGGGCGTCCACCTGCAAGTGCTCTTCCGATTGCGGTGCCGACGATAAAAGACTCGCTTAAAGGGCTATTTACAACCCTGCCGTTAAATTTTGTCGAGAGGCCTTTTGTAAGCCCAAACACGTCACCTTTAGGGTCTTCTATGTCTTGTCCATACAAAAATACGCGAGAGTCTTTTTCAAGCCATGCAGACAGCACCTCATTCATCGCCTCTATCATGGTTGCATCACCACTTTCATATGGTTCGCGTGCTTTTTCATGTACTGTAGAGGGCAAGGCTGCCTTAGACGAAAACACCGTTTGGGGATTCGCTTCGCGTTGTGCTTTTTGTGCCAATTTGCGCAATGTAGGACGCATTTCATTACAGAGAGTTTCAAGACGTGTTTTTGCATCTGCTCTGCATTCATCATGCAGGTGCATAAGATAATTTACAATTGGATCAGAGCTATCTTCAAGATGCGTAATTTCTTCAATGCTTCTATATATTTTATGGTCATCAGCATTTGAATGACTTGCAAGACGCTCTACGGAAAATACCACGATACGAGCACGACCAGTACTTCTCATATCCGCCGTAACTTCTGCAAATGCTTCATATGCTTCATGCGGATTTCTTCCATCTACGCGAGTAATAGGAACACCCATAAACTCATCTAGCTTCTTATCGCCAACATGATAAAATGTTTTTCCTTCCGTAGGCGTGGAAATAGCAAATTTGTTATCCTCTATAAGAAACAACACAGGCAATGTATCAATGATAGAAAGCGTCAAAGCTTCTAAAAATTCGCCTTCTTGTGTCGTGCCATCACCAACACCACAAACAGTTATGGGATAGTTTCCCGATCTTGTACATGCTTTGAGATGAGCAGCTATACCCGCTGATTGCGGTGAGTTATTCGCAAGAGGACCTGCGATGCTCAATATTTTATGGGCTTTGACTATCACATGAGCATTCAGTTGTCTCCCTTTTGAAAATGAGGCATCTTTATCAAAGAGCGCAAGAAAATACTCATAAGGAGTAAGTCCACGTGCAAGCAACAACGCTTTATCTCGATAGTGAGCATGAATATAGTCATGTGAATTCAGATGCGGCTCTAAGGCGGCGACACCTTCATGCCCTGCACCTGAAGCATGAAAAAATGCTTCACCACGTGAAGTATACTCTCGTTCTAATTCATCAATAATGCGTGCAGTTATCATAGCATGCAAAATACTTTCTGAATGCTTTGCTTTAGATGTAATAGCAATTGATTGTGAGCTCGGCATTATATTCTCTAATATATATGTTTAGTATAATGCAGACACGTGAAATATGCTACCATTTACGCATGAATGTTATCAGTTGGAATGTCAATGGAATTCGTGCCGCTGAGAAAAAAGGACTTGTAGAATTTATACAATCTTCAAACGCTGATATTGTATGCATACAAGAGACAAAAGCTCATAAAGAGCAATTACCTACTTCTTTGATTGAACCTGAAGGCTACCATAGTTATTGGAATTCTGCGGAAAAAAAAGGCTATAGTGGCACTGCAATATACAGCAAAGTACCTCTGTCGGTAGAGGAGCGTGTGGGAAAAGATATTTTTGATATAGAAGGACGCGTACTTATCGCCAACACACAGGAATTTACCTTGATAAATGCGTACTTTCCCAACAGCCAAGAGAAAGGAAAACGCCTTTCATACAAATTGGAATTTTGCAACGCCATGCGTGAATTGTGTAACAGCATCACACAAAAAAAGCAGCCTCTTATACTCTGCGGTGATTACAATATTGCACACACTGAAATAGACTTAGCACGCCCTAAAGAAAACGAAGAAAGTCCTGGCTATCTTCCACAAGAGCGTGCATGGATGGACAGCTTTATCTCCGAAGGCTATACGGATACTTTTAGACATTTTTGCAAAGAACCACAGCACTATACATGGTGGTCATATCGTGCAGGAGCGCGTAGTCGAAACGTCGGTTGGAGAATAGATTACTTCTGTACCAATGCGTATGCTACAGCATTGATAAAAGAAAGCACTATCTGCTCGGATGTGATGGGCTCAGATCACTGCCCAATACAACTTATTCTATAGGCATCGCGTAAGATACGCATAACTTTTACTACTAGCAAACATTGTACGTAAAAACATTACCTTGGCTTAGTGTCTTTTACTTCTAGTTCTTCTAATTCTTCTACTGGCACTTTTGGCTCTTCGGGCTTCACAATTTTATATTCATCATACAGCTCTTGCAATTTCGTTTTTAACACATCAGTTATTTCTTCCATCTCCAAAAGGTCGAAAAGACTGTTTGTATACTCAACAATAAGATCCTCGTCTCTTGGAAATAAAATTTTAAAGATTTCTTCTACATAGGTCAAAATCGTAAGAGGTGCATGCTCATCGCTTACGTGATACTGCTTTTTCGCAATAAGAGTTACAAGCGCACGGTATGCGTTAACACGAGTAGCACTATCAACAAGGGATGCTGTGTTTATATCTTCTTCACTTGTTTCTTCTTCATTCTTTTTTTCAGCAATAGCTTTATACAACGCAAATGCATATACAAAAAATGTATCACTCTCAAGATCCTTCGCTGCTTGCATAAGCACCGATGCTGATACTTCATTTTTTTCATAAAGTTCAAGAAACTGAGAAACTACTCTGTCCATGTCAACGCGTATATCTTCGCGAAGCTTAACAGTCGCTTCAGATACCTCGTCGGGAGATGTGCTTTTATCACGTTGTCTGTCATTTTGCTGCGTACTCTTCTTTTCATCTGCGTGTGTTTTTGTTGCCTGCTCTGTTTCTTTTCGCAATGCGTCATTTTGTGTTGCGGTTGGCGTAAGATTTTGTTCATCGACATGTTGCGGTATTGGAGTGGATGCACTCTCCTCCGTGCTCTGCATTTCAGCGACATCCTCCGTAGGCTTTGCATTATCTTCTTCAGAAATTTCAGATTCGGGACGTGTGTATAACCGAAGTGTCGCAAGATACGCTATGAGCATTCCGACAGACTTCTCGCCTGTTGCGTCTGCTTTTCTGAAAAATTCAAGCGCAGTTTTATACTCTTTTCCATTAAGATAAAACACAGCAATATTTGCATAGGCTCTACCACCCATACGAATATCTTCAGAGATAAGTTTTTCATATAACTGCATTACTTTTTTTCTATTATTTTTCTTAATATGCCATAAGATATTCAGTTCATGTGCCAAGGTATTGTCTCTATCAATAAAAAGCAGCCTATTAATGAGTTTTCTCGCTTCTTCAAAATTATCTTGTATAAGGTATATCTCCGCCATTCGATATCTTGCGACCGTGTTAACGCTTACCTCTTGTGCGTTATGAAAAAACTCTAATGCCCTGTTATACTCTTTTTTCTCAAAAGCTATTTGCCCTCGCTGAAAATATTGTTCTTCTAATGCGACGCGATATGATTCACAACAGAACAATATAAAAAAGCTTACAAAGACTAAAAATTTACAAAGCCTTTGAATATTGGAGGTGAAAATTAAGGCTTTATTATTTTTACGCATAGAAAATTTATAAAACAGTTTGAATGCAATATACGCTGAAGACATTCGTAGCACTGAGCTGCGCTGGATTCGAACCAGCGACCCACGCCTTAAAAGGGCGTTGCTCTACCAGCTGAGCTAGCAGCCCATGAATAACACTATCTCCTAGGGGAGTCGAACCCCTGTTGCAAGGATGAAAACCTTGAGTCCTAACCGCTAGACGAAGGAGACAGATTACTTAAAGTAAATATATTTTAACAAATACATAAAATTTATGCTAGCACTTGAAAGATATATACAAAGCATGTAAGTGCTTTATGCATTAAGACGCAGTATTGCCTTGCGCGCTATAGTGTTCTTTGAGTCTATTGAAAGTATATAACGATATACTTGCAGTGCTTCTTTTGCACGCTCACGTTTCTCTTTAATGCGTGCAAGTGCCAATGCCCACTGCACACGTGGAGTCTTGCCTCGCACTTTTTCGTATTCTACCGCAGCAGTAAATGAAATATCCGCTTTGCTGAGCTTCCCTCGTTTTAGATATATCATTCCTATAAAGTAATGTACCCAGCTTTTTAATTGTCCCTTTGGCGCAATTGCAAGATAGCGTTCAAAGTATTTTAAAGCCTCATCATATTTTTCCAATTCGTAGTAGGCTTCTGCGAGTATTTCTACAATGCGTCTATCAGTTGGCATCTGTGCATATGCTGCCCTTGCTATATTCAATGCCTGACTCCACTGCCGTAATGATAAATGTGCCCAACCCTTTACTGCATAGGCTCCAATATTTTGTCTATCTTTTCTTATAAGTATTTCAGACTCGCGGATTGCCTCTCTATATTTGCCTTGCTTATAGAGGATATACGGCGATGAAGAAGCAAGATTGGTATTTCTCGACAATTGCGCAAATGCAATTGAAGAAATAAAAGGCAAGACTAATAATACGAATACAAATATTTTGGCACTTTTCATACACTATACTTATTTTTCATTTCCTATGTATTTACGAGATACCATCTTGCACGTACTGTTAAACTTTGCTCCTTTATCTATGACAATATCAACAGTTTCAACACGTCCCTTAACTTCACCACTTTTCAAAACATGTATATTTTCAGAAATATTCAATTCTCCTTCTACGATACCAGAAACTATCAGATGTGCAGTTTTTATCGTTCCTTCTATGCGTCCTTCTGCAGCAACACATATCATACCCCCGTGTACATTTCCATTGACTATGCTACCTTTTATAAGTACGATATCTTGCGTTTTCACGGTGCCTTGTATTTCTACGTCTGCAGCTATCAAAGTTGCAAACTCATTTTCTTCTATATGTGTGTACTGAATATCTTTCATATCATTTATTATAACATCATTACTCGCAACACCAAGTAAGCAGAACTCCGCCTTTAAGATTTTTTATCAAGTGCATCTATAACATCGGTAAAAGCCCGCTGCAAGGCATGGCGCATTTCTTGTGAATAATTGTTATATTGATGCATATCTTCAAAAAGTGTAGAAGAGTCTGAGCATGTTTGTAAGATTATCTCAAGCAATGCTTCGTATCCACACGTAGAAACAGTATATTTCGTGAGTTTCAGAGAGCTTAAAACACGTCCGAGCATATGGGTAAGACATTGCGTGTAAGCCGCCTGCTTATCGTGTTCCACAAGATCAAGCGTCTTTGGAACTAAATTCATTTCGCGAAATCTCTGAAGCCATTTTTGATATTCTGTATCGCTGATGCGCACCGGTGAACAAATAATAGTATTATGATATTTCGCATCACGCGTAAATGAATCAGGTCCGAAGAGCGGATGCGTTGCTAAAATACGCAAGCTTTTAGGAAGCGTCTCTTGCATCCAGTGTGCAGGCAATGTTTTCACAGAGCAAGTATCGCACACAAGTGCATCGGGGTTCACCATAGGTGCAATGCATGTAAGTACACGCTGCATTTGAGAAATAGGTACACAAAGAAAAATAGCCTCGCTTAACCTTAAAGCATCCTCTAAAGAGCATTGATGTAGCCCTTGTGGTAAATTTGAAGAAATTGTATGCAAATCTGAAACTGCCACAACTTGACCTTTAAGAGAAAAGTACGAGGCAAGAATTTCTCCCCATAAGGTGCCGAAGCGACCGTAGCCTATAATAGAAGCTGCATATGTAAAACTAGAAGATTTATTCATCTGCTATTTATTGTATGCAAATATCTTTATTTTTATACAATAATACAATAGACTCATAAGAAAAAACCATGAATTTTGCACAATCAATTATAAAACAAGCTCAAGAAAAAAAACGATCTGTAGTTTTTTCCGAAGGAGATGATGCGCGAATACTTGCCTCAGCGCTTCGTCTTACAACAGAAGACATCGCATCGCATGTGGTCATTGTAGGCGATAATCAGAAGATCTCGCAATGTGCCGACTCCGCAAATATAAAAGACTCATTTGAAGCAGCGAAAAACAAAAATCGTATACAGGTAGTAGATCCTGCAAATGATGCACGTACATCAGAATACGCACAAAAATTGTACGAAATAAGAAAACATAAAGGTATGAACGAAGCCTCTGCACAGACGGCTATGCAAAACCCGCTAAACTTTGCATCTATGTTGGTGAAAACACGCGAAGTGCATGCAATGGTCGCAGGCGCTACACAGACCACTGCAGATGTGCTACGTTCAGCTATCACTATTATACAGCCTGCAAAAGATGTAAAGGTCGTCTCCTCATTTTTTGTCATTGAAACAAACAATGACAACTTGGGTGCAAACGGATACATGATATTTTCCGATTGCGCGATAATTCCACGCCCTTCGGCAGAAGAGCTTTCAGACATAGCGTATAGTAGCGCTTGCTCTTGTCAGACTATTTTGAAAGTAGTACCGCGCGTGGCTATGCTTTCGTTTTCTACAAAAGGTTCGGCAAACCACGAAGAAGTCACTCGCGTAAGAAAAGCAACACAACTGCTTGTCTCTCGCGATCCTTTACTTTTAGTAGATGGAGAGCTGCAATTTGATGCCGCGATCGACAAGAATATAGGAGCAAAAAAAGCACCAAATTCACCGGTAGCAGGTACGGCAAATGTATATATATTCCCCGACCTTGCTTCGGGCAATATCGGCTACAAAATAGCACAGCGCATTGGCACAGCGCGTGCATACGGACCTTTTATACAAGGCTTACGCGCACCTGCAAGCGACTTATCGCGTGGATGTAGCATTGAAGACATCGTTATAACAAGTGCTACCATGCTTTCCCAAGATGCATAACGCAGCACTACAAAAGATGACGCTATGAAAGTCGGCATTGTAGGATATGGAAACATGGGACGCGAAGTAGAAATACAGCTGCGTAAACGATCGCATGAAGTCGTGTTTCGCTCATCGCCTCGCTGTGTAGAAGTTGAGGCAAAAACGCTTGCTGAAGTGTCAACGGACATTCTTAAAAACACAGATGTACTTATAGAATTTTCACTTCCTTCAGCGGTAAAAGAAAATGCAAAAACTTACAGTAGCTTACGTATGCCAACGGTTATCGGTACTACAGGATGGGAAGCAGACAAGATCGCAGTAGAAGCTATGATAAAAAATTCGCAGATATGTTGTGTCTATGGAGCTAATTTTTCTATAGGAGCACATGTCTTCGCGCGCATTGCCGAGTATACGGCACGTATTGTCAATGCACTGCCCGAGTACGATGTAGCGCTGTCGGAGACTCATCATACAAAAAAGAAAGATCGTCCATCGGGCACTGCCTTGATGACTGCAGATCGTGTTTTAAGACAACTGGAACGCAAGACACATCTAGCGGTTAATCTTCCTGAACACAGTGCAATAGCAAATGACGCGCTCGCCGTTGTTTCGCAACGCGTAGGTTATGAGCGCGGGTTTCACGAACTTGTAATAGACAGCGACTTTGATACCATTGCACTCTCTCACAAAGCGCGTAGCAGAGCGGGCTTTGCGCTCGGTGCAGTATTAGCAGCGGAATGGCTTACTTCTTACAAACATATGCATAAAGGTAAACTGATACCTGTGGAACTAGTAATGGATGCATTGCTCTCGCATGATGAAAGTACAAAATGATATTTAATAAGTTACAATATCAATAGATAAGGAGGTTCCTATGTTTCGTGGAACTTACACGGCGTTAATAACGCCATTTACACATGGTGGTGATATAGATGAAAAAGCATTGCGCAATCTCGTTGAACTTCAAATAACAAATGGCATTAGCGGACTTGTGCCTGTCGGCACAACGGGAGAAAGCCCCACGCTTACGCATGAAGAACACACGCGCATTATAAAAATTGTGCTTGACCAAGCACGAGGAAGAGTACCTGTCATTGCAGGCACGGGCTCTAACAGTACGCAAGAGGCAATAGAGCTCACAAGTGCTGCATCTGAATTAGGAGCTGCTGCGTCATTGCAGGTAGCACCTTATTACAACAAGCCATCGCAGACGGGTTTTTTTCATCACTTTACAGAAATTGCAAATGCCGTTTCCATGCCCATGATTCTCTACAATATTCCAGGACGCACGGGCAAGGCTATAGCAACAGATACGATACTTTCACTTTCTAAACATGAAAACATAGTCGGTATAAAGGATGCAACAGGTAACATAAATGACGCAATGTACATACTCTCACAAAATGAAAAAATATGCGTACTAAGCGGAGACGACAACCTCTCGCTTGCCTTAATTGCCTTGGGGGGACATGGCGTTATTTCGGTAGCAAGTAACGTGATACCAAAGGAACTTTCATCATGTATAGAAAATGCGTTACATGGAGAAATACAAAAAGCAAAAAAGTACTTTTATGCCATGCTGCCATTGATGAACGCATTGCTCACTACAGAATCAAATCCCGTGCCGGTAAAGTACCTTGCATCAGAATTAGCGCTGTGCAAAGAAGTATATCGACTACCGCTTTATGCCTTAACAGAGGTGCAGAAGCACCATATAAAAAGTGCTTTTGAAACATATAAAAATGCATACAGCACCTAAGATTCATGAACGTGAATTCATTATCTGTACGCATTCCCACGCAAGGGCGGCGTAGTGCTCTACACTTATTCTTTCTGCTCTATCGGAGGGGTCTATTTGCACAGTGTGCATCATTTTCTCACTACCGTATGTAGAACGCAAATACGGCACAAGCGTATTTGCTAGTTTTTTACGTCTCATTGAAAATGCACATTTGGCAATTTCTATCAGAGTGTGTATGTATGCAGGGGTAAGCACAATGTCTTTTTTAGGGCATAATACGCACAGCGCAGAATCAACGTGTGCATAAGGGTAAAAAAATGACCTCTGTATAACGCGTTCTATACGCACTTCGTACAAAGTTTGCAAGATGACAGAACTTACGCCATAGGTTTTCGTATTACTCGGCGCGGCTATGCGCTGTGCAGCTTCTTTTTGTAGCATGACACACAAAGGCACATGAACTTGCATCATTTGAGCAATTTCGATTATCAAACGTACACCGACGCTATATGGTAAATTTCCACATATAAGTTGCACAGAAGAAGCAGTACGGTGAAATACCGGCAGTGTACGTAAGACATCGCCTTTTTGAATGTATAACTTACCTGTGGAAATTTCCTGTGCAAAGAGAAACTCAAGTGCTTTGCAAATACCATTGTCTATTTCAAAAACATCTAAATGTTTAACGCAAGTACTGTGCAAAAAAATACGCGTAAGTGCACCAAAGCCAGGTCCAATTTCCCAGAGAGTACAAGGCTTTGAAGTATTTTCTACTAATGAGAGTGCAAGGTCCGCTATATCTTCTGCGGTATGCTTTTGAATAAGAAAATTCTGTCCCCAGCGTTTTTTAAGCCCTATACCCCATGTGCGACATAGTGTATCTATGTCCTGTTTCGTGTACATAACTTAGATATGTACATAAATGCGAAACGTACGATGAATTTTCCACGCGAGGTTTTGAAACAATACGGTATACATATAGCTATCAGTATACCGTAAAAAAACACTGCACCCTCCCATGTTGAGATACTGTATATTTGCGCAATTCTTGCAAGTAGTGCGTTCATACTATACATAAGTACATCCATAAAAAATCCAAGTGCATTACAAAGTACATCGATTATACCAAGATACTGCGTAAAGAATAAAAGCATTGATTTCACAAGTTGCAAGCACAGTAAACTTATACCTGCTCCCATAAAAAATACTACTACGGGGGTTAGAAGTAAAGACGCAGCGATACCAATAGGATATGCCGAACCAAAAATTATCATGCTGTACCACATGGTAGTAAACACCGCACCTACCCCTACCGCACAGGTGGTACATATCCATCGTATGATATTTTTTACTATTCTATGCACATGTTTCAACGAGAACATTTTCATAACCATGAAAACATAGCTTTCAAAAACTTTTGAATACCATGAACTACCATGCACCACCCCATATAGTGCAAGCATAGAAAGTACAAAACCCGGCATGATAAGTGCATGAGGAAAAATAAGCATCATGAAAAAACCGGTAAGCGACCATACAACAATAAAATTGCTTATTCCTAAAAAGATAAAACCAAAGACACTGAGGGTATACATAAAAGCCGCACGCCACAACGAAGGAATAAAGCCTATCCACAAGCAATAAAACCAAACCAGCATGCAAGCACTGAGGCAAAATACCACGCGTGGAATTAATTTTTGAACGCGCGTAATAAAAAACAAAAGCACTTGCAAATGAAAACCCGAAAGCGCAAGCAAATGACTTATGCCACTTCTACGAACCACATCTTGTAATGCGCGCGATACGTAATTTTTTCTTCCAGTGGTCAATGCGGTAAACAAAGCTGCGGCATTTTCAGATATTTTTACACTATCGGAACGCACATGCTCTAAGTTCGCTAAACTTTTATAAAGTATTGTGGCAGTTTCATCTGCATTGTGTGTAACAAGTATTAAAGAACGAACTTTAGTTTGTGGTGCACTTGAAAATAACGAAACTTCAAGTCGAAATGCACAAAAACCACCTAATACAGCACCTACCATAAAAGCCGTTACTACTACTTTGTGGAAAGTAGAATAAGTAGCACCTACACAAACGCCTATTGCTACAGCACTTACGATAAGAATAAAAAACAGTCCTATGGAAGTTTTAAATATGTAAAAACTAAGTACGCTTGAAATCCATAACGAAAGAGAAATACTTCTCACATTAAGGTAATACGTAACAATATGCGCTTGTACTTTAACTACTCATATATTGAACATTACATCCCTCACCACGCTAAAACATCTTTATGAGAAAATCGCTATAATTTTTTAATTTCCTCTTTTTGATTTTTAGAAAGATTATACTCATCAAATTTATTTTGTAGACTATGCATCATTTTTCTCAGTTTTTCATTTTCTATAGGTAGTAACGTACCTCTCTTATCAGCAATATATCCATTTTCAAAAGAAAAATTATCTACGTACACAGGAATAAATTGGTATGAATATTTTTTCACTCTTTCTAGATCTCTTTTAACATTTTCACTTTCTAACCTATCCATGAAATACGCAAACACAAATGTCTTACTATTACTGCCTCGTATATAAACGGCATCTCTTTTCATCATTGCTTCTTCATCAGAAAATGACATAATTACACTTATACTGGGTCTGCCTATAACAACTACCTCTTTGTTAAAAAAAATCTTCACTTCAATTTTTGGTTTTTTTTCATGTTTATTATAGACAGCGGTAACGGTAGCCCATCGAATGTAAGCACGATTATCTACACGAAGAAAATTTTCTAATTCGCACCCTGTGACTGTCAGTATCGCGCAGAATACAAAAAACATAGCAATAATGTTGTTACTAGTAATAGTAGTCTTCATAGTATATTCCGTATAAATATAATTTTTTTATTTAATAACATAGATATAGATAAGTTATATAAAAATACTATTATTTCAAGTGCAATAATGATTATTTCACAAAGATAAATTTAATTACATAACTACATAACAGTTGTAAAGAAGATATTTTATAAGCTTACTTCACTACAGTATATGTAATGTATATGTAATCTTGTATCTTTCCACATTATACCTATATTGTGAGTATATAGAGTACATTCTATAAAATTTTGTTTTTAAAAAGAGGTACGGTATGAAAAGAATACATGTAATAGTATTTGTAATGATCTGTCTCGTAATAGCATCGTGTAATATGGATCTTCAAGATACTAAAAAAGATACTAAAAATACGAATGACAGCTTGTATATAAAGAAAGATAATGTAATAAAGAAAGGTAATGTATACTTTGTAAAAAGTGAGGAAATTACAGAGGAAGTCACAAAAAAATTACCAATTTTAATAAAAAGCAGTGATAAATTTCTTTTGGAAGACATAGAAACTATGTCTATTGAGGTGAGATATAATCCACAATTAAAAGAATATGGGTACAGAGACACGGATGTCATACAGTCTCACTCTTCTCTACAAGGCTTAAAAGACTATGTAAAGGAGATTTGTAAAAATCCTAATGACAAAAAAAGGACAATATACACTCGAAGATTTGTAGTATGTTATGAAAGCACTGACAAAGCCGGGTACAACGGGCGAGGAGTATTTATATTTCGGAGAACTATCTTTTCCGTACCTAAAAAATTACGAGATGCAATTTCTAATAAAGAAATTGAACTCTACGCTACAATTGAACTTCAAGACAAAACAATAATTACACCCCAAAAAGATACAAAATTTCTTACGAAGATAACAGGGGTATCTGGTTCTCATCAAATAATTTCTGTTACTCCCATTCCCAATACAGAGTATTACAAAATAGCAAAGATGTATACAAGCTCATATGAATTTAAAATTAAGTGAATGAAAAAATTACACACATACATTTACTTTGTGTACGTATAAATACACAATTCTTTAAAAAGACGATTTTATATCGTCTTTTTTTTGTATGTATATGACAAATAGTGTACAGCGTTTTTGTAAGAGAATACAACTTTATCACACGATAGTAATACGCGAAGATGTATTATGTAATACCATACATACATGCCAACTACAGAATTACATACACTATTTGCAAATCCAATTTCGTATGCATTACTTGCACTTTCAGCAATAATTATAGGTATGTCAAAAATGGGATTTCCCGGCATCAATATTATTGCAACGCCCCTTATCATTTACCTTGTGCAAGACGTACGTGTTTCTATCGCTCTTGCATTATTACTCCTTTATCCCGGTGACGTTCTGGCAATAATTCACTTTAGAAAGACTTGTAATAAAAAAATATTTTTCATGTTTATCCCCTACGCTTTAGCAGGTGTTATAATTGCGGGCTTTATAGGATTTTTCTTATCAAGAACAATTCTTCTAACCGTGATAGTATTTTTTGTGCTGAGCTTTGCTGTTATTATGACAATACAAGAATTACGCTATGTATTCACACGAATTTTTCATGCTAAAAACAATACATCTGCACAAGTAATTACATTGCAAAATCTCACAATAGGTAGAAAAATTACCCTCGCATTCTTAGCTATGCTCAGTGGAGTAGCTTCTATGCTTGCAAGTGCCTCAGGACCACTTACGTCTTTGTATCTTCTTACCGTGCGCATGGATAAAAAAAATTTTATAGGTACGGGTGCACTATTGTATATTACCTACAATACGGTCAAGTTGTTCATTCTCATTTTCGTATGGCAAGTCATAACCTTGCCTTTATTTTTATACTCTCTTACCATAATTCCATGGTCAATAATAGGAGCATATATCTCTCGCTCTCTATCAAAAAACATTCCTGAGCACATATATCGATGGGCAATAATTACACTTATATTTGCAGCAAGTTTGATGCTTACACGCTTACTCTAAACTCACTTGGGTACGAGCTTTACAACTGTCTCTACATGGTGTGTATGCGGAAACATATCGATAGCTTGCCATTGTTCTACGGTATAACAAGTACTCAATTGT
The DNA here is from genome assembly GCA_965226065.1 of Spirochaetia bacterium. Taxonomy (GTDB): domain Bacteria; phylum Spirochaetota; class Spirochaetia; order WTKD01; genus CBDAKK01. Next base: position 1,436,616 of record OZ245332.1, on the reverse strand, counting down.
TCTAAGTCGCGCGCAAGAGTTATAGGATTACATGAGACATACACAAGTGTCTTCGGACTTACAGAACATAGATAGTCGATAACGCGTTTGTGTAGCCCCGCACGCGGTGGATCTACAATGATGCACTGTGCATTAGACAAAGCACTTTGTAAAATCGAATTTCCCGTGCTATCTTCATTATTTGTTTAATTTTTCAAAACCGCATGTTCGGATGCCACAGAAGAAAACAAGTGCCCATTGATGCACCGTGTTTCTTAGATTATTGCTTTCGTGTAAAAAGCACTGATTTATGTGTAATACCTTATCGTAAAAACCTCTAACATGAAATCCTGCGCCGCGTCTATCTGCTTGTGATGGCAATATTCCCTCATGTGCATCTATCCATCGCACTGTTTTAAAACTATAATCGACTTTATTTCTGTAGTATGTGGTAGCTTTTGCAGGAATAACATGGCCGATATCTTCATTACTTTTTTTGTATGCAACGAGCAGCCGAGAAAGTGCACCGTATTTTAGATGCTGAAGTGTACTACAACCACCACAAACTCCATAGTGCGAACAAAATGGTGCAATGCAATGCCACGAAGAAAAAATAATGCGCTCTAGAAACGCACGTTTATTTCACTTTTTACGGCGAGAAAATGGCATAGAAATACTTACCGTATCATAAGGTAAAGCGCCTTCAATGGTAAAAGATGCAGATCCTGTCGCAACAACGACACCTCTCCCCTTATCATCAATACTTGTAATTTTAGCTATCGAAACTTTTATTTTTTTTCTTGCCATTTAATACACTTATAAGTACAAGTGTAATTTATTTTACATTACATACTTCGAAAAGTATGTAACATGACATGCCTATAAATATACAAGATTTTGTATCTTAGAAAAACTAAAATTTATGAAATCGGATTTTTTTCCCTTTAAAGATGAAATCCATCTCTCTACTGTACATTTTATACAACGCTATGCGTTTTTCATATTTCCCGTCTTTGTTTTTGTAATTAAACTGAACCGAAGATTTCCCTGCTTTGTATTTTCCTGCTATCTTTTGAACTTTCCCATTTTCTGTATAAAATTGCGCAGTAAAGTTTCCTTTCTTGCTAAACGTAAGCTTCTCATCACCATAAGGTCCCGATGCATACCAAGTCCCAACAAGAAAATTAGGCATAAAAACATCGCAAGAAAAAATTAGGGTAGCTCCCATAATTACCATAGCTATAACTATGCAATTGCGAGATATAATACTCTTTCGTTTCATAAAAATTCCCTCATAAATCATAACAATTATTCTACTTCGTCATACGAAATATCGCTCCGTGGCACGCCATTACGTTGCTCAATAGTATATTTGCCCCCAGCAGCAACCTTACTTATTATTTCTAAATCCGCTTTTATACGTCCTTCATACATTCCCGTAATCGTGTAATCTGCTGTTTGTCTACCGTTAGCATTAAAATTAACTTTAGTGGTGCTAGAACCATTTATAATCAAAAAAAAATTATCTGCATAATTTGTATATCTATTCGTAATTTCTGCACCGACCCCAGCTACTACTCCCTTATAATATACCTTACCACTTACAGAACCATGTTTTGTTTCTTCGCCTAACGCACTTAGTCCATCGTTATGCATATATTCTAACTTCCCATGCGAACTTCTTATCGTGTTACGCCACTGCCCAGCAAACTCTAAATTCGACAAAGCACCATAGCCTCCCGTAGTATTAGAAGCATTCCTTGACACTTCGCTTTTATCACTAAAATTCTCTTCTCCTGAGCCTTTCGCTGATACCTTGTAATAATAACGCTTCCCCGCTTCCATTCCATAGGTATTTACATCATACACCGTCTCTTCTCTAAAATCGTCATCACTTATTACAAAATACTCTCCGTCTTCACTCTCCGATCGCCATAACACATAACTCTTCGCTCCCCACGACTTTTCCCAACTTACCTTCAAGGGATATATCTTCCCTTCAAATCCTCTATAATAACTCACTCCAGAATCGTATAAATTCTCTGAAACCTTCACTCCTCTCGGTCTCTCCGGTATCAAACTTGACACCTCCGCCTTTTCTTTATCCGTTACCATCTCTCCTTTCACTGATACTACTTTATAAAATTGTAACTTCCCATAGCTCCCCACTTCTGAAAATACTCCCCGATGCTCATAGCTCTTTACATCTCCTACTTCACCTACTAACTCACTATAGCTTCCATCCTCTACTTCTGAAACATATATCCTATATCTCAATGCTCCTCTTGCCTTCTCCCACAAAACTTCTATGTCATTTCCTACTCGCCTCGCTCGTACTCTTCTTGGTGATGAAAATATATACCCTACATTTCTCTTATCTTCTGCTTCTTCGCTATATCCTCCTATTAGTTCTTCTAACCCCGTCTTTTCTATCGCTTGTACATAATAGTAATAATCTACTCGCTCTTCTAAAGCTCGCTTATCTTTGTACCTCGTATCTCTTACTCCCTCTTTCAGTAACACTATTCGTGAAGATTCACTGCTACTCCTGTATACGTTATACACTATCTCGTTCCCTTCATCGTTTGGTCCTACTTCATCCCACGTCAATTCTACTTCTGATGTCGATATCCCCTTGCTTGCAAATACCTTCGGTGGTTCCGGTGCCTGTACATCCACTCGCATACCCATCACCACCACATTCTTCGCACTCTCTTCTTCTCCATTCACCGAAACTACATAATAATAGTATGGTTTCCCAAATTCTAAACTCGCCTCTGCATCTATAAAATATCGTAAATCCCCTTCTAACGTAAACGCTAATTCACTAACAAATGATGTCCCTCCATCAGTTTCGCTCCTATATACTTTGTACTTCTTCGCTCCTCGTGCTGCTTCCCACTCAACCTTAATCGTAGAAAATTTCCTCGTCGCCCGTAATTCTCTCGGCGATACAAGCAGATTCCCCCCCTCTGATATCTCCGATGCACTTCTCACTCCTTCTTTCGTAAATGCTTCTACTTTGTATTCATACACCGCATACACATCATCTCGTTTCATATCTTTCACTGAAAATTTATCTTCATATGACGTCTCATGCCTCGGTACTATTTGCTTTATTACACGAAACGGTATCAAATCCCCTCTCCCTGATCTCTTCCGACGAAATACTCTGTAGTACTCTGCCTCTTCTACTGCTTGCCATGCCACTACAATTTTGTCTTTGTATTCTCCTTCTGATACCCTAACTTTCGGTTCTTTAAGCTTCTTCACTTGATCCGACCCTTTTCCAAACAATGATATCAGCCCTTCTCCTGCACTTCCATCCCCACTCTCATACGGTACCTCTTCAAACCCCATGAAATTCTCACAGCTCACAACCAATAACAAAATAATAATACTACCTAGTATTACTTCGCTTCGCTTCTTCATAACACTCATGCTCACGCTCTCTTACATTATGTATCCAAGTATCAAAAAATAACTCGGCCTTATCTCATTTGCTGAAATTGCAAAATTACCTCCTGCTCCGCCTTCTATATACATGTTAAAACGAAATATATAACGAGTTCCTACATGTGTCCGCATTATGAAACCATTCTTAAACCACACTACATTGGTAAGTTCATATCCTATGTCTGCTCCTAGAAAAAATGTAAGTCCGTATATGCTCTTAGAATGTACTCGCAATCCAATTGATGGAGTATATATGTATCCACCTCTTAACGGAAACCGTATTATCTGTGAAGAATATGCCTGGAAATTATCCGTAAAATCATATCCCACTCCTATACTCACCGGAATGTGTACTCCATCTCTTTCAAAAAACGCTATCGTAGTGTCTGCTAAATCAAGCCCTAAACTTATACGGGCTTTTTTCGCTTTCTCTTTACCTACTTCCTCTCCATAGACACGAAAGGAAACCATCCCTATACAACAAATACTCACTATTACTATCAACTTTCTCATACCATGCTACCGCTCCATTCCGTATACCATTCTTAAATAAACATCATAACTTCTATTAAGACGAATCGGTGTCACGTGTGGATTAAGCGGACCTCGAACTCCAACATTGTCTGCTTTCGTAACGGTAATTTGTTTACCTAGCGCTTTCCAGTTAAAAGATACGCTCCCCTCTCTAAAGTCATAGACCAATCCATTGTTAGTATGAATATATCCACTGCTTATTTTTGTACCTTTTCCACTAGGTCTAACCTGAGCTTCTCCATACGGCGACTGTACGTCGATACCATTATATCTCAATAAATATACTCCAAGTCTTTTTGCCTCTCTGCCAAAGGTACTATAATAGGGCTCTTCACATCCATCTCTAGTATTAACAGTCCCTGTCTTGCAATCTTCATCAAAGGTACCACCCCAATAACCGTCAATAACTAATTCTGTACTTTTCTTGTCTCGTCTTTGTTTTTCATTATTAGTTTGCAATACTTTCGCTCCCAGTGAATAGTGCTTCATAGTAAAAGTCACAATATTCGAAAAACCATCATGTTTAACTCCATATTCCCCTCTGCTGCTTTTCCTTTCGATATCATATACTGCCTCACCAATAACTGCTATGCTCCAATTTAAGTATTCTCGTGGTGTTATCCATCTACTTCCTACATCAACATTGCTCGCTTCATTCATCGCTTCTATGTTTTCATTCTGCTTACCCGCGTTAAAACTGAAAAAATCTTCCATGGCATCCGCTATAAGTACATTGCTAGGACGATATTCAGAATTACCTTCTAAGGATGCATCAAAATACAAGCGACTCTTTTTATCTTGCGCTACTGCAACAACCCAGTACATCGCCCTATATTCTCGAAGTACGAGCGCATTCGTATCAAAAAATACCCGTTCCTCATCCGCTTCTCTCTCTCCTATCTTGCGCCAAAAATTTGTAAGTTCATTAAAATCCATTCGATAGATATAATATTTATCAGCTCTGTAAACACCTTTCCATGTTATTTTTGTTGCATAGCTTAGCTTATCATCGCTTCTATCAATGTTATCAATAGCGCTTTTTGAACTGTACTCAGCAGTTACAGATCCGTGCTTTGCAAGGTATATTCCCTTATCATTCTCATAATTTACATCACTTGCCCGCACACCAGAAACGCTTGATAATAACATTCCACGCACAAAATTATCAGGCATGCTGCTCTCTATTTTGTTTTTATTTACTGATATTACTTTGTAATATCTGTAACCTTGCCTTCGCAAAGTATCAGAGTTATCTTCATATTCAATTATTGTACCTACTTCGGTATCTTCAGATATGCGTTCTCCTGCAGCGGTATGAGTAATTGTCGTGTCGTACCGATAATAGTCATCTTTTGCATCAAAATCGTAAATCCTATATCCTACAGTCCCTCCAACATGCTTCCAACTTACAACTACCTTGTTTGGATAAAAATTAGAAGTCTCTATACGCGGAGATCCTAATATATACCCCACCGCTGCCACAGAAGCTAAAGATTCTACCCTACGTCTTTTCGGTTCGACACGATATTCGTATTCTTGAGTATATGTCTTTTCAAGTACCGGAACACTTTCTCTAAGATAATTAGGGTTATCAAGTACATCATCATAGGTATATCTTTTTACACTTTCTCTTGCCTTAACTCGTGCTATTTCAAACTCATCTTCCGTACCTTTTGTTTTTCGTGTAACAAGATACTCATCTGCCTGATCAACCGAATTCCAAGAAACTGTTATCTTATCTATTGAAGAGCCTTTCGTAGCTTCTACGTTCATCCCAGCAGGTCCAAAAGTCTTGCCTTGCACGAGAGTACTTTTTACTATGTCAACATTCTCGTCTTTTCCTAGCGTAACAACGCGGATATCATATTCTATTCCACGAGACTTAGGGTCATCATTATTAGGAGGATCTATGGCAGCTACCATCTGTTCATCGTCATTTTCCCCTATCTCAATCAAATACTTAATCCAATTTTCATCGCTACCTTTTTTTTGAAGTTGAACTTCATACTTCTTTGCACCAACACTCGGTTGCCAACTCACAGTAATATGCTCTGCATGTGCTCCTTGTGTCGCACTTACTCCTTCTACCGCTCGTAAAATATCACCCTTCGCTACTTTTGAGTAATACCTAACTTCTCCACTCTTGCGTACCAAACGATACAAACTCGGTTTCAAATTAAGATCAACATCTACAAGCTTTGCACTGCCTTTCTTCGATTCTGTATCTAATGAAAACTCTAAATCTGTAACTGTTTCAAAAACACCACCTTCTCTCAAGCGCTCTATCGAAAAATCTTCTTCCTCTTCGGTTCCTTCTATATCCCAAAAAAACTCTAGCTCGCTTCTTCTATCTAACGAAACTGAAAAATTAAACTCTTGTTCGCTTTCTCTCTCATGTCTGTATTCCTCCTCATCAGAGAACTCACCTTTGTGTAATCTCTTAAAACTAATACCAGAGTTAACAATAGGTACAAGCCTCACTTTGTAATAGTATTCTGTTTCAAACTCAACTCCTGTATCGTCATATTCGTCTTCTATGCTTTCTCCTACTTCTTCAAACTCAAGCCCACCTACCGAACGATATACTTCCGCTTTCCCTGAAAAATCAACCGACTTATCCCAACTAATTCTTACACCTGCTTCAGTCTGTTTGATACCAATATTTTCTACTCGCGGTATCACTGCTCCACTTACTATATCACTCGGTTTCCCAAGCTTTCCACGCTTCTTATCAACCTCATACGACGCTACTACTCTATATTCATACTCTCGATTTACTTCTATCTCCTTATCTTGATACACAAGCGTTGCTTCACTTCTCTCCTCAAAGAAAACTTCAAAATTTAACTCTGCTTCTCTTGGTTTCTTCAACTCTAAAGCACTCATCCTATTTTCTATCGCTCTAAACTGCTTCTCTCTATCATCCACAGATCTCTCTCTTCTTTGTATCGTATACCTCAAGTCTCCTTGCTTAAACCCTACTACTTCTGCGGGCTCTTCCCATACTAATAAAATCCTATCTTTATACTCATGCTTTGATACTTCTAAATTCTCTACCTCAGATGGCGCTTCCTGCTTTGCTGTCTTAGCTTCAAATTCATACTCACTTTCAGATACAAGCTCTTCTCCATTCATCACAAATGCACGAATCTTATACCAATACCCTGTTTCTGCCTCAACTGCTTCGTCTACAAATTCCCAGCTCTCTTCTCCTCCTCTCTTTTTTCCTAAACCTATCTCTTCATAATCAGTCCCTTCACTTTCCTTTCGCTCTATCAAATACTTACTTGCTCCTTCTACCGACGCCCACTGAAATCTTACGCTATAAAACGTACTTTCAACGTGCCCTGCTTTTTCATTTACCCACGCTTCTCCTAAAGTCTTTCCTTCTATCACCTCAGACTTAAACACTATCTTATTCTCACTATCTCGTGCTACTACTATCACATATCGTGTCTGCGTCCTCTTTCTCTCTTTCCCACTCTCTTTCCCACTCTCTTTCCCAGAAATATTTATTGTATGTTTCGTAACATTAGAACCTAGAATATTATCGGGACTATCAATCTTAGATGCCAGCGTCTCGGTCTTGCTCTTAAGTTCGTATACATAATACGCCGATGCATTTTGTACTTTCTTCCATGAAAATTCAATCTTATCGATGTACTTGTACGGCACACTCTGAACTGCTGATACGCTCTTACTTACTTTCTGCTTTATCCTATCTTCAAAAACTGGCTTTATGGGTTCTATACACGAAAAAAAACTACTCCCTATCAATACTGCAAAAATCAATAGCAATAGCTTCCTCTTCCCTTTTTCTCTCATATCATCCTCTTTGTGCTTTCCATGCATACTCTTTTCCTTACTTAATAATAAATAAAAAATAAAATTTTTCAATGATAAAAAAGATATCTTATCTGTAATGTCAATGTATTAAATTTTATACATGCATCTACATTGTGATATGTATTCCCGTACATTATTGTGGCGAATATGTTATATTTTATGGATCTATAGCATCTTTTTGCACAACTTGTAATATAGAGCGTCTTCGCAAGAAGATTTATGCCAAATTCCGAAAAAATCATTAAAAAACGAAAAAGAACAAAACAGTTTTATAGAATACATTCTTCACAATACAATTCGTCTAAAGCTAAGGTAAGATATCATCCTTTGAAGAAAAAATAACAATATCAATGCCTTCAAAGAGACACAAAGTTATCTTACTAAATTATTTAGATGTATTATTGCGTTACAAAAATTTTCGAGAATTAAGTTATCGTTATGTGTAAGAAAAGTTATGATGATTTCTCGCTTTGTATCTTAGAAAAACTAAAATTTATGAAATCGGATTTTTTTCCCTTTAAAGATGAAATCCATCTCTCTACTGTACATTTTATACAACGCTATGCGTTTTTCATATTTCCCGTCTTTGTTTTTGTAATTAAACTGAACCGAAGATTTCCCTGCTTTGTATTTTCCTGCTATCTTTTGAACTTTCCCATTTTCTGTATAAAATTGCGCAGTAAAGTTTCCTTTCTTGCTAAACGTAAGCTTCTCATCACCATAAGGTCCCGATGCATACCAAGTCCCAACAAGAAAATTAGGCATAAAAACATCGCAAGAAAAAATTAGGGTAGCTCCCATAATTACCATAGCTATAACTATGCAATTGCGAGATATAATACTCTTTCGTTTCATAAAAATTCCCTCATAAATCATAACAATTATTCTACTTCGTCATACGAAATATCGCTCCGTGGCACGCCATTACGTTGCTCAATAGTATATTTGCCCCCAGCAGCAACCTTACTTATTATTTCTAAATCCGCTTTTATACGTCCTTCATACATTCCCGTAATCGTGTAATCTGCTGTTTGTCTACCGTTAGCATTAAAATTAACTTTAGTGGTGCTAGAACCATTTATAATCAAAAAAAAATTATCTGCATAATTTGTATATCTATTCGTAATTTCTGCACCGACCCCAGCTACTACTCCCTTATAATATACCTTACCACTTACAGAACCATGTTTTGTTTCTTCGCCTAACGCACTTAGTCCATCGTTATGCATATATTCTAACTTCCCATGCGAACTTCTTATCGTGTTACGCCACTGCCCAGCAAACTCTAAATTCGACAAAGCACCATAGCCTCCCGTAGTATTAGAAGCATTCCTTGACACTTCGCTTTTATCACTAAAATTCTCTTCTCCTGAGCCTTTCGCTGATACCTTGTAATAATAACGCTTCCCCGCTTCCATTCCATAGGTATTTACATCATACACCGTCTCTTCTCTAAAATCGTCATCACTTATTACAAAATACTCTCCGTCTTCACTCTCCGATCGCCATAACACATAACTCTTCGCTCCCCACGACTTTTCCCAACTTACCTTCAAGGGATATATCTTCCCTTCAAATCCTCTATAATAACTCACTCCAGAATCGTATAAATTCTCTGAAACCTTCACTCCTCTCGGTCTCTCCGGTATCAAACTTGACACCTCCGCCTTTTCTTTATCCGTTACCATCTCTCCTTTCACTGATACTACTTTATAAAATTGTAACTTCCCATAGCTCCCCACTTCTGAAAATACTCCCCGATGCTCATAGCTCTTTACATCTCCTACTTCACCTACTAACTCACTATAGCTTCCATCCTCTACTTCTGAAACATATATCCTATATCTCAATGCTCCTCTTGCCTTCTCCCACAAAACTTCTATGTCATTTCCTACTCGCCTCGCTCGTACTCTTCTTGGTGATGAAAATATATACCCTACATTTCTCTTATCTTCTGCTTCTTCGCTATATCCTCCTATTAGTTCTTCTAACCCCGTCTTTTCTATCGCTTGTACATAATAGTAATAATCTACTCGCTCTTCTAAAGCTCGCTTATCTTTGTACCTCGTATCTCTTACTCCCTCTTTCAGTAACACTATTCGTGAAGATTCACTGCTACTCCTGTATACGTTATACACTATCTCGTTCCCTTCATCGTTTGGTCCTACTTCATCCCACGTCAATTCTACTTCTGATGTCGATATCCCCTTGCTTGCAAATACCTTCGGTGGTTCCGGTGCCTGTACATCCACTCGCATACCCATCACCACCACATTCTTCGCACTCTCTTCTTCTCCATTCACCGAAACTACATAATAATAGTATGGTTTCCCAAATTCTAAACTCGCCTCTGCATCTATAAAATATCGTAAATCCCCTTCTAACGTAAACGCTAATTCACTAACAAATGATGTCCCTCCATCAGTTTCGCTCCTATATACTTTGTACTTCTTCGCTCCTCGTGCTGCTTCCCACTCAACCTTAATCGTAGAAAATTTCCTCGTCGCCCGTAATTCTCTCGGCGATACAAGCAGATTCCCCCCCTCTGATATCTCCGATGCACTTCTCACTCCTTCTTTCGTAAATGCTTCTACTTTGTATTCATACACCGCATACACATCATCTCGTTTCATATCTTTCACTGAAAATTTATCTTCATATGACGTCTCATGCCTCGGTACTATTTGCTTTATTACACGAAACGGTATCAAATCCCCTCTCCCTGATCTCTTCCGACGAAATACTCTGTAGTACTCTGCCTCTTCTACTGCTTGCCATGCCACTACAATTTTGTCTTTGTATTCTCCTTCTGATACCCTAACTTTCGGTTCTTTAAGCTTCTTCACTTGATCCGACCCTTTTCCAAACAATGATATCAGCCCTTCTCCTGCACTTCCATCCCCACTCTCATACGGTACCTCTTCAAACCCCATGAAATTCTCACAGCTCACAACCAATAACAAAATAATAATACTACCTAGTATTACTTCGCTTCGCTTCTTCATAACACTCATGCTCACGCTCTCTTACATTATGTATCCAAGTATCAAAAAATAACTCGGCCTTATCTCATTTGCTGAAATTGCAAAATTACCTCCTGCTCCGCCTTCTATATACATGTTAAAACGAAATATATAACGAGTTCCTACATGTGTCCGCATTATGAAACCATTCTTAAACCACACTACATTGGTAAGTTCATATCCTATGTCTGCTCCTAGAAAAAATGTAAGTCCGTATATGCTCTTAGAATGTACTCGCAATCCAATTGATGGAGTATATATGTATCCACCTCTTAACGGAAACCGTATTATCTGTGAAGAATATGCCTGGAAATTATCCGTAAAATCATATCCCACTCCTATACTCACCGGAATGTGTACTCCATCTCTTTCAAAAAACGCTATCGTAGTGTCTGCTAAATCAAGCCCTAAACTTATACGGGCTTTTTTCGCTTTCTCTTTACCTACTTCCTCTCCATAGACACGAAAGGAAACCATCCCTATACAACAAATACTCACTATTACTATCAACTTTCTCATACCATGCTACCGCTCCATTCCGTATACCATTCTTAAATAAACATCATAACTTCTATTAAGACGAATCGGTGTCACGTGTGGATTAAGCGGACCTCGAACTCCAACATTGTCTGCTTTCGTAACGGTAATTTGTTTACCTAGCGCTTTCCAGTTAAAAGATACGCTCCCCTCTCTAAAGTCATAGACCAATCCATTGTTAGTATCAACGTCAAATCCATCGTCATCACCTGTTCCGCTAATTTGAATCAAAGCATCTCCATACGGCGACTCTATGCTGCTCGCTTTCCAATTTCCTATATAGGTTCCAAGCCGACCAAATTCAGTAGCCCCGCGACATGCTGCCTTCCAACCGTTACCGTTAGGGCAGTGATTTATCTGCAAAAGACTACCTTCATTTTCAGTAAATGTACCACTTAATGCACCTGTAGAATTTACCACTAATTCTGTATGTTTTCTTTCCTGTCGCATATCACGATGTATAAGGTTCAATGCTTTCGCTCCCAGTGAATAGTCCTCTATGGTAAAGTTCACAATATATCTCCAGCCATCTCGACTAATGCCATAATCATAGCGATTTTGATCACTATTGAGGTCATACACCGCCTCACCAATAACTGCTATGCTCCAATTTAAGTATTCTCGTGGTGTTATCCATCTACTTCCTACATCAACATTGCTCGCTTCATTCATCGCTTCTATGTTTTCATTCTGCTTACCCGCGTTAAAACTGAAAAAATCTTCCATGGCATCCGCTATAAGTACATTGCTAGGACGATCTTTAGGATTGCCTTCTAAGGATGCATCAAAATACAAGCGACTCTTCTTATCTTGCGCTACTGCAACGACCCAGTACATCGCCCTATATTCTCGAAGCACAAGCGCATTCGTATCAAAAAATACCCGTTCTTCATCCGCTTCTCTCTCTCCTATCTTGCGCCAAAAATTTGTAAGTTCATTAAAATCCATTCGATAGATATAATATTTATCAGCTCCGTAAGCATTATTCCATGTTATTTTTGTTGCATAGCTTAGCTTATCGCTTCTATCAATGTTATCAATAGCACTTTTTAAACTGTACTCAGCAGTTACAGATCCGTGCTTTGCAAGGTATATTTCTTTATCATTCTCATAATCTATATCGCTTGCCCGCACACCAGAAACGCTTGATAACAGCGTTCCACGCACAAAGCCCTCTGCACCATCGGGCATTCTGCTCTCTATTTTGTTTTTATTTACTGATACTACTTTGTAATATCTTTTATTTTTTCTTCGCAAAATATCAGAGTTATCTTCATATTCAATTATTGCACCTACTTCGGTATCTTCAGATATGCGTTCTCCTGCAGCGGTATGAGTAATTGTCGTGTCGTACCGATAATAGTCATCTCTTTCATCAGAGGAATAAATCTCATATCCTACAGCCCCTCCAACATGCTTCCAACTTACAACTACCTTGTTTTTATAAAATCCAGAAGTTTCTATATCACGCGGAGATCCTAATATATACCCCACCGCTGCCACAGAAGCTAAAGATTCTATTCCGCGTCTTCTCGGCTCAACACGATACTCGTATTCTTGAAAATACACCCTTTCAAGTGCAGAATAGCTTTCTGAAAGATAAGCATTTTGAACAAAATCATCATAGCTGTATTTCTTTATATCTTGCTTTGCTTGAACTCGTGCTATTTCAAACTCATCTCTCGTACCTTTTGTTTTTCGTATAACAAGATACTCATCTGCCTGATCAACTGAATTCCAAGAAACTGTTATCTTATCTATTGAAGAGCCTTTCGTAGCTTCTACGTTCATCTCAGCAGGTCCAAAAGTCTTGCCTTGCACCATGGTGCCTACTACGTCAACATCTACATGTTTACCTACTGCGATAATTAAGATATCATATTCTATTCCACGAAACTTAGGGTCATCATTATTAGGAGGATTCATATTTACCGTTTGTACACCACGATTATCATGCTGCGGATCAAACAAGAAAGCCATCTCTCCCTCTTTACTGAAATAATACAACTGCCAAATAAATGTACCTTTCTTTCGAAATTGAATGTAATATTTTTGTGCACCAACACTCGGTTGCCAACTCACAGTAATATGCTCTGCATGTGCTCCTTGTGTCGCACTTACTCCTTCTACCGCTCGTAAAATATCACCCTTCGCTACTTTTGAGTAATACCTAACTTCTCCACTCTTGCGTACCAAACGATACAAACTCGGTTTCAAACTAAGATCAACATCTACAAGCTTTGCACTGCCTTTCTTCGATTCTGTATCTAATGAAAACTCTAAATCTGTAACTGTTTCAAAAACACCACCTTCTCTCAAGCGCTCTATCGAAAAATCTTCTTCCTCTTCGGTTCCTTCTATATCCCAAAAAAACTCTAGCTCGCTTCTTCTATCTAACGAAACTGAAAAATTAAACTCTTGTCCTCTTTCTCTCTCATGTCTGTATTCCTCCTCATCAGAGAACTCACCTTTGTGTAATCTCTTAAAACTAATACCAGAGTTAACAATAGGTACAAGCCTCACTTTGTAATAGTATTCTGTTTCAAACTCAACTCCTGTATCGTCATATTCGTCTTCTATGCTTTCTCCTACTTCTTCAAACTCAAGCCCACCTACCGAACGATATACTTCCGCTTTCCCTGAAAAATCAACCGACTTATCCCAACTAATTCTTACACCTGCTTCAGTCTGTTTGATACCAATATTTTCTACTCGCGGTATCACTGCTCCACTTACTATATCACTCGGTTTCCCAAGCTTTCCACGCTTCTTATCAACCTCATACGACGCTACTACTCTATATTCATACTCTCGATTTACTTCTATCTCCTTATCTTGATACACAAGCGTTGCTTCACTTCTCTCCTCAAAGAAAACTTCAAAATTTAACTCTGCTTCTCTTGGTTTCTTCAACTCTAAAGCACTCATCCTATTTTCTATCGCTCTAAACTGCTTCTCTCTATCATCCACAGATCTCTCTCTTCTTTGTATCGTATACCTCAAGTCTCCTTGCTTAAACCCTACTACTTCTGCGGGCTCTTCCCATACTAATAAAATCCTATCTTTATACTCATGCTTTGATACTTCTAAATTCTCTACCTCAGATGGCGCTTCCTGCTTTGCTGTCTTAGCTTCAAATTCATACTCACTTTCAGATACAAGCTCTTCTCCATTCATCACAAATGCACGAATCTTATACCAATACCCTGTTTCTGCCTCAACTGCTTCGTCTACAAATTCCCAGCTCTCTTCTCCTCCTCTCTTTTCTCCTAAACCTATCTCTTCATACTCAGTCCCTTCACTTTCCTTTCGCTCTATCAGATACTTACTTGCTCCTTCTACCGACGCCCACTGAAATCTTACGCTATAAAACGTACTTTCAACGTGCCCTGCTTTTTCATTTACCCACGCTTCTCCTAAAGTCTTTCCTTCTATCACCTCAGACTTAAACACTATCTTATTCTCACTATCTCGTGCTACTACTATCACATATCGTGTCTGCGTCCTCTTTCTCTCTTTCCCACTCTCTTTCCCACTCTCTTTCCCACTCTCTTTCCCAGAAATATTTATTGTATGTTTCGTAACATTAGAACCTAGAATATTATCGGGACTATCAATCTTAGATGCCAGCGTCTCGGTCTTGCTCTTAAGTTCGTATACATAATACGCCGATGCATTTTGTACTTTCTTCCATGAAAATTCAATCTTATCGATGTACTTGTACGGCACACTCTGAACTGCTGATACGCTCTTACTTACTTTCTGCTTTATCCTATCTTCAAAAACTGGCTTTATGGGTTCTATACACGAAAAAAAACTACTCCCTATCAATACTGCAAAAATCAATAGCAATAGCTTCCTCTTCCCTTTTTCTCTCATATCATCCTCTTTGTGCTTTCCATGCGATTTTTTCAAATGTCTTTAATTCTAACTAAAAAGTAATTTAATTGCAAGTATTTTGAAATATTACAATATATAAATACCTTACATGAATTTAGAGATATATGTAGAATTCATGCTTTTTTACTTATGCGGTATCAAAGTTTTTATATATCATTTATCATTTGCATTTTTTTAGTAATTTCTATGTACACGCCCACTCGTAGTGTAAATTTTGTCTCTAGTTCGTACAAAAAGCCTATTACAATACATAGTGTGGATGCAAACAATACCTCAATATTCACACCATTAGACTTTCCTGTCCTGACTCATGTAAATCCGATACATTGTTCAATAAACTCATATACAGAAGATACAGAAAGTTCCCGCTATGTAATAAATGTCTGCGGCATAGATATATACGGAGTCTTATCACACATAGTCGGAACCATGAGTCTTCAAAAACTCAATATTCTCAGCGCTTCATCTGAAAGTTTTTCTTATCAAGATACTCTCGTATTTGACAACAAATTTATAGTAGAAAGTGGCAATGTGTATACTGATACGTGGCAAAAAAATATTCACAAATTTATACTCAAACAAGGCATGCTTATCTATGCGCAAAAGCGCAGTAAAGCACTTGAAAACATTCTGGAACATATCAGTACCGATTATGCAAAAAACGCACAGGCAATTGCTCATCCTCCTATCATCGACATTCACATTAAACCACTGATTACGGAAAATGAATTTCACACCTTTGAAATAACTATTGAAGGGAAAGATTCTCCTTACTTGCTATACATGCTCACTTCAGCATTTGAACAACAAAAACTTAACATTCTCTCGTTTTCTATAAAAACACACAAATCCCATGTTGAGGATATTTTTATTTTGCAAGCCATCGAGAAAAACAGTCAAATAGATGAACGCGAACTTCGCATGAAACTCATGCTTACGGTTCAATTAACCTATTATATTCGCTTTGCAGCAAATCCCTACAAAGCGATGATTCGCTTTCAGGAGATACTCGCATGTTCCGTTTTTAAAAACAAACATGATGATCCATGCACACTGATGATTCAAAACGATGAAATACCATCTTTTTTTGCAAAAATTTTAGGATCGGGCGATTATTTATGGGAAGATTTTATACGCACAAACTCTGAAGAAACCATTAAGACATTGGCAGACGCTTCACATAAAAAACGAAAAAAAGATATAGGAATACATCCTGCACAATACGAATATGCGCTTCGCACAAAATTGCATAATATATCATCCTTTGAAGAAAAAATAACAATACTCAATGCCTTCAAAGATACACAAAGTTATCTCATAGACTTAGATGTATTATTGCGTTACAAAAAAAATTTTCGAGAATTAAGCTATCGTTTATCCGAATTAGCACGAGTAGTCATAAAACAAGCGGCTTATATTATATACGACAGACTTGTAACATTGCATGACATTCCTAGCACTTCAGAAGGAATACCTGTACCATGGCTTTTATGTGGATTAGGTAAATTCGGAGGATCCGCTTTAGGCTATGCATCAGATATAGAAATAATGCTTATATATAATGATGCAGATAGCATAGATACAATGTCAAATAAGCGTTTTTTTGAAAACATGATACAGCTTTTATGTAAAAATATTTACTCAAAACGCAACGGAATTTTTCACATAGATGTGCGATTGCGTCCATATGGCAGCGTAGGTCCCTTAGCAACACGCCTTGATAATTTTATAGAATACTACAGCGAAAATGGAAAATCACACAGCATAGAACGACTTGCACTTTGTAGAATGCACCCTGTTGCAGGAAGCGATGCTATGACACAGCGCGTATGTGCAATACGAGATATGCTTTTATACAAACCGAAATCTATCCAGAGAAAAGAAATATTCACACTACGCAAGAATCAACTAAAATTAAAAGTAAAACCACATACGCGCAATGCAAAATTTAGCCTTGGAGCTCTTGTAGATGTGGAATACAACATACAAATTCTGCAAGTAGAATATGGAATAAACCATATAGAATTGCGCAACCCTTCCATACATAATGCACTTCTATGTCTAAAAGAAATAGGCGAAATATCTAAAAAAGAATGCGCTATGATGATAAATTCGTACGATTTCTTTCGAACTCTGATAAACGCACTTCGATTACGAAGAGGCAATGCCTTAGATCTCACTTTGCCTCAAGAAGAATCGTGGGAACTTGAACACTTGGCAAGACGCATGGATTATACAAATACAGAAATATCTGCAGGACGACAACTACTTGCAGATTTTGATATGCACAGTAAAAACACATATAATTTTATAAAACAACACTTAGGATTAGCAGCAATACCTGCATATCACTGCATGTGCGTGTTTCCTTAAGAACTTTCAAACATACAGCTGCAACTTACTTACTGCACTTGGAAATACTTACATACAAGAAATATATAATACAGATGGTATATTCTTCATATGAAAATACGAATCTGTATGAATAATAAGACAGTATGTAATATAATTACATCATGCATGACATAGTACTTATTCCTGGAGATGGCGTAGGACCAGAGTTAACGCAAGCAGTGCTTCAATGCATTAAAGCAAGTGGAGTATCATGCAATTGGATAGAAAAACAAGCAGGTGCTATTGCATATGAGCGTGAAGGAGAGGTATTACCCGAGCACGTTATTAACACAATTGCCGATGTCGGATACGCATTCAAAGGACCTATTATAACACCGTTAGGCAAAGGCTTTCGCAGTGTAAATGTAGCACTACGCCAAGATCTTGAACTATACGCTTGCGTGCGTCCGTGCAAAACTCTCCCTAAAGTACAAGCTGTTCATGAGAACATCGATATTGTTATCATTCGAGAAAACACAGAAGATGTCTATGCAGGCATTGAATTTGAAGCGCACACGCAGGAAACAAAAGAGCTTATCAATTTTGTAAATGCACAATCGACGATAAAGAAAAAAATACACGAAGATGCAGGAATATCCATAAAGCCCATTACAGAATACGCAAGCTCTCGTATCATAACGTACGCATTTGAATACGCAAAAACTCATCGCAGAAAAAAAGTTACCGCAGTTACAAAATCAAATATCATGAAATTTTCAGACGGTATATTCATGCATACGGCAGAAACAATAGCACGCAAATACCCTGACATAGAATACGAACATGTACTCATAGACGCCTTGTGCATGAAACTTGTACAGGGTTTTGAATTTGACGTATTAGTATTGCCGAACTTATACGGTGATATAGTCTCAGATCTTGGTGCAGGACTTATAGGCGGATTAGGTCTAGCTCCCGGTGCAAACATTGGAAATAAAGCAACCGTATACGAAGCAACACATGGAGCTGCACCTGAATTTGCAGGTAAAAATATGCTTAACCCCGCTGCGATGTTGCTAAGCGCTACCATGATGTTACGCGATCTCAAAGAAAACGATGCAGCGATGCGTATAGAGCGCGCGTTATGCGAAGTGATGAAAGAAGGTACTCATGTTACCTTTGATCTCCTTCCAAAAGAAAGGCAAAATGCAGCGGTAAATACCACAAAAATGACTGAAGCAATAATAGAAAAATTATAAAAGGATAAAAATGCACGAACTTAAAAAAACATTTCACACTGAAATACAAAACCTTCAAAAAGATATAAAAAAATTGCTTGCCGAAAAAGGCGAAGTAGAACTCGGTAGTATTTCTATACAACACTTATTTCGAGGACTTAGAGGTCTTCCTCTCGCCTACACTCCCACTTCATTTGTAAGTTCACAACAAGGTGTTTTTTACCGAGGAAAACCGATAATGGAAGTACACAAACTTTTACCACGATATAGTAACACAACTCAACCATCCGTCGAAGCTTTGTTTTCGTACTTTCTTACAGGCAAAATACCAACATTGAAAGAAGTTGAAACCTTACGTACTACACTTCACGCAGTTGCTCATGTACCACATCATGCTTTTAATGTAATAGATGCACTTCCAAAACGAAGTCGTCCTATGACTAGATTTTGTATAGGCGTACTTGCGTGCACACCCTCTGCAATATTTCAAGATCAGTACGACAGTGGTATTCAAAAATCTGACCATTGGCAGTATGCGTTTGTCGATGCAATAAATTTAATTGCAAAGCTACCGTTTATCGCATCGTATGTGTATACAAAATACTGCAAACACACAGATTATAAAGATCCCGATCATACCCTTGACTGGGGAGGTAATCTCGCACACATGATGGGATATACAGATACCGAAACGCAAGATCTTATTCGCTTGTATTTATTCACACACGCAGAACATGGAGCTACAAATGTTTCAGCACATACAGCTCGACTTGTAAGCTCGTCTTTAGCAAATGTCTTTTATACGTACACCGCAAGTATGCTAGGGCTTTCTGGACCTCTGCATGGACATGCAAACGAACAAACAGTAAAATGGCTTTTAACGCTTATAAAAAAAGCTCACTCAATAAACAGAGAACCAACAGATACTGAGTTCTTACAAAATTACGTGGTACAGTGTTTAGACAATAAGCAGGTAATCCCAGGCTATGGACACGCAGCGCTACGAGTTGAAGATCCTCGTTTTACGATGTTCTACCAACTTATTGAGAAACAAGGTACCTCATCAGAAATAATTGAAGTAGTGCGACGTCTTTATAAGATAGTACCAAAAATTCTAAAAGAACATGGCAAAGCTGCAAACATCAACCCTAATATAGATGCCATTACCGGTTCAGTATTGCAAACAAAAGGCATTGTGGAACACAATTTTTATACCGTGTTTTTTGGGATATCACGATTAATTGGAATAGCAGCACAATATATAATAGACAGAGCTCTTCAAGTACCACTTGAGAGACCTGTAACATTGAGTAATGATATTTTTACTCTCTAGTTGTCTTTCTAAAATTAAAGAAGCTTCATTGACATTACATGACAGCTTCCGTAATACCAATGTTGTAACACATCCTCATTATTTTATGCATGGTACTACTTCTGAAATTTTTTCTAACATAATAATATTCAAAAATTTACTCATGCTTTTCTTACTTTATGTCGATTTAATGATATTAGAGAGGTATACAAAAAGTACTCATGACTTCATATGAGGAGATTATATGAACTATAAAAATAATTTTCGTGCATTATATCTACAAGTAGCACAATCACATAAAAGAAAATCTTTTCTTTTATTGTTTTTGATAAGCTTGATATATTCTACGGTCTTTGCACAAACTAATGCTCCATCTATAGCATGGAACACAAATTTCGCTTCGGCACAAACGCTTGCACAAAGTGTAAACAGATCTCTGTTTTTATTTTTTGAAGATGTTCCCGCTAATGCTATTACATTAAGTCTTCTTCAAAATACGTTTACAGATCCACAGATTATAGATACTATAAATACAAATTTTGTGCCTCTACACATAAAAAACAATGCGCAATTAGTATCAAAATTTAATGTTATCCGATATCCAACTATTATCATTACTGATCCAACAGGAAAAAAAATTATCAATAGTATTTCAGGCATAATGTCTACAGAGAATATCGTAGATTTATTAAATACTAACGATAATACCGCTATTACTGCATCTACGCAAGCAGAAACCGCTACTGAAAATTTCATACCACCTCAAGCGCAACAAGAATCATTGATACTTGAAGATATTGAAGATAATACGGCACAATCTGGAAAATCAGAATATCGCTACAACGGTGGCAGCTTTATACAAATGGATGATGTTAATTGGGTTCATAAAACTCCATTTTATACCGTCAATTATAAAGTATTTTCAGATAGCAAGTTTTTCTATTACCTAGAAAGCGAAAATAAAGAAACATTTGTTGCCGTCCCAAAAAGTCAAAATAATAGCTTGTGGATATGGGAATCAAACGTATGGCGTCGTAATCCTGAGAAAGAATAATAATTAAACTTCATTTATTACTCCTTCTCATCTGTAAAACACCTCACGTTTTTACAAATAATCCTCATGCAAAAAAAACATATGGTTGACGTACATGTATTTTCAAACCCACTTTCAATTCATCATGCGCTTTCGATAGAGCATTTTCTTTTTAATGAATATATTTCTTCACAAGAAAACACAGAATTAGCACATACTACCCGCTATGTAATTCTCTTTTGGAAATCAAAAAAAGCTGCCGTAATAGGACGTAATCAAAACCCTTGGAAAGAATGTGATTGCTCTTTTCTATTTTCAAATGATATAGCACTTGCACGAAGAGATTCTGGAGGTGGTGCAGTATTTCATGATGAAGGAAATTTGAATATATCAATACTATCACAAGTACCTGACAAAAATGAAAATCGCATTCATACAAATTTGCAAATACTCACAAAAGCTCTTAAAAAATCACACAACATACATGCACACATAAGCGATCATAACGATGTACTGGTAAATGAGAAAAAAATAACTGGATCGGCAATGCGTGTGGTAAAAAAATCTTTATTACATCATTTTACCCTACTACTCAACGCAAATATGACCACATTAAGAAAAGCACTTCATCCTAAAGACGCATTTGGGTTAGAAACAAAATCCGTAGCATCTCGATCCCATTCTGTTGCAAACATTCACTGTGCATCAAATCTAATTATAGATTCTTATATTCACCTTTTTGAAAAAGAATTTAAAACAAAAGCTCATGTAAAAGTGCACAAAAATACTTCGCAAGAGTTCAATGTAAAAAAAAATTTTATGAATATACAAAACAGAATTTCAAGCAATGAGTGGATATTTAATCGAAGTCCCTTATTTTCTGTGCATGTACCTGTAGACGATACTACTTATACAGCCGTATTTTCAAATGGATTACTTCGTAAACTTACATACAATTTTCAAAGTATAAAGCCTTATACAACCGTATCTATTGATCCGTATTCTCTATACAAAGCATCGGAGAATATCCAAGAAAACACACTCATAAGGCGCATTGTCAAAATACTACATAATTACTATTACAAAAATACATACACTGAAATTTAATCAATACACTAATGCAGTGAAAACATTGCAATTCTTCCATGAGAGCTTAGCGATATCAATGCATAATTATCACTTGTAGGGTCTAAAAACATCCATATGCCTTTTGGTAATGATACAATTTTTCTTGTAAACAAAAACTGTGTGGTAGTTACCGATATCCATGAATGCAACCATGCTTGTGCTTCTGTTGGAATTTGCACATCAAAAAATTTTTGTTCTTTTATACTGTAGCGATTTAATCTCCTTTGAGCTAGCGATTGGAAAAATATATCTTCATCTATAAACGATACCGATGAACCAACGAAAGTGCTATAAAGCTTATGCATATTTAATAATTTTATATTACCTCCACGCTGATGAAACAACAACATGAGACGAACTACCTTAGCCCTCTGTCCGTACTCCAAGCGAATGCTTCCGATTTTCGCCTTGTCATAAGGATACACTGCACCAGAAGCAAAGGGACAGCCCGCACTTCCAAAGGTTTGAAAAGAAAATCGCGTATCTATTTGAAAACAGGCAAGTATTGGAAATATTCCTCCCTTATAAACACGAAGTTGCATTCGTTTGCTTGTAATATCTCTTACAACAAAAGACTGTTTTCCCTTCTGTGAGATGTAGTACACAATACGTGTACGTAAACCCTGCCATAATTTTTCTTTTGGAATTTCTGGAAACTGAATTTCTAAAAGCTGTGTCTGTATATTTGAAATATCACATGAAAAAAAGCTTGTAAGCACTATTACGAAGTATGCAAAAAGCCTTATCGTCGTCATGTAGTCTCATACTGTAGAACAACATGTTTGCTTGATTTATCGGTCTTGCTCGTATGTGGTATCTCGACTATACAAACCTATGATATGGCTTTCGGGAGCACATTGAGACAGCTCGTGTAACCCTTTAGCAATATCTCCTTCGCCTGACATATTATCAAATTCAACTAAAAATTGATACGACCAAGGCTTTCCAAATATTGGACGTGATTCTATTTTATGGAGATTAATACTGTTATTTCGAAAACACTGTAAACATTGAAGAAGAGCTCCAGGCCTATCAGGCATAGAAAAAATTACAAACCCAACATTTACATTTTCATATTGAATGTTGTCAGTAACCTGCAAGGGTTCATCAACTTTCTTGACAACCGCAAATCGAGTAAAATTTTGTTCGTTGTTCTCTATGTTTTCTTTTAAAACCGTAAGATTATATATTGATGCCGCACGTGCTGAAGCTACTGCTGCAAGACGTATATCTTTCACACGCGATACATGTTCAACAGCGGCTGCGGTATCTTTAAATGAAACCAAATTCCACTTATATTGAGAGAGAAAATTACTACATTGTTCTAATCCCGGTAACTGTGAATATACTGTTTCAACATCAGAAAATTCTACTCCTGCGAAACCTATAAGCGCATGCTCTATCTTCAAAGTAATTTCTCCAACGATAGAAAGGTGAGAATGTTCAAGAAATTTGTCAAAGCATTCTGTAATAGTTCCTATGATGGAATTTTCTATGGGAACTATACCATAGTCACACAGCCCTTCGCTTATTGAAGAGAAAGTTGCACTAAAATTTGCACACGCTTTAGGTTTTGCGCGCTCGCTAAAAAATTTTATAAGTGCTTCTTCACTAAATGATCCTTTATTTCCTTGAAAAGCAACTGACACGTTTTCATACATAATGTAATAACTATGATTCTGAATTTTGAGATTTTTCTAATGATATCATACGAGCAAAACGAGTTTTTACATAATAATGAAATTCACGATTGAGTTTTGCAAGATACGTAAAAACTTTCATCCGATGTTTTTGTGTAGCATCAGGAATAATACCACGAAGAGGACGACTCGGTCCTGCATTGTAAATAGCAAGTGCAATTTTAGGGTCTGGATCTAAACTAAAAGCATATTTGAGATATCCAATACCAGCTTTGACATTTGTATCAAGATTAAAAAAATCCTCTTTTTTCATATATCGAAATGTATTAGTATTAAGTTGAAAAAGTCCTAAATCATGTGATGAATCTTTATTAACATTTATAATAGTAGGACGAAAACTGCTTTCCACAAATGCCAAAGAAAACACAATACCTATCGATAAATTTTCCTTATCGGCATGAAACAAAATAGTATCAACAATATGCTCAGAACCAATTTTCTGAATAAAAAATTCTCTAACAAGTTTACGAGTAAGCCGCTCGTTATATAAGCTTGTTATAGGATCAGAGGAATGTGTGAGATACGCATCAACCAATTCAAATAATACCTCATATGACGATGATACATACTCTGAAGAATGAGCAGTAGCAGGACGTAATACATACGAATCTGATTCAAATAATGCAGCATGGTTGTTACGTGGAATACTCATGTGCAAAGAAATAAGTAAAAACACCCCCAACATAAGTAATCTATTATTTGTAAGAAACGATAAGATCTGCATGATAACTTTAATTATAGTAAGAAAATTATGATAAAAATATTCTCACGCGTTTTAAATACCCATATCCTTCACTTTTAGTATCAAGACCATCAATAGTTTTGATAATTTTATGTATTTGTCTTCTATCATATGGACTAAAACTTTCGCATAAATACGATTTTCCCGATCGAAGAACATGCTCTGCATTTTTTTTCGTCATATCTTTAATCCATGCAGTACGTTTTTCTCTATAACCATTTATATTTAATACTGCAAAACCCTGTACAGAACCTATTTTATTTTGAAGCATAGCATTCACTAAAGTTTGTAGTGCTTCTATATTTTTTCCAAACTTTCCTATAAGTAAGTTTTGATCGCGTTCATCTTCAATATCTATTTCTATGCATGAACCACTGCTCATATCTATGCTATTGACGTGTACATTGAGTGATTTCACTATAGTTCCGATAAAATCTTCAACAATGCTTTCCATTTCATCCGTAAGAACGATATTATCATCTGCTTCACTTTCATCCTTGGTATCACTGTTATAATAATCAGAAACATTTCGCGCTATTTCTTCATTTTCCTCATCGGTATCAGAGTTTGGAAAACCAGCAACACTTGCTCGTACAGTAACTTTACTCTGTAAACCAAAAATATTTCCAGTACTCCGTTTAATAATTTCAACATCAATAACCTCTGGACTTACTCCAAATTCTTGCGCAGCTTTTTCTACAGCTTCCTGTTCTGTGCGCCCATGAAAAATTTTTTCCATATACCTTCCTCTCGCTTGTATATTTTCAATTACTTTCGCTTTCTCATAACTTTCGTTTGTTGATTTGCATAAGCTTGCACTTTCTGCATAAAGGTCTTTTTGCGACCTTTCCGTTGCGTATCAGATGCTGCTGCTTTTGTTCGAAAAGCATTTTTTTTACCATCCGTTACAATCTCGTCAGAAGTTTTTTTTCTATCTATCATCGTAATAACCGTAAAAATATTAGAAACTATCCAATAAAGGATAAGTCCTGAAGGAGAATTGTACAAGGCAAAAAATATGATACATGGAAAACCATATGAAAGCAACAACATCATACCTTTGCCGCCCATAGGCGATGCAACGCCTGCTTGCGACTGTTGTCGTGTTAAAATAAGACTTGAGAAAAATTGTGTACACAGCATGATTACCGGTAGCACGTTAAACGCTTTCCATCCCAAAAACGGTACTACAAATTCACCAAAAGAAAACAATTTATCGGGCTCTGAAAGGTCACTAATCCAACCTAAAAATGGCTGCCTCCATAAATCAAAATTTTCATATATCACGCGATACATTGCAAGAAAAAACGGAATTTGTATCATCATTCCGAACATTGAGCTAAAAGGTGAAAAATGCTCTCGTTTGTACAATGCCATCATCTCTTGATTTTGCCGCATTGGATCATCAGGAAAACTGTCTTTTATTTGCTTTATTTTTGGTCCAAGTGCCTTCATCTTTTCAGAATTTTTTTTACTTTTTTTCAAGATAGGCAAGGTGGTAAATCGAACAAGAAGCGTAAGTAGTATAATGGCAATTCCATAATTAGGTACGATTTTATATAAAAGTCGCAGCAACCACGAAAGTAAGCGTTCTAAAAAGCTTAAAATGCGCTTCGGTTTTATTTTATCAAAGCGCGCGTTTGTTATTCCAAATGCATTGGAATCTGAATCATTATATTTTATAAGTGTTGCAGAATCACTGCTAGGACCAACATAGATTCTAAACACATCTTCTATAGCTGAACTTTGTATTGCAGAACGAGTATACGCAAGCTGTCCCCCGGAGGAAAAACCTTGCACAGGATAGGTAGAAAAAGTCGTAGTATACTGCGCCGTATTGGTAAATACCAAAAGCGAAAAATATCGCCCCGCAATGCCCGACCATTTATACTGATTTCTTTGCACAGATTCTCTACCGGACTTAAGGTTGATTTTCTTCGCTTTATTTCCCAAAAGTGTAACAAACCATCGCCGCCCTGCTCTATTGTTTTTCTTCACTCCTACAACTTCGTTTATAGGGCCAAGTTGCGGGCCAAAAGTAAGTGTATACGGAAATTTCTTTAAATCTAACACTTCATTTTTTTCGTTCTGTACAGAAATTAGCAACTGGAATACGCTTTCGCCATTTTCAAACTCATAAGTTTTACGCAGGGTAAATTCTTGACCATTTTGTGTTATGAATTTTTTTGAAAAAACTACGGTGTCTGTATTCGGTGACAAAACATCAAAAAAGACATCTTCTATGTCTTGAAGTGCATCAGAAGAACTCCTTGCGGTTTGATACGACTGAGCAAGCCAGATACGAAATGCATCATCTTTGTCAGATTGAGGTAAAAGCTCTACTGCTTCTCTTTTTCCATTTACTGTACGCATGCGAGTAAGTGATTTTATTACTGCATTCTTGTTTGAAAGCATTACCGAAAAAATATCGGTTTCAATAGAAATTACTTGCTCATTTTCTGTAACGTTTTCAATTGCTTTTACAAACGAGCTCTCTGCTTTTTTCTTGGCATCGGAACGATTTATATTCTCAATAGTCTTTTGAGGAAAAAACCGCACTTGTACGTAAAAACTTATCGTAACAATGAGAAAAGAAAGAAAAATAGCGTAAAATGTGTTCTTATTCATGATTATACATTTGAAGTAGAATATAGATCTTTCATACGTACTATCAGCATTTTATACGATGCTTTTAATATATCAAATGATGCATATGCATCACGTATGACTATAGCAATATCATATCCTTGAATGTACTTATGGGTAATTGCTGCAATGACTCGCATTCTCCTTACTTGTTTATTGCGCATTGGTTTGTTTACTCGTTTTCTAGACATAGCAAAAACAATACGAACACCTCCAACAGAGCTTGGATATATCTTTATATGTAATGTTTTATCTGAAAGCGTTTTCTTACTCGAAAATACTTTACCTATATCGTTTTTATTCTTTAGTGTGTTATATGACACATTGTGTTATCCACATACTAAAACAATACTCCAAGTTAATACGGTTTCTTTTCATCAGAAATACTTAGTTTTGTTCTACCTTTGTACCGCCTGCGCTTCAAAACAAGTTTTCCACCCTTTGTTTTCATACGTGCTCGGAATCCAAATTTGCGCGTGCGTTTTACTCTACTTGGCTGATATGTTCTCTTCATATAATCTTTATAGCAGATTAGCACAAGAAATTAAAGCTGTCAATAAAATCTTTTATATTCAATACAGGTATATCTCATGCTTTTTATAAAAAAACATACACTGCATTGATGGTATATAATAAAGTTGTTCATGATATATTCCATCCCTACAGAAGCGTTTTCATGCACAGAAGCACATAAACAATTTTTTCACCTCATACAAAGCATGGTACAAGACTCACGTTATATGCAAAACATAGAACAAGATGTTTTCCAGCCACATAATGAAAAAAATCAAAAAAATCTTATGACCATAGTAGGAAAATTACTACAACCTAAGAGTGCAATTGTAAATGTAGAGCATTTAGAAAAAATGTCGAATTTGCTGAAAAAAGGTAAATCTTGTCTTCTATTACCTGAACATTTTAGCAATTTTGATTATCCAAGCTTATTCTACTTAAGTCAAAAAAATAGTACTATTGCACCCATGTTTCAAAACACAATTTGTATGGCAGCTGCAAAATTGAATACTGAAAGCAAGATAGTACTTGCATTTTCAGAAGCAGTTAATCGCATTATGATACATTCTCCACGAGAAAAAGAAAAAATACAAAATGGATGCACAACAGAAGAACAAAGAAAGCTAGAATTACTCAACCAGCGCGGACTTAAAAAAATGCTGGAATATAAAAATAAGGGGCATGCAATTCTCATGTTTCCTGCAGGTACACGTTACAGAAACCATGAACCTAAAAGTCGTCACGCATTACAACAAGTTGCAAGCTTTATAAAGCGCTTTGATTACTTTTGTCTTATAGGAATAGCCGGCAACGTACTTATTATAAACCCTAATACCAACACTATAATGAGACAAGATATTGTGCGCAAAGATACCCTCATTTATCTTGTAGATGAAGTACAAGAAAGCAAGAAATTTTTAAATTCTATGCAAAAAAAAGATCTGAGTGCATCTTCGTTACAATTTAAGAATCGTGTAGCTGAAAAAATAACAAATTCTCTTATGGAACTCCACGAAAAAGCTGAAGCCATACGAGCACCATTAATTAAAACTACCCCGCCATTATACTTAGGGCCTTTTATTCCTGAAACAATTGCAAAAAAATTATAAGTTAAGACAAAAATAATGCAAATACATCCTTCATGTTGTTGAATGTATCGGAGCATAGGTTGGGTACACTCCCACAAAACAACCCATACAATGGGGCACTGTTGCGAAACTCTTGCGTAGATTTTCTACAGACAAAAAAACAAGCGAGTCAGCACCAATGTTTTTACCGAGTTTTTCTATACTCGTAGTGTGTGCAGCTAACTCTTTACGTTTTGAAATATCTATTCCAAAATAACATAAATATCGTACGGGCGGAGAAGCTAAGCGAAAGTGCACTTCTTTCGCTCCCGCATCCCGAATCATTTGTATGATGACAGTACTGGTAGTTCCTCGCACCAGCGAATCATCAACAAGTACTACGCGTTTGCCACAGACAACATCAGATACCGCATTGAATTTTGCCCGAACGATTTTCTCTCGCATCTCTTGTGTTGGGTTTATAAACGAACGTGAAATATATTTGTTTTTTACAAGCCCCATTTCAAGCGATATACGCGATGCTGCTGAAAAACCAACTGCAGCAGGTATGCCTGAATCAGGTACGGCAACGACAACATCTGCCTTTATGGGATTTTGCTCATATAACAAGCGTCCCATTGCTTCACGCGTATGATATACTGTGTTGTTACTCAAAATACTATCGGGGCGCGAAAAGTATATTTGTTCAAAGGCACAAGGGAATTGCTGACTGCGTTCAGTAAAATTGTGCATGTGCATTCCTTTTTTGTCTATGACAACTATCTCACCACCTTCAATTTCTCGAATGTATTGAGCACCTATTGCATCCAAGGCACAACTCTCTGAAGCTAACACATAGGTATTTTCTGCAAGTAACCCTACGCACAGCGGACGTATGCCATAAGGATCTTTAATGCCTATAATTTTATCGTCAAACGCAAATACCATACTATATGATCCTTGCAGCATAGAGACTGTGTGCGCTATAGCTTTTAGAAATCCGTATTTCATTTTTTTACGTATAAGGCTTACGAGTATCTCGCTGTCAGTATCTGAGGAAAATTTTTCTCCTATATCCTCTAACAAATCACGTAATACTCCCGCATTGTTTATAGTGCCATTGTGTGCAATAGCAAGTGATCCAGAATCCATTTCTATGTGAAAA
Source organism: Spirochaetia bacterium (assembly GCA_965226065.1). Classification (GTDB taxonomy): domain Bacteria; phylum Spirochaetota; class Spirochaetia; order WTKD01; genus CBDAKK01. The sequence continues at coordinate 1,406,463 of OZ245332.1, read as the reverse complement.
GGTTGTGCTCCAGAAATATTAGAACTTCCAACCGTAGAATAACGCACATGTCCTATTCCTAGATTGCCTGAAAGTCCGCTAAGCACGTCAGAAGTAAAAACATTGGAAACTAAGCCCATATTCTTGTGCGTGGTCATGCGTGCTTTGCCACTTACTGATGTTTTTACTACTGATATGCCGCAGCTTTCTTGCCCTCTATGTTGTAGTGCTTGTAGTCCAAAAAATAAAAGTTCTCCCACATTCGTAGCATTATTGGGGGAAAATACGGCACATATGCCACACTCTTCACGTGGTTTATCATCAAGTACATCATCACAAACAAAAGGCAGATCAGTACGAACACGCATGTTACAATTTTGTCTTCGTTAATCGCGATAATATTTCTAAGTACGCTTCTTCAATTCCGCCTAAGTCTTCTCGAAATCTGTCTTTGTCAAGTTTTTGTTTTGTATGCATATCCCACAAACGGCATGTATCGGGAGTTATCTCATCAGCGAGTACAATTTCTCCCGAAGGGGTTCTCCCATATTCTACTTTGAAATCTACCAATATAATATTTTCATCCGCAAAAACACCTTGTAACAGGGTGTTTATTTCAGCGCTCTGTTTGTACAGATAAGAAATATCATCGTAACTTGCTATGTTCATTGCAACCGCGTGATGGTCGTTAATAAGTGGATCACCGAGATCGTCATTTTTATAAGAAAGTTCTAAAATAGTATTTGATATTTCTGTACCTTCCGCAATGCCAAGGCGTCGTGCCATAGAACCTGCTATGATATTGCGTACGATAACTTCTAACGGAATGATATCAACTTTTGTGCAAAGTTGTTCTCTATCAGAGAGCACCTTTATAAAATGCGTCTTTATGCCACAGCGTTCTAATCGTTCAAACAATCGTGCAGTGATAGCGTTGTTTATAATTCCTTTCTGATTTACCGTCGTATGTTTATTCGCATTATCTGCAGTTGCATCATCTTTGTAATAAATAATTACGGTATCATCTTCATCTGTTGCAAATATCTTCTTTGCTTTTCCTTCATAAAGTAGTGTGCGTTTTTCCATATGCGTTTCTATGTTAATTTTCTAACTATTACCATGCTATATGAGTATTATGTTGTGCAAGAAAATCTTTTTCCATGTTTGAACGAAATTCTCGCAGTTTTTTTTGAAGGTTCTCATCAGCTACTGCAAGTATTTCTACCGCAAGCATCGCTGCATTAAAAGAATTATTTATCGCAACAGATGCAACGGGTATATTTTTTGGCATTTGCACTATTGACAACAGCGCATCCATTCCGTCCAACGAAGCATCTAACGGTACGCCAATAACCGGCATAATTACTTGCGATGCTATTACTCCCGGTAAATGCGCTGCACAGCCTGCGCCTGCGATAATAACTTTACATCCGTTATTTTCAAGATGCATAAGATATTCATGCAAGGCTTTTGGTACCCGATGTGCTGAAAGAACTCTCCCTACAAACTCAATATCAAATGCGGTAAGACATTGTGCAGCTCCTGACATTTTTTCTTTATCAGAAAGACTACCCATAATAATTGCAACTTTCATACACTTACTATATTACATTTTTTCAAAAAAATGCTAGTTCTCTTGTACGGTATTTTGATGAATACCGTATTCAGAAATTTTATTGTAAAGTGTTTTTCTGCCTATTCCCAATACCTCTGCAGCTTTATTCTTGTTCCATTTACAAAAGCCAAGTGTTCCATAAATAAACTCTTTCTCTGCATCTTTAAGCGTTAAGCCTAATGAAACTTGAACGACATCAGACGAAGCGTCATCTTTGATGATGTCAGGAAGATCGTTTATCGTTATAACGTTTCCTTGTGCTAAGACTACTGCACTTTCTACAGAATTACGTAACTCTCGTATATTTCCCGGCCACTTGTGTTGAGTAAATGCCTGAATAACTTTTTTATCAAAACCAATTATTTTTTTGCTATTTTGCTCTGAAAATTCTTTCAAAAAGCCATGTGCTAATAAAATAATGTCTTCGCGCCTTTCGCGTAACGGTGGAATTTCTATATTGACAACACTTAAGCGATAAAAGAGATCTTCTCGAAAATTTCCTTTTTCTACTTCTTCACGCAAATTTTTATTTGTGGCAAAAATATACCGCACGTCAACCTTAATTGTTTTCTCTCCTCCAACGCGTTCAAAGGTTTGTTCTTGCATTACTCGTAATAATTTTACTTGCGTACTCGCATTTATCTCTCCTATTTCATCAAGAAATATAGTCCCGCCATCTGCAAGCTCAAAACGCCCTTTTTTCTGTGCTATCGCACCCGTAAATGATCCTTTCTCATGTCCAAATAACTCGCTTTCCAAAAGCGAATCCGAAAGTGCAGCGCAATGCACTCTTATAAAAGGTTTATCCTTTCGAAGAGAAAAGCTGTGGACAATGTCGCTTAAGACTTCTTTACCTACACCACTCTCTCCAGTAATAAGCAATGAAGCATTCGTAGGAGCAACACTTTGTATTAACTCTTGTATTTTTTGCATTGCTTTGCTTTTACTAAAAAATTTTTTGCTCGATAGTTGCTTCTCTAGCTCTTCTTGCATTTCTCTATTGCGAACTACCAGTTCACGAGAACGTAAAGCTCTGCGTATTAACAGCAATAATCTACGTAAATCGACAGGTTTTACAATAAAATCATACGCACCTTTGTGCATGACTTGTACCGCATTATCAATGGTCCCGTGCCCGGTTAACACAATAACCGAAACCGTTGGATACTTAGAAACCACACGCTGCAAAAGCTGCTCACCACTTATCGGTGCCATGCGAAGATCTGTAATTATGAGATCTATATCTTCACTTTGAAGAATTTCTAACGCATGCTTGCCATTCTCAGCTTCAAATACTAAATATCCTTCTTCTTCCAAAAATTCACTTAAGCCTTTGCGAATATTGGGCTCGTCATCTACAATTAATAACTTAAATACCATAGCATATTTTCATTACGAAATTACAAGTAATTTCGTATTATTATTATATCATTCACAAGACAATAATCGTTGTTCATTTGCATACGCAGGCAAGGTTATAATGAACGAAGCACCCTTGAAGTAAGAAGCATCTAACTCAATGTTGCCACCGTGCAGTCGCACTAATTTATACGCTATAGTCAAACCTATACCGCTGCCTTTACTCTTGGTAGTAAAATAAGGATCAAAAATTTGCTTGCGTAATTTTTCAGAAATACCTGTTCCTGTATCCGAAATAACAACTCGTACTTTCCCATCGCTATAATTTGTAGAAATCTGTATTTTTCCGCCATTACCATTTATGTGAGTATCTCTTAGAACATCTATTGCGTTTTTGATGATATTTAAAAACACATGAGTCATTGCATACGAAGATATATATACCTTCGGCAAATCATTTTGAAATCGCTTTATGATATGTATATTGTGTTTTTCTAAGTTTGGTGCAACAAATGCTAATACCTCCAAGAGTAGTTCATGTAAGTCTTGTGGTGCGAAATCCGATTTTTGAATTTTAAAGTCGTTCAAAAATACGCTTACCACTTTATCCATAGCTTGTATCTCATCTTCAATAACTTTGATATATCTAATCATGTCTTTTTGACGATGTACATTTTTTTCTGAATTTTGTATTTTTCTACGCAACAATTCCAAATGAAGACTTATAGAACTTAAAGGATTTTTTATCTCATGGGCAATGCCTGCAGTAATGTGTTTCATCGACATAAAAGATTTATCTCTGTATGTTCTCTGTTCTATTTCTCGTTCAGTGCTTACATCCTCCAAACAAATAATTGAACCCGTTACCGCATTGCGTGTGATGATGTTTTTTCTAGAAGATTGAGTCTGAGATGCCGCATTATTATTTTCAGCGTATTTATCAATGTCGAAAAACACTTGTCCTGATTTTTGTTCCACAAGCGGTAAAAGTGCACAGCGCACTATTTTAATAGCAGGCACATCATGTATAACTTTTGATACCTTGCCGCTACTTTTTTTTATCAATGTGTATTCTCGAAAACCAAAGTCCTCATTGTGTTCTATGGCATAGCGTATATCGCGTGCAAAAGAATATTCGTGTAGCATGTTCCATATATAATTATGAAGAACGATAGGATGTCCACATATTACTTTTGCAATCTTATTGCTCATACGCACTTTACCATCAAGGTCGACAACAATAATGCCATACTTCAAGGAATCAAAAACAGACAAGAGAAATTCAATATTATGTGCCATATGCTCACACATAGTACGGCACTGCTGAATATCTAGCCTGCGAATTTTATGATGCGCCGTATATAAGAAATTTTTCATACTCATATTTTTGTGCTTTTTTTGAAAATTTATAATAAAGTACTTCTAATGTAGTAGAGGGCGATATATTGAGCACACTAACATTATGGATAGTCTGTGCACATATTCTTGCAAAAAACTGTATAAGCTGTGGCGGAACCGTCGTGTTTCGCACGTGTGATTGCAACAATGTCTGAAGTTTTTCTAAAAAAATTTTTGTTTTCTGTGCACTTGTGTACTCTTGTAATAATTCACCACAGGTACTGCTAAATGGCTTTTGTTGTATGCTCGCATTTAAGTAATGCTTCGCTGCAGTCTCGATTTGTTCTGTGTTTTCTTTCTTGGTAAACTTATTCAAAAAATCTGCAACACCTTTTACAGAAAGATCCACATCACTATTACGAAAAACTCTTTTAAGTACAATTCTCTCTTCATCAATACTGCGAGTAGGTAGCACATAAGAACGCAGCCTTGATACAATTGTCGGAAGTAACGATGAAATGTGTGAACTAAGAAAAATGAAAAAAACATTTTCAGGTGGTTCTTCTAGAATTTTGAGTAAAATATTAGCTGATGACTCATGAAGCATTTCTGCTGATTCTAGTATTACTATTTTTGCATTTCCATGGCTTTTTATATGTGCCCACGAAATAACGTTACGAAGCATTTGTACAGGATACAAATATACAGGCATTTTCTCATATAATTTTTCTGCGTGCTTTACAAGTGTTTTTCTTTTTTTTTCGGAAAGCGTTTTTTTTAAAACACGAGAATTTTCGGGTATTTCTTTTTCTTTATTACAAAAAACTCTCGCATATTCAAAACACATATCACGATATTCTGTAATTTCTTCATACAGACACATAAGCGCTGCTTTTATATCTCTCGTCCATGCTGCTGTACCTGCCCACAATATCTCATCGGCACGCCGTAAAAGTTTTGCTAAAGATCTATAAAAAAACATATGCGTTTGCATGTCATGATATTGTTCTACCATCGACTGCGCACAATATATTTCAGATAAAAAATTACGAGTACCGAGCATGAGGATATTTTCATGTTCAAGTAATCTCATATATACACAATTACTACAACGACAGTTCCACAATCCTTCGTTTTGACAAAATATGCCGCGTGAAAGTTCAAGTGCACATGAGCATTTACCGGTGCCGCTTTGTCCGCTTATACACAAACCTGCAGGTATAGCTTTATCTTGTACGAGGCTTTTCCAATGCTGTGTAATATGCTGATACGCAATAATGTTTTCAAACATGAAACGACATAAGCCAGAGTCCAAATAACTCAAGATATGGCAAGATAGCACTCGCATCAATCTGAAGATTTTCTGCAAGATTGGGAAAAATAGGTTGCTTACGGATAAGGTACACAATTAAAAGAACCACTACCGCACCTTTAAAAAAACCAACAAGCATGCCAGCAATTTTGTTAAGTCCAGAAAGTAAAATAATATTTATAAATCGAGAAAGATATACTTCAAGAAATTTTACCAAAACATATGCAATAACAAAAAGAAATATTGATGCGAGCACGAGACTAAGTAGTCCTGAAATATGAAAGGTATTTTCTAAAAAAGATATCGCTTTGTCTTTAAAAATGACCACTGCAAAATAACCTGCAACAAACGCTAAAAGCGATACCACTTCGTAGACAAAACCGCGAAAAAATCCTTGTATGATAAAAATAACGCACACTGCTAGCATGATGCTATCTATTACTACTCCAAGATTCATAAGTATACCCAATCGTTTATAATAATCAACATCTATCTCCTTGACTAAAGTGTATACCATCTGTACATGCTATGCTGTTGTTTTTATCACAACGTTATGCTTAGAATAACGTTAAAAGTCCTGTTATTTTCCGACACAAAACTCGCGAAACATTATATCTAGAACATCTTCTGTAGTAACTTCGCCCGTAATAGCACCAAGTTCTTTCAGTGCCACATCAACATCAAGACTTATCATATCAAGCGGTATATTGCCTTCAGCAAGTGCATTTCGCACATGATAAAGTGCACTCATACAAGCTTCTATGTGCTGCTTTTGTCTTTCCGAGCTTATTATCACATCGTTATTTTCAGGTACCATTACGCATTGAGTAATAGCACGAAAAAGCTTATTCTGTAACTGAGCTATGTTAAGATACTTCGTTGCACTTACCGATACGCTTTGTGTCAGTTGTGCAATATCATCAGGTACGCTTTGCAGGTACGTATCATCATCCTTGCTGTCAATTTTATTCCACACTATGAGAAATGACCGTTGTTCCTCTAACCCTTCAATGTACTTTTGTATGCTCTGGAATACTCGCGTATCTTCTTCAATCCAACCAATAGTTGCATCTACCACATACAACACCGCATGTGCAGAGCTAAACAAGGCATGACTTTTTTCAATGCCTATTTTTTCTATAACATCGGCGTTTTCGCGCAATCCTGCGGTGTCAAAAAATTGAATCGGAATTCCTTGCAATTCCAACATACATTCAAGATAATCGCGAGTAGTACCATGAATTTCACTAACAATGGCGCGTTCTTCCTTTAGCAAAGCGTTGAATAAAGAACTTTTGCCTGCGTTTGTTCTTCCGCCAAGCACTACACGCACTCCTTTACGTTGCAACTGTCTAAAGTCGTATCCTGAAACAAGCGTTTTAAGCGAGTGAAGAATCGCATCAATTTCATCAGCAGAAATAACCGTGCTTTCTTGTATTTCATCATCGGGATAATCAAGGCTGATAGAACATCGCGCTGCAAGGTGTGCGATGGTATTTTTAAGAGCATTTATCTTTTCAGAAAGTGCCCCCGATATCTGATGCACGGCATGCATGTGTTCATGCAAGCTGCGCGATTGTATAATTGCGTGTACAGCTTCAGCTTGTGTTAAATCCATTTTACCATGTAAAAACGCACGCTTTGTGAATTCGCCGGGTTCAGCATCGGCAAAACCCATCATCCGCAAACACGCACATACGCGTTCTATGCCTGCAATACTTCCGTGTATAGACAGCTCTGCAAGATCTTCGCCGGTATAACTGTGAGGTTTTTTAAAAACAGTGATAATGCATTCGTCTATGATTTCACCTGTTTTAGGATTATACAGTTTACAATACGTAGCTTTATGCGCAGAAAGTGCATTCCATTTTAAATCGCTTAGCATGGGTTGCAATAACAATAAAGATTTATTTCCGCTTACACGAATGACTGCAATAGGACCTTTTACATAGGGTGTTGCCAGCGCAAAAATGGGGTGATCGGGTATTGTGTTACACATTATTTCCATGTACAAAAACGCGTAATGATACGCGAATGTTTTTACAGAAACGACAATCTTTTACCGTGACTTATAATTTTTCAACCATTAAAGAACATTTCCCAGAAGGTATCGGGATTGTTTTAGAGAGATTCATTTCATGTATTTTTACGCTAAAGTAATACAATTTTTCAGTGTTTTGAAATATAGACCAATCACCGCGTTCTGTTTTTTGGATGATTATGGAAATATTATTTTTATTGAGTTTTAAACATTCTATACCCATAGTCTCTAACGCACTGATAACCCACACTACTATTTTACGCGGAGTACTTAAATCAATTCCTATAACGTTTTCTATCATAAGGGCAATGACAGAAACTGCGGTAGTCGTAACATAATTTTCTCGTATGGGTTTCGCCTTACTTGAGGGTTGCGCTTGTGCTTTTCCATCGGCTTGATATGCTTCAAAAAATGTTCCTTCTACACTATTGTTTTTCTTTGATGTTGCAAGCCACGTATCGAAAATAGCGTAAATATGCTTCAGTGCCGATTCACGTGCAAATTCGTGTTTTTCGTACAATTTTAATCCCTGTATCACCATATAGGTAAACACGGGGTATACTCCTCCTCGAAATCCCATGCCTTGAGGAGAATAGAGTTCTTCATTCATTGCAAGCGTAGGAAAGGGATTGGGAGAATAAAAATAATTCGGATCTTTAAGATACGCTATCATGCCATTTGCTTGTGCATTATTAGATATTTTTGCAAGCAAAGTCCAATATGAAGCTAGTGTTTTTACTCGTACAAATTTGTATTGACTGTTAAGGTCATAATACATTTTATCTTCTGCGTCCCAAAAATGTTTATTGATAAGTGATTTCAGATTGTAATAAGCTTTTGCATATTTAAAAGTAAGCGTACGATTATTTACATATGTTGCAAGTATGTTCATGTAATTGAACGCTAAGGCCATTTGCGCATTAAAATCTATGGGATAGCAGACATCTTTGCGAGGCGTATTCTGCATATGCGTTGCAGCAATTGGCACAGAAAACAACCCATTCTCTTGCAAAGATACATTCTGTATCCACGTAAGGTATGCATCAAGGCGTGGCAACACGAGCTTAAGCCTTCGCTTATTATCGGTTTTGTTAAAATAATTGTGTTCTACCCATACCAACAAAGGAGGTGCTAGCCCATGTGGATTTCTACGAGGATATATAGGTTTGCCCGTTTTAGCATCGTAGGAACAACGTATTGCACCATCTTTCTCTTGTACTTCATAAAAAAAATTCAACATATCAGATACAGATACCTCATCATAATGAGAATATACCAGCGCAAATGAAGAAAACACCGTGTCTATAAGAGAAACTACTTCAGAATCTTCTTGAGCTAAATGTGAAAGTGGAAAAACATCGCCTTTTTTTGATTTCCGCCATTGTGCGTGCATGACCTTCCATACATCTTCATACAAAGATATAATATCTTGGTCAAAATAATGAATGGTAGGATAATTATTGATTAGTAAATTATTCATAATATGTGAATTATAATAATTATATATCAAACATTTACATGTACCAAGACATTTCTTTCTTTACAAATAAAAAAACAATTTTTTATATAATACTTGTTCTCATCGGGGTCCATAGTGCATCGCTAATTTCATGTACTGCCTCCCCCATAATGCGATCTAATTTTGCATTAGGTGCTCCCCTTACCATAAAAATTTTCAAAGGCGGAAACGCAAAAGTATTAAATCTTGCATTTAAAGAAGCGGTTCGCATAGAAAAAATGATGAGTACTTCCACAAAGGATTACACGAACACCGAACTGCTTGCCATCAACGCGAAGTCTCAGCATCGTGCGAGTATGTCACTTCAAAGCGGAATAAAAAAGCAAATAAGCAAAACATATACTATATCGCCTGAGATAGGATCGGTTATCTCCGAAAGCATTGAAATCTCTCAAGAAACAAAAGGAGCATTTGATATTACCATACATCCGCTTGTGGCACTTTGGGGTTTTGGTGAAATAGAACAGCGCGTTCCTCATAAAAAAGATATCATCATTGCATTGAAAAAAATAAATTGGAAAACACTAAAACTTTTATCGCCTACTACGCTTTCGCTGGGACTTGGACAGTCTATTGATGTCGGAGGCATAGCAAAAGGCTACGCAGCGGACGCAGCGGCCTCATTATTGAAAAAATTCGGCGTTACTCACGCTATTATAGACTTTGGGGGAAACATACGCACCATAGGAGAAGAAAAGCCCGATGGTACACCGTGGCATATAGGCATACAAGCACCTTTTGAAAAGGAACGTTCTGCTATGGCTACGGTGCGTGTTGGCGAAACCTCGGTTGTATCAAGCGGAGTATATGAGCGTTTTTTTCAACAAGACGGAAAAAATTATTTTCATATCTTAGATAGTAAAACGGGGTATCCCGCAAACAATGGACTACTGAGCGTGACTATTATAACAAAAAACGGAATGCGTGCAGATGGCTTTTCTACTGGAGTGTTTGTCTTAGGATTAGAGCGCGGCATGGCACTTGTCGAGCGTATAAAAAATATGGAAGCCGTGTTCATAGATGAAAAAAACAAGGTGTACATTACAAGCGGGCTTTCAGAGACTTTTGAACTTCTATCCGATAACTACCAAATGGGACTCGCACTCTATAAGTAAATTTATGCAAGGCGACGCAAGGCATCTTCTATAGCAGCTAATGGTTCTGTACGAGCACGCATGTGCGAACTTATCGCATGCCTCCACTGTTTTGCACCGTGCGTTCCTGAAAATAAATTCATACTATGTTTCAGTGCAAGAGCATGCATTCTTACCATACGCTGAGAATACGTATTTTTTTGTAAAAGACGATGAAGTGAATTTTGTAAATACGCTCCGTATTCGCGTGCAACAAGCTCTCGGGTTTTTTGTTCTTGTTGCGTGCACGGTGTGAAATTTTCTGCAATCTCTTTTTCACTTCCATGTATCTGAGTTGTAGTGCAAGGTACATATTCATCAATCAATGCATCAACACGGGAAAACATATACGGATTAGTAACCGCTGCCCTGCCCATCATAACCGCATCAACAAAACGCAAATGCTGCCTCGCATTTTCTAGTGTTTTAATACCACCGTTTATTTCGATAAAACACATGTGCAAACAATCCATCAAATCTTTTTTCAAACGTCGTACATACTCATACTTTAAGGGTGGTATTTCCCTATTTTGTTTTGGCGAAAGTCCGCCAAGCACAGCAATTCGTGCATGCACGGCAAGTCGCGTTGCCCCTGCATTGTACATGCATTTCGCAAAGTGCAGTAAGTACTCGTAATCTTCATGCACAGGAAGCTTAATGCGCGTGCCATCTATGCCTATGCGACATTTAACCGTAATAGGTACTTGTGAAGATTCGCACATCGCTTGTACAATTTTTTGTGTCTTATCTACACGTGCCATCAGCGAAGCACCGAAACCACCATGATGCACACGATCGCTTGGACAACCAACATTAAGATTTATTTCATCATAGTCGTAGTCTCGGGCAATTTTCACACTTTGTGCAAGCTCCTGCGCATTGCTGCCTCCTAGTTGTAAGACTACAGGTTTCTCTCTGCTATCAAATGCTAAATGTAGATCTGCATCACCGTGAATCAAGGCACAGGAGCTTATCATTTCGGTGTAAAACCAAGTTTTTTGTGTTAAAAGCCTCATGAATACACGAAAGAACCTATCCGTGTGTTCCATCATGGGCGCTATGCTCATAAGATATGGAGGTGCATCATACATACAAAAACTTAAGACAAGTGTGCATCACTGATACGTGCACAGCCAAGACACTGCGTCTCATTATAAAAGACCACATACTGCCCCGCAGCAACTCCAGTATCTCCTTGCTGCAAGGTAACACAGCCTCTGTTCTGTAAAACATCGTATTCAAAGGATGCACTCGTTTTTTGCGGACCATGTCGCAATTTTACAAAAAGATTTTTAGCACTGCTAAAATGTTCAGCGCTGCCTTCTATTGCGTGACAATCGTCAACGTAGACAGTATCAGTCTGCTGTACCTCGCTTTCATGACGTATGAATACAAGGTTTTCAAAGATATTTTTACCTGCAACATACCAGGGACCGTTTCCAAGCCCCAGTCCTCGCCGCTGTCCTACCGTGTAAAACCACGCACCTTCATGCTCGCCAAGTATTTTTCCAGTGCTTGCGTGCATGAGCGCGCCTTTTTTTTCTCCAAGATAGTGTTTTACAAAATCACGATAGCGTATCTTTCCTAAAAAACAAATACCTTGACTATCTTTTCGTTTGTATGGAGGAATGTCTTGCACCTGTGCGAAAGTGCGCACTTCATGCTTTTGCATACCTGCTAAGGGAAAGTTAAGCATTTCAATTTGTTTATTATGAAGATGCGAAAGAAAATACGTTTGATCTTTGACAATATCAGCTGCTTCATAGAGCACCGGCGATGTATCATCATGCACGCGACGTATATCAGCATAGTGTCCACTTACAATGTGCGAAGCATCGACATTGTTTAAAAATGATCCAAATTTTATGCGTTCATTACAAAATATATCTGGACTCGGCGTGCGTCCACGTTTTAATTCATCGAGAGTGTATGCTACAATAATTTCGTAATATTCACGTTGTAACGATACAATACGAAACGGAATATCAAGCATGTTTGCGGTTTTTTCAACATAAGAAATATCTTCTTCCCATGGGCAAGATCCTAAAAACGATAACTCATCCTCAAGCCAAATCTTTAAATAATACGCACAGATGTTTTTTTTTTGCTCAGGATTATCGCGTATATAGAGCGCAAGAGCCACGGCACTATCTACGCCTCCAGAAAGTAAGGCTGCAATATGCATAATGCTACTACGAAAACATGCGTCTTACAATACTAGAGATACCAATCGCTGAAACAACAGCAATAATCGCAGTAATAATAAGTACCCACTTTTGTCGTCGAGTAAGTTTATGTTTTAAACTCATAGTTTTACGCTGTACGCATCACAATTTTATCGAATTAGAATCCAAAAAAATCTTTGACAAGCTTTTTTGCAACTGCCTGAAGAACTTCACTTGAAGGAAATCGATATGAAGATGGATCTTTCATAAGTGCTTCAACTTTATCCGCACGAATATCCGGCGCATTCATAATAGTGCTCATAGCGTTACTATAAGCACGCTTATCTGCACTTTTCACTTCTGTACGTACATTCACGGCATCATGCTTTACAACGCTATTAGGAGATTTACCATTTTGAACACGATGTGTTCTTTTTACACCAGAAACGCCTTGAGTAGCATGAGACGTAGTAAGTTTATCAATTGCCATTATATAAACATCCTCCATAATGATGTCGACACATTTTACTCTTTATATTAGGCTTTTTTTGCAGGATATACAAGTAAAGTACATTCTCCCTTTGCCATTTTTGCATTATTCCATATTTCACACACATTTTGTACGCTGCCTTCAATACATTGCTCAAATTTTTTCGTAAGTTCTCGTGCAAGTAACACATGTCGTGTACTTTGTATATCGGCAATTTCTGCAAGTAATTTCGCAATTCTATACGGAGATTCAAAAAGTATAAAGGCTTCGTCTCGCGTGATAAGTTCAAGAAGTCGTGTGCGCCGAGCTGAGCTCTTGCGCGGTAAAAATCCTTCAAAGTGAAACCCTTTTCCATGAAGTCCTGCAATGCTGAGAATACTAATAACCGCACTTGCACCGGGAATAGGAACGACATCAATATTATCTTCTCGCGCACGATCTACAAGCAATGCACCCGGATCACTTACACATGGCGTGCCTGCATCGCTTACAAGTGCAATATCTTCTCCATTACGTAGTCGTGGCAACAAGGTATGCGTCCATGTTCGCTCTTGAGCATAAGAATCGCAACGCACACATGAAGTTGTAATATTGTATCGTGTAAGTAGCTTTTTTGTCTGACGCGTATCTTCGCACGCGATAAGCGATGCATTTTTCAAAATTTCAAGGGCGCGTATACTTATATCGCCTAAGTTGCCTATGGGAGTAGCTACCACATACAACATATGTTACGCATTTGCATCTACTTCGCTTACATGAGACGGCAGTATACATAACATACATCGCATTTCGTTATGCTTACAATCTACATGTCTGTGCGGAGTATTTCTCATATGGATGTTTAAGAACAATCTCATTTTTTCCATAATAACAGGGCTTAGTGCTTTTTTCATTTTATGTGCACCTGAATCTGCATTTGCTGCATCTATGCCTAAAATAAAGTGCAAAAAATCGTATGAGAGACGATGTTTTTCTAAGACCATAGCAGCATATTCGCTTCCCTTAGCGGTAAGCAAAACGCTTTTGTACTTGCTGTAATCTATAAGTCCTTCTTCACACAAGCACTGCAAGGCACGAGTAACTGAAGACATTTTCACCCCTAAGTACAGCGCGATATCTGAAACTCGTGCCGAAATTTTTCGTCTACAAATGTACGAAATAACCTCTATGTAATCTTCAAGGCTATCTGTTAATTTGTTGTGATGTAGAGCTTTGGACATGCCTCTTATTATAACGAATAACACAAACATTTATCGTAATCTTTATCAAGTGAATACACGATAGATACATGAAAACGTTATCATCGTCTCAATGCACATAATACCCTTCTTATCATCGCATGTTATGAAAATAATGATGTATCATTTATAGACTATCTCTTCTGTGCGTTTTTACACATCAGACATAATTACAGGTATACATCATCAACTTGACACAAATAATCAATGATAATATCTTCAAGTTGCTTATATTCTATTAAGAATGCATCATGTCCATAAACCGAACTTATTTCTCTATAACGCGCATATTTCATTGTGCGTGCAATATTCTGTAATTCATAGGGGGGAAACAAGATATCGGAATCTACGCCAATAAGAAGCACATTTGACTTTATGGCGCGTAATGCATGGTCAGAAGAAGGCATGGTTACACCTATATCGTGCGCATTCATAAGTTTCAAAAGCACATGGTATGAAAACGCATTAAAGCGTTTTAAAAACTTATCTCCTTGATATTCAACATAAGACTTCAGTGCCTGCGTGCGATATTTTTCATCCACAAAAGCACTTTCATCTGCAAAATGGGGTTTGAAATTTAGCGTATGAAATAATGAAAAAATAACAGGAGAACGATAGCTTAAAAATGCTATTTGCCGCGCTATCTTCATGCCTTGATGTGCCGCATCATCGCGTAATTCTCCCCATGAAGGGTCAGTATACAGAGCATTACATTGCACATGGTGAGATGCGAGCATCCACGGAGTTGTTTTTTCATTTGCAGCGATGATTATAGCTTTTTGTATATCCACTACAGCAGAAATAAGCCATTGAAAAGCAATTTGTCCTCCCATAGATGCACCGACAAGAAGAGACAAACTTTCTATTTTCAAACTCTGTAAAAGCAGTTCAAAAGCTTTCACCACATCTCGCGGGCTTATATCGGGAAAGTCATAATAGTATTTTTTACCTGTTTTCGCATCTATATCAAGAGGATGTGTCGAACCATAAGGAGATCCCAAAACATTTGCACAAATGATGAAGTAACGCGTAGGATCAAATATTTTACCGCTGCCAAAAAGATCTTTCCACCATACAAAAGGATTCGCGTGTGCGGTAAATGGATGTACCACAAACACGGCATTATCCTTTGCTTTGTTTAGTACTCCATATGTGGTGTACGCAAGTTTCAATGAGGTAAATACGTAACCTGTTTCTGTAGCGAATTCAGAAACATTGAGTGTTTTTTGCACAGTAATTACAATAAATTTTTAAAAGGATAGATACAACACGTTATTTATGCAGCTTTTGTGGGTTTTGCCTCAGAACTTGACGATGTTTTGTTTGATGACGCTGTCTTTTCAGCAGGAATATTGCTCTTTTTTTGTTCATCTGTTTTTTTCGAGTCTTTTGCATTGATGTGAGAAGTTTTATTCTCACTTGTAGTTTTGCTGCGACTGTCATTAACGTAAAAGCCACTGCCTTTAAAAACAAGTCCAACACCTCCAGAAATAACACGGCGTAACGAAAATTTGCCACAATGAGGGCATTTTTTCTTCGGTGATTCTTTAAAAGATTGATACAGCTCCATCTCATGGTCGCAAGTATCGCATATATAATCATAGGTAGGCATCATATACTCCTTGAAAATAACAAAATATTGTATACATTTATTATACTTACGATGCATAAAAGTAAAATATACGCCATATATCACAGGTATCTATGCTAAGAGATAAGAGTCTGTACCTTACGTGTTACCGTTGAATGGGTATGCCCTTTTATAAAAGTAGTTCGTGAGCGTATTATTCCGTATTCTATACAGATATGAGATTTTTCATATGCCGATTCTTATGTACATACACACATAAGTATTGCAAGATCTGAAGGCTTAGCGTTTTTTTTCTTTGTTTGTTACCGTACGTGTTAAAGCTTGTATCGTTCTGAGAGGCAAATTTACACCGCGTATTACAACCATATTGCGAACAAAAGAAATGTCGGGTAAAGAAGCAAGTATGTCTGCACCAAAACTTTTAAACAAAAACGGAAGCACTAATTTTAACGTGGCAAAGTCAGAACGTTTACCATCATAAGGGAATACAAAATCTGCCGAAACATCCTCAGAAACGGTATATTCAGAAATAGCAACCGCACCATGACCACCGCGTATTTTCTGTGAAATAAAGGTATTATCAAACATATTCATAGATACCCAAAACCATAAGGCGTAATCATCGTGCACTTCAAGCGTACTGAGTTCTTTTGGAAACTGAGTAAGAAATTCAAAATTTTCCAGTGCTTTAATAGTGACGGCATCGCTTAATACTAATGCACCTGAATAAGCAATATTCACTATATATTCCTTGTCAGCATTTTCGATTCTCCAGTTCAGCTCATCCTCATCAAGTGCTACCGCTTTTATACGTTTCATAAGGCGTACGCGCTTAGAAAATTGCGAAATGTTTATATTTGATGTGGTGCGTACAAACACAACAATACCGCTATCAGTAAAACTTACTGCAATACTACCTATGTTTTTTATCAACAAAGGATGGGCAATGTTATACGCTTTTGCAAGTAATGAGATCATCGAGGCGCTTGCAGCATAAAAATAAGACTTTGCACCAGCAACATACGGAAATGCAGGTAAGGCTTTGCTATTTTTCTCGGTTTCTTTGTATTGTGAAACACAGCCTAGGTTCAATATCAATACCACTGCACCTATGAAAAAAAATATAAGAAAACTTTTTCCACACTTCATACGTTTTTTTTAAACCCTTTTTTCATATTTTACTCTCCTTTGTATTCGTATTGATTTTTGTAATTACAACCGCTATTTTCTCTGATCCTACGATCACTGTGTGTGCTTGCTCTGTAACACCGTCTTCGTAGCGCAGCGTCGTAGCAAGTGTTTCGCCGCTTACGTAGGAATCAAAGCGTTCAATGGCAACGCGCAAAGAATCTGAAATACCACAAAATGTAAGCGATATTCTATCGGTAACTTCAAGACCAATATCTTTGCGCGTATTTTGTAATGCCCGAACTACATCTCGTACTCTTCCTTCTTGTTCCAATTCTTGCGTAAGGTCGGTATCAAGCGCCACGGTAAGCGAACCCTCGTTTAACACTTTCAAATTATCTCGCGCGGTGCGTTCAACAATAACAGTTTCCGTAGTAAGTCTAAATATATTAGGATCCACATCACCTTTTTCTGTAGCAAGGTCTATAGATATTTCAGAACCTTCTAAGAGAGCTTTAATCTGTTCAGAAGATAAATCTGCTATAGACTTTGCAGCTTGTTTCATAGCTTTACCGAGTTGTTTGCCAAGCACTCGGTACTGTGGTTTTGCTGAGTAGGTTATTAAGTCTTCTTCATTTTGCCGAAAAATAACTTCCTTCACATTCAATTCTTCGGTGATAATCTCTTCCATTTCTTGAAGTGCGTTTCTATCCTTTTCAAAACGAGTGAAAAAATACACGGCTCTCAACGGTTGTCTATTTTTAATTTCATACAAATTGCGTATACCTCTACCAAGTCGCACTGCATTTCGAACGGTGCGCATTTTGTATTCTAATTCAAGGTTTCGCACCTCGTCCTGCGTACCTTTAAAGCGAGGAAAATCACACAAATGCACGGATTCAGGCATGTTTTTTGATTGTAAATTTTTGTAAATACTTTCTGCAATAAACGGCGTTATAGGCGCAGTAAGTTTTATAAATACAGAAAGCACCGTATAAAGCGTATGGTAACCTTGTTGTTTGTCCGTGTCATTTGAGCTTTTCCAAAAACGCCTACGCGATCTGCGGATATACCAGTTATTCAGTAAGTCTAAAAATTCTGCAAGAGCGCTAAACGCATGAAAAATATCGTAAGCATCAAAGCACTGTGTTGTTTTTTCAATCAGTGCATCTAATTCCGATAAAATCCATTGGTCAAGTGGATTATTTGGTTTTATTACCCCATCACCATCAGAGGGGTATATTCCATCAATGTTAGCATAGGTAACAAAAAAACTATAAGCGCTCCACAAAGGCAGTATGTAGTTTTTCATTTCCTCGCGAACATGTTCATCGTCATATTTGAGATCTTCCGCCTTAAGCACCGATGAATTGATAAGAAACAAACGCAGTGCATCCGCACCAAATTTTTGCATAACTTCCATTGGGTCAGTAAAATTACGCTCTGACTTGCTCATTTTGCGACCGTCTTCGGCAAGAACAAGCCCATTAACTATCACGTTTTTAAATGCTGAAGAATCAAATAAGGCAGCGGCGAGGACGCTTAAAGTATAAAACCATCCGCGGGTTTGGTCCAACCCTTCGGTAATAAAATCTGCAGGAAAGGTTTTTTCAAAATTTTCTTTGTTCTGAAAAGGATAGTAATTTTGCGCATAGGGCATGGCTCCTGATTCAAACCAGCAATCTAACACCTGAGGTACTCGCTTCATGCCTTGTATGCCATCGGGCGCCAGCCACGTAATGTCATCGATAACGTGCTTGTGAATATCGTAAATCTTTTTGCCGCTTTTCTCCTCAAGTTCTGCAACTGAACTTATAACTTCTATATACTTGCCGTCTTCGCTCATCCACACCGGTATAGGATTGCCCCAAAACCTATTGCGCGATATAGTCCAGTCGCGAGCGTTTTCAAGCCAGCGTCCAAAACGCCCTTTTTGTAAATGCTGCGGCACCCAGTTAATCGTTTCGTTTGCGTCTATAATTTTTTGTTTTATTTTTGTTACGTTGACAAACCACGATTGAACTGCGCGATAAATAAGCGGTGTTTTAGTACGATAACAAAACGGATAATTATGTAAGTACTGCTCGCGCCGTACAAGTTTTCCTTCGCTTTTAAGTCGCGCAATAATTGGTTTATCAGCGTCTTTGACAAACATGCCGC
Organism: Spirochaetia bacterium; assembly: GCA_965226065.1. Classification (GTDB taxonomy): domain Bacteria; phylum Spirochaetota; class Spirochaetia; order WTKD01; genus CBDAKK01. The sequence goes on along the minus strand of OZ245332.1, from coordinate 1,387,395 downwards.
GGTACTCAGGTACTTCATCGGTAAATTTACACTCATCGTCTATGGGGCAAATAACAGGAAGTCCTTTCTCCTTGCACAAAACACAATAATCGTCTTCTCCAAACCCACCTGCTAAGTGAACTATGCCCGTACCTTCATCTGCACTTACAAAATCGGCACTATGCACCGTAAAACCACCTTGTTTCGCAAGACTTGCAAAATAGGGGAAAAGCGGCTCGTAGTTTATTCCAAGAAGATCATCGCCAACAAGCTTTTTCTCAACGTGATACTCGCTGATATCTTTGTAATAGTAAGGGAGTCTCTCTTCTGCAAGGATGTAAGTATCGCCCGATGCCTTATCTAAAACGCGTACGTATGATATATTTTTATGAACTGCAAGCCCCATATTAGCTGGAAGCGTCCACGGTGTTGTCGTCCATGCAAGAAAGTAGGTTCTTTTTTCTAAACACAGTGCAAAACGAACGGTTATGGCAGGGTCATGAACTTGCTGATACCCGCCTAGATTTACTTCAAAATTTGAAAGTGGACTAGCAAGAGCTGCACTGTAAGGTAAAATGTAGTACCCTTGATAAATCAGTCCCTTTTTCCACAACTGCGAAAACACCCACCAGATGCTTTGCATGTAGTTAAGATCCATCGTTTTGTATTCATTATCAAAATCTACCCAACGCCCTAATCGCTCTATAACCGATCGCCATTCTGCGGTGTAACGCATTACAATAGAACGACAGTACTTATTAAAAGCTTCAACGCCATAACGTTCAATGTCATGAGTGCCAGATATGCCCAGTTCGCGCTCAGCTTCATATTCCACGGGCAATCCGTGACAATCCCAGCCAAAGCGCCGTTTTACCAAATAGCCTTTCATGGTTTTGTAACGAGGAATGATGTCCTTGACCGTACTAGGTACAAAATGTCCAAAGTGAGGCATGCCCGTAGCAAAGGGAGGTCCATCATAAAAGACAAACTCATCATTATTTTTGTTTTTTTCTAAGGATTTCAGAAAAATATTTTTTTCTTTCCAATAGGCTATGATATCTTCTTCTAAGCGTGGAAAGTCTGCTCTACTCTCAACAGGGCTGTACATAGAATTTCTCATTACTCCTTGCGTTCTACGACTGTAGCGCATATTACTGCGCTACAGTCGTAGTCGGTACGGTATATCGCCACACAATTGAACCATCGACATCAGCTTCATACATTACCCCTTCAACAATAAAGTATGGAATACTCACTACGGTACCACGTGTCAAAATTGTCAACATTTCGCTTATATCACTCGCTGCATTATCTTTTTTACGTATTACAAGTTTACGAGGAGTTTGATATGATGGAAGCGATATTTGCAATATACCTACTGCAACCGATGGTTCGTCTTTCGCACTATCGGTAGTATTTGTCGGCTGTATCCCAATACGAAAACGTACATTTGAACCTGTAATTATTTTTCCCGCTGCGGGATCTTGTCCAATGATAAGGCCTGCGTTTCTTTCAGAGATTTTTTCAGTCGATAGTGTGATATCTCGTTCAGAAATATAAAATTCAAAATTGATATCGACATCTTTCATCATTTCGTATATTTCATAAAAATACAATCCCGTAATATCGGGCATAACAGAAGTAAAAGAAGCATTACCGCGACTTATAACAAAAGACACTCCGGTATTTTTACTCGTAATTTTTGTACCTGGTGCAGGCTTTTGTGCCAAGATGATGCGCGATTCTGTATCTTGAAAAATCTTTTGTACACCTGTAATTTTTAACAATGCGTCAACGCCAGAAAATTGCGCATTGATACTCTGTACCGCTTCATCATAACGCAAATCTCGATAATCGGGCATTTCAGCAATAAGAGCACCTCGACTTACCGTAAGGTTTATAATTCGCTTAGCGCGTATCGCAGTACCAGCAGCAATATCTTGTTTTATGACTATACCCTTATCAAGCGGATCGTCAGTGTATTGAAGTGTAACAAATGAATAAAGATTTTTTTCTTGAAGTAAGACCGTAGCATCGACAAAATTTTTGCCGACTGTATTCGGAACACTCACGACAGGAGAAGGCTGAAAAAATATCAAAAACACTACCAATGCAGAAAACAACACAGCTACCATGACAATGCATATCTGAACTGAAACTTTAAAAAATCGTTGAAATACTGAAGACTTTATATTGTTGTTTTGCTTATGTGACATGAATAATCCTCATGCGATAAAGACATCGTGATGAAATAAAGTGCATAAATATGACTATTATTTTAGCACAAGCGCGTGTGCATTATATTTGGTTCTCCTTGTATAAAGGATCTCCAAAAAAGCTTTTTACGGGTTGGAAGCTGTAATTCTGTACAGCCAATTATACCCCGCGCAGCTTGTATGAGTATGCCATGGCTTTTATCACAACCTAGTACCGTACCAGCAGGGGCAGTTTTTGCTACTTCATCTACGAGATTCGCACTCCATATTGTAAGCATTTGCGCATTTTTTTCTGCCCTACTTTGATAATACGCACGAGCACCCCAATAAGGTTTAGAAAAAGCGCGCACGATACGCGCTACTGTTTTTGCATTTTCCATCCATGAGATATGTCCATAAGCAGGCGAAAGCTTGGTGCAATACACCGCTTGTTCATGCGCTTGTGGTTGTGCAGAAGCATATAGTTCATCGGCATTATCGATAAATTTTTCTACTTCGCATACAGCAGTATCTGCGAGAACTTTGAGCAAACTTTCACTAGTATCAGTATCGTGTACTATCCGCCTTGTCTGTAAAAGCACGTCACCTTCATCCATTGCAAGAGACATTTTCTGTAAGCTAAGCCCCGTATACGTATCTCCTGCTAAAATGGTAGCTGGCACAGGTGCAGGTCCACGAAAACGCGGCAAAAGAGACGGGTGTACATTTACCGCTCCGCGCGGAAACAGACCTAAAAACCGCGGGCCAAATATCTTGCCATACGCTACGCACACCATAAGTTGGGGGAAAAAATGCGCGACCTGCTCGCGCGCTTCACTACGCAAAGACTCTGCTTGAATAAGCGGTAGTTCCACAGATTGTGCAAAGGCAGCAACACAATTTTGTTGTAATTGCCTCCCACGTCCTGCTCGCTTATCAGCACTCGTTAGTACCGCGCAGATAATGCCTCGTTTATGCAAAGTGCGCAAAATCGGCATGGAAAATTCTGCAGAACCTGCAAACAAAACTCGCGTTATGCTTTCTTTCATTTTTTTTGACATGTCGTAAGATTTCTTATTCTTGTCATCTATTGCATACTATCTCTATCGCTCAATGCATCATACTCGTAATGATGGTTGCTCACCTACAGCACAATCGTCAGGCGACTTGTAAGTCTTTAAACTTAAACGCCTTTGAGTGCGTGAAATGATATCAATGAATAACACACCTTCAAGGTGGTCATACTCATGTTGAATAATTCGTGCGAAAAAATCATCGACATCTAAAGACAAAGCCTTACCTGTCGCATCGTATGCATCTATGTGCACTGCAACGGGGCGCGAAACATCAGCATATACACCGGGAATGCTTAAACAGCCTTCTTCATACAAAGACGTTTCAGATGCATAATGAGTAATAGTTGGGTTGACAAAAGTATAGATACACTCTTCATATCTCACAAGAAAGCAACGAAGTGAAACGCCAACTTGTGGAGCTGCTATGCCTACACCTTTTTGCGCGTTCATAATTTTACGCATATCTTTTAGTAGAGTTTTCAGTGTATTATCAAAGACAGAAACAGGCTGTGCTTTTTTCGTAAGTGTTTCATGAGGATAGTAAATAAGATGGTGTCGCATGATATTATTATAGTCATGATATCTGAAATCATGCTAAAAAATAGTGTGTTCCAAACTACGCGAAGCTAGTATATCGCTTTAGAAAAGAGAGTTCGTATTCAGTACGTATTTCTTCAATATTTTCAAGCCTAGATTGTATCATGTTATAATACGCCTCGTGAATTTCACAACTGATGAAATTCCGCTTTAATTTTTTACATAAGAGTAATTCAGTGCCGCTACCGCCAAAGAGAATAAAACAATCATCATTTTCTTGCGTACTCGATTTAATAAGCATTTCTACTAAAGGCAAAGGAATTTGACATGCATGCATTGTTTTATCCTTGCTGACATTTTTCACTAAATTGTAATAAAACCAACTGTAAGGCATGCGTCCTTTATGCCCTGCCTTCACACGAGCTTTAATTCTTTTATCGCTTGGGTTTTGATACGGTACAGCAACCGCATCTTTATAAAAATTATTATGTTTTCCTTTTGTTGCGTGAAGAATGCTTCTATGTGCTGTGGTAAATTTTCTTTTACTGTGTCCTACATTGGTGTTATACACCCACGCATAATCATTGACCATGTGTGCATGTGCATCTAAGTACAATACCCGCAAATATGCATTTTGCTTTGGGTAGTTTATCATGAATAAATTACCCGTATCTTTTAACACTCGCATACATTCGGAAACAAGTACTATGTACCATTGTATGTATTCATCCCACTTTTTCGTGTATGTCTTGCCTGCATAATTTATACCGACATTATAGTCAGGATCCCCGTATATCATGTCCACAGAATTATCAGGTAATTTTTTCAACACTTCAAACACATCTTTATGAAAGACTTTATTTCTATAATCGCTAATACTCTGCATAGCACTACCGTGACACTAAATTGTACTGAAGTTTTTTCAATAGTTTTATAGAAGTACTAAAATCCTCAGGATCAAATGTGTAATGATACATTCGAATCTGCGACATATCTTCTACCTTCTTTCTTAAAACATAGCAACAGCTGATAGTTTTTATATCCAGAGTATTTTCTTGCTTCAACAACACATAGTAATGAAATGGATAAAATAATTGACTTATTGAAAAATTACTGTGAAAATTATTTTTTGCCTCAATAATAGTAACATGATTGTTGTATTCCATAGTTAAGTCAATTTCCATTTGTAAATTATTTACTTCTATTTTTCTATCTTTTATAAAATAACAAAATTTTTTTTTAGTTCTTCTTGCATTATATATCTTTGGACTTGCAACAATATCGTGATAAAGAAAATCATGTATGATTCTTTGATTAGAAATCACCGATAAAATATTACTTTCACTTGTATCAAATTCATTTAATATACTTTTTCGATATTTCCAATCTTCCGTTTCTTTTTGTTCTATCGGTTCAAACATATGATATCCATTGTCTATACCTTTTATAAACTGATGCTTCCCTTCTCCTAAATGGATAATATAATAATCTTCTTTTTGTAGAATAGTCGGTAAAATATCAGTATTATCAATTTTTGTAACATCAAAGGGATTACCAAAACTTTTCTCTTTACAAAACTTTTTTACAACTTCATTATCAAAAACAAAATTTCCTGTCTCTTTGCAATGGACAAAAATATCCTCAAGTACTTCTTGTTTTTTCCCCATATTTTCATTATAAATAAGCATACACATTTTTGTTGTATTCTTATAAAGAATACCGACGAGGACTTTAGAAGAAGTGTTGAAAAATTTCATCGCTAATTTCAATGAGATGCTTTCTCTTAAGACTGTCCGTAGTACGCATGTTCTCCATGCTTTCTATAGTAATGCTTGTCAAGCAAACTTGGAGAAACTTCTTCAGCTTGTGGATTTGCAAGCATCGTTACTGCATTCATGTGCGCAATTATTTCCAATGTTGCCGCATTTTCTACTGCTTTGTTCGCCGACTCTGCCCATGTAAAAGGACCGTGATGCTTAACAAGCACCCCGGGAACTGCCAGCGGATCTAAGCTGCGTGTCTTAAAGGTTTCGGTTATTACTTTTCCTGTGGCAAGCTCATATTCACCATGTATTTCTTCATCGCATAAGGCACGTGTGCACGGTACGCTGCCGTAGAAGCAATCGGCGTGCGTAGTGCCTAAGCACGGCATATCCTTGCCCGATTGCGCCCATCCACAAGCCCATGCAGAATGTGTATGGACTACAGACCGTACATTTTCAAAGCTTTTATATAAATGCAGATGTGTTACCAAATCTGATGAAGGTTTTAAGTTACCTTCAATAGTCATTCCATCCATATCGACAACGACAATATCATCGGGCTTTAGCACATTGTAAGCTACACCACTTGGTTTAATTGCGACAACATTTTTTTGAGCATTGTAAATACTGACATTGCCCCAAGTAAAATACACAATATTGTATTGTGGAAGCAGCATATTTACTTCATATGCTTCTTTTTTTAATTGCTCAAAATCACTCATATATATGCTCCTTTCATCTTTTTTAGTAACCAAATTTTTGCTTTTTTTATATTCTCTCGCGCATCGGCAATATTGCCACGTGCCCACATTTCTATGACAAAAGGACCTTGATAGCACATGTGTTTAAGCGTTGCAAAAACCGCATCAAAATTAACACAGCCTTTACCAAAGGGTACATCCCGAAACTGTCCCAAAAAATCTGCATGCGGCTTATATGTATCTTTCAAATGCACCGAAAGTATGTAGGGCATGCCTGCAATAATTTCATGAGAGGGGTTTTCGTTCCATGCGCTTACATTTCCTACATCGGGGTATAGCCCAAGCCACGGAGAAGGTATTCTACTTTTAAGCGACAAAAATTTTGAAATACTATTCATAAACTGAGTATCCATTATTTCCATACCAAGCATAACCTGTGCCTGCGCCGCATAGTCTACAGATTTTTGCAAGCCTTCTAAAAAATATTCAAGCGATTTTGCATGTGCCTTTTCGTAGTACACGTCATAGCCTGCAAGTTGAATAACCCGCACACCTAAGGCATCTGCAAGCGTGATAGCACGTTTCATTCTATTGAGTGCTTGTACGCGCACTGTTTTGCGAACGCTGCCAAATGGAGTAGCCCGATGACAACTTAAACATATGCTGGGTATGCGTATGCCAACGCTTTTGCCTGCGTTTATAACTTGTGTTATTTCACGCTTTTGCCAGTACAGTCGCTTAAGACGTGCATCGGATTCGTCTATAGACATTTCCATAAAAACAAAGCCAAGTGTTTTTACTTCTTCTAAAAGTGTATGCCAATTTTTTAAAGGTGGTAATGCTTTTTCATAAAGACCGAGGGGAAGTTGATACAGTTTTTCACTCATGCAAATATTTAGCTGCGCTACAGCGTTAAGGTTTCCAGTATTTATCTATTTCGGTACGTAAAAGCTGTGCCGCTTGTAAGGGATTGGAAGATGTAGTAAGGCTTCTGCCTGCAATAAAAGCTTTTATAGCAAGCCCTTGAAAAAAATGTACATCCGAAACTTCTATACCGCCAGTAACCGAAACCTCAAAGCCCATATCACACAATTTTTTTATTTTAGATACGTCAACTTCCGTCCATGCTTGCCCTGCTGCCGCTGCGTCTCTTCCGCGGTGATACACAAGCTGCGTGACGCCTGCGCTTTTCCATGTTATAGCTTCATCCCAAGTCCAATTACCATACAGTTCAATTTGCACATCGCCTTTTTCTGCACGAAGATCTTTCATTGTTTGCAAAGCCTTTTCAATGGTTGCAATGGGTGCGCAACAAATAACCGTAACCCAATCTGCTCCATGTTCTGCACACATTTTTGCAAGCGTCGACCCTGCATCTGCCATTTTTATATCAGCTAAAATTATGTGTTGTGGAAATGCAGCACGAAGTTTTGAAACAGCGGTAAGCCCTTCAGAAATGCACAAAATAGTACCTGCTTCTACTACATTGATAGATGGAATTATTTTCTCTGTTATCGTTATTGCTTCATTTGACGTTTGTACATCAAGCGCAACTTGTAATAATGGATTATTCATATGACTTCCTTATGTTATAGGTATTTTATTTATTCTACCGGTACTTTGTAATACAATTGAAACCCACGCACTAGTTCTTCAACATTTTGTGCATTTCGTATAGCTTCAACAAGTGGTGGAGTATCAAATATTTCTACAACTTGTACAATGCTTTGTTCGTTATGCTCTTTCGTATCAACTGACGCAAGGGTAAGAATAATATCTATGGGGTCATTTCCTTCACTGCCAAAATCAATCGGTGTACCTAAGGTTACAAGCGACCAGCATGTTTTTATAACACCTTTTTCAGGATTGCTATGAGGCATGGCTATGCCGGGCGCAATAACGTAATAAGGTCCAATCTCTTTATGCTGACGCACAATATCTTCATAATACGTAGGTTTTATAAAACCTTTTTGCTCTAAAATATTCGTACCAATTTTTACCGCCTCTTGCCAATTTTCAGCTTCTGCGTTAAGCACATATGTGTTTTGAGAAACAATAAATTCATGCACCATCATGATGTTTCTTTATAGCTTCAGAAGCTTCTAAAATCATTGGACCGTACTCATTAGCATCCATTAAGTTTTTAATTAAAAGTACTACTTGCTTATCTTTGTTTACTTTTCCTTCCAGTTTGTCTCCTAAGTATTGTTGACACAACACGATATCACAACTTTGCAAACTGGTACCAAGCGAACTAATAGAACCGCTTTCCACCGTAGCTTCTATGTCATGTTGTTTCAGAAATTGTGAAACTTTATTTTTAATGACAAAACTCGTTCCCATGCCACTTCCACATACACATACAATAGTCATTAGCGTTCTCCTTTTATATTTTTTTGTTATTACAGCGTGTTTTCATATTAAGCGCCAAATCCAAATAAACTTGCGATAAGCTTAAAAATACCCATAACGCCTACCCACAAAGTATCAAGATCAAAGTTGCCTCCCCAGCCTCCGTATTTCGCAAGCCCCGACCACGAAGCTGCGACAGCACCGCCGAGAACTTGCAAAAGTCCTGATGAAAAACACAAAATAACAGTTGCACGCCACCCACCAAACTTGTTTGCAAAAACTCCGATAGTAGCGTTATCAAAAAACAAGGGGACAAAACCGGGAATAATAAGTATAGGCGATGAAAACGCCAACAAAGCTACAACACCGAGAATTTGCCCTAATGCACCAAAGACGAATCCAAATAAAATAGCTTCGGATGCAAATCCGTATGTTGCCGCACAATCAATAGCAATAGCAGATCCGGGAATGAGTTTTTCGCGAATGCCTTCAAACGATGTAGTAAGCTCCGCTACAAACATCTTAACACCGACTTGCAAAATGGCAATATTTACAGGGAATGCAAGGCATGTATACACAAGTGTTATAATCCAATTCTGTCCTGGCTTTATAGCTTGAATTCCTTCAGGTCCAAGCAAGAGCATAAGCGGTCCGAAGAAAATAGTCATAATGACCGCCGATGCGGCAACATTATCCTTAAAAAAGTGGAGAAACTTTGGCAATTTAATATTATCAACCGTATCTTCCGGATTTCCTAGATATTTTGAAAATTTTCCAGCAATCCATACACCGAGCATTTGCTGATGTCCTACGGCAAAACCGGCATTGTTCGTAAGTTTTTGCGTGTACTTAAATGTTGCGTTTGACATAATCGCCCAGTAACAACCGATGAAAAATGTTGCAACTAAAATAGTTGGAAGCACGGTAGAAAATCTGAAAATATAATACGTGAACCACACTGCCATAGCAGACTGCTGCACCATAATATGCCCTGTAAGAAATACTGTTCTCACTCCCGTTATTTTTCTAAACATAACAAGAAGAATATTCAAAAAGAGGCCTAAAATCATTACATAACCTATCCACGCTACCGCATCGTAGGTTTGCCCTTGAATGTTCACACCTTCGCTTAAGGCAGTTTGCGCTGCAGGCCAGCCCGCGTAAGGATCTAAAATAACGCCTTGTATTCCAAAACGCTCACTAATCTGAAAGAGAATGGGACGAAAGGTACCAACTAAATTTCCCGCACCAACTTGTAAAATCCTAAAACCGACTGCAGTTTTTATTGCACCCGTGATAACATCTGAAAATGAACGTTTCATGGCAATATAACCAATAGCGGTTACCAAAGCCAAGACAAGTGGAGCTTGTCGTAAAAAATCATTGATGAAAAAATCTAGTATTTCTCTCATCGCATCCTCCTCTTTAAAAATTAATTTTCATACACGCTAAAGCATAGAAGGAAATGGTAAATCAGGTTCTATTGCAAAGGCATCTTCAAAACCTCTTCTATGCTGAAACTCAATAATATCTTTATCGCGCGGGTAGATAAACTTACCACCTACTTGCCAAATAAATGGCATAAAGGTGTAGCGTAATCTACGTTGCTTTAGCTCCCACAACATCAAAATTTCCCGCGTATCGGCTTGAAAATTTGTCCAGATATCATGATGCAATGGAATGACAACTTTTGCATTCAAAGACTCTGCCATGCGTAAAATATCGACAGAAGTAAGTTTGTCTGTCATACCTCGAGGATTCTCTCCATACGCGCCAACAGCGACGTCGATGCTATGATCATTTCCATGCTTGGCAAAATAATTTGAATAGTGAGAATCGCCTGCATGGTAAAGATTACCACCAGAAGTTTTTATAAGATAGTTCACTGCCTTACGGTTCATGTCCATGGGCATAGTGCCTTTCAACCGCTGTGGCGAGCTGCTAGTTACAAGTTCTGTTCTATCAAAAGATTCTAAAACGACAATTTCTACATCTCGTATTTTTACAAGATCTCCAGGAACGACAGTTTTGCATCGAGATTCTGGTACTCCCCACTGTGTCCACAAAGCAACACAGGACTCAGGTCCAATAAAAGGAACACTATCATCACAATTTTGTATAACAGCTGCCGCGACATTGGGGTCTATGTGGTCACTGTGATCATGGGTCGCAAGCAGTGCATGAAGGTTTTTAATTGCAAATGGATCTATAACACAGGGCGAATTTCGTAAATTAGGCTGCAGATTTACACAACCTATCATGCGCTGGTGCTGATGCTGCTTTTTCATGAGCTTTTCTTGCTTGGTTTGCTTACCTGTTTTGCACCACAAGTCCATACACAAATGCGTGTCATCATCAGTTTTAAGCCATAATCCCATGCACCCAAGCCACCACAAAGCAAAGGTATTTTTTTTTATCTCTTCTGCTTCTATTTCTTCATTAAGCCATGTACCCCATTCAGGAAATGTATTTAAAAGCCACGATTCGCGTGTAATATCCTTAATTAGATTACTCATGCCTAATTTATATTATATAACATTAACGTATTATATTAATTACCCAAGCATATTTATACAAAGAACTGATACATCAACATTATTCGTCTAAAAGAAATTTCACTTTGTGGCATTTGTGAGTGTTTCAAGACCCTTTATAAGGTTTTGGAAACTTTGAGATTTATTTTTGTCTTTACATAAATACTTAGCCATTTTCTTCGCAAGATTTGATTTACCATACTGCTGCACAAGTTTCTGTAATTCTGTATCTCCAGGCACATGAATCTGATCTACATTTCTAAATCTACTTTCTACATTTCTAAATCTACTTTCTACATTTCTAAATCTACTTTTGTTTTTTAGCTTGTCCGTAGTAAAACCTGTTACTTTTTTTAACGCATCTAAGTCACCAAAATACCAATTTTCGAGTTCTCTACACACAATGATAATCTTGTATTGCAAGTTTTGAGTATCGCTCTTATTTTTTTCCACAAGATCTTTCAGTGTTTTTTTCAATTTTTTACAATCATTTGAGTCCTGATCGTGAAGTATTAAAAGATGCACACGCTTGTTTTTATAAGCTCTATATGCATCTACTTTTCTAGGAATTGATTTTCTCAAATTCGCTTTCCCATTATGTGGACGAATATAACAATTTGTATTAAGAACAAATTTTTTAGGAAGTATGGTAGGCAAGAATATCTCTAAAAAAACTTGCATAGATTCCTCTTCAACAAGTACTTCTAAAATATCGCCCATAACATTTGTATCTACTTTGGATTTGCTCCATCCAAGTAATTTTGTGTCCACAACTCTCCAAGCGTATCTCCTGCATTGAGGTGAGCGTAAACTTTCTCATCATTTTTTGCTCTTTTGATAATGGTAAAGCCTTTTTCTTTTACAAGCCAATATACTTCTTCAAACCTTGCTGCAGTAAGTAAATGTGGAGAATGCGAGCTCATAAAAACTTGACTACCAGATTTACGCTTAGCATACAGTCTAAATTCTTCAAGCAAGCTATTGAGCAAACTTGGATACAGTTGATTTTCCGGCTCTTCAATACAAAGCAACGAATATTTCTTAGGATTATAGAGCATTATCAAACAAGCAAACACTTTTATTGTTCCGTCAGAAACATTTTTTGCAAGAAAAGGATCTATAAATGCAGCATCAGAAAAACGCAGCACGGTGCGTCCATCAACCGTAATTTCTGCTTTGACATCTGTTATGCCAGGAACACAACTTTTCATCTTTTCAAGAACTTCTTCAAAAATATCGGGATATTTCTCAAGCATAACGCGTGCAATCAATGATAACTGCTCTCTTGTGGCAGACAAGTATTCCGCATATCCTGCATTTTGAATAACTTGTGCTTGGGATATGTGAAAATTTGAAAGATGGAATTGTATAATAAAATTTCTAAACGCTGCAGCTGACTGAAATACCTTAAAGTATCCCAAGACCCCTATCATTAAGCCATCAGATTCAATATGTCTTTCTTTCTTGACCGGTTTTTCTTTAAATTCACAAGCTGTTGCCCATCCCTTACCATTTGTACATTGAAGAAGTATTTCTTCTTTAGCATCGTCCGGTGTATAAGTGAGTTTTTCTATTATTGTAATTTTATTACTTTTTATCTCAAAACGATAGGTAAGAAGCCTCTCTTTTTTCTCTATCTTCGCAAGAAGCGTAAGTTCAATTACAATTGAATCTTTCTCACTACATCCACGGCTTATAAGCTCTTTAAAACCACCTCTTAACGCTAAGGCTTGCGTGACATTGTATCTAACTGCATCGTGTAAAAAATTAAAAACACCAAACAAAGTAGACTTTCCCGTACCATTTGCACCAATAAATATAGCCATATCGGGAATGTTTTCTACATGAAGTTCTTTAAAAACTTTAAAGTTTGTAAGATGTATACTTTTTATTATAGTAATTTTTTGTAGGAGGACGAGAAACTATCAAGCAAAAAGCGCTTGAAAATATATTAAAAGTGTCTATTATTTATTAAGCTTTGAGCTTATAGAAACATTTACATAATTAAGGAGTTATCTATGATACATCAAAAAACCTATATTATATAGCTCTTATAACCTTTTTTATAGCAGCCTGCGATAGTCCAAAATCAGAGAAAAAATCTAAACCCTCAAGCAACACACAAAAGGTAGACAAAGTATGATGAATTACGACTCTTGCAGGTAGCAGCACAAGAGGCTCTAAGGATGGCAGGGGTAAATTAGCGCGATTTAATAGTCCATCGGGAATAGCCATTACTTCTGATAACACGCTCTACATCACTGATTATTTAAATCATATCATTCGTAAACTAGAGTATAGATAACATACAGATTATACATAAAGGAATCGCTTTATACGCTTCCTTTTTTCTTAACTTAAAAACATAAGATGCGTTTAAAGATAATCTGATAGCAGAGCGTAAGTTACCCTCTACGCTTACCAAGCGTAGAGAAATAAGTAATACAAAGAACCGTGACAAAAACTAGTACTCATTTGTACCACGAAAATGTCTTATGAATACATTGCATTTGATATAATAAGCACATGTCAGAAATTAAATCATCTTTTGAAAAAGCTATGGAGCGTTTCAAAGACGTAGCGCCTGATAAGAAGTCGCTACAACGAAAGGAACATATTGACAAAGGAAAATTGCTTTGTGCCCGCGTGCTAGAAAACCCGCAGATAGACATAGAGCAAGAACTCACGGCATATGCTGAACAAGATAGAGAATACGTACGCAATGGTTTAGGCGAAGCATTGCTTTTACAAATTGCACTTCCCTCAAATGACTCTACAATGTCACGCATAGATACCATAAAAACCATCGCTATGTCACTTTCACCTAACCCTGCCATGGTAGAACAGCTTATAAAGCAATTTCACAGCGTGTGTCAGCAGTACTTAGAAGAACACGCAAAGTTTGCACAACAGATGCAAACGCAGCTTGCACAAATTACCCAGCAAGCATCAGGTAACCCTGCACAGCAGCAAACACTGCAAGCACGTGTCTTGCAAGCAGCGCAAGAGCAACGGAAAGAACTGCAAAATCACTTTGACCCCGCAGTGAAAAAGGTGCGTAATCACTTGCGACAATTATGTGGCTTTGCTCTTGAACGATAATCTTGACCCTAAGGTATAATTCTTACGTTTCTATAAATACATGTCTTAAGGGATTTTCTAAAATCTTCACGGTAAAGAAGAATCAGAGATTATTAATTACTTTATCGACTAGGGACATTTCTCTCACCCTTTGACGAGCAAAGTTCACATATTCTTTATTGATTTCATATCCTATGTATCTTCTTTCTGTTTTTATTGCTGCTTCTGCGGTTGTCCCACTACCCATAAATGGATCTAATATAATATCGTTTTGGTACGAATAAAGATTAATTAACCTATAAGGCAACTCTACAGGGAAAGGCGCTGCGTGCTTTAGACGTTTAGCACTCGTCGTCTGCATACGCCATACGCTTTTTGTGCATTCTATAAAATCATCTCTTCCTACGGTATTTTGTCGTATAGGGTGGCGATTAAACATTTCTTTACAAAAAACCAATATGTATTCATGTACATCTCGTATCGTTGGATTGCTTGCTGACTTCCAGCTACCCCACGCACATGAACTTCCTGCACTTGCTCCTTTATCCCATATAATTTCACCGCGCATAAAAAATCCTAACTCTTGCGCTATATTTATAACATATAAATGTAAAGGAATATAAGGAGATCTACCTACATTCGCAATATTGATACAAACTCTACCACCTTCTACCAATACTCTGTATGTCTCCTGCATAACTTTATATAGCAAGTCTTTGTACTCATGAAGTGACAAGTCTTCTTCATAATCTTTACCCACGTTATAAGGAGGAGACGTTATCATTAAATGAACAGAATTATCAGGTAGCTCTTTCATGTTTCTGCTATCGGCACAGTATATAAGGTTTGTCTCTGATAATTCATTTTCTGTGGACGTTCCTTTCTGCTTCGGCTTCGGTATCGAACTATATAATTTTCGTGAATAAAAGGAAGATGAGTCGTGCCCTTCTCGTTTTGTAGAACCAAATGATGTTGTTACAGTGTGTCCCATAAATCCACCCATCTTAAATAAAGAGCTCGTTCACCTAACAATGATGAGTCTCGCTTCCATTGAATTTCTATTTTTTGTGTATCACCATGTTCTAAGAAGGCTTGTAATACTTTCTGTGATAATTCTACACCTCTAAAGTTCGTACCTTGTTTTGGCATTTTAAAGTAAAACTCAATACCTTTTTGCATGTGTTGAGGTACGATATAAAATCCACCTTTTTTACCCCACACAACATTTATAAACAATAAATCACTGCGCGGGATATATTCATTTACAAACTGCTGTACTTTTTCCCAGTCCACAGTCCAACACGCTTTTACACCTGAGTAATTATGTTCTGTGTTATACAAGCGTGTCTTAATTGATATCGGATGTTCATTAACAATTGCATCTACTTCATGAGAAGTAGTAGGTGGAAACCCTACGTTATCTTTACCGTATACATACATAAACAATGCGATTATCACGCGCTCTCGTGCATTTCCTACTTCCATGCCCAATTTTTTACCGCGCTTATTTTCTAATTCTACCATATTAAACAACGTAGGCAATACTTGTCTTATTTTATTGCGATAAGGTTCATTGAAAATTTTACTCCACATTCTTAACATCACTCTTTTTCTTGAATTTTTTTAACTGCACACAATGCCTTTTCATCATTATACCATCTACCTGTAGCGACATTGATACTTTGAGGGTATTTCTCCAGTCAAACACTTTTATATGTAAGTTCGCTCATGATTCATCCATTTCCTCAAAGAAATGATAAAAAACGCATTGTTGCGTGAAATACCATCTAAAAGTGCCATCGTCCTCCTTCATCTTTTTTGCATAATAGTAATAATATCGTAGAGCATCTTGCTTACTAAAAGCTGCTGATAGCGGGCACTTGCACTATCGCGAAGTGCAGCGTCCGTAGTACTACAGATACAAAGCATGTCTTGTAATTCAGAAAGCGAAAGGGTAGTAATAAAACTTTTGTACTGATTGTACACCGTGTACCCGCCGCGTATCTTAAGCATAGTGCAGGCATTTTTTACTGTCATACCATTGACACACTGCTCTTGTATACGAAGAGCATTTTTTATCTGATAAACAATTCCCGCTACAATTGATACTGGATTTTCTTGTGCCTGAATAAGCGTCGAGAGTATGTCAGTAGCATCCTCATAACGATGCAATGCAAGCATGGAAAAAAGCGAAAAAACACTTTCAGATTTATAATGGGTAATCCATTTTTCTATTGATTCTTTTTTTACAATTGCTTTTTTTTGAAGTGACGGAGAATACGATTCTTGTGTCTGTACATGTGATGATATTTTTTCACCTTCGTTTTCTTTCGCAACATGCTGAGCGATAGACATAAGTATCATATCTAGCTCATATGTGTGTTCTCCTGCTAAGTATACAATAAGATCTACCGCATCGGGGTGCAAGTTGATATTCATATCTCGTGCTTTTTCAAAAACATAGTGCGAATAATCAGAATCCGAGAGTTTCCAAAATATTTTTGTGTGCGACTTGGGAATAATGCGCTCAAGCGAAATGTGTAGTTTATGTCCATCGCCGCGTAAAATGAGGTATATCTCCTCAGAGGCATTAGTGCAGGCTTGTGCAATTTTTACAGAAGCGGCAGCAGATGCTTTATGTATGCCTTGCACGGTAATCACTTTATAACGCATAAACAAAGATGAGGAAAGTATCTCATCAATAAGAACTTCGTCATCTTCGCCTATAAAAAATGTCGCATTATAAATTTGTGCGTCTGCTTCCTGTTTTTGTATACATGCAGTAACATGTGCACGTATTTTTTGATACTCTTTTTCTTGCTGTCCAAGCTCAGATCCACCAAGAAACCATATATTATTCATAAAACATTATTTTATGACACTGCTCTTTAATCAGAACTGGTAAATTTATTGTCAAAAAGCAACTTTATTTCTTGAATTGCGTTTTCTTCATTATCGCCTTCTGCGCGCACTACAATATCAGTACCATATCCCGCACCGAGGGTCATTACACCCATAATAGACTTTGCATTTACCATATTATTTTTTGTACCTATGTAAATTTCACACATATATTTTGAAGCAATCTTTACTATCATTGAAGAAGGACGCGCATGTAACCCTGCTTTATTTTGTATCGTTACGTGAGTTTCTGCCATTTTTATTTATTGTATTATACAAAAGGATCTTCTTCATGATATCCCATGAATTTTAATCGTTGTTTTATCACCGCTGTTTCTATCAGCAGCGGAATGTTTCGCCCAATTTTCACCGGTATAGAAACATAGGGTATTTCTACCCCCATTACACTAGTAAATTGTTCTTGCTCAAGTCTCTCAATATTCAATTCATACTCGTGATTCCATTCTTCCATATTGATTATCATATTCAATGTTTTGCTTTTAAGCATAGCAGTGATACCAAACATTTGCGGCAAGTTAATAATGCCTACGCCACGTATTTCTAAATGATGCTTGTAATGAGAAGTATCTGGTGAGCGCCCAACAATCGTAGATTCGTCTATGCGTTCTAAGAGTACTACATCATCAGCAATAAGCTTGTTAAAGCCACGTTCTAATATACCTAAGGCATTTTCACTTTTTCCAATTCCACTTTTCCCTGTTATCAATACACCGAGATCGCGTATGTCCATAAACACGCCGTGCATTAATTCTGTAGGTGCAAAGCATCGGTTTAATACGCGATAAAGGCGGACACTAAAATCATAGGTTGAAAGAGTTGTGTAAAGCAAAGGGCAATTATATCGTTCACAAAAATCTACAAAAATTTGTGGTGGTTTATGCTCGGGAGAAACGTGGGAAATAATACAACAACTTACATTGTGCGAAAAAAAATTTTCTAGTATTTTGGTAATCTTTTTTTCTTTTTCTAAATCATATAAAAATTGCACTTCTCCAAGTCCAAATAAATGTGCTCTGTCCTCTCCAAACTGAGAGAACACTCCATTTAACGCAAGACCGGGTCTATTAAGCGCATTTGTCAATTGATTTCTCAGTCCTTTACGTCCCGCAACACACTCAACATGCAGCAGAATATTGTGTTTCTCAGAACTTATGATAAAATCAAGAACGCTGATGGTCTTTTTTACATTCACACAAGCCCCTCAGACTCTTTTCGATATTTTGCAACAGTACGACGCGCTATCTTTATACCTTGTAATGCTAAAATCTCCGCTATCTTTTCGTCACTAGGACGCTTTTCGGGAAATTGACTTATGATCTTTTGTATAGCTTTTTCAATTTCATCTACACTCGTATTAGCTGATCCAAGACTATGAGATAAAAAATGTTTTATTTCGAAAATACCGCGAGGAGTTTGAATGTACTTATCTGTTACAATTCGTGAAATAGTCGATTCATTGAAATCTAATGCTGATGCTATTGTCTTACGCGTCAGAGGATGTAAATATGCCTGTTTTTCCGTAAAAAAATCAAGCTGTGTATGAGCAATAAAAGTAACAACTTTTTCCAATGAATAGTGTCGATACTTCAATCCTGTCATAAATAATTGTGCATCTTGTATACACTGATTCGCAAAATCTGCAATGGTTTTATCTTCGCCGTTTGCTATTTCTTGCACATCTTGTTTTATATCAATAATGGGAATGATATCATTGTTTATTCGCACCTGCACTGAACCGTCATCTAAAATTACAATGACTCCATCGGGTATTATGTATCTTTCTGATTTTGAAGTGAAATGTGGATTATATGCAAGCCCCGGATAAGGCGTTATTTGGTGAAAATAATGCTTTATTTCATCTTGAGCGAGATAGCGAGATAATTGCTTGCCAATAGTAGTATCTTTTGCACTATCAGCTATAAGAGATATACATTCATGCAGTAATGCCTTATGTGGTTCTGATATCTCTAAATGCTCAACTTGTATGTCAAGCGAATCCATAACACCTGCAGTTGCACAACCTATAGGATCGCATCCTTGAATAATGTGCGTAATCTTGTCTACCGCTTCTTTTGTAACATCTGGTATATCACTACATATTTCTTGTGGAGCACTGCTGTAAAACCCGTATTCATCAAGGTTCTCAATAATCTTCGCTCCTATTGCACGTTCTCGTTCATCATCAATTTCTAAGTGCAATTGTTGAAGCAAATAATCATGAAGTGTTGTAGGGCTAACGAGACGACTTTCTATCAATTGAAATCGTTTATTGGCATCATTTCCTAAATATTTCTCACGTTGTATTGTTTCAATACTTTCGTAGTTTGGATCATTTTTTATTTCAAGCGCAGGATTCTCAGTTACCTCTCGCAAAACATTGTTTCGTAACTCGGCTACGGTTTGTGACAATAATGCTACATTTTTCGCTAATTGTTGCGTAAAAGTTGTCTTTTGAAATTGGTTTTGTCTTTTCCGTATTTCAGATACTGCGTGTACTTTCATGCCGTTATTATATAGTTCGCTCCGAAAAATTTTGATGAAAAAACTTAAAAACAATAAGATGAATCATATACAACTCTGTCAGTCATTTAAATACAATCCTTTTTTTTCTCCGCATCCATGGTAATATCATCAGCTTTTTCAGTTATGATTTCTACATAATCTACATTTATCTGTCTAAATTTTGATGGCCATAAAACATCTACTTTTCCTTGAAGTTTTACCTTTGTTTCATCATCAAACGACAAGGATTCGAAATCTGAATATTCAATGTTAACCTTAATGCGACCAGTAGAATCTTGAAAAAGGTAGATGGTATCTTCAAGTTGTTCTATCAAATATCCTTCAAGAACCACCGCAGACCCCTCCCATATGGATTTAGTAGATTCAACAGTTGTAGATACAGGCGTGCTACTAAATTGCGCATGTGCATGCGTACCTAATAAAAACAGCACAATAAGCAACATTATAATTTTATTCATAGTACCTCCTTTAGTTCCAATTATTCATGTTTCATTTTTATTTTCTTCTGTAATATTTTACTCTATTCTTTACATATTTTCTATTCAGAAACTCAAACCATCTACCGCGCTTTCTTGCGTCTTTGATGGATTTCCATATATTCGTAAAAATACCCTATTAGGAAGACAGGCAAGCCACTGTCCATGCTGAAAAATAGGTTTTGCATTCACACATATTTGTCTACGACCCGGCGATTGTATTACATCTACTTTTTTATCAATTACCACAACAGTCTTACCAAGTGGTCCGTCAATGCTAATACTGCGCTGTTGTTCAAGCTGATATAAAAATGTACCTTTAGAAGTGGTAATTTCTACATATGGTTTTTTGCGTGCTGAAGAACTACCTCGCCATGCAAAAACTCCCAAGAGAAATACGCAAGCGAGCGAGAACACTACAATGCACCAATCACCCATGCGAGTCGTGCGCATTGCAGTACGAATAATCTGCGCCGTGAAAGAAAACCAAGAACGCTTATACATTCGTTATATTATGAAGTGTTCTCTTGTATCTCTGCTTGTATTGCAGATTGTATTGCAGAAATTTTTTGCACAAAACGTGTCCGCTCTTTTGTATTGGTAATACCCGATGCTTCTGCTATTGTTTCCATTGCATTTACATCTAAGGCAGGTTGCGCATTTTTTATCTGTAACATACGACCAAGTGCCTCAAGTTCAAAGGCGTAAAATTCTACTTTACCGAGTACATAATCTTCAAAAGCTTCACAAGCTAAAGGACATATTTCTTTTGCCACTGCGAAAAGAACCGTAGCATAAGATTGAATTTCTTTTTGTGCATGTGCGTCCATACGCAATTTCAAAAAATGAAAAAGATTGTGTAAATCTATTTGCCAATACATTTCTGTATACAACGAAGTCGGTAATGCAATACGTGCAATTTCTCGTGCAATGTTTTTCTCAAGTAGGGCATGGTAGTCCTCATAGCTTTGAGCCTGCCCACGCACAAACACCTCGCACACTTCTTTTTGCAAATCTCTTGAAATGTGCGTATCTGACATATCTCGATTTTGTTTGTTTTCCTTGCTCTGAAAATTAACATCTTCAGAATCAGGCACATAAAATTCATTTTTCATCTCGCTATAACGTGCAGATATTTCATTAAGCCGCGCGGTGCGATGACGCGCCCATTGTCGTGCAACAAAAATAGGCATTTTCACATGAAACGTAAAGACTACTTGTTCAAAGGGTGAGGTATGTGCATTTCGTAAAAGATATCGTATAAGTGATTTATCTTCTCGAAAAGTTTTTGTACCCTCTCCATAAGAGACCCGTGCAGATTGCACAATGCGCGCATCTGATCCCATATAATCAACTAAGCGCACAAAACCCTTATCTAAGACATTTCTTTTTTTATATAATTCATTGTTTTGTTCTCTCTTCACATATTTTATTATTACATATTCAGACTTTGATACAATCATAAAAAATATTGAGAAATTTACATGTTTTCAGATTTTTTATTAACGAACAACCCGTCCGCTTGCATCTCCTGCAGCGAGGGATTCTACTTCGGTAACTGAAACTTGATTAAAATCACCATGTATCGTGTGTTTTAAGGCACTTGCAGCGACGGCAAAGTCAATTGCTTCTTGCTTGCTCTGCTTTGTCAGTAATCCATAGATAATTCCACCACTAAAGGAATCTCCACCACCTACTCTATCTACAATGTGTAGTTTGTATTTCTTTGATTCGTAAAAAAAACTGCCGTCGTACAAAAGCGCAGACCATCCATTGTCGCTTGCTGATATGCTTTCTCGCAGCGTTGTCGCAATATGCGTAAAAGAAAATTTATTTTGTAATACTTCAAAGGTTTTTTTATATCCTTCAATATCCAAGACTCCCGATGTGACATCAGTTCCTTTAGTCTTAAATCCGAGCACTTTTTCTACATCTTCTTCATTGCCAATGCATATATCGACATGTTCCATTAAGGGTATACATGTCTGTTGCGCTTGCTCGGGTTTCCATAATTTTTTGCGGTAGTTCAAATCAAACGAGGTTGTAAGTCCCATTGCCTTTGCCGTTTTCAAAGCGCATTCAGTAAGCTTTGCACAATTTTTAGAAAGCGCAGGGCTTATGCCCGATACATGAAACCACTGCGCATCTTTGAATATACGCGGAAAATCAAAATCATCTTCTGTAGCATACGCGATGGCAGAGTGCGCTCTATCATAGAGAACTTTAGATGCCCGTACGCTCGCGCCGTGCTCCAAGTAATAAACTCCCAATCTGTCTCCGCCGCGCACTACGTACTCGGTGTTCACTCCCACTTCTCGTAGCACACGCAGTACGGCATCTCCAATTTCGTGTGCAGGAACCTTGCTTACAAACGATGCTTCAAGCCCATAATTAGCAAGCGATACCGCTACATTTGCCTCTCCTCCTGCGTAGCATGCCTCAAAGCATCGTGCAAATGCCATGCGCTCATAGGCAGGTGGTGAGAGTCTTAGCATTATTTCGCCAAAGGTAATTACTTTTTTCATTTTTCTCGTGCTTCCTTTACTGCTTTTTTATACGCGAGAGCTTTTTCTTTCACCAATGCAAAATCGCCTGTTTTTACACCCGATGTCAAATCACCTCCTACACCGAGAGCGACTGCCCCAGCTGCTATCCATTGTTTCGCATTTGACAAATTCACGCCACCTGTGGGCATTATGTTTGCCTGTGGCAATGGAGCTGTAAAGGCTTTTATAATATTTGGACTATGCAAACTACTGGGAAACAGTTTTATAATTTCCACGCCGTATTCCATAGCGCGTACTGCCTCGGTGGGCGTATAACAACCAGCCATGTATGGTACTGCATATCGATTGCACAATAAAGCGGTGCTTACATCAAAATTGGGGCTCACAATGTACGAAGCACCCGAGAGTATGGCAATACGAGCCGTTTCAGAATCAAGCACGGTACCTGCTCCTAACACGCATGAATGACGTATTCGACTATGCAATTTTTCTATAAGTCGAGGTGCTCCACTAACAGTAAACGTAAGTTCTACTGCGGAAAGTCCGCCTTCTATACAAGCTTCTACCGCTTTTTCAGCACTCTCAACAGATTCAGCGCGTATTATTGCGACAATACCTATGTCTAAAATACTTTTTATAAGTGCATGCTTTTTTAACATATTATTATTTATCATACTAGATTACTTTCTCTACACATAAACATTTTATATCAAATACGAACTCCGTTATGAATATGTCAGTAGCATGTATAAAATCTATGCAACCGTGAACTCCTGCTCGATGTAAATACATTTGTAAATTCTATACGCTACATTCAATTGCACTGCAAATTCTTGTAATCTGACTACGCAGTCTTTGCGTTACCTCCAATAACTCATCAGTACTAAAAAAGCAGCATTGGATTGAAAATATAATAAAAGTTACAAAAAATACTATATAATTTAATTTATATTAAATAAAAATTAAACTTAATTTTTCAGTAATCGTAAGGAGATACATATGAAAGAAGCAAGTTATATAAATATTCACGCAAAAGAAGGTAAACAACAAGAATTAGTACAATTTTTGAGTACAAGTGCTCAATTAGTAGCAAAAACTGAACCATTAACATTACTATGGGCGGCATTACAAAATGAAGATGAAATGGTTATTTTCGATACATTCGCCGATGATGCAGGAAGAAAAGCTCATTTCAAGGGACAGGTAGCATCGTTAGTAAAACAAAATGCCGAGAATCTCATAAAAGACGGGTGGGATAATGGAGTAGTGTCTAATATTAAAAATCCACGTATTTTATCAAGCAAGACCTCTGATAATCCCGATGAAATGAATATTTCAGTTATTACCATCGTTCACGCTAAAACTCAAAGAGAAGCGGACTTTGCTAAAATTCTCAGCGATGGAGCAGAGGTTATAAAGGCTACAGAACCGAAAACAGCTTTTTGGTATGGTATGCAATTTACCGATAATCAATTTGGCGTTATTGATTTTTTTGCAGATCAATCTGGAGTTGAAGCACATCTTAATGGTAAGGTTGCAGGACTCATTCACAAAAAAGCACAGGACTTGCTTGTTGGTGGCTGGGATGATGGTGTGCTAGCGAAGACAAAACAGTATAAAGTATTAGCAATAAACCTTAACAAATAACTTATACCTGTATCGTAGTGGGTATACACTGACTACGATTACAGAAAATTATTGAAATAAGGTAACTAAATCAATAGAACAAAAACAGAGTTCTTATCTAAGGCTTAAGACAAAAGTGCTGTACGGGACCACAGCCCTTGCCAAGTTGCATATGAACCCCAGACTTTATCGCACAAGAGAGATACTCTCGTGCAGAGGCTGTTGCCTGCGCTATATTTTTACCACACGCCATATGTGCCGCAATAGCCGAAGAGAGTGTGCATCCTGTACCGTGTGTGTTTTTAGTATCTATATAATCGTTTTCAAACAGTACATGCTTATTTTCTGCGTGCAGATACAAAACATCACGCACGATATTCTTTGTTTTTAAATGCCCTCCCTTTAATAACACAGAAGTGTTATACATTGTACCAAGCTGATGTGCAGAGTCGGATATATTGTGTTCATCAATCGCAACACCATTGAGTAATATCTGCGCTTCAGGAATATTAGGCGTAATAAGCGTAGCATCGGGTAAAAAACTTTTTAAGGTATGAATTGCATCATCGCTGATAAGCGTATCTCCCGAAGTAGCAACTATAACAGGATCAAGCACTATGGGAATAGTACGGTATTTTTGTAAAATATTTTGCACTGCTTTTATGACTTCGACAGAATGAAGCATACCTATCTTTACGACATGTACATTGATATCGCTCAATACAGAATAAATTTGATGAATAATATGCTCTACAGGTATTGGAAATATGTGCTGTACTCCTACCGTATTTTGTGCGGTAATCGCAGTGATAGCAGTACTTGCAAAAGCACCATTAGCACCAATACTCTTTATGTCTGCTTGAATACCTGCACAAGCACCCGAATCGCTTCCTGCAATTGTCAAAACAACATTATACTTTTGCATTATATTTTCCACTGTTCTTTTTGATACGCACTGTCCCAAAACATCCATTCTAATTTTGAAGACATAAGAAACGCTTTTTCCATAGCAAACTGCGTTGCATTATTTGTAATATGCGCATATGAATTACAAATTTCTATAGCGGTATCCGTAGTCACCGAAAATGACTCGCTATTATAGGTATCTATCCAATCTTGATATGGATTCTTGCCTGATTTTTGATTTTTTACTATGTAATTACCTACTTCTCGACAAGCAGTCAAGTACGGCAACACCGCAGCCATCCCTACTTCCACTGATTGTGTATTAACTACTCTGCTCAAATAGCTTATGTATAATTCACAAGTTGGAGAATGCAACGCTGGCTCTATTCCTTGCAAGAATTTTTCATGAGCTTCATTCTCGGTAGAAACTACCTTATTCGCAGAATCAATGAAAAACTGCGAATGATCAGTTTGAGGCAAGCGAGCACCTAAGAGAGCAAACACGCGACGATATTCTGAGAGATATAAGACATCTTGTTGCACAAAAAAAATAAAGGTGCTCGCATCTAATTTACCCGTGAGCAGTTTTTTGATAAAAGTATGCCGACAAATAGCTTGAATAATATAATCTGTTTTCGATCTCATTTTTCCATACCAATTTTCCATACAATCCTCAGTAATGTTTCACTATTTTGTAGCGGAGTGTCCACTATCGCTTTTTGTAATTTTCAAAACAACATTATACTTTTGCATCATATTTTCCACTGCTCTTTTTGATATGCACTGTCCCAAAACATCCATTCTAATTTTGAAGACATGAGAAACGCTTTTTCCATAGCAAGCTGCGTTGCATTATTTGTAATATGCGCATATGAATTACAAATTTCTATAGCGGTATCCGTAGTCACCGAAAATGACTCGCTATTATAGGTGTCTATCCAATCTTGATATGGATTTTTGCCTGATTCTTGATTTTTGAATATGTAATTACCTACTTCTCGATAAATAGTAAAGCACGGCAACACCGCAGCCATCCCCACTTCCACTGATTGTGTATTAACTATTCTACTCAAATAGCTTATGTATAATTCACAAGTCGGAGAATGAAATGCTGTCCCTATTCCTTGCAAGAATTTATCATGAACTTCACTCTCGGTAGAAATTACTTTATTCGCAGAATCAATGAAAAACTGCGAATGATCAGTTTGATGTAAGCGAGCACCTAAGATAGCGAGCACGCGGCGATATTCTGAAAGATATAAGACATCTTGTTGCACATAAAAAATAAAGGTGCTCGCATCTAATTTGCCCGTGAGCAACTTTTTGATAAAATCATGCTGAAAAATAGCTTTGATAATATAATCTGTTTTCAATCTCATTTTCTCATACCAGCTTTCCATACAATCCTCCGTAATGTTTTGCTATTTTGTAGCGGATTTTCCGCTTGCGAAATTTCTGAAACAACCGCAATACCTTCCACCCCTGTACCTAAAACCGCCTGAGCATTCGCAATGCTAATACCACCAATGGCTACTAAAGGTTTGCTTGTAAGCATACGTATTGAAGTTAAATTTTTAATCCCCAATGGTTGTGCTAAATTTTCAATTTTTGTGTCGGTCGCAAACACAGGGCCTACTCCCAAATAATCTACCTCCTCGCCTATTGTAGAAAGAACAACTTCGCGTTCGCTGCTTATCGAAAGCCCTATTATTTTATCACGCCCTAAAAGCTTTCGCACGACGTGCAATGGCATATCAGTTTGTCCTACGTGTACCCCATCCGCATCAACGCTTAATGCAATGTCTACCCTATCGTTGACAATAAATGGCACCTCATATTTACGACAAAGCGTTTGTGCTACACGTGCGCGTCTATACATATAACGCGTACTCGTTTTTTTTTCTCGTAATTGCACTATAGATACGCCACCTTCAAGTGAATCTCGTAAAACATTGAGAAATAATATCTCATCGGTAATACGATCATCGGTAACAAACATAAGCGAATAATCAATAGTCATGTGTGTTCACAGAAATTTTACTTGAAATATCATCAGCATTTATTTCATATAACGCATCTATGAAAGCAGTGTGAAAACTTCCCGGAGCGTTTGCAACGGTAGCAGCGATTTCTCCCGCAATACCCATAAGTGCCATTGCTGCTACTGATGCAGTATGCATATGTTGCTCCACTGCCACAAAAGCACCGATAAGTGCAGTAGCAGTACAACCTATGCCTGTAACACGCCTCATAAGCACATCGCCGTTTCGTATTTCACTTATCGTATTATGAGAAACCACATAATCAATTTCACCACTTACCACGACAGTAGCATCGCTTTGTTGCACGAGTTTCTTTGCAGCGTCTATAGCGCGATGGCTTTTAACAGCACTATCAACACCTTTTGTTTCAATGTCGTATTCGCATAAGCTCATAATCTCTGAAGCATTCCCTCGTATAACACTTGGGCTGCTTTCTTTCATAAGAGCATTACAGGTTTTAGTTCTATACGATGAAGCACCCGATCCTACGGGATCTAAGACAAATGGCTTGCACTGTTCCTTCGCTGTTTTAGCAGCGAGAAACATACTCGAAATCGAATCATCGCTTAGTGTGCCTATGTTAATAACTAACGCAGAAGCAATAGAAACAATGTCTGATACTTCTGCCTGAGCATGTGCCATAACAGGAGATGCTCCTATCGCAAGAAGTGCATTTGCCGTAATATTCATTGCAACGTAATTTGTAATGTTATGCACCAATGGAGATACTTTTTTTATCTTCTCATGCAATTGAATAATAGTTTCTTTCTTCATTTCAATAATCGTTATATTATAAACAAGATACTATAACAAGTATATAACTTTTTTATTTACATTATTTGTAAATAATGCATGAAAATGTACTTCTTTTCTAGAACAATACCCATAACATAAGACATAAGAAAAAGATAGCCATGATATACTTTACAGTATGAATATAATTGAAAATCCTGAGCTTTTAGCATCGCTTCAAAAAGAGGTGCTAGAAAACTGGAGGCGTCTTTGACTCGGAAAAAATGAGCCGAGAAATAGATGCACTTGAAAAAAAAACACAAGAAGAACATTTTTGGAACGACCGCCAAAAGGCTGAGCAAACGTTCTATGCATTAAATGAGAAAAAAAAGCTTCTCGAAAATTGGCACGCTGTCAAGCAATCTGCTGAAGACATGGTAGTGCTTTACGAGTTGCTAAAAGAAGCTAATGAAGAAGAGCAAAAAACAACGCTTGAGCAATTGTCTACCGAATACCAAAAGACGCAAGGCGCCTTTGCAGAGCTTAAAACAAAGGCACTTCTAAACGGAGTCTACGATAAAAGTAACGCATTTCTTACCATTCACACAGGTGCAGGTGGTACTGAATCTTGCGATTGGGTGCAAATGCTTATTCGACTTTACATGCGCTGGTGTGAGCGCAAAGGCTTTAGCACGAACACGCTAGACATTCAATACGCCGAAGGGGGTGTAAAATCCGCAATCGTGGAAGTCCGCGGCTCATACGCCTACGGCTACTTGCATGCGGAAACAGGTATTCACAGACTTGTACGAATATCGCCTTTTGATAGCAGCGGGCGTAGACATACGACATTTGCCTCTGTACACGCTTCTCCTATTATTGAAGACGAAACAGAAGTTGAACTTACTACAGATGAAATACGCATAGACACCTATCGTGCAAGCGGAGCAGGTGGACAACATGTAAACAAAACTGATTCTGCGGTGCGAATTACGCATATATCGACGGGCATTGTAGTGCAATGTCAAAACGAACGCTCTCAACACAAAAATAAAAATACTGCATTAAAAATTTTAAAAAGTCGCCTTCACGACCACTTTCAGCAACAGCAAAAAGCAGAGCGAGAAAAAACCATGCATCAAAAAAAAGACATAGCATGGGGTAATCAAATTCGATCTTACGTGTTTCACCCCTACTCTCTCGTAAAAGACCACAGAACAAACACAGAAATCGGTAATGTGCAAGCGGTAATGAATGGTGAAATAGATGTGTTTATCACTGCATATCTTCAAGACAACGCATATGAATAATACATGCCTCGTACGCTCGCTTCTCGTTTACACAATGTGCATTTTTGTACATGCGTTTGCATTTGCACAACCCGAGCAAGAAAAACCTAGTAGGGAAAATAAATTTCTCTCCGCATGGAATGTTGCTGCTGTAGGTATACAGTCTGATAACTTTGACGCCATGAGCAGCGTAGTGCGTAAAACCGCTTTGTTTCTTAATTCTCTTTTAGACGATGCAGTAAGAACAGTGCCAAAGCGTGTCATAAATGCTGAAGAAATGATACATATAAAAGAACAATTGCGCGTGAAAGCCATTGCATCGCTTGAAAAACAACTAAAAGACGAAATTGTAAAACAAGAAGAGAAGCATCTTTTAGACAATAAAAAAGAAACATGGCTTGAGCATTTTGAAAATCAGAAAACAATCAATACATTGAAGAAAAAAATAAAGACCGTAGAAAAATTAAAAGTAGAACATATACCTCTCGAATCTTCTTTGCCGATAAAATTCATTGAACAATCTAAATACCTATCGATAAAAAAAGTACAAGATTTCCAAGCGCTTGCAGATGAATTTGCTGCAGAATTTGTATTGTATTTTACCATTGATGAACTTCAAGATGGATACATCATCATAAAAATTTATAGCTACAACGCAATTGTAAAACAAAAACAACTCGTTATGCGTACAATACTACACGAAGAAAAGATACCCTTGATACAAGATGCGTTACAAAAAGCTATAAACACGCATCTACTTGGCGCGCTTTCAGCGTCGTTACATATTGAAGTAAAAGTAGACTCTGAAGAATCAACATGGCTTACAAGGGCAAAAGACGCGCCTATACTAGTAGATGGCGATGTAGTTGGCTTTGGTTCTGCAAACTTAGATGTCATAGCAGAAGGTAGTCATTCCATAATTGTAAATTTTCAAGGAGAACAGCGTAGCCTCATTGTCGATTTAAAACCCGGTGATAAAGCAGTACGTAGTGTGTTATTCAATACAAATTCAGAAAATACGGTAACGCTCTTATCAACACCACCTGATGCGCGCGTATATGTCAATTCGCAATGGGTGGGTAATACTCCTACGGTAATTTCGCGCC
This sequence comes from Spirochaetia bacterium, assembly GCA_965226065.1. Taxonomy (GTDB): domain Bacteria; phylum Spirochaetota; class Spirochaetia; order WTKD01; genus CBDAKK01. Next base: position 1,357,048 of record OZ245332.1, on the reverse strand, counting down.
CTGTAGGTAATACTGCAGATCAAGTTGAGTTACGACTTTCAGAGCATGAAGATACTCGACTTACTATTAACAGCGTTGCACCTGCAAGCATATCGATAAAACTTAAGCCTAGCTATGCCGTGCCGCTTAAAGTTCAATTAAAAAAAAGACGAAACCGCTTTTATACTGCGTTTGCAATTTTTGGAGCATCGCTTATTCCCCCCATCGTGCTTAATGGATTATATACAAGCGAAAATACAGCTCTGATAGCAATTTCTAATAGCAGACAAGTCTCACGAAAATCTTTTGTAAAATCAAATAAACGACGTCAGGATTATTTTTATTCATATATAGGAACCGCTGCTTTAGCAGGATCATTGGCTATTTATGCATTTGTAGAACTCATTCTTTACTTACGTACCGCAAGTGCATATCACGATAGATAGGTAAAATAACAATATTGTATCACTGCCATAAGTGCAAACTTCGCACGGGTTCAAATGTAAAACGGAGAATACATGAAATTATTACGTACCATAGGTAAGCTTTTTAGAAACAAAGAAGCTTCTATAAATATAGCGCAACTTGAAGACATACTTCTAGAATCAGGGCTTACTCCTACCTTGTGTTTTAAGACGATTGCACGCTTAGAAGCACGATTAGGTATTTCAAGCAATAGTGCAAAAATCATTTCAACGCTTACTGACATACTACGCGCTTTAATCTTAGACCCTTACGAACTTCCTTCCCAGAGCGCTGGGCAAGATCCTACCGTTTGTTTATTTGCAGGAGTAAACGGCGTTGGAAAAACCACAAGTATCGCAAAATTTGCCTACTATCTCATGCATCAGAATAAGATAGCTCCACAAGCTATATCCCTTGCAGCAGGCGATACTTTTCGAGCTGCGGCTATATCACAACTAGAAAAACATGCAACTTCTCTTGGCGTGAAATGCATAAAACAACACGATGGAGCAGACCCCGCCGCCGTTGCGTATGATGCGGTCTCACATGCACGAAGCTCTCTTCAAAAGTATGTACTGATAGATACGGCAGGACGCATGAATACCCGAAAAGATCTCATCGCACAACTAGAGAAAATACACCGCATTGTGCAAAAACAAGTCCCTAAAGAAAACATCATATCCTTCATCATCATAGACGGAAATAGCGGGCTTAATACCGTAACTCAAGTAAAAGACTTTGCAGAAGCAATTCCTCTAGACACATTTATTCTTTCAAAATACGATGGAAGCACAAGAGGCGGTGTCATCATCAGCATATCGCAAGAATGCGCCATACCCTGTGCGTTCATCGGTACTGGAGAGAACTACAGCGACCTGCATACCTTTGATAAGGAGTATTTTCTTCGTGATTTTTTATCGGAATAAAAAACGGCATATCAGTATTTTTACTAGTAGGTCAATGCATTTTTTGCTCATGATTGCTCTTTTTGTGTTTCTCAGCGTTGCTATAAAAGCGCAAATATATGTTCCACCTCACACTGAAGGTGTTCCTGAAAAAAATACAAAACCTGAAGAAGTACCACTTGAACAAAAAAACGAAGTGGCGTTAACTCCAAACGAATATGCATCGCGCTACAAGGAAGCACCACGTAAACCTGCGACAAACATTACGTGGTTTGCAAATCCTCAACAAGTAGCTTCGCGCATACCACTAGGCCAAATAAATGTGTACGTGCGTCGCTTTGAAGATGATAAGCCCTATTTAGAAAAAACGGTAAATGATACAAAAGGACGCATCTTTTTAAAAGAAACTCGTGGTGTAGGCTATCGTATCTACGACATTATGTTTGTGCCCTACATACCATTGCATACTAAGTATGCCACAACACAAATACAAAAAGAAAACGAAGAGACATCTCTTTCGGAAGAGAAACAAAAAACAACAAAAGAGAAAGAAGAAATTAAAACCCGAATACCTACATACGCAGAACGAAATACAGGAAAATCACTTTTTGTAGAAATACACATTTTTCGTGCAAACGGTGCTTTAGATTCACTTGTTCGCTATGAAGGTGAACAAGTATCATTTTCAGAATCTTATCAATATACAAGTAAGGGTGCACTACGTACGCTAACGAGAAAATACCGCGATGATTCTCTTGTTCGTTTTGTGTACTATTTTAGTGATGGGGGGCTGGAAGAAGAGTTTCATCAAAATGCAGATAAATCTATATCCTACAAAAAATATACGCGTACAGGCCTACTCAAAGAATCTGCACGCTATAACAGCGAAGGAACACTTGAATACAAAATAATGTATCGCTTTGACAAAAACAACAACATAGAATCAGAAGAAGAAATAACAGCGCAATCGCGATATCTCTCTACATATAAAAATGCAAAAAAACAAAAAACCGTTCTCTACGAAAAAAACAAAACAAAAGATAACAAAGAAACCGAAACTATCACGTCAACCGTACAGTATGAATACCACAGCAATGAAACAAGCACGGCAGAAAAAAACGCAAAGTTTCTCCACGAAAAGAACAGTGAGTCTTTTTTTGACAAGAGCGGAACATTAGTAAAAAAGCGCGAGTATGTAGACTTTGTGCTTACTAAGGAAATAAAATACGCAGAACAAGATGTGAGAATTGAAACGCAATTTCACAAAGGAAAACCCGTGCTTGAAATACGTTATGTGGGATCTCGCAAAGAATACGAAAAAATATTACCGTAGCATGTGGATAGCTCATCTTATAATACAAAGCTTGTTTGCAAAGCGAAAAAATAATATATCGCTTATTCTCTCAGCAATAAGCATTGCCGCAGGCGTCTTAAGCGTAACAGTAGTCATCGGTGTTATGAATGGATTACAAGATGTGCTCATCAAAAACTTAATAAGCATAGAATCATACGAATACAGCGGGGTATCCGCACAGCCACTCTCACTTTCACAAATCAAAACACAGACTGAAAAAATACAAAATATAAAAGGAATAAACACCGTCGTACCCTTTATTGATGAGTTTGCGCTCATAAGCACAGACAAAGGGTCTTTGGTTGCGCATGTACGCGCGATAGACAGCAATGCAGCGCAAAAGGATATGACATTTGTATCTGTAATGCAAAAAACTACGGCACATGCTACAAGCACAAACGGTTTTATAGAGCACGGAAGCATACAGCTCGGTTGGGCACTTGCATCACAACTTGAGGTATATCGCGGCGATGTAATACGACTTACCCTCCCCGGAGCAGGTTTAGGCTTTAAGCCAAACACGCTGACATTGATAGTATCAAATATTTTTTACACTGCTAGTAACTACGATAGAACATGGGCTTTTATATCGCTTTTTGATTATGCACAAAGTATGGCAGCTACAAGTTCCAGTACAAAACAAAACATAAAAGAGAAAAAACTCACAGGGCTGCGCTTTGGCTTACGCATGAAAAACACGGCACATACCATGCAAGGCGTGCAAAGCATATTACGCAATGTACGCTCATGGCAAGAGAATAACCACTCTTTTTACTTTGCACTGAAAACCGAAAAAACGCTTTTAGCACTGCTTGCAGCCATCATCTTTGCAGTCATTGCACTGCATTTTCGTTTTACCTTGCGCAGACGCATAAATACAAAACGCGACGACATTGTGTCTCTACGCACCATGGGCGCAACACCACAAAACATACGCATGTGGTTTTTAGTCGAAAGCATGTGTATAGGATTATTAGGGATAGTGTTAGGATTACTCTTCGGTCTGGGCATCTTTTTCGCATATCCGAAAATATTGGATATGCTACAAAACAATGCGAACGTGATAATGCCACTGAAAGAAATACGCATAGGGTTTTTGCATACTCACGAAGTTGCTGCGATTATACTATGTACAGGCATAATTATTATGATAAGCGCATATTTTGCAGTACGACAGGTTACAAAAATAACACCCATGCAAGTATTACACTATGAATAAAATATCACAAGCACTTGTCAGTGTTGCTTCGTTGCACAAATGCTACCATAAAAAGCATACAGAACCCATAGAAGCACTTAAAAATATATCGCTGAACATTTATAAACAAACGCACACAGTCATAAGCGGAGAAAGCGGCAGCGGTAAAACAACTTTGTTAAGTATCATATCAGGGCTTGATGTGTGCGATAGCGGTAGTATATGTATTGATGAGGCAGAAATATCAAAGCTTTCGGAACAAGAACGCGCGGTATTTCGACTTTCTCGCATCGGCTTTGTATTTCAGCATCATTATTTGTTACAGGACTTTACCGCACTAGGAAACGTAATGCTACCTTTGCTTATGAACGGATATTCAAAAAAACACGCAAAAGAAAAAGCTCGGCACATGCTTGTTCGAGTAGGGCTTGAAAAAAGAACCGATCACAGACCTATTCGACTTTCAGGCGGAGAATGTCAACGTGTTGCCATTGCGCGCGCGATTGTACACTCGCCATGTCTTATACTCGCAGACGAACCGACGGGTGCTCTTGATACTCGAAATTCTAAACACATTCGCACCATGCTCTGTGCATTGGTAGACGAAGAAAACGCAACACTCATAGTCGCAACACACGACAGGTCATTTCTCTCCATAGCACACTCGCATATACATTTGAAAGATGGAGCTGTCGAGTTTCAAAAGAAATTGAATATCTAAATACTTAAAGCCCGCATGAAATGATGACGTATTCTTTTTTTTCAACATTACTGCGTAGTAAACGATCATTTATCGTTTTACAAATAAGCATAATCACTATATCGCTCATTCCACTCGTGCTAGTACAACAGGTTACAAAAAGCATGGTGGAAGAAATTTCTAATCGCATTATAGAAACAAGTAGCGGACACATCATGCTTTTAATGCCGTCATCGCAAGAAAATACAAAACGCATAAAAGAAGCGAAGACAATACTTGAGAATTTTTCAGAAATACAAAATATATTTGCAGAAATAAGCGGCGGCGGTATATTACGCCATGGCACGCAGCGCAGTGGTATTACTATAAGAGGAGTAGAGGCGTCTTTTTTTGAAGAATCTGGTTTTAAAAAATATGTGCAAATTGAAGAAGGTCGTCTAGCATTTGAAAATGAAAAAAGTATCCTACTTGGAAAAGCAGCAGCGGAAAAAATTTCGGCACGTGTAGGCGATGCTATTTTGTTACTTACCACTCGATCAAATACGCCATCAGCTTTACCAAAAATAACGCGCTTTATCGTTAGCGGCATAGTGAGTGTAGGGTATGAAGAACTAGATAGAGCTTGGGCATTTGTACCATTCGCGCGCGCAAAAACATTGTTTGCAGCGATAGATCAGAATACTTCTTTAAAGCTAAAAATAGATGACCCATTTAGTATATCTAATCCTTTAATAAAACGAGCAGCTCATACAACTCGTAAAAGCGATGCCTTTCTCTCTACACTAAAAAAGTCGCTTGCAAATTACGGAATAGTTTTTTCATGGTATGAAAGAGATATACAACGCTACACATTATTTGTTGAAACAAAATATATATTAAGCGCTGTTATGATTGTTGCAGTCATACTCGCTGCGATAACACTTTCATCGACTATGAGCATGCGTATTATAGACTTACAAACTGATATTGCAATACTCAAAGCTTTAGGATCCCCGCCTAAAAAATTGGAGCAACAAATTTTTTTATACGGACTTACAAGCGGAATAATAAGTGCGTCTTTAGGCATAGCAGGTGGTATCGCAATTAACGCAATGTCAAACACTCTTATCTCATGGGCAGATGCAGCGATAAATGCAGTGCGCTACATATTCGGAAAAACCGATACGGTACATCTATTAAACGCACAGTACTATCTTACCCATATACCATTTCACATATATTGGTGGGATTTACTACCTATTGCACTGCTTGCAATAGTATTCTCCATAGGCGCAAGCTATCTACCTGCACGCAAAATCCGATCTATTCCTGCGTTAAAGATTATTCGAAATCATTAACTAATGCCTTTCCTTAAAGCATACGATTGCGTATCATCTCTACGGTGCTGCGTAGCACTGAATCAAACTCTAGGTTAAAAACTTCTATCGTGTTCTTGTTCCGATTGCGTGCAAAGTGTAGACTACGTTTTATAAAAAACGTATCAATGCTAAGCCCCTGCACTTCAAGCTCTTTGCTAAACCTCTCAAACATCGCTTCATCGCTTAATTCCTCATGCGTTTCCACAAACTTTAACGCCAAGTTCTCTTCTATCATCTTTTGTAAGTCTTGCAGCTCTGCTCCTGTCATCTCATCTACAGAATGACTAGGCTCTATCTCTCTATCCGGTTCTATTCCTTTCTCATCTATAAACGTTCCATTCGGCGTATAATACTGCGATGTCGTTATACTGATAAACCCCGACTCAAACGCATTTACCGATTGCACTAACCCCTTCCCAAATGTCCTACTCCCTACTACCGTCCCTCGCTTTCTATCTTTTATTGCTCCCGATAGTATCTCCGATGCCGATGCTGACCCTTCGTTTACTATCACTACTACCTGCTTCTCCTTCGGAACTAACAATGCATCTGTCGAATTGTACTGCGTATTCTTCCGAGAATCTCGCGCCTTCGTTCCTACTACCAACCCCGACTCTAAAAACGCATCTGCTATATCCACTACCGAACTTAACGAGCCTCCCGGATTATTTCGTAAATCTACTAGTATCGTCTTGTATTCCCTCTTGTTTATCTCTTTCATCGCATCTGCAAAATCTTGCGGTAAGTCTTGCGTAAAACTGCTTATCTTCATATACACTATCTCTTCATCTATATGCTCGTATTCTAAATTAATGTTGTTTATCACTGCTCGCTCTATCTTCAAGGTAAATGTTTTCTCTCCTCGCTTTATTGTCAGTTCTACCTTTGTTCCCGGCTTCCCCCTCATTATCTTTACCGCTTCTCGTGTCGTATATCCTGCCAAGCTTGTCTCGTCTACTCTCGTTATTAAATCTCCCGGTAAAATCCCTAAACGCTCCGCCGGTGTGTTGCCTATCGGCGTTATTACTTTTATGTACGATATCCCACTCTCTTTGTCCGTTCCTACATCTATTCGTATCCCTAGTCCCCCAAATTCACCTGCTATCTCTTCGCTATATTCCTTCGCTTCTTCCGGCGTTATAAATGTCGAGTACGCATCTCCTAAATTCCCCATCATTCCCGCTAGTGACCCAAATAACATTTGCTCTAAATCCGGCTCTTTGTAGTAATTCTTTACTACATAGTCGTATACCATCGACATGTCTCGTAAAAATCGTTTCTTCGCTACACTGCGTTCTACGAAACTCTGTGCTACTGCGTGTCCTTCCCTTTCTTCTGCAAAAACATTAGAAACTAAACCTATACACCATACTATCCATATAAAACAAAGCTTTCTCATATTGCTATAATATCCTTTTTTCACACTCATATTCATCGTCTGTTTAAAGTACTTAAGAAACAACATGGTTTACAAAAGCCCATTGTGCGTGCCCACTTTGGGCCTGACGTTCGCTAATCTGCAGTGGCTTGATTACCAAGCAAAATACGCCACAGTTTGATACTTTTACTATCGGCGCCCATTCGTTAACATGATCACCTGAAAAACCAAACGATGTTTTAAACAACCATTGCATAAATCCGCCATGCGAAACTAACACAATATTCATATGGCCTGCACTAATAAAGTCAGCTATCATTTTCCATACGCTGCGCGTGCGCGCAATAAGCGATGAAATACGCTCGGCGTCTGGAACTGCCTCCCAGCTTTTTTGCATAAAACGCGCATAATGCTGTGGGTATTCTTCTTGTATTTCACGCATGCATTTATCTTGAAAAATGCCCACATCTATTTCTATAAGATCTACACATTCTTCAAAAACAATAGTCTTGACAACATCCTTTTTATATGCATCGTAAATAATTTGCGCGGTATGCTTTGCGCGTCCTATGGGCGAATGCAAAACGACACTCACTGCAGATACACTTTTTACAAGATACGCAGCGGTATTTTCAGCTTGTGCTATGCCTTGCTCTGTAAGTGGCGTTTCCATACGTCCCGCTATCAATCCCTGTGCATTGTGCTTAGACTCTGCGTGCCTTACAAAATATATCGTTGCCTTTTGTTTTATGGTTTGTAAAATATCGTTCATATAACCTCAATGTAAATAATGTTGTTTATAAAAATAGTACAATAAATGCACTTAATACGGATGTGCAGCCTTACAAAAAAACTCTGATTGCGCCTCTGCTTGAGAAATAAACATTTCTTTTCCAGAAATAGTAAGACATCCTGATGCTTCTGCATCCTGCAAAAATTTTGTACGCGAAGGTGTGTAGACAATGTCATATGCAATTTCTTTACCACTAAAGCGATAATTAGCAAGCGGCGTTTTAGATGCTGCATTCATGCCAACGCTGGTAGTTTGTACGATAAGTGAATCGTGCGCAGCAATAGCACGATAATCTGTAATTGAGCTATGCAACACTTCAGTATCATAGCATGTGCTTAAAAAGCGCGCAAGTTCTTTCGCTTTTTCAAGCGTTCTATTGACAATAAGCACACATGCACCTTCGCGTAATAATGCGTGAGATATAGATTGCGCCGTGCCTCCACTTCCTAATACCGTGCATTTCATGTCGCACAATCGCATGTGTAAGCGTACAAGTCGCGTTGTAAGCGGTGTTAAAAAACCTTGAATGTCTGTGTTGTATCCATGCGTTTTTTTACGTAAAAATTCCTCTACTAGCGTATCGTGTACCACAATGGTGTTGCAAGATCTCGTGCCTTGCACCAGCGCATCTGTTTCATCAAGCTGCGATAGAACCGATGTCTTGTGCGGTATGGTAACCGAAAGTCCGTATATGTTCATGTTCTTTATAAGGGTAGGTAGAATTTTTACATTATCCAATGGCAAGTGAATATACACCGCGTTGAGTTTTTTTTCTTTAAAGCGCGCGTTGTGAAATGTTGGCGATTTTGAATGCATCACAGGGTTTCCGACAACGGCAAAGACGCGTGTCTCCTTGGTAATTTTTTTATACGAATAGATTTCGCACAATTCTTTTGGATCAAAATGTCCCATCGCCGCTTGCTTTGTTCCTTGCAATGACGCATAAGTCCAAAGAGATCCTATACGCACGCTAAGTATGCGCGCTGGTCTACCAAAGTCACCCATCGCAGCGAGTACATACTGACCTTGCATGTGATGAAGATCTTTTGCAGCTTCAAATAATGCACAGAGCTGCGATGAGGTAGTGCAAGTAAGCGCATGTTTTACAATTGCATGGGGATAGGTGCAAATAAGCATTTTCATTTCACGTAGCCACGGCATGCGCGCACAATCAATAAAATCATCACTATGCCGTGCGTCATTGTTTTCATAAAATGCGCATCTATAATCAAAATAATGTTTTGAAACTATGAGCTTCATGGTATCGCTGTTTTTCGTTTGTTCATACATTTGCTGACAAAACGATGGGTGTTCAGCTTCAACATCTACATAGTCAAATGCCTGTGAAGCAACAATGTACTGCAGTACTTCGCGCCGCTTTTGTTCACAAGCTGCCTTGCAAAGTCCGCCATCAGACTCGCTGCGCAAAGTAAAAATACACGGAAGCGCATGGCGTTTTTTTTCACCGTGTATCCATGCAATGCAAGCATCTGCAAAGTATCGCACATCGCCGTCTTTATCTTCAAGTACAGAGGCAGCGTTTAGTAAATCCGCGCGTAGTTCAAGAAGGTCTATATATGAGTGGTACGCATCAATATCACTAGTCATTTGCGCAAGCGTAGGAGTAGTAAGCGAAAGACAAACCATAGTTCCATTGTATGAAAAAACTTTAAAGATTAAATTTAAATCTTTCATATATCATTGGAAATATAACTTACAACATCGTAATACGATAGATAACAAAACATGAAACGTAGTGGACAACCACAGAAAACTGATACCAAGAAGAAACGAAATAAAACAGGAGCATTTGGATGGAATAATCAATCAACACATTCATCAGATAAAGATAATACAAGAATAATTAAAGCACCTAAAATAGTAGATCTTTATAGCAAAGAAAATGCAAATGAGCTTTTAAAGCGCTTTGATAATTCTATCTTTTCTTCTAAAAAAAAGGTTATTTTAGATTTTAGAAATACAGCCTAAAATAATTATTTTTGATGAGCCAACATCGAATTTAGATGAAAAATATTCTCAACAGATTGTTAAAAAATGTCGAAGTATAATAATGTGAGTAAAAAAGTCGAAATGAAGGTAGCAAGCGATTTCTCTGCATATCCAGGTCCTCGAGAAAAAGCAATGACAGAAGAACCAAATTCGGGAGAAGAATTTGTTGTAAATTTAGATGGTGCTGCTTCATATCCTCCATCGTTTCTTGAAGAAGCCTTTGAACGATGAAATATTATTCATCAGATGTTTGTAACATTACCATATTTATTAACTATTGCAGGGTGGCTTGTAGCATTTTTTATAGGCGCGTATTTGAATAAAAAAAACTTGAAACAATCAAGTACATACACGATATCAAACAAAGCAAACGCATTTATAATCCATGCTCCATGTTTTAGTAGTAATTTTTTATATTTTTGAAAAACCATGCAAGAGAGAATTCTAACCAAAGATATAGCCCAGCACATAAATTCGCGTATTACCCTTTGTGGATGGGTGCATCGCATACGAGAACTTGGCGGCATCGCATTTGTGTTACTACGCGATAGAAGCGGCATTGTACAAGTTGTCTGCGAACAAACTGATGAAATATACAAAAACCTTAATGCCGAATGCGTGGTTTCAATTACCGGACTTATCTGCAAAAGCGACAAAGCACCATACGGCGCTGAAATGCATTCTCCAGAAATACGGGTGCTCTCAAAACCTCAAGTCGAACTTCCGCTTGCCATACACTCCCCTATAGATAAAGTGGGCATAGATGCGCTTTTAAATAATCGTATTGCATCTTTACGCATACCGAAGATGCGCGCAATTTTTGAAGTGCAGTCGGCAATACTAGAATGTTTTGCTCAGTACATGCGCACGCAGGGTTTCACCGAACTTAAAACAAGTAAGATCATTAGCAGTGGTACCGAAGGCGGGACAGGGCTTTTTGAAGTCGATTACTTTGACAATACGGTATTTCTCGCACAATCACCGCAGTTTTATAAGCAAGCAGGTATGGCAAGCGGACTTGAGCGCGTATTTGAGATTGGGCAGGTATATCGCGCAGAAAAACATGAGACTAATAGACACTTAAACGAATATGTTTCACTAGATATAGAAATGGCATTTATTGAAGACATAGAAGCGCTGATAAAACTGCAACGTGGATTTTTACAGCAGCTTAATGACTTGCTTCTCTCAAAATATATGCATCAAATTAGCTTGTGGAATGCGACAGTAGCAAAGCCTGAAGTATTAGAAAACATTCCTATTTTACATTACGATGAGGCGAAGAAACTCGCTGCAAAAGAAAGTGGAGAACGAATCTTAAGCATAGACCCAAAGGCAGAACGCATACTGTGCGAGTGGGCAGAAAAAAATCACGGCATACATGCGGTATTTGTTGCAGGGTTTCCACGTAGTAAACGGCCTTTTTACACCATGCCCGATGAACAAACAGATGGACAAAAAACAAAGGGCTTTGACCTCTTGTACGCAGGAGTAGAAATTTCTACGGGAGGACTTCGCATTCACAATTACACCGATTTATGTGAGAGTGCTAAAAAGTGTCATCTATCTGTGGAAAGTTTAGAAGATTATCTGTCTATTTTTGCTTATGGTTGTCCGCCTCATGGAGGTTGGGCGATAGGATTAGAGCGTTTGACGCAAAAAATTCTCGGATTAAGCAATGTCAAGCTTGCTTCTCTATTTCCACGAGATAGAAATAGAATACGTCCCTAAACTTCAATTTCAAAAAAACAAACGCATGATACTAGCCTTCTTATGCATAAGATCCGCAAAAATTCATGTACTTAACTAGAATGTAATGAACTGTCAATATGTCATGTGATATAATTTTTTCATAATGAAAAAATATCACTTATTCCTACTTACGCTTGTCAGTCTCATCATACTCTTCTCATGTACCGCATCAACTGTCATTATAGATGGTACTTTTGAAGGAGTCGTAGAAAATCAAAAAATTGTATTTCATTTAAAACGACAAGCTCATGACAATTCAGTTTTTGGAAGATTGAAATCGGATTTTGCACTCCCTTCTTATACAATACCTTCAGGTACATTCTTTTGGGGAACACTCTTAGACTCAGAAAACTTTATCATATTACGTGTATATATTGGGAAAATGTGGAACTTAAGAGTTCTTGAGAATGGAGGAAAACTTGAAAGCACTACATCGCCTAAAGTTTTCTTTAAACGAAAATAGCGTATTTACACTTACAAAGTGCATATACCTATGAGCTTATCGTAAAAACATATCAACATTTTTAGCGGTTATGGCAAGCGGTGCGACTTCAACTGTTTTGTCAAATAATTTCTCATTCGTCATCTGTTCTACCATGTGTAAAGTTTCGCGCACTACCTCTGATACATTAAGTGCAAGTGTCATTGTTACATTGCCTGCTTTCACCGCAGTAAAAACATCGTCTGACATATCGCCTCCGATTACAAGCACGCGTTCTTCAAGCCCTTGTTCTTCTAAGGCAAGTGCAGCACCGAGTGCCATGCTGGAGTCATTTGTAACAACGGCGTCTAAGATACCCGTTTCATTTTGCATCCACTTTTTCACAATCTTCAGTGCTGCTATGCTTTTTGAATTGGCAGCTTCTTGATGCGTTATAATTACATCGGTGTTTTGTATGCCTATTTCAAAGCCACGCGTTCTGTATATTTGAGATGCACTGCCAATTTTGTCAACGAGCAGTCCGACTTTTCCCCTTCCGCGTAAAAACGCATTGACAAATTGCCCTTGCACTTCTCCCGCTTTGAGACCAAACATGACAATGCAGCCGATTTTCGCATGACTGCGTACAGCGATAGGTGCTTTTTCAAATATCGATTCATCAGAAGCGAGAAAAATAATCGGAATGCTGCTGTGTGCAGATTGAATGATTTCATACACATTTTGCATAGCTAGTTCATCTGAAACTTGTATGAGAAGCACATCAACAGATTTTGTGTTTACAAAAGAAGCAATCTTTGAAAGTTGCACGCCTGTGTTTTCTTCAGCACTGGCTACTACTATGTTTTTAATAGCACCCTTTGCTACTTGTGCCTTTAACTCACGCGTTATTGCCCCTGTTGCTGCATTTTCTGCATGTATTGAAAACGCAATTGTAGGTGCGAAAGAATGTGAAACACTTACACAAGACGATACAAAAATTACTCCTACCATGACAAAAAATAATGCACTTTTTTTCATAGCTCTATACTATCATATGCGTACAGCGTTTCTGTACACAAAAGTAGGTGTTTTAATAGTCTTTACGAATAAAGTTTCTACTGGTGTGATGGCAAGCGTTGCATCATTGATGACAATTTTTTCGGTAAAAAAATATTTCGGATGCTCTGCGTTAAGAAAATTATTTTCAGTTTTGCTAATGCCGTGCCATATTCAAATGCCTTTTCCGCGCACATTGATTGTAGGTAGAGATGTATTTTATTATGCTGTGACATGTTTATTTCTTGTTGTTGTTCTCTTCCGATAATTTGTCTACTCTACCTTTGATATTGTCATAAATAGTTTTGAATTCGTCTTTTGCCTCTTTAGTTAACCATGCAGTATGAGCAATAGCATCTCGTATAGGTTTATACTTTTTAGCATCCCAATTGAGGGAAGATTTTGCCATATCATTTTTTTGATCTATAATATATGCTAATTCATCCATTGATAAATAGGACATATTATTATCAACACGTATTGGGATACTTATGTTACCTTTTTGTTTGTTTTCATCTTCAATCCTTTTATATTTTTTAATATTTTCTTGTATCTTCTTAGGAATATTTTCTAACAAATTATGTTTTTCTATAAATTTTCTTAATAAATTTTCAGCTAAAAAGCATTGTGTATAAGATGCAATATTATATCTACCATCATTACGCAATTCTTCTATGTTATGATTAACAAATTCACCTTTATATTCTTTAGATTCTATATTAAGTAGTTCGTCAGCCTTCCTTTCTTCTTTCGACATACTCTTATTCTCTGGATCTCCATCTTGGCGGTGTTTCAATCTAAATCTATCCCATTGATCTATAATAGGATTTAGAAACTCTTTCTTAAATTGTTCTAAAAATTCTTGGTATTTTGGATCATCAGCAAGAATACCTTCGCGATTGGTGGCAAAAATATCTTTATCCTGATTTTCTAATTCATCAAAATGAATTTGCCCATAAAGATAATTTTCTACAATGCGAGATTTAGGAACATGTTTTAATATATCTCGTTCTCTTAATCTACCATTGACAAATAAATCAATGCTAACACGTTCTTTCATACCGTATATTGTTAAATCGCTAGGTTTTTCTACTGATGCAATAAACCCTTTTATAGAAGTAGTTGGATTCATTTTTTTTACTTCTTTTTTTTGAGAAAATTTATCCATAAGAGGGTCTTTGTGCTTATTGAGTATCCATAAAAATTCTGTTTTTGATGTAAGGTCTTCTAAGTTGTCTACAGTAATTTCTTTTCCATTAAAATGAATTTTAAAATTCTCATCTAATAAAGAGAATCTAAAATACAATGCAATAGTTTTTTCCAAAGTCTCTAAAGTATTTCTTATTCCATCATTTAAATTTTCAAAAGAAATAATAGTTCCACTGCTGCTATGTATTTGTTTTTGGTATGTTTCTTGGTCTATTTTTCCAAGCGAATATTCGCGTGACTCTAAGTCATCTTCAATTGCTTTATCTAACTCTGTATTGTCAATAACACCACCTGTATAAGCATCTTCTTGTTTTGAAACAATACTTATTTTTTGTGAACAAGATAGAAGAGCTAATTTCCCTATACCTTTTCGTCCGATAAAAGGACGGCCTTCTTTAGTTGATTGAGTACCATCTTTTCTTTTTGAGTACCCTATCTTTAAAAATTTATTCTGAAAATCATCATTTGACATTCCTATACCATCATCTTTAATAGAAAAAGACTGCTTGTCTCTATCAATATCAATCCAAACATTTTCTGCATCGGCATCCCATGAATTTGATATAGCTTCTCCAAGAACAGTTATAAAATTTCTATATAGATTTCTTCCTAGATGATTTAACACACTGAGTGAGATATTAAAATGGAAGTCAGTTTGAGTATGTTTTTCCTTTTCCATAGTGATATTTTATATGGTTTTGAATAATTTCACCTATAACGGCTCCTAACTTTGGTGGTACAGCATTACCTATATGTCTACCAATTGTTGTCATTGAAATAATTTCTCCAAAATAATAATCTATAGGAAATGTTTGTATTAACGCTCCCTCTCGAAGTGAAAGCCCTCTATTTTGTTCTGGATGACCAAATCGACCAGAACCATAATTAAAAAATTGTGTAGTAATTGTTGGAGCAACAGTATCCCAACTCATTCTTCCATACACAGAAGTATAGGTTTGTCCACTTCTCTTTTTATAACAATTTGGTAATAAATCTCTATCCCAGTCTTTCCATGTACCGCGAGGTAAGGATTGTTGTATTCTCTTTATATTTAATGGTGATAAATTCTTACATCTATGCATAGTATCTTTTTTATCGATTTTTCCCAATTCTAGTTTTGGTAGATTCCTAATAACATCACCTACAGTTACATAATTTTCTCGTTTGTACTTTTTATCTATAATCTGTATTTCTCCCAATTTTGAACCGAGCAAAACAAGCCTACTTCTATTTTGAGGTATGCCATAATCAGGACAATAAACTACTTTATAATCAAATTTATATCCAAGATTTTCAATTTTTTTGATAAATGTTTCAAAAACTCTAGTTTTTAATATACCTCTAACATTTTCCATTGAAATAACGTGAGGTTCAACGATTCTAAGTGCCTTTAAAAAATAGTTTAATAAGTTCCATCTAGTATCATCTTCTTTATTTTTTATTTTAAATGCGTGAGATGAGAAAAGTTGACAGGGGGCACATCCAACTAAAATTTTAATACTATCATTGGAATATATGTTTTTCATCTTTTCAAAATCATATTTTGTTACATCTGCTTCAATGAATTGACAATGATTATTTTTTTCATAGGCTTCTTTACAAGAAGCATCATTGTCTAGTCCCGCCAAAACTTTAATATTAGCTTGTTGTAATCCATAGGTAAGTCCACCTATCCCACAAAATAAATCAATTGCTTCAATTTTTTTTGCCATATTAAAATTCCTCTCTCTGCTTATTATAAGGAAGATAGGCTCTATACTATCATATGCGTACAGCGTTTCTGTACACAAAAGTAGGTATCTTAATAGTCTTTACGAATAAAGTTTCTTATACTCTTGTTCAAAATTCGCATTATCGCCAGTGCTAAAAAAGGGTAATCCTATGAGCTTGTAGGAAAAATGCTCTGCACGTAATATGCGAGCATCTCCATAGTCTGCTGCTATTCGTTTTAAGAAATTTTCTTTCCACTCATCATGTCCCAACAAATGCCCTCCTTTCGGTTCAATAAATATTTGATAATACAAGCCTAATTGTTCTTTATCTTTCAAAAACAAAAGAAAATCGGGTTGAAAACCTCTGCCTTGTTCAAAGTCGTATATTTTATATATTTCTTCGTTCTTTAGAAAATATATATCCTGATACTTTTCTTGTAAATTTCCAACGCTGTTTTTAATAAAATTAACAAGCTCTTTTTCTTCGCTTGTACCAACAAAGCTATTTAATACATACCAGTTATGCTCTGCGATGGCATCATCTCTATGGTTTTCGTTTATGATTTTTGTTTTAGGCGTGGAAAAAAACTGTGAAAAACTACCTGCCTTAAATTCACTACCAATTTTTGGAATACTATATTTTTTACATTCTGTAGAAAACATATCTAAAAGCTGTTTTACTGCCTCTAATTTTTCTCTATTCGGTACCTTGTCATAAGACATTTCTTTCTCTACAATAAAGTGAATTTCACTATCCGCTAATATATTCGTTTGCAATTCATCAATACTATGAATATCTAATTCTTGTTCTAGCTGTTCAAACTGAAAGAAAGATCTTTCTTGCTTTGCTTTGATATGCACCGCCTTTAAGAAAATATGTCTTTCAATATCTTTGCATGGTACTGGTATAGTTTTTGATGGACTTCCATTTATATGTGTTTCTTTATCTTTGTCATCCCCAATCCCTTTTTCTTCATGCAATTCAAAACCTGTTAATGCGTACGTGATGGACATATTTTTTAATATTTCATCTAATGGTTTCTTTTTTCTATTAGGATTATCTACTTGTGTGTTATACCATAGTTTCGTTGTTTCATAATACAAGCTATTCTTAAATTTCTCTTTAAGCGCAAAGGTCTGTACGATTTTATCGTCTGTTATATACCCGTCTTTTTTTAGCTCTGCCTTCAAATGAGAAATATAGCGTGAATTTTCATCATGGGTGTAATAATATAGTTCTTCTAATACTCGTAACTCATGGTCGAGGTTGCTATCAAACTTTCTTTTATTCTTTACTGTCTCATCGTGCGAAAAGGGAAAATAGCGCACACCACGCCCTATAAGTTGTTTCTCTTTGATAGTCGCCTCTGGTGTTTTTTTCGTACCGCCTCCTGCATTTTGCCCCTTGTACAGTCGCACAATATCAAAGAGATTCAATACATCCCAACCTTCGGTAAGTCTCTCTACGGTAAAAATTGCTCGTATGTGATTATTAACATCTTCCAAATTATTAAGCAATGTTTCTGTAGTAGCGTCTGTTTTTTCTTTCTTTGTTTTATTGTTTTTCGAATTCGTAATAATAGTGTTTCTTTCCTGATAGCTGTCTTGTATCCAATTTATTATGTCTACAATACGAATGTTTTCGTTCTTAACAAACTCTAAGACCTTTTTAGTACGCGATTTTCCCATTTCAAAAAGTGTTGGTTGCTGCGCTTCATAAATTTTATTTGCAATAGTGTCAAGAAAATTAAAATCATTGCGTGAAAGATCATCTATCCATTGTAAGAAGTCTTTGTAATCCTCTTGCGACTCAGCAATGGTTTTACTTCTAAAAAGTATCACGGGTTTGAAATTGGCAATGTTATATTTCAACGCTATTTTGTGTCGATACCATTGAAAAAGCAACGCTTGCAGAACTCTTTCTTTTTTATCAAGGGTAGAAGAAATAAGATTAATTTCTTTTGTGTATCCCTTAGCTAAGAAATCTTTTAATCCAAACTTGTATATTATTTTATCTTGATATTTTTTAGCAACGCTTTCAGTATTAGGGATGGTTGCAGTAAATTCAAGCAACACATTTTTATTGCGCTTGTCTGTGTTGTTCTTATGTAAAATAAGATCTATAACCGTGTGTTCCCAGCCTTTTCTTTCTACTTCTGTTGCGCTTGTTCTTTCGTGTATCTCTTCTAAAAACAGTTCTGATGCTCCAGCTTTCGTATCAGTATTTAAGTGATGAGCTTCATCGGCGAGCATGATAATGTCTTTATTGTGTAAATCATTTAATGTTGTAAGGTTTTCTTTTTCAATGTGAATATCATTGTAGAGTTTTTGAATACTCGTAAATTTTATTTCTATACCTTGTGGAGCATCGCTAAAAGTCTCTACTTGTGTCATAGCAATTGTTGAATCATTGATGACAATTTTTTCGGTAAAAAGATATTTCGGATGCTCTACATTAATAAAATTATTTTCAGTTTTAGCTACAATATTGTTTCGATTTACAAAAAACAAAAAGTGCCTGTAACCTTGCTTGTAATAATACAACATGGTAGCTGCCATGATGAGCGTTTTACCCGAACCTGTTGCCATCGTAAACATAAGATGCGGTGCATGTGAATTCTCTTTTTCTTTGATGCGTTGCTGTGTGAGAAATTTTACTATGCCTCACTTTGCCACTCGTAGAAATCATGCTTCAAATTGCTTGTAATATATGCAGGAATTTCGACTTTGTTAATGCCATATTCCCATGCCTGTTCGGCAACATTGATTATGGGTATGCTGTATTCTTTCATCGTATAACTTGTGGTTCTTTTGTTTTCTTATATTAAATACTCATTGGAGCAAAAAGAACTACTTCTTTTGTAAAGTATTTTTTTGCCTTCTCATAATCTTGTCTTATAAGATCCTGTTTCTCTTTATCAGCCATGCTTGATATGTATATAGTATCTATAGCACTCGCTTCAATTTGCTTAAAAATATGTTCATCGTTTTCAGATAGAGAACAACCTATAATCACAAGAGAACCTCGAAGTGTAGAAAGCTTTTCATATCCTGTCTTCAAATAGTTATATCCTGTCTTCAAATAGTCATTCTTATTAATTTCATCTAGTTTGTTGTTATCTTTAAAAACACAAATAATTTTTTCTTCTTTATTAATAGCTTCTTCAATTTTTGTATACAAAGCTTTTTCTGATGTCTGTGTTATTTTATATGTTTTATCTTTTGCTATTTTTATATGAAATGCACCATGTAAAAAGAACACATTTTGACTCTCTAAACTACGATATACACATTCTTTTTCTTTATTAGATATAAAGCCATCTATTATTCTTAGTTGTTTTTGTTCTTTCTCATTTTGTTCTTCTACCAAAATATGATTGATAACTTTATCAATATCTTTGTTTTTATAAGGAAAGTCATTATTCTTAAGAAAATCTTTCATAGCACTTAGGAACTTTGTCTTAGTAGTATTTTTTAGTGAAACGTCAGCAGTTCTTTCATTTACACTAACTGTTATTTTACCCTCATCTCGTGCTTTTTTTATAATTTCGCATAACTTTTGTTGATTTTCTGTCAAAGAAGCATACTGACTATTTATAGTTTCTATAAATCCTAATGTATTCATCTGTGAATTATTTTCTTTTATAGTTTCAATTAGAGGTAATTTAAACTTCATCAATAATAAGTATAAAAATGGGTCATAGTTAAGAGTGAAATAATTCATAAATTTACTAAACAAAATGTATATTCCTTCATTTTTGTTATTATATATATTCTTAATTTTGCTTTGTATAATAATATTTGCTGCTTTCATAAAGTCTAATTTGACTTTGTTATTTATATATGAAGAAAGAAATTCTTTATTATCAGAAATACTTTCAGTTAATACTCCTATTAATTCTTCAATATCTTGTTTTTTCTCTTTGAATTTTTCTTCTAATTTTTTATATCCTATATACTCTTCTTTCATCTTTTCAAAAATATCTTCATAGCTCGTACCTACTCCTAAGCTAGTATTAAAACCATTGCCTAATAATAAATTATTCTCATCGTTTGTGTTCTCTAACCTTTTTAGAACTTCTTCATATGGTATAAAAGGTATTTCTTCACTCATAATTATCATTCATACGATCTCTTTCAATGTTTTGTAAATAGGTCACTGTCTATGTAACAAAAATGTTTTTCTATTACTGCGGCGATACACGATTGCCTTTCCATAAAGTCAATCAATATTATATATTTTCTTTATTTACCCCCATGAAACTCTTTCGTCATCGCTTGGTCTTCTTTCTTTATATTATAGTTCGTATCTGTAATCTCGATTACAGGCACGTACATTTGGTTGTTATCAAGCATGGCAAAAAGATAAGATTCATGTCGGACATACTAAGAGTTTCTAGAAACATTTCCTAGAGTTTTGGAAAACACTTTTAAGTTTGATCTTTTTAAAGTCAATTTCTTTTACGTTACTTGGTATTTCAAAATCTTTTGATAGTATATCCCAGTCTTTATCTCTTATGGTTTTCACCTCGTCTAAATAGAAACTTACCCATACATCATCAATCTTTGAATTTGGTTGTACCGCAGCTAAATTTTCTTGAGCTACTTTTATATATTCTTGAACTAAGTCAAAACCAATAAACTTTCTATTTAACTTTTTGGCTGCTACCGCTGTTGTACCAGTGCCAATAAAAGGGTCTAAAACTATATCATGTTGGTCTGTTGTCAATAATATTATCCTTTCTAATAAATGAACTGGTAGTTGGCAAGGATGGGCATTTCTATATTTGGTATGTTTGATTCTATGTATATCCGACCATACATCGGAAAGCAAAGGGCCAAACGGATGCAATCCCCCTTTCTTGCCGCCGTAATCTTTTCTTAGAAATGTGGTTTTTCTATCCCTTTCATGTGGCATTCTCAATTCATAAATCTTTGTGTTGTTACTTTCTTTGGTATAGAACAAAATGCCATAATGATTTGGTTGTAAACTTTTGCCCATAGGAGAACTCGGAGCGTTCCATGCGATCCAATGCTTGAAATAAGCGTATTTGTTCAGTATACCAACATAAAAAGTTAACCATTTAGGTATATTATGTAAAAAGATAGAACCCGTAGGTTTGGTTATTCTAATCATTTCTTTTATCCATTCTTCACACCAATTAATATATTCTATAAATTCTAAACTATCTTTATATCCATTATATTTCTTCTTTAAATTAAAAGGTGGGTCTGCAAATGTAATATCTATAGAATTATTTGGAATGCCTTTTAATAATTGTAAACAGTCCCCTTGAATAATTTTGTTCAAATAACTTTCTAACATAAAAATTATTTTCCAGAAAAAACCTCAATAAGCAATTTCTTAAATCTTTTTAATTCTTCTGCATGAAATGTAAATACATCTTCATAAGCAGAAACCATTCTTCGTAAATCTTCTTTCCGAACATACCAACCAACTCCATCGACAAAGCCAATGAATTTTGCGTTTGGGTAGTATGCTTTTATAAGACTATCAATTGAAATTTCCGTTTTTGATTTATCACCTTGCCCAGAAGAAGTAGTTGCTAAGAAAGAGCTTTCTATAATAATAAGTGGATTTTGTTTACTGGGGATAATAAAATCCATCGTTCTTTTGCTTTCAGGAAAATTACTTATAAGTTCATTTAAATCACCCTTTTCAAAAGTAATATGTAAATTATCAAGTAAACTTTCTAACAATATTTCTGGGTTATTTTCTTTTTTACTAGAATAACTGCCTTTTTCTTTATACCTTATAAGAGTATCTATCATTTCAGGTATTTCAAATATTAATTTAGAAATACTTAGTTTCTTTAACTCAAACAAAGGCATGGTTTCAGCTAAAAAAGGTACGGTTGAACCTTCAAAAAATATATTGATAATGCCTTTCCTAAAATATTTATTAGATTTTATTAACTTATCAATCTTAGAATCGCTCCATTCTTTTAAGTTTTCTATATCTTCATCTTTATACCATTTATCTTTATAAACCAATTTATCTAGTTCATTATCATTTTTAATGCGAATTATGGTTGTTAGCCTTTTTAATGTTTCATTAGAAAGACCGGTTAATGCTAATAACGCTCTCAAACCATGTTCTTTTTCCCTAAGTAGATTTTCAAATAATTCTTTGCTTAATCCATCGGTCTCTATTTTATATTTTAGAATCACTAAAGTTTCTTTTAGAGAATTTAAATATCCTTCATATTTTTCTTCAAACATCCTGTTATAAAAATAGAATGTATTTTTCTCAATAACCGTTTTAAATTTAGTTTCTTTACTAGGTTTATTCATAAAAAAAATCAAACTCTCTTTATCCAATAATTTTTTCTGCCCATAACAATTCCAGCAAATTGCGATTGCATTCTTGTGCTAGCTTGTAAAGTTTGGTCGTATTTAAGTCACCATCTTGGGTAAGGTAGGCGCTATTACATGCTAGTAATGCTTGTAGTATTTCGCATGTGAGGCTCATTAGTTTTTATTGTACCGTGTGTATGGAAAGCGTGTTTTAGATAAATACATGCGATTATGTATCTTAACTTTATATACCAAATATTCATGCAAACATTCTCTAGAGTTTCTTAGTGGAAAAGCATAATGTGTTTATGTATATATGGATTACAAGTGTACGGTTTTATGTATAAAACGCTTTGCTTATCTTTTGTGTCAAGGCGGTAGTCAAGATCGGCTTTTATGTCGGCAAGCGTCTGTTATAAATCTAAAAAAACATGCTCCTACGCAAGATAAAGTTTATATTCCGCCTTCCAAGACAATACTTAAAATAAGCACCAGAAGGGTAAGTCCACAAAATACATACTTGGATAATAATACAAACCAAGATCCAAGCGGCTTGTCTCGCCCCATCTGTACTTGTTCTTTTACAAATTTCGATCCACAAACCCAAAAAAACATAATGCCCGCAAGCAAGGCCCCAAGAGGTACAATATAAAGAGACATAAGATCCATCCACCTTCCCAATATTTCAGCATTCTCAATCATCACCCCAATTACAAGTGCAATTCCTATAACGGTAGTAGCTGATAAAACTCTTGAAATCTTAAATTTTTGCTGTAATGCTTCAATGGGAGTTTCAAGTAAATTCATTAGAGAAGTAGTGCCTGCAAATAGTACCGCTACGAAAAATATAATTGCAACTAACTGCCCTCCAAACATTAGCTTAAACACACTTGGCATGGTAATAAACATCAAAGGAGGTCCAGCACCAGGATTTAAGCCAAATGCAAATACTGCTGGAATAATCACAATTGCCGCCAAGAGCGAAGCAAGGGTATCAAAAAAGGCAACATGCTTTGCACACGATACAACATCTTCAGATTTTTTTAAATAACTTCCATATACAAGTGTTCCCGAACCCGCTAATGATAAAGAAAAAAATGCCTGCCCCAAAGCATAGATCCATGTTTTTAGATCCGCTAATAAGTTCCATTTTGGTATAAATAAATATTTATACCCTTCTATTGCACCAGGTAATGTAACCACATATATTGCCAACCCAATAAATAACACAAAAAACAAAGGCATCATAATTTTATTTGCTATCTCAATACCTTTTGATATTCCCAATACCATGATAAGAAATACCAAGACTAAAATTATTACATGCCAACCAACACTACCAAAAGGTCCAACTATGGCACCGAAATATGCACCGCTATCTTTAGATGATAAAACCCCGCCATCAAATGCACCTACGGTAAATTTTAGAAGCCATCCTACAACAACAGCATAACCTGTGGCAATACCCAGCGAACCTATTACAGGTATCATTCCTAAAATACTACCTCCACTTTTTCCTCGCATTTGAATAGCTTTCGTAAAAGCACCCAGTGGCCCTGCTTTCATAGCACGACCAAAGGACATTTCTCCAATAACACCGGAAAGTCCAATCACTATCACAAAGAAAAAATATGGGATAAGAAATGCAGCCCCACCAAATTGACCTACACGATATGAAAATAACCATATATTCCCCATACCTACTGCAGATCCAATACAAGCAGTGATAAAGCCTGATTTAGAACTAAAACCATCACGTACTACTTGCGAAGCATCTGTAGCAGATTGTTCTTTCAAATCATCTTGAGACATTTTCTACCTCCTTATCGTAGCTTCTTTTATTTTCAGTTTCAATCCTTATTATGTAGTCTCTCGTATGGGTAATAAT
The DNA here is from genome assembly GCA_965226065.1 of Spirochaetia bacterium. Classification (GTDB taxonomy): domain Bacteria; phylum Spirochaetota; class Spirochaetia; order WTKD01; genus CBDAKK01. The sequence goes on along the minus strand of OZ245332.1, from coordinate 1,332,552 downwards.
TGTGCTTGAAAATGTCTGAGGATAGGGGGTTCCCATATAGTTTTATATCCCGAGACCTCGTTCGATCTTTTTTGAATTGCCACCATAGCATCTACTACAATATCAAGATGTGACTGTGTATATACACGACGTGGTATGCACAATCGGGTAAATTCAAACATCGATTGCAACTGCTTACCCGTATTGCTGTCGTTACCTAATAGAAACGATCCCACATCCACTGTTCGAATACCCGCTTCCTTGTACAGTTCAATTGCAAATGCCTGTCCGGGAAATTGATTATAGGGGATATGAGGGAGCAAGGCCTGTGCATCTACATATACCCCATGTCCTCCTGTGGGAAATTGACAATGAATACCTTGTTCACGAAGTTTCGCCCCCAAATACTCTGCTTGTCCAATGCGATATGCTAAATAATCTTCGTCTAGTCCTTCAATTAGTCCAATAGATAAACACTCAATATCTCGACCTGAAAGTCCTCCATAACCAACAAACCCTTCATAGATAATTGTGCTGTTTTTAACTTCTTGTTCCAAATGCTTGTCCGATTTTATACCAACTAAGCCCCCTATATTAACAATGGCATCTTTTTTAGCACTCATTGTAAACATATCAGAATAACTAAACATTTCTCTCACTATTTCTTTAATGGATTTATCAGCATAGCCTTTTTCTCTTTTTTTAATAAAAAAAGCGTTTTCTGCATAGCGCGCAGCATCAATGCAAAGCATAATACCGTGTTTTCTACAAATTTCTGAGGTTCTACGAATGTTCTGCATTGATACTGGCTGACCTCCAACCAAGTTATTGGTAACAGTCATAATAACAATTCCAATAGCATCAGCTCCATATTCCGCAATCATTGCTTCTAGTTTTTCACAATCCATATTTCCCTTAAAGGGAAATTCCGTCATCAGATCTTTTGCTTCGGGAATACCACAATCAACGATTTTTGCACCAGATAGTTGTACATGAGCCCGTGTGGTATCAAAATGTGCATTAGAAAGAGAATATTGCCCCTTGTCTATCACGAGAGAAAAAAGGATTTTTTCTGCGGCTCGCCCCTGATGGACTGGCTGAATATATTCATAGCCAAAAATATCCTGTGCTGTTTCTACAAGCTTTTGATGACTTTTAGAGCCCGCATATGCCTCATCGCCCTTCATAAGACCAGCCCATTGTTCTTGACTCATGGCTCCCGTCCCACTGTCCGTTAAAAGATCTATATATACATCTTTAGAACTAAGATTAAATAAATTATATTGTGCATCCTTTATTTTTTTTTCTCGTTCTTCCCGAGTAAGGCATTTCACAGGCTCTATTGATTTAATCCTAAACGGCTCAGGTACATATTGAACACTCACAGGCTGCTCCTTTTTATTACTTGATCATTCATGCATCAAACGGTACGATCGTAATGTATTGTGTTATACACTGTCAATAAAGACGCTGACTTTTATTGTGTGTATGTACCCTGCTGTATGTAAAATTACTTTGAGGCATTTTGCTTCTTAAATGTTCAATAGCTCGTTTTATAATATCTATATCCTTGGTATATGAAGTATCTTCTGTTAGTCATTATTCCTTACCATAAAACCTTTTCGTCATTTCTTGGTCCGTCTCACTAATGTCATACTTCGCATCTGCCATTTCGCTTACAGGTACGTACATTTGGTTATTATCAAGCATGGCACAAAAAATGCGTTTGTGTTCCTCAAGGCTTAAGGCTCTAAATTCTTTTTCACCTAGCACATTGTCTTTAAACTCTTTTATTTTCACGTTGTAGTTTAGAAAGTATCGTTCGTACATTTCATTAAAGAAAGTCTCTAGCGCTTCTAAAGACTCACACGCAGCAATTCGCTTTTTTGCCTGCTCGTTCCATGGGGCAAGCTCGCAATAGAGGAAAGAACCTCCACCCTTCCACTGCATTGCCTTGCTTATTCCGCCTTGTTCGCCTTCTATGACTTTGCGCAAACGCGCTACCGCTATGTCTTCTATGTAGTCCATTTGTTCTATGCCGATGTATTGCCTACCCATCTTGTGTGCCACCGCTGCGGTAGTGCCAGAACCAAGATGATAGTCTAAGACTATATCGCCGGGTTGGGTACAAGATTCAATTACTACTTTAAGAAATATTTCAGGCTTTGCAAAGTCAAATGTTTTATCAGCAAATATTTTGATATTTTCTTTTGTTGCTGCTTGATTCATGTAAACAGTATCAGTGCATAATAGTGAACTTAGCTCATACTCTCGCTTTATTACATCTTTCTTATATCGTTTATAAATAAAGCCACGTTCATTTTCTTTATGTATTTTCTTATGCTTTATCCGTCCACTTTTTACGTATTCTTCATACCTATATTGAGGAAATTTCCAACTTGTCCCCGAAGGTGGATAATCGACTTTGCCTGTATAAGGATTTTTAATAGGATATTGGTCTTTCTTTGTTATGCGTGCTGCACTTGGATCTGCTCCTACCCATTCTCCATTTATATCATTATCGGGATTACTATAATTCTGAAAATCTTTCTCACCACCACTTAGATATACATGCTCCATATCTTTTGCATAGATTAAGGTATTCTCGTGTTGAAAATTAAAATTTGTCTTCATAATGTTAGATGTAGATTTTGTTTTTCTAATTAAGTCACCGACAAAATTTTCTCGTCCGAATACTTCATCCATCAGTACCTTTAGGTACGCGTGTTCCTTATCATCAATGCTGACAAAGATTACGCCATTGAATCTAAGCAATTGCTTCGCTGCTTCTAATCGGTTCTTCATAAACACTAACCACGTACTGTGATGAAATTTATTATTGTAACAAAACTCTTTTGTGCCCGTATTATACGGCGGATCTATGTATATCAACTTCACCTTGCCTGCAAATTGTCGCTTAAGGCTGTGCAACGCTATGAGGTTATTGCCTTTGAGTATCAGGTTTTCTTTTATCGTGCCCTGTGCATCTTTTTCAATATCGCTAGCATCGTGCATGCCATCTTTGCGGTATCGTTTCCAATTCGTCAAGGCTTTTGCATCAAAAAGTCTGTCAATCTCATCGTGCGCTAATACCGAGTTGTAAAATATTTCTTTCCGCTTTGCTGTCTTCTGTTCGTATGCTCTATCTTTGCCTTGCGCAAAGTATGCATCCGTGCCTTCGTCCCTACTCTGCCCACCTTCTAGCACGCAGTCCTTGTATGGAAAGTCTAAGACAACATCGTGTGTGTCTTTGATAAATCGCTTGCCACTCGTTAAGCCAATGCGATTCTTATACCTCGTGTAAGAATTATCTATTTTGTTTTCTTCTACAAAAAAGCGAAACTCATCGGGCTTAAAAACAAAAATGTTTTCCACCTGTATAAAGAATTTCTCTTTAACATCAGCATCTTTTAAAAGAAGCGCTATAATCACAGGGTCATTCTTCTCTAGCAAATCAAAAAGACGCGTGTAATCAAGCTCAGCTTCATTCCAAAGTCTCGCATCTTGCTTCAAAAGCTCATGCAATATGTCTTGTATTTTTTTGATATTCATAAATTTAAAACCAATTCCTCACCATAAAACCTTTTCGTCATTTCTTGGTCTGTCTCACTAATGTCATACTTCGCATCTGCCATTTCGCTTACAGGTACGTACATCTGGTTGTTATCAAGCATGGCACAAAAAATGCGTTTGTGTTCCTCAAGGCTTAAGGCTCTAAACTGCTTTTCACCTAGCACGTTGTCTTTAAACTCTTTTATTTTCACGTTGTAATTTAGAAAGTATCGTTCGTACATTTCATTAAAAAAAGTCTCTAGCGCTTCTAAAGACTCACACGCAGCAATTCGCTTTTTTGCCTGCTCGTTCCATGGGGCAAGCTCGCAATAGAGGAAAGAACCTCCACCCTTCCACTGCATCGCCTTGCTTATTCCGCCTTGTTCGCCTTCTATGACTTTGCACAAACGCGCTACCGCTATGTCTTCTATGTAGTCCATTTGTTCTATGCCGATGTATTGCCTACCCATCTTGTGTGCTACCGCTGCGGTAGTGCCGCTGCCCAAATGGTAGTCCAGAACAATATCTCCGGGCTGGGTGGCCATCTCGATAATTCTTTGTAACAGCCCTTCGGGTTTGGGATTAGAAAATATAGTTTTATTAAATAATCTTTTTAAATGTTGTGTTCCGTTAGTGGTCGTTTCTAAGTCATTCCAAATTGTTGTAGAAACTTTACCTCTTTCTAATGCTTCAGATAAAAATCTTTTTCTTTGAGGAGCTGACTTTCCATCTGTCCCAAAGATAATTCTATTATCTTTTAAGAGTTCTTGAAACTTATTAAAGTCATTTTTCCAGCTACAACCTTCATTTGGTTTATAAGTAACTTTTGTATTTGGATTTATTATATCGTATTGTTGATTAGGTCTCCAACCTCCCACCTGAAAAGGGTCTGCCTTCCATTCTCCCCTAGGATCGTTATCTGGATTAGAAAATCCCTCTCCAGTTTCTTTTAATCTAAATTCATTTCTATACTTTATATAGTAATCTTTCCTCTTGAAGTAAACTAATGTATGAGTATGTGCAACAGATATTATTGCTGTATTTGTTACCGACTTTGTAGAGTTCCATATAATATCATTTAAGAAATTTTCCCGTCCAAAGACTTCGTCCATCAGTATCTTTAAGTACGCTTGTTCGTTGTCATCGCACTGTACAAATATCACCCCATCATCTCGTAGCAACTGCCTCGCTGCTTCTAATCGGTTTTTCATAAACACTAACCACGTACTATGATTAAATTTGTCGTTGTAATTGAAACTGTCATTGCCCGTATTATACGGCGGATCTATGTATATCAACTTCACCTTGCCTGCAAATTGTCGCTTAAGGCTGTGCAACGCTATGAGGTTATTGCCTTTGAGTATCAGGTTTTCTTGTATCGTGCCCTGCTCTCTTTCAATATCGCTAGCATCGTGCATGCCGTCTTTGCGATATCGTTTCCAATTCGTCAAGGCTTTTGCATCAAAAAGTCTGTCAATCTCATCGTGCGCTAATACCGAGTTGTAAAATATTTCTTTCCGCTTTGCTTTCTTCTGTTCGTATGCTCTATCTTTGCCTTGCGCAAAGTACGCATCCGTGCCTTCGTCCCTACTCTGCCCACCTTCTAGCACGCAGTCCTTGTATGGAAAGTCTAAGACAACATCGTGTGTGTCTTTGATAAATCGCTTGCTACTCGTTAAGCCAATGCGATTCTTATACCTCGTGTAAGAATTATCTATTTTGTTTTCTTCTACAAAAAAGCGAAACTCATCGGACTTAAAAACAAAAACGTTTTCCACCTGTATAAAGAATTTCTCTTTAACATCAGCATCTTTTAAAAGAAGCGCTATAATCACAGGGTCATTCTTCTCTAGTAAATCAAAAAGACGCGTGTAATTAAGCTCAGCTTCATTCCAAAGTCTCGCATCTTGCTTCAAAAGCTCATGCAATATGTCTTGTATTTTTGTGATATTCATAAATCCCCCATCTTTTCCTCAGCACTGCCGTTGTGCTTTTGTCTCTTTAAGAAATACTGTATCTCCATCTTTGATAACATAATCGAAGTTCCTTCACTAATTTTCTGCACTAGGGGTTAAGTGTTCAAGACTAAATCTATACCATGTATTGTATCATGGCATACTCGTAGCTAGCTATGCATGGAGCAAGCTGTGTTTCCCATTCATGGGGGATAATTTCTATAAAAGCTTAAGCTTAGCGATAGGGAATTCTACTTTTATACACGGGAAATTCTTCAAGTTTTGAGAGCTCTTCATTCTTTTTATACCGATACAAAAGATACTGTATGCTTAAGGCTTGCTCTTCCTTAACTTTAGGAGCAGTCATTACTCCGCACAGATTTTTCAGTATTTTTGTTTCTACATAGATGCGAGGAAAGCGCTCTTCTGGTGCATCTTCTTCAATTTTTAATACCTCTGATATGTTTTTTTCACTTGCAAAGCACACTAAGCGATATTCGTTTTCGTACGCGTAGGTTCTGTCTTTTATGAGATAACGCAAACCACTTAATAAATCTAGGATTTTGTTGTATATTTTCTTTGCTTGTAATGGTTTTAGGTTTTCTATTATTTCAAGCTCTTTTTTTATTTCGCCTATTATCTTATCTATATTCTTATTCTTTTCATTGTTTTCTTGAGTATCCCTTGTCTCTTCTTGATTGTTTACATAGTGTACTTCGTATAATATCTGCAAAGGTTCTGTTTTCCCCTTGCCTCGTTCTTCTTCTGTAACAACTTTTCTTTTATTTTCGCCATCAATATACTTATCCTTAAACGAAAGGGATGTAACATGCCCTTGTTCACGAGAAGCTATGTCGTTTATGTTAAAGAGCATGGCTACGCCCTTAGCTTCATCGCCGTACATGTTCCATATGGGTAAGCTATCTAATGCTTGTGGGTCTTTACCGCCACAAAAGCTTGCAATCAGTATATATGGAATATCCGTCCTTTCTCTTTTGTCGGGCGAGATGCCTAATCTGTCAAACAACACCGTGCCTTCGGTGGGGTCATTAGCATAGGCAATGTGGTACATGCGAAATGCACCTAGTTTTTTGTCGTGCTCATGTACAGGTAGAAGCTGGGTAAAAACAGATAATTTGGTAGTATGCGAAAGATATTCTACCTTGTCCTTAGAATCTTCTGTTACCTTTAACCTGTTTAATATCTTCACCACGTTTTGAAAGACTTTAAATATATTTTCAGAAAGTTCGTCGTCACCTTCTCCAAGTATTTCTTGACTATATATTTCTACATCTTCATTAAATATACCATGCTGTAAAGCAGCATGAAGACAAGTAATAGCGTCCTCATGCTTTCTATTTTTAAGAAAAGAAATACCCTTAACGAAGTGAATTAACGCATTATAAGGGTTTAATTTTATTGCTTCGTCAAAATCCGCTATCGCTAAGTCATACTTCTCTTGCTCAAAGTACGCATCGCCTCTGCGTAAATACGACCATGCTTTATCTATAGCACCGATAAATAACTCAATCGCCTGCCCATAGTCTGCTACCGCTTCCTCATACTTCTTTTGTCGACAGTACGTATCGGCTCTGCTCTCATACGCCCTTGCTTTATCTTTATCTGATACATTTGGATCTTCAATAATCGCAGTATAGTCTGCTACCGCTTCCTCATACTTCTCTTGTTGCCAGTACGTATCGGCTCTGCTCTCATACGCCCTTGCTTTATCTTTATTTGATACATTTGGATCTTCAATAATCGCGGTATAGTCTTCTATTGCTAAGTCATGCTTCCCTTGCTCACGGTACGCATCGCCTCTGCGCAAATACGGCCATACTTTCCCTTTACGATTTCTAAATAACCCAATCGCCTCCGTATAATCTGCTATTGCTAAGTCATACTTCTCTTGCTCACGGTACGCATCGCCTCTGTACAAATACGGCCATGCTTTATCTTTACGATTTCTAAATAACCCAATCGCCTCCGTATAATCTGCTATTGCTAAGTCATACTTCTCTTGCTCACGGTACGCATCGCCTCTGTACAAATACGGCCATGCTTTATCTTTATGATTTCTAAATAACCCAATCGCCTCCGTATAATCCGCTATTGCTAAGTCATACTTCTCTTGCTCACGGTACGCATCGCCTCTGCACAAATACGGCCATGCTTTATCTTTACGATTTCTAAATAACCCAATCGCCTCCGTATAATCTGCTATTGCTAAGTCATACTTCTCTTGCTCACGGTACGCATCGCCTCTGTACAAATACGGCCATGCTTTATCTATAGCACCGATAAATAACTCAATCGCCTGCCCATAGTCTGCTACCGCTTCCTCATACTTCTTTTGCTTACGGTACGTATCGGCTCTGCTCTCATACGCCCTTGCTTTATCTTTATCTGATACATTTGGATTTTCAATAATCGCGGTATAGTCTGCTATCGCTTCCTCATACTTCTTTTGCTTACGGTACGTATCGGCTCTGTACTCATACGCTCTTGCTTTATCTCTATCTGATACATTTGGATCTTCAATAATCGCGGTATAGTCTTCTATTGCTAAGTCATGCTTCCCTTGCTCACGGTACGCATCGCCTCTGCGCAAATACGGCCATACTTTCCCTTTACGATTTCTAAATAACCCAATCGCCTCCGTATAATCTGCTATTGCTAAGTCATACTTCTCTTGCTCAAAGTACGCATCGCCTCTGCGCAAATACGACCATGCTTTATCTATAGCACCGATAAATAACTCAATCGCCTGCCCATAGTCTGCTACCGCTTCCTCATACTTCTTTTGTCGACAGTATGTATCAGCTCTATCCATATACGCCCTTGCTTTATCTTTATCTGATACATTTGGATCTTCAATAATCACAGTATAGTCTGCTACCGCTTCCTCATACTTCTCTTGTTGCCAGTACGTATCGGCTCTGCTCTCATACGCCCTTGCTTTATCTTTATCTGATACATTTGGATCTTCAATAATCGCAGTATAGTCTTCTATCGCTTCCTCATACTTCTCTTGTTGCCAGTACATATCGGCTCTGCTCTCATACGCCCTTGCTTTATCTTTATCTGATACATTTGGATCTTCAATAATCGCGGTATAGTCTTTTCTCATATATGAAAATTTTACCGCAGCTATATCTCATTTACGCCTTACTTTTTTGTAAGGATAAAGAGAGCTATAAATCTTCACCGTACTAGTGTAAGTGTTTTTCTACTATGCGTATGATTCTTGCGCGTATTTCTAAATAAGTATCTAAAATGATTTTTTTTCAAATGCCTCACTGATGTAGTTGTGCTTTAAGAAGTATTATTGTCACTTGATTCATCTTCTTCGTTCTTATTATGCTTTGGTGTTAGAAAATTATCTATAACATTCGCAATCGCTTCTGTATTACCTTTGCAAGCTTTTATAAGTACCGCTATTTCTTCAATAGGCAAGTCTGATGAATGTTTTTTTGTTAGTACATGCGTTGGGTTTCTCGCAATAATTCTTATTGCTTTTTCTAATAACTCATTGAGTAATGTTGTATCGTTATCTTGTAAGTCTTCTATTTGTTGTTTATAACTACTATATGAGTTAGCAAAGGCTTCTTTATGCATGTATTCTTGATAAAGCATGGCGTATGCATTCCGTCTTTTTGCAAAAGAATATGCTAACCATAGTAATGGTGCAAACAAAGGCAATGTTGACAAAAAAGAAACCAAAACATTACTAATTGTAAAAACATCAATAGTTTTGTTCCAAAAAACATCATACAAAAATTTACCTACACCAAGTAAAACTAAACTAGCAATACACCATGTAAAGTATTTACTATGTTTTTCTACTTCTTCCTTAAATTTTTTCTTTTCATCAGCAAAGGACTTCGCAAGCCCAACACTCACAGCACTCGACATTAATCTGTGAATCTTTTTTTTCAATGTTTTTATTACATCTTCTTGTTCTTTCTTATATGTATCAAGTCCCTCTCGGCGCATCTCTATTTCTTGCTTTAGCCCACCTTCTCTTGTTCGTGTTCTTTCGTTTAATGATCCAAATATTCTTATGTAATACTTATTTAGTTCATCTTGTTTATTAGTAGACTCTTCAATCTTTTCATTGAGTTCTTGTATTGTGTTATATGTGTTATTTTTGCGTTGTTCTAAATCATCAATATTTTCAAAAAATTTCTCTACTTTTTGTATCTGCAATTGTAATGTTTCTACTTCCTGCTGAAAACCATCTTCTCTTGTTTGTGTTTCTTCGTTTAATGCTCCAAATATTTCTATGTAATACTGATTTAATTCATCTTGCTTATTAGTAGACTCTTCAATCTTTTCATTGAATTCTTGTATTTTTTCATATACATTATCTACCTGCATATTTAAAGATTCTTGTCCGTTATTACCTTCATGAATGCTGTTAAAAAATTCATCTATTGCATTTTTTTTAGTAGTAAGATCTTGTATTTGATTTGCAAATTCAATGACAGTATTACATTTTTCAATTTTGTCATTAAGCTCTGCTTTTATGTTTTCAAATTCTTCTTTTATTTGCTTAAATTCTTCTGCTCTTTTCATGTATATGAAAATTTTACCGCAGCTATATCTCGTTTACGCCTTACTTTTTTGTAAGGATAAAGAGAGCTATAAATCTTCACCGTGCTAGTGTAAGTGTTTTTCTACTATGCGTATGATTCTTGCGCGTACTTCTAAATAAGTATTTAAAATGATTTTTTTTCAAAGCGTACAGAAAATGTTTTATCAGTACACCTTAGCGAGATTTATAATTTTAAGTTTTTTTAGGATAGTACAATTTTTTGAAAAGTGTACTTACTTCTCGTTCCGTTATTTCTGCACGTTCTGTATCTTGTGCTGCTTCCTCTTTATTTCCAAGCAATAAATAAGCTTTAGCTCTATCTTTATAACCCGATGAAAGCCTTACGATATCTTCCTCTTTAAACAAAGCAATAACCTTTGTATAATATTCTATTGCTTTACGGTAGTCTTTTAAGCCATCTCTATAAACAGTGCCTATGTATTGGTATATGAGTGCTTTTTTAGCTTCATTGTACTTTATGGCTTCTGTATAATGTTCTATTGCCTTATGGTAGTTTCTTAACTTACTTGTTATTTCAGCTAATGCAATATAATCATTGGTTTTCTGTTTATTGTCTGTGTGCAAGGCAATAGCCTTTGTATAACTTTCTATTGCCTTCTCATAATTTTTGAGACTGTAATGATAATGTACTCCTATTTTTTTGTATGTTTTTGCCTTATCTTCATTCTTTGTATACAAATTAAGAGCCTTTTCTAAGACTTCTATTATTTTTGCTTTATAATTCGGCGGGCACTGTTTACGAAGCACGCACATGATATAAAGCCTAGTCATTTTTTCATATAAACGCGCTTTCTCATTATTGTCTGTAAACAAGGCAATAGCCTCTGTATAACTTTCTATTGCCTTGCGATAGTCGTTTGCTCTGAAATAAACATCGCCTTTGCTTTTGTACTCCTGTGCTATGAATTCTGCAGCTTCTATCTCTGGTGCTTCTTTTGTACCGTTTGTGGTTTCTTCTGTCTCTGGTGCGTTTTCCTGAGCTTTTTTTGCTCTAGTGTTCGTAGGAGAACATTCTGCTGATATAAGCAGTAATCCTAGTAATGGCAAATGAAAAATCAAAATAATTGCTGCGAATAAGCACTTACGAGACATACGTCTATTTACTCCGCTAAGTAATTTTTGCATCATATGAATAATATCAAAACACGATTGTGTTGTCAATAAACAAAGAGACTCTATACGCAGCACCTGTGCATCATTGCACACATCATATTCATGTATGTCTATTGTTATTTACGCCATCTTGCAGTTTCTACCATGTAGTAAATATCCGTATCATTTTTTGACACTTGAGAAACCATGTGCTTTTCTATGACAAATATAAGAGATGTATTATCGTGTGTTGTATACACTGCCCGTATACGATAATTTTTTACATCTGCTCTATAGTGTCCAGGAGATCCTATGCTAAGGCTAGTAGTTTCATCGTTGTGTATAACAGTCGCTGTTATGTTAAACGCACCTGTTACTTTCGCATTTCCGTTTTCGCTTGTTTTTATATTCTGTGACAATGTCGCAGAATAGCTGATATCAGTATCGTAATCAGTAAAAAATATGGAGTTAGATGTTACATCTCCATTAAGTAATATATATATAAGTTTTCCAGAATTTAGTAAATCTACATTATATTGCTTAAGAAGCATGCTATTTGTAACTACGGTTTTTAGCAAGGCATTGATGCCATCTTGATCTATCTGCAACGTAACATCGTATACATTTTGTCGAATGCCATTCGCGATAAATGCATTTTGTGGAATATCCACTATCGACATGTTCGTAAACATTTGATTTTCTTGAGTTATCCCATATTCTACAAACGCTAAATACTGAGAATCACTTGATATTCCCACTATTCTATAGCGTGCAACTTCACCAGAATGCACCTGTACAATTACAGAAATGAGAAAAGTTATTATGAAAAAGTACTGTTTCACCTTTTATAAACCTCTACATACTCCCTTTTCGGATGTTTACGAAGGTTCATAAAGCATTTAATTGTATAATTACTGTACATGGGAACATCGGCACGAAAAATAATTTTACTAATCTACACAGCCTGTATCATGCTTGTATTAGTATGGTTTTTTCTGTATTTAATAGATGAAGAAGAGCTATTAGTCCACTTTCAAATAAACAATGATTTAATGCATGATTTATGTATGTTCTTAGCACTTGTATTACTTATAAGCACATTACTCATACTATTTGTGTTACGTACACACATGATGAATTTACATCAATTTTTTTTCATTGCTGCACTGATAAGCAGCATTCCTCTTATTATAATACGAACACATTTTTACTACGGTATGCTAGAAAAAGCATCAACAGCTCATACATCCATAAAAATTTATAGCGGATTTTACATTGCGATGGGGTTATTTTGGTTCTTTTCCATCGTATGCATGCATGTGCGAAACATGCCTTACTCAATATTGCTGTTTTTGTTTTCACTTGCTTTTGCATTTAAAATAAGCATAGCCGCACCTATTATTTATACCAATGCATCATCTCTAAGCTTATATGTAGGTGGTGAATACATTTTTATTTTTTCAGCGGTAATTTTGTATTCAATAATACTGATTTTATATTTTTTTTATTACATGCAACTGCACATCAAAAAAAGAATAGCCTTTTTTGAATTTTTTATAATGATGATATTCATCGTTGCAACGCAATTACTTCTCTTTTCAAATTCAAAAGTTTTTAATGTTTTCCTTAGCGGTATTCTTATAGGTAACTCTATATTGAATATCAAGCGCTACCTTATCTACAAATTATAAAATAACTCACATTCTTTTATACAACGGTTAAATATAACGACACACCAACAAACAAGGGAATAATAAGATTATCGACATGTTCTAAATCAAGACTTTCTACTAAAGCCGATGAAATGCTTGTTATGACACTAATTTTCCACGACTTGAAAAAAAACACGCATACCAATAACACACATACGGCATTTGTTACGGTTCCTACATATGTTTTCTTTTTGTTCCATGCCAATCGTGGAGAATTTGAAAACAAAGTACCCATAATCGCTGCCATCGCATCTCCTATGGTAACTGCAATAATAGAAGCTGCAGCAACATTGAGTGTGTAAAATTCCATCACAAGTACAATGCCTATTAAAAGTGTAAGCGGCGCATATGCAAACTGATTTTTTTCACTCTCACGCAAGACAATATTCTCAATATACGAAAAAAAAGGAATTCTTTTCTTTTGCAAACGCAATTGTTCCAATACGTAATAAAAAACTCCTATCGCTATTAGTACGACTTCAATTCCTCTAATAGCATTTGAAAAATGAGTTATGAAAAATGCACATGCAACAAATGACATATGCATCAATTTTCGAATAAGTTCTTTGAAGAATTTTTTTTCCATTCTAAATTTTTTACACGCTTTTTCCAGCATAAATTCTAAGAATAAAATAAATGCACTTTAAAGGCCTTTCTCCTGTTCACAAAGACGAATACCTATAATCAAAACACATTTCATCAATCAACGTGATACACTAATATAATAAGATTATACTTAAATTTTTATGTGATATCGTCAATTCTACATTGATGAAGCATGAAAAAATGATGTGTATAAGTCCCTTCTATAAAGCGGTTCTTTATTGTAATCACATAGCGAGTTACGATAGTATGTAAGGATAAGGTACAGTATGAACAACGGAAAAATACATCTTGTAAATGTGGTAAACAATGAATAAAAATCGTATAGAACATGACTTGCTTGGAGAAAGACAAGTTTCAGATAAAAACTACTTTGGTATACAAACACTTCGTGCTCATGAAAATTTCAAGAATATGAGCGGCGTACAGCTAAAACGATATCCTGTTTTTATATCATCATTTGCCATGGTAAAGTATTCAGCTTCGCGTGCAAATTACGATTTAGGCTTGCTCGATAAAAATATATTTGATGCTATTGCAAAAGCCTGCGAAGAAATTATTGATGGCTCTTTCCATGATCAATTTATTGTAGATATGGTGCAAGGTGGTGCTGGCACCTCAACAAACATGAATGCAAACGAAGTCATTGCAAACAGAGCACTTGAAATAATGGGTTACCAAAAAGGTGAGTATCAACATTGTCACCCTAACAATCACGTAAACCTTTCACAGTCAACCAATGACACCTATCCCACGGCATTGCGCATTGCCATTTTTAGACATAACAAAAAATTGATACAAGACTTAACAACGTTAATAGCAGCTTTTAGAAAAAAAGGTGTGGAATTTAAAAACATCATCAAAATGGGGCGTACGCAACTCCAAGACGCAGTACCAATGACACTTGGGCAAGAATTCGAATCATATGCAGTGACCCTTGAAGAAGAAGTAGAACGACTATTGCAAATGGCAAGTTTGTTTTTAGAAGTAAACATAGGAGCCACGGCAATTGGCACAGGCATAAACTCAGAACCCGAATACGCAAAGCTATGCATAAAGTATTTGCGCGAAATGAGCGGAGAATACATAAAGCTCTCAAGCAATCTCATAGAAGCAACACACGATACAGGCTCGTACATTATATATTCTTCTGCGCTTAAGCGTCTCGCAGTAAAACTCTCGGTAATCTGCAATGATTTGCGTCTTCTTTCTTCTGGTCCGCGCTGTGGTCTTAACGAAATAAACCTGCCTCCGATGCAACCGGGTTCTTCCATTATGCCCGGAAAAGTCAATCCTGTAATTCCCGAATTGCTGAATCAAGTTTCCTTCAAAGTTATAGGCAACGACTTGTGCGTGACTATGGCAGCTGAAGCGGGACAACTACAATTAAACGCAATGATGCCCATAATCACCCAAAGCATCTTTGAATCGGGGAGAATGCTGGAAAAAGGCATGAAAATTTTAACCAATAATTGTATAAACGGCATCACGGCTAATAAAAAACACTGCCGTGACATGGTCATGAATAGTATAGGCATTATTACTGCGCTTGCCCCTATTTTAGGCTATGAAACCACTTCAAGCCTTGCGAAAGAAGCCCTCCAAACACAAAAAAGCATCTTTGATCTTGTAAAAGAGAAAAAATTATTTTCAGACGAAGAGATAGAACAATTACTACTGCCTGAAAAAATGTTAAGTTCTCGTATGACAAGCAAACATTCTAAAGAATAAATTCACTAAATAAATTTAGTAAGGCAAAACCACATATTTTGCTCACTCGTAAGTTATCATAACAAAAATTAGTCATAAAAAAAGGATGTGAAAATTTCACATCCTTTTTTTATGATTTTGTTCTTAGATAATTAGCATGCTATATGCTGGTAATCTCCGTTTTTAATTTTGTCAAACTATCTTTCGCATCACCAAAAAGCATGCGTGTGTTCTCCTTAAAAAACAGCGGATTTTCTACGCCCGCATAACCTGCACGCATACTTCGCTTAAACACAACAACTGTCTTTGCAAGTTTTACGTCCAAAATGGGCATACCGTAAATAGGGCTTCCTGGACTATCTTGTGCAGCGGGGTTTACCACATCGTTTGCACCAATAACAAGCACGACATCAGTCGAAGGAAATTGCTCATTCGCAGGCTCTAACTCCAAAAGTTTTTCGTATGGTACTTGTGCTTCTGCAAGCAAAACATTCATGTGTCCTGGCATGCGTCCTGCTACCGGATGTATGGCATATACAACTTGTACACCGCTTGCAAGTAATATTTTTTCAAGATCGTGGCACGCATGTTGTGCCTGCGCTACCGCAAGTCCATATCCCGGTACTATGACAACGTGCTGCGCGTACTTCAATTGAACCGCTAAATCTCCAAGTCCTACTTCTTGTATGCTTTTGCCTTCAGCACCGGCTACCGATGATTTAGATGATCCAAAACCGCCAATAATAACATTAAGCAGCGAACGATTCATCGCTTTACACATGAGTATGGTAAGTATCGTACCAGAAGACCCTACCAAAATACCACCGACTACCATGAAGTTGTTGTTGTATAAAAGCCCCGAAATTGCAGCGGCAATACCACTAAAAGAATTAAGAAGCGATATAACCACAGGCATGTCACCTCCACCTATGGGAGTTACAAAGGTAAAACCATATACTAATGAAGCGAGCATTAGCAATGCTAACATTCCAATTGAGTTTGGTCCTTGTACAACGACAGTGTATCCTAAATACAGCGTTACAGATAGAACAAGTAAATTGACAATTTGAGGAAACGGCAATCTAATTTTATCGCGCAAGAATCCAGACAATTTACCCCACGCCACTACAGAACCTGAAAGCGTTATAGAACCTACAAAAATGGCAAATACACCAGTGATGACACCCGCAACTGTAATGACAGAACTACCTTGCGAAACTTTATACATTTCTGTAAAACCTATGAGCATGGAGCATCCGCCACCAAATCCGTTAAAAAGCGATACCATTTCGGGCATTGCGGTAAGCTTTACCCTTACCGAAGCCATATAGCCCACAACAGATCCGAGCGCTAAAACTATAATAACGACGATTAAAGACCCTATGGGATTTTTAGCACCTTGTATCGGCATAAAAAGAATAACCAATATACCTATTGCCATACCTACAGCACCGATAATATTACCTTTGCGTGCCGTATCAGGATGCCCCATATTTTTTATTCCATAGATAAACAATACAGTTCCAAGCAAATAAAGAACTTTTATAAATAAGTCCGTGTAATTTGTCATGAGGAAGCCTCCTGTTTATCAGCTTTCTTAAATTTTTCTAACATGCGATTTGTAACCGCAAAACCGCCGACAACATTTAGCATGCCTAAAAAAACGGCAATGGATCCAAGCGTAATGCCAAGAAAATCTTGAAACCCCGCTACCCGCACAAGATAAATACCACCGACAACCGTCACACCACTTATTGCATTTGCTCCTGACATTAGTGGCGTATGTAGCAACGTAGGTACTTTTCCTATTATTTCCATACCCACAAATGTTGCAAAAATAAGCAGGGTAATAACATCAAAATTGACACTTAGCCAATCGAGCATTGAAGTAAATATATTCATGATTTCTCCTTAATTTTGTACGTTTACTTGTAATATTTTTTTCCTAAATGCACAATGCAACTCTTTTCTGTTACTTCATGGTCTAAAGAAAGCTTGTACTTACCTTTCTCATTGAGAAGAAATTTGAAAAAATTTAGGATGTTTTTACTAAAAAGCAATGACGCATGAAATGGAACTTCTTCGGATAAATCTGAATTACCTACAATGGTAATACCCTTATGGGTAACGATTTTTTTATTTTTCGTCAATTCACAATTACCACCTGTCGAAGATGCTAAGTCTACAATGACTCCGCCTAATTGCATTTGTTCCACCATCTTTTTTGTAATCAATTTTGGCGCAGGCTTGCCTCGAAGCTGTGCGGTAGTAACAATAACATCCGATTTTTTTATGACTTTTTCAAGTGCTGCTTTTTGCATCTTTTGGTATTCTGCAGTTTGCTCTACCGCATAGCCACCTGCTGCCTTGTCATCGGTCGCTCCCTCAACTTCTACAAATTGTGCACCGAGACTTTTTACTTCATCTCGTACTGCCGCACGCGTATCAAACACCTGTACCACTGCACCTAAACGGCGCGCTGTTGCAACAGCCTGCAGCCCCGCAACACCTGCACCTATTACTAAAACCTTTGCAGGTGGAATACTTCCTGCAGCCGTGGTAAGCATGGGGAAATACTTTGGCAAGCACTGTGCAGCAACAAGTATCGACCGATAACCTGCAATAGACCCGAGCGAAGAAAGCACGTCTGCTGACTGTGCAACTGTTATACGAGGTATCATGTCCAAGCTAAATATCGTCTGTGATTTCTTCGCGTATCCTGAAAGTTTTTTTTCATTATCAAAAGGCGCATATCGAGAAATTAACACCGCTGTCGCCTTTGCCTTTGCTTGATCAACTACTGAAATGGGGTTAAACGTAATCAGTATGTCAGAAGATGAAATAACAGACGCCTTTGTGGTTATTTTAACCTTTTGTGCCTTGTACAAACTATCGCTATAGCCTGCACTTTCACCAGCTTTTGCGACCATTTGCACGGTAATTCCCATTTTTTGTATCTGAGAAATTACATCTGGCACTATGGCAACACGCGTATCTTGTTCGTTTAGTATACCTAATACCATACTAACCTCCTTGAATTTTTATATAGCTATTTTTTAGATGCATCTTATAAGCATTAGTGTAGTTTATATGAAATATTTTCTCAAACACAAAGAGAAGAAAATCATGTGCGTACATTACAGCATTTTTTACATTTAAGATAAAATTAAGGATAATATACATATGGCACACATACAGTTACGCACAAAAGACGAATAATAACCATTTGAATACCAAGAAATAGGCACATAAGCCTCTCGTCTTTACAGCCCTAAATATGCGTGTACATGTTCTAATATAGGCACGCCATCTTTCTGCGCCTGCTGGTATTTTCTACGCCCCATCTCTCCAGGTATACGAATACTTTTAGAGTCCGATGCGTGTGGCTGTGCGTGCAATTCGTCAATCATACGCGTAAGCTGCGTAGCAAAAACATCTTGAGAGACATGCACGCCTGTATCAAGTATCAAAAAAAATGCGGAAAGATTTCTTTTCTTATGAAGCTTGTCATACATGGGGGCAAGATGTGGGCCAAAGGCACTGCCTGTGAAAATAGCACTAAGTATTTCAACTGCACATGCAAGCGCATAACCTTTATGAGCAGCTAGGGGCAATAACGCAGCTACTTCATTAGGATTTTCTGTTTCAATACCTTGTGCATCTACCGCACAGTTACGCGGAATACGCTCCCCTTTCTCTTGTGCGGTAATAATCTTTCCAAGTGCGCTTGCGCTCGTTGCAAGATCGACAATAACAGGATTATCAGCATCCGCTTGCGGAAATCCCCATGCGATAGGGTTAGTTCCTAAAAAGGGTTTTATACCGCCAGAGGGCACTACATACTTGTCCGTATTTAATGCAGCGAAGCCGATGAAATTATGCGAAGTTATCTGCCTCATATAATACGAGAGTGCCCCGCAATGGCTGGTATTTACTACAGAAATTACGGCAATACCATGCGTTTTTGCTATGCTTATACCTTCGCGAACTGCTTGTAACGCCGCAACATGCCCTAATCCACCCTGTGCATCTACAAGGCGACTCCACAAGTAAGCACCTTGTCGAACAACAAAACTACTTTGCGTATTTATACCACCTTCGGAAATGCGACGAAGGTAATGTTCAAGTCGAATAGTGCCATGCGAAGTAATACCAGAAGCATCTGCATATACCAAAACATCGGCTACAACACTTGCATGCTCTCTACATACTCCTATGTTGCACAACATGGCAATCACTTTTTCTTTTAATACTTTGTATTCTACGCGTTTCAATTTTTAATATACCAACGATTTTATCGTACTTTACTTATCCAAAAAAAAGCAAGATATAAAATATTCCACATTTTGCATTTACATAAAGATGTTTTTTTAGTAATATTTTAGAGATGTATTTGTAATGTTAATTCAAGGAGGTTACCATAACGGAAAACAAAAATGGCCAAATACTAAAAAATACATATTTAAATATTAAGGAGATATTATGTTTAATAAAAAAAGAAATTTCTACATACTGACTGCCCTCGCATATGTTATGCTCATGTTGTCTATCAGTTGCGCAAACCCAGATCTAGAGACTCAAATACCTCTTTCTGGAAAAAAAGCTAGTAATAAAACAGAACTTGTTGATACGAATGATGCTAACACAAATAGTATTGTCGGTAGAGACGAAGGACTTGAGTCCTTACTTGCAAAGAAAACTACAATTGTAACCGTAAGCACAAACAAATATCACAGCTTGGCAATAACAAACACAGGACAGCTGTATGCATGGGGAAAAAATCAAATGGGAGAATTAGGGATTGGAAATAACCAAGTCCAACCTATACCTCAAAAAGTGCGTGTAGATGGTGTAACTAGCTGGAAAAGCGGAGCTACAGGGTTTCTCCATAGCTTAGCAATAACAAATACCGGTGAACTGTATGCATGGGGTTTTAACATACACGGACAACTAGGTCTTGGAAATAACACAAATCAAAACACACCTCAAAAAGTGCAGGTAGATGGTGTAACTGGCTGGAAAAACGTAGTTGCAGGAGATTTTCATACCGTAGCAATAACGAATACCGGTGAACTGTATACATGGGGAACAAACGGTATAGGGCAATTAGGAATTGGAAACTATATTAGCAAAAACACACCCCAAAAAGTGTATGTTAACGGTGTAGACAAATGGAAACGCGTAACTGCGCGAAAGAATAATACATTCGCGATAACAGAAACAGGCAAACTATATGCATGGGGAGAAAACAGCAGATATAAACAATTAGGTCTTGGAAATACCGATGACAAAAACATCCCTACACTGGTAACAGCAAAGGAAGTAGATAGCTGGAAAGACGTATCTGTAGGCGATACGAACAATGTAGTAGCAATAACAGCTGATGGCAGACTCTTCAGATGGGGAAAACTACAGCTAAGCGGTTCCTTCATTTTTTACGACAGCCCTAAGCAGTTCGGCTCTGATACCGACTGGCAGAGTGTCTCTGTGGGATCAATCCATAATCTCGCAATAAAAGAAAACGGCAGCTTGTATGCGTGGGGTCTTAACAACTACGGACAACTAGGACATGGAGATAAAGACGGCAAAGGAATGCCTCAAAAAGTGTATCTATATGATGTGTTAGACGGCTGGAAAAATGTAGTTGCAGGGGACTACTACACATTCGCAATAACAAATACCGGTGAACTGTATGCATGGGGAAAAAACAATTTGGGAATAATACTAGGGCTAGTATTCAGTACCACTGATAAACTAACACCTACATTAGTACCGATAGACGCTTTTGAAAACAAATAAAAAAGCACCCTTATCACTTTATATGTGATAAGGGTGCTTTTTTCTGCGACAGTTCTAGGCTTAGTAGAAAAGTAGCCATGTTTATTTCATATTGCAAAAATTACCTCTTGAGAATTTACACATTTACCTACAAATACAATGGATTTTATATTATAATTAAATTACAATAATGAAATAAATATTTCATACACTAATTTTTTACAAAAGGAGATAGTAAAATGTGTAACAAAAACAGATTTTTTCATATCGCAACCACACTAACCTGCACCTTATTCACAATGACATCCGTAAGTTGTCAGGATCCCACTTCTGAGCCTCGGCCTAAATCTAATAAACTCACGAATACAGAATCTCAATTCTCTACCGAGTTTAATGACGATACCACTAGGTCTGACGACAATACGAGTGATATCGAGTTTAATGACGATACCTCTACATCTAACACCAATACGAATGACGATGCTATGACTTTCCCAACTTCCTTATTTCCAGAAATGAAAAACACTAAGATCATAACTGCAGCTGCAGGAAGTTATCATACCGCAGCGCTAACAACTGATGGCACATTATACATGTGGGGACGTAATTATTATGGACAACTAGGATTGGGAAATAACATAAACAAAAACACACCACAAAAAGTGCAAGTAGATGGTGTAACTGAATGGAAAATGATATCTACAGGATATAGTCATACCGCGGCAATAACAGCTGATGGCACATTATATATGTGGGGGACTAACAACTACGGACAACTCGGATTTGGAGTTCGTAACAATAATTTATATGCTCCTGCACAAATATCTACAACAGAACAATGGCAAAGTGTATCAGCAAAATCCTTACACACATTGGCAATAACAGCCGATGGAAAATTATACGCGTGGGGAGCTAACGGTAATGGACAACTGGGATTAGGACACACCGCTATACAAAGTATACCGGCACTTGTAAATGTAAAAGGTGTAAATAATTGGAAAAGCGTAACCACAGGACACGGTCATACCGCGGCAATAACAACTGATGGCAAACTATACGTGTGGGGAGCCAACGAATCAGGACAACTGGGATTTGGAGTTCACAGCGAGATAGCTTTATACACCACACCTACGCAAATATCTGCAACAGAACAATGGCAAAGCGTATCTACAAAATTCTCGCATACCGTGGCAATAACAACTGATGGAAAATTATACGCGTGGGGAGATAACAGCTACGGACAACTGGGATTGGGACACACCGCCATACAAAATATACCTCTATCGGTGAACGTAGAAGGTGTAAGCGCTTGGAAAACCGCATCTGCAGGATATAGTCATACCATGGCAATAACAACTGATGGCAAATTATACGCGTGGGGAGATAACGACTACGGACAACTCGGGCTTGGAAACAGCGGTGATACTCAAAATACTCCTCAGCAGGTTGGAGATAAAACCTATTGGAAGAGCGTATCTGCAGGAAATGATTTCACGCTCGCGCTCACAGATGAAGGCAAGCTTTTTATATGGGGACAAAACGACTACGGACAACTGGGATTTGGAGATAACACTGTCCGAAACACGCCTACACTCGCAGAATAAGCATTGTAAAAGCAATAATACAAGCGACAAATAAAAAAGTACCCTTATCACATATAAAATGATAAGGGTACTTTTTTCTGTGATATTTCTAGGCTTGGTAAAAAAGTAGCCATGCTTATTTCATATTGCGAAAATTACCTCTTGAGAATCTTCACATTTACCTACAAACATAATGAATTATACATTATAATTTTATTACAATAATGAAATAATATTTCATACACTAAATTTTTTACAAAAGGAGATAGTAAAATGTGTAACAAAAAAAGATTTTTTCATATCGCAAACACACTAATATATGCCTTATTCACAATGGCATTCATAAGTTGTCAGGATCCTGCTTCTGATCCTCAGCCTAAATCTAATAAGCCCACGAATACAGAATCTCAATTCTCTACCGAGCCTAATGACGATACCACCACATCTAACACCAATACGAATGATACCATGCCTAATGACGATACCACCTCATCTAGCACCAATACAAACGATGATGATGTGACTTCTCCAAATGTCTTATTTCCCGAGATGAAAAACACTAAGATCATAACTGTATCTGCAGGAGATTATCATAGCGCAGCGATAACAAATGATGGCATATTATACACGTGGGGCCGTAATAATTATGGACAACTAGGATTGGGAAATAATATAGATAAAAACACACCTCAAAAAGGGAATGTTAACAGCAGTACAGGATGGAAAGCCTTATCTACAGGGCATAATCATGCCGTAGCAATAACAGCTGATGGCAAATTATATGCGTGGGGAGCTAATGAATCAGGACAACTGGGATTTGGAATTAGCGATAACTCTTTATATACTATACCTTCAAAAATATTTACAACAGAGCAATGGCAAAGCGTATCTGCAAGATCCTCACACACACTGGCAATAACAGCCGATAGAAAATTATACGCGTGGGGAGCTAACAACTACGGACAACTGGGATTGGGACACACCGCTATACAAAGTGTACCTACACTTGTGAACGCAGAAGGTGTAAATAATTGGAAAAGCGTAGCTACAGGACATGCTCATACCGTGGCAATAACAACTGATGGCAAATTATACGTGTGGGGAGCTAACAACCACGGACAGCTGGGATTTGGAATTCACAACGATACCTCTTCATACACTACACCTATGCAAATATCTGCAACAGAGCAATGGCAAAGCGTATCTACAAGACTCTCGCACACAGCGGCAATAACAAGCGATGGAAAATTATATGTGTGGGGAGCTAACAACTACGGACAACTGGGATTGGGACACACCGCTATACAAAACATACCTATAACGGTGAACGTAGAAGGTGTAAACGCTTGGAAAACCGCATCTGCAGGATATAGTCATACCATGGCAATAACAAGCGATGGAAAATTATATGGGTGGGGAGATAACGACTACGGACAACTAGGTCTTGGAAAAGAAGGCGATAATCAAAATACTCCTCAGCAGATTGGAGATAAAACCTATTGGAAGAGCGTATCTGCAGGAAATGATTTCACGCTCGCGCTCACAGATGAAGGCAAGCTTTTTGTATGGGGGCAAAACAACTACGAACAACTTGGACTTGGAGACGACACAGTTAGAAACATACCGACACCTGTACCGATGGGGTTTTTTAACACCAAATAACACAAACAATAAGATAAAAAAAGTACTCATCATCTAAATGGTGTAGAGTGCTTTTTACATTAAGGCGTACACTACAAACGCACTAACCTATTTTATGACGTAGCAATATATGATGATAAGCTCACAAATTATACAAAACAAAAACATTTTTTCTGCCGCACAATGAAATGTTCGCGATATTTCGTTGTTTGATCAAGGCTTTAGTAGATAGATGTGAAATATAGCTCTAAGAGATTATTTTCTTGTGATAAAGTGTGTCTCTCATTATAATAAAGTTTCTATCATAATTTAACATTTAGAGGATATTATGCTTACGGTAAGCGATGTTACCCTGTCATTTGGGGACAAAAAATTATTTGAAGATGTCAATATGCAGTTTCTACCCGGTAACTGCTACGGCATTATTGGTGCAAACGGAGCAGGAAAATCTACTTTCTTGAAAATACTCTCAGGAGAACAAGAATCTGATAAAGGAACGGTTACCATTGCACCAAAGTTGCGTATGTCTGTGCTGCGACAAGACCAACACCAATACGATACATATACCGTATTAGAAACTATATTTATGGGACACGAAGAACTTCATACGATTTCACAAGAACGAGATGCTCTTTATGCGAAAGAAGATTTTAGCGAAGAAGACGGCATACGCGCAGCGAAATTAGAAGATACATTTTCATCACTCGGTGGTTGGGAGGCTGAGACAAACGCTGGTCTACTAATAAAAGGCTTAGGGTTAATTCCTGAAACCTTGGAAAAAACTATGTCAAGCTTAGAGCCATCAGAAAAGCTACGCGTACTTATTGCACAGGCACTGTACGGCAACCCCGATGTGCTTGTGATGGATGAGCCGACAAATGGTATAGACTTAGAATCCGTACAATGGTTAGAAGATTTTTTACTGAAATTTTCTAATGTAGCAATCATCGTATCTCACAACCGACATTTCTTAAACACCGTATGCACACACATTGTCGATATCGACTACAGACGCATGAACATGTATGTCGGAAACTACGATTTTTGGTTTGAGGCAAGTCAGTTAATGCAAAAACAACGGAAAATGGAAGAACGCAAAACCGACAAAATAAAGGAAGATCTCAAAGAATTTATACAACGCTTCTCAGCTCATAAATCAAAAGCGCGTCAGGCAACATCGAGAAAAAAGCTTTTAGAAAAAATAGATATAGAGCAGCTCCCTCATTCGAGTCGCAAGTTTCCATACATCAATTTTACACCCGAGCGAGAATGCGGGCGTTCGGTTTTAGAAACAAAAAATATCTGTATTATGCAAGACGAAAAATTCTTGATACAAGATTTTTCATTTCAAGTTCATCAAGAAGAAAAAATAGCCTTTGTGGGCTCTCACAATATGAGTAAAACCGCATTCTTTGAAGCATTAATTGTAGACCAAATAAACAAAACACAAGCCGTAGAAAGCGGAACTATAGAATGGGGCGTTACAATATCGTATGAGTACTACCCAAAAGATAATTCGCATTTTTTTAACAGCGATATATCGGTGCTTCAGTGGCTTAGCACCTACACAAATTCTAAAGATGAACAGTTTATACGAAGCTTTTTAGGACGCATGCTGTTCAGTGGAGATGATGTCAACAAATCAGTTACAGTACTTTCTGGTGGCGAAAAAGCACGGTGCATGCTTGCAAAAATAATGCTTTTATCTCCTAACGTTATTATTTTTGATGAGCCGACAAATCACTTAGACTTGGAAACTATCACGACACTAAACAATGCGCTTATAAACTTTAAGGGCGTTTTGCTTTTCAACTCCCACGATCAGCAGTTTGTAGATAGCATCGCAAATAGAATTGTCGAAATAACACCTCACGGAGTTATAGATCAACGTTCGACATTTGCAGAATATATGGAAAATGAAAAAATACATGCACTTCGTGCTCAGTATTATGGAAGCTCTGACGCACGCATAGAAATATAATACTCTCATTAAAAAAGCCACACTCTTGTGTGGCTTTTTTATGTGCTAATTTAAGAATATAAAAATTAGTTCCTACGTCCCATAAAACGCAGTAAAAATAAAAATATATTGATGAAATCTAAGTAGAGTTTAAGCGCACCGAGTATAGAAATGCGTCGATAATTTTGATTATCGACAGAACTACTATATTCGTTACTCCATCGCATAATAATTTGCGTATCGTATGCAGTAAGTCCTAAAAACAAAATAAGTCCGACAAGAGAGATAAATGATGTAAAACCCGAACTTTGAAAGAAAAAACTGAATATACTTAGAAGTATAAGTCCCCATAACCCCATAGCAAAATACTTGCCAAGCCCACTTAAATCACGCTTTGTTGTCATTGCATACAAGCTCATGCCTGCAAAAGCACCACCTGCAACGAAAAATGCTTGATAAATGCTGGTCTTCGTGTAAACCAAAAATATAGAAGAAAGCGTTATGCCATTAAGTACAGAATATACAATAAACACAAGCGATGCTTTATCAGCACTCATACTCATAATACGTGCACTTAAATAAAACACCAAGCCCAATTCTACAAGAATAAGAAAAAACATCATAAAAGGTGAACGTTGCATGAGCGCTATAGAAAACCCCGAAGATGCAGAAAAGTACGCAACAAATCCCGTACATAAAAGCCCTAAAGACATCCATAAATACGTATTGCGTAAAATATTTTTTATACGTACCTGATCTCTTGTCAGTACGCCATTAACCTGCTGTGTATTCATAAAAACCTCACTTGTTTTAAATTTACCTTAAAATATACGCACACATACATAGTGTGACATACAATAGTATCGACATATAAAAATGATATGTAAATTTTCGCTTTATACATTATAGTAAAAACAGACATAAATAGCGTTAATGCATGTCTTAGAAAATTCACATTTTTAAGGAGATACCATGTATTCCTCTCCATATGACATAAACTATTCACAACGAGAAGCACATAGCAGTGAAACAAGTACCTTGTTTACTCATCGCTGGTCGCCCCGTTCGTTTCAAAAAAAAACATTGCCTAAAAGCTGTGTAGAATCTTTATTTGATGCGGCGCGTTTCGCACCATCAGCATACAACGAACAACCGTGGCGTATATTTGCATCTACCGAGGAAACCTTTGATGAATTTTTGAATCTCCTTAACTCTTTCAATCAAGAATGGGCAAAAAATGCATCTATCATTGGGTTTATGATAGCTCAAACTGTCTTTGAGAAGAATGGGAAAGCAAATCCAACCGCACTTTATGACTGCGGTTCAGCGTGGATGGCTATGACTATCCAAGCACGAAAACATGGGCTTTATACACACGGAATGGCAGGTATAAAATACGATGAGATATACGAACACTTTAAAATTCCAAAAGAAAAATACACAGTCATAGCGGGTTTTGCCATTGGTGTTTTAGATGCAAAAGAAAACCTTCCTGAAAAATTTCAAGCTACGGAAGAACCTTCTGCAAGAAAACCTCTGCACAATGTGTATTTTCCCGGCGGCACAAAATTGCAGTAGCTCCTAAAATCATATCTCGCCCCTAACTGTAGAGCAATCCAAATCATCTTTTTTAGCTATTTGTTACTTCTTAATTTTTTTAAAGTTACTAAATATATTTGATAATATAAATATTAAAAAGTAACATAAAATCTTTAATTAAAGAATTAAAGTATAATAAAAATATATAGTTAAGACTGGAAATACGACTTGACTGTTCCTATTATCGGTTTGAATTATTGGCAGAACTTTGGCAGCATTAACAAGCTTCGTATTACCGGTGTCGTAAAAATATGTAACAACATTTTAGGGGGCTATTATGTCGAAATACATTGTTGCGCTAGACCAAGGAACTACAAGTTCTCGAGCACTTATCTTTGATAAAGAGCAAAACATCATTGCAATAAAACAAAGGGAGTTTGCGCAAATATATCCTAAAGCAGGATGGGTTGAACATAACCCTATGGAAATTTGGGCAAGCCAAAATTCTGTCATGACCGAAGCTATTTCTTCTGCAGGAATTCTCTCAAAGGATATTGAGGCGCTTGGCATTACAAACCAGCGAGAAACTACGATTGTGTGGGACAGAACAACGGGAAAACCCATATACAACGCTATTGTGTGGCAATGTCGACGTACTGCATCGTTTTGCGAAGAGCTGAAAAAAGATGCATCTATGACAAAATACATTATCGACACGACAGGACTCGTGGTAGATGCGTATTTTTCTGGCACAAAAATCAAATGGATACTTGATAATGTAGAAGGGGCACGAAAAAAAGCAGAAGCAGGACAACTTGCCTTTGGTACTGTTGACACATGGCTTATGTGGAACTTAACAGAAGGTAAAGCACACATAAGCGATTACACAAATGCATCGCGAACTCTTTTGTTTAATATTCACACGCTTGAATGGGATGAACGAATTCTCAATTTCCTCGGCATTCCGAAATCCATGCTTCCAAGCGTTCAGTCCTCCTCATCGCTCTTTGCAAACACAAACATAGGAGGAAATACAATACCCATTGCGGGCATTGCAGGTGACCAGCAATCTGCACTCTTTGGACAAGCATGTTTCACATCGGGAGATATAAAAAACACCTATGGCACGGGCTGTTTTATTTTGGAGCACACTGGTAACAAAGCGGTAAAAAGCAACAACGGATTATTGACTACCATTGCTGCGAGCATTGGAGACGAGCCTACGCAGTATGCGTTAGAAGGCAGCGTGTTTGTCGGTGGCGCAGTCATTCAGTGGCTAAGGGACGAACTTGGCATGATACGCGATGCATCAGATACAGAGTATTTCGCCACCAAGGTTTCTGATACTAACGGAGCATATATTGTACCTGCATTTGTGGGGCTTGGCACGCCATATTGGGACTCATCTGCGCGGGGTGCTATTGTGGGGTTAACACGCGGCGTTAATCGAAACCATATTATACGAGCATCGTTAGAATCTATCGCATACCAAAGTGCAGATGTAGTATTTGCAATGACAGAAGACTCCGGAGTAAAGATAAGCAACTTCAAAGTAGACGGTGGTGCCTGTGCCAATAATTTTCTTATGCAATTTCAAGCTGATATTATAGGTTCTGACGTCTACCGTCCAACAATAACCGAAACCACCGCTTTAGGAGTAGCATATCTTGCAGGATTATATACAGGATTTTGGACAAACAAAGACGATATCATAAACAATTGGAATCTTGATACAAAATTCACACCAAACATGAGTACAAAGGAACGAGAAAATCGCATCCACGGATGGAAGCACGCGGTAAAAAAAACTCAAGAATGAACTTCACGAAATAAACTATGCTTCTTTATTGCTGCTTGTTAGATCCTTCTAAAAACACAAGCATTTTTGAACTATGAAAAATGCTCCATATGATATTGCAATAATAGGTGCGGGAGTAATCGGAACGCTCATAGCATACTATGCATCTCAATACAAACTTCGCGTCTGTGTTATAGAAAAAAACTGTGACGTAGGAGCGGGTGCAACTAAGGCAAATTCAGGTATTATTCACGGCGGATACGACGACAAATCCGGTTCTGTGAAGGCACAATTTTGCCGCACAGGTAACCGCATGTATCAAAGTTTAGCCGAAGATCTGAATTTTTATATACAGTGGAGAGGGTCTTTAGTTATAGGATTTAACGAAGCAGATCGCGCACAGCTTGAAATACTGCAGCGTAATGGAATAAAAAACAATGTGCGAGATACACGCATACTTGAGAAAAGCGAACTACAAAAAAAAGATCCCGAGATTTCGCAAAAAGCTACCTGCGCATTGTATTGTCCATCTGCAGGCATCGTGGCACCTTTTGAAGTTGCATTTACCGCTGCAGAACAATCAGCACAATACGAAACCGAGTACAAAATGCAAGAGAAGGTCATAGCATTACATACAGGCACAAAGCACTTTGTCGTTATAACCGACAAGGCATCTTATACCGCACGCTTTGTTGTAAATGTCGCGGGGCTTTTTTCAGATATTATAGCACGCATGGCGGGCATAGACACGCCTTGCATCATCCCACGAAAAGGCGAGTATCTCATATACGACAGAAGTGTAAAAAAAACCATCAATCACATTATTTTCCAAACACCGACAAAAGCGGGAAAGGGCATTTTAGTAACACCTACATATGCAAACAATATCATGATAGGTCCAAATGCTGTATCTGTAGAAAACAGAGAAGATAGCTCCGTAGATGTAGCACGACTTAAAAATATAATTGCCACTGCTGCAAAAAGCATCCCTTTTATAGCAGAAATAAATCTAAATAGAATAGTGCGGGCATACGCGGGATTAAGAGCAACCTGTAGTACCGGCGACTTTGTCATAGATACAAAAAGTATTCCACGTTTTGTAAGCTTTGTTGGCATACAAAGTCCAGGACTTACTTCGGCGCCTGCACTTGCAATGCACGCCATACGCTCTCTAGAAACACAGGGGTTGATTCTAAGAAAAAAAACTGCATTGCCGAGAAGACAAATAAACAAAGTAGCAGTGACGCGTAAAAGCTATCTGCCTACTCACATAGCCTTCCGCGAAGCTCAACGGGCTGAAGGAGATCCAAAGCGTATTGTCTGTAGATGCGAACAAGTACGCGAAGAAACAATACTTCATGCACTTTCGCAGACTTTAGCTCTGCGTTCTCTTGATGCAGTAAAGCGACGTACACGTGCAGGCATGGGCGCATGTCAAGGTGCGTTTTGTGCACCACGCGTGCGCGCACTCGTGGCACGAGAGTATAACATAGCACCATCTGCCGTTATAGAAGAAAGTGCACGCGATTTACGAAGTATAAAGCTTGCGCTA
The DNA here is from genome assembly GCA_965226065.1 of Spirochaetia bacterium. GTDB lineage: Bacteria > Spirochaetota > Spirochaetia > WTKD01 > CBDAKK01. The sequence continues at coordinate 1,301,480 of OZ245332.1, read as the reverse complement.
AAAAACACTATCTGTCCTAATATATAAAATTCAGATTAACAAACTGTAGCAATATACATGCTTTCTCGCTAATTGTCTATTCAATTCAAATAACTCATATTATATATGTGGTACAATTAAAAAATATGAATAATCACACCTATTCAGCTCAGCAGATACAAATTCAAGAAGGATTAGAAGCTGTCAGAAAACGCCCCGGTATGTATATAGGGTCGGTAGATTCTGATGGACTGCACCATCTTATATACGAAATTGTCGATAATGCGATAGATGAAGCACTTGCAGGATACTGCAATACTATTGAAGTTACTTTGCACGAAGACAACAGCGTTACCGTGAAAGACAATGGAAGAGGCATTCCCGTAGATGTACACAGCGATGGAAAAAGCGCGCTGGAAATTGTTATGACAAAACTTCATGCAGGTGGTAAGTTTTCTAAAGATGTATACAAAATATCTGGGGGCTTACACGGTGTCGGTTCTGCTGTGGTGAACGCGCTTTCTCAATGGTGTACCGTAAGCGTTTTTCGAGACAAAAAGAAGTACACACAAAACTACGAACGGGGAAATGTACAAAGCGAAATTGAAGCAGTAGCCGATGATGAACAACAGCAAACTGGCACTTGCGTAAAATTTTTGCCTGACCCTGAAATTTTCAAGGAATCGCAATCATTCATACGCTCTAACCTTGCACACCGCTTACGAGAAATGGCGTTCTTAGTCAAAAACGTGAGCATTACCTTATGCGATGAACGCGAAAAAGACCTCGAAACAGGTAAGTCGATAACAGAAACTTTTTTCTCAAAAAATGGAGTTAAAGATTTTTTAGTAGCTTTGCATAAAGAACGGAAAACTATAATAAAACACATTCCACTTTTTGAAACAGAAAAAGATGGTACCACCCTCGAATTTGCGTTTAATTACTTGACAACAGGACAAGAGAGTACGGTGCTTTCATTTGTAAATAGCATCAATACACGCGAAGGCGGTACGCACCTTGAGGGTTTTCGTTCAGCGTTTACTCGCACATTAAACAAACATCTCAAACAAAACGATCGTCTCGCTCGACAACTAAAAGAAAACCTGCAAGGGGTAGATGTGCAAGCAGGCATCATCGTAGTACTTTCACTAAAAGTGCCTGAGCCAACTTTTTCGGGACAGACAAAAACAAAACTTAGCAACTCTGAAGTGCGTGGCATTGTAGAATCGCTCTTAAGCGAAGAACTATCGATGTTTTTAGATCATAACCCCGCAGACACACAAAAAATACTAGAAAAGTGCGTACAATCGGCAAAGGCACGTATAGAAGGACAAAAAGCTTATGAAACCACACTGCGGAAAACGCCGCTTGGAAGTTCATCGCTTCCTGGTAAATTATCAGATTGTTCTGAAAAAGATCCCTCGAAAACAGAAATATTTTTAGTAGAAGGAGACTCTGCAGGAGGTACGGCAAAATCAGGTAGAGATAGAACCATACAAGCCATTCTACCTCTTTTTGGAAAACCCACAAACGTAGAAAAAATGCAAGAAGATATAGTAAAAATTGCCACAAGCCCAAAACTTCAACCTATTATCGCTGCCTTAGGTGCAGGCGTAGGTGAGCACTTTAATCTTGCAAAACTTCGCTATCACAAAGTTATTATTATGGCAGACGCAGACGTAGATGGATCCCACATCAGAACGCTTTACTTAACATTTTTCTTTCGCTACATGCGCCCCTTAATTGAAAACGGACATATGTATCTAGCCATGCCTCCTCTCTACTTAGCTATGTGGGGGCGCGGCAAAAACCAAACTCGGCGCTTTGCCTTTGACGATACAGAATTACAAACAACCATTGAAGCACTTGCACAAGAAGGAATAACAAGAGAAAAAATTACCATACGCCGACACAAAGGACTTGGAGAAATGTCAGACGATGAATTACGCCTTTCTACTATGGATCCAAAACTACGCCGTATTATGCGCGTTTCACTACAAAACGCACTTGAAGCTGAAGAAACATTTTCTTTACTACTTGGTGAAGAAGTCGAACCACGTCGTGAATTTATAGAAGATAACGCATTAAAAGTTGCAAATCTAGATATATAAGTACACTGCAATAATTTGTACAAATAAATTAAATCAATACATTGATATATAAGGATATATTCTATGAATGAAGGCAAAATTGTTCCTATTAATATAGAAGATGAAATAAAAGAGTCGTATTTAAACTATGCCATGTCGGTTATCACCAGTCGTGCATTACCTGATGCGCGCGATGGACTGAAACCCGTACATCGACGCATTTTATACACCATGTTTGAAAGTGGTATGCGACACGATACCGCAACAAAAAAATCTGCAAACGTTGTCGGAACAGCTCTAGGGCGTTATCACCCCCACGGCAACGCAAGTGTGTATGACGCGCTGGTGCGCATGGCACAGCCGTTTTCTCTTCGATACCCACTTGTCTTTGGGCAAGGAAATTTTGGCTCACTAGATAGAGACCCACCTGCAGCAGAACGCTACACCGAAACACGGCTTGAGCACATTGCCGATGAAATGCTACGCGACATTAAAAAGAAAACAGTAGATTTTATTCCTAACTACGATGAATCACGAGAAGAACCATCCGTGCTGCCTGCCGCCCTCCCATGTTTGCTCCTCAACGGCTCAACGGGCATAGCGGTAGGATTTACCACAGAAATACCACCACACAATTTGCGCGAAGTAGCCGCTGCTATAACCGCGTATATAGACAACGCCGATATTTCTATAGAAGAACTGATGAAGTACGTACACGGCCCCGATTTTCCAACAGGCGCTATCATTCGAGGTGTTTCAGGAATACGAAAAGCCTACCGCACAGGCGCAGGAAAAATAACGATAGAATCGCATTACACCATAGAGCAAACAAATTCAAATGATAGAATAATCTTCACCGATATTCCATTTGCAAAAAATAAGGCGGAATTGATAAAACGCCTCGCAGACAAGGTAAATAACGGCGACATATCGTCTATACGAGATATTGCAGACGAAAGCAACAAAGAAGGGGTGCGTATTGTTATAGATTTGAAAAAAGATGCAAACACCGAAATAACTCTACAAAAAATATTAAGCCACACCGATTTTCGATGCACATACAGCATCAACATGACCGCGTTAGTCCATGGCAAACCAAAACAACTAACACTGAAAGACACTATTAAAGTATACGTAGAACATCGAAGAGATGTCGTAACACGCAAAGCTCAGTTTGAATTAAAAGAAGCACAAGACCGAGCACACATTGTACGTGGACTTCTCATAGCAATTGCTGAAATAGATGAGGTAATTCATCTCATAAAATCTTCATCAAATACAAAAGAAGCACATGCAAAACTTAAAAACCGCTTTTCTTTGGATGATGTCCAAACACAAGCAATTTTAGACATGCGCCTTCATAATCTTACCGGCTTAGAATTACACAAGCTAGAAGAAGAACTTGCAGAACTCACAAAACGCATTGCTGATCTTGAAAGTTTTTTAGCAAGTAACGAAAAAATACTTGAAAACATTAAAAACACCATCGTACAATTATCAGAAAAATTCGGCGACAAGCGCCGCACGGAAATAATACAGGCTGAAGCAGACATTATTAATGAAGAAGATCTTATAGACAAAGAAGAAATGATGGTAACACTCTCTTCTGCCGGATATATAAAACGTACGCGACTTTCAGAATTTGGGGTACAACGCCGAGGAGGTAAAGGAAAGTTTGGAATAACGCTTTCGAAGGACGATACACCGAAGCAAATGTTTGTAGGACAAACACACGACCGCGTATTGTTTATTACTTCCAATGGACGCTCGTTTATCATTAAATTGTACGAAATACCTTCAGGTAGTCGAACTGCACGCGGAAGCAGCGTAAAGGGAGTTTTACCACTTGAAGCACAGGAATACATTTCTTCTATAATTCGCATTTCATCTGAATTTACAGATGAAAATCTAAGCCTATTTTTGGCAACTAAAAAAGGAAAAGTGAAAAAAGTAGCATGGCACAGCATCGCTACATCAGCTATGACAAAACGCGGCATTCGATCTATCAGCCTTCAAGAAAATGACGAAGTAATAGCAGGGTCAATCATAAACGCAACTCACGATTTATTTTTGTTTTCATCAAAAGGCAAAGTATTGCGCTTTCCTTCCGCATCAGTGCGAACTATGGGAAGAACCGCCGTAGGCTGTGGAGGAATGAAACTCCCAAATAAAGACAGCACTATAGTTAACGCGCTTGCCGCAGACTCTGATGAAACATTTATACTCATAACTTCACGCGGATATGGCAAGCGATTGCACGCAAACCATATCATGAAGCATGGACGAAATACTATGGGGATGAGAGCGATTGCTGTTGGAGAGCAAGCAGGTAATTTAGTAAACGCACTTGCAATAGAAGAATCTGATACGATATCGACACTTACATCTCAAGGAAAAATTCTACGCTTTTCGGCATCGACATGTCCCGCTATGGGACGTGCAGCTCGCGGCGTACGCGTAGTTACCGTAGATGAAAATGACAATGTAATCGGAATATCGCGCATAGAAAACCCCAGCACAGAAGAAGAAGTAAAAGAAACTGAAAACAGCACTACATAAGATGCTGCGTATTTTTACATATAAAAGGGAATGTTTCACGTGGAACATTCCCTTTTGTGTATACAAACTATTGCATAAACATAGCCATTATCGTTTACTTAGCTTGTAATAAATTTCAACACTGTTGCGAAACTTTCTCAAATTCACGCTTTTCGACATCTCTAAGATCATGTAAGAGCTTTTCGATATGTCATCCAAGGCAATCTGTGGAGCATTATCACATGCAACATGCATGAAATTTTTTATCCAGCACTTTTTCATATTCATGAATAATAGAGTTTTTTGAAGCTTCAAAAAGTTGTTAGTGTTTCATTTTCAAGAAGTATAAAAAATTCTACAGGCAACAGTCCTCTAATACCTCCGCCTTCCATTGAAAGAATAAAAAAGGAATGTTCCACGTGAAACATTCCTTTTTTTGTTAAGAAATCTATAAACTTACGTACTTTGCTTCTTTACCGTTTCTTGAAACGCCTGCACTTTTTCTTTATAACTTGAAATGAGATTCTGCTTTACTTCATCAGTTACAAAACTCGCTACAAGAGATCGAACATTTAAACGAGTTAAGCCCTCTAGAGCTTGTCCGTAAAAACGAACTGCAGCGATAAAGTCGTCAGTAAGATTTGTATTCTGTATGGTTGGGTCATCTGAATTAAGGGTAACAAAAACACCAGCATCGTCTAACTGCTTAAAAGGATGAAGGGGCGTATCAACCCATGAACCGGTAAAATAATTTGAAACAGGGCATTGCTCTAAACATATCTGTTTATCTATAAGCTCTTTCTGAAGTTTTTCATCTTTTATAGCAGCAGTGCCATGTCCAATGCGCTGTGCGTGCAATTTTTGTATTGCTGCCCATATTTGTTCAGGAGGAGTAACTTCGCCCGCATGAATGGTAATGCCCGCATGTCCATCTTTTTTTATCGTGTCAAATAACGATTGAAATTCTTCCGCAGGATTCAACAATTCATCCCCCGCAAGATCATATCCTACAATATCTAAAAGATTAGCTTCAGATATTTTCTTATATAAGGAAAGCATTTCGTCAGCGGTTTGCTTGTTTCGATTAAAGGTAATAAGATATTTAATTTCAAAATCATTTTCCTTCGCAGCTTGATTACTACTGTTAATCAATGCCTTACATACATCAATTCTGTCAAAGTCATTAAAGTTTGCAAAGTGCTCTGGTGAAAAGCGTAATTCTATATAGTGAATATTTTCTTTCTTAAAATCACATACTGACTTATATATAAGCTTTTCTATATCTTCAAAATCGCGATACCAATCAGAACGAAACTTAGACAAAAAAATCTTAAAATCCGGTGGGTGATTTTTTGGAAAACGCACCGATTCTTCAAATTCTTCAAAATTTTTTGGGGCATCTATATTATTTTTTTTTGATATATCAAAAAGTGTTGGTACATCAAAAGATCCTTCTATATGTCTGTGTAACTCAACTTTTGGAAAGATATTCATCACGTCATGCGTGGATAAAACTTTTTTTGTAATTTCCATATGTATTTATAATATCTTTATTTACACATTAAGTAAAGTATATCGTATCATGTAAACATGAATGAAAATAAATCTTTATTTTCTAATTTTCCTCAATAAGCAACACAGCACATACATAGTGTGTATAATTACATAAGGTTTTTTATTAAAAAAACTATAAAGATAAAGATAAGGTACACTATGAAAATAAAATTTCAAGGCACTAAAGAGGATTTTGTAAAAAAATTAAATAAAACTTTTGAGCAAGATATTCAAGCACAACAAGTAAATAATCAGTATAGATATGAAACTACATATAAAAATACCAATTATAAAATTAATCTTTTTCCCTCCACTGGTACGGTACTAGTTCAACCTCCTAATGATACATTTGATGAAATTGTGGAAAAAGCATTATCAAAAGGTGTAAAAATGGAAAAAGAAAATAAGGAAATTTTTATAGTTCATGGGCACGATAAAAATTCAAAAAATAGTTTAGAAAATATTTTATATCGCTGGAACCTAAAGCCATCTGCTATACAAGATGAAGACAGTAAAGGAAGAACCATTATTGAATTCTTAGAAAGTGAAATAAAAAAACAATCTGTGGCTATTGTTTTGCTTACTCCAGATGATATAGGTTATTCCAAAAAAGATGAAGAAAAAAAACAGCCTCGTGCAAGACAAAATGTAATTTTAGAATTGGGAATGTTGATAGGATCCTTGACTAGAGAAAGGTGTATTATATTGCGACAAACCGGAGTTGAAATTCCTTCAGATATAGATGGACTACTTTATATAGCTTTCGATAAAGAAGTTGAAGAAATAAAAGATCAGTTAAGAACAAAATTAGAAAATATGGGAATAAAAATTAATTCTTAATTTATATTTTACTTAATAAACTCTCCATTAAATATTCAGCACAACATAGTTTTAATTCTTTTAACAAAATCAGCAACACAGCACATACATAGTGTGTATAATTACATAAGGTTTTTTATTAAAACTTTACGATAGTAAATGCTATACAGAATATATACGGAGAACTTAATTATTTTATGACTACCCCCCAAACTAATGATAACTTTGCGTGGAATGTTTCTTTTTTTGGAGCGATAATCGCGCTTATCGTTCTTCCTATAATAAACCCTGAAACCTATCTTGCCATATATACGTTTATTCCCGATGGAATGTATAATACATTGTTAGTAACAATTTCTTCTATTTTGTTTGCTTCTATTATAAGCATTGCCGTAGGCATAGGAAGAACAACAAGTCCTTTTCTAAATAAAACACTTTCTATTTATGTAGAAGTATTTCGCGGCATTCCTTTACTTGTACAGTTATTCTACCTATATTTTGTGCTCGGAAAAATCTTTCCACTTCCTCGATTAGTTGCAGCTATTGTCTCAATGAGTTTTTGCTATGGTGCTTATATGGCAGAAATTGTGCGTGCAGGCCTTTTATCAATTGCTAAATCGCAAGTAGAAGCAGCCTCATCACTTGGCATGAGCCGCTTTCAAACTTTTCGATACATTGTTATCCCACAAGCTTTGAAAATTATTTTGCCACCATTTGGCAATGAGTTTATCATGCTCCTAAAAGATTCGGCACTCATTTCTATAATTGCAGTAACTGATATTATGCAAAGAACTCGTCAATACGCCACTCGTACCTTTGATTATTTTGAGGCATTTACTGTATGCGCTTTAGTATATTTAGTTTTAACTTTGTTTTTTTCAAAAGTAATCTTTCATATTGAGCGTCACCTGCATCCCTTACATAACAAAAAAAAGAGGAAAAAAACATGAATGAAAAAACATCTATAGACGCGAAAAAAAACAAACAAGAAGTTATAAAACTCGTCGATGTTGTGAAATCTTTTACTATACATGGAAAAAATGTTCGCGTCGTTGATGAAGTCAGTCTTTCCCTTTATAAAGGCGACGTTGTATGTGTTATAGGTCCTTCAGGAAGCGGGAAAAGCACCTTGCTTCGCTGTGTAAATTTTTTGGAAAAACCTACCTTAGGGTCGGTGTTTTTTTGCGAAAAAGAAATAGCGGACGCAAAAACTTTGCATTACGCACGCGAATACATCGGTATGGTTTTTCAAGACTTTGCCTTATTTTCGCATATAAATGTGATGGAAAATATTTGCCTTGCGCCAATAAAAGTGAAAAACATACCTCGCAAAGAAGCGAAAGAGACCGCACGCGAACTTCTTAAAAAAGTAGGGCTTTTGGATAAAGAACAATCATTTCCTGAAGAGCTTTCAGGGGGACAAAAACAACGCGTCGCCATTGCTCGCTCGCTCGCCATGAATCCAAAACTCATGCTTTTTGATGAGCCTACCTCTGCACTTGATCCGGAAATGATTAAGGAAGTTTTGTCTGTTATACAATTGCTCGCCGAAGATGGCATGACCATGCTAATTGTAACCCACGAAATGGGCTTCGCAAGAAAGGTAGCTGATAAAGTGTGTTTTATGGATAAGGGCATTATCGTCGAATCTGCGCCCCCACAGGAAATTTTTCACAATGCGAAAAATAACAGAACGAAAGAATTTCTCTCCCATGTTCTATAATGAAATGTCGCAAGTTTTAGTCTGTCTAAGCTGCGTTTCATCCAAAGATAAATTCGGTAGTAATAATACACACAGCGTTGTGTAATCTTAAGAGTTGTTTCTTAATTCTTGTATCCTTTGTACTTTGTAGAATTTTTCAGTCAATCACATTGATAAAAAATATGCGAGTCATCTAAGTAGTAGAATACTTATTCATGATTCGCATATATTGTATGACGCCGTTGTAAATCTATAATTTTAAGATAAAAACTTATCCTAAGTTACTTTATCCATTTTTTTACTATTTTTTCATACATTCCATTTTTCTTTATTACAGATAATCCTTCGTTTATTTTTTTTCGCAAGGCATCGTCGCCTTTGCGAACCGCAATTCCATATTCTTCTTCTGTCATGGGTTTGCCAACTATTACAAAGATATTCGAATATTTTTTGTTTTTCAGTACATACTGAGAAATTAACGGAGAATCCGCTACAATGCCATCTATTGTGCCGTTTGCAAGTTCATCTACTGCAAAGCCTATTTCATCATAGGTTTTAAGCTTAATGCTTTTGTGGTCTTGCACAAGAAAAGCACCTTGTGAACCAATTTGCGCCCCTACTTTTTTGCCAGCAAGATCCGAAAGTGATTTTACAGACCCAAGTTTATCTTTGCGCATTGCTAAAGTCTGCCCTGCGTTAAAATATGCATCTGAAAAATCCATTCGTTTTTTTCGCGCTTCGGTAATAGTAACAGATGACGCTATTGCATCATATTCACGATTAATGAGTCCCGCAAAAATTCCATCCCAGGCAATATTCAAAAACTTTACCGTAAACCCCGCCTCTTTCGCTATTGCGTTAAGCAAATCTACAGAAAAACCTACGATCTTTTTATTCTCGTCTATAAACTCAAATGGTGGCCATGCGCTATCCATAGCAACAACTACTTCATTTATATCGTTTTTCGTATTCTCCTCCTCCCCGCGAGCAAATAAAAACATGAAAACAAATACTAACAAACCCATGAATAAAAAATATTTCTTCATAAAATCCTCCAAATTTGATAAAATTACAAGCTAGCATCATTGTATCGTAAAAACGCTTTATTTTTCTAAAGAATCATTACAATCGTCACGCAATGTCAAATACGCACAAAATTAAAAAATATTTTCACCAAAGAGTTTTGCGTATAAGCTATTTTTTTTACGAAGTATTATCGCCGCGTCTCTATGAACACAGCGCAGAAAACGTATTGAGCTACCTGCACGAAGTTGCCCCAACAAGTGTCGTCCTGCGCGAATAACTTGTGCAACGCGAGGATAGCCTCCTGTTGTTTGTGCGTCAGCGAGCAACAAGAGCAGTTTTCCTGATGGTGGGCATTGAATCAAGCCAGAAAAAACGGCACTGCTTTTCATTAACGCAGCTGCTTGTATTTCAAGTACGGGACTTTCAAACTCAATACCCATGCGACTTATACGTCCGCTAACAACAAAGGGTTTAGTAAAAAGATTGTTTCTCGCACTCTCAGAAAGCTGTACTATTTCAGATCCTTCAACGGCACGAACTACAATATGCCCGCTTATAATGGGGCGATATTGTTTTTCTAAATAACGCCGTTTTGGTAGTGTTTTCGGCGTCTGTACTTCTAAGATATCACCATCAATAAGATTGCGTCCGCTATGCCCACCAAACCCGCCCGGAGCATACGTTGCACATGATCCTAAAAAAGCATCAGATTTTAAATAACCAGAGACTGCCATATAAAGACGTGCACCTCCGGTAATGGCAGAAATAGTAAGCACATCACCGGGCTGCGATATAATTTGTTCGTACAAAGAAATAGTAATGCCATTTACGCTACAAGGCGCATAAGCACCCGCTAAAGCAAAAACGATACGTTTCTTAAAAAGAATAGTGCCGCCTAGAAGCGTAAACTCTAAAGCGGGGGTATCGAGATCATTGCCGACAAGATAATTGGCAATCGCAAGCGACAACACATCCGCAGCCCCGCTACAAGGTACGCCAAGATGCTGCACCTGAGATCTGCCACTGTCTTGAATGCTCGTAGCAAGTCCTGCTTTTTGAATAAGTAATGCCATTATGCAAAGTTTTTATATTTGTGAAATTCCATTTCGTCAATTTCATAAAAGTGTACAACCGTACCCGCTTGTAACAAGAAAGGAGTTTTTGCATGAATATTGAAAAGCCGTAAAGGAGTGCGTCCGATAAGCGACCACCCCCCAGGTCCGGCAAGAGAGTAAATACATGTTTGCCGACCAACAATACCAATGGAACCTTCGGCAACATAGGTACGCGGCTCTTTCAAACGAGGCATACATAACTTATGAGAAAGTTCTCCACAATAAGCAAAGCCTGGCACAAAGCCCATCATCTGTACGAATAATGGCTTTGCCGTATGCTGCGCAATAATCTCCTTAGGGCTCAATGATAAGGCTTGGGCACACTGTGCGATATCAGGTGCATATGATTTACTATAACAAACGGGTATGCGCATTACCTCAGGTAGTTTTTCTTGCGGTACTTTCTCTACGCGAAGACTTCTCACAAGTATGTCTTGTGCTTCTTTTGGCATGTAAATCATTGCATCAAAACGAACTGCAATGTCACATAAAGAAGGTATAACTTCAAGAAAAAAACCTCCGTCACGTAGTTTTTGTGCGACAGATTGAAGCACCTGAGAGAGCTGTGTAATATTTTCGCATTCATGAAAACGCGCCAGCAGCCAATCATCGCCACCAAAAACAATATCTTGCAAAGAAACGCGCACACACATGGGTTATCCTATGAGAAACCCTGCATTAGTAAATGCTCGATGTATTGCCCGAGTTATCTCAAGTGCCTTAGGATTATCTCCGTGTATACAAAGCGTCTTGATATCAAGCGTAAGGATAGTTCCATCAGCAGCAGGAAAAGAATTATGCAAAGCAAGTGCGAGCGCTTGAGATACGCATTCATCCACATCGTCAATTACCGCAGATTTTTCCTTGCGGGATACCAAGCTACCGCGTGAATTGTAGCGTCTATCAATAAAGCCTTCAGATAAAAATATAAGTCCTGCGCGCTTTGTTTCTTCTTGCAAAGCAGAATTGGGCATGCCTAAGATACAAAGTTCCGCGTCAAATTCAGCTACCACTTGGACAATAAGTCGTGCAATTGAATTCTCTTGCATTGCTTCATTATACAGTGCACCATGTGGCTTGACGTGTTTTAGCGCAATGCCCAATTCTCGCGCTATCGTAGAAAGTGTACATATTTGTTTTTTAAGCGATTCTTTCAAATCGCTCGCATCAATTACCATTGTACGACGCCCAAATCCTTTAGTATCAGGATAGGATGGATGTGCACCACACACAACTCCAAAGCGTTTTGCAAGGGTTAAGGTACTGTACATGCTTTTATCATTGCCTGCATGCCCACCACAAGCGATGTTGCAACGGCTTATCATTGAAAGTATTGTTGCTTCTTTTTTTCGCTCAGTGCCGCATGAGTATTCCCCCGCATCAATATTAACATCAATATTACGCATTATATAAAATCCATACGAGACAAGCACAGCTTCCAAAAACATAGAAAAATAAATATGATACTACCACGACAATACATACGAATGAGACGGCGTTCTGTATTTCATAGACATAGAAAAATCACCACAATCGAATTTGAAAACTATAATTATAGTAACAGGTTTCGCATTGAAAAAACACCAACATAGCTTTTTTATCTATCTTTCTGAGCAATAAACCTATTCTTTTTTAAAGATATGAAGATCCTATGCTACAATAAAAACTTATTCCTATGATAGTTTCATTTGCCAATCAAAAAGGGGGCGTTGGAAAAACAACCACAACCATAAATTTAGGGTCTGCGCTCGCAGATATGGGGTATTCTGTGCTTTTAATCGATTTTGATCCACAGGCAAACCTCACAAGTGGTGTAGGTTGTACCGAATACAAGGGGCACATATATTCTGCGCTCTGTGGAATAGATGATATAAAAGATACCATATACGAAACTCGTCAACCAAATCTCTTTGTTATTCCATCTCATAAAGATTTAAGTGGTGCATCTATTGAACTTATAGAAGAAGAAAACAGAGAGTTTTTTTTACAATCTATAGTATCTCCATTGCAAGAAAAAAAAGAACACGACTTTATTTTTATAGATTGTCCTCCATCTCTTGGCATTCTCACCATCAATGCTTTTTGTGTAAGTGATACACTTATTATTCCTTTGCAATGTGAATATTTCGCTATGGAAGGAATTGCCCAACTTATGGAAAATATCGATCTTATAAAAAATTCGTATAATTCCAACTTGGCAATACACGGCATTGTTTTGACTATGTATGATAGTAGAACAAATTTATCTCAAGAAGTTGCAAATGAAATTGTAAACGCATTTCAGGGTCTTGTATTTGATACAATTATACCAAGGAATATCAAAATTTCTGAGGCACCGTCTCATGGTCTTTCTGTTATTTTATACGATGATCATTGTCTTGGAACAAGAAGCTACATAAAACTTGCAGAGGAGTATATCGATCGATGGCAAAAAAACTAGGTCGAGGAATGAATGCTCTGTTAAAAAAAGAAACAACGAGCATTATAGATAACAAAACACAGGATAAATCGCTTTCTGTTTTACAGATTGATATAAACTCTATTCAAGAAAATAAAAACCAACCGCGCCATTACTTTAATGAAGAAAAGATAACAGAGCTTGCGCAGTCTATAAAAAATCAAGGCATACTTCAGCCTTTACTTGTAGTAAAAAGAGACAAAGGATATTTTCTGGTAGCCGGCGAGCGTCGACTTAGGGCTGCGAAAAAAAACAAAATGCTTACCGTTCCGGTATTAGTCATATCTTTAAGTGAAGAAGAAATTTTTGAAGCTGCGTTAGTTGAAAATATACAAAGAGAAAATCTTAATCCGATTGAAACCGCATTATCATTTAAAAATCTTCTGCGTATTAAAAACATTACGCATAATGAGCTTGCAAAAAACATTGGAGTAAGTCGTAGTGTCATTACAAATTCTCTACGCCTTTTATCTCTTCCACAAAACATACAAGAAGCTCTTGAAAAAAATATTATTTCATACTCTCATGCGCGAGAAATACTCTCTCTTCCAAATGAAGAAATACAACAAAAAGCCTTTGAAACTATAATTGAAAAAGGAATGAGTGTTCATTCCTTCTCCACAGAAAAAAAGTCATACAAGCATAAAAAAGCTACGATAAAGAAAGGGCTTATAAATGATAAAGATTTTTTAGAATATCAAAACAAGCTCATAGAACACTTTGGCACAAATGTAAAACTCTCTGGATCCTTCAAAAATGGCTCTATAAAAATAGAATTTTACAATCAAGAAGACTTCGCCCGCATTGTAAAATTACTCTCCTTAAAAAATTAAAGAAACTTTTATAAAAACTGTAAATAACTTATAATTATTTAAAAATCTTTCAAAAAATTACATTTTTTTTCAAATTTTTTTCAAAATAATATGGGCATAAATCATTACAATACAAAAAATTATAAGAATACATACAAAATATAAGCCTCTACTAATACTACTAAAAATAATATATACTGTTAATAAGTATTAGTATTTAAGGATTTAAAATGAAATTTACTGTAGACAAAGAATATTTTTTATCAATACTCAATTTTGCACAGGGAATATCAGAGCAAAATAATATAAATTCTTATTATTCATTTCTCATAATAGAAGTAAATGAAACAGAACTTATTGTGCGATCAGCAGACAGACAGTCTACTTTTGAAAGTAGTATAGAAATAAATTCCACAAGCAAACTAATTATTAAAGAGCAAGGAACAATACTTCTTCCACTTATGAGAGTAAGTAACATAGTACAAAGTCTTCCTAATGGACTTGTAACTTTTTCTCTTAAAGAAAATGACGTAACAATAGTACCAGAAGAAAATCCTAGTGAAATTTCATTTTGTATACGATCGCGTTCTGTAGAAGATTACCCAAAAGAAATACACAAAAATATACCCGAAGATTTACACGAGATAGAGACGGAAGAATTTTACAAAATTGTACAAAGAACCTCTTTTGCAGTTTCGTCTGAAACTAGAGATTCAACGCTTTTTTTGACAGGATTGTTTCTTGAAATACAAGATAATTTTCTCATAGCGGTTGCTACAGATAGAAATAGAATTTCAATATCAAAAACACCAGTAAAATTTTCATTTTCTTCAGAAGAGGAAAAAGATATAATAGTATCTTCGAAAACCATGAATATAATAAAGAGACTTTGTAATACTTATAAAACAACAATGTTTTTAGCTATTGATGACAAAAGAATATATTTTAAGGTTGAAAATGTATTTATAAGTTCAAATCTTATATCGGGAAAATACTACGATTATAAGAAAATAATACCTCAGAAAAAAAGAAATATTCTAACGGTAAACAAAGAATCTTTGAAAGCAGCATTAAATAGAGTTTCAATAATAAGTGATGATAAAAAAAGCACAGCCGTAATATTTGATGTAAGTGATGATATGCTCGTTATTTCTTCTGAAGAAAAAGAGAAAGGCACATCTAGTGAAAAAATACCTATAAAACTTGAAGGAGAAATGAAAACATTTGCAGCGAAAGCACAATTTATTCATGAACCTTTGCAAGTTATAGAAACAGAAGATGTAATAATAGATTATGGAAATGAAAAAAGAGATCTCATAAAAATAACTTCAACAGAAGAAGAAAACACTATTCATATTACCGTTCCATTTAACCTATAAACATACCGAAGCGTGTATCTTCAAACCATACAATTAAGAAATTTTAGAAATTATATAGAAAGTACCGTTCCTATAAATGCTGCGAAAAATGTATTTTTGATAGGAGAAAATGGACAGGGTAAAACAAATTTTTTAGAAGCACTTTATTATATAAGTTATGCATCATCATTTAAAAATGCAACAAATGAGATGCTTGTAAATCATAATAGCAGTGCATTTTCCCTTTCTGCTACCTTTAAAGAAAATTATTCTGATTTAGATATAACACATACCTTACGTATTCTTTACAGAGAAAAAAAAAACAAATATTCTACAATGACAATAAAATATTCGATAGACAAGAAATAATACATCATTTTTCTTCGCTTATATTTAAGCACTCAGATATTTTTTTTATAACTGGATCACCTGAATATCAGCGATATTTTATTAATCAAACAATTGCGCTTGTGGATATACAATTTATAAAAACTCTAAGAAATTATAAAAAAACCATTGCTCAAAAGAACGCAGCATTAAAGAAAAGAGACTATAGTCTTTTATCAACATATAATACGCTGATAACACGGTACGGAATTGAAATTATGAAATTTAGAGAAAAGGTTTGTTTGTTTTTTAATCAGAAAATACAAGGGCTTTTTTCTCATATCTTTAATAAAGAAGATCAGTATCACAAAATTACTATGGAATATATTCCAAGCTGGAAGACGTTTGAATATGATGTTGTAATGAATAATCTTTCACAGCAAATGAACGAAGAGAAACGAACGTGCTTTTGTTTAAGTGGTCCTCATCGAGATAAAATAGCATTTTCTCTTTCTGGATATCCTTTTAAAGAAATTGCATCGACCGGACAAGTGAGGCTACTTTCTCTTTTAATACGCGCTGTTCAAGCAGAGTATTATTATACACATACGAACAAACGCATGGTGTATTTATTTGATGATGTTTTGTTAGAATTAGATGCCGTAAAACGATCTTTGTTTTTGCAAAGTCTGCCAAAAGCGACACAGCATTTTTTTACGTTTCTTCCTGACGAGAAACTACCGGATGCGTTTTTTTCTAAAGCAAGCATTTATACGGTAGAAAATGGTACACTAACAGCACAATGAAAAAAGCTCAATTTTTTATAGAAGAATTTTTAAGCAATATTGTTCCAGAAAAATCGGAAGATATTCAAAAAAACAAATGGCAAAAAGTACAAGACACATTGCTTTTTGTAAAAAACATACACGAACAATGGCATAGCATTTTATTACTGACAATAAAAAATAGAAGTGTTGCAGAAAAACTTGCGCTCGATACGTATCCCACGCACACACAAGATGAAATTCTCTATATCAAAGTTACAAATGCAGACGAAACCATGCTGATTTCACTTCATGCAAATGCTATAATCGTGCAGATACAAAATACCTATGCAGGCGGTATATACGCCGACTTATCTGAAGAACTTACAAAAATAAAACCGATATATTATCTTCATTAGACGTTACAATAAAAAGCCTTATCAAATTCCTTGGTATGCGCGCCACATGTGAGAAATAATTTCTTCTATTTTTTTGTATTGAGGTTTCCACCCCAGTATTTTTTGCGCTTTTTTTGATTTTGCATACAGTTCACCTGGGTCGCCTGCGCGTGATTTTACAAAAGTCATTGGTATGGATATGTTTGTAACTTTACATGCCGCATCATATATTTGTTTTACCGAAAAACCCTTACCTGTTCCAAGATTAAAAATAGCTGAATTGTTTTTGTTTTGAAGATACTCAATCGATTTTACGTGTGCATCTGCAAGATCGCACACATGAATGTAATCGCGTATACAGGTTCCGTCAATTGTTTTATGATTCTTGCCAAAAATATGAAATAGTTTTCGTTTTTTTTGGGCGGTTTCTAAAATAATTGGGATAAGATTTTGTGGTTCTTTTTCTATAACACGAATATCTGAATCAGGTGAATGACCTGCCGCGTTAAAATAACGCAGTGCACAGTATTTGATTCCGTATACTACATCATACCAATGCATTATCTCTTCCATTATTTTCTTTGTTGCACCGTAGTAGTTAATAGGATTAGTTGGATGATTTTCATCTATGGGAAGATATTGTGGTTCGCCAAAAACAGCAGCCGATGAAGAAAAAACGATGTTCTTTATGTTGCAAAGCTGCATACTACGCAATATGTTTATGGTTCCTATTATGTTTGTGTCAGAGAAAGTGTTAACATCGTGCATGGATTTTGCAACAGATTTTTCTGCAGCTAAATGTACTATTGCAAGTGGCTTAAATTCTTCAAATGCCGCTACAAGCGCTTTTTTGTTGAGAATAGAAGCCTTGTAAAAAGACACATTCTTTTTTATGTGCTCTTTTCTTCCCGTGGAAAAATTATCATATACGGCAACGTTGTACGATAAATCACGCAGAGATTTTACCACATGACTGCCGATGTATCCTGCACCACCTACGACTAAAATTTTTTTTTGGTGAGTCTTTACCATCTTAATAATGTTCCTCCATAAGAAAGCCCTGCACCAAATCCAACCATCGCAATGTACATGCCTCTTCTTAATAAGTTTCGAGAACGCATATCTGCCAAGGCTATAGGTATTGATGCAGCGGATGTATTTGCATAATGCTTTATATTGATGAAAAATTTTTCCTTAGGTATTTTTAATTTTTTCGCAGAAGCGTATATAATGCGGCTGTTTGCTTGGTGTGGCACGATATAATCAATATCATCAATTGATATACCGCTTTTTTTGCACAGCGTTTGCATTGTTTGAACAATTGCGTGAATTGCAAAAATGTAAACTTTTCTTCCATTCATCTGTACGTAGCTCATGCTATTGTCGTTAGAGTTTTCAGATACGCGAACGAGCGCTTTATTTCCTTTCGTAGTATTGCATAAAAAATTACTTATGACATCGCTTTGTAGCTCTTCTGATTTATGCATTTTTTTCGGATTACTCGATAGCACTACAGCACCTGCACCATCGCCAAATAATATGCAAGTAGATCGATCTTGCCAATTCAAAATACTCGAAAAAATTTCAGAGCCTATTATTAATACGTTTTCTGCTTCTTTTGCCCGTATTGAATTTACTGCAGCTGAAAATGCATAGACAAACCCTGAACATGCAGCGGAAATATCATAAGTAGCACAAGAATTTATCCCAAGTTTTTCCTGTATTATACAAGCGGTAGCAGGAAAAGACAAATAATCTGGAGTTGATGTCGCTACGATAATCATATCTACATCTGTATGGTGTAGTCCTGCACTCAAAAGTGCTTTTCGTGCTGCGCTTGCACCTAAGTCAGATGCTTTTTCTTTTTCTGCAATAAATCGGTATTTAATACCCGTGTGCGAATATATCCATTCATCTGAGGTATTAAGCGATTGTGTGATGTCATTGTTGCTTACTTTTTTTAGGGGCACTTCTAATGAAGCGCTTAAGATTTGTAGCTTCATAATATTTTCTTACTTTAACATGGATTTGTGATTTTGCTTTCATTTCTAAAAATAGATAACAGTATTATATACAATTAGTACATATACTTTAAGTATATGTTTTAATGATACGAGAAAAAATTTTAGCAGCATTCATGCTAGATGCGCAGAGGCATGTCTCGCGTAACTTGTGCGAGTGTGCTTTGTCATATAAAATTTTTTGTACGGCGTTTTTTACCGTATCTGCGTTAGGGTTTTCGCCAAGGTTAACAAGCATGTTTCTTTGTGCAAAGTACTGTGCATTTTCTATTTGATCGCCACGTGACTTTGTGCGAGGAAGCGGCACAACTACGCTAGGAATAGCACGAGAGGTTAATTCCCACAAACTTCCTGCTCCACCACGAGATAGCGCAGCATTTGCTCTTGATAAAACAGCCCCGTAGTTCTCGGAAAAAAACGGAATGGGAATGTAGTTTTTTGTTAAAGCTCTTTGTTTTTCTTTGCTACCTGTTTGATGAAGTACTACGGTGTCTTTTTTCAACGAAGGGAGAATGTATTCTATGAATGAATTTATCTCTTGAGAACCACTACTGCCACCGAGTATCAAAAGTACTTTTTTTTCTTTTTCAATGCCATATTGTTTTTCTATTGCTTCGGGGTCTTTCGTAAATATTTCAGTTCGCAAGGGTAGTCCCGCAACATGTATCGCCTGTGATTTGCGTTTAGAATCACGCGATATTTTTTGATAGTGCTCAGCAATGCTTTCGTATGCAAAGAGCAAGGCACTGCTGTATTTTGCGTTTATTTTTGTTGAGAGGCTTATTGATATGTCAGTTACCACACTTACTATTGGAACGCCAAGCTTGTGTGCTGCGAGCACAACCGGAACGGAAACATAGCTTCCGATGGAAACAATACAGC
The DNA here is from genome assembly GCA_965226065.1 of Spirochaetia bacterium. Lineage (GTDB taxonomy): Bacteria > Spirochaetota > Spirochaetia > WTKD01 > CBDAKK01. The sequence goes on along the minus strand of OZ245332.1, from coordinate 1,281,637 downwards.
TCGGACGCAGTTTTTTTAGAAGCTTTTTTGCGCATTGAATAGCCCACAAAACGTTAAAAATATCACTCATGTTCTTAAAAGAAAAAGAGCGCCGAAACTTTCCCGAAGGGATGCCTATAAATTCCATAGGCGCATAATGAGCAGTTGAAACATAATTTTTTTCTGCGCCCGTTTTTGAGCCTATCCACAAAAAATTATACGATCCTTCTTGAACTAAGTGCTCTGCTAATGCAAGTCCCGGAAACACATGTCCACCAGTTCCTCCGCCAGTAAAAACTATGGTTTTTTTCTGCATATAATTCACTATTATAATAAATATGTTTTTTCACACATTTTTTGTACGAAGAGGCGGAGCTTTTTTACTGCCTTTGTGTTTTATATCTGTATCAGTTCTTTTTGCACAAGATGTCCCGCCGCCTGTTTTTGACAAGACGCTTTATGAAGGCGTGTTTGCTCCAAATCTTCGTGATTCTTCGTCATTTGATACGCGCTTGCATGCACATTTTAGCGAATTAGCTCCTGATTTAGGTGCGGAAGTATATCAATCTTTTACGCTTGAAACTTCGAAGAATAAAACTTTGTTACAAAACATGACAGAGGAGCAAAAAGATCAAGTCGTACTCAATGTGCTTTTTAATTTACGAAATTTGGAGGGGACGGAATATTATTCAGAAAGACGCAAGCGATATCGTGCATATATTCTTAAAAGCTACAGAGTAAATTCTGTTAAAAATGAAGACCCCTTGCCCGATGTATTGGCATCTGAACTAGTGCCCGAGCTTGTAAAAGAAGATGATGATGAAGTATTGGTATACAAAATGCATTGGTTTCGCAAAGATTCGTCTTTTGGTTCGGGAGTTTCAAGCTATAGTGTTTTTTATAATCCACGAAAGCACCACTTTTACATACAAATGCAAAATCTTCAGACTGTTCGCTATAAAAACATAGTGCCTATTGCGAAGCCTCATAGTGTGTCTTTCGGTGTCATTATAAAACGAGATGGCAATACCTACACGGGCTACGCAGTGACAGGAATTAAACCTTCTGATATCCCGCGAATTAAATCTTTGCGCCGCAGGGTTGGAATAAGCCTTATGTATCGTTTGCACGCTACTATTGTGTGGTTTCAAAAAACGCTTGAGCAACATTATGCTGATATGTTGTAGGCGCTTATCTTAAAGGATTGAGATTGGTTAACTCCAATTTGTAACGATATCGTTATTTTTACTATCGGGTAATGGGTCTGCGTTTTTTACCTTAAATAAAATAGGGAGATGTACCGCGGTGCCAAAAATTAATGCTTCTTGTTGAGGAATTGAGGGCAATTGATCTAGTATTGATTTAGAAACAAAAGGCGTCATAGACCTAATATATTGTAGATCATTAGGATTTTGTATGCGATGAATAATAAAATTACTACATTGAGATACAACGGTTTCATTAAGTTCGCTCGGTCTTTGGCTTGATAGCATAAGGAATAAGCCATATTTTCTCGCTTCTTTCGCTATTCTTTCAAAAATTCTATTCGCCTCAAAGGAGTATTCTTTTCCTTTGTTATTTGATATATATCTATGAGCTTCATCTAAGACAAGATGAATAGGTTTAGAATTTCTTGGCTTTAAGTTTTTTGTATATTCAAAAAAAAGTCGAGCTAATACAGAAGAGACAATTTCAATAATTTCATCATCAGTGGTTTCAAGGTTAATAATAGTAATATTATTTTCTTCTATTAGTCCTGTAATGTATTTTTCTACATTGTTTTCTTTTGAATTGATTTTTTCTGACGAGCTAGTTTCAAAAATTTTAAATTCTTCTCTTTGACTTAAAGATTTTAATCGGGTAATTAAGGAAGAACAGTAATCTCTAATTTGTTTATTTCCATGCGCTTCTTCCCAACAAATAGCTAATTCAATATATTCTTCTAATTTTTTTAGTTCAATAGCACAATCATTTTTGTATTCAAAGAAAGTATCATCTGCATTTTCAGGGGTGTTATCTTGTTCTAAATGTGAAAGACATTTTTGAAACTCATTAATATTTTTTATATCGCCAAAATGCAGTCCGAAATAGATAAAATCGTTTTGAGAATTATTCTCTTGTATTGGCTTAAACTTTAAGCATTGTGTTTTTGGCTTTTTTTCTTCAAATGAATGGCTTTCAATACAAAATGGCAATTTTTGATTTTGTAGTTTTTGGTAGTTTGCAATGATTTTGCTTACTGTAGAGCTTGATTCTGATTCTAAAAGATGTTTTGCAATTTTACAGAATATATAAGTTTTTATTTTATTTTTTGTGTCGTCTTTTTTTGTGTCGTCTTTTTTTGTGTCGTCTTTTTTTGTGTCGTCTTTTTCACACAAGCTATACAAGCCTAAAGCGTTTCTCAAAACAGGTGCTTGTGCTTTAGTGCTGGCCTTTAGGAGTAATTCCCATTCATCAATAGTAAGTAAGTGTAATGGCAGAGAGAATTTATTATCAGATTTTGCTTCTTTTAATACAGTGTATTTGAATTTTATGGTATTAAGTTTTTCGAATGCTTGTTTATATTCTCCGTTTACATCAAAAAATATAAATTGAGATTTGGGATAATTTTTGTCTTTGTAAATGCTTTGCAATATGGCAGAAATGGTGCAGCTTTTCCCGCTGCCTGTATTTCCTAACACGGCACTATGAGAAGCAAAAAATTCATTTATGTTTATTTTAACGTTATAGTTATCCATTAAGGTCCATGAACCAATTTCTAAGTATTGTTTTTCATCTTTATCGTCCTTATCGTTCTTACTAAATAGTATGTCTAATTCCTTATTTTTTATATAAATCACATCACTGTACAGCACGGGATAATTAGAAACCCCAAAAGCAAATGTATTGTTTTCTAAAACTCCCAAAGGAAATAACTCTAAAATTTTACTAGAATGTATCTTGTTTAGAGTATCTTTATCAGTATAGGTAGGTGTGTTGTCCCTTTCTCTAATTGAAGAAATTGAGGCAACTATAAAATTATTTTCAATACAAATTAGAACAAAGCCGTTTAGTCTAATAAATTGATATATGTCTTCAAACCCATTAATATTAAAACTACTGATATGACCTAGCAATTCAGCTTCTAGCTTATAGGCATTCACGGCAGTAATTTTTGCAATACAGCGCTCTCTCTTATCTTGTATCATTTTTCATCTGTTCTGTTAACTGTCTATGTGATAGCATTGTTTCATCTAATTTTTTGTCCTCTTCATTTTCTTCTGATAAGAAATTATCTATTATGTATTTAAAATCTGCTATGTTCTTATCATTGTTTTTTTTAGAGTTCTCATTATTATTTTGTTCGGGTTCTGTACCCGTGATGATCCATATTCTAGGGTCGTTTTTCTTTCTTAATTTTTCTATTTCTTCATTTGTGTCTATTTTTTGATGAGAAAATATAATCAATCTAAATTTGGAAATTGTCGCTAATGCTTGATAGATGATATTGTTGATGTGTTCATCAGCAAAGCTGTAGCCAATAACAACTAAGATAGTATCTTGTATTAGCAATTTTTTTTGAAATTCCCTCAATAAATCACTATAAGGAGAGTCCAAACCTATGCTTTGTTTCTCGGGGGTTGGATATATCATAATATGATTCTCATCGTAAGAGGGTATTTGAATTTCTTGTATTTTAAATAGTGAATTATTATTTTTTGATTTTATCCAGTTGATAGACCCGTGAAGTTTATACAAATACACATAGTCATGGAGAACATTGTATTTTTCTTTGTTTAAACCTATTTGTTCAGCATAGGCATAATTAAAAGTCATTGGATTAAAATATCTGTCTATAGTACCGCTAAAGCCATTGCAGTAGATAATTCCTAAATCGTCCATTGCTTTTTCATGAAATAAATCGTAGTTGGTAGTAAAGATGTTGATTTTTGAAAGCGCATTTTCTCTGTACATGAGTTTTTTGTAAAAGGATTTGTAAGCTTCAAGCGTTTTGTTATACGGATCTTTCTTTGATAAGCAATTACATGCAGTAAAAATGTGTTGTGTAATAGCGCTTATCTTCTTTTCTATCTTTGTTTTTTCTTCTTCTATTTTTTCTTCGATTTCTTCTAAATAAAATTTTTGTGCAAAGAGTATCTCTAAAATTTTTTCTATATTTTTATTCTTATCTGGTATATTCTCTAGAACATTAGGATATTTCTCCTTTATTTCTTCCAGCATTTTTTCCATTGTTGAAATTGCGTTAGCGGAGCAGCCAGCGCCCAAGAGAAAAGACAAGTGAGAAGATGAGAGTATTTTGCTTATGTCTTTTTTTATTACTTGTCTATTGTTTTCTTTTAAAATATTTTCTTGGCCTTTAAAAAATTTCATTGTATTGTCACCAATTTTTTTCAGAAGCAAGAGAAAAAAGTTGTTTTTCTATGAAGAGTTCGTCTTTATTTTGTTCGTAGTCTTGAGGGTTTTTTAATGTAATATAAAGAGGCGCTTTGTCGGTGTTGTCTGTAACGATATTATCAGGCTTGTATCCTAATTTGTTTACAAGTTTCGTAAGGAGAAACGCTCTGATGATTTCTTTTTGTCTGTGTAAATGTTTTTTTATGAATCCTCTCATGACGCACCAAAATCAATACAATTTCAAAATCGCAAAATTACTATATCAATTCTCAAGGAAATTGTGTATCTATATTCTCTAATTTTAATATCTATAGCATCTTCTGTCTGCTCATCGCTGCTAATTTATTACTATTGATAAGTTCCAATGTGGGAATGTATTTTTTTAGAGTGCTTTGCTTTTACGGTGATATGATTTTTGTGCTAAAATAAACCGCAGTTGTTATGATACGCACATATGAAAAAGGTCCTGCATATTTTTTTCAACGCCTTATAGTTGTATTTTTATTCATTGTATTTGCGTTTCTTTTAGGGCTTGTTCCGCGTGTTGTCATTCCTGTAATCAATATTCCAATTACGTTGCAACATAGTGCAATTTTTTTTGCGGGATCTTTGCTTGGTCTACTGGGTTTTGTGAGTATACTCTTGTTTTTTCTGCTCGTTGCACTTGGCGTGCCCTTACTCTCTGGGGGCAGAGGAGGCATAGATATTTTTCTAAGCCCTTCCGTTGGGTTTTTAGTTGGCTATCTACTTGCTGCGCTTGTTATTGGCATACTCGTTGAGCACCACTGGAAGACAATTTCGTTTTTTGGGTTTTTTGTCGCAAATTTTTCTGGGCTTATTCTATTTTATGCATGTGGCATTAGCGGCGCGGTCTTTATAGCTTCTATACCATTTGAGAATGCATTAAAGAATGAAGTAGTTTCTATTTCACGAGATATTCTTGTAATCGTCTTTATTTCATTTGTAGCCCAATGGTTTAAAAAACATTATTCACTGATCGCATCGCGAAGCACAAAAACATCACTATTACGTATGCAGATACCCACAGACTTAAAGGCGAAGCTTAGACAAAAATAAAACGTGCTTGTATGAAACACGATGACTTTGTTCACCTTAATACACATTCTGACTATAGTTTGCAAACAAGCATTGCATCGATTGATGCTATTGTTTCTTGTGCCGCAAACTACGGACAACCTGCGGTAGCGCTTACCGACTCAGGAAATCTCTTTGGTGCGGTAGAATTTTCAAAAGCTTGTCAAAAGCACAGCATAAAGCCGATAATTGGTTGCGAGTTGTGGATAGCGGAAGAAAGAAAAAAAAATTCATATGAAAGAACCTCGCTTATCGTGCTTTGTAAAAACGCAAAGGGCTTTTTGAATTTGAAAAAACTTAGCTCCATTGGCTACCAAGAAGGCTTTTATTATGTTCCGCGCATTGATATGAAACTTTTAGCAAAACATACCGATGGACTTGTGTGCATTGCGCCACAGTATGGAAGTGAAATAGGTTCTCTATACGAGATTGGACAAGAAGAGCGCGCGGTGCAAAAAATAAAGGAACTTAAAGAACTATTTAACGAAAACTTCTACCTTGAACTACAAAATCACGGGCAAACGGCAGAGTATCAGCTTAACGCAAAGCTATACGCAATGGCGAAAAAACTTTCTATTGCAACCGTCGCCGGTAACGACTGCCACTATGTGCATAAAGAAGATGCAGAGGCACACGGTATTTTTCTAAAAAATGGAAAAATAAACAGACGCGAATTTTACAACGAAGAGTACTACGTAAAAACGCGTAGTGAAATGGAAGTTTTTTTAAAAGACTACCCTGAAGCACTAGATGCTACCGTAAATCTTGCCGAAAAATGCTCTTTTGATATTCAGTTTCCCGGTGCACAATTGCCCGAATTTCCTATTCCAGAAGGCTTTGAAAACGCAGGATCGTATTTACGACATCTCGTTTTTGAAGGAATTAAAAAGCGCTATAGCGTACTGAGTGTCGAAATAACACAGCGCGTGGAGTATGAGCTTGATATTATGATTCGCATGGGATATAGTGGATATTTTCTCATAGTGTGGGACATTGTATCGTTTGCGCATAAGTCGAATATTCCTGTAGGCTTAGGACGCGGCTCTGCGGCAGGTTCCATTGTGGCATATGCGCTAGGTATTACGGGACTAGACCCATTGAAGTATGGGCTTTTGTTTGAGCGTTTTCTGAACCCTGAACGCGTTAGCATGCCCGACATAGACAGCGACTTTTGCGTAAATGGACGACAGCAGATAATCAATTATATTAAAAGACGCTATGGCGATGATCACGTAGGGCAGATAATAACTTTTTCATCTTTGCAGCCAAAAGGTGCCTTGCGCGATATTGCGAGAATACTCGATTTTTCATACGAAGATGCGGATGAAATTGCGAAGCTTATTCCGCCTACCTGTAAGAGTCTTGCCGATGCGAAAGAGCAAGAACCAAAATTATCGGCATATACATCCGAATCGCACAAAAAACTTTTCACGATAGCTGAAAAAATGATTGGTACACATCGCCATGCTTCGTTACATGCAGCGGGAGTTGTCATAGGAAAAGAGCCACTTATAGAATATGTGCCGCTGTACAAGGACCCAAAGTCAAATGCCATCGCTACGCAGTACACCATGGATTACTTAGAAGAATGCGGGCTTGTGAAAATGGACATATTAGGGTTGCGTACGGTTACCATTATTGCTAATGCAGAAAAAGAAATACAAGAAAGCGACCCTTCATTTTCTGTAGAAGTAATTCCCGAAGATGATGAAAAAACTTTCTCTATGCTCAGTGATGGGAAAAGTGGAGCGGTATTTCAGTTTGAAAGCCCCGGCATGATACGCGCCTTGCGCCAAGTTCAACCTACGCGTATAAACGACCTTATCGCGTTGAATGCACTCTATCGACCAGGACCTATGGAACATATCGAAACATATGCAGATGTCAAGCACGGGCGTAAAAGTGCCCAGTATCATTTAGATGTACTAAAAAGCATACTAGAAGAAACTTATGGAGTTATTGTCTATCAAGAACAGGTTATGGAAATTGCACGAATTGTTGCAGGCTATTCGCTTGGTAATGCAGATATACTTCGGCGCGTGATGGGCAAGAAGAAAAAAGAAGAAATGAAACAACAGTTAGATATGTTTGTCGAAGGGGCGGTAAAAAATGGGTATCAACAGAACACAGCAAAGAAAATATTCAAGCTTTTAGAACCCTTTGCAGGATACGGATTTAATAAATCGCATGCCGCTGCTTACGGAGTACTTGCCTATCGCACGGCATATCTAAAAGCGCATTATCCGCTCGTGTTTTTTGTAGCTATGCTTAATGCGATAGCTTCAAACTTAGAAAGCGTTACAAAGTATTTACACATGTGCAAAGACATGGGCATTCGCATATTACCGCCCGATGTTAATTACAGCAATTTTGGTTTTTCTATAGAAGATGATGCTATTCGCTATGGCTTTGCGGCGATAAAAACTATCAGTGAAGAAAACAAGCAACACATTCCCGATGAGCGAAAAAAAAACGGAGCCTATACGAGTGTTTTGAATGTTATAGAGCGTATGATGGATGGGAGAGGACTTGTGCATTTTTTAGAAGCGGGAATAGCTGCCGGCATTTTTGACAGCGTGGACTCACGGCGTGCGCATTTGTGGGCGAATAAAGATATTCTTAGTGAAGAAGGAAAAGAGCGATTGAATGCAAACAAAGAACAGCGGATGCTTCTTTTTAGCGAAGGTGAGAGCGAAGGATCTTTGGAAGAAAAAATTTCTACAAAAGAACATGAGCGAGAAGTTCACTTAAGAGAACGCATGTATCTTGGCATTTATCTTACTTGGCATCCGCTAAGAGAAAAAGAAGAACTATGGAGCAAACAAACCACGCTTGATTTGTCAGCGCTTGATTGGGAAAGCACGAATAATGAAAAAGGTTCTTTTGGTGCAAGTAAAAACCACTATCTTATTTGCTACGTTGATAAGGTACGCATGCACCTTAAAGACAATTACAAAATATACAGCGGCAAAGCAGAAGATTTTCGCGGTAACATAGAATTTATCTATCGGATAAAAAGCGACGAAGATGTACAAGTCTCAGAGCAATGTGTGTGTGCATTAGTTGGGCATCTACGCGTCCGCGAAGACAGGTATGTATTTTGGGTTTCTTCAATTATAGAGGATTTAGAGCGTGTGCAGGAAATACGGTTGAACGATACAAAGTCAGCAGCGATAGTAAAACCAAAACTTTTTAAAACTATACACCTCCTTCTCCATTGCGAAGGATTAGATGGCGAGGAGTTTGAAAAGCAACTTAAGAATTTACAAAAAGATTTTGTAAATAACTTTGGTCCTGCTCGTGTGGTTTTTCACATGCACGATGACAATGCTAGTGAACCGCAGGTAGTGCATTTGCCGCCGGGGCTTACAGTTAATAGCGATGATGAAAATTTCATAAAGCGTATTTCAAACATTCCTAGCGTTGAGAAAGTATGGTGTGTATAAGGAAGAGCGCTAACATTGCTTTAAATAATAAATGAGATTGTTCTTGAGACTAAGGCGGGGTATATTCTTAAGAAATGCGAGTGGATAGTACAATGCCTATTTGTCGGGAAAGTCTAGTGCTATAAAGAGAGACACGCACATTACGCGTTTTCTAAATGTCGGAAAGCAAGTGGCTTGGAGATACGATATTGCTCCTAATAAGTGGTTATTAGTACGCACCTCCACTAGTGTATTTGATACTCATACGCCTTTCTTATTGCTTGTTATTATTTCGTCTGCGTTATAAATCCAAATTCGCATCCTCCTACACCATGTAGAGAGTGAGACAAGTCAGAGCCAACTTTCGTTGGCGATCGTTTATTCTTGTAGGTATCATAGTGATGTATAGTATGTAGCTGTCAGTAGCTTCATCATGTCCAATCTTCCGCTGCTTTTACGGCGGTGATGGTAGCGGTGCCTGCGGTAACAAAACTTACTAATCCTGCGCCATTGACCGTGGCTATCTTTGTTTCGCTTGATGCGTATTTAATGACTCGGGCATCGCCTGTAAGCTTGTTTGTTTCAATTACGGGTTTGTTGTAGCTGTTTTGTATGTTCCTGCTGTTCCACCACTACCATCGGTTCTGGATTTTTTCTCAGATTTGGGATTATCGCATGCTGCAATAAAGAAAATTGTAAGAACTATATATAATACGTATGCTTTCTTATGTATCATCAATTGCTCTTTAAATTACGTAAATGTTTTTATAAGCGTAAGGCTTACTAAATATAATATATAGACACTTTTGATATATTTTCTAAGTATTGTTGTATAGATAAGTATCGGCATGGGTGGTTTGGAGATACGTTGGGTGCGTAATATAAGGTGAGGCAGTAACATATTATCAAGTACTGTACACTAAATAAAACGATGTTTCAAAAATGCGTTGTATTCTTTAAAAGAACACATTCAATTCGCATAATGCGGTAGTATGTAGCACTGTATCCATGTCTTTGTTTTCTGATATTACTGATGATATAGCAACTCTCTTGCGAACGCAGCGCAGCGTACATGCAAGGTATAAAACAACGCTTGTAAAAAAACTACACGCAATGAAAATACATACTGCAGGGGATATTCTTATGCATGTTCCCTCTTCGTATGAAGATCGTACGGAATTAACTTCGCTTGCCCATTCGATGCGTAAAGAAAAAGTGCTAATACATGCACAGGTTGCAAGTCATGCATTTGTTACGCTACGGCGGCGTGGCAGGCTTTTAAAAATAATACTGCGTGATGACAGCGGGCAAGTAGAACTCCACTGTTACGGACGAGAATTTTTGCAACGTGTTTTATCGGTAGGAAGTACCGCTATCATTTGGGGGCATTTTATTCACTCATACGGTGCGGTTATTTCAAGTGATTTTGAAGTAATAACTGACTCAAGTAGAAGAAACACAATAGTACCACGCTATGCATTGTATAACACGGGTATAAGTCAAAACATGTTTTCGCTGTGTGTAAAAATGGTGCTTGAATGTGTACGTATACCAAATGTGTATGAAGGTGTTCATGACACCGCTACAATAACTCGCTACGATGCAACTCGCATGATGCATGTTCCGCTCAGTGAAAAAGAAGTAGACATCGCGCGCAAATATTTTGCTTTTGATGAATTGCTTTTGTTTCAACTTTCGATGCAGTATGAGCGAAAAAAAACTTCATATGTGAATACTATCGACACAGAGGAAGCACAAAAAAACGATAGGGGCATGCAGAGCTCTTTAGTGCGCGCCTTTGTGAAAAGCCTTCCGTTTGAACTTACCGAAGGACAGATACAGAGTATAAACGAAATAAGCTATGACATGCATCAAAGTGCGTTGCACGATAGTACCATGCGCAGAATTTTACAAGGCGATGTAGGTTCAGGCAAAACCATCGTGGCACTATGCGTTGCACTTTTTAGCATAGAGAGCGGATATCAAGCTTGTTTTGCCGTCCCTTCTGAAGCTTTGGCTTTACAACATTTTTCTACTATAGAAAAACTTTGTGAACCTTTTGGAATACGCACGGTGCTTATAACAGGCAGCATGAGTAGTTCCGCGCGCAAAAAAGCGTATGCGGAAATAGCAGAAGGTTCTGCGCAATGTATAGTTGGTACGCACGCCTTGTATTCCGATGCACTACAATACAAAAATTTACATTTTGTAGTCATAGACGAACAACATCGATTTGGCATTGCACAGCGGGCAAAGCTCTTAGCGAAAGGAGAAAACACCCATGCTTTGTTTATGTCTGCGACACCCATACCGCGCACACTTGCATTAACTCTTTACAGCAATTTACCTATAAGTTCGCTTCGTCATATGCCTAAAGGCAGAACAACGGTTCGTACAAGGTTGGTTTTATACGAAAACAGCGCTTCTATCTACGCGCACATAAAAGAAAAACTTGCGAAAGGCGAGCAGGCTTTTTTTGTATTTCCCGTGATAGACGATATTGAAAAAGAAGACGAAGATATAAAAATGAAAAACAGCGCTTCCATGCCGCAAGGTGCATTGTTTCAAAATTCTGCCACAAATGCCATCAGTGCCCGTATGATGTACCCTATAATACAAAAGGCACTTCTGCCATATAGCGTCGCGCTCTTACACTCTAAAGTTTCTCCTAAAGAACGCGAACGCATAGTCCAAGACTTTTCACGCGGCGATATTTCTGCCTTAGTAAGCACGACCATTATTGAAGTTGGCATAGATGTTCCGAAAGCGACGACAATGTGTATCTTTGATTCGCAGCGTTTTGGGCTCGCTACATTGCATCAGCTTCGTGGACGAGTAGGAAGAAGTACCTTGCCCAGTGAAGCTATCTTTGTATACAAAAACCCTCTATCGCAAATTGCAAAAGAGCGGCTTAAGGTATTATACGAAGAAACTGATGGATTTATCATAGCCGAGCGCGATTTACTTCTTCGTGGCCCGGGCGATATACATCAGTTAGGAATACGTCAATCGGGGTTAGCCTTGTTTGATTTTTTTGATATGAAGGAACATCAAGACATAATAGCTGCTGCTCACGCTTCTGCACAGCAGATACTTAGCTCTGACCCACATTTGCGTAGTGAAAAACACGCGCTCTTGCGGACGCATATTCTCTCTCGCACAAATGCTTTGGTGTAGCTACATTTTATGAAACGTCATCTTGTTATTTCTGGTGGTACGTATAAAGACAAACGCATTACATGTCCACCCGGTGAAATACGCCCCGCTATGTCTATTATGCGCGAGGTGCTTTTTCAAGTTCTTGCAAATATGCTCACGCAGCGCGCGGGCAATGCAGAAAACACAGAAAGTGTAAATGCACACGAAGCATTTAAAGGACTTTCGGTTGTAGATATGTTTTCTGGCTCCTGTCTTATCGCCTTAGAATTTATCTCTCGCGGGGTTATACACGCTATTGCCGTAGAAAGCGATAGGGGTAAGTGGTCGGTAATGCTTAAAAACATAGCGCTTTTGTGCGACAACGAAAGACAAACGAAGACGGTGTTTTTGTACAAAGATAAAGTCGAGCGATTTATCGTGAAGCATAAAAAAGCGCATGACATCATCTACTGTGATCCGCCCTTCGCCTACGCGCATAAAAGTGACTTGATGCACAAAATAGCTGCAAGCGCATTGCTTAGCTTCAGTAGCATTGTGGTAATACACACGCCTACACGCGAAAAACTTTTAGATTGTTACGGTGCGTTGCACAAGGTTGATGCAAGAATTGTCGGTGGTTCTCGCTTGCATTTTTATGCGTCATGTTCGTGATAAATATGTTGTACACGATGATAAAAAAGCCATATACTTAATATAATTAAAACTAATAAAAATTTAGAGGTAATTTAGAAAAACATACGGTTTCTTGTAATTATTTACCATATTTGAACTTATAAATATTTGTACAAATAAAGAGAGGTTGCGAAATGAATGCACAACGTGAATATAGATTGGCTTTAGACATTAATACTTCGGCAATAGGGCTTGTTACATATCTTTTAAACGAAGACACACAACCATACAAATTACAACACATGGATGTGCGTGTTTTTGGTGAGCCTTTGGCGGACGCAAAAACCGGCAAGCTGAAAAAAACACAGCGAAGAGAAAAACGCTTAATGAGACGACAGGTACAGCGTCGCGTACAACGGATGAAAAAAATTGCGCATCTGTTCTCGCTGGCAGGCACTACTTCAGCCTTGGTACACAAAGTACAGGAAAAGCAAGCACAGGGCAGCGTACACAAGTGGCGTTCAGATGCGGTAACAGAAAAAATATCAATTGAGCAGTTAATGGCAGTGTTCTTGCTTATGGCAAAAAACAGAGGATACGAAGGTAGATTTACCAAAGCAGAAGACGGAAAGGTTAGTTCAGCTATTAGTGAACTTGAAAATCTTATGGAAGAATACGACTGTACTACGTTAGGGCAATTGCTTTATAAACGTAAATGTAATATGGAAAGCACAAAAGAGGCGTGGAAAAAAATATCGGAGACAGGTACCTATGCAAGAAGAGACATGCTGCAAGATGAGTTTGCAAAGATATGGGAGTGCCAAGAAAAACACCACAAGGAGGTACTGAAAAACAAAGATAGCGATGGCAAGTGTATAAAAGAAGTATATGAAACGTATTTTGATAATGAAAAAGTCAAAAGCATCCTTCAAAGAAACAAAGATGTATCTATGCGCGATTTATTTTACCATGCACTCTTTGACCAAAGACCTATCTGGTGGAATAAAGATAGTATAGGCACATGTGAGCTAGAGCCAAAGCATTATAGAGCATCAAGAGCACACCCAGTGTTTCAAGAATATCGTATAGAACAGCTGTTGAATGACTTAGAAATTAAATTTTCAAAATCAATTACTAATACTCTTGAGAAAGAAAAAATAGAAACTTTCTTTGGCGACAAAAGGACAGTTTCTGTAAAAAAATTGTACGAACAAACTATAAAAGATAGCACAACTAAGCAAATATTAGAATCTTTACAAGGCTTTTCTAAAATATTTGATACAGACAATGATAGCACTGATTCTAATCAGAAAGAGCAGTTAACAAGTTGCTTTTTGTGGCGAAATAAAGATTTGGAACTAAAAATTTCAGGAAAACGAAAGCTAAGAGAGGAAGAGAAAGAAAAAGTAAGTCTTTTATTTCATCAGCACAAAGAGGTTTCTGCAAAAGCATTGTATAAAGAACTTGGCATAACAGATGGAAGATTTACTCATGATAGAAGTGCGTCATCAGGAGAAAAAGAACATAAATTTAAGGGGAATGCGACCGCTTGTGAGCTTAAGAAATTAGAAAAAGATGCAGATATGCAATTAAGCGAGAGAGAACGCGAGTTGTTTATAGAAATAATTGCCGACATAGATGAGCCATCTTTCTTTGGATATGAGAACTGGAATGAGCGAGAAGAGGTTCGTGAATATTTTGATATAAATAGTCAAAGTGAAAACAAAAATGTAATAGTGTTTATCAATACTCTTTTTGAAAAAGAGAAAATACAAACACTAAAAGCTATGAAACTCGATACGGGGCGTTCAGACTACAGTGTAAAAGCACTGAAAAAGTTGTTGCCGCACATGAGAGAAGGCAAGCGTCCTGATGAAGCGCGGGATATAGAATACCCCAATTGGAAAAAAACTCGGCATGATAATTTATCGCGCGTAGGAGATAGCGTAGTGCAGCAAGCACTGGATGAAACGAAAAAAGCGATAGACTATGCCATTAAGAAACACAAGGGACAGCTACCTACACAAGTGGTAATAGAACTTTCGCGTGAAATGAAACTCTCTCAAGAGAAACGAGGAAAAATTGAAGCTATACAAGGGGCAAAGAAAAGAGCGCGAGATGCGGCGTGGAAAGAACTTGAAAAAACAGGAGTAAGTCCAAATGAAAGTTTGTGTAAAAAATACATCTTGTGGCAAGAGCAAAAGCTAAAATGTGCCTATTGTGGAAAATATTTAGAAGAAGCCAATCTCTGTAGTGAAGAAACAGAAATAGATCACATCGTGCCTCAAGGATATGGTGGACAAAATAATCATGCGAACTTGGTTGTGGTGTGTCGTAAATGCAATCAGATAAAAGGAAAAAAACTACCAATGGAAGCTTTTGCGGGAGAAAAAAACGAAAATGCTATCAAAGCTATGAGCGATACAATGAAAAATCCGAGCTATCTTACGAACCCATTCAGAGCCTATTGTAAGGATGTAGTTAGGCGTGCGAAATTATTGCTTGAAAAAAATCAAGAAAATTTTGAAGATGGTTTTAGACTTCGGCAGAATTCAGAAACTGCTTGGATAGGGCGAGAACTCACTACCTATTTGAAAAAACGTCTTAATATCAAGATAACAGACAAAGGAACGCTTGAAGATAGAGTCTATGTTACAAGAGGAACGCTTACTTCTCACTTAAGGCGCACATGCGGACTTAATACACTGATACCCGATATTCGCAAAGAAGAAGGAAAGCCGGTATTCAATCGTAAGGGTGAACTTATGGATGACAAGGGTGAATGTGCATGTGGTTGTGGCGAATGGTATGGTCCCTTAGCAAAGGATACTAGTAAACGCAAAGGTCTTCATCAATGTCCGTGTGGCGAATATCATGCACCTTTTCCAGATATAGAGAAAAATTACGACAAGCGAATCGACCATCGTCATCATGCCGTAGATGCTGCGGTCATAGGCTTAGTAGATAGAAGTACTTTTATAAAAGCTACCAAGTATTACAAAGATCCCAAAAATTATAAAGTATCAGAAAAAACAGACAAAAAATACCCAACACTTTCGGGCTTTGAGAAGGATATTACACTACAGAATCAGCTACGCACTATGCTCAAACCTCGATTGTGTAACTACGTAGTGTGGCATAAAGCTGATAGACAGCCCATAGACGGTTTTTTTGATGAAAACATCTACAGATGCAAAGGTGCTACCTTAAAATTGAAAGAAGGAAAAAATTTGCCAGAACTTGCAGCAGATAGCTTTGAGGCTACGAAAAAAAATCTTGAAGAATACATTGAAGATACTAAAAATGTACAGCGTATCATCAAACAATTTACAAATAAATATAGCGAAGGAAAAGAAAAAACAGAAAAAGCGAAATGTAAGAATGCACTATTGGGGGTAGAAAAAGATATAAACAAACTGATAAAGCGAAAGACATTAGAAGAACTTGCGGGTAAAACCTTTGATAATACAAGAAAAACTCTTGAGCTGATTGTAGGAGAAGATGTAAAAAAGCATGTGATTACAGAATTTGAAAGGCGACATCACGAATCCACAGAAGTGAATGAAGAAAAAAAATGTAAAAATGCACTCTGTGGCGCAAGTACTGATGATGGTATTTTCTACCCCGCTGATACAAAAAACAAAGTAAAGTGTGTACGTGTATATCACAAAGCAACGAATAGTGTTGGAACATATAACGAAAACTATGACAAGATTATTAGTGTGCGCGATTCGCGTAAAATAAGGCATAATCATGTACTTAACAATGATGGCTATGCATGTTTTGAAATAGTTGAGGATGAGAAAGAGAGTCTGACTTATAAGCCCATTCCCTATCACACATATTGGACGAAAGAATACCAAGCAAAATTAAAAACAGATGATAAAATTGTGCGTATATACAAAAACGACATAGTTTGCGACCGTGAAAGCAAAGAATACTATGTAGTAAAGCAATTGCATTCAAGTTCAAAAACTTTAAAATGTATAAAAACCACCGAGACCATGACCTATGCTGATGCTCAAAAAAAAGCAAAGCAATTGATGAAAGACTTTAGAAAAACGAAAATTAACGATATACAAGTTATAAAGAGTAGAGGCGAACTTGTCGATAGTATGAATACGCATGAGCCTCCATCAGATTGTAGTACTTGAACAGAATGCGTCTCTTTCGGTAGATAAAAAACGATTAAAAATATGTATTAAAGATACAGAACATTTTTTCGCATTTTCAGACATTGCGGTGCTGTATCTTGATAGCATTGCAATACGGCTTTCGCATGCGGTATTACAAGCATGCAGCAAAGCAAACACAATAGTCATTGTCTCAGATGAAAAGCACATGCCTTCTATGATGTGTCTCCCGCACAGTTATAACAATCAATGTGCAAGGCGCAGTATACTGCAATCTCAATACCTCGATACATCGCTTTCGCGTCTTTGGTGGCAAGCGATTGTAAAATCCCGAATAAACACGCAGGCAGAAACACTACATGTATTGCAATGCAAGGGATCTGATATCTTATACGAATACGTATGGCAGGTACTGCCCGGCGATAGCACCATGGTAGAGGCAAAAGCAGCGCGAGTGTATTGGAATGCATTATTTGGTAACGATTTTATGCGGCATAAACAAGGTGCGACAGATAGTATTAATAGTGCGCTTAATTATGGCTTTGCGATAGTGCGTTCGGCGATGGCGCGTGTATTAACTAGTTATGGATTGCATGTTTCGTTTGGACTGGGGCATTGCCGTAAGGACAACCCTTTTAATCTTGTAGAAGATATGATGGAGCCGTTTCGTTTTATTGTAGAACGGCAGGTTTTTCAGTCTGCACATGAAGAATGCTTTAATGCGAGTAAAAGAAGTACCTTGTTAAAAGTATTAAATTCTTCTGTAAACATGCACGGAAAAACTTATAGAAGTATTTCTGCAATGGAAATACTAGTGCAGAGTTTTTGTCGAGCCATGGAAAATGCTAGCACAAGTTTAGTATTGCCTTCTATTGAGAGTGATGGTGATTATGAATTTTCAAATCACATAAAACAAGTAGGATGATGAACAGCTCGCATAGCAATGGATGGCGTATTATGTGGGTATTGGCGGTATTTGATCTTCCTACAAAAAGCAAAACAGAAGTAAGGCGATATACGCAGTTTAGAAACATGCTTCTTGAAGAAAATTTCATGCAGATACAATTATCAGTGTACTTACGGCATTTTGCGACTATAGATATTGCCCGAGCTACGGCACAGCGTATAGGAAGTTATACCCCTGATAAAGGGAAAACATCATTTTTTCTCATTACTGATAAGCAATATGGCATGACATTTAATTTTTACGGAAATAGACCCGTTGATACAGCACTGTCGGTTAAAAAGCCCGAGCAGTTTTTACTATTTACAGATGAACAACAATAAAAAAAATCCCTCCAATTTGAAATAAAAAGGAGGGAGGTTGAGATAGAAGCTTAAAAAGCTTCTCCTTATTGCCGATAATTCCTCCCCGCAGAGGTATGTGCTACATTTTCTAGCATATCATAGTTGTCATTGTAGTGCAATACCTTATTGCAACTATTGTAACACATACCTCTGCGGGGGGGTATCGGAACTTTCCGCTTGACACAACCTGTCGATTGTTGCTGTCATGTATTGTAACACATACCTCTGCGGGGGGGTATCGGAACGGGTGATGATGTACCACGCAGAACATTTGCATTGTAACACATACCTCTGCGGGGGGGTATCGGAACATGGTTCCTGTTTTTAGCGTAACTCTATTATTGTAACACATACCTCTGCGGGGGGGTATCGGAACTGAAACCTCTTTTTTTTACAAATTCTTTCAATTGTAACACATACCTCTGCGGGGGGGTATCGGAACGTAATATCATCTGTGTTCTTCTCATCACAATTGTAACACATACCTCTGCGGGGGGGTATCGGAACTATGTGTCTGATTTACCCCGCAGAGCTTATATTGTAACACATACCTCTGCGGGGGGGTATCGGAACACAGCAGCCGCTCAGCCTCGGTCGTTACATATTGTAACACATACCTCTGCGGGGGGGTATCGGAACCGTGTTACGCAGAGAGAACTAGGGGTGAAGATTGTAACACATACCTCTGCGGGGGGGTATCGGAACATGTCTTGAGAACAAGCACCCGCACAATGCATTGTAACACATACCTCTGCGGGGGGGTATCGGAACTTATGCTTATATCTTATAACAATTTATTGTATTGTAACACATACCTCTGCGGGGGGGTATCGGAACGACCCTTCGGTTGAAAAACATGAACGAGGAATTGTAACACATACCTCTGCGGGGGGGTATCGGAACCGGCCGCACATTATAAACGAATGGCAGACATTGTAACACATACCTCTGCGGGGGGGTATCGGAACCGTCTGTCACTCTCTCCCGTCCTACATATTATTGTAACACATACCTCTGCGGGGGGGTATCGGAACTGTGCGTGCTTTCATCAATAATATGAACAAATTGTAACACATACCTCTGCGGGGGGGTATCGGAACTGTAATCGACTTTGACTATCTAAATTAGATATTGTAACACATACCTCTGCGGGGGGGTATCGGAACTCAATTGCTATAATAAATTAAAGGCACATATTGTAACACATACCTCTGCGGGGGGGTATCGGAACAAATCCGTCCCACAAAATACGATATGGAACATTGTAACACATACCTCTGCGGGGGGGTATCGGAACATTACAAAAGGTTTTATTCACCTCATGTGAATTGTAACACATACCTCTGCGGGGGGGTATCGGAACAGTCATAAAGGATGCTTTATAACCCTTACAATTGTAACACATACCTCTGCGGGGGGGTATCGGAACTGACCATGATGAGGCTGGTATTAGTGCTACATTGTAACACATACCTCTGCGGGGGGGTATCGGAACAGTAAAAGTTGTAAATAAAGAAGAACTCCAATTGTAACACATACCTCTGCGGGGGGGTATCGGAACAGTACTATCAGTGTTATGGTATTGTGAAATATTGTAACACATACCTCTGCGGGGGGGTATCGGAACTAATAGCTTTTGTTGTTCTTTATATGCTTCATTGTAACACATACCTCTGCGGGGGGGTATCGGAACTGTGTAAGAGCACAGGTGACACCACTTTTAATTGTAACACATACCTCTGCGGGGGGGTATCGGAACTTAGTCGGAAACAGGAAGCCAGGAAGCTCCATTGTAACACATACCTCTGCGGGGGGGTATCGGAACAAATATTGATAAGCATATAAGCATATAAGATTGTAACACATACCTCTGCGGGGGGGTATCGGAACGCATGCAAGCGACTTGCATAGCAAAATTTTATTGTAACACATACCTCTGCGGGGGGGTATCGGAACGAGTTTACTGAAGCAAATTCGCCGGAAAAAATTGTAACACATACCTCTGCGGGGGGGTATCGGAACTATCGGTATGAAGGATAACAAACACCGAAATTGTAACACATACCTCTGCGGGGGGGTATCGGAACGGCGAAGAGATAGTGGAGGAATATCACGACATTGTAACACATACCTCTGCGGGGGGGTATCGGAACCGTAGATTACGATAAGTCGATAAAGCTAAAATTGTAACACATACCTCTGCGGGGGGGTATCGGAACAGGGGCATATCTTTTCTATCTGCTCTATCAATTGTAACACATACCTCTGCGGGGGGGTATCGGAACAATTTCCTGCTTGATTTTAATTTTGGCATAATTGTAACACATACCTCTGCGGGGGGGTATCGGAACTCATCGATGCCTTTTGTTATTGCGTCTTATATTGTAACACATACCTCTGCGGGGGGGTATCGGAACTACAACCATGTAAATATTTGTAAGTACTGTATTGTAACACATACCTCTGCGGGGGGGTATCGGAACTCCCATACCGCCTGCTCCTCCTTGTAACATATTGTAACACATACCTCTGCGGGGGGGTATCGGAACCTCTATTACCGCTACCCTGGTAGGTGCTTTATTGTAACACATACCTCTGCGGGGGGGTATCGGAACAACATTGCCTATATAAACTATACTCTATGTATTGTAACACATACCTCTGCGGGGGGGTATCGGAACAACGATAACTGATATAATTATGATTGCCATATTGTAACACATACCTCTGCGGGGGGGTATCGGAACAAGCAGAGATTAAAAGAATTACAAGAAAGTATTGTAACACATACCTCTGCGGGGGGGTATCGGAACTACACTTTTAATTTGCCGGAAGGAGCTTATATTGTAACACATACCTCTGCGGGGGGGTATCGGAACTTCTCTGCGTGCGGTAGCTTCAATTCCGCCATTGTAACACATACCTCTGCGGGGGGGTATCGGAACACTTAATACGCTTATCTTACCCCCCCCTATATTGTAACACATACCTCTGCGGGGGGGTATCGGAACTTGTTATATAAGGGTAAGGTGACAGCTTTTATTGTAACACATACCTCTGCGGGGGGGTATCGGAACTATCGCTTCCTCGGGGTTGTCGCTTATCCTATTGTAACACATACCTCTGCGGGGGGGTATCGGAACTCTCGTTATTTTCGTTGTCGTTTAATTCGTATTGTAACACATACCTCTGCGGGGGGGTATCGGAACCCGCTGCACATTATAAACGAATGGCAGACATTGTAACACATACCTCTGCGGGGGGGTATCGGAACTGTATTTGCCATTGCTTCTACTTCTCTTGTATTGTAACACATACCTCTGCGGGGGGGTATCGGAACAGCTCTTAGACTGTTAGCAATTGCATTTCTATTGTAACACATACCTCTGCGGGGGGGTATCGGAACATGAGGCATTGAGAGATTACGATAAATCCGATTGTAACACATACCTCTGCGGGGGGGTATCGGAACAAGTACGGTAGAAATGTTATGAGTACTATTATTGTAACACATACCTCTGCGGGGGGGTATCGGAACATTGAAGTTAGTAGCAAATCTGAACATAAGATTGTAACACATACCTCTGCGGGGGGGTATCGGAACAGCGTAACGGATATGTATTGTATGTTCAGCATTGTAACACATACCTCTGCGGGGGGGTATCGGAACAACTATTGCAAAGGTTTACAGGTTTGAAAAATTGTAACACATACCTCTGCGGGGGGGTATCGGAACCGGGAGCAGGTATAAACATTGCAGATAACAATTGTAACACATACCTCTGCGGGGGGGTATCGGAACATAAAACTCGATTGCTTCAATTCTGCAAACATTGTAACACATACCTCTGCGGGGGGGTATCGGAACTTCCGATGAAACATTGCCTGAAAATAATTCATTGTAACACATACCTCTGCGGGGGGGTATCGGAACAATGTCTACATCAATATAATTCTTAGACGCATTGTAACACATACCTCTGCGGGGGGGTATCGGAACTGCTATCAGTCATTTGCCTGCCTCCCCTTCATTGTAACACATACCTCTGCGGGGGGGTATCGGAACATTGTGCCAACTCTTCCACCGCCGACACGCATTGTAACACATACCTCTGCGGGGGGGTATCGGAACGTTGGTACTGTTACGAATGCTAGTATCAGGATTGTAACACATACCTCTGCGGGGGGGTATCGGAACAACAAACTAAATATAATATAAATATGATTTATTGTAACACATACCTCTGCGGGGGGGTATCGGAACGCTCCACCTGCTGCTAACATGGGGTGTAATATTGTAACACATACCTCTGCGGGGGGGTATCGGAACAGCACAATTGCGTGATAGTGTGGTCGATTTATTGTAACACATACCTCTGCGGGGGGGTATCGGAACCTGCTGCACATTATAAACGAATGGCAGACAATTGTAACACATACCTCTGCGGGGGGGTATCGGAACCTGGAGCGCATTGTTCAAGTCGCAAATATAATTGTAACACATACCTCTGCGGGGGGGTATCGGAACACGATGATTTACTTGACCATCGCATTGATTATTGTAACACATACCTCTGCGGGGGGGTATCGGAACATTGCGATGTATCCACCGCCGAATACTTTCATTGTAACACATACCTCTGCGGGGGGGTATCGGAACTGAAACGACTAAGAAAAAAAGTAAAACGAAATTGTAACACATACCTCTGCGGGGGGGTATCGGAACATAAAAGCAGAAGCATACAGCGAATTAGGTATTGTAACACATACCTCTGCGGGGGGGTATCGGAACACTTCCTGTATGGTAGCTTCGTACTTATCAATTGTAACACATACCTCTGCGGGGGGGTATCGGAACATAAGAGCCCTAGGTATGGTAGCCCCATGAATTGTAACACATACCTCTGCGGGGGGGTATCGGAACAATGAACATTTTTATTACGCACCTTTTTAAATTGTAACACATACCTCTGCGGGGGGGTATCGGAACATATCCATTGCTGTCATCCTCTCCTTTTATATTGTAACACATACCTCTGCGGGGGGGTATCGGAACTGAAACGATTGCGAAAAAAGGTG
Source organism: Spirochaetia bacterium (assembly GCA_965226065.1). Lineage (GTDB taxonomy): Bacteria > Spirochaetota > Spirochaetia > WTKD01 > CBDAKK01. Next base: position 1,258,452 of record OZ245332.1, on the reverse strand, counting down.
AAGCGAAATTGTAACACATACCTCTGCGGGGGGGTATCGGAACTGAAACGATTGCGAAAAAAGGTGAAGCGAAATTGTAACACATACCTCTGCGGGGGGGTATCGGAACAACGGATAGAACGCTACAACGTCCAGAGTAATTGTAACACATACCTCTGCGGGGGGGTATCGGAACACTGCCGCACATTATAAACGAATGGCAGACATTGTAACACATACCTCTGCGGGGGGGTATCGGAACATGAAGAATCTTGGCATACCCACCGCCGCAATTGTAACACATACCTCTGCGGGGGGGTATCGGAACACAGACAATTGATAAGACGGTATTACAGTAATTGTAACACATACCTCTGCGGGGGGGTATCGGAACCGCGATAAACAGGTATGGGCAAAAAGTAGAATTGTAACACATACCTCTGCGGGGGGGTATCGGAACTAATACTGTTTCATCTTTCTGCTTATCGCAATTGTAACACATACCTCTGCGGGGGGGTATCGGAACTCCTCTCATTACTGGACCCGGCATTATAGGATTGTAACACATACCTCTGCGGGGGGGTATCGGAACTCATATACCTCGGCTATATTTCTATTGATTATTGTAACACATACCTCTGCGGGGGGGTATCGGAACTACGCTCTTCTCTTTCGTTGATGAGGATTAATTGTAACACATACCTCTGCGGGGGGGTATCGGAACTAATGATTTCACTCACCGGCATGTCGCCGGATTGTAACACATACCTCTGCGGGGGGGTATCGGAACTAAACCTTCAGTCTTCAAAAATTCATCACTATTGTAACACATACCTCTGCGGGGGGGTATCGGAACAAGAAGTTACATTATGTTAAAAGCAAAGAAATTGTAACACATACCTCTGCGGGGGGGTATCGGAACACTATTCGATGTCTAATCGATGTCTATATTATTGTAACACATACCTCTGCGGGGGGGTATCGGAACACCTACAACATGCAGACAAAAGAACCGTACATTGTAACACATACCTCTGCGGGGGGGTATCGGAACTGCGAAATGGTCATTATGGGATTACATGGGATTGTAACACATACCTCTGCGGGGGGGTATCGGAACCGATACTTCAGCGGTAACAGTTTCTAATAAATTGTAACACATACCTCTGCGGGGGGGTATCGGAACTCAGAGACTGGACAAGGCGGTGGCGCAGTGATTGTAACACATACCTCTGCGGGGGGGTATCGGAACATTTTAATGTGAGTTACAAAGCTACCGCGCATTGTAACACATACCTCTGCGGGGGGGTATCGGAACGAAAGGTTGACACAATTAAAGCCTTTCGGTATTGTAACACATACCTCTGCGGGGGGGTATCGGAACTATGTCCTTAAAGTACTCTAATACCTGCCTATTGTAACACATACCTCTGCGGGGGGGTATCGGAACTGCTTCCTCTTTCATTTCTGCTAGCCCTGGATTGTAACACATACCTCTGCGGGGGGGTATCGGAACGTACAACAAGAAGGATGGCATACAGGCAGTATTGTAACACATACCTCTGCGGGGGGGTATCGGAACAGTATTGCTTATTGTTGCAAAGTTTCTTGAATTGTAACACATACCTCTGCGGGGGGGTATCGGAACGATGGGCTAGGTGGCGTAAAAGCAGAATTAATTGTAACACATACCTCTGCGGGGGGGTATCGGAACTGTTGTACCGCTATCTTCTCCTTATTTTTTATTGTAACACATACCTCTGCGGGGGGGTATCGGAACACGCTCTTTCAATATCCTCAAATATCTCGTATTGTAACACATACCTCTGCGGGGGGGTATCGGAACCGCACGCAAGCGACTTGCATAGCAAAATTTATTGTAACACATACCTCTGCGGGGGGGTATCGGAACTTAGGATCGTTTGTTATACCGATCGACTGCATTGTAACACATACCTCTGCGGGGGGGTATCGGAACGGTATTACTGCGTTAAACTTTATTTTTTCAATTGTAACACATACCTCTGCGGGGGGGTATCGGAACGCTAACTCGTTCTTGTTCTTTATATCTTGTATTGTAACACATACCTCTGCGGGGGGGTATCGGAACGCTGCTCGATATTTAATCGATGTCTATATTATTGTAACACATACCTCTGCGGGGGGGTATCGGAACCAAGACATGCTTATGTACAAGATCCACCTAATTGTAACACATACCTCTGCGGGGGGGTATCGGAACAGTAATATGCTTTACGTCCTTAGATGCGTTATTGTAACACATACCTCTGCGGGGGGGTATCGGAACATAGGATCTTCCGTCTTTGATAGAAGTTCAATTGTAACACATACCTCTGCGGGGGGGTATCGGAACGATACAGTCCATTGATTAAGTAACTGATTGATTGTAACACATACCTCTGCGGGGGGGTATCGGAACTGCGTGCTCTCAACGGCTCAAATTTTGATTATTGTAACACATACCTCTGCGGGGGGGTATCGGAACTGTAACCTTTCATAAAACAAAAAACGCTATATTGTAACACATACCTCTGCGGGGGGGTATCGGAACATGCAATCTTTACAAACATAAATTTACAAAATTGTAACACATACCTCTGCGGGGGGGTATCGGAACATATTTGTTCTTGTTAGTTGTTCTTTTATATTGTAACACATACCTCTGCGGGGGGGTATCGGAACCTTGATCAACAATGCCACTCTATCTATTATATTGTAACACATACCTCTGCGGGGGGGTATCGGAACTTAGGTTTTCTTTTATTCTTAGCTTTTCGTATTGTAACACATACCTCTGCGGGGGGGTATCGGAACTATCATCTCCGTTATCAAGCCGTGTTAGTAATTGTAACACATACCTCTGCGGGGGGGTATCGGAACATTTGATTTCTTGTTTCAAGATGAGTTCGTATTGTAACACATACCTCTGCGGGGGGGTATCGGAACACAATCGAACTACTCTGCATTCTATGCATTATTGTAACACATACCTCTGCGGGGGGGTATCGGAACAACGGCTCATGTTTTGCTGGAATGCTTCCCATTGTAACACATACCTCTGCGGGGGGGTATCGGAACACAATCGAACTACTCTGCATTCTATGCATTATTGTAACACATACCTCTGCGGGGGGGTATCGGAACAACGGCTCATGTTTTGCTGGAATGCTTCCCATTGTAACACATACCTCTGCGGGGGGGTATCGGAACTTTTGTCGGCAATAAGCGGTATTATAGGAAATTGTAACACATACCTCTGCGGGGGGGTATCGGAACCAAGAGAGGCAATACCGGTATATTACCAATATTGTAACACATACCTCTGCGGGGGGGTATCGGAACATACATTTATAAAAACAAACGAACACAGCAATTGTAACACATACCTCTGCGGGGGGGTATCGGAACCAGGCTTGTAATTTTTTTAATTTGTCGTCTATTGTAACACATACCTCTGCGGGGGGGTATCGGAACTCTTCGACTCTTGTTAGTGTATTGAGAGATATTGTAACACATACCTCTGCGGGGGGGTATCGGAACAAGCTTTGTATAGTACTCATCAAACTTTCTATTGTAACACATACCTCTGCGGGGGGGTATCGGAACTGTGCTTCTATATATTCCGGGTATAGCTTTATTGTAACACATACCTCTGCGGGGGGGTATCGGAACAATCTTAAGGGTATAGATACGCAGGTAAAAATTGTAACACATACCTCTGCGGGGGGGTATCGGAACTGCGTCACTTCATTAGCCATGAATTTTTCGATTGTAACACATACCTCTGCGGGGGGGTATCGGAACCTACTATTCCAACATCGCCATGAGTAGTTTATTGTAACACATACCTCTGCGGGGGGGTATCGGAACCTACTATTCCAACATCGCCATGAGTAGTTTATTGTAACACATACCTCTGCGGGGGGGTATCGGAACCGATGCTGATACTGATAGCCTCCCTATCTAATTGTAACACATACCTCTGCGGGGGGGTATCGGAACAAGCGGAATTAAAAAAACTGAACGGCGGGATTGTAACACATACCTCTGCGGGGGGGTATCGGAACAGTGCTTTAGTAAAGTCTTCGATTGCCTCTATTGTAACACATACCTCTGCGGGGGGGTATCGGAACGTTCATGCGTGTACTCCTTGTAATGCTTGTATTGTAACACATACCTCTGCGGGGGGGTATCGGAACTATCTTGTGCTTTGTTTTTCGGCAATACTTATTGTAACACATACCTCTGCGGGGGGGTATCGGAACTGAATCTAGATTTGTTAACGGAGAAAAAAAATTGTAACACATACCTCTGCGGGGGGGTATCGGAACAGACCAAGTCGCAATTTTTTCCCTCTTTTATTGTAACACATACCTCTGCGGGGGGGTATCGGAACATTTTTTCAGCTTGTTCGTTAGTTAGTCCTATTGTAACACATACCTCTGCGGGGGGGTATCGGAACCTTGCATTTCTTTTAACAGCCTGTCACTTTATTGTAACACATACCTCTGCGGGGGGGTATCGGAACGTTACAATAAGCCGAGAGGTTTTTTTATGTATTGTAACACATACCTCTGCGGGGGGGTATCGGAACTCGTACTCTCTTTCGTCAAAATAGCGTCTTATTGTAACACATACCTCTGCGGGGGGGTATCGGAACGGTACGCAGTACATGTTGAATATAGGATATATTGTAACACATACCTCTGCGGGGGGGTATCGGAACTTCATGACACCATAAGCCACGATTCTTTTTATTGTAACACATACCTCTGCGGGGGGGTATCGGAACTCTTCATCTATTGGCAGTCCCTTGTTTAATATTGTAACACATACCTCTGCGGGGGGGTATCGGAACTTACGGCACGATGACTGTTTAATTAGAGAAATTGTAACACATACCTCTGCGGGGGGGTATCGGAACTTTAGATTTTTTGTTACATCGAGAACCCATATTGTAACACATACCTCTGCGGGGGGGTATCGGAACTCCTCCTTCTCTACTTAGTAATAAATAGGAATTGTAACACATACCTCTGCGGGGGGGTATCGGAACTTTTTGGTCGATGAGTATTAGCGTTAATCTATTGTAACACATACCTCTGCGGGGGGGTATCGGAACTTTTGATGCTTCTAATGCTTTTTTAGTCTTATTGTAACACATACCTCTGCGGGGGGGTATCGGAACTTTTCGTCCTTTGTTTGTGTTTCGCTCATAATTGTAACACATACCTCTGCGGGGGGGTATCGGAACGTGCCTTTATTTTGCCTTTGTTCTTTTGATATTGTAACACATACCTCTGCGGGGGGGTATCGGAACTTGTTTCCATAGATTACTTACTTTTCTTTGATTGTAACACATACCTCTGCGGGGGGGTATCGGAACTCATGCGATGCACTACTCCTCCCCTGTCCAATTGTAACACATACCTCTGCGGGGGGGTATCGGAACTCTGCATCTTTTGAAAGCTGACCGCTCCGTATTGTAACACATACCTCTGCGGGGGGGTATCGGAACATGCACTCAATGCACTCAATGCATACCCTCATTGTAACACATACCTCTGCGGGGGGGTATCGGAACGCACAACCAGTGTTTTAGTGGTTGTTTCTTATTGTAACACATACCTCTGCGGGGGGGTATCGGAACGAGCTTTTGCGTTTACTACTGCGGTAAGCGATTGTAACACATACCTCTGCGGGGGGGTATCGGAACAGTATTGCTTATTGTTGCAAAGTTTCTTGAATTGTAACACATACCTCTGCGGGGGGGTATCGGAACTCATCCATGGTTTGTATCCCGGTATCTGTTATTGTAACACATACCTCTGCGGGGGGGTATCGGAACTGCACACTGCCCATAAAGGCGCTTCACCGAATTGTAACACATACCTCTGCGGGGGGGTATCGGAACTGTTGTACCGCTATCTTCTCCTTATTTTTTATTGTAACACATACCTCTGCGGGGGGGTATCGGAACACGCTCTTTCAATATCCTCAAATATCTCGTATTGTAACACATACCTCTGCGGGGGGGTATCGGAACCTACGGCAATGAATGCGTACGGCTTGAGTGATTGTAACACATACCTCTGCGGGGGGGTATCGGAACTTTTCAAGCAAAAGTCACAAACATATCGTTATTGTAACACATACCTCTGCGGGGGGGTATCGGAACAGTATTGCTTATTGTTGCAAAGTTTCTTGAATTGTAACACATACCTCTGCGGGGGGGTATCGGAACTGTTGTACCGCTATCTTCTCCTTATTTTTTATTGTAACACATACCTCTGCGGGGGGGTATCGGAACACGCTCTTTCAATATCCTCAAATATCTCGTATTGTAACACATACCTCTGCGGGGGGGTATCGGAACCTACGGCAATGAATGCGTACGGCTTGAGTGATTGTAACACATACCTCTGCGGGGGGGTATCGGAACTATATTACCAATACCATATACACGAAGATGATTGTAACACATACCTCTGCGGGGGGGTATCGGAACGTTCTTTTCTCTATAGGCTTGAGCTCTGGCATTGTAACACATACCTCTGCGGGGGGGTATCGGAACTTCCTTCGCCACCGACTAACATGTGTATAAATTGTAACACATACCTCTGCGGGGGGGTATCGGAACCTCTATATCCTGTGGTACCCCCTCAACTGAATTGTAACACATACCTCTGCGGGGGGGTATCGGAACTTGTAACATCATTGTTATCATAGCGTCTGAATTGTAACACATACCTCTGCGGGGGGGTATCGGAACTTACTTACCCCAGGAAAGAAAAGCGAAGAATTGTAACACATACCTCTGCGGGGGGGTATCGGAACTTGTTATATAAGGGTACGACGACACACTTTATTGTAACACATACCTCTGCGGGGGGGTATCGGAACTGCGTTTTGCCCATATCATCGCTCTTTTTAATTGTAACACATACCTCTGCGGGGGGGTATCGGAACTGTCAGGGTCACATTTTAGGAACTCGTTGCATTGTAACACATACCTCTGCGGGGGGGTATCGGAACTTCTTTTCTTCTTTTCCCTTCGCTAGATTTATTGTAACACATACCTCTGCGGGGGGGTATCGGAACAATAAGATTGAAGAACAAGAGAGAGACAGTATTGTAACACATACCTCTGCGGGGGGGTATCGGAACTCCTCTTTGAATTTGTCCCGTTTTGTCGAGATTGTAACACATACCTCTGCGGGGGGGTATCGGAACAGCTCTTAGACTGTTAGCAATTGCATTTCTATTGTAACACATACCTCTGCGGGGGGGTATCGGAACAATGATTTTCCCCATTCACTTATAGTGATTATTGTAACACATACCTCTGCGGGGGGGTATCGGAACTGATAAAGAGAAGAAAAAACGAGAAGACAAATTGTAACACATACCTCTGCGGGGGGGTATCGGAACTTGCGAAAGGTATTGCAAAATTTTTGTAAGATTGTAACACATACCTCTGCGGGGGGGTATCGGAACATGGAAGTTCTTTATGCTTTTTTTTAATATATTGTAACACATACCTCTGCGGGGGGGTATCGGAACTCATGAAAAATACAAAGAAATACAATTACAATTGTAACACATACCTCTGCGGGGGGGTATCGGAACATGGGGTCTCGATGTACCAAAAAATCCAAAATTGTAACACATACCTCTGCGGGGGGGTATCGGAACAAGAATAAGATAGCTTTCTTTGCGAACTTTATTGTAACACATACCTCTGCGGGGGGGTATCGGAACTTCGTTTTGCATTTTGTTCTCCTTTATGTTATTGTAACACATACCTCTGCGGGGGGGTATCGGAACGGGAATATTTGGCGGACTAAACCAAGCACGATTGTAACACATACCTCTGCGGGGGGGTATCGGAACGCTTGCAATGCTGCTATAGATTTCATTTCTATTGTAACACATACCTCTGCGGGGGGGTATCGGAACCAGCCTCTGTTTTCTTCACTCATGATACCTATTGTAACACATACCTCTGCGGGGGGGTATCGGAACCAGTTTATTCGATTAGCCCACATTTGGGCTATTGTAACACATACCTCTGCGGGGGGGTATCGGAACGTATAGGGGAAATAAAGGAAGAAATCATAAATTGTAACACATACCTCTGCGGGGGGGTATCGGAACGATCCTTCGATTGAAAAACATGAACGAGGAATTGTAACACATACCTCTGCGGGGGGGTATCGGAACCAATGTTTCGTCAGAATAAGTTAGTGTAATATTGTAACACATACCTCTGCGGGGGGGTATCGGAACTACTGATAGAACGCTACAGCGTCCAGAGTAATTGTAACACATACCTCTGCGGGGGGGTATCGGAACGCAGGGTAGAAATATTGATGTCGAAAACTATTGTAACACATACCTCTGCGGGGGGGTATCGGAACCGTATCAATGCTTACACTCTTAGCTGGTATATTGTAACACATACCTCTGCGGGGGGGTATCGGAACTTGAGAGTGTCAGTATATCCTTCCGAGTCAATTGTAACACATACCTCTGCGGGGGGGTATCGGAACAAGCAACGCGTCCGGCGGCGCCGGTGACAAATTGTAACACATACCTCTGCGGGGGGGTATCGGAACCAATACTCCTGTTTTTTTATCATTTTTATCATTGTAACACATACCTCTGCGGGGGGGTATCGGAACCTAAGTGGCTATTGTTACCAGCGGCCATTTATTGTAACACATACCTCTGCGGGGGGGTATCGGAACCCTGCGGTAATTGCATTACTCCGTCATAGTATTGTAACACATACCTCTGCGGGGGGGTATCGGAACATTTCAATCGCTTGTTCACCTAAGTTAGCCATTGTAACACATACCTCTGCGGGGGGGTATCGGAACATGTCCCGCCTTCTTTCATGTGCCTTACGCATTGTAACACATACCTCTGCGGGGGGGTATCGGAACGACACAAACTAATGATTGAAATGAACGATAATTGTAACACATACCTCTGCGGGGGGGTATCGGAACGCGGGCGTGTCTGCTACCGCATTGATAGGCATTGTAACACATACCTCTGCGGGGGGGTATCGGAACTGAAACAGGGCATAAAAGTTATCATATATATTGTAACACATACCTCTGCGGGGGGGTATCGGAACCTATGCCGTATTTGTTGCGAGAAAAATATAATTGTAACACATACCTCTGCGGGGGGGTATCGGAACTGATTTTTCTTTCATATTACTCACCTATGAATTGTAACACATACCTCTGCGGGGGGGTATCGGAACGCGTGCTCGCTCTCGCTCTCTGCTTTTACTATTGTAACACATACCTCTGCGGGGGGGTATCGGAACTTGAAGTAATTTATTAAGTCTTGTTTTCGTATTGTAACACATACCTCTGCGGGGGGGTATCGGAACACGGCAATATTAGCACTTGGAATGTTTCAAATTGTAACACATACCTCTGCGGGGGGGTATCGGAACATTATGGATGGAATACGCGCGAATATACATATTGTAACACATACCTCTGCGGGGGGGTATCGGAACGGTAAAATTCTAGATATCGAATTGAATGTTATTGTAACACATACCTCTGCGGGGGGGTATCGGAACGGTAACAATGCATCATTGTAGGTTAACGTTATTGTAACACATACCTCTGCGGGGGGGTATCGGAACACTATTCCATCTTGATACTCTAGCTGTTCTATTGTAACACATACCTCTGCGGGGGGGTATCGGAACGAAGCAGAAGAAGCGATCAAAGATTTTGATATTGTAACACATACCTCTGCGGGGGGGTATCGGAACTATCGACAATGGTATATTGTGCCATTGCAGATTGTAACACATACCTCTGCGGGGGGGTATCGGAACCGAAAATGAAAACGGAAGAAAAGCAACGAGATTGTAACACATACCTCTGCGGGGGGGTATCGGAACAGCATCGTAAGCTTTTCTTTGACGCTAGCCATTGTAACACATACCTCTGCGGGGGGGTATCGGAACGACGATAAAGCATTGCTAGTAAGTAAAGACATTGTAACACATACCTCTGCGGGGGGGTATCGGAACGATATAACCCAAACGTCTTATCTTTTTTTGATTGTAACACATACCTCTGCGGGGGGGTATCGGAACGCGTGTGGCTTCCTTTAGCATGAAAACTATATTGTAACACATACCTCTGCGGGGGGGTATCGGAACGGCATATGCTGATATATTACCCCTCTCTTTATTGTAACACATACCTCTGCGGGGGGGTATCGGAACAACATTGCCGCATTGATGGCATCTTTGTTTATTGTAACACATACCTCTGCGGGGGGGTATCGGAACTGCTTGAGTACTAGTTCGTTGTAACTCATTATTGTAACACATACCTCTGCGGGGGGGTATCGGAACGCGTGATATCGCGCTCTTGCCTTTGCTTTCATTGTAACACATACCTCTGCGGGGGGGTATCGGAACGGCAAGAGATACTAAGGGTAAGGTTAATGTATTGTAACACATACCTCTGCGGGGGGGTATCGGAACTAGGAAAGAAGGTGTCAAGGAGCGGAGTGAATTGTAACACATACCTCTGCGGGGGGGTATCGGAACGAAGAAAACAAGGACTGTGGAAAAAAGCGAATTGTAACACATACCTCTGCGGGGGGGTATCGGAACATGAGTGCCCGGCTGGTGTTACTCGTACATCAGTCTTAAGCCGGTAGGATGCTGCCGGCTTTTTTGTTATTCATTACATGGTGTTTTAAAGCTTCACAACATCAAGAGCGTATTCCGCCTCGCTTCTTGTGTATTTTTTATTTTGTTCAAGCGATGCGGTGACGGTATAACTTCCATAAGCTGCGTCATTCGCAACTTCGATCCTCCTAGTATTAGCGTCAATTGTAACACCGTTACCACCAGGTTTTATATCGTATCTTATCTCTCGATCGTCTCCTGCAACTTCTCCACTTTTACTAGCTCCTTGCCTAATGTTAGTGTTTTGTGCTGCGCGCATGCTTGGGTATGTAAAGCTTAAGGTATTACCTTGCTTTCTTGTAAACTCAATAGGATCACTCTCTGAAGATACGCCGGCAAGCCTAGCGACTATAATTACATTTTGTGCGGACTCTGTAGCAGTAACTTGCATTCTGTTACCCTTAATCTCGCTAAGTGTTACCCCTGTTTTTGTTTCTTTCAAAGCGTAAGTATACTTCGCTGTCTTTGGGAATGTAATTGCCGTTTCCCAAGGTGCTGACGCTTGGCTAAATACTGGCTTTGTTAGCATTGGTGCCGGACTGTTACCCTTCGCACTATCATTGTTATTTTTTACTATTGTTTTATCAATAGCCCTTTTAATTTCATCCTTCGCTTTGTTTTCATCGCAAGAGATGAATAAGGCTAATGCAATAAGTAGTATTGCGGTATATATTTTTTCATAATAAATTACTTCTTACTTTTTTTAGATTATTTTGCTTCACTGACATTGTAAATATTTTTGTATATCATATCGTTCTTGTAATCTTGCGTTCTCGTCTTCTGTTTTTTTTAATATCGTCTTTATATTTTTAATATTTTTCTTTGCTTTCTCTATAGGTTTAATTTTCTTTTCTAGCGCTGCCATCTCTTTATTGATATGCTGCCCGACTTCGCCCTTTCTGAACTCTTTTTCTGATTTCAAAATAGATAATCTTTTTTTCATGTCTTTTAGCTCATCATCATCTTTTACAAGTAGTAAAGCTTCTTTAAGCTCATTTTTTAGTTCTCGTATTTTTTCGTTGTTTGAATTTCTTTTTTCTAAAATATCTTTTTTTTCTCTTTTACAGTCTGCGCAACTTGCAATCGTTAATAAGAATAATGATATAAATATTACTGAATACATTTCTTCCATAAGCAATTACTCCTTGTAATTTTAATTTCCTCTGCACTTCTTGCGCAGCTCTGACAATTTTTCTCTCCCGCCGGTTACTGAATATTTGAAATATACGCTCCCATATTTCCATAGCGGTATTTCTGCTATAAACTGTTTAGAATTTTTTATATTAGAAATAGCGTTTTTGGTATCAAAAAAATAAAGCAATTTACCTTCAAAGTACGGATACTCTAAAAAAATAATTTCTTGCACTTCATCGTCCCATCGACCCTGCGTCAAAATATAATTATAGCCTCCGACATCTATACCTTCCAATTCAATATCTTTATTTATTTCATCTAAATATTCATCAAAATAAAGAGCGACATAAGCCTCTTCCGTCCCATCCTCTGAACAAAGAACTACAATGGTAGAAAAAATATTTATTTCTTCATAAGGATAATCCATTTTTTCGGTAGGTAGAGCCTTTTCTGTTGATATCATAAAAGATTTTTCATTAGTAATTTCGTCTTTCACTTCCACAATTACATCGACCCATTCTGTAAATAATGATGCTTTTAGCGGTGAAAGTAACAATACAAATAACAATACATATTGTTTCATATGTACCCCCTTATATTGTAACACATACCTCTGCGGGGGTATCAGAACTTATTACAAATAACATCGGTATTTAAAGTATTTTTCTTTGCATAAAATGAAAAATACTAACCCTTGACAATGCCCCCGGACTCTATTATTATGTGAATAAATCGGCGTGCGTAGTGTATCTTTTATGGCTGCTGTGGTGCGGTTGGGTGCGCAAGCGCCCACGTTTGCATTTCAGAGGCACGCCTTTATTTTATTCTAAAATATCTTTTTTTTTGCTCGTCCATTATTTTGTAATTAAGATTTGCCCTCACATATGCAGAGGCTACAAAGTCTATGTTGTTTCCGTAAAAATTCTTACCAAATTTTATGGGCATTAACAATATGCCTGTTTGTATCATTGTAACACATACCTCTGCGGGGGTATCGGAACGAGCGCGTATTATTTATTACCGTGCCCAACTTGGCTTATTTGATTGTTGCATCGCCGTAGCATTGTAGAACATGATTGTAGTGTCTCTTCCCGTCTTAGAACTCCAACCGCTAATGTCTTGATTGAACTTAGTAGCACCTAAGAACACCGCTCATGTTTTCTACACTTGAGATATCCTATTAATTTAAATAAAATCGTATAGACAACACGGGCTATAGCGTAGTTGGTTAGCGCACAAGTCTGAGGGATTTGGGGTCGCTGGTTCGAATCCAGTAGTACAAGATCTAAAAGGCATAGGCATGATGGGGCTCTAGGACATCAGTGATGAAATTGAAGCCAATAGAGAACGAAAATACCTAACCTCTTTGTAGTTTTTTAAAATGTAGTCCCATGCTGTAGAATGTCATCATGCATGTGTATTTTTATGTAATAGATGATTCTCCCGATGAAGGCATGATGCCCTATTATCAACATGAAGTTGTCTCGCTTGCAGAAGGGTACAGCAAAATGGGCATAGAGTGTTGGGGCAATGTAGATTACTGGATAACTCACTTCTCTGAGGATAAGCCATGCTATTTAATACGCAAGGCACCAATTGAATATGCTAAAGAGGCTAAGGTAATTTTCATAGGTGCAGATTATCCGTTATCTGTTACTGTTGGAGGACGACAAATCCCTTCTAAGCCAATATCTCATCACAATGCTACACCCATGGTGTATGTCGCACGCGCACAAACACAAAATACACATGTGCTCCAAACTCAATTCTTACGTCAATTTGACCTTGTGTTATTATGTGACTACAATAAGGCCTACACCTACCCATCACATGTGCGCCCATGGGTATTCGGCCTAACGAAACGCATTATTGACGCAACGACACAACCCCTCCCTTGGGAAAAACGCAGTAAAAGCGTGATATGGAATTTCCGCTGCATGCACAGCTCAAGAGCTTTGGCAGAAGTGCGCATTAAGCCTATATTAGAAAAACATTTTTTTGTAGATACAACGCATGATTCGATAGATGAAACATTTTCGGACATTGAAACTTTACATGTGCAGCAGACAAACTGGCGGCACTACCCAAGCTATTATAAAAAACTCTGTTCACATATGGTATGTGCTGCATTTGGTGGATGGTTCGACATCGCTTTATGGGGTTATCATTATTCGCTTATAAACCGAATAGGCAGTAAGCTACTGCGCATGTTTTCATTGCCTAGTTCTGTTCTGCGCCAACATGACAGTTGGCGTATGTGGGAAGCATGGGCAGCCGGCTCTGTAATGCTGTGTGCCGACTTAGAAAAATGCAATGTACAATGGCCCGTAATGCCGCAAAATTACGTGCATTATTTAGGGGTTACCCCTACCGAATTTCTTTTCCCTCATAGTTTTGAGAAAAAACTTGAGGCCGCTCGATTAAAAGACATTGCACATTCTGGGCGTGAATTTGTATTAACGCATTACACGCCCCAAGCTTGTGCTATAAGAGCCTTTGAATACCTCGGTATTTAAAAAATCGTAATCTTTGGCCGTCATACCTTATGGCAGAGACACGCAGCGCCTAAATTTACGCGATAATTTCCATTGTAACATGTATCTCCACTAGGTTTAATAATCGTAGTAATATGTGTGCGTTTCATGGGGGTGCTTTGGAATTGTTGAGGGAGGGTATTTTCAAATTACGTGTTCATAATTCATAATATGTCTTCTGTAAACAACACACTTGTAAAAAAATATGTAATCATATCATAATGAGAATGTCTATGTATTGAGAAGGAGTGAACTATAATGAAAAAAAATGTTTTTTATTTTGGTGATTTGTGTTTTTTGTGCAGGTATCAGTATTTGGAAGTGGAATATTTTCAAAGAAAGAGTAGGATGCTAAAGGAAATTACAGTATAGGTACAGGTGGACAGAGCGGCATTTATTATCCTTTTGGTGGTGCTATTGCAAAATTGTGGAGTGATAATATAGATGGCTTTCGTGTAAAGGCAGAAGTAACTTCTGCGTCTGTTGAAAACACCATCAGAGTGGCAGCTAATACACTTATTGCAGGATTTGCACAGGGCAATGTAGTTGAGCAAGCGTATCAAGGGAAGGGAAAGTTTAAGGAAAAGCAGCCTGTTCTTTCGCTTATGTCGCTGTATCCTAATCTTCTACATATACTCTTGCCAGCAAACACAAACATTAAGATCCTTGCAGATTTAAAAGGTGCAAGGATTTCTCTTGGAGCACTCGCATCGGGCACTGCGGTAACGTCTGAAAATATTCTCAAGGCAAACGGCATTGATCCAGTGTATCTTAACTATTCTGAGACAACAAATGCATTGACAAATAAGCAAATTGATGCAGGTTGTATCGTGGGTGGTTTAGGCGTTGGAGCTGTTACTGAACTTGCTTTGACAAAGGATATTATTATACTTTCATTGTCTAAAAAAGAAGTAAATAATTTCATTGCAGTACAACCTTCGTACAAAGCAATACGCGTAGAGAGCGATGTGTATAATAAAATACCTGCCTTTAACACGGTTGCGATATGGAATGTATTAGTGGTACATGAAAACATGGCTGATGATGTTGCGTATAAATTAGCGAAGATTATTTATGAAAATAATGATTACTTAAAGCAAGTGGTAAAGTCAGCACAATATACAATTCCTAAAAATGCAAAGGCTGTAAATACCGTTCCCCTTCATCCGGGCACACAACGCTATCTCAATGAGTTACAAAAATAGCTATTTTTTTAAATTGCAGTGGCAATTTTTACTTCCTATAAGCACATGAAGAGCGGGAAAGTATTTTACATTCTTTCCATCACAGCAGTGGGCTTGTTTGTTTTTCAACTCTGGAATGTTCTCTTTCCACGCTTGAGTGCTTTCCAATTTAGACCTGCGCATCTTACATGGGTTCTGAGCCTGATATTTCTCAAGTATCCACTGGTAAGAGAAGATCACCGATTTTTTCTGCACTTGAGAATATTGGATTTTGTCTTTATTTTCTTGAATATTGCAGCGGGAGCTGTGATTTTATCTTTTGATTACAATGATTTTACGTATTTTAATAAGTGGACTTAGTCCCTTGTGTTTTATTGCTGCACTTGTTTTTTTTGTGCTCGTTCTTGAAGCTACTCGTAGAGCAGTAGATTGGGTGATGATGGTTCTCTGTATGTTCTTCGTTTTCTATAATCTTTTTGGAAATTATTTACCGGGGAATTTTGCTATCAAAGATTTTTCTATAATGGAATTTTTCTCATTTCAAATTTATTCTACGCATGGCGTATTTGGGTTACCACTTGGTATTGCTGCAGGCGTAGTGTTTGTTTTTGTGCTTTACTAGAAGTAACAAAGGCAGGCTATTTTTTTACCTCGTTTTCCATGGCTCTTGCAAGGCGTTTCGGAGGTGGATATGCAAAGGCAAGTGTTTTAGCCTCTGCGTTATTAGGCTCTATATCGGGTTCTGCCATTGCAAATGCAGTTACTACTGGGACATTTACTATTCCGCTTATGAAAAAACTAGGCTACAAACCACATCAAGCTGCGGGAATAGAAGCTGCTGCATCCACAGGCGGGCAAATTATGCCACCTGTTATGGGTTCTGGAGCATTCATTTATCATGGCTCAATTTACAGGAATACCCTATGGCACCATCGTTTTTGTGTGCTGTATTTTTTTTCTACCTTGTTATATGTGCACATCATGGCGCGTAAATTAAATCTGCCTTTTTCTAAGACTGTCAATAGACGCGAACTATGGAATATTGCGAGGTTTTAAAAAAGGTGCGCTGCTTGTGCTTCCCGTTTCGGTAGCTTGTGTAACTGCAGGTATTATTGTGGGTGTAGTGAGGGCAGACAGGTTTAGGTTTACAAGTTACAAACTCATTGCTTTCGCTTTCTCAAAGCACCTTGTTTGGCGTGTTTGTGCTTACTGCTTACAGCATCGTATATCTTACTTTCCATAGTATCTGTACCGATTTTTACGAATTTAGGTGTGCCTCTTATTACGGCGCACATGATTGTTTTCTGGCTTTCTCAAACATCAAATGTTACACCACCTATAGCTCTTGCCGCATTTGCTGCTGCAGCTATTGCAAAGGCAAAACCCATGCATTGCGCGTTGCAAGCATTCAAATTCAGTAGCGGACTTTTGCTTATTCCCCTGATGATGGTATATTCTCCGCTTATTTATACCGAGAACGCAGATATTGCTGCAAGCTTTATTGCGCACGTTTTTTGTTCTCGTAGGTTTTGCCTCATGTGTAGAAGGGTTTCTATTTGAACGAGTGGTTTTATGGGAACGAATGTTTTTCTTATGTGCTGTTTTGCTTGTGATTTTTGCACAGGAATCTATGCAAATAGCGGCTCTTGTGCTAAGTTCCGTGCTTTTTATAAAAAATATATTCATTTCCAAACCTTCTGTACAAAGTTAAACAGGATGCATCCATAGGAGTCTGACAAAAAAAGATGTAGTACCAAGCACTTCGTTTATGTCACGATGATACGCATTCTCGCTCTAGTTATCATACGTAAGAGATTTTTTCATATGCACTGGTATGGTTCCGAATAGAGAGAACAAAGCTTGTTTTACAGTTTTGTTTGGAGTTTTATGCAATCAAAGGTACCTACTCTACTTTTCTAAAAAGACACATGCGATGTTTTTGATGAAGAGTCGGAAAATTCTATATGGTTACGTACAGGGTATAAACTCATTGTAACACATACCTCTGGGGTATTGGAACCATTTAGCCTCTTCCTTGTTTCCCTTCTGAAAGACTCACGCCTAGTAATTAAAGCATTTGCCTCTTTTGTAGCTCAATTATAATAAAAATTTTGCATGATTTACTTCTATGAGCAGATCTTCAAATTCTATCGACTGTAATTTATTTTGTGTTTTGATATCGGCGGCGGGACTTACTAGCATATAAAAAAACAGCCGACTGCCATGATATTTACAATGCTAGTGTATCACATTATCATTTGCTGGTATACTAACTCGGTGGCGTTGTTACCCCGTTACCTTTTCAAATGTAACTACTGTTTTCCATCCTACCATAGTATGAGATAGTACGGGTTTTATCGGTTGCCCTGTGACTTGTTGAGACGCTCTCTCTTGTTGTATTCTCTGTTGAGTCGGTGTATTACCCTTTATCTTTGTCGGTGTAGTTTTGTCTACTACTGTTTTTGCATCCGTTGCTTTCTTTTCTTAGCAAGAAAAGAATAGAATTGCAAAAATTATAAAGATTATATATATATATATATATATATATAGTTTCTTGTCTACCATAGATTACTCCTTAACCATGTAAATGTTTCTATAAGTTTAAAGGCTTACTATTTATATAATAGACACTTTTTGATATATTTCAAGTGCTTTGTTGCTAAATGTTGTCAGCTTGTTCATAATTTATTCCTTATGCTGTTTCCATAGGTATAAATATATGCTTTTTATCGCATTCTGAAGATACTGCACCGCCTGTCTAATTGCAACCTCTACCACTGCACCAACTCGGCAATGTCTTTACTCTGCTATTTCTGAAAATATCGCTCATGTCCTTACGCTCAATAGATCCCAACTTTATAAGTTGTGATTGAAGTTATCGGTTTTGTAGAACATAAAACGCATACATCCCATTCGCTAATATATTGTAAACACATACCTCCGCGGAGATATCGGCATCTACGGCATTAGTGATGGTGAGCACTTTCAAAAAAAGTAGTAATAAATGTCGTAATACTTGCAAGCGTTAATATTACCGCCGATGCGTAATGCATGATGGTATGTACTTTGTGAGTTTTATACCACTTTGATAAGGTCTTAGTAAACAAGGCGAGAAACGAAAACCATAAAAGCCCCATAATGCTAAACCCTGCGATAAGTGCAGGGTATTCAGATGCAGGACGGTTTATCGCAATGCTTGATATTACAAACATATCTGAATACACATGAGGAGTCAGCCATACCATAGCTAATGCTACAACGATACCGCCTATCTTGTTATCGTCGCGGGTTTCGTAATTTTTTGCAGATTTATATGCCTTAAATGCATGATAGAGCAAAACGATTACGCCGGTAATTCCTAGTATTTTTTCAAGTATTTTATTTTCACGGACGATGTTATGCAGTCCATAAATACCTATAAGTGAAGCTGCAAAACCTGATAAGGTAAAAGCAAATGCAGGACCCCACACCGATTTTTTTGATAAGCCATGTGAAAGTAAAAACGAATTTTGATACACTGCGTTTAATAATAAACCTGCGTGAATAAACAAACCAAGTGTAAAAGCATTTTGATACAAGATATTTCTCCTAATGTTATTTTTGTTTTATTTTTAAGCAACTATTTGTGTAGTATAGTAACATTTTATCGTTTAATAAAGAATTTTTGTTTTAATTTGTACTGAAGAGAAAAAATTACTACACTAACAATGTAGTACGTAATCGCTAGGAGGAATTTTTATGTTAGAGCAAATTGGCATTCAAGGTGTACATTATCACGTAAGTGAAAAAACAACGCAATTTATCAGAGAAAAATTGGAAAAGTTAGCATATTTACAAGACAGAATTGTCGATGGAATGTTGCGTATTATTCATGAAAAAAAAGAGTATAAGGTGGAAGTAGGCATTCATTTTACTCACGGTGCACATGTTCATTTACAGGTTATCAATGAGCAATTATATCCCGCTATAGAAAACTTAATACACAAGCTTAAAAAAACTGCATCAGAAGAAAAAGAAAAAACGAAAGACTACCATAATCATCACTTTACACATCGACACACTAATCATATAGGAGATGAATTGTAAACACGTACCTTACGCTGTACTAATACAAAACAAAATGATCCCGCGTGTGTATGATGAGCTTGAGAAAAGCTTAACAGTCTACAAAACACTTCTTGAATCTCAACGCAAACTCTACAACCTCATAGGTCCTAGAGAAGATATTGAAGAACATCTTGCAGACTCTCTTGCACCTGCGCATGTTTTTTTAGATACAGCGCAGCATCTTTACACAAAACATGGTAATGAATTTTGTGTGCGTTGTGTAGATTTAGGCACCGGTGCAGGATTACCGGGTATACCTCTTGCAATTTTTTTCGCATATCATCTAAATGCATCGTACCAATGGTTGTTATTAGAACGCACGCAGAAAAAGGCACATTTTGTACAAAGTGCAGTGTACGAAATAGAGCGTGCATTATGCATAAATCTTCATATAAAAGTAATATGTCAAAATCTTCGTGAATGGAAACCTGAAGGAGAAATACATATTGTCACGGCACGTGCATTTTCTATGTTGAACCATTCACTACTAACATTGATAAAAACAAAAGCACCACATGCCCAATTGCTACTTTACAAGGGCTTGCGCACAAAACTTAACGAAGAACTTCAGTGGCTTAGCACCATTCTTTGTGTGGAAGATATCGTAAAACTGAAACACCCTGCAGGAAAAGAACGACATATGCTTGTCGCGAAATTTAATGCGCGGAAGATACACCATACAAGCATATCGCATTAGTTTTTGATTTTTCGCACATCAAATCTGCACTACTTATGTAATAATGATTATCATGAAAAAACAGTTTCAAATGTACATACACACACTGGTAATTGTCTGTGTATTTGCAAGTAATGTAAGTTGTCTTACGCGCAATCAAAAGCTTGAGCAAGTTGATAAACTTGTATATCGGCAGTTGTTTGACGAAGCAAATGAAGAACTTGAAAATGATAAACAGAAAATATATAGAAAGAAAAAAGACGAAGTTCTTTATTTGCTAGATACCGGTTTGTTGAATTTCTATGCACATGATATAGAAGGTTCGCGTAAAAAATTAGAAGCAGCAGATACGCTTATAGAAAAATATAGAGCAAAGAGTATAAGCGAAGGAATTGGAGCTGCCGTCATAAACGATAATGTACTAACCTATGCGGGCACTTCATATGAAAGCGTGTTTTTAAATTTAATGCTTTCATTAGGTTATTTAGCACAAAATAATTTTGATGGTAGTTTTGTAGAAATACGACGTACACAAAATAAAATTAACAGGCTGCAAAACGACTATAATATTCGCCTTGAGCAGTATCAAAATCAAGAGAATGCTGCGCTATCATTAGAAAATGAAAATATACCTTTCGCAGATTCTGCCTTTGCACGACTTTTATCGTTTTGGCTGTATCGCGCCGATAGAGATTTTACCAATATAGAAGTAGCAGCTCGTAAATACAATGAGGCAGTTATTTCACAACCACAGCTTTATGCCTCTTTGAAGCCACCTTTATTTAATGTAGACTCGGTACTCACGCAAAATATCTTAACATCGCGAGTGCATATGGTTGCACTTACTGGCCGCATACCATTTAAAATAGAGCATTCATATGCATTTAATTCAGTAAAACACGGAATTATCATAACTTCAAGACGCGAAGTTGTTCGCGAGCGCAGCGGTCATCATACTGTTAGTGCAAAAAGTTTGGACCTCATACAAGAAGGAATTGTCCTCCCGGTGCCAGGTATGATTTCGGGCATAGGTCTTGTTATTGGAGTTCCTTTGTTAGCAAGTATTTCGTCTGAAGTAGCGCGCATAGAGTTTTTAGTAGGCGATGAAATACGAGGTGAACTTACAAAAACTGAAAGCTTAGAACGCATAGCATTTGCCACTTTTGACGTAGAGAGCAAAATTATATATGCGCGCACGGTAGCTCGTGCAATTGGAAAAATGCTCTTAGGCATAGGCACACAGGCAGGACTTGAATCAGGCGGATTAGGCGAATGGGGTAAGCTTTTAGGTGGTATCCTTCAAATTACAAATAACCTAAGCGAGCAAGCTGACACGCGTAGCGTTCGATACTATCCTGCACATATTTGGACAGGCGATGTAATGCTTGAACGCGAAGGTATTCATACCATTACGCTTGTATATGTTGCTTCTGATGGAAGTGTGCTTGAAAGAAAAACTTATGACGTAGAAGTACGCAATAAGGCAGGCATTATTGCGCTAGTTACCGATGTGTTCTTGCGATAGTAGTACATACAATACATCTCGTATTGTGCTAGTTGGGGTAAAGCACGCGGGCAAAAGCAGCGTAGGGAAAATTCTTGCATCATTGGTAAATCTTCCTTTTATTGATGGAGATGATCTGATACTCAAAATTGCACAAAACTATCATTATGTGAATAATACAACACACACGATACGAGAATTATATTCGATACTTGGTACAAATGTATTTCGCAAGGTAGAGCAAGAATCTTTGAAATCCTTAAGGTCGCACTATGTGTACGCCGCAGGTGGTGGTA
The DNA here is from genome assembly GCA_965226065.1 of Spirochaetia bacterium. Lineage (GTDB taxonomy): Bacteria > Spirochaetota > Spirochaetia > WTKD01 > CBDAKK01. Next base: position 1,236,276 of record OZ245332.1, on the reverse strand, counting down.
TTGCCGATTGCGCTCATGCATGGACAATATTACAGGACGCGTGCATTATTTTACTTGATGTTTCTATAGATCTTGCATGGAAGCGCATATGTGTATCCTCTAAAAGAACGGGCACAATGCCCGCGTTCTTGCAAAACAAGGAGAATCCACTGCAGTATTTTCGCACCTTGTACCAGATACGTAGAGCCGTGTACGCCTCTCATGCACATATTGTGTATGATGCTAATACAAAATCGCCAAGAGACATTGCCTCAGATATCACAAATGAGATATCGCAAACATCATAGGTGCATAGAAAAAAGCACAGATACTTATTAGAACAATTATCGAAAAATAAAAATTATTCGTCAAAGGCACACATTATCTTTACCGTGCAATAGTATAGAGAAGCATGTTGTACGCAACATGTGCGAGGGTATTGGCCCACAAAGAGTTTCTAAATAGCATAAAAAGCGACAGTATGATGCCCGCACTAAAAGCAAAAAGCACACTAGTAATTACATCCGATACATGCCCGATGGCAAACAAAAATGCAGAAAACACTACCACAAAAATGCTATGAAGTTCCATGCGTTGGAGCAAAGCGATGATATAAGACCGATAAAATACTTCTTCTACAAATGCTGCACTTACGATAAGTACTACCGCAAAAGAAAATGAAGACGCAGATATGACAGCCGGTACAGGAGATTTTAATAGTGAAAATACTCCGCCTATACCTACCAGTAATGCACCAACACACAAGCCCCATAGCATATCGCTGACTCGCACCCGCTGTAGTCCCACAAAATATTCACAGAAACCGTGGGTTTTTTCTTGTCTATTTATAAAGCTCTTTTTTTGTTTTTTTATGTGGTACAATATAAGTACAAAGACTATGACAAATGCAATATTCAAGCTTATGAGAACAAGCGTCTCGTGTAAAAAACGCGTGAAGAACACTTGTACAGATTGCGACAATCGAGCAGCAATAAAACTTGCGATGATAAGTATATCTCTCACCCTTACATCATAACATACGAGAAAATACTGCCTTATGTATGCGTTGCAATAGTCTCGTATGCCGTTATTTACGATAAAATAGCTGTATTCATGCATGGTACGTCATAATGCATGAATACTACAAATCACACATACATGTAAGGAGCATATATTTTTGTCTTCAAAAAAATTATTTCTTCTTGATGCACTTAATCGTCCACTTCACGATATACGCGTATCGGTAATAGATAGATGCAATTTTAACTGTAGCTACTGTATGCCCGATAAGAATATACCATTTCTTCCTAAGTCAGAGCTACTCTCATTTGAAGAGATTATCGACGTGATCTCTGTGCTACAGAAGCTTGGAATAAAAAAAGTAAAAATTACCGGAGGAGAACCAACACTTCGTCTTGGGCTAGACATACTTATAAAAAAAATTGCAGCTATTTCAGGCATAGAAGACATTGGCTTAATTACTAATGGAGTGTTTCTAAAGACAATTGGAAAACGTCTCTACGATGCGGGATTAAGGCGTATCAATATCAGCCTTGATGCATTAGATGAAAGAATATTTCAAACTATCGTAGGGAATACTCACTCAATACACCCGGTGCTGTCGAGTATAGATTACGCAAAAAAACTTGGGTTCTCCCCTATTAAAATAAACTGTGTAATTCAAAGAGGACTAAATGATGATCAAATTGTACCCATGGTGGAGTATTTTAGACAAAGAGAAATTGATATTCGTTTTATAGAATTTATGGATGTAGGATCAATAGAATGGCAAAAAAAAAGTGTAGTAAGTTCCTATGAAATACTAGAGAAACTAAAGCAACATTACGTACTTCATCCTGTTTCTCGTATTCACGATGGAGAAGTGGCAATTCGTTATAAACACGAAAACAGTAATTCTGAAATTGGTTTTATCAGCTCGGTTTCAAAACCTTTTTGTAGAAATTGCAATAGATTGCGGCTTACTGCTAATGGCTTTTTGTATGGTTGTTTGTTTGCATCAAAAGGAAAGGATATAAAAGAAATACTAAAAGCAAAGCATGGCAATAATAGAAATGCTTTAGAAGCTGCCATACGAGAATTCTGGATTCGAAGAGATGATAGATATTCTGAAATTCGTAATGATAATAGAAAACATGTGCACAATAAAAAGATAGACATGAACTTTATAGGAGGCTAATGTGGTATCACACCTTAATAATAAAAATATGCCCCACATGGTAGATATATCCGAAAAAAAAATATGTAAGAGAAAAGCAGTAGCGCAGACAACAATGGAATTAGACGAAAAAATACGCATGTATATACGCGATAACGATATACAAACGCCTAAAGGCACAGTGTTTGCCACAGCCATTGTCGCAGGTATACAAGCGGTAAAGCATACTGCACAGCTGATACCACTTTGTCATAATATTCCAATTAGCCATTGCAATATAGACATACAAGCTACTACTTCGGGACTAACAATAGTGTGTTCTGTAATCTCATCTTATGCTACTGGCGTGGAAATAGAAGCCATTACCGGATCTTCTATAGCAGCTATCACCATATATGATATGTGTAAAAGTATACATAGCAATATGCGTATTGTGGAAACAAAACTTATACTCAAGGAAAAAAGTCATGAACATACACATTAAATACTTTGCTTCTCTTGCACAGATGAGAGGAAAAGAAGAAGAGCATATAGAATTAGATGAGCCATATACTGCACAAATGTTATACGATACATTAAAGCACAAATATGCTTTTAACTTTGACGCAAAAGATATAAGAATTGCAATAAACCATACATATACAGACTTTTCATCTAAGCTAAAAGATAAAGATATTGTTGTCTTTATCCCTCCTGTTTCAGGAGGCTAAAAGCGTGTCCAATACTTCATCGGTACAGTTTGTTCTTACGAAAAACATATTGGAAAACACAGAACATCTAAGCCTGCAAAAAAATGAAGGAGCACATGTATGTTTTCGCGGCTATGTGCGCGATAATAACCCTTATAAAAAGCTATACGATGTTGTTGCCATTGAATACCACTGCTACAGAGAACTTGCAAATAATGAGGGACTTCGTATTTTACATAAAGCATGTAAGGTATGTAATATTCATCGTATATTCTGCATACATAGAATAGGATATATTCCCCTACAAGAAGCCTCTATTCATATTGAAGTTGCCCATGTACATAGACTCCAAGCATTTGAGGCAGTACAATATGTAATGAACTCTATAAAACAATCTTTACCTATTTGGAAACGAGAAATTACCGCTCACGGAGAAAAAAGATGGACATAGATCTTGCTACATTCATACCATACTATAAAAGACAAATACTCGTAAAATCTTTCGGTATAGAAGAACAGAAAAAGCTACAGCAGAGCTCGTGTCTTATTGTCGGTATGGGTGGGCTTGGATGTCCGATAGGACTTTATCTTACGACAAGTGGTGTTGGGCATATTGGTATCTGTGACTACGATAACGTTGAATTTAGTAACTTAGGAAGACAAATTCTTTTTTCTCCGAATGACGTTGGAAAGAAAAAATCCTCTGTGGCACAAAAGATATTACAAGAAAAAAATCCACTCATTCATGTACAAGAACACAAGGCTCTACTGAACGAGGCAAATATTGAAGAGATAATTTCGCATTATGACCTCGTGCTTGATTGTACTGATAATTTCCACAGTAAATATCTCATTCACGATACCTGCGTACATCTTAAGAAAAATATGATACAAGGATCACTGTTTCAAACACAAGGACAGGTGATAGGTTTTGTATTTGATGATGCAAGATCTAGAGGATGTATGAGATGCATGTGGGAACAACAGCCTTCTGCGCTATGCGTAAAATCATGTGCAGAGGCGGGAATACTAAACCTCGTAGCAGGTACTGTTGCATTAAGACAAGCAACAACAGCATTACAATTTTTAACACACCATTATCAAAATGCGAATATATCAAATCTATATAGCTATGTTACGCAAGAGTGGATGAATTTTCCTTGGCCTCACAAACATGATTGCATATATTGTAAAAGAGAAACACCACCTATAACGAAAGAACCACTGATAATAGAAAGCATGTCTGATGCGACGTGGTGTATTTTAGATGTGCGAAACGAAGAAGATCAAAACGACTCTTTTGGATCATATTCTTATATAAACATTAGCAACAAACAAAGAGAAAGCCTCTCTCTGCTTGCACAGATGCTTGATGAAAACGCTCACTATGTAACCGTTTGTTATGCGGGCATTAGAAGCATTGATATAGCAAATGCCGTGCGCAGCCTCGGGCATGAGAAAATACATTCTTATGCAGGAGGATATAAGCAATTTCTCATCAATGAACATATTACTACTGCGTAGTTTTTTCTCATTGGACTTCAATGAGCGAGAGTTTTTGTAAATCAATGAATACCACAACCACAGTAATAAACATTCGTCTAAGTAAAAATAACGTACAAACAGGATAATAAAACCATACTATTTTTACTATGCTATCATTAACAGTATATGCACGAAGTACAGTCTATGGATAATACATTTCTTCCTATTTCTATTGCATGTCTTACCATATCGGATACGCGAAATAAAGACACTGATACCTCAGGAGCACTATTAGCGACGTGTATTACAGAAGCATATCATATACTTTCAGAAACTAAAATTGTCAAAGATAACATTTACGCTATTCGTGCAGCAGTATCTCAATGGATAGCCGAAGAAACAATACAGGTTATCATTACAACTGGGGGCACGGGTATCTTTGATACCGATGTAACACCAGAAGCATTAGAAGCACTCTATGATAAAAAAATTGACGGATTTGGAGAACTGTTTAGATATATTTCTTATAAAGAAATAGGAACCGCAACAATGCAATCTCGTGTATGCGCAGGCATTGCCAATAACACCATTATCTTTGCACTACCGGGATCATCAAAGGCTTGTAAAACAGGATGGAGTATTATTGCAGAACAGCTAGATAAACGCAAAAAATCCTGTAGTTTTGTAAATATATTGTACAAAGACACATTGTTTAAAGCATAATATCTCGTATGATTACTGTTGAAGAAGCACAGAGAATATTACAAGTCACTTCAGCACTTTTTTCTTCACCGTCACGAGAAACAGTCTCCTTAGCATCGGCTCATAATAGAATATTGGCACAAAACATTTATTCATCTTGCGATTTTCCTGCCTTTGATAATAGCGCGATGGATGGCTTTGCATTTCATTTCCATGATATCGTAGAGCATCATAAGACACATACTCCCATTCTAATATCAGGAGAAATTGTTGCAGGAGATACACCGATTTCATTACCGCGTTCTCAAGCGCTTAAAATTTTTACCGGTGCTCCAATACCATATGGAGCAAACTGTGTTATTCCCATAGAGCAATGCATTGTCACAGAAAACTACCTCACCATAACAGAAGAATTATCACGCATAAAAGAAGGCCAACATATACGTCCGAAAGGATTAAATTTTACTAGGAACGAATGCGTATTAAAAAGTGGAACAATTCTAAACAGTATGAACATGTCGGTACTTGCTTCTATTGGAATTTCTTCAGTAGAAGTATTTAGAAAAATTACCGTAGCTATTGGCATAACAGGAAACGAGCTTATAACAGACAGCAATGAAATATTAGCACTAGGAAAAATATACGATTCAAATAGTATTCTCCTTTATCAACTGTGCAAAGAACAGGGTTGTGAAATTGTCATGGCAGAAAATATACCTGATACCCTAGCGCATACGCGGACTTTTTTATGTAATGCAGTGAAAAATGCTGATGTAGTGCTCACTACCGGTGGTATTTCCATGGGAGACAAGGATTTTTTAAAAGTACTACTTAATGATCTTCGTAAGACTAATACCTGCACCGTGCATTTTCAAACAGTAGCGATAAAGCCAGGTAAGCCATTTACCTTTGCTCATCTACAAAAAGAAAAAAACAATACACAAAGAAACATTCCTGTTTTTTGCATGCCGGGAAATCCACTTTCTATATTTATCATCTATTTGTATTTTGTACTTCCTTTTATACAAAAACTAGCAGGCAACGATAAGAGCTTTAGTGCTATGGAACGCGTAGCAGCTCCCCATTCTTTTTCAGCGTATCCACGCGCACGCTTTCTTTTTGGAATAAAAGACTACGCGAAAAAGACAATACATATATTAGAAAACCAAAGTTCTGCTTCAATCAAAAATCTATGCACGGTAAATGGAGCTCTTATCGTTCCGGCTGATAAAGCCATAGAGAAAGATGATTTCCTAGATTTTTTTCATTTTCCTCTTCGTTAAAAATAAAAGCAATATACCTCTACATAGTATAGTGTTGATATTCTTCGTAAGTATTGATGTTTTTAACAACATCAGCGTTCATTGCTACTTTACATATACTCCATGACTCTTGTTTTAAGATCTTCTGCAACGAATACTGCTTCTTCGCAAACTGTGTATTGAGATGCTGCTGTATCTTAGTTTCGTATACGGCAAAAAGTGGTTCATAACAAGCTTCAGAAGTACAAACAAGCGTTGCATGTAGTACCGCATTATTTTCTTTGTAGTTGTTACGAGTATGCAGCACATGCATAATAGCTTCTTCTGTTACATTAGGCATATCAATGGCAAGTACAAACCATGGTACTGCACAGAAGTCAAAGGCAGATACAATACCAAGCATAGGACCACATCGCGTTTTTTGTATATCTGTAATGTGTGGGTACGATAAAAGATACTCAGCTACATTAGCATGTGCAACAGAGAAGAACACATGCCTAAAACACTTGGCAAGAAGTGTATAGACACGTTTATATTGAGCCTCCCCATAATAATATAAAGAGGCTTTTTCTTTATTCATGCGACTACTCTTACCTCCACAGAGGATAAGCGCATGCTCTACATTCACGAGGCTTTTTGAATATTTACCGCTCCTGTTTTAAACGATGGCTCACATGAAAAAGGATCAAACGAAGATATGGTATGAAGATTTGCTTCAGCATAGTGCATCGGAATAAATACGTAGCCCGAACGAGACGAATCACCTACTATTGCTTTAATAGTACATTCTCCACGACGAGAAGTAATGGTTACCATATCATTTGTTTTCACCCCTAAAGTATCGGCATCTTTCTCATTAATTTCACAATAAGGATCTTTCAATTTTTCTTTTTGTAGTAAAGGAGCTCTTCTTGTACGGGTTTGTGTATGAAATTGCAGAACTGTACCACGTCCTGTTAATAATCGAAAAGGATATACCATATCAATGGATTCTTTTTCTTCGATAATATCTTCGAAAAGAAATTTTGCTTTTTTATCTGGTGTGTAGAATTTTCCATCTTCAAAGAGTCTGCGCACCTCAGATACTTTGTCTCTATCAGTAGAAGTATAGGGCCATTGAATACCATTATGAGCTTTTAAGTCTTCCCAATCTTTAATGCCTGTAATATCACAGGGCATATCTTTTGTCGCAGCCTTCAAAACAGCAAATGATTTTTCTACGGTATCAATATTTTTAATAACATTATAACATTCATAACTTTTTGCAACTCTGCGTATTATCTCAAAATCAGAAAGAGATTCTCCTACTGGTTCTATAGCTGCTTCGTAGACTCCAAAACGACGCTCAGAATTAATAAAGAATCCGGGTTTTTCTAAAGAACCTGCAGCAGGTAAAACAATATCTGCAGCTTCTGCCGTGACGGTATCTTCCCATAAATCTTGTACGACAAGAAGTTCTAAATTTTTTAGCGATTTTTTAAGTGCATTTAAATCTACCCAAGAATGAAGAGGGTTAGTAGATACAATCCACAATGCCTTTATAGTACCATCACCGACTCCTTCAATAATTTTATCGTAGGGCTTTGTTGGTCCTTCAGGCAACATTTTAGGATTTATATCTAAAAGATTAGCGATAAGTTTTCTATCATTTTCGTTAGTAAAATCGCGTCCACCAAACAATGCGGTGGTATTGCTATGCAAGCGAGAGCCCATAGCGTTTGCCTGTCCTGTAATTGAGTTAGGACCTGTGCCGGGTCGTCCGATATTACCAGTCATCAAACAAATATTTATTATAGCTTGTATTGTGCGTACTGCTTGATGACTTTGATTTACTCCCATCGTCCACCAAAAAGATACTTTCTTACTTGTATGAATTGTCTTCGCAAATTTGATTGCTTCTTCACTCGTAATTCCCGTTTTTGCTTCAAGTTTTTCTAAGGTAAATGATGCAACATGCTTTTTAAATTCTTCAAAACCATTTGTGGTACGCTCTATAAAGTTTTTATCAAGCCATTTGTTTTTAATCAAAACATTGGCAACGGTATAGAATAATGTCAAATCTGTCTTAGAAGTAAGTGCTAAATGTTGTGTGGCAAATTTTGCTGTTTGTGTTTTACGAGGATCAATAACAACGAGTTCAGGATTATTCTTGTTTTTCTTAAAATGATTCCAAATAATAGGATGTGCTATTACAGGATTTGCTCCGACTAATACCACACAGTCTGACTCTGCAATATCTGCATAGGTAAACGGAGGAGAATCAAAGCCGAATGCTTGTTTATATCCTACTACTGCACTTGCCATACATTGGCGTGTATTTCCATCGCCATGCATACCCATACCAATGCGTCCTACTGCTCCTAGTAGTGCCATTTCTTGAGTGGGCATCTGTCCCGTGCTAATAAAAGCCGCGGAATTTTTTCCATATTTTTCTTGAATGTTTTTTAAACGAGAAGTAAAGGTATCAATTGCCGTATCCCAACTAGCTCTTTGGAAAACTCCATTTTCATCTTTTACCAGTGGATGCAATAATCGTGTATCATTTATCATAGCTGCTGCTAAATTGAATCCCTTTGGACAGCATTTCCCTTCATTTACCACGTGGTCTGCCGGAACCATCTTTATTACGGTATTTCCCTCTGTGTGTACATCAAAATTACATCCCACGGAACAATAACTACATGTTGTTCTTGTTATTTTTTGTATCATAAAAAACTCCTTGTTTTCTTAGTATCTTCACTTGAAGATACATCTTCTAAATTTCTCAATGCTCATCAGCTTTTGCAGGCTTGAGCAACGCTACTAATAACAGTGAAAAAATACTTATTATAAAAAACACATAAAATCCTTGTAGAAAACCAGGATCTTTTTCTATACCTGCGGTACGAAACAGAGAAAGTACTTTTGGTAGAACCCAACCGCCAAGTGCTCCAAGTCCACCAACCCAACCAGCAGCTCCACCAATAGCATGAGGAACATATGCAGGAACAAGTTTAAAGACTCCCGCATTTACAATGCCCATACCAACTGTCATTAGAATAAGTCCTACTACACTCATAGTCAGAGAACCAAGCAAGGCAAGAATAAGAGCTCCAATAGCAGTAACTATCAAAAAAATAGTAACTGCTTTCTTCCCACCAATTCTATCTGAAAAACCTCCACCATATACGCGTATCGCCGAAGCACCAATAAGATAAATAGCTCCTAGTGTTCCTGCAAGCCGAGGACCTATCCCGTAGTATTCTTGAAAAAATATTCTAAACCATCCCCCCAATGCTAAAAAACCACCGAATGATAGAAAATATACAAAGACGAGCACCCATGTTTGCCATACTTTAGCAGATGTCTTTAAACTTGCAACAACCGTTCCTTTGGGAAATAAACACTGGCCTTTTTCGTTTGCGATACGAACAGCTTCTTCTTCGCTTGCTCCTTGTTCTTTTAGTTGAAAGTACCATGCATTTTGTGCAATAACGGCATATACAATAGTTCCTACTATTAAAAATACTGTCCATGAAATATAGGTTATTTTAAGTCCTAAATAAGGAAGGAAAATATTACTTACAAGAAGTAATGCAATTCCGGGAGCTAAGTTCCCAATTCCTGCATAATTTCCCAATGCTTTTCCTTGTTGTGCTTGCGTAAACCAATACGATGTCTGTCCAATACCCACAGAAAATGTTGCGATGCCGCAACCAGCTAATGCACCTGCACCAAGTAGTATCCACAAGTTTTCTTTCAGGTATTCTGCACTCTTTGTATACAACAATGAAGTAAACATAATCATACCTATAATTGCCAAGCTTAAAAGAATGAGCATCGGTTTTTTTCCGCCGGTAGATTCAACCCACGCAGCGAACGGGATACGAAATAAGGAACCGGTAAGTGCAGCTATACCGAGCAGATTCCCTGTTTGTATAGGATTGAGGTTTAAATATTTTACAAGCGGGGTAGTAAGCGTTACCGCTGCAAACCCAATGAAAAACGCTAACGTAGCACTTGTAAGTCCTGAGTTTGGCGTTCCTTTCAATGTATAACTCATGAGAAACCTCCTAATAAGGAATAGTTGTAGCATGAAATTTTCTTTTAATAAAAGAAGCACTTTGGAATGAAAGACAATAGTATGTTTTATTAAAAAATACTACAGTAACAATACAATTATTATACCTTATTTTGGAGAAAATAATTCAAAAGTGTTTTCTGCTTCCGTATCTTTTTGTTCGTGTACGGTAGATGCTTCTTCTTGACTCTTCGTTTTTAATGCAGGCGCTTCAGACTCAGTTTTAGCATTGTGTCCTTTTTGCACTTCTTCAATACGCATTTCGTATTGCGCAATGCTTGCCTCCAGCGATGCGGCAAGCTTCATTCCTTTTTCGTACAATTTAATAATAGTTTCTAAGTCTTTGTCATCACCATCTTGAATAAGGTGATAGATTTTCTCAAGCTCAACAAGTTTTGAATGAAATGAAGATTGTGATGATGCCGCTTTATTTTTCATATTAGATTTCTTTTATCGTAGCAGTTTTCTCGCCATCTTTCATGGTGATAATAACATCTGTGTTTTTCTTAAGTTCTGTTACGCTTGAGTAAATGTGGGTTTTATCGACACTGTATATAAGAGAAAATCCTTTTGCAAGTATGGTATTTGGCGATGATGCTTGTATGATTTGTTTCATTTTTTCTACGTTAGTCGCCGTATAACGACAGGTATGTTTTATCGCTGCGTGCATTTGTTCTGTATAGTGATCTATATTCTGACGCAGGGACTGTGTTTTATCTAAAAAAGTGCGTATCAGTGTGTTTGGCGAAAATTGTCGTATGAGATGTTTTTGTTCTTCAATGAGCTTGTAAAATGCTGCATGTAAATTTTGTACGAAATTCTGTATTTTTTCCTCAACTGCGTACAAAGCCTTGCATATAATTTCGGCACCATCGGTTGGCGTATGTGCGCGTATATCTGCTGCATACTCACATAAAGGCATATCTATTTCGTGTCCTACTGCACTTATTATGGGGATACGCGACTGCGCTATCGCACGTATTACTTGTTCGTCTGAAAATGGCAGAAGATCTTCTAAGGAACCACCACCTCGCGAAAGGAGTAATACGTCAAGATGTGGGTAGTTTTCATTTGCGTGTTGTATTTGCTGCGTTATCTCAGCTGCAGCTTCATCGCCTTGTACGGCACAGTGGAAAACAAATCCATGTACCCGCGCATTGTTATTTACGAATGTACGTTTTATATCCTTAAATGCAGCAGATTCGCGACTAGTAATAATGCCAACATTACTGGGAAAGGGAGGTAAATTTTTTTTCTTATTTTCATCGAAAAGCCCCGCCTCCTTGCATCGCTGTTTTAAAGCTTCAAGACGTGCAAGTATTGCACCTATCCCACTCGTAGTTAAAAACGTACAGATAATTTGAAACTGCCCACGATCTTTATAAAATGACACGTCACCTATAATGACTGCAGTATCACCATTGCGTGGAATGTTTTTCACAACACTGTTTGAGCCTTTGAACATGACAATCTGTACCGAACTTTTCGTATCTTTAAGCGTAAAATACCAGTGCCCATTGCTTGACATTTTAAAATTGCTTACCTCACCTTCAAGGCTTACAGAAGTTGCAAAAGCACTGCGTAGTGTAAGTTCTATTGCCGCAGTAAATTCGCTAACGCTGTAGGTATGCATAGTAGTATTGTAGCAAGCTTATAAATTGTAAGAAGTAGAAATGGTACGTTTTTTGTAGTTTTATTGTGTTGCACAGAAGCAGATGTCGGTATTTCTTAAAAAGCATATGCTACAATGACTTTTATGGGCAATGTTCTTGTTATAGACAATTACGATTCGTTTACCTTTAATCTTGTAAATTACTTCAAAAAAGCAGGCGCCGACTCCGTATGGGTTGTGCGAAATGATGAGATAGATGTCCATGCCATTGCATTGCGTAGCATCACGCATATTGTTATTTCACCGGGTGCGGGCACACCTGATGATGCGGGAATATCAATGGAAGTCATTCGTACCTTTGGTGGAAAAATTCCCATCTTAGGTGTTTGTCTTGGTTTGCAAGTTATCGTGCAAGCATATGGTGGATGCATAATACACGCAGATCGCATTATGCACGGTAAGGTGGATGCTATTACGCATGATGGGCAGAGGCTTTATAGAACATTTACTGCACCCATCGTAGCAACACGTTATCATTCTCTGTGCGCTGATCCAAGTACCCTGCCCGCGTGTTTAGAAGTTACTGCACATAGTGTTGATGGGCATATTATGGGCGTTCGACATGTCGATCACGCTATTGAAGGCGTACAGTTTCACCCCGAGTCTATAGGCACAGAAGAAGGATTAACTCTCATTCGCAATTTTCTTCTCTATGATTCTGAACATTACTCCATCAAAGAATGTCTGAGCATGCTTTCAAAAAAGGAGCATTTGGGAAATCATAAAGCTGCTTTTGTGGCGCGGGAAATATCAAATAAAGTTTTGAAAGACACGCAAATAGCGGCACTGGTTATGGGTATTACCTCAATCGGAATACGCGAAGAAGAACTGCTTGGGTTTGCGCGCACCTTTTTACACAAAGCAAAGCACATCATCTTAGATTCAAATATTAGAAGACGTACCATAGACATTGTCGGTACTGGTGGAGATGGACTGAAGACGTGCAATATTTCTACCATTGCATCAATTACACTTACCGCACTTATTTCAGGCTTGGGCTATAAAGTTGCAAAACATGGAAATAAATCTGTAAGTTCAAACTCAGGAAGTTCCGATGTTTTAACACAATTAGGATACCCTATAGATGCACCTATGCATATCATGCAAAATTTTTTAGAAGAAGAAGGGTTTGCTTTTTTGTATGCACCTCTGTATAACAGTGCCTTTAAGCATCTTGCAGAAGTACGCAAAGACATCGGTGTGTTCACCATAATGAATTTTCTCGGACCACTTCTTAATCCTATGAACATAGGCATACAACTTTTAGGTGTTTCTCAGCAAAACATGTGTGAACCCATGCTAAAAACTTCCTTGCGATTAGGACGTGAGCGCGTATGGGTAGTACACGGCGAAGACGGCATGGACGAGGTAAGCGTGTGTGCTCCTACGGAGCTTTATAGCATTTCGCAAGATAGACATGCACAGGTAACGCGGCACATACTGAGTCCTTCGGATATGGGGCTTGCAACTCATTGTATCGAAGATCTTCTCGTGCGCGATGCACATCACAGTGCGGATATTGCAAAGGCATGTCTGCAAGGTAAGGGACATGAGGCAGTAATTGACGCAGTCGCTGCAAATGCTGGTGTTGCCCATGCGCTTGCAATTTCTAACTCAATAGAATCCATTCGTGAATCTGTAGAAAAAGCAAAGGAGTTTTTACAAAGCGGAAAAGTCTGGAATTACTTTGAAAATTTGTGTACTGCTATGATATCGCATGTTTCTTCTCAATAGCGTTAATGAGATTTTAGTCTTCCATGTCTAAAAACATACTTGCAGAAATTGTAAATACACGCCGCGCTTTTCTTTCTCGCGTAGGCTACGAACAAGGTGCTAAGATACCTGCAAAACGCAAGGTGCCTTTACACAATTTTCCGTGCGGAAATCTTATATGCGAAGTAAAACGCAAAAGTCCTTCGCGCGGTGCTTTTACTACATCGGAAAGTACAATGTCCACAAACAACGAATTTTTTATAGATTCGCTTGTCAATACTTATATCAATGCGGGAGTACAAAGTATATCAGTACTTACCGAACATTCATATTTCGGAGGATCTCTTGACGATCTCATTCGTATAAAAAAAACACATCCGAAGTTATGCGTATTACGGAAAGATTTTTTGCTTTACGAAGAAGAGATAGACGTAAGCTATCGTGCAGGTGCTGATGCGGTTTTGCTCATGGCTTCGGTGTTAAACGATGAGTCACTTCGCACACTCTATCGAAAAACTCAAGAATTAGGGCTTGCTGCTTTGGTAGAGGTACACAGCGAAGCAGAGGCAGTACGGGTTTTTGAATCTATTACACCAAAAATTGTGGGTATAAACTGTCGTAACTTATCAACTTTTGTTCTTGACAAAATTACTCCGTTACGAATAATTCGTTATATAGCGCGCAAGTACAAAACCGCACCACCTTTTTATGTATACGAAAGCGCGGTATTTCACGCAAGCGATCTACGCTTTGCGCGAGAAAGTGGGTGTAGTGCTGCACTCATAGGCGAGGCTGCGGTTACTCACTCACAGAGAATTCACTCATGGAGCTGCGCATCGAAAACTGATGTGGTGAAAATTACCGATGAACACTGGTTTTGGAATAGTATTCTCACTCGTATGGCACAAGAGTCACAAAACAAACGCATGCCGCTTGTGAAAATATGCGGACTTTGCCGTAAAGACGATGTACGAGCAGCGCTAGATTTAGGTGTTGATATACTCGGTTTTGTACTTGCTACAGAATCACGGCGAAAGACAACCGCATCATTTATACAAGAAATGCAAGAAACGCAGCTTATTCCACGCACTGTGCTTACCGTCGGTGTTGTGGTAGGCATGCCTACGGAAGTGCAAATATCGCTTGTGAAATCTGGTGCTTTGCATGCGCTGCAAATTCATACACCACAAAATGCATCTGAATCGATAGATTACAACGAAATTTCGGTACCGTGGTATAGAGCGGTATCTCTTAAAAACGAAGCACATGTAGAACTTGCTCACAAAAGCGGTAGTCCGCGCACTCTTGTAGATGCATATAGCGATACGCATATAGGAGGCAGTGGGCAGAGAGTCGACGATGTTCTTCTGCATCGATTAAGACAGCACATGCCTCTGTGGCTTGCAGGTGGACTGCGTCCCGAAAACATTGCTTCGGTAGTCGATACACACTTACCAGAGCTTGTAGACGTTGCTAGTGGTGTAGAAGATGCACCTGGTGTAAAAAATCATGCAAAGCTTCGTGCATTTGTAACACATGCAAAAACAGAGCGCTGTAAATTTTAGAATACTTTTATCTTATAACGATTACCCTTCTATATTCTGAAAATTTCAAGGAGGATGATAAGGTACGTCGCGATTGTTACAAATGGTATGGTTTTCCATAAAACGAGAAATACTTAACTGAATTTCAAATACAACCGACATTAAAAAGTGATGAGTACCATTTCACAGGAAATACAGAAATCTATTGAGAACATTTCGGGTAAAAGACGACTTACACTTTTAAATAAATACGTACAGTCGCACTATAAAGCACCTACTAAGTTATTATCAAGCATAAGCGACGGAGACTACAGTCCTCACGACATTATAGTACAGCTTCGGCTTATTATAAGCTATCTTAAAAGCTTATGTACGCAGCATGGAAAATTGCTCATGCGCTATTATTCAAAAACACGTGCACAAGAAATACACAAAGCACTTCAGCCGCTTGCAAAACAATGCGAGAATCTCTCCACAGATTCTCCTGAAACAGCGGTGCGCGCAGCATTTCTTGCGGTCCCTCGCGTTCTTGAAGCATTGAAAAACATTATAGGCCCGTTTACCGACATTAAACTTGCCTCAGAATTTCAGAGCATCGCAGAACAATTGACTACATTTCAAGAAACTATAGATGATCTGCATAGCACCAGTGCCGAAGTTACGAGTATGGCACAGGCAATTAAAAAATCACATGGACAATCAAGTACCCAAGCACAGCTTGTAGCTGAGCTTATAAAAAATACCAAAGTACTTGAAAAACAACTTATTGCGCAAAATGACGCAAGTAAAGAGATTTATGAACGATCGCGTGTCATTTCTCGTGGCATTGAAAGACAACAAGAAGAGCTAGAAAAACGCTTTGAACAAGTGCATAATGCGCAAAGCAACATACAAAACATTCAAGAAAAATGCAACGATGTCTACACAAGTCTGTGTACCAAAACGCAGGAATTTGAAAATACTACGAAGGATTTAGAAGATGCAAATTCACACATACGCACGCTTACCACACAAGCACAGCAGGTGCTGAATATTTCGCATGGCACAGGACTACTCCACACATATCGGGGACTCTATCACGAAGCATGCAAAAAACATCTTATTTTACCGTGGATATTCGGTACAATGTTCAGCTTTATAAGCACCGTAGCGTTGGTAGTATTTGCATATTTTGATTGGCGCACTACACAATCTCTTAGCGTACTTTTTCGCAACCCTTACGCAGTACTACAAACGCTGCTTGTGCCGTTTTTACTATTTGTCTTTTTCTTTTGTCTTGGAGGATGGCGAAGACAAAAGCTGCTTATTGCAAAGTATAAAGTGCGTTCTGTTGCCGTTGAATCGTATCTAAAACTTTCAGATCAATTGCCTATACAAAGTCCTGAACGTAGTCGAAGTGCTGCTATTATTATGAAGCACATTGAGCAAGATTTCGGACCGCTTTCTAGATCTTTATTTCAACACGAATCTCAGACTTATCAAGAAGCAGTATAGACACGGGCATGATGTTTTTCATGCCACTAATGTAATGCTTTCAAGGTATTTTTTATTACGTCATCCATGGGCTGTGATGCGTCAATGTGTATGCATCTGTTGTCTATAAATTCAAGTATGGGGAGAGTCTTTTGCATATACACCTGAAAGCGCTTTACTATCTTCTCGGGCATATCATCTTCGCGCTGTACAAGACTTTCGCTCGTTACGTCGTCTTTTCCATCAATACATGGCGGATTATATACAACATGATACACGCGTCCTGATGATGGATGCACGCGTCGCCCAGAAAGTCGTTCTACTAAGGTAGTTTCATCAATATCAAAAACAAGATAGTGCGAAATACGATATGCACTATCAAGCCAATGTGCTTGTGTTAAGGTGCGTGGGTAACCATCGAGTATGTACCCTTGCATGGCATCGGAGTCTTCAAGACGAGATTGCACTAAATCAGTGGTAAGATTATCGGGAATCAATTCTCCTGATGTTAAAACATCTTCTACTTTTTTTCCAAGTTCAGTTTTTCGATTTATGTGATCGCGAAAAATATCACCAGTAGAAATATGAGGAAAAGAAAAATGCCGCGCAATGTGTTTTGCAACGGTGCTTTTCCCCGCGCCGGGAGGTCCAAATAATACTATATTCATAATGTTATGATACAAGAAACTCGCATGCTCTACAGGCTCGCTAAAATCATGTGTTAGATTATTTGCGAATTAGTCACACGCACAATATATAATCAATCTTTTGTATCTTTTACATCTTGTATCATTCATATAAGACACCTATACTAATCAGTATGTTTAGCATTATGGAGAAATGCGAGAGTGGTTGAATCGGGCTCCCTGCTAAGGAGTTGTGTTCTAACAGGGCACCGAGGGTTCGAATCCCTCTTTCTCCGTTGTACCCATAGCTCAGCTGGATAGAGCATCAGATTGCGGTTCTGAAGGTCGGTGGTTCGAATCCACTTGGGTACGTACATGATCATGAAACAATGTCTTGCCATCATTCCTGCTCGTAGCGGTTCTAAAGAGTTTTTGGATAAAAACATATACCCCTTATGTGGAAAGCCTTTGCTTTCGTACACGATAGAAGCAGCGCGTATAAGCGGAGTGTTTGACGATGTGATTGTTTCCACTGATAGCGCGCACTATGCTAAAATTGCAGAAAACGCGGGCGCACAAGTGCCATTTTTGCGCTCCGATTCACTTGCAGGAGATACCGTGCCTCTGTCGGAAGTAACGCTTGATGTGCTAAAGCGACTTAAGGATATGGGACAAAAGTATGAATACTGCGCTGTGCTACAACCTACTTGCCCCTTGCGAGATGCGCGAGATATTGTACAAGCATATGAAATGCTACGAGAAAAAGACGCTGATGTAGTTATAAGCGTACGAGAGAAAAAACACCCCGCCTATACCGGCGGTGAGCTACCTGCTACGATGTCGCTTGATAATTTTATAGTCAAACAATACCGAAATGTACTACGCCAAGATATGAAGAAATTTTACGAAATAAGCGGTGCGATATCTTTTATGCGTGTCGTGACCTATACGAAAAATCAAAATCTCTACGGAAGTAAATCTTATGCGCACGTCTTAGATCCGCACCATGCATTGGACATAGACAGCGCAATAGATTTCGCCCTTGCTCAAGTGTTGTTACGATAAATACAATACACGGCGAATAGAAATCATAGTTGTACAAAGAGGACTTATAAGTATTTTTCACGCGTATCGCGTAGCTAAGCACTTCTTTGGTATGTAAAACATCAATACAAGCAAATATTTGTTTTCTTTTTACGAGCATTGAGTGCCAAATAATCCTAAAAAATAACAAAAATCTCTTCATAATATATGAAAATTTGCTATAATATTACATGGAGTTATCATTGGAATTGCATAAAGGTATCATTATCATATAAAAAGTAAGAGGTAAAACCACAGAGTAAGAACAATATGGCGAGAAAAATTGAAATACATTCCACAAAAAAATTTATCTATAAGGAGCGTTTAGCATGAACAAAATCACAAAATTACTATCACTGACGATAGCAGTATTATTCATAACAGGCATATCTTGTGAATACCCACAAGAGGACATAGAAGAGAAGCTCACGCAAGAGTCAACAAACAAAAGCTACATAGTAAATGACGATACGATCGGTGGCAGTGAGAGCGGTAACAAGGACACTGATAGTACAAATACACCTGTGAATACAGATGATGAAAGCAGCAATGATGGAACATCTGATAATGCAGATAGTGGCGATGAAAGCGGAAATACACCCGCTCTCGAAGTAACTCCGCACGAGTTTAATTTCATAATAAAAGAAGTCACGATAGCGTGGAGTGCATCAAAGGATTTTGAACAGGTGGTAAGAGAAACGGGAAAACCCGAAGGAGATAAGCGAAGCATTATTTACAGCGCAACTCCCTCATCCATGGCAACGGTCACGAGTGCAGGAAAGGTAAAGTTAAATATGAAAGGTACGGTAACTATTACGGCAACGAAGACAGCATTCGCAGGATACGAGAAAAAGACCGCATCTTATGTCATTTACAATCAAATAAAGCTTGTAAATAAGATTGAATTAAAACAAGAGATAGATCGAGCAATAAGCGTACACGGAAATACCGTAGACCTTAATTACATTGATACTTCTGCTGTCCAAGACATGAGTCTACTTTTTTACAACATGAGTGCATTCAACGGTAAGATTGATAAATGGAACACTGGAGCGGCTACTACTATGTCACATATGTTTGACAAAGCAGAAGCATTTAATCAAGACATCGGCAATTGGGATGTGAGCGCAGTTACTGATATGTCAAGTATGTTTAGCAAAGCAAAAGCATTTAACCAAGACATTAGTAGGTGGGATGTGAGCGCAGTTACTAATATGAGAGGGATGTTTAACATAGCAAAAGCATTTAACCAAGACATTAGCAGGTGGAATGTCGGCGCGGCTACAAACATAAATTTTATGTTTTTTCAAAGCGGAGTAACTTCTCTCCCCGCATGGTATAACACTTCTAAATAAAGTAAGTAAACGAGCGAAAAAAAGTATAAATACACTAAACAAAAATTTATTCATAAGGAGTATTCAACATGAACAAAATCACAAAATTACTATCACTGACAGTAGCGATATTATTTGTAATAGGTATATCTTGCGAATATCCCACAGAAGAAGCGCAGAAGGATTTAACTCAGAAAACAACGAACAGTAATAAATTGCTCGGAACATCCGATTATGACGATGCAGTCGGTGGTGGTGAAGGTGGTAACAGAGGCACCGATAGTACAAACACAGTTGCGAATATAAACGATGAAAGCAGCAATGATGGAACATCTGATAATGCAGATAGTGGCGATGAAAGCGGAAATACACCCGCTCTTGAAGTAAAGCCCGTGTTTAATTTCGCAATAAAAGAAGTCACGATAGCATCGGGCTCATCAAGTACTTATACACAGGCGGTAACAGAAACGGGAAAACTCAAAGGAGATGATCGAAGCATTATCTACAGCACAGATGCCCCATCCATAGCAACGGTCACGAGTGCAGGAGTGGTAACGCTAAAGACAAAAGGTACGGTAACTATTACGGCAACGAAGACAGCATCTGCAGGATACGAGAAAAAGACCACATCTTATGTTATTTACCACGAAATAAAGCCCGTAAATAGGCTTGAACTCAGACAAGAGATAGATCGAGCAATAAGCGCACACGGAAATACCGTAGACCTTAATTACATCAATATTTCTCTTATCCGAGACATGGGTATGCTTTTTTATAACATGCGTGCATTCGACGGTAAGATTGATAAATGGAACACTTCAGCAGTTACTGATATGTCGAGTATGTTTAAAAAAGCAGAAGCATTTAACCAAGACATCGGCAATTGGGATGTGCGTATGGTTACTAATATGTCAAGTATGTTTGAAAAAGCAAAGAAATTTAACCAAGACATCGGCGAGTGGAATGTACATGCGGTTAAGAATATGTCATATATGTTCACAGAAGCAGAAGCATTTAACCAAGATATCGGCAGGTGGAATGTACGCGCAGTTACTAATATGTCAAGTATGTTTAGCAAAGCAAAAGCATTTAATCAAGATATCGGTAATTGGAACGTAGATGCAGTTACTAATATGTTATTTATGTTTAAAGAAGCAGAAGCATTTAACCAAGATATCGGCAGGTGGAATGTACGCGCAGTTACTAATATGTCAAGTATGTTTAGCAAAGCAAAAGCATTTAATCAAGACATCGGTAATTGGAACGTAGGTGCAGTTACTAATATGTTATTTATGTTTGCAGACGCGAAAACATTTAACCAAGACATCGGCAATTGGGATGTGCGTGCAGTTAAGGATATGTCATATATGTTTAATAAAGCAGAAGTATTTAATCAAGACATCAGCAATTGGAACGTAGGCGCAGTTACAAGCATGCGTTCAATGTTTAGAAGTGCTACGAAGTTTGACCAAAACCTAAGCGCGTGGGGCAAATACGTAAACGGTAGAACTGTAAACATGTCACTCATATTTTTTCAAAGCGGAGTCACTTCTCCCCCCACATGGTATAACACTTCTAAATAAAGTAAGTAAACGAGCGAAAAAAAGTATAAATACGCTAAACAAAAATTTATTCATAAGGAGCATTTAGTATGAACAAAAACTCAAAATTACTATCATTGACAGTAGCGATATTATTTGTCATAGGTATATCTTGCGAATATTCCGCAGAAGAAACGCAGAAGGATTTAATTCAGAAAACAACAAACAGTAATGAATTGATTGGAACATCCGATTATGACGATGCAGTCGGTGGTAACAGAACATCTACTTCCGAAGTAAAGCCCGTGTTTAATTTCGCAATAAAAGAAGTCACGATAGCATCGGGCTCATCAAGTACTTATACACAGGCGGTAACAGAAACGGGAAAACTCAAAGGAGATGATCGAAGCATTATCTACAGCACAGATGCCCCATCCATAGCAACGGTCACGAGTGCAGGAGTGGTAACGCTAAAGACAAAAGGTACGGTAACTATTACGGCAATGAAGATAGCATCTGCAGGATACGAGCAAAAGACTGCATCTTACGTCATTTACCACGAAATAAAGCCCGTAAATAAGTTTGAACTCAAACAAGAGATAGACCGAGCAATAAGCGCACACGGAAATACCGTAGATCTCAATTACATTGATACTTCTCTTGTTCAAGACATGAATCTACTTTTTTACAACATGCGTGCATTCAATGGTAAGATTGATAAATGGAACACTTCAGCGGTTACTGATATGTCAAATATGTTTAATGAAGCAAAAGCATTTAACCAATATATCGGCAATTGGGATGTACGTGCGGTTGAAAATATGGCACACATGTTTAACGGAGCGAAAGCATTTAACCAAGACATCGGCGGGTGGAATGTAGGTGCAGTTACTAATATGTCAAGTATGTTTAACAAAGCAGAAGCATTTAACCAAGACATCGGCGGGTGGAATGTAGGTACAGTTACTAATATGTCATATATGTTTAAAGAGGCAAAAATATTTAACCAAGACATCGGCAGGTGGAATGTAGGTGCAGTTACTAATATGTCAAGTATGTTTAACAAAGCAGAAGCATTTAACCAAGACATCGGCAGGTGGAATGTGGGTGCAGTTGCTGATATGATATTTATGTTTATGTACGCTACGAAGTTTGACCAAAACCTAAGCGCGTGGGGCAAATACGTAAACGGTAGAACTGTAAACATGTCATTCATGTTTCTTTATAGCGGCGTAACTACTCCTCCTGTATGGGCAAATGGAAGATAAAGACAGAGAAATGAATCAAAGGTAGAATTACTTTAACATATCTTGATTTGTATATCTTCTTGACAAAGCATAAGTCGCATGCTCCTTGTAGTATGCGACTTTTTTGTATTATAGCTAGCTATTGTAAATTAAGTAGGAATGTGCAGACAGGAAGCAAACAATGAACTTGAGTGCTTGCATACGCAGCAGAAACACAAGGTGCATAATTATTGCAAGAAGAAAGCCTCGGATTTTTGATGATGAAGGTACATGAGATTATCACGCATACCTCTACAGAAGTATCGAAACACTGTCTAATTTATTTTTTTGAGAGCTTGATCGAGGTCAGAAATTAAATCATCGGTATTTTCTAATCCTACCGATATACGTATATTTCCTAACGAAATGCCAAGTGCTTCAAATTGTTCTTTTGGTAATTCTTTAAGGTAGCTTATTGCATTTGCATAAATTAAGCTTTCATAACTTCCCCAACTTATTGCAATTCTAAAATACTTCAAAGAATTAAAAAACATCTTTATTTCTTCTAATTTTGTAGAACGCAATTGAAAGCTCAATAGTCCTGAATGACCTTTCATTTGTTTTTTTGCTAAATCTTTTTGAGGAAATGTTGCTAAGCCTGTGTAGTTGACTTTTGAAACATGCGGATGAGTAGATAAAAATTCTGCTATTTTCATAGCACTGTATTGATGGTATAGCATTCTCATCCGTAAAGTTCGCAAGCCTCTGAGAACTAACCAAGCTTCAAAAGGTGCGAGCTTTGCACCTAACCATAAAAATTCTCTTAGGCAAATGGAATCGATATCTGCTTTTTTTCCAATAATAACACCTGCGATTACATCACTATGTCCATTTATATATTTAGAACAAGAGTGAACTTCTAAATCTATTCCTAGTGATAATGGCTGCTGAAAAATAGGGGTAGCACAACTATTATCTATAATAGTTTTTATCGTATGCTCTTTTGCTATTTTTGCAACTTCTTCAATGTCTTGAAGCGTAAAAACTGCAGTTGAAGGACTTTCTAAATAAATAAGTTTTGTGTTTTTTTTGATTGCATTTCTAAAATCATCAATACATGTTCCATCAACAAAAGTAGTCTCTATGTTACATTTTTCTTTTAAGAATATATTAAGAAAATTATTTGTTGATCCGTATATATTTTTTACTGCGATTATGTGATCTCCTGATTGTACGCAATGAAGAATAGCAGATGAAATAGCCCCCATTCCCGAAGAAAAAAACTTCGCTTTTTCTCCTCCACAGAGGAGAGCAATTTTTTCTTCAAGTAGTGCAACTGACGGATTTTTTCCTCTTGTATATATTGCCGTATTTGCAGGATCATTAAAAGCGTTATCTATTGATTCCCAGTCTTTAAATTGAAAATTGCTTGTTTGATAAATAGGAGGAGCGACAGGCCCTTCTGGTGGTTCTTGATAATGTATAAGTAATGTGTCAGGTGATGGTTTTTTAGTCATGGCTATTGAGTTTTTTGTAATACTTCTATTGCTATTTTATTATCTTTTTGTAATTATGTCACGAGAATTATGAGGTAGAATTTATTGAAAACCGATAAAAAGAGAAAAGTAAGACTGCACTTATCCTGTCTTTGTTGTTATTGTCCCTCTGAGTATTTTTGTATTTGTGCCAAGGTTGGCATGCTATTTTGTGCACCCATTGTGGTAGTAGAAAGTCCTGCTACCGTATGTGCAAACTCTATACTTTTTTGTATAGACATGCGTAGAGACAAAGCATAGGCAAATCCCGCATTAAAAGAGTCGCCTGCTGCAGTAGTATCAATAGCAGTAAGCTTATTTTTTTGTGGTACATAGCATATATTTTGAGCATCCATATGGTAAGCGCCTTTCTTTCCACATTTTATAATCACATTTTTTACACCTAGATCGATGAGCTTTTTACCCGCCCGTTGTGCATCTTCAGTAGATTTTACCATAACACTTGTTAGTCGCTGCGTTTCTGTTTCATTTGGAGTGATATAATCTACATTCTTCAGTGCAAGAGAGAGCGCCTTGTCTTCAGGTGCAGGTGCAGGATCAAGTATGCATATAATATTATGCTGTCCCTTAAGGTTTTGCAACGCAAGACATGCAGAATGAAGAGGAATTTCAAGCTGAAAAAGTACAAAGTACGGTATAGTAGAATTTTTTTGTGCCTGGGTGAGAATTATAGAAGTAGCATAGTCTATATATTGTGAGTCAACTGCATTGTTTGCACCGGGAATAACCACAATTCTATTTTGACTCGAGGTTTCTTCAACCTCAATTAAGGCTACACCAGTCGGAACATCTATTTCTTCTTGTATGTGAATGCTATCAATATTCTCGCGAGTAAATATTTCTTTATATGTTTTCCCGTATTGATCTTTGCCAATTTTCCCAAATAGTGTTACTTGTGTACCAAGCCGCGCTAAAGCTACTGCTTGATTAGCGCCTTTCCCTCCGGGAAGCGTATGCAAATGTGATCCTATAATAGTCTCTCCGGGTGAAGGAAAGTGAGATACCGTACTGATAATATCCATATTGATGCTACCAATAACATAAAATCTTTGCATGTATTGACCTTTGTACCTTTGTGAGTGTTTTAAAATCATTTTACTTATGATACTATGAAAAGAATATTCTATGAACATTCTTCGTATTCATAATGTATCAAAATCTTTTTTCTCCGTACAGGTATTACATAAGGTATCGTTTGAAGTGCGTCATTCAGAAATACACGGACTCGTTGGTGAAAATGGCGCAGGAAAGTCTACGCTCATGAATATAGTTTCAGGCATGCTTGGAAAAGATGAAGGAGAATTATATCTCAACGGAAAGTCTTGTATGTTTACGCATCCTACAGAAGCAGAAAAAGCAGGGCTTATTCACATACACCAAGAGCTCAATATATTACCCGAACTCTCTGTGGTAGAAAATTTGTTTTTAGGAAAAGAGTTGCATTCTTTGGGTATACTCAATAAAAAAGCAATGTCTACTAAAGCACAAGAAATTTTTGATGTTCTAGGACTAGACATTGATATGAAACAAAAAGCGTCTCAATTGTCCTTAGGTCATCAGCAAATTATCGAAATTGCAAGAGCATTGTTGTCAGATAACCCTGCGCTTATCATCTTAGATGAACCAACATCTTCGTTAGCAAATACAGAAATAGAAAAACTCTTTGAAGTCATGCTTCAGCTTAAAAATACAAAAAAGGTATCTTTTATTTACGTCTCTCATCGTATGAACGAGTTATTTCGTATATGTGATACCATCACCGTGTTACGAGATGGATCTTCTATTGCAAGCGTTTCTACAAAAGATACCGATATCAATCACATAATACGTATGATGATTGGCAGAAAGATGGAAGATCAATACGGAAATAATACCCAAGTTGATAAAAAAACATACGATAAAAATCCAGTGTTACAAGTAAAGAACCTCAGTAAAGGTTCACGTTTTCATAATATAAATTTTGATGCGTATGCAGGAGAAATACTTGGCTTTTATGGACTAATCGGCTCAGGTCGCACGGATGTATTAAAGGCTATTTTTTGCGCAGCGCATGCTGATAGCGGTGCAGTTTTGTTTCACAATAAATGCATTATGAAAAGCAATCCACATAGTCTGATAAAACAAGGAATTGGCTTTTTATCAGAAGACAGAAAATTAGAAGGTGTATTGGATAACTTTAATGTCATAAAAAACATTAGTATCAGCAATTTTACAGAAGTATCAAAGCTTGGATACATACAACAAAAAAAAGAACGCGCTGATGCGCAAGCACTTATCCGCAAACTTTCGGTGAAAGTATCAAACCCCGATATTTCTATTATGTCTCTTAGTGGGGGAAATCAGCAGAAAGCTTTGTTATCTCGCTGTCTTAATTATCCCTTGCAAGTGCTTTTGTTAGATGAACCAACAAGGGGTATTGATGTTGGTTCTAAACAAGAAATATATGCCATTATGCATTCTCTTGCACAACAAGGAATTGCAATTATCATGGTATCATCTGATTTACTTGAAATTATTCAAATAGCTGATAGAGTAGCGGTTATGCACGAAGGAAATCTTATGAAAGTACTACAGAAAAAAGAACTTACTCAAGAAGTCATTATGCATCTTTCAACAAATTCTACACAAGCACGGAAAAATATAGTGTGAGTCACACGAGAAAACACCAAATTCTTTTTTCTTTCTTACAGAGCAATAGCTCACTGTGTGTGTTTGTATTACTGATAATAATTGTAGGGTTTTTAAGTCCTGATTTTTTAACCATTGGAAATTTACTTAATGTTTTACGCCAATCTTCTACCAATGGACTTATTGCCTTTGGCATGACATTAGTAATATTGACTGCAGGTATAGACTTATCCGTAGGATCAATTTTGGCGTTTTCCGGTGCTTCTACTGCGTTGTTGTTGCAAGCTGATATCGCGCCTCTTCTCGTGTTGATAATTGGACTTTGCATAGGTGTCTTTGTAGGTGCTTGCAATGGCATGCTCATAGCGTATGCAAAACTTCAGCCTTTTATTGTAACGCTCAGCACGATGACTATTTTTAGGGGGCTTACCCTTGTTATTACGCAAGGCAAACCAGTGAGCATAGGACATTCGGGAGTGTTATTTGAAAATCTTGGTACCGGCTATTGGTTGGGAATTCCCATTCCTGTCTATGTTCTTTTCTTCTTTTGTATTGCGCTATGGTTTGTCTTACATAATACTATTCTCGGAAGAGCTATTTATGCACTTGGAGGAAACGAAAAAGCAAGTTATATCGCAGGAATTAAAACACGATTCGTGAAAATTGTAGTGTATGCAAGTTCAGGATTCTTTTCTACCCTCGCAGG
The DNA here is from genome assembly GCA_965226065.1 of Spirochaetia bacterium. GTDB lineage: Bacteria > Spirochaetota > Spirochaetia > WTKD01 > CBDAKK01. The sequence continues at coordinate 1,208,821 of OZ245332.1, read as the reverse complement.
GATGATTTTAATTTCACGCTTAAGTTCATCACAACCGACCTTAGGTTCAGGCTTTGAGCTTGAAGCCATTGCTGCAGTGGTTATTGGTGGTACTACGCTCGCAGGCGGACGAGGAAAAATATTTGGAACATTGCTTGGCATTTTAGTAATTGCAGCACTAAATAACAGTCTTAATTTACTTGGTGTTTCTTCATTTTATCAACAAGTAGTAAAGGGATTAGTAATTTTACTAGCGGTATTATTTGACTTAAGAAAACAACAAAATATATTTTAAGGAGGACATGATGAAAAAGATATTTCTATTTTTAATCATTCTATCAATGAGTGTAACACTCTTATTTGCTTTTGGAGAATCAGAAGGCGACGGCACTACCATAGGGCTTTCTATCTCTACACTGAATAATCCATTTTTTGTAACCTTGAAACAAGGTGCAACAAAAACAGCAAAAAAGCTTAAGCTAAAACTTGTCGTGATTGATGCACAAGATAATCCGAGCAAGCAACTTAATGATATCGAAGATCTCATACGAAAAAAAGTTTCAGTAATACTAATAAATCCCACTGATTCGAGCGCCGTTGTTTCTGCGATAAAGTTAGCAAACAAAGCAGGTATTCCTGTTATTACCGTTGATAGAAGTGCAAGTGGAGGAACTGTTGTTTCTCATGTTGCATCAGATAATGTTGCAGGAGGCATGCTTGCAGGGAAATATTTATTGAAACAAGTAGGAGAGGGTGCAAAAGTAATTGAATTAGAAGGCGTGCCTGGTGCTTCTGCTACTCGTGACAGGGGCGCAGGATTTCATAAAGTAGTTGACTCAAAGCTTAATGTCGTTGCTAAGCAAACGGCAAATTTCAATAGAGTAGAAGGACTTTCTGTAATGGAAAATCTGTTACAAGTACACAAAGATATTACCGGTGTATTTGCCCACAATGATGAAATGGCTTTAGGGGCAATAAAAGCCTTAGAAACAGCGGGAATGAGTTCAGTACTCGTAGTTGGCTTTGATGCAACCGATGATGCGATAGAAGCAGTAAAATCTGGTGCAATGAAAGCTACGGTAGCACAAAAACCTGCACTCATCGGTTCTTTATCGGTTGAGGCAGCTCACAAACTGATAAACAAACAAAGTGTAGAGCCGATAGTAAATGTTGAGCTTGAACTTGTAACGCAATAATACGCGGCAAAACTAATTTACAAACAAAATTTTTAACAGCTCCGATGTATCAGGGCTGTTTTTCTACTTCATTCATAGTACGCTTCCATCAGAATAATTACTTACATTAACATTTCCTTTTCATGTACTAATTGAAATAATATACACAAAAACACTACAATACAAGTGTAATTAGTTCATGAATATCAAATATGATGTAATAATAATTGGCGGTGGTGTTTTGGGCACCTTTCATGCGTATCATGCATCGTTGTTGGGGTTACAAGTATGCTTGATAGAAAAAGACAACAGTCCCAGAGGAGCTACTACCCAAAATTTTGGGCAAGTTATTCCTTCAGGAATGAATACAAAATGGCAGAAATATGCTCGAGAAAGCCTTGAAATTTATAGGAAAATACAATCACGGTATGATATTTCGGTACGACAAAATGGGACTATTTATCTTGCCTCCAACGAGGAAGAAGAGCAACTCTTAGTTGAGCTACGATCTATAAATCATAACAATGACTATTACTCCAAAGTAATGACAAAAAACGAGTGTCTTAGTAAGTATCCCGGATTAAGAGAAACATATGTCAAATCTGGTCTCTTTTTTCCCGAAGAAATTACCGTAGATCCGCAGCTTATGATACATCAGTTACAGAAATATTTAGTGAAAGATCATTTACTACAGATAAAAACGAAGTTTCTTGCAATTTGTTGTGAAGAAAAAAACGATGGAATAGAAGTATATAGTTCACATAATGAAAAAATTAACGCTCATAAAGTAATTATTTGCAATGGTACTGATTTTAAAAACTTGTATCCTCAACTGTTTGAAGATAGCGACCTTGAAGTATCAAAGTTGCAAATGATGCAGACTAAGCCACAACACAATTATGAATTGAAAGGTTCGGTATTGACCGGCTTGTCTATTAGAAGATATGAGGCATTTCAGGAATGTCCTTCGTATATCGAAATAAAAAAAAGAGAAGCAACAGACACTTTGCAAAAAAAATGGGGAGTTCATATTTTATTCAAACAGGCAAAGGATGGCTCTGTTATTTTAGGAGATTCTCATCAATATGCAGATGCTGCTTGCATTGATGATTTAGGATATCGTTTAGATATGGACATTGACGCTTTTATGTTGCAAGAAGCGAAAAAAATAATCGATTTACCCAATTACGATATTCAGAGAAGATGGTATGGAATGTATTCTCAGTGTAAAACGAGTGATATATTTAATAAAACTGTGGGAAAGAACATTCATATTATCACAGGAATTGGTGGAAAAGGGATGACAGGTAGCGCGGGTTTCGCAAAGAAAAACATTGCTACAATTTTTAATACAAATGTATGAAAGATATAAAGCTCGTAGTTTTTGATATGGCAGGAACTACTGTCAATGAAGATAATGTAGTATATAAAACGGTGCAACGTGCATTTGTTGAATGGAAATTTGACATAAGTTTGGATGTCGTACTACGACTAGGAGCAGGAAAAGAAAAATATAAAGCCATAATCGACATTTTAAAAGAAGCTACCACTGTCGAAGATGTAGAAAGAACTGCCAAAAAAATCTTTCAAAATTTTAAGAATTTGCTAAATAAATCTTATGCCAATTTAAGGGTAACACCATATGACGGCGTTGAAGAACTGTTTCAAACACTGAGATCTCATCATATTACAATAGTTTTGAATACGGGCTACGATAGCAATACGGCTAAGGTGCTTTTGCATAAGTTGAATTGGAAAATTGGAAAACAAATAGATGCCTTGATTACTGCAGATGATGTAGAAAACGGAAGACCAAGCTCAGAAATGATAGATAAAGCCATGGAAATTTTTAGCATTTCAGATTCGTCACAAGTACTAAAAGCAGGCGATTCTATAATTGATATAGAAGAAGGCAAAAATGCACATTGTGGAATTACCGTTGGTGTTTTGACCGGAGCTCATACTCGAGAGCAGCTTGAAAAAGCCAATCCGACATTTATCATAAACTCTCTAGCAGAATTAGGCAAAATATTACTTCATTAAAATTTCTCTCTTACGTATCAGAACCTTAGAACTATAAAGACTGTGATGTAGAATATCATCTTTACAATAGAGAGATGACATCAGTTCTGTCGAAACAAAAACACATACATATAGTTATAATTCCCTAAAAATAGAGTATTACAATTATTTAGAGTAATATCTATTATTATAATAGTATATATAATGGCTGATTACGTTACGCTTAGAAATAAATTATGAAAGTGCATTACTGTTTTTTCCCTACGCTATTCCATTTGTATTGTTTTGATGTAAAAAACATAACTTGACTTGCATCTGTCTAAGATGAATGACACATATGAAATGTACAAATTTTATGTCTTACTTAGATAATACAAAACTCTTAGCTGTCTCAAATTTAAGTATATATTTTAGCAATGTCCCTAATTTTTCACATGTGGTAAACAATGTGTCTTTTGAGCTGCATGAAGGACAGACCATAGGAATTGTTGGAGAGTCCAGCAGTGGTAAATCAATGACCGCTCTTGCTATTTTAGGTTTACTCAAATATGTAGGCGCTGCAACGAGTAAAGAATCTTCCATACAATTTAAAAGCTCCATTCAAGACAAAATGATGGAACTTATCGACTTAGATGAAAAGACCTTGATGAATATTCGCGGTAATGAAATATCCATGATTTTTCAAGAACCTATGACTTCTCTAAACCCCTTAATGACGGTACGTGCTCAGATAGCAGAATCTTTAAAATTGCATCAGAAAAATTTAGACGCCCATAGTATACATAAAAAAATACTTGCTTCCTTAGAGCAGGTACGTCTGCCTAATGCGAGCAAATTGATGCATCAGTATCCTCACGAATTATCGGGTGGTATGCGACAAAGAGTTATGATAGCTATGGCAATATCATGTAAGCCGAAGATACTGATTGCAGATGAACCTACCACGGCTCTTGATGTTACCATACAGGCACAAATTTTACAGATTATCAGAGAATTAAAGTCCGAATTAAATACTTCTGTGTTATTTATCAGTCACGACATGGGTGTTATCTCCGAAATGTCAGATGAAGTTTTAGTAATGTGTAAAGGAGATAAAGTTGAGCAAAATAAGAGAACTGATATTTTCAAAAATCCACAAGTTGAATATACAAAAAATTTGCTATTATCTGTTCCTAAAATAGGGAGCATGAAAGGTACTCACTTTCCCCAATACTTTGATATTGCAGGTTTGGATACTCAAAAAAATCATGCATGGAAAGAACATCACGCTGATGATTCTAAGCCTGTATTGCGGGTTAAAAATTTGACGAAGCATTTTGACATTAAAGATGGGGTTTTTAAAAAAATTACGCATAGAGTGCATGCAGTAGAAAATTTTAGTATTGATATTTTCAAGGGTGAAACAGTATCTTTAGTCGGAGAATCAGGCAGTGGTAAAACGACAGCCGGAAAGACCATAAAAATGTTATTAAAGCCAACTACCGGTACCTTAGAATTTCATAATCAAGATATGTTCAATAAATCAAAGCAAAACACGTCAAAGTTATATCAAAAGATACAGTATATATTTCAAGATCCTTATGCATCGTTAAATCCTCGAATGAAAATAGGACACAGTATAGCAGAGCCTATTTTACTTCATAAGTTAGCCACAGATAGTGAAGACATGAGATATCAGGTGGAATTATTACTTGAAAAAGTGAGACTTGAGAAGACGCATTTTGAAAGATATCCACATGAATTTAGCGGCGGTCAACGACAACGTATATGTATAGCGAGGGCTCTTGCGTGTAGGCCTGAACTGATTATTGCCGATGAAATTGTTTCAGCCCTCGATGTTTCTATACAAGCTGAAGTGCTTAATTTACTTATTGATTTACAGCTTGAAGAAACCGTATCAATTTTGTTTATAACTCATGACATGGGGGTAGTTGAACGCATTAGTCATAGAGTCGCGGTAATGTATTTAGGACAAATTGTCGAGATTGGAAAACGATCTGATATTTTTGAAAATCCACAACACCCGTATACAAAAAGACTCATTTCATCGGTTCCAAAAATATTGGATGACAAAAAACATCAAGGATTTTTACATAGCGATATTCCAAATGCTATTCGAAAAATTGATAATCCGCTCATACCGCATTCTTTTGTAAAAGTAAACGAAGGACATTATGTTGCTGAGAATTTTCATAGTTTTACGTTTTAATATAAATAAAAATAATAATTTAAGGAGTTTATTATGAATGTTTGTAAGTTTTTGATTGATTTTTTTCGTAACAGTGTTGTTCATGCATTGAGTTCCATGAATCATATGACGAAAATTTTTATTGTATTCTCTCTTTTCATTACATCTTGCGAAGACACACAAGGAAACCTTGCCGAACCTCGCAACGAAGAAAGCGAGTTTGTCGTGGCACTGCCTAATGATCCCGGAAACTGGGATCCTATTGACACTTTTTTAGTGGTCTGGGGTTCTGTAGGAAGCAATATTTACGATGGGTTGATATATCGCAATGCAAAATTAGAGCTTGAGCCGGGCTTAGCATTGCGCTGGGAATATTTTGACGATAATACCCGAGTACGATTTTCATTAAGAAAAAACGTTATGTTTCATAATGGAGAACCATTTAATGCAGAGGCAGTTAAATATACTTTTGACAGACTTCTCGGAAATGAAGGTATGCGAGGGCCTCAAAGGTCTAACTACATTTCCATAGAGAGCGTCACTGTTATTGATGACTACACCGTTGACTTTCACTTGAATGCCATTGATCCTGTACTGTTAATAAAATTATCAGGATATGGAGCTATGATTGTTCCTCCTAATTATATAAAAGAAAACGGTGAAGAACATTTTAACTCTGAGCCTGTCGGTACAGGTCCTTTTAAATTTCTTTCTTATAAGCGTGATTCGTATTTGAAATTAGCGAAAAACGAAGATCACTGGAGAGGCACTCCAAAAATTGATAATCTTACGTATCGATTTATACCAGAATCGAGTACAAGATTAGCAGAACTGCAATCGGGGTCTATTGATATTATTACAGATGTTTCAATAAGCGATGTTACGATAATTAGAAATCATAAAGATTTGAAATTAGAAACAGTCCAAGGACCACTTGTCTATTCACTTCGTTTTAAACCTATTGATGCTGTTACTGAAGACGTAAGAGTAAGAAAAGCAATCAATATGGCAGTTGATAGAAAGTCAATCATTGAATCTTTATTGCAAGGACATGGTTCGACCATAGCAAGTTTTCAAAGTTCGCTGTCTTTTGGATATGATCCAAATTTGCAGGAGTACCCTTACGATGTTGAAGAAGCGAAAAGGCTTTTAGCAGAAGCTAAGGTAAAAAAAGGAACTTTGCTAAAAATAGATTTCCGAAGTAACAACGCCACATTTAAAGAAGTCTCTCAAGCGGTTGCTTCGTATTTAGAAGCAGTAGGCTTTACGGTGAAATTAAATCCTATTGAAACAGGTGTATTTTTAAATGATGTAGTCCCCAATGGTAAAACAAATGAATTATATCAATCGGCTTGGGGTGGCTGGACTTTTGATTATGACAACACGGCTTATTTGATGTACCATTCTGGCGAAAGATGGAATCCTTATGGAACTACCGATGAAATAGACACCTTGTTAGAAAAACAAAGATCCATTGTTGATGTTGAGCAAAGAGAACAACTCTTGCAAGAAATAGCTCGAAAAGTTGCTGACGCTGCGTATGAATTGCCGCTTTACAATCTCAATACGCTGTATGGGGTTAATATAAGAGTGAAAAATTTTACCCCTGCTCCTGATAACAGGATATTTCTTTTGGAAACATCAAAATGATGTAATGAGATATTGATGAATACGTTCAAGTTTGTTATTAAAAAAACGCTTCAAGCCTTACTCGTGATGTTTTTCGCAACTTTGTTTGTGTCTTTTGCTATACGATTTACGGGGGATCCTGTTGCCATGCTTACGGAAAATACCACCAATATTACGGTAGAAGATCTCGCGAAAATACGCGAAGCGCTTGGTTTGAATGATAGCTTTCTTGTTCAGTATTGGAACTTTATAAAAGGTTTATTTTCCGGAGATCTTGGTTCTAGCTTTGCTACGCAAGCGCCGGTGTTTAATTTAATAGCATCGGCATTGCCCGCGACCATAATTTTAGCGTTCTCATCTTTATTGTTGTCTATCGTAATATCTGTTCCTTTAGGAATTAGAGCAGCGATAAAAAAGGGTACATTTACCGATCAAATGATACGAATATTCTCTCTTACAGGAATTTCTTTTCCCAATTTTTGGCTGGGGAGTATTTTGATTTTAGTTTTTTCGGTTACGCTGAAACTATTACCGGTAAGTGGTTTTGAAAGCTTGTATCATTTAATTTTACCGACCGTAACGATAGCCATTATCCTAACTGCTACTAATGTAAGGCTTGTTAGAAACTCTATGCTTGAAACATTATCATCTCAGTACATAATGGTGGCACGAAGTAAGGGGCTTTCTGAAAGAGTTGTCGTGTATAAACACGCCCTAAAAAATAGTGCAATAATACTCATCACTTATTTTGGACTTCAGTTTGGAAGTCTTATGGGTGGAATTGTTGTTGTTGAATTAGTTTTTAATTGGCCGGGGATAGGAACTTTGGCTATTGATGCGATTGCACAACGCGATTATCCCGTGCTTCAAGGTATTATTGTAACTTTTGCGCTGATGATAGTATCAATCAATCTCATGATTGATATTTTGTATGGAATTGCTGATCCGAGAATAAAAGTCGAGTAATGATTATGAAAAAAATACTGGTAGTTTTAAAGCCTTGTTTCACATTAGAATTTATACTGGGATTTATTATAACCTTTGTATTAGTTTCTCTGATTAGTTTTTCTCATTTGATATTTCCCGATGGAGGTTCTGTTGTCAGCTTAGATAAACGATTACTACAACCTTTTGTTGATTCTGCTCATTTTCTTGGAACAGACGTTTTAGGAAGAGATGTATTGGCACGTATTGTCATAGGTGGTAAGGTGTCTTATATAGTAGGCATAGTATCGACAATAGGGGCAGTAATTATTGGTACAATTATAGGACTTTTCGCGGGATATTATCGTGGGTTTTTAGATACGCTTATTATGCGTTTTGTAGATATTCAACTAGCGTTCCCTTTTATACTTTTAGCCATTACTGTCATAGCAATTATAGGACCGGGACTTGATAGAATTATTATTTTGATGATAGTAACACAGTGGGTTCAATACGCACGGCTCGTAAGAGGTTCCGTGTTGTCATTACGCGAGAGAGAATATATTCAAGCGGTTAAAAGTTATGGACTTAGTAATTTCAAAATTATTTTTAAGCACATATTACCAAATATTATTGGACCTATTATCATTTTGATTACAATCAATGTCGCGAATAATATTTTACTTGAAAGCAGTCTGACATTTTTAGGGCTTGGTATTGTAGAATATCCAAGTTGGGGTGGAATGCTAGCGGACGGGCGTAATTACATGCAAACAGCGTGGTGGCTTATGGTGTTTCCGGGACTGTCCATTATGCTCAGTGTTCTTGGATTAAATTTATTAGGCGATTGGTTGCAAAATTATTTAGATCCCTTATCAAAAAAGAGATGATTCTGTTTGAGAAAAAAATAGCAACAAGTCTAAAATGTATATGTGACACATATTTGAATTCAAAATATCAAGGATCCACTCTCAAATGTTGGAGTTTTGATTCCTTAGAAAATCGGAAAAGTGCTCAGCAGCGTTTTGCGTCACAAGGCATAGAAGCTACATTCTACTCTAGTTATAAAAGCCTTGTTTTTGCATTTTTAGAACATATCAGCTTGGATAATATCAAAAATATCACGGTAGAATATCCTGTCATCGCAGATACAATTGCAAATCGCTTTTTACTTGAATGCTACCCGCTGTGTGAAATGCTTGAAAAATACAATATCGCTTTTATTCCCAAGATGCAAGACGATTATTCTAAGTTGTATTACAAAGTTATATTAGAAGACAAACATTCAATCGTGCATACGCAAGATGTATTTGTTCCTGTCATACATGCAAATGATATTGAAGGTAAAGATATTTTTATCAATTCGGGTTTTTTAGAAATACAACATAAAGAAAATAGCGCGTTCAATGAATATTATTTTTTTGAAACAGAGCAATACAAAGCCTATGCTGCAACGCTCGATTTTTTAACGCATTATCACTGGGATGATGATGGTTTTGATATTCTAAAAATTCAAGTACAAGCTCCCTTCTACGACTTTGATCTTGCATTGGGTGAAGAAGTCATCAGTACATCGGAAGCCATGCATGAAGATCTTTATTTTTCTGTAAGCGAGATTTTTCATACATTACAAAACGCTTCTCTTAGTGATAGAACGGTACGCTTTGGTCAAATTATTCCTGATATTGTCATATCTGATGAATGTTCCGTTGCCATAAGCATGGTAGCGAAAAATAATGTGAACGTAGATACAAATATAAAAGCTACAAATATCATGAAACTCAAAGAGGCTCATAAATCGCTCAGTCCTTTTGAAATTGATTATTACTTGAAAGGATTAGCAGGTGAAAGATATGTCTCTTATTCTGTAAGAGGACGTGAAGTATGGGGAGTGTATCTCAAACAAGGCGATGTTTCTGTTGCTATTTCCGCAGCACAACATGCCAATGAAGCTACTGGTGTTGTCGGTGCGTTACGAGGAGCTTATTACTTAAAAGAATCTACTGCTATTTCATTTGCTATTTCACCGCTTGAAAATCCCGATGGATATCATCTTTATCAAGAACTTTGCAAAAAATACAAAAGGCATATGCACCACGCCGCGAGATACACCGCCTTAGGCTGCGATTTAGAATACATGGACATGCAATACGAAAAAAAAATACGGCATATATCGCAAGAAAAAACCCAAGCCTTGTTACATATAAACCTACACGGGTATCCATCACACGAATGGGTACGACCTTTCAGCGGATACGTACCTAAAAACTTTGATATGTGGAGCATACCTAAAGGTTTTTTTTTAATTTTGCGTTACCACAAAATGTATAAAAAATTAGCGTTCAATATTTTGAATGCAGTTGTACAGCATCTTTGTAAATGTAGAGAATTGGTAGATTTTAATAACATGCAGCTAAAACAATATGCGCGCTACGTCAATGATATTCCTTTTTGCATTGAAAACAGTATTCCGTTATTTGTAAGCGAAGTTGAAGATGGGTTATACCCCATAACATTGATTACTGAAGCCCCCGATGAATCGGTGTATGATGATAGATTTTTATTTCTTCAAAACATGCAAACACAAGTAGTCATAAGTGCAAGTGAAGCTCTCAGTGAGTATATTGATAAAAATTAATTTTCATAACATATTCGCGGAGAGTAAAAATAACACTGCCCCAAGCATAACACCAATGGTATATATACCTCTGTGAAAGCATTATCTAGAAAAAGATTATTGTATTACCTTACCATATCCAAGGAATAAGCTTTGCTGTTTTTTGTTTATATGCGAGGTATGCGGTATCAGTAGCCCATCTTTCTTGAGCCTGTTTCTCTTGAATTTTAATACCGCTGACACAAATAAGAAGAAACGCAATAAAAATCGGAGATAGAATACTTACGTATTGAAACTCCGACATAATGGATGAAGCACATATAAATAATCCAAACCACAGAACTATTTCACCAAAATAATGGGGATATCTACACATATTCCATAAGCCTGAGGTGAGAAATTTTTTATGATTGAGAGGATTGTGTCTAAATTTTGATTTTTGATAATCCGCAATTGCTTCAATGCAAAATCCTATCAGCCATAGCGCCCATCCTACATAATCTCTCCAGTAAAGATCTGACTTATTTTCTGAGAAATTCAAAATCATAGTAGGTAGCAATGTTATGTACACCCACAACCCCTGCATAGTCCACAAAAAAAATAACATGCGCGGTTTGTTGCGCATGTTATTAAAGCGGCTATCTCCGCTTTCACGAAGTACTCTTGTAAAAAGATAAAACCCTAATCGCAGCGCCCAAATTGTTATAAAGATTGTCTGGATATATTGCCGAAGATATAATTCTTCTTTCCAAAACAGCGTGTGCCATATTATATAGATAAAAGTAATACTTCCCACTAAATCATAAAATTTTTCAGTTTTCAGACATGACGAAATAATCCAAAATATCCACTGTATGCTAAAGTTTACAATTGCGAATAGCACATAAGGCGATGATGAAAATGAGAAAATAAAATTCATTCTTCAAATATTGTAACACCTTTAAGATTTAAGATAACATAAAAAATATGTCATATTTATATTGCTTGGATATCACTATTAAAACACAAGACGATGTAAATGCTATGTTTCGAGATGCTCAGTTAAAAGGAGAAATAACAATGACTCCAGATGGAAAAGTATTTTTATGTCCTCAATTAAGCCATACAATGTGGTCACTATATCCTCAATCTAAGAAATTGCCTACTACTGTTGATAGTCAGTGGAATAGTGTTATTTCTGATTGCATTGCTCTGTTAGAGAAACACTATAAAATATCATATGCTATAGATGAGTTAGGATGGAAAAAAATTGATGTGGTATATTGATGTTGAAAAATGGAAAATTTTATTTGAGAATATGATATAAGCCATTAGCTGATGAGATCCGATATCTTCGCAGAGGCATGGGTTACAATTTCGAGATTATTAGTAAAGAGAGAGATTGATTATCATGAAAAACCATGCATACATATTATATATGACATGCTTATTTATTGAGCATGTGCACGCCAAAGACAAACCCGACAAAGAAAAAACCAATATCAAAGTCGATAGCGATAAGTAAAGTGATAAACGCAGCGTATAAGTACGCAAAAAGTAGAAATTATGTACGAGCTAATAACTTATGAAAATCCTGTGCCACCAAAGCGCAGGAAATAACGTAAAATACTACTTTACAAAAAATGACTATTATATTACCATTAACCATTGAGATAAATAAACAAGACAAAAGGAGTAAGGCATGAAGAGAAAACATATTACAATTTTATGTACGGCACTTGTATTCTTATTACTTACGGTAATTGGATGTGAGGATGTAAAAAGCATAATAAAGACACATGTGAAGAAAAACAAAGCACAAGATCCAGTGGATTCGACAGAAGCGACGGTGCTGTACAATCGCAGAGACGATATTGCGAATACAGGTGTAGAACCGAAAAACCAAAAAGAAATGAAGCAACTGCACAATCGCAGAGACATTGCGAATACAGGTGTAGAACCAACAGGACACAAAATCGCAAAAGCAAAAGCAGATTACAAATTAGGTTTAGACAAATACAAAGTAATTATCAAAAAACTATCTGGAAGCAATGGAGACGAAGTAAAATCGGACATTGCCGAAGTGATAGAGCTTTTTACAAAAGTGATAAAATTAAACCCCGACTATACTGATGCGTATTTTATGAGAGGCATGGTGAAAGCAGATTTAGGCAAATATGAAGAATCGATAGAAGACTTTAGCAAAGTGATAGAGCTATATCCAGACTATGAAAATGCACATCTCAACAGAGGACTAATAAAACATAGGTTAAAAAATTATGCTGAAGCGATAGAAGATTTTAACAGAGAGATAGAGTTACGTCCAGACTATGCGCATGCGTATCGCGTGAGAGGTGAGGCGAAAAGCAAATTAGGCAGGTATGAAGAGGCGAAAGCAGACAAAGCGAAGGCCATGCAGCTAGATAATTAACACTTGCAGAATGAAAGAAAAAGAATTATATTCTTAAAAAAATTTTTAATATATTTTTTGCAAAGATATGTATTACAATCAAGAAAATGCCTGTAGCGTGATGATGCGGGCATAATTTTATTTTTAGGACAACAAAAATAAAATCGGGCGTAGCCGATAACAAACAGGAGAGCTGGTTATAATATGTTTATTCTCAGGTACTGCGACGCAATTATTCAAAACAAAAAAATAAACAAGAAGAAATTATGAGAAAAATTATTTTATTATTAGCAGTAGCATTTTTATTATTTGCTTGCGAAGAAGAAAAGAAAAAAAGCAACTCACAACCCACGCAAAAGCAACAGGTAAAAAATAAACAGGAACTAATACAAGAAGTTCGCAAAGCCATAGAAAAGCATGGTAATGATGTAAATCTTAACTACATAGACACATCGCAGGTAACAGACATGAGCAGGATTTTTGAGAGGAGTGATGGCTTCAGTGGAAACATCAGCGAATGGGATGTATCGCAGGTAACAGACATGAGTAATATGTTCAAAGATGCTAAAGCATTCAATGGAGACCTTAGCAAATGGAATGTATCGAAGGTAGAAGATATGAGTTGGATGTTTTACCGTGCTAAAGTATTCGATCAAGACCTTAACAAGTGGAAAGTATTGAAGGTAAAAAACATGAGAGGGATGTTTGCTGGGGCTATTAAATTCAATGGTAATATCTCTAAGTGGGATGTATCGCAGGTAACAGACATGAATAGGATGTTTTTCGTTGCTACTTCATTCAAACGAGACCTCAGCACATGGAATGTATCAAATGTAACAAACATAACAGAGATGTTCGCAAACAGCGGAGTAATAAACTTGCCTAATTGGTGCGGAGGTAAAAATTGCAGATTAGTAAAAAGCCCTTGAAATATATCCAAAAGTGTCTATTATTAAATAGTAAGTCTTTTTAAGCTTATAGAACTATTTACATAGTTAAGGGGTAATTCATGATATACAAGAATCTATATAACATAGCCCTTATAACCTTTACACTTATATTCTTTACATCATGTGCAGAAGAAAAAGCAAAGGACACACAAATAGTAGTAGACCCAGTAATAAAGTTAAAAGACAATACACAGCCTCAACAGGAAGTACAACAACTGACAAAACCAGTATTTAACGCATGCTTGTCAACAGGGGGAATATTTTTGTAGAATGGAAATCAACTATTACATTTACAAAGGTGGAAGGACACAAGTACAGACTGATGAAATCTTACAGAGGTGTTACGCTTAATATTAGATGACCAAAACAAAGGGCGAATAGAAGCAACAGAGTCAGTAAGTGGCGTTATTCTGATAGATATAATCCCATCGGACGCAAAGTATAAAGGAGTTGGCCAAAAGAGTACCCCTATTGAGTTTACTGCCAAACAAGTAACAAGCAGAAATGAGTTAGTGCAGGAAATCAAAAAAGCCATCAGAGAGCGTGGAGTAACAGCAAACTTAAATTACATAGATACTTCGCTCATTACAGACATGAGCCAATTGTTTAAGGATGATACTACTTTTAATGGAGACATTAGTAAATGGGATGTATCACAGGTAACAACCATGAGGCAAATGTTCAGCGGTGATTATCTAATTGGGATGTATCGAATCTAGAAAACGCAAGGATGATGTTTTGGAGAGCTACTAACTTCAATCAAAACTTATCAAGTTGGGTATCCAAAATATCGAAGCTATAATCGAAAGTCAACATGTTTAGACAAAGTGGGGTAAAAAGCCCGCCCGATTGGTATAATTCTAGATAATAATTTAATCAATATTAGTCGTTTGTTTTTTGTAATTGGCAAACGGCTTTTTTATATCATGATACTAAGAACAGAAATCTTAGAGCTTAAGAACTTACCAGCATAAGGTAGAAAACATCAAAGATGCAGGCAATGCGTACACCGCATGGATAACAGGGAAAGGCAATAAAGTTCGTAGCGTGTATTTGTGCAAAGACACTGTACAAAGCATATACGCATTAGAGCATGAAAAAAACCCGTATTGCTACGGGCTAAAAATATAAAAGATTTTCGAATAAACAAAAAGCAATTTTTATTATATCACAATCTCAATATATCAGTTGCTAGTTAGCGTAAGGACTGCCTCTTCCTGTTACTCATCTAACTTAGTAAAATCTGCTAATGTTTTCGCGTGTCGTCCCTGTTCCTTCTTAACATTTTTCGCATAAAGTATGCCTCGACATTGGTCGGTGCTATCTCTATTGCTTTAGTGAAATTTGCTTCTGCTTTCATATATTTTTCCGCTTTTAGATTTGCAAAGCCTCTATCGTTGTACTCTTTTTGTTCTATTGTTTTGCTTATTTTTTGCTTTGGCTCCTCGCATCACTAATAATAAAGCATGTATTTTTCTAAAGTTAGGCATAAAATAGCATCTCTCTTTTTATCATTGCATTGTATTACTAGCGAAGTTGTAGCATACTATATAATACTATATAAAGTTATGGCAAAAAACGAATTGGTACTTGCATCAAAGATGCTTCCTAATCAGCTTATTATTTATCCGATAGAGCATAAAGTTGTGTTTCCGGGCATGATAACGCAGATGGTAACGAACAAAGAAGAGCTTATGGGTATCATTGAGAAATCAATGGAGAAAGATCATCTTGTCGGTTTAGTGCTTTTAAAAAATTCGCAAGAAGATAATCCATACCGCTTTTCTAACATGCATAAAATTGGCGTTGCAGCGAAAATTCACAAAAAAACAATGCTTCCAGATGGGAGTATGAATGTCTTTCTCGCCATTATGGAACGTTTTAAAATAAAAAGTGAGTTACAGTATATACCTCCACTCATAGCACATGTAAGTTATTTATATGAAGATGAAACAGAAAAATCGCAAGAGGTTACTGCACTAACCCGCTCTCTGATATCGGGTATGAAAAAAATACTTGAAAACAATACCGTGCTTTCAGAAGAAGTGCGACTTAACATGATAAACATTGATAAGCCAGGACAAATAGCAGATTTTCTCACGGCGATACTTGATGTCAAGATTGATGAACAACAAGATATTCTTCAAACGGTTGATCTAAAAGAGCGCATGGAAAAAGTACTTATTCTTATAAATAGAGAATTTGAGTTACTTAAAATTCAAAAGCGTATTCAATCACAAATAAATAACACGGTTGAAAAGCATAAGAGAAAACATTTTTTGCGCGAAACATTGAAGGAAATTAAAAAAGAATTAGGCGAACCTGCAGATGGCAAAGAACATGAGGTTCAAAACTTTCGTAAGAAGATAGCGGAACTTCCTTTCTCGGAAGAGGTGCGCACCCATGTAGAAAAAGAATTACACAAGTTAGAAACCCTTGAACCGCATCATCCTGAATATGGTATTACCATCGCATATCTTGAAAAGGTTACCGAACTTCCGTGGGCAGACCCGCCTATAAATTCCGTACAAACAACACGTGCGCAAACAATACTTGATAAAGAACACTACGGCATGGAGAAAGTAAAAAAGCGTATTGTTGAGCATCTTGCCATCTCTAAAGTACAGGGTTCTGATACAAAATCGACGTTATGTTTAGTTGGACCTCCGGGAGTAGGGAAAACGTCCATTGCTCGTTCTATCGCGCATGCCTTAGATAAAAAATTGTATCATTTTTCCGTTGGCGGAATGCGCGATGAAGCTGAAATAAAAGGCCATCGGCGTACTTATATAGGTGCAATGCCAGGAAAAATAATACAAGGACTCTTGTATGTAAAAGAAAAAGATCCCATTTTTGTCATTGATGAAATAGATAAGCTTACTCATGGAGTACAAGGCGATCCCGCTGCAGCCTTGCTTGAAGTACTCGACCCAGTACAAAACGATCATTTTCGAGATTTGTACTTAGATTTGCCATTTGATTTATCGAAGATATTTTTTATCACCACTGCAAATTCTACGCATACTATTCCTGCGCCTCTGCTCGATAGAATGGAAATTATACAACTTTCAGGTTATATAGACAAAGAAAAACGTATTATCGCGCAGCGTTATATTGTGCCAAAGTCGCTTAGCAAACATGGGTTGCCAAAGTCAAAAATAACGTTTGCTTCATCAGCGATACAAACAATAGCGGAAAAATATGCAAGAGAAGCAGGAATGCGCCGCTTTGAGCAACATGTGAATACTATTGTGCGAAAAATTGCGACAGACCTTGTACAAAAATACGAAGTATCACAGAGAAAAGAAAAAATCTCAAAACAAGAAAAAAATAACGCATCAAAAAAGCAAGCAAAAGAAAATACAGAAAATGAAAACAAAGCGGCGCAAGAAGAGAAAACGCCCAATGCACAAATAAAACTCACTATAGAAAAATCTATAGTTATTTCCGATAAAGACATAGAAACTTATCTTGGCAAAGCACCGTATAGAGATAACCTCATTACGCGCGCTACCCACCCCGGCACTACGCTCGGTCTAGCGTGGACTGCTGCAGGCGGCGATGTGCTTGTCATAGAAGCGAAAGCTTATTATGGAAAAGGCACGTTAAAACTTACAGGCATGCTTGGCGATGTTATGAAGGAATCGGCACATATTTCATATTCATTGGTAAAACAATACGAAAACACATTATTTCCTTCTTCAGATCCTAAAAATACATTTACTGCAAAGCACGAAATACATTTACACGTTCCTGCAGGAGCAACACCTAAAGACGGTCCATCTGCAGGCATTACCATCACATCTGCCTTGCTTTCGCTTCTGTTACAAAAATCTGTTCGACAAAATTTTGCCATGACGGGTGAACTTTCACTTACCGGACAGGTTTTACCCATAGGCGGCTTGCGAGAAAAAATAGTTGCTGCACGCAGAAACAAAATAAAGAACATCATCATACCTAAAAGCAATCTCATTGATTTAGATGAAATACCCGACTACATAAAAAAAGGCTTAAATATTTACTCTGTATCAGAAATACAAGAGGTTTTTGCTTTGTTATTTCCCAGCGTAACGCAGCTTACAAAACACACAATAGCATAAGAATTCTTTTAATAAAAGTAGTATTTATGAGAGTTTTTGTAATTGTAATATTGGTGCTTGTCACGGTTATAAGCATAAGCATTGTTACTCCACTTACCATGAATAAACCTGAAAAGGTGGAAGAAATACAAAATAAGACAGCACATGCATCGTGTACAAACGAGTCGTCTCAAAATATTCAGTCTGAGCTCCAGAGTATTTTTGCTTCGCTACCGCATCGCATTGAGAAAGAGACTTTGAAACGAATTTTCACGCAACCGACACAATTTTTATGTGACGTAAAAGTTGTACTTCGCAATACGCCAAGGGATTTACTACAGCTTGTAGATAAACAGCACATTCTTGAAAATTATACACCTCATGATCTTGTGCAACTCAATACGTACAAAGATGTTCTTACACTAAATAAAAAAAATTTACAACTTCGCAAAGTCGCAATAGAACCCTTACTCGCAATGGTTTATGATGCAGCTAGAGAAGGCATTACTTTGTCTCTTAGTTCTACATATCGAAGTTATGAATACCAAAAAAAAGTTTTCATGCGTAATGTAAAGACACTTGGAAAAGTAAAAGCCTCACGTGAATCGGCGCCCGCAGGTGCAAGCCAACATCAGTTGGGACTTGCTATTGATTTTGGTTGTATATGTTCTGAGTTTAAAAATACTCAAGCAGGACTCTGGCTTGCAAA
Organism: Spirochaetia bacterium; assembly: GCA_965226065.1. Classification (GTDB taxonomy): domain Bacteria; phylum Spirochaetota; class Spirochaetia; order WTKD01; genus CBDAKK01. Next base: position 1,190,160 of record OZ245332.1, on the reverse strand, counting down.
GCATGCGTGGAAATATGGGTTTAGTCTCTCTTTCCCAAAAAACCAAGAACGTATTACCGGGTATATATTTGAAAGCTGGCATTATCGCTATATAGGAAAATATGCCGCATCATTTGAAAAAAAATATTTTAAAAGAGGACAACAACATGTAATTGAGTTATTGCAGCATGCAGAACAACTGCGGAACTTGTGATAGAAAAATAAAAATATCTTTTTCTACAATATACAAAGAAGCGAGAGTCTTACTTTTTTGATCGCGGAGAGAGCATCATCGACATCATTCTTCCTTCCATCGTTGGTTTTTTATCTACTCCGAATTTACATTGTGCTTCTTCTAACATACCTTGTATTGTAATAAGAACATTTTCACCAAGCTCTGTGTATGCAAGCTCTCTCCCACGAAACCGCACCGTTACTTTTACCGGATTACCGTCTTCTAAAAATTGTTGTACATGCTTTGTCTTAAATGCAAGATCATGCTCGCTTATTTTTGTTTGCATACGTATTTCTTTAAGCTCATGCTTTTTTTTCTGCATGGTACGAGCTTTTTTGCTCATTTCATATTTGTATTTTCCATAATCAAGTATTTTACACACCGGAGGCTTTGCATGTGGAGAAATTTCGACAAGGTCAAGGTCTTGATCTTTTGCAATTTGCAATGCCTGTGCTATTTTACAAACCCCTACGGGATTTCCATCTGAATTTATAACAAAAACTTCAAAAGCGATGATATCATCGTTAACACGGGTTTTAGTTTTTTTCAAAAAACATACATCCTTTAGTAAGTAGAAATACGGCATAGAGAATTTCTATAAATAAAAAAAATAACTTCTGTAAGAATATAGAAAACATGCCTAAGATTTGTTAATTCTACCACAGTAATAAAATAGAAGTCAATAATCTTACGCGAAGCTATCCGCAGCTATTATGAGCAGGAAGTATTGCAGTACTGCACATATACACGGATACAACCATTGTTTTTTGTTCGCATTTTTATTTTATTATGCAATTTGCTCATTTTTATATGCAATTGTTCCGCGTACTATCGCATAGAGTATGGTAAAATCTGCATCGAAGATGACAATATCTGCGTAATTGCCGGGAGACAAGAATCCTACTTTTTCTAAATGAAAAATACGAGCGGGATTGTATGTCGCCATTTTCACGGCATCCGCTATAGGTACGCCGTAATTACACAAATTTTGAACACCTCTAATCATCGTAAGAGAACTACCTGCCATCACATCGTCAGAAGTACGGTAAAACGCACCTTTTTTTATATATACTTCTTCGCCGTTTGCATAAAATGGCGGATTTTTTTGCATGGTTGGTTTTAACGCATCAGTGACAAGCACAATTTTTTCTATCGGTTTATATTGCAAAAGTAACTTCACCACTTCAGAATGTACATGATGTCCATCTGCAATAATTTCACAAGACATCTCATTGTGAATGAGAATTGCCCCTACCGTACCGGGATTTCGATGATGTAAGGGACGCATAGCATTGAACATATGCGTTGAATGAAGTATTCCCGCTTGTATTCCTTCGACAATATTATTGTATTTCGCGTCAGTATGCCCTGCTTGTAGTACAATGCCATGACGCAAACAAAATAAAGCAAGCTCTCTCATGCCTTTCAGTTCTGGCGCAACAGTCATATTAGTAATAGTATTATCTGCCTCATCTAAAAATTTACTCATCAGAGTAATATTGGGATTTTGCATATATTGAGAAAGCTGCACACCCGGCTGCTTTGGCGATATGAAAGGTCCTTCAAGATGCATACCTGCAATACGCGCAGAAAATTCTGCCTCTTTTTGCGTATCTTGATTCTGTATGGCATTGCGTATTTCGCTAATCCCTTTTATAAAAATATCAGTGGCATTAGGATACAAGGTTGGAAAAAAACTCGTAACTCCATACTTTACTAAATTTCTTGCCATCGTATAAATAGATTGCTCTGAAACGTCGTCAGTGCCGTATCCGCCTATACCGTGTATGTGTGTGTCAATAAACCCGGGAGCTATAAAAGCACCTTGCAAGTTGACCATTACAGCATCGTGAGGATATGGTTTCTCATAGAAACGTTCTTCATTATATATGTCTTCAACAAACTGATCCTTAATAAGGACTGCGCCATTTGAAAATTTGGAAATACCGGTGAGCACCGTGGCGTTATGCAAACAGAGAGTACTCATTAAATTTATTATAATATATTTCTTACTATCGGCATACTTAAAAAGAGTCTCGTACTATAATTAAAGATATAAATTTAAATCACTTGGAGAATATAATGAAAATAACAGAAGTTGCCGATGGTATTTATCATTTATCAGCAAATGCATATAACCTGCTTTTTGAGAGTTTATGGCCTATTGGAGATGAAGGAGTTTCGATGAACTCTTTTGTTGTCAAAGGTGAAAAGACTGCAATTATTGATGGCGTATGCGGTTGGGATGGTGTTCCCGAGACGCTTTTTGAGCAATTCAAAGAAATGAATTTAGACCCAAGAGATATAGATTACATCATAGTAAACCATATGGAGCCTGATCATTCGGGGTGGTTGCTTGACTTTAAAAAAAAGATACGCGATGATTTTACGCTTGTAACACACAAAAAGTCTGTGCCGCTTTTAGATCGATTCTGTGGCGTTACGCACAATAAACTTATTGAAGTTGGAGATGGATCCACGTTAGATTTAGGTAAGGGGCGTGTTCTTGCATTTGCAGAAATTCCTAACGTACACTGGCCTGAAACCATAGCTACTTTCGACACGCTTTCAGGTACTATATTTCCGTGTGATGCCTTTGGTTCTTTTGGAGCGATTGATGAAGGCGCGCTGTACGATGACCAGCTTAGTGACGAGAAGATACATTTTTATGAACGTCAAGCCGTACGATATTTTTCCAACATCGTAGGGGCATTTTGTCAACCTACGCGCAAAGCTATAGAAAAAGCGCAAAAACTCCCCATAAAAATAATAGCCCCCGGACATGGAATTGTATGGAGAAAAAACCCTCACAAGATAGTCGAAGATTACCTGCGATATGCTTCGTATTCTCAGGGTCCATCACAGGAGAAAATAACAATATTGTGGGGATCTATGTATGGCAATACTGAAAAGGTAGTGCAACCCATTGTCGATGTCATAAAAGCAAAAGGCTTAGAAGTTGCCATACATCAACTGCCTGATACGAATAATTTTTCGTATATTATAAGCGATGTGTGGGAATCGAGTGGTGTTGTAATAGCATGCCCTACATATGAGTACAAACTTTTTCCGGCAATGGCTGCAGCGGTAGAAGAACTTGGTAACAAAAAAGCATTCAATCGCAAAGCATTTTACTGTGGATCTTTCGGATGGTCAGGCGGTGCAGAAAAAGAGTTGTTTGAAATTATTGAAAGAAAAAAGATGAAATGGGATTTTTTAGAATCAGTGAGTTTTAAAGGTGCCGCCGATGAAAGCGATATACAAGCGGTAACAACACGTGCTGAAGAATTAGTACGCAGCGTGCGGACATGGATATCGGAGGGAAAACAATAATCTTGTTTTGTTCCATTACGGTTTGTGAATCTTAAATACATACACAGTTATAGCAGATTATGCATAAGCTAGAAAACACGAACATTGTAAGGACAGAGAGGTTGCTTTCGCCTCGCGAGTTGAAGACATTACTTCCGAGCACAGAAGAAATAAACAATACTGTGTTTGAGGGACGAAAAGCAATTCAAAATATTTTAGAAGGTATAGACAATCGATTGCTCGGAATTATTGGACCTTGTTCTATTCACGATTACGAAATAGCAATGGATTATGCGACAAAATTTAAGAAACTAAAAGATACCGTAGCAGATAAAATGCATCTTGTTATGCGTGTATATTTTGAAAAACCACGTACAACACTTGGGTGGAGAGGGTTGCTCATTGACCCTGAAATGAACAACAGCAACCATATACAAGAAGGACTCAAAGTAGGCAGAAGTATTCTGCTAAAAATTAATACCCTCGGTGTTCCTTGTGGCTCTGAATATTTAGACCCCATAGTTCCTAACTACATTGATGATGTCATATGCTGGGCATCAATTGGTGCGCGCACCATAGAAAGTCAAACGCATCGAGATATGGCAAGTGGCGTGTCTGTACCTGTTGGTTTTAAGAACAGTACCGATGGTGATTTTACTAATGCAATAAATGCGATGACTTTAAGCGGCAATGCACGTGGGTTTATAGGCGTAGATGAAAACGGAGCAACATGCATAATACATACCAAAGGCAATGCCTATACTCACTTAATCTTACGCGGTGGACATTCTGGACCAAATTATTTTCCCAACCATATTGAAAGAGCATTAGCAATGCTCAAAAAATCTGGAATGCCTCCGCGCATTATTATAGATTGTAGTCACGGAAACTCGCTCAAAGAACATAGAAATCAAGGAAATGTTTTTAATTCCATTATGGAGCAACGCATTGCAGGACAAAAGTACATCTGCGGTTTTATGATAGAAAGTAATCTTAAAGAAGGTCGACAGAACATTGTAGATGGAAAAAACAATTTAGAATACGGAAAATCAGTAACCGATGCATGCATCAGTTTTGAACAAACAGAAGAAATGATTATGCACTGGTACGAAAAATTGCCCCCAGTGTAAAAGTTACGTAGGGTAAAATTATAAATACACTCATAATAAAGGTATCGGAAAAAGCACACGCTTGAGCGTGTGTTTGTGAAAACACTGTAGGCTATAATAGCTGCGTGTGCCCATGAAGGAATAAGTACATATCCTTTCAGATGTAAGAGTACCTTAAAAACATAATGGTAATTATATGTTCTATCTAATGAATATGTTTTTAATCTTTCTAAAACTAAAAAATTCATAATTATACTACTACAGTACGGACTTTATAAGCTTTTTTCTATTCACAAACGGTGTTCATCTGCAATAATAAATGCATGAAGTGTGCAAATATAACTGAAGCTATAGGTAACACACCAGTGGTAAGGCTCGCGCGCCTCTTTCCACAACACAATGTATGGATGAAGATAGAACGAATAAATCCCGGAGGAAGTATTAAAGATAGAATTGCATGGATGATGATAGAAGACGCTGAACATCGCGGAGTGTTGAAAAAAGGATCTATTATTGTAGAACCTACTTCTGGTAACACCGGCATAGGGCTTGCTATGGTAGCTGTGGTAAAAGGATACAAAGTTGTTTTAGTAATGTCAGCAGGCATGAGTGAAGAGCGTCGCAAGGTTATGAAAGCGTATGGTGCAAAAATAATACTCACACCAAAAGAACAAGGAACGCGAGGTGCCATAGAAAAAGCTGTGCGTATTGCGAAAAGTATTCCCAATGCATGGATTCCCTTTCAGCATGCCAACAGAGCAAACATACGCGCACACATGTACACTACTGCACAAGAAATTGTGCAGGATTTCCCCATGGGTTTAGACTGCCTTATAACTGCATCGGGTACGGGTGGACATATAAGTGGACTTGCCATAACATTGAAACAACACTTCTCACATCTAAAAATCTACGCGGTAGAGCCCAATACTAGCCCTATAATTTCAGGAGGCACGCCTTCACCGCACACCATTGCCGGTATAAGCCCCGGATTTATTCCTAAAAATCTATTGCTAGAAACAATCAATGGTGTAATACAAGTAGACGATGCCCAAGCTTTTCACTATACACGCATACTTCCTAAATGTGAAGGTATACTTGCAGGCATTTCTACCGGCGCATCACTTGCGGCAGTTGCAAAATATATACGAAGAAAAAAACCATCGAAGACACATTGTATAGTAACTATTAATTACGATCTCGGAGAACGTTACTTATCTGTGAAAGACTTATTTTAACAACGTACATAACTCATTTTCACTATATGGAATGTTTCATTTCTGGTCTTTTAATATAAGGAAAGTATTATAAAATGAAAAAATGAGAGTTGGAATTATATATGGTGGAAAGTCAGCAGAACATGACATTTCAATTCTATCAGCAAGAAGTATTTATAATGCCATAAACAAAAAGAAATATACGCTTAATTTTTTAAAGATAGCAAAAAATGGGCAATGGATATTTCTTTCAGAAGCACAATTCATCAAAAGTGATTTTTCAAAATATACCGTTGAAACAAATAACAATAACACCGTAATATTTACTTCTGAAAAGAATAGAGAAATTTCATCAATTGATATGCTGCAGATAAAAAATGAAATTGATGTTGCGTTCCTTGCACTCCATGGCCCTATGGGGGAAGATGGTACCGTACAAGGACTAATGAAACTTGCAAATATTCCTTTTGTAGGTTCTTCCGTGTTAGGTTCAGCGATAGGAATGGATAAAGATATTGCAAAAAGATTGTTACGAGATTCTAACATTCCAATAGGAAAATTTATTACCTTATATAGCGAAGAAAAAATACCACATTTTGCACAAATAACAAAAACGCTCGGAATACCATTTTTCGTAAAACCTGCAAATATGGGTTCATCAGTCGGAGTAACAAAAGTTCATCGTGAACATGAATTTTCTCATGCAATACAAAAAGCTTTCTCATACGATACAAAAATACTTGTGGAAGAATGCATTTTCGGACGAGAATTAGAATGCGCAATTATCGGAAATAGAAAACTAAGAGCATCAGTAATAGGAGAAATTAACACTAATGATGATTTCTACTCATATAATGCAAAGTATAGTCATGCGCATGCCACAACGCTTGAAATTCCAGCATGCATATCAGATACTATTTCTCGTCATGCTCAAAATCTTGCAATTCAAACATATAAAGCATTAACGGCAGAAGGATTAGCTCGAGTAGATATGTTTCTCAAAGACAGCGGCGATATCGTTATAAACGAAATAAATACGCTTCCCGGTTTTACAGAAAACAGCATGTATCCTAAACTTTGGGAAGCATCAGGGTTATCGTATGAACTTCTTATAGACACGCTTATTCAATTAGCGAGAGAAAGACATAGTACAGAACAAGCTATAAAAACAAGCAATTGCTAACAAGGATTTATTACACCTTCTTAGGCAGATATCCATGCTATCTAACACTTAAGGCGAGTTCTGAAACTCGCCTTAAGTGTTAGAATATAAGGTTTGCTTATTCTATAATCACCGGTACTTTGATAGGTTTTTTCTCTTCGCTTTTTGGCAGCGTAACCGTAAGTACCCCATTTTTAAGCGTCGCTTTTAATTGATCTGAGTTTATATCGTCAGGTACCTTAAACTGAAAACGATATATTCTTTTCTTTTGCGATTTTTCATCCTTCTCGACTTCATAAGGTTTCGAGTGAATTGTTAGTATATCATTTTTGAGTTCCATCACAAGATCATCTTTCTCAATTCCTGGAACATCCACCTCAAATGTATACTCATTTTCATTGGTACGCAAATTTGGAAAATTGCTGCCGAAGTTTTCTGTATCACAAGCTTGTTGTACAACCCATGGTCTACGATATACTCTTGGAAAAAAATCCGAAAGTATTGTATCAAAAACTAAGTTACTCATAGTAACCTCCTCATAATTTTATTAATTTTTTTATTTCATACAAGCAATAGCTCGTACAGTGATATTATGCAAAAATCGTGCCAAAATTACAGTCTATGCAAAAAAAATCTGTAAATCATTGTATTATAATAATTTATTTTTAATTCACAATCATATGTTGTATTTAAAATACGTTTTTATATGTGTTAATCTTCTTTATTTTGTACATTAAGTTTTCAAGAAACTCTAAAGTGTGTATTTTTTACTTAATGAAATTTTAGCACCATAGTATTTGGGTACATTTTGATATAGAATACACATACGTAATGAAGCTTTTAGAATCGCAGGTGTACCTTGCCTCTTGTTTTCCTTCTATCATTACTGCGGGAGTTACGTATAAATCGTTTTTTACACCCGCGTATTCTAAGGCTACAAGCAAGGCATTCAAGAGACAACTTGTCACAAAACTACAAATGCATTGGCATATAACGTTACAGCTTCTTACCCAAGTACACGGCATACGCGTGTTGTCGCACGAAACTGAAGCTAATGCACGCATCCATGTACATGATGATACAGAAATACAGCGCCGTCTCGAATCTGAATATAACGTTACATGCTATCGAAAAGCAGATGGACATTACACCTTGCAAAAAAATTTCTGTCTTGGAATATTAGTAGCTGATTGCGCGGGCGTGCTGCTTTATGATGTACACACAGGCTACAGCGCAGCGTTACACAGCGGATGGAAAGGCACCGCTGGCAATATTGTCGGCGCATGCATTGAAGATGCGCAGAAGAAGAAAATAGCAGATCCCTCGTCGCTTATAGCATGGATAAGCCCCTGTGCGCGTGCGTGTTGTTACGAAGTAGGGCATGAAGTTGCCGAACACTTTGTACGCAACTATCCTCAAGCGTGTCATTACAATGCAGAAACAAAAAAATACATGCTTGATATTGCGCGTGTTATTACTATGCAACTTGAAACAAGCGGACTCATGTCGCACAATATACACGCTGCGCCTCTGTGCAGTATATGTTCAGAGTACTTTCATTCGCACAGACGCGAGAGCACGCGTTCAGGGCGCTGCCTTGTATTTATTATGCGTACTGCAGCATAATTTATAAATCTATAATTTCTTTCTCGGCACTTGAATCTTCTGCGTGTATTTTTGTATTAACCGCACCTTCGCTTGTCGCATTTTTCTTATTTGAATACCCATTATTAGAAAGAAAATCAACATGTTCTGCGATGATTTTTATTGCGTAGTGTTTTTTTTCTTCGGCATCTTTCCATCTTTCTTCTTTGATGCGTCCCACGACACGAACCCCGCTTCCCTTTTTTAAGTATCGTGCGCAATTTTCTGCCGTATTACCCCACACGTCTACATTAAAATACGATGTTTCTTGCACCTGTTGCCCGTCTTTTTTGTAAAAACGATTATTGGCAATGCGAAAATTGCATAACATATTTTTATTATGAGGAAAATCCGTTCGTTTTGGCTCTTGAACGAGATGTCCCTCTATAAGCACCGAATTAAGATTGTTCATATAGCCTCCTAAAGCTGATGTATCTATTTATACGCCCCTATGCTTATTTTGCTTGAAATATGCACAAAGAAATTTAAGAGAATATATGTTTTGAAAACGATATAAAAAACGCAAAAATACTTGCATGTTACAAAGTACCTTTACGCATAGCATCTTGAATGCAAGGTATTGCAACATTGTAGAGTGTATTCAATTATGCTGATACGAAAATCAATTTTTTGTTCAACGTATTCTTACAGAGGTAGCACTACTAATTCTCAGCACAACCGCAGGAATTACCACAACCACAAGCGCTGTTATAACTACTTGGCATATCAACACTAATTGCTTCAATACGCACGGTAAAGTGTAAGTCGATGCCTGCCAGCGGGTGATTGCCATCAACCGTAACCATGTCGTCGTCTATACTTACTACAATTACAGGTATATCATTAAGCATAAACTGCAATCCTTCTCGCAATTGTAGAGAGTTTGAAAGGCTGCTTTTAGGAATGGTATGGGTAAGATCTTTGTTATAGACACCATAACCTTCAGAAGCAGGGATTACAAACGATTTACTTTCGCCTTCTTTCATGTCTGTTATGCGAGGTTCCAATCCTGGAATACAATCTCCTGAACCAAAGCAAAAAGTATAATGTCCACTTGAATCTGAACTACCTAAAAGGTTCTCATTGTCATCAGTAAATGTGTAGGAAATGGTATAGTATTTTTCTTGATTTTGCATATTGTTTTCTCTAATTTTATTATACTGTCTTACAGATGTATCAACAATTATTTTTCCGAAGGTTTTCGTGTTAAAAAAAACTTGTATCAGTGCGTGTATACTAGCATTTTTTTTTGTATTCTCATGCATTTCAAAAACAGCAAATGATGAAGGTGCAAATTATGAAACATATGAAACTTTTGATTTGTTTTTTACGTTTACGTATCCTAAAACATGGAGCATTTTTGAGCATGAAAGTAAGGTAGATTTTTCAAATGATGTCGTTTTGTTAACCAATCCAGAAAATGAACGATTTTTAACGTCTCAGTCATTTTTCGGTAGCATATATCTTTTAGATTCATTGTCTGTACAAATAATATATACGGGCATTATCAAGCATGCATTGTTTTTACGCTTATCACGCGATGGCGCATTTGCAGAGCAAGAACAAAAAAGGCAAATTTCTATACAAGAACTACAGAAGCTTTCGGATATTATCACAGGTGATGAGTATACGATTGTGCAAGATTCATACGCACGCATCTTTAACGTGCCGCTTAGTAACTACGCGCGTGGTTATATAGTAGGAGCAACAGTACTAATTGTAGATAGCTTCTTGGAGAAAAACGCTTTTTCTGAAAATTCAGATTCATCTCTTGCTAAATCACAAGAAGTAGTAGTAATTCGCACTGCCTCCATGCGTAAGATAGAAGATACAATATTTGCAATTTCATCAAGTGTATATCATACGGGGATTATTGCATCTACCAGTACAGAAGATCAACTTCTCATCATGGATAGTAAGAAGCAACCTCAAATATTTCTACAAGACATTGTGAATGCGGTACAAAGCATACAAATTAACGCTCCTTCTCCAGATCGGGAATAACTATTTCAAATAATCTTCTTACATTTATACACTGAATTTCAAAATAAACTACAATGATAGTATTAAAATTCACATTGTGTATGTGTTGTAGGAGTTTGCCGTGAAAATGCATATATTTTTTGTACTATTGTTTGTAGTAATTTCCACATTTGCTTACGCGGGGGGGAAAGTTGAAGAGACTCAATTTAATGACGAGATACAACGTTATTATCTTTCACCTGCTATTGAAGACGGAAACTTTGATAGTATTACGCTTGATTTTTCTACCGTACGCCCGCCTCGAGGACGATCGTTTGTTGAATTAACATTTACGGTATTTCACACAGATGGTTCTGTCGCGTACGTTAAAATCTTAGAATTAAAGAATACAAAAGCACTTCCTACCATTACATACACGGGGAAAGACGATGACCACATGCTTCTTGATGGAACATATTTTTTCACCATAGCGGTGAAGGATACGAGCAACAATGAAAGTGTTTCTAGACCTTTTTCTTTAAGTGTAGATAATGTCCCGCCTGAAATACGCAAGGTAAGACTTATGGCAGGCAACACGATAATGCCTGATGGAAAACAACATGTAAAAATTTCGATAGAAGGAAGTGCAGAGGTTTTATGGCAAGCTTTTGCGACTAACAAGGAAGGGACACGCATACCGCTGTTTTCTGAAAAATCCGATACTCCACAAGTACCACCACAACTATGGAATTGGGATGGTAGCAGTGAAACTGGCAAGATACTTGAAAATGGGGCATACATGCTTACTGTGTCCGCATCCGATGCAGCAGGAAATAGCACAGAGCTTACTTTAGATACTAACATTATTGTAAGCAACGCAGGACCGCTTACCTTAAGCGCAGAACATACAATGATTTCACCTAATAATGATGGAATTATGGATGTGCTTCCTCTTACTATAAATGGCGATGAACAACTACTGAATTCTTTCATATCTTCGGAACTCGTTGTTTCTTCTATGAGAGAAAATGATGACAGATCTTTTATAAAAAAAACAATGATTAAAACACAAGGTGTAGTGCAAACTTTTGACGGCAGAGATGAAAACGGAGTGATACTAGAAGACGATACATACAATATCGCGGTACATTTGATAACTGAAGAAAACGATGTCTATGTCACAAATAGCATACCTGTTACTCTAGATACGCGTGCACCAGATATATCGTTTTCTTTAGAAACTAGTCCTACTCCAACGCCTGCAGGTGATCCATTCTACTTTGGCGGAGAAAATCGAAATCGAATTACAGGATTAGTAGCCGTTAAAGATAAAGAAGCTACTATTTCTATAGATGTTATGCACAATGGAGAAATATTTTTTTCATCCACAAGCAATGCTATTGATTCGCCTATTGACTTTGTTATTGAACAAGATGGCATGTTAGGTGAAAAAGTTATGGAAGATGGCTTATACGAAATTATGATTACTTCCCATGACAGTGCAAAAAACATAACACAACATCCACCGGTAAAAATTATTCGCGATACTGAAGAAAAAACAATGACTCTCTCCTCATCAGCAAGCAGCGTTTCGGGTCGCAAAAAACCATTACAAATAAGTACCCTTTACTCTCAAGTAGGACTTAAGGAATCGTTACTTACGATAAAAAATGCGGACGGTACACTAGTACGATCTGAAAATCTTCCATACCATCTTCCTTCATACGATTGGAATGCACGCGATAATCAAAATAAATTGGTGACAGATGGAGTATACAGCGTGGAGTTTACCGCGGTGTATTACAACGGAGATAGTACCATGCAGGGTATTTCTGATATCGTAGTAGACTCAACACCGCCTGCACTTGAAACCTTTAGTCCCAATACAGAAATTGTCTCTCCAAAAGGTGAAGATGATACGTTAAAATCGCTGGTGGTAACGCAGGAAAGTTCTGAAGAAAAAAGCACATGGCGTGCAGAAATACGAAATATCTTCGATACCGTAATAGCAGAGCAAAGCTTTGATGCTCTAAAAACTTTTACGTGGAACGCAAAAAATTCCTCTGGAGAAATCGTACCCGATGGAGATTATTTTTACATACTCGTTGGAGAAGATGAGGCAGGAAATAGAACTGAAAAAACAGCGGTATTTATCGTCGATACCTCAATATATGAAAGTGGTAAGCTACTAGCAATAGACGAAGAAATGCCGCGTGTGTACTTTCCTCCGTATAGCGATGATATATTTGCCCTTACAGGAGATAAAGAAAAAACATTGTACGAAAATTTACTTGCAGTACGTAGTGTTGCAAAATTGTTAAAAACATATAAAAATTACACCTTAACTATTACAGGGCATGCCGCGCGTCTTTTAAGCGGAGATGCCGCCATAAGAGAGCAAAATGAAATACTCGTTCCTCTCTCTCGCAAAAGATCAGAAGCTATCAGAAGAGCCTTTGTTATTTTAGGCATAGAGGAAGATAGACTTATTATACGTGCCGTAGGAGGCACAGATCCTGCTATTGAGAAACCAAACTCAGAAAATATTTGGAATAATAGACGTGTTACTTTTGAAGTTACTGAACAATAGATACACCATTTCACGTCTGAGCATTTTCACTATGGAGTAAGTATTTATAAATTTCTATGCAGTAGTAACATTACTTAAGATTTGTACGTAGTACGCCGATATTCTTTTTAAAGGTTCTCATGTTTAAAGGATTTACAAAATGTACTACAAGAATAGTAAATTATCTTTCGGTTCTTGAAGCAAGGCGTTACAATCACGCAATAATATTACCAGAACACGTCATAATAGCGTTGTTAAAAGACAGTAGTGGCATTGCCCACAAAGTGATAGGGTATATGCTTGACCCGGTGCAATTACAAACATTGTTAGAAACTCATCTTTCAACAATGATAATAGAAGATGAAACAAATGAAACAAATAAAGAATACAGAGATATAGAATATTTTTATAACCTTGATATAAAAGTTACCTTATCAAAACGTATGCATAAATGCTTGTATCGTGCCGTAGAAGAATCTCGTGCGCTGCAACGCGATATATTAGATACTTTTATACTTTTTATGGCATGTTGCAAAGAGAAAAGCAGTGTCTTATTCCAAATTTTACAAGGACTTGATATTTCCTTTCAAAACCTTCGTTCAAGTTATTATCGTTTCACAAAACACATAATGCTCTATGAAAACAACACTAATTTCGATACTTCACAAGAGCAAAGTAATACGGTACATCAACAGAGTTTTGATGCCAGCTTTACCACATTACCCGAACATGACTTGCAAAAGGCATTGAAATTTAAAGAGATGGATTATCAAGAAAAAAAACCGCTTAAGAAAAACATAAAAAAAATACAAGAAAATGGCAGTCTTCAATTTTTAACCGATCTGACAGAAAAAATGTTTCATCATAAAACCGCAATGTACGGGCGAGAAAAAGAAATACAAAACATTTTTCGAGTTCTGATGAGACATTACAAAAATAATCCTTTGCTTATAGGCGAGCCGGGAGTTGGTAAAAGTGCGCTTGTAGAAGAAATAGCGCGCCGCATCTGTTGGGGTGAAGTACCTCTTTCGCTCTTACATGCACGATTGCTTCAATTAGATATTGCATCTATGACAGCAGGAACGCGCTTTCGTGGTGATTTTGAAGAACGTCTGTGCAAGGTTATAGAATATGTACAACAACAAGCAAAAATAGCACCGACTATCGTATTTATAGATGAATTTCATCATCTTATTGGAGCAGGTTTATCTTCGGGTACCACCATGGATGCGGCGGGAATATTAAAACCCGCGCTTGCACGAGGGCAAATATGCTGCATAGGTGCTACCACTACTGAAGAATATCAAAAACACATAGAAAATGACAAAGCCTTTGTGCGGCGCTTCATGCCTATACATATTGATGAGCTTTCTGACATCAGCACATTTCATGCATTGAAAACTATCAAAAAAACATTTGAAAAAAAGCATTCCGTTTACTTTGAAGATGCGAGCTTAAAAGAAATAATACGGCTTACGCAAAATTATATGTTTGATAGAAAATTACCCGATAAGGCTATAGATATGCTGGATGAAATAGGATCATTTTACAATTTGCAGAAAACCGATTCTTCACCCGAATTGATGCACTTATATAAATCCATGCATTTGTTACTTGAAAAAGCAGAACAGAGTGTAGATGAATTTAAGCTTGAGACAAGTACTAAAACAGGCACAAAAGAAGCACATAAAATTGAAATGAGTACTTCTGTTACATGTGACAACATTAGCAAAACAAACGAAGCACTACACAATATTATAAGTCGTAGAACTTCTCTTCAAAATGCATTAAAAGTGCTTCTGAAAAATTCAAAAGTACGCATAACAACCAAGCATGTTCAAAACGTTATTTCAGATATTATGAATATACCAAGCGATAGAATAAATACAGAACAGATCTCCTTTCTTAAAACACTTCCTCATAATTTGAAAAA
The DNA here is from genome assembly GCA_965226065.1 of Spirochaetia bacterium. Classification (GTDB taxonomy): domain Bacteria; phylum Spirochaetota; class Spirochaetia; order WTKD01; genus CBDAKK01. The sequence continues at coordinate 1,175,038 of OZ245332.1, read as the reverse complement.
ACACGTCATAGGACAAGATCGTGCAATTGACGCACTTGTAAGTGCCATACAACGTAGTGCAGTTGGACTGCGTGATGAAAAGCGACCCATCGGTTCTTTTTTGTTTCTTGGTTCTACAGGGGTCGGCAAGACATACACCGCTGTTGAACTTGCAAAGCATTGGTTTGGTAGCGAAAATTTGCTTACCCGTTTTGATATGTCCGATTTTATGGAGAGTCATGCAATAAGCAAGCTTATAGGTGCCCCTCCTGGATATGTAGGTTTTGAAAATGGCGGTATGCTGGTAAAAACCGTGCGTAGCCGACCCCGTCAAATATTATTGTTTGATGAAATAGAAAAAGCGCATCATAAAATATTTGATATTTTCTTGCAAATTTTTGAAGATGGCACGCTCCGAGGTCCACACGGTGAACTTGCTGATTTTAGACATTGCATCGTGATTATGACATCCAATATAGGATCTGATGAATTATTTGGAAAATCTCGCATGGGTTTTGGTGAAACGTGTAATTCTGAAGACTCTCATCAAAACACATCTCTTGATAACAATAAGATAGAAAATCTGCTTATGCAAACCTTTCGTCCTGAATTTATAAACAGACTTGATGAAATAATCTGTTTTAATCCATTAACACATATTATTGTCAATAAGATAATAGAAAGAATGCTAACTCCTCTGTATACATTGCTTGCAAAACAGGGTACAAAACTCAAGATAGACGAATCTGTAACACAGCTTTTACAACACAAATATTTTAAAAGTGAATCGGGTGCACGCAGTATACGAAAAGGCATACGTGTTATAGAAGATACCATTGCTGAAATTTTGCTTAAAAGTGAAGTAGAGAAAAATCATATTCTATGTATCACCGCAGATAAAGAACAGTTTTATGTAACACAATTGCATGAAAGTGAAGAGGATTTTACCTACGATGTGAGCGAATTTTCCGATGCACAACCGCTTAGTGTATAGTAATGTATAAAAAATTCTTGTTTTCTTGTAGTGTATGCATGTATGATATGACTTTCGCAATGCATTTTAGAACTTACCCACCGGATTCATAAAAAAATCAGTGTTTACGCTTATCGTTAGATGATAGCTTGCACTTTGCGCTTTATATTTCCTATTTGCTTTTTTACTCGCGGTAATCTTAAATGTTTTGCCAATTGCTTCCCAGTTGTCAGCACTCACTTCGCCGGTATTTACGTCTATCGTCGCTCCTCTAGCTTCGCTTATGCTATATTCAAATTTGCGTGTATCTTCTGCATCATCATTTGTTACTATGGGTATTTGCTGAAATTTATTTCCGTTTGTTTCAAATTTTTGTGTATAGTTCTTTTGCTGAAAGTACAACGCATTGCCTTCTTGTCTTGTAAATTCTATTGCATCGCTGTTTACTTCTTTCGCATACCCTTCTCGTGTTGTTATGAGTATCACTTTATCAATCGACTCTATCGCTGTTATTTCCGCCAAGTCACCGCTTGTATCTAATGTTACTATTCCGTTGTATGTTTCTTTAAGCACATATGTGTGGTCTGCTATTTTTGGAAACGTAATCGATGTTCCCCATGGCACACTTGTGCTACTGAACTGAGGATTCGTAATAGCATTTGTGCTTGTGTTTTCTGTTACTAATAACTTATAAGTAGTACTTTGTTCTTGATAGTCTTCGTTTGCTTTCTTTTTCGCTGTAATTCTAAATGTCGTGCCTATCGCTTCTATGCTAATATTCACTTCTCCCGTACGTGCATCTATTGTTGTTCCGCTACCTCCGTTTATGTAATATTCAATATCTCGGTTATCAACTCCTGTCGGTGTTTGCTGAAATTTGTTCTCGTTTGTATTAAATTCTTGGTTATGGCTTGTTGAGCTAAAGCGAAATGTTTCGTCTGTTTTTTTCGTAAATGTAATTGGTGCGCTCTCTATATTTCCGGTATATTCGTTACGTTCTGCTATTACCACTATTCCAGTTACGGGCTTTGTTGCACTTATTGTCGCAGGGTCACTGCTTGTGTCTAAGCTTACTACTCCGCCTTTGTTGTCTTTTAACTCATAGCTGTGATAAATACTTTTAGGAAACGTTATCTTCGTTCCCCACGCTACGCTTGTACTGCTTAGTGCGGGTTTCTCTATATCATCAAAGATAATTCTTTTCTGTACTGCTTTGCTTTCTATATCTTTGTTTGTTTTCGTAATTATGCTGCATATGTATTCTGCTCTACTATTTGTTTCTAATTTTCCTTTCGTAGATACTTTGTAGTGTTTTCCCGATACTTCATAGTGCTTCTTTATATCTTCCGTATCCCAACATCGCAGCGTATATTCTTTTATAGTAAGGTCTTTATTTAATGGATTTTCGACCCATTCCAATTCTAAATACCACTGCATTTCTTGTGTGTTTTTTGTTATGGTAAAGTTCACGGGAGGTTGTGGATGCCCTGTTATCCCTTCTATTTTCTCCGACCATGGTCCTGAAAATTCATCATAGATAGCCTGTATCTTCAACCAATACCGCGTTCCTTCTTCTAGTTTGCGTATCGTGTAGCCATTTTCTTGCATGTATTTTGATACTATCATTCGTTCTTTAATGGTATTTCCGTTTACCATCCCGTACGATATTCCGTATGCGGCTATCGGTTCTTCTTTTATCTTTTTTACGTCCCATTTTAGAAACAACGAATCCTTTTTAAATGATGCTTCCACGATCTTCACTTTCGATGGCGTTACTTGGTATAGTATTTTTTCCGAGTCACAGCTTCCGAGTATTACAAGTGTTATGAACAAGTTCATAACTCTGTAAGATTTGAATTTTTTACCCATTAAGATTCTCCTTAATCCGCGTAGTATATTTTCCTTACAATTAAAATTTTAGTGGAGAAAGAAAAAAATTACAATTATGTAATTAAATTGAATTTGAATTGTAATAAAATTCTATAACGCAGCGCGGTGTTCCTAGTGTTTACGAACGGTGTTTTTGAGACTTTGGCTTTCTTCGCATCGTTACAAGTTATTGCTATGCGATACCGTGTTATTATTTCGTGTGATGTGCAGAAGTACACTTATTTGTGTACAATAAAGGTATTATTTAGTGTAATTTATGAGTAATGTAGTTCTTAAGAATATTCAGAAAGTATATGATAATGGATTTGAAGCGGTAAAAAATATATCTGTTGAAATTGACACGAAAGAATTTGTCGTATTGCTCGGTCCGTCGGGCTGTGGAAAAACTACAACGCTACGTATGATAGCGGGGCTTGAAAATATAACAAGCGGAGATTTATTTATAGAAGACACGCGAATCAACGATGTGCTGCCAAAAGACAGAAACATTGCAATGGTGTTTCAAAACTACGCACTCTACCCACACATGAGTGTTTTTGAAAACATGTCATTTGGACTTAAAATTCGAAAGATAGCTACACAAGAAATACAAGAACGCGTAGCCTCCGCTGCAAAAATTTTACAGTTAGAAAAGTTGCTTACGAGAAAACCAAAACAACTTTCAGGTGGACAACGGCAACGAGTTGCGCTGGGACGTGCTATAGTACGCAAACCTAAGGTATTTTTATTTGACGAGCCACTTTCAAACTTAGATGCAAAATTGCGTGCACATATGCGGGCTGAGCTTGCGGATTTACATAGACGCTTAGACACCACCATGATTTACGTAACACATGATCAAATTGAAGCTATGACACTTGCGCATAAAATAATCATTATGGATGAGGGAATTATTCAACAAGTCGGCAGTCCTTTAGATTTATACGATACCCCTGCAAATAGATTTGTTGCTCGATTTATCGGATCGCCTCCTATGAATATTTTTAATGTAGAAGTGAAAATACAGAATACGAATATAGAATTGATAACAGAAAATAGCCGATTGATTGTAAGGGATTCACAATTTGACATACTGAAAAAATACGAAAATAAAATCGTAACAATGGGAATTCGTCCTGAAAATCTCAAAAAAAGTAGAACGAAAAACACAAACAATTATACCAGTGGTACAGTCAGTGTTGTAGAAAACTTAGGCTCAGAAGGATACGCATACATTCCTCAAGGGCGTAATGAAGAAGGCGAAATATTTCTCATCGTGAAATTGAAGCGCGAAGAGGATACTAAAGTAGGAGATACATGCTTTTTTGAGTTTTCTGAAAAACATGTACACATTTTTGACAAAGAAACAGGCAAGTCGCTTGTAGGACATACAAAAAAAATTTGATTTTGCAAATGACAAGAAGTAATTCATCTTAACTATGTATAACAAGCTAAGAAGATAAGCGAAAAACTTAACATCAGTCTACTTGATATAAATAGCCTCGCTATCTTATTATTAAGGTAAATATACAAGCTATTATAAAGCTGTATCGTATTTTAATTAATTAATACATTCAAAATTAAGTACAAATATACTACATTATTACACGGAGTAATCTATGGGATTTGATATAAAGAAATTGCGCAATATAGGTATTAGTGCACACATTGATAGTGGAAAAACAACACTAACAGAACGGATATTATTTTATTGTGAAAAAATTCACGCAATCCACGAAGTGCGCGGTAAAGATGGTGTTGGTGCAGTTATGGACTCTATGGAATTAGAGCGCGAACGCGGTATTACTATAGCAAGTGCATCTACTAATGTAACATGGAAAGACAATCCAATTAATATCATTGACACGCCGGGACACGTCGACTTTACCATAGAAGTAGAGCGTTCGCTACGGGTACTCGATGGTGCTATTTTAGTACTCTGCTCTGTGTCAGGCGTACAATCGCAGTCTATCACTGTCGATAGACAACTAAAACGCTACAATGTACCGCGTCTTGCATTTATAAACAAGTGTGATAGAACAGGTGCAAATCCCGAACGAGTTGTATCACAACTTCGTGAAAAACTAATGCTCAATGCACATTTTGTACAAATACCTATAGGGCTTGAAGATAAACTTGAAGGTGTCATTGATCTTATTGCTATGAAAGCTTACTACTTTGATGGTAGTAACGGAGAAAATGTACGCGAAGAAGATATTCCAGAACATTTGCATGCGGAGGTAGAGGAAAAACGCCATGCGCTTTTCGATGCGATATCTATATTTGATGACGAACTTATGGAACACATGATGGAAGACAAAGCACCTATTGAACTTGTGCACAAAGCAATAAGGCACGCGGTTATAGAAAACAAGTTTTGTCCCGTTTTTGTCGGTTCTGCGTATCACAACAAAGGTGTACAGCTCTTACTTGATGCAGTAACTAAGTATTTGCCTGCGCCAAACGAAGTACAAAATACATCGCTTGACTTAGACAATAATGAATCGCAAGTAGCATTGAAAAGCGATGATAAAGAAGCGACTGTAGCACTTGCCTTTAAGCTTGAGGATGGCCAGTATGGGCAGCTCACGTATACGCGTATTTATCAAGGTATGGTAAAAAAAGGCATGGATCTTATCAATACTCGCAGTCGTAAAAAATTCAAAGTGGGCAGGTTGATACGCATGCACTCTGATACGATGGAAGACATCAGCGAAGCAGGTGCAGGAGATATTGTCGCACTTTTTGGCATTGATTGTGCATCGGGTGATACGTTTTGCGCACCTCAACTGAATTATTCTATGACTTCTATGTATGTTCCCGACCCTGTTATATCACTTTCTATTACACCAGTAGATAAAAAATCATCTGACCAAATGGCAAAAGCATTAAATCGTTTTACAAAAGAAGATCCTACTTTTCGCACTTATGTAGACCAAGAATCAAACGAAACGGTTATTCAAGGCATGGGCGAGTTGCATCTTGACGTGTATGTAGAGAGAATGAAAAGAGAATACAAAGCCTCCGTAGAAACAGGAAAACCGCAAGTTGCTTACAGAGAAGCAATTACACAACGTGCGGATTTTGACTACACACACAAAAAGCAAACAGGTGGAGCGGGGCAGTTCGGACGAGTTGCAGGCTACATGGAGTTTCTTTCAGAAGAAGAAACCGCAGAAGTTGGCAATTATGAATTTATAAACAAAATAAAAGGTGGTTCCATTCCAAACGAATTTATACCTTCTTGTGATAAAGGCTTTAAAGCTTCTATGAAAAAAGGAACGCTCATAGGCTACCCCATAGTACGAATACGGATGGTGATAAATGACGGGTCCTATCATGCAGTTGACTCTTCTGATAATGCATTTCAACAAGCGGCAATAGGTGCATTTCGACAAGCTTACGAAAAAGCAAAACCCATTGCACTTGAACCAATTATGAAAGTTGTAGTAGAGACACCGAGTGAATTTCAAGGAAACTCTATGGCATTGTTAAATCAAAGACGAGGACTTATCTCAGCTAGTGCCGATGAAGGTGTAATGTCAGTTATTGAGGCGGAGGTACCGCTTAGTGAAATGTTTGGGTTTTCTACCGAACTCCGATCCTCAACACAAGGAAAAGCGGAATACTCTATGGAGTTTCTCAAATATGGACGCGTGCCTATCAACATTCAAGAAGACTTGCGCAAAAAATTCTTAGAAGAACGAGAAGCAGGCAAACGCTAAACGCTACACTCTATAATTACGATATTTTATTAGTGCCTCAAGACATGGATACGCATTGCCTATTTTTTCTTTTTGAAATATTCCCAAGTCTTGTCTCATTGCTTTGAGCACGTCAGAAAACGATACGAGCTTCTGTACTTCAGACAATTTGGGAGTCTCTTGTAATTTGCGCAAGAGTTCTTCTTTTTGTTTTTCGTTTTGTTCATTTAGAGGTTCTCGTAATAATTGAAGCTGATACACAAATTGACAAATTTTTTCGCCAAGACAACACACATCGTGATTGGTAAACAAGAATATCCGTAATGAAAAATACTCTAAAGTCGCTAATTCTTCTTGTTCTAATATACCATCTATATTTGCTTTTGCGTAAAAATCTATAAACTCATGATAGAGTTCTAACTTTTTTTCAAAAACTTTTGTCTTATGTACCGCCGCTTGTTTATACGCATTTGAAACCTCGCCTTGTCGTTTAATCATCATTGCGGTAATCGTTACCGTGAGTATCGTTCCTAATATTGCAGCGAGAATTTCTATGGTAAGTGTTGAAGGATTATGCACAAAGAATAATCGGAAAAACACAAACGTTCCTATGCACAAAGCAACAACTACAGTAATGGGTGAGAAAAATCTTAAAAACAGTTTCATGTTTTTAATAATATCTTATTACTATTCCATTGAAAAGCAAGTAATCATAAATGTAATTTTTATATTCTTTTAGAAACTTTGCATAGGCTCTTATCTATTAAGTTACTGATTAAGTTACGTAAGATTTCTTTGAAAATTATTGAGTGTTAGTTAGATCCTTATACCATATACGGGGTAAATTATTTGTGCAGTTAGGTGAAATTTGAGGCTATGAATTAGAGAAAATACATGTTAATGTGCTAAATTACGCAATCTATTTCGTAAATCTCTTATTTGTTCATCTTCTGCAATTACAGGATTAACTGCAATTGCTTTGTTTATGTCTTGCAATGCTTTTCTATACGGCTGTTTTTCTTTGTCATTAACAGGATACTGTCCTATAGTTGCTAATGCAAGTTCATAAGCACTGATTGCTCTGATGATATAAGCTGCACTGATTTTTTCATCTGTTATATTTATATTATTTGAATTTTTCAGAAGAGTAATTGCACTTGTAGCATTTTCTATGGACTGTTCGTAGCTCTCAAAGTTTAAATGCGCAAGAGATTTCGCTATATATGCTGATACATGTATGGTTTTATCATCAGTAAGAACTATGGCTTTATCGCATTCTTTAAGTGTACTGCATAGAGCTTCTTCAGCCATGCATTTTTCTAGATGTTCTGATGCTGCGTTATCATCGCTGTCATTGCCGTTTGCAAGAGACACTACAAATAACATACCAATAATTACTCCGTATAATCGCATTGTATTACCTCTTGATTATTCACCACTTCCATAGTTTTCTAGTCATTCTAGTACTTTTTCTAAAATTCTTAAAGAATAAAGGATGATAATTTTGTTTGTATTCATTATGAATTTTTCTAACATTTTCTTTGTGTATTTCGTGTGTCTTAAAATTAGGTTCAAGCCTCATGTTATGAATTTTATTTATTATTTCAGGAACTTTTTCTTTAGGAATAATTACATTTGTTTTAGATGTTATAAAACTAATAAAATTTTCTTTACAAGTGATATTTACTGGCATTTTTGATTTAAAAATACTATCACCAACAAAGACAATAACAGAAATTAAATAATACCCTTTAATGTCTAAACATCTTTGTAATGTTTTAATGTGTTTATAATTTTGATGAAGTGGATTTTGGAATTTATAAGTGTTTCCAAATATATTTTGTGTCCATTGTTTTTGAGTACTAGAGCCATAAATCCAACCTTTCTTATTTTTTGTCTCAATGACAAAGATACCAAATTCTGAAACTACAATATGGTCAATTTGTGTTGTATCGCCATTAATTGACAAAGTGACATTTTCTATCAAATGGTATTTATTTGTGTCTAAGTTTTGTTTTATCATTTGATTTACAAAGAACTCACCAGAGTATCCCTTTCTAGAATATCCATGCAATGTATCTGAATTTTGTATTATCGTAATGATAAATATAAGAACCAATAATACAAATATTAGTAATAATACACTTTCTGTCATTGTTTACAACTATTGTTTTTGAATAACTGTATGAGAGCACATTCAATTTCTTTTTTAGTCCACTTTTTATCGCTCTTCATGCTTAGACTCTTATCTGTGTGTTTTTTCGTAAAATGCTCTTTGTTATGATAATAGCACAGAATTAAGCACTACAAAACCACAGAGGGAAAGCTAAGTAACTTCTCATGGTATACTTATATTCGACAAACCGATGAATATATCATTACCGAAACTTAGGTTCTATACAGAAACAAAGCCCTTGAAAATATATCAAAAGTGTCTATTATATATGTAGTAAGCCTTTAAGCTTATAGAAATATTTACATAGTTAAGGAGTAATCTATGATATACAAGAAGCCATATATATATATATATATATAGTCCTTATAACCTTTTTTATCTCAGCATGTGATAGTCCTAAATCAGAAAAAACATCCAAAGCAGAGGAGAAATCTCAACCCTCAAGTAACACAGAAAAAATAGACAAATCTGTCGCTTACAGCTTTGCTTTTGATGCAGAAACATACAAAGTTGCGCGTTCAGCAAACAGCCACAACAAACAAGCTAACAGGCGATGCACGAACTATTGCGTATAGATCAAGCGAAACTAAGATAGCCACGGTCAATGCAAGTACAGGTTTAGTAAGCTTTGTTAGTGCGGGCACCGTTATCATCAGTGCCACAAAAGAAGCGGAAGGAGAACTTGCTAAAGTCACTGATAGCTACATATTGTACATCAGCATGAAGCCGGCAAACAAGCAAGCTCTTGTAGAGGAAATAAAACGAGCGATAGGTATAGGTGTGGATGGAGTAGTACCCAACTATGAAGTCGACCTAAACTACATAGACACCTCTGCCATCACTGATATGAGCCGTCTTTTTAGTAGCAGTAAAACATACGGGTTTAGGCTACACGAATTCAATGGCAACATTAGTGAGTGGGACGTCTCATCGGTTCAAGATATGGGCTTTATGTTTGCTGGTGCTGCGAAATTCAATAAAAATCTTAACGATTGGAATGTATCAAGCGTAACAAACATGTACGCTATGTTTTTTGGGGCTACTTCTTTTAATCAAGATATCAGCAGTTGGGCACATAAAGGGGGAAGAGTTACAGCGTTTATGTTTTGGAACGCTACCGCAATGCAGGCAGAGAACAAACCTAGTTGGGTAAGGTGAAAAAAACAATAAAAGAGGAACACATATGGCTATAGAATATAGAGTCATTCCACGCAAGATATTGGCGGGAGAAGACAAGGGTAAAACGAAATACTACGCCACAACAAGCAACACCGGACGAACAGACCTTGATGACTTAACCAGAGACATAGAGCGGTCAAGCACGGTCAGTGGTGCCGACATTCGCTCCGTCTTGTACGCCCTGGTTGAAACCATCCCCAGTCATTTGGAGGCGGGCAACATTGTCGACTTTGGAGACATGGCTCATTCAAAATTAGCATTAGCAGTGAGGGCGAAGACTCTGAGGACGCCGTAGATGTCCACTCAATAAAAAGAGGCAGGATTACCTTTTATCCCGCAAAGAAATTCAAGGAAGTACTCACAAGGTTGCATTACAAAAAAGTGTAATCCCCACATTCGTACAACAAAGACATGCTTATGTCTCCACAGCGACATGTATAAAAACCCCTTGATTATATAAAAGATCTGTGTCGTAATAATATAAAGGAGCTTAGTCGCTTTGGCCTAAATGTGCCAGCCCCAACACAATGAAATCTACACATAAGGAGAACATCACATGATTGACGATGAAAAAGTACGAGTGTATATTGACAGGGGTGATGAGCTCACCAAGCAAGGACAATATGACGAAGCAATAGCAGAATATACGCAGGCGATTAAGGTAGCCACAGATGATGAAACCAAAGCACAAGTGTATCGCGCCAGAGGCAGGGCCTCATATAAAAAAGCACGAGCGGATAACGGCGATTATGCAGAAGCAATAGCAGACTATACGCAGGCGATTAGGTTAGCCACAGATGATAACACCAGAGCAGAAGCATATCGTAACAAAGGCACTGCGTATTTTATGCAAGAAAAATACACAGAAGCAATAGCAGAATATACGCAGGCGATTAAGGTAGCCACAGATGATGAAACCAAAGCACAAGTGTATCGCGCCAGAGGCAGGGCCTTCTATAAAAAAGCACGAGCGGATAACGGCGATTATGCAGAAGCAATAGCAGACTATACGCAGGCGATTAGGTTAGCCACAGATGATAACACCAGAGCAGAAGCATATCGTAACAAAGGCACTGCGTATTTTATGCAAGAAAAATACACAGAAGCAATAAAAGACTATACGCAGGCGATTAACTTAGCCAAAGATAATAATATCAAAGCAAAAGCGCATTATGGTATAGGTTATGTATACCGGGGGCAAAAACAAGACGACGAAGCAATAGCAGAATATACGCAGGCGATTAAGTTAGCCACGAATGATAATACCAAAGCACGGGCGTATCACGGCAAAGGTGATGTATACTTTTTTGGTAAAAAAGAATATGACGAAGCAATAACAGAATATACACAGGCGATCAAGCTAGCCACGGATAACAAACAAAAAGGACGATCGTATCACGTTAGAGCTTGGGTATACGATGCTCAAGAAAAATACACAGAAGCAATAGAAGAATATACAGAGGCGATTAAACTAGAAGGATATCACTACAAACAAGAAGCCTATTACGACAGAGCAAAAGCGCATTACTATAAAGGTATTACAAACCTTAAAGACATGAAATACGAAGACGCAATTGATGATCTCAAGTCTGCCCTACAGTACTCATTCAATAAAGATGAAAAACAAATAGAACAAGATGGTACTGCTAAAAGCATACTTGCAGTATTTGAAAGCACAGCGGAGATATTAGAAACACTAAAAGTAACTAAAGATAATGATGATACAATACAATATCTTTCGCACACTACCAAGTTGAGCGTGTTTAAACAACTTGTTTCTAACAAAGAAAAAAGTCTGGGGAGCTTTTGTATGTACCACATTGCCTATGCTAATGACCCAACCGAAGGCGAGGCTTTGTTCAATAAGCTTGATATATCTCCTGATAAAGCAACACGGGGCATACCCTATGTGATGGTAGCAAGCTTTTGTGGTGGTAAAAACCTACAAGCATTAGACAGCTTGCCCATATGGAAGATGTACGGTGATGATGCACAAGGCATAGGCTTGCTATTTAAGAAAAGTGACATAGCCCACGATAAACCAGGACATGTGGGGACTGCTTCTAGGCATAAGGATTTTGCTAAGGATAGTAGGAATACTAAGAATATCAATAGGAATGAAGCACCCCCACAGATACTCTACGAGGTCCACTATGTGGGGAGTGATATAAAAAATGAAAAGAGTAAAAATATAGATGAAAAGAGTAAAAATATAGATGAAAAGAGTAAAAATATAGATAAAAATTTAAAAAACATAAAAGAAGCGCTTGACACTATAAAACAAAAAGAAGACATATATAATATAAAACAAAAAGAAGACATATATAATAAAACTCTAGAGTTGCTAAACGGTGTACGGTATCTCATAAAAGACGCAAACTATGCTTACGAACAAGAATATCGCCTCTTGTGCTTTGCAAATGGAGAACTCATCCCAAAGATACTACAAAGGAAAGACAGCTCAGAACAAACTGAAAAGACCGAAGATACGAATACAGGTAGTGGACAACGTATCTACATGGAGACAGAAATATTAAAAAAACTCTACAAGGTAATAACGGCTCCAAAAGTAGAGAAGAAAGATGCCTTAAACATACAGTATTCTTTGCATTTCTATAAACATGAGAAGAACGAATTCCCAAAGCTAGACGAAAAAGAACCCCTACATACTAGCAAAATACCCTATCGCTAAGTAGGTAATTTCCACACACAAGGACACAAGAATCACACAGAAATTTGTTATAAAGCAGGTATTCAATGACATTTGGCATATAAATCGTTTCAAAAGAGCAGAATAATACCGAGGACATGGATATGCTTATGTCTCCATAGGGACATGGAGCGTTTGACCACAGAGACACGCAAACGAACAGACTATTTACGCAGAAGATACCAATGTAGTAATGGCAGACGAATTTAATTCCAAAGCTAGAATTTGGATAGCTTCATTCTAAACATAAATAATACAGCGGTTTGTATCATGGCCGCTTTGAGCCTATCAGTTAGTACGCTAATTGATGGGCTCTTTTTTTTAAGAAGGAATAGTAAGGAATAACAAATAAAAAAGCAGTATGTTCAGCATGCGATAAAAAAATAAAGCTCTTGAAAATATATCAAAAGTGTCTATTATAAATAGTAAGCCTTGAACTTATAGAAACGTTTACATGGTTAAGGAGTAACTTATGATAGACAAGAAATTATATATATATATATATATATATAGCCCTTATAACCTTTGCACTTTTACTATTTTCGTGTGACGAGAAGAAAGCAAAAGCCGAAATTAAAAAGGCTATTGATAAAACGGTCAGAGCAGAGGCAGACAAGAACACCGATAGTACACAGGGTAAGAGCCCGGCACCGATACTAACAAAGCCAGTATTAAATAGCTACCGTGTAAGGGTGGCAAGCGGCGCGGCTACATTTCCAAAAATAGAAGGGCATACCTACGCACTGAAACAAGCGGTAAACGGTGTGACGCTTGATGTATCAGACGCAAACACAGGAAGAGTAACTTCTACAGAAGCGGCAAGCGGCGTAATAATTGTTGCCACCAAAGGAAGCGATACTATCGAAAGTGAACATATAGAGTTTTTTCTTTTTTATGTAGCAAACAAAGCAGCATTGCAAGCTGAAATTGCCAAAGCGATAACAAAGTACGGCAACGAAGTAAACCTTAATTATATTGATACTTCAGATGTAATGGACATGAGCGAGTTGTTCAAAGATAAACATACTTTTAATGGTGACATCAGTAAATGGGACACATCCAGCGTAAAAAATATGCGGGCGATGTTTCAAAATGTTCATAGATTTAATCAACCGCTTAATAATTGGAGTGTATCTAGCGTAGAAGATATGACGGGCATGTTTGGGTATGCTACTAAATTCAATCAAGACATCAGCGGCTGGACAGAGAAAAGCGGAAGAAAGATAGCGGGAATGTTTCACGAAGCTAGCGCATAAGCCAGCTTGGGCAACAGAGTAAAAAAAGCAAAATAATCTAAAAAAAATAAGGAGTAATTATTATGAAAAAACTATACACAACAATATTACTTATTTCATTGGCTTTATTCCTCTCATGCGATGAGAAAAAAGCAAAAGATGAAATTACAAAAGCAATCGAGAAAAGCGAAAACGAAACGGAGAACGTGGCAGATAAGACAACACCGAAACCGAAGGGAAGCGGTACGCTTATGAATATAGCACGAAAGCCCGCACTAAGCGGTAAGCTTGTACCGTGGAGTGAACCTATTTTATTTCCAAAAATACCAGAGCATACCTATACTTTGAAAGAGAAAAAAACAGGAGTAGCAATTACGGAGTACAGCAGCGAGACAATGCAAGTCACCGCCACACAGTCCGCACAAAATGTAATTATAATTGCTACCCTTGACGGTGATCGCGTTGAAAGTGACCCGATAGAGTTTACAAGAATACCAGGCAATACCTTGAGCTTTAAACAGTCAAACATAGCTACATTTCAAGGCTATGATGTTAGGCAAGCAGCTAGTAAAAGTGGATTAGTTACAGGAGACAAGAGAAAGATACGGTACACTATAGCACCAGGTGGTAACGGTGTTACAGTAAACGCTAATAGCGGAGATATTGAAATCGCAGAAGACGCAACCTATAGGATCTATACAGTCACGGCAGAACTTCCACAAGACGAAAAATATACAAGAAGCATAGCACAGTACACTATTGAAGTTGTGACGCTTTCCATGTAATACCAAATAAAAAACCTACCGCTATAGGCTAGGAATAGGAGCATAAAGCATGAAAAGCGAAGACATGAAAGGCTTAGAGGTAAATGAAAAAATGCATAAACGACTTGAAAAGTTTACAAGAAAAGAAAAAGACTTAAAATGAAAGTAGCAACCAAAGAAGAACTACAAGCCGAAATTAAGAAAGCGATACAAGCACACGGTAACTATGCAAGAAAATTATAAACCTAGCTGGATACGGTAAAAAAAACAAGCAACAAAGAACGTCCAGACATCGATTAGGTGCAGGCTAAAATGTAATGTAAGCGTGTTATATTGTAATAACATTTTACTATGCATAATATACAATTCTGTCTACTTATCAGCCGTGACATGATAGAGGGTAACAAGCATAAGCAGTATGTATAAAGACGCTAAAACACCATGTAATACATGACAAAATTGTAATGTATTTTAGGTGAAAAAAGGCTTGAAAAAAAGTGTAAATGTACCATTATGTATATAGGTAAAAGTTTGTTTTAATCCTTAGAAAACTTTTACATAGTACAGGAGTAATTCATGACACATAAGAAACCTATATATATATATATATATATACCCTAATTACGATAGCATTAGTAAGCTGTGAACCCGACAAAGTACTATACACAGTAATTCCACAAAAAGCAAAAATTATAGAGTCCTCCTTTAAGAAAGAAGCAGTATTTCTAAAATGGAATGTAAAGAAGCTAAAAGAGGAGAAGGTGGCAGCCTATGGAATATCATATGGCATAGTAGACGGCAAGACTCTTAACAAACGAGAGGTAGTGCCTAAGTTCATGGAAGCAGAAGGCTTTACAATACGCAAGCTAAAAGAAGGGACTCAATATTGGTTTAAGGTGCAGGCAATCTACGAAGAGTTTACGGGACCCTGGTCGGAGAAAGCAGAAGGAACAACGGGTAAGCCAGAGCCACCGGTAGACTTTAAGGTAAATAAAAACACGGGAGAGGCAAAATGGTTTGTAGATGTATCGTGGGAAAATGATCCATTGAATGATGAAAGAAAATTAAATATAGAAGAATATAGGGTAAAGTGTTGGGATAGCAATAACCCTACGAATAAATACGAAAAGACATTTTCATCTTTACTGTGGATAATGTACCATTCTGTCTACCTATCAGCCGATAAAGTATAAGTAAAACAAAGGGAGAAATACTATGAAGAAACTATACACAGCAATATTATTTATTACCTTAGCTTTGTTCATCTCTTGCGATGAGAAGAAAGTAGAAGACGATATAAAAAAAGCATTTACAAAGATTACCGATAAAGCGGGAGATGTAGTGGACAAAGCAACGCCGAAGCCACAAGGAAGCGGAACGCTTACCAATACCGGAGGTGAAGACGCAGGAGGTGACACACCACCACCGCTAACAAAACCCGCAGTAAATAAAATCTATGCAAAAGTAGGAGAAGTAATTACATTTCCAAAAGTAGCAGGCTATAGCTATGCTTTGAAAGAAACTACAAGCGATGTAACCCTTAGCGATGTAATGAGTGACACTACTAAAAAACAAGTAAGCTCTACCGTAGCAAAAAGCGGTATTATTATTGTTGCAACAAAGGACGGCAATAGCATTGATAGCGAACCTATAGAGTTTTTTACCGAACTAATAAAACCAGTACTAAGTAGCTACCGTGTAATAACGGGACAAGTGACTACACTTACAAAAGTACCAGGGTATACCTACGCATTAAAAATGCGTACAAGTGGTGTACATTTTAACGATGTTGAAGGTGATACCACAAAAACTGAAATAAGTGCCACAGAAGCAGCGAGCGGTGTAATTATAGTCGCTACGTTTAATGGCTATACCATAGAGAGCAACCCTATAGAGTTTGTTTTTATTGAACTAACAAAACCCACACTTAGCACACCGTCCACACCAGTAGGAACACCTATCACATTTCCAAAAGTAGAAGGACATACCTATAAACTGAAGGAAGCCGTAAACGGTGTAAGCCTTAGCGATGTAATGAGTGACACTACAAAGAAACAAGTAAGCTCTACAGAAGTAGCGACCTTTGTAATCGTAGTCGCCACGTTTGACGGTAGAAGTACCGAGAGCGACCCTATAGACTTTTATGTGGAGTAGCTACGCACATTATATATTATGAAAAGCGAAAACATGAAAGGCTTAGAGGCAGACAGAAAATGTAATGATAGCGTGTTATATTGTAATAACATTTTACCATGCATAATGTACCATTCTGTCTACTTATCAGCCGTAACATGATAGAGGGTAACAGACATAAGCAGTATGTATAAAGACGCTAAAACACCATGTAATACATGACAAAATTGTAATGTATTTTAGGTACAAAAAAGCTTGAAAAAAAGAATAAATATACCATTATATACATAGGTAAAAGTTTGTTTTAATTTTTAGAAAACTTTTACACAGTACAAGAGTAATTTATGACACATAAGAAACCTATATATATATATATATATACTCATTACGATAGCATTAGTAAGCTGTGAACCCGACAAAGTACTATATACAGTAATTCCACAAAAAGCGAAAATTATAGAGTCCTCCTTTGAGAAAGAAGCGGTATTCCTAAAATGGAATGTAAAGAAGCTAAAAGAGGAAAAGGTGGCAGCCTATGGGATATCATATGGCATCGTAGACGGCAAGACTCTTAACAAACGGGAGGTAGTCCCTAAGTTCATGGAGGCAGAAGGTTTTACAATACGCAAGCTAAAAGAAGGGACTCAATATTGGTTTAAGGTGCAGGCAATTTATGAAGAGTTTGCGGGACCCTGGTCCGAAAAGGTAGAGGGTACAACGGGTAAGCCACAGCCACCGGTAAATTTTACGGTAGATAAAAACACGAAAGCGGCAAAATGGTTTGTCAATGTATCATGGGAAAATAACCCATTGAATGATGAAAGAAAATTAAATATAGAAGAATATAGGGTAAAGTGCTGGGATAGCAATAACCCTACAAGTAAATATGAAAAGACATTTACAGCACCTACAAAGGTATCTACAAAAGGAGTACTGGAGACAAGCGGGAAGGTGAACTATGTTTGTAGTGTGCAGGTAAAAACAGATAAGGGAACATTAAGCGAAGTAAAGCAAAGCGGAGTACTTGCGTTTGATGATATAGAGAAACCAGCGGTAAGTAAAAGAAGCGAGAGGTGGGGTACAACAATTACACTTACAAAAGTAGCAGAGCATAGCTACACATTGAAAGACCCTACAATAAGCGGTGTAGTATTTGATAAGAGTACCGGGCAAGTAACAGCAACAGAGCCAGCAGCAAATATTATTATTGTAGCAACGCGTAAAGACTATACGGGAAGCGTAGAAAGCGATCCTATTGAGTTCACAAGGCAAGCAGGTAGTACGCTTAAATTTGCAAACATCGATGTAGAGGTAGAGTATGGCAAGGGAAATACTCATACACAAACGGTTACTAACGATAGAGTAGTAGCAGGAGATACGGGAGTCGTATCGTATAGCATCAGTCCCACGGGAGCAGGTGCGAGCATAGATACGGGAAGCGGTAAAGTAGACTTTACAGTAGCAGCGATAGGAACAACATTTACGATAACAGCAAGAAAGGCACAGAGTGCAAAGTATGAAGCACAAACAGCATCATACCAGCTAACCGTGCAAGCGAATACAAACACAGGAGATATTACAAAACCAGCGGTAAGTAAAAGAAGCGAAAGGTGGGGTAACCCTATCACAGTTAGAAAAGTAGCAGACCATAGCTACACATTGAAACAAGCTATAACCGGGGTAGCGTTTGATAAGAGCATCGGGCAAGTAACAGCAACGCAGGCAGCAGCAAGGATTATTATTGTTGCAAAGCGTACAGGCTATGCGGGAAGCGTAGAAAGCGATCCTATTGAGTTTATAAGGCAAGCAGGTAGTACGCTTAGCTTTGCAAATACGAATAAAAATATCATGTATGCAACAGGTGGGAATTCTTACACACAGACTGCTACTAATGATAGAAGCGGAAGCGGTGATACTAGAAACATCGAATATAGCATAAGTCCCACGGGAGCAAGTGCGAGCGTAAATACGGGAAGCGGTAAAGTAACCCTTACACCAGGAGCAATAGGGACGACATTTACGATAACAGCAAGGAAGGCAGAGAGTGCAAAATACGAAGCACAAACAGCATCATACCGGCTAACAGTGGCAAAACTCAAACCCGCAAACAAAGCAGCATTACAAGCAGAGATTAGGAAAGCCATAGGAACACACGGCAACAATGTAAATCTAAATTATATCGACACTTCAGATGTAACCGACATGAGCTGGCTTTTCAAAGACAAGGCTACTTTTAATGGTGATATTAGCAAGTGGAACACTTCAAAAGTAACAAACATGATCGGTATGTTCATGGGAGCTAAGGCATTCAATCAGCCACTCAATAATTGGAATGTCTCAAAAGT
The DNA here is from genome assembly GCA_965226065.1 of Spirochaetia bacterium. Taxonomy (GTDB): domain Bacteria; phylum Spirochaetota; class Spirochaetia; order WTKD01; genus CBDAKK01. Next base: position 1,155,971 of record OZ245332.1, on the reverse strand, counting down.
AACAAACATGCAAGCTATGTTCTTAGCCGCCGAGGCATTCAATCAGAGTCTTACTAAATGGAACACCTCAAAAGTAACAAACATGCAAGATATGTTTGACGGTGCAACGGTATTTAATCAGCCGCTTGACTCTTGGATAGTATCAAGCGTAACAAACATGAGCTATATGTTCAGAAACGCTAACGCATTCAATCAGAGTCTTACTAAATGGAACACTTCAAAAGTAACAAACATGAGCAGTATGTTCAGAAACGCTAAGGCATTCAATCAGAGTCTTAATAAATGGAACACCTCAAAAGTAACAAACATGAGCAGTATGTTCAATGGTGCTAAGGCATTCAATCAGAGTCTTAATAAATGGAACACCTCAAAAGTAACAAACATGAGCAGTATGTTCAAAGAAGCTAAGGCATTCAATCAGCCGCTTAATAAATGGAACACCTCAAGCGTAACCGACATGAGCGCTATGTTTGACGATGCAACAATATTTAATCAGAGTCTAAACAGTTGGACAGTATCGAGCGTAACCGACATGAACGGTATGTTCAGATATGCTAGTTCATTCAATCAGCCACTAGATACATGGGATGTCTCACGCGTAACCGATATGAGTCAAATGTTCTACGGCATATATATATTTAACCAAGACATAAGCAGTTGGGCAGAAAAGATCGGAAGAAATATCAAATATATGTTTACCGCTACTATATCAATGCAGCGATCGAATAAGCCACGTTGGGCACGGTAGCTACCTACTTCAGTAGGACGAAGTCACGCCCCGCTAACGCTAGTAAAAAAAAACAAGCAACAAAGAATGTCCAGACATTGATGAGGTGCAGACAGAAAATGTAATGTAAGCGTGTTATATTGTAATAACATTTTACCATGCATAATGTAGTATTCTATCTACTTATGAGCCGTGACATGATAGAAACAAAAGCATAAGCAGTATGTATAAAGACGCTAAAACACCATGTAATACATGACAAAATTGTAATGTATTTTAGGTAAAAAAAGGCTTGAAAAAAAGAGTAAATGTACCATTATATATATAGGTAAAAGTTTGTTTTAATTCTTAGAAAACTTTTACACAGTACAAGAGTAATTTATGACACATAAGAAACCTATATATATATATATATATATATATACCCTAATTACGATAGCATTAGTAAGCTGTGAACCCGACAAAGTACTATATACCGTAATTCCACAAAAAGCGAAAATTATAGAGTCCTCCTTTAAGAAAGAAGCAGTATTTCTAAAATGGAATGTAAAGAAGCTAAAAGAGGAGAAGGTGGCAGCCTATGGAATATCATATGGCATAGTAGACGGCAAGACTCTTAACAAACGAGAGGTAGTGCCTAAGTTCATGGAAGCAGAAGGATTCACGATACGCAAACTAAAAGAAGGGACTCAGTATTGGTTTAAGGTGCAAGCAATCTACGAAGAGTTTACGGGACCGTGGTCGGAGAAAATAGAAGGAACAACGGGCAAGCCAAAGCCTCCGGTAGATTTTAAGGTAAAGAAAAACACGCTAGGGACAAAATGGTTTGTAGATGTATCGTGGGAAAATAACCCATTGAATGATGAAAGAAAATTAAATATAGAGGAATATAGGGTAAAGTGCTGGGATAGCAATAACCCTACAAGTAAATTTGACAAGACATTTACAGCACCTACAAAGGTATCTACAAAAGGAGTACTGGAGACAAGCGGGAAGGTGAACTATGTTTGTAGTGTGCAGGTGAAAACAGATAAAGGAACGCTAAGCGAAGTAAAGCAAAGCGGAGTACTTGCGTTTGATGATATAGAGAAACCAGCGGTAAGCAAGAGAAGCGAGAGGTGGGGTACAGTAATTACACTTACAAAAGTAGCAGAGCATAGCTACACATTGAAAGACCCTACAATAAGCGGGGTAGCGTTTGATCCGATTACCGGGCAGATAACAGCAACACAGCCAGCAGCAAGGATTATTATTGTTGCAAAGCGTAGAGGCTATACAGGAAGCGTAGAAAGCGATCCTATTGAGTTTACAAGGCAGGCAGGTAGTACGCTTAACTTTGCAAACATTGATGTACCGGTAGAATATGGCAAAAGCGGGAATACTCACACACAGACGGTTACTAACGATAGAGTAGTAGCAGAAGATACGGGAGTCATATCGTATAGCATCAGTCCCACGGGAGCAGGTGTAAGCATCGATACGGGAAGCGGTAAAGTAGACTTTACGCTAGGAGCAGTCGGCAAGACATTCACAATAACAGCAAGAAAGGCACAAAGTGCAAAATACGAAGCACAAAGAGCATCATACCAGCTAAGAGTGCAAGCGAATACAAACACAGGAGATATTACAAAACCAGCGGTAAGTAAAAGAAGCGAGAGCTGGGGTACACCTATCAGAATTACAAAAGTAGCGGATCATAGCTATGAATTGAAACAAGCTATAACCGGGGTAGCGTTTGATAAGAGTACCGGGCAAGTAACAGCAACGCAGGCAGCAGCAAGGATTATTATTGTTGCAAAGCGCGCAGGCTATACGGGAAGCGTAGAAAGCGACTCTATTGAGTTTACAAGGCAAGCAGGTAGTACGCTCCGCTTTATAAACAAAGATGTACCGGTAGAATACGGCAAAAGCGGGAATACTCACACACAGACGGTTACTAACGATAGAGTAGTAGCAGGAGATACGGGAGTCGTATCGTATAGCATCAGTCCTATGGGAGCAGGTGCAAGCATCGATACGGGAAGCGGTAAAGTAGACTTTGCAATAAGAGCAATAGGCAAGACATTCACGATAACAGCAAGGAAGGCAGAGAGTGCAAAATACGAAGCACAAAGAGCATCATATGAGCTAAGAGTGGAAAAATTCAAAATCGCATTTAGCCAAGAGTCAGCACCCTGGGATATTCCTATTACATTCCCTAAAGTACCAGGGTATACCTACACCTTGAAAGAGAAAAAAACAGGAGTAGCACTTAGCGAGGCAGCGAGTGACACAATGCAAGTCACAGCCACGCAGTCCGCACAAAATGTAATTATAGTTGCTAACCTAGCGAGCGCCGGCTTTACCATATACAGCGACCCTATTGAGTTTACAAGAAAGCAAGGCAATACCTTAAGCTTTGCACAGGCAAGCTACACCAAGCGGCAAAATTTTAAAGTTACCGTTTCTCAAACAGCTACTAAAAGCGGAGGAGTTGCAGGAGATACCCGCAATATAAGATATAGCATAAGTCCTACAGGATACAGTGTCACCTTTGGATCTAGCGTTAACAGAAATAGTGGAGTGGTTACATTTAAGATGTATGCACCACCTAGAAAGTATACGGTTACCGCAGTACTTCCAAGAACCGCAAAGTACGAAAGAAGCACCGCAAGATACACAATTATACTTCAGCGGATAGGCTGGAAAACAAGCAAATAGCGAAGGCATAAAAGGCTTAGAGGCAGAAAGAAAATGTAATGTAAGCGTGTTATGTTGCAATAACATTTTACTATGCATAATGTACTATTTTGTCTAGTTAAAATACAAGGAGAAATACTATGAAGAAACTGTACACCGCAATAATGATTATTTTATTGGCTTTATTCATCTCATGCGATGATAAGAAAGCGAAAGATGATATTACAAAAGCCATTACAGAGATTACCGATGAAACGGAGAACGTGGCAGATAACACAACACCGAAACCGAAAGGAAGCGGTACGCCTATAAATACCAAAGGTGAAGAGGCAGAAGGTGAAACAGAAAGCGAAGAGACAGAGGATACACCACCGCCAGCACTAACAAAACCCGTATTTTTTCCAGGAGAGTCGGTATCGTGGGGAGTACCTATTACATTCCCAAAAGTAGCAGGGTATACCTATGAATTAAAAGAAGAAAAAACAGGAGTCACATTAAGCGAGGGAGCGAGTAACACAATGGAAGTCACCGCTACACAGTCCGCACAAAATGTAATTATAGTCGCCAGGTTTGACGGTAAAACTACAGAGAGTAACCCTATTGAGTTTACAAGAGTACCAGGCAATACCTTGAGTTACAGGTATTCAAGACGGTGCAGGACAAGAGGCAGCGGTATTTTACAAACAATCAATAAAAGCGAAGCAGTTGGGGGAGACGATAGAAAGATACGATACAGCATAAGCCCTATTGTTAATGGTATTATAATTAAAGCTAAAACGGGAGCTGTTGAAATGGGAAGATACGCAACCTATGGGAGTTATACCGTAACGGCAGAACTTCCCCAAACCGTAAAATATACAAGAGCCACCGCAACCTATACGCTTGTGGTTAAGTTGCGGTGCATATGAAAAGCGAAGACATGAAGGCTTAGAGGCAGATTACAAAATACATAAACGACTTGAAAAAAAAGAACGAAAGACGATATAACAAAGCGTATAGATTATCAGTATGAGCAAAAGCAAAATGTAATGGTAGCGTGTTATATTGCAGTATTATTTTACTGTGAATAAAATTGGCATTCTGTCTACTTATCAGCCGTGACATGGTAAAGCGCAACAACGGTAATTTTTTTGTAACGCGTAATTAAGTGGTAAACGGCACAACTGTAAACCTAAACTACATAGACACATCAAGCGTAACAAGCATGAGCAGTATGTTCAAAGACGCTAAAACACCATGTAATACATGACAAAATTGTAATGTATTTTAGGTGAAAAAAGCTTGAAAAAAAGAGTAAATGTACCATTATATATATATAGGTAGAAGTTTGTTTTTTAATCCTTAGAAAACTTTTACGTAGTACAGGAGTAATTCATGATATATAAGAAACCTATATATATATATATATATATACCCTAATTACGATAGCATTAGTAAGCTGTGAACCCGACAAAGTACTATACACAGTAATTCCACAAAAAGCAAAAATTATAAAGTCCTCCTTTGAAAAAGAAGCGGTATTCTTGAAATGGGATGTAAAGAAGCTAAAAGAAGAGAAAATAGCAGCCTATGGAATATCGTATGGCATCGTGAATGGAAAGACGCTTAAAAAGCGAGAGGTAGTACCAAAGTTCATGGAAGCAGAAGGGTTTACGATACGCAAACTAGAAGAAGGAATACAGTATTGGTTTAAGGTGCAAGCAATCTACGAAGAATTTTCAGGACCGTGGTCAGAGAAAGCAGAAGGAACAACGGGGCAACCAGAACCACCTACAGATTTTAAGATAATAAAGCAGCCCACAAAAGATGGTAAACGAAGTCTTGAGTTACGCTGGAAAAAGAACGAGGTGAACGAAGACTTAGAGATACGTTACAGCTACAAAGTGAAATGTAATGAGACAGGAGGGGTAGCTAAAGAGAAAGAAGCGTCACAAGAAGAAGTTTCTATGAAGATGAATGAGTTAGCACTAAAAGCGGGAAAAGAGTATATATGTGAATTGTACATAGAGACAGACAAAGGAGTAAGAAGCACGGTAGAGAGGAGAAGCACCACAGCAAAGGCGATAGAAGCGCCAGCATTCAGTCAAACGAGTGTGCCGTGGGGAACAGACATTACCTTTGGAAGGCTTGAAGGTCATAAGTATAGATTGAAAGACAGCAAAGGCGGAGTAGTAAGCTTAGACACAAGCAGTGACCCTGCGAGAATAAGTGCGACAGAGTCTGTGAGTGCAATAGTGATAGAAGTGACACACACAGAATATGAGGGAAAAGAAGAAAGTGCAGAAATAGCATTTACGAGGCAAGCGGGAGATAGATTTAAGTTTGAAAGTGCAAGTCATGATTTCATGTTTAACACAAATGAAAACAAATATACGCATGTAATTACAGAAACTGACCCTGAAGACACACCCGTGCGATACAGCATAAATCCGAGTAGCAGTGGAGCGAGAATAGACGGCAGTAGTGGTGAAGTGAGCATTGAGGCAGCAGCGGTAGGCAATACATTTACGATTACTGCAACAAAGGCAGCGGATGATAAATACGCAGAGGAACGCGAAGAATATGAATTACGCGTGAAAGCAAGCACAAACACGGGAGATATTGTGAAGCCGACATTCAGACCTAGTAAAAGTGTGTCATGGGGAACGGATATAAGCTTTGAAAAGCTTGAGGGCTATACGTATGAATTGAAAGACAATAGAGGTGGAGCAGTGAGCTTAGACACAAGCAGTGACCCTGCGAGAATAAGTGCGACAGAGTCTGTGAGTGCAGTAGTGATAGAAGTGAGACGTTCGGGATATAGTGGGAAAGTAGAAAGCGACCCGATTGAGTTTACGAAGCAGACGAGACCTGCGACAAAGCCTATATTCAGTAAAACGAGTGTGCCGTGGGGAACAGCTATTACATTTACCCCTGCACCATTGCATAGGTATAAATTGAAAAACCGTCATACTGGAGTGACACTAGGCAATGGAAAAATTACCGCTAATCAGTTTGCTGAAAATGTAATTGTACAAGCGATACTACCTGGAGATTCGAAATACGAAGAAGCTGTCATAGACAGTGTCCCGATAACGTTTACGAGGCAAACGGGCGATAGGATGAAATTTAGTAAAACAGGATTTACACAAAAGTTTCGTTTTCCGATAAGTGCTGCTGGTTACATAATGCACGGAAATGCTCCCCTTCAAGCTGTAACATTAGTTCATGACGATCCTCTTGATACGAGAAAAATTGTATACGGAGGAGGACGCCTAAATATAAAGTTGAGATTAATTAAAGTTCACTACTCCTCTAATGGTGGTAGTATGACAATCACAGCGACAAAAAGAGAGACAAACAAGTATAAAGCACAGACTGCGATTTATACAATAACAGTGAAAAAAGTACTTATTAATTGTAAGACGGGTACGAAAGCAAACATAGATGCAGGTGTTTGTGTCCCCATCTCCAAGTAGTTACTCTTACGCATGGTTCAATGTGGAGTATGGAGCTACTCTCTCCCTGTCCGACTGTTTTAGAGGATAAAGTCTCTTTATCTTACTAGGTGGTAGCTTATTCGTAGAATATTCAAAACTGTTGTTTTCCGCGTTTCCACAGATGCACGGGTTGTAAACTTCCTTGATGATAGAGAATATCTCTATAGTCTTTTGTTTCAAAAGCAACGATGTCACAAAGCATTCCATCGGATATGATGCCTCTGTCGCATAAACCAAGTGCATGTGCTGCTCTGCATGTTATACCTGCCAATACTTCTGCACTACTGAGTTTTTCATAGCTTGCCATAATTGCGCATGTTGCTTGATATACTACATGAGACATTACTTCCTCATATACAGAGGATGTACCCTAAGGACATGGATGAGTTTACTTATTAGGTTTAATAATCGTAGTGATATGTGTGCGTTTATGGAGTGCTTGGAAATTTGTTGAGAGCATTGTCAAGTATTTTATATAAATATCATGTATCCTAGATAATAGGAGGAAGTTACTATGAATACATTGCTTATAGCTAATACATTAATTAGTAAAATGCACTCATATAATAAAATAATACGTCCAATGAAGTTGCAAAAACTATTATTTTATAGTATGGGTTTTTATCATAAGGAATATAAAAAAGATTTATTGGATGACAATTTTCTTCATTACCAATACGGGCCTGTTATTCCACTAGTGTATAATATTTTTAGTAGTTACGGTGGAATGCCTATTAAAAGTTGTGCTGTTTTTAATCTTGAAAATGATAATAAAAAATGGATTTTATCATATACAAATGAAACATCACAAGTGCACCAAATAAGTGATACAGTAATAAGCACTTATGCTTGTTTTACTGATTTAATTCTATCTAAGAAAACTCATGAACTCTCATGTTGGAAAAATACAAGCGACTATGAAGTAATGGAAAAAGATAAAATCTATGAAGACTTTGAAAATTTAAAATATGGCGAATAACTTGAAAAATAAGAAAAAGGGCTATGTCTCCGAAATAATAGGTTATGGAAAAAATGTAAAAGAAGAACAAAAAGATGAACAGAAAGCAGAATCTGATAGACAAAAATATAGATTAGGGACTGTAAGATTAACAATAATATTGTGTTTTGTAGGAATTGGTATGTTGATTGTTCTCATGTTTCTTGATTTGTTTTGTCAAAAAACAATAACAAGCTCTCCTCTTTTTATAGCTCTAACAGGAATATTAGGATCAGTCTTAGCAACAGCCGTAGGTGCAATAGTTGGATCTTCTATACATTGACATTTTCATTTACTTAGTAGTTATCATTATCCAGACAGAGCCGAAGCCCTGCCGTCCTGCGTTCCCACTTGTTATGAGTACTCCGTTCGTAAAAGCATTGCGTAAAAAGTCGCGTGCCTTACCCGCTCAAAGATTCTAAAACTGTTGTTTTCCGCGTTTCCACAGATGCACGGGTTGTAAACTTCCTTGATGATAGAGAATATCTCTATAGTCTTTTGTTTCAAAAGCAACGATGTCACAAAGCATTCCATCGGATATGATGCCTCTGTCACATAAACCAAGTGCATGTGCTGCTCTGCATGTTATACCTGCCAATACTTCTGCACTGCTGAGTTTTTCATAGCTTGCCATAATGGCTGCTTGTGCTAATAATTGCCCTTGTGGCGCAGATCCAGGATTCCAATCGCTTGCTATAGCTACGATACATTGGGCATCTAATAAGGATCGAGCAGGGGCAAAATTATATCCTAGTCCGATGCTAGCTCCAGGTAGTACTGTGGCTGTAGTTGTACTTTTAGCTATCATTTGAATTTGCGGTGCTTTTGATGCTTCTAAATGGTCAACACTTTGTGCGCCACATATAACTCCGACTTCGCTACCTCCTGAAGAAAACTGGTCTGCATGAACGCTAAGGTCAAATCCCATAGTACTTAATTTTTTCAGATAGGGTAACGCATCTTCTTTGGAAAATGCACTTTGTTCAACAAAGATATCAAAGCGCTTTGCAAGTTGTTCTTTTTTAACGACAGGAACTATTTCCGCAAGAATATAGTTCAAATATTCGCGCGAATCTCCATCAAAGTCTTTTGGTTTCATGTGCGCAGCTAAGCAGGTAGAAACTATGTCTAGTATGTGCTTTTCATTGCTTTGCTTCAGTACTCTCAACATTTTCAATTCGTCATTGGTGCTTAAGCCATACCCACTTTTTGCTTCTACGGTGGTAATACCTTGTCGCATTAAGGTGTTTAATCGCTTCATGGTTCCATCAAGAAGTTCTTCAAAAGATGCGTTTCGGGTATTTCGCACCGTGCTCATAATGCCTCCACCAGCATTTGCTATGTCTAAATAGCTTTTTCCACCGTTGCGCGCTGCAAAATCCATCGCTCGAGAACCTGCAAAACAGATGTGAGTATGAGCATCTATAAACCCCGGTAATGCTACCAAATCTTCGTCTATTGTATGAATTGTGATATCTTTATGTTTCGCGTATGTGTGAAGGAGCGATGAGAAATCTCCCACAGCTTTTATAAAGTCATTGCTGACTAAGATACCGCCTTCGTAGATAACAGCAAGCGAATTATCTGTAAGAGGTCCTCGCAATGCAAGGTTATTCATGCATAGTAGTTGTCTGAAGGGTCCTATAAGATGCATGGTATTTATGTTATATTCAATTGGTCTAAGAGGGTATCTTCTACCTCGTGTGCTAAAGTTACGTGGAGTTTGGGAGTTCGTTCTACTTCTCGTTTTATGGCATACATGGCTTCTTTATTACGTGCCCATGCACGACGTGCTATACCGTTATTTACATCGAAAAACAACATCAATTGTGCACACTCCTGTGCATAATGACTGCCATCGAGTACAAGACCAAATCCTCCATTGATAACTTCTCCCCATCCTACTCCACCACCATTGTGGATAGATGTCCATGTTGCACCCCTAAAACTATCGCCTATGACATTATGTATTGCCATATCAGCAGTGAAACGGCTGCCATCGTAAATGTTGCTAGTTTCTCTAAATGGGCTGTCAGTACCGCTTACATCGTGGTGGTCTCTACCTAGCACAATAGGTGCGGATATTCGCTTCTCTCTTATTGCTTGATTGAATGCCTTTGCTATGCTAACTCTTCCTTCTGCATCTGCATAGAGAATGCGAGCTTGCGAACCTACTACTAACTTGTTGGTATCTGCATTTTTAATCCACGTGATATTATCTTGCAATTGCGCAGAAATTTCAGATGGACTATAGCTGAGCATGTTTTCTAATACCTGACAAGCAATAGCATCGCATGTGTGCAAGTCTTCGCTTTTGCCTGATGTGCAAACCCATCGAAATGGACCGAATCCATAGTCGAAGTATAAGGGACCGAGAATATCTTGCACATATGAAGGATACTTGAAACTTGTACTATCTGCGTACAATATGTCTGCTTGTGCACGAGAAGACTCAAGTAAAAACGCATTACCATAATCAAAAAAGTAACTGCCTTGCAAGGTGTGTTCATTGATAAGACGAACTTGTTCGCGTAATGATGTTTGCACTTTTTTCTTAAAGAGGCTCGGCTCAGCGCTTATCATCGCACGTGCTTCATCGTATTGTAACCCTTGAGGATAATAGCCTCCTGAGTAGGGATTATGCAGCGATGTTTGATCAGTTCCTATGTGTATAAAGATTTTTTCTTCTAAAAATTTTTTCCACAAGTCAACAACATTGCCAATAAAAGCAAATGAAACAATCTCTTTATTTTTTTGTGCGTGTTTTACTTTTTGTACTAAGATGTCTAAGTCGTAGATAAGTTCATCTACCCATCCTTGTCGATATCGTTTTTCCGCTACTTGTGGATTTATTTCTGCGCATATGGTAATGCATCCTACAATTTTACCTGCCTTTGCTTGCGCACCGCTCATTCCCCCTAAGCCTGAAGTGAGAAAAATCTTTCCCGCGGGACTTTCATCTGCTAATAGCACTTTACGAAAGGCGTTCATAAGAGTAATAGTCGTTCCATGTACTATTCCCTGTGGACCTATGTACATGAAAGATCCTGCGGTCATTTGTCCATATTGTGTTACTCCCAAGGCATTGTATGTTTCTAAATCGTCTTGAGATGAATAATTTGGTATCATCATTCCGTTGCTCACTACTACACGCGGTGCGTAAGCAGAAGAAGGGAACAAGCCCATAGGATGCCCCGAATAGAGATGCAATGTTTGTTCGTCTGTCATGTGTGCAAGATAATGCATGGTAAGTAAATATTGCGCCCAATTTTGAAACACCGCACCATTTCCCCCATAGGTAATAAGCTCCATTGGGTGCTGTGCAACTTCAGGGTCAAGATTGTTCTGAATCATGAGCATGATAGCAGCAGCACGAATACTTTTTGCAGGATATGCTTCAATAGGGCGCGCGTACATATCATAGGTAGGTTTGAACCGATACATATAAATATGACCTCGTTCTTGTAACTCTTGAAGAAATTCTGAGGCAAGTTGTTCATGCCATGTAACGGGAAAATAGCGCAAAGCATTTCGTAAGGCAAGTTTCTTTTCACTAGGAGAGAGAATGTCTTTGCGTTTGGGAGCACTATTTATTTCTTTAGGATAAGGCTTTTGCTGCGGTAATTGAGAAGGAATACCCTGTGCTATTTCATCTTGAAATTTTGCATCTTGCATTGCTTAATAATAATTATAACTTACTGTAGTAATGTTGTAAGGAAATTTTATTATATTTCAAAAATGTAATAAAGAATAGTTTATGGTAAGATGTTATTCATAAAATAAGAAAGTATTATTAAAAAATTAATTTAGTTATTGTGTAGTGATTTTAACTATATAGGCTCTGAATTAATTAAGGATAAACTATTGTAGTATAATTTTATTATCAAAACTAGTAGGAGGAAAATTATGATTATGGATGTAGTAAATAAGATTATGGATGTAGTAAATAATGTTGTGTCTTTTATGAATGGCATTTTGTGGTCTAAGGTCCTAGTTTATATGTTACTTATAGTAGGCGTATATCTTACATTAAGACTGAGATTTTTTCAGTTTCAGCTTCGGCGTGTAAGAGATATGATAGGTATACTATTACATAAATCTGACGCAGCAGGTGAGAAAAAAGTATCTGCTTTTCAAGCATTCTGTATTAGTCTTGCTTCTCGTATTGGGACAGGTAACCTTGCAGGAGTGGCAATTGCAATTGCAATAGGTGGTCCCGGTGCAATATTTTGGATGTGGCTCATAGCTATTCTTGGTACTGCAACTGCATTTGTAGAAAATACTCTTGCTCAGATTTATAAAGTCAAAGATGTAGGCGGGTTTAGAGGTGGTCCAGCATATTATATGGCAACGGCACTTAAACAAAAATGGATGGGTATATTTTATGCGATAATCACGATATTATCTCTTGCTATGGCCTTAAGTTCTGTTCAATCAAACACTATTGCGGATGCTTTTCATACCGCATTTAATGTTAATAAATTACTTATGGGGTTCATAATAGCTGTTCCTATTGCTTTTATTAGTTTTGGAGGATTAAAACGGATTGCTCGTGCTGCAACGCTTATTGTTCCAATTATGGGCATTTTGTACTCTGCTGTTGTACTTGTTATTGTTCTACTTAATCTTGCTGCTATTCCTGAGATTATTGCACTTATTTTTAAAGGTGCATTTGGAGTTGATCAAGCTATTGGTGGTGGAATTGGTATAGCAATGATACAAGGTATAAAACGTGGCTTGTTTTCAAATGAAGCTGGTATGGGTACTGCTCCGATAGGGGGAGCTACTTCTAACGTGTCGCATCCTGCAAAGCAAGGGTTTGTAGGATCGATTGGAGTACTCGTAGATACGCTTATTGTTTGTAGCGCAACTGCATTTGTAATATTACTCAGCGGTATTTATTCAGATACCTCATTGAATGGTATTCAGTTGACCCAAGGTGCTTTTGAATTGTATATAGGCGGGTTAGGTGCTCCGTTTGTAGCGCTATGTATTTTCTTGTTTTCATTTAGTTCAATTACGGCATATTGTTGGTATGGCGAAGCAAGTATTAAACTTATTACTTCAAAAACATCGTGGATATCTGCATACAGAATATTAGTATTATGTATGATATTGTGGGGTTCTGTTCAACCACTTGCTACCGTATGGGGCTTTGCAGATCTCTTTATGGCATTAATGACAATTATGAATCTTATTACCATTTGCTTGCTGGGGAAAGTAGCATTTATGGCTTTTAAAGATTATATAAAACAAAGAAAAGAAGGGAAGGATCCAGTTTTTAATCCCCGTGATATTAATGTAGAAGAAGGACTTGATTACTGGAAAGAACAATAAATATTTGACTATGAATAGTACGTCACCAATAATGGTTTAAAAGCTTGGTATAAATTCTTTTGGTAAAAATGAATTGTATACTCCTGATAAAACAATGTCGGTGGCGTATTGTATGTCTGTATAAAAATGTCTATCTTCGCTATAAAAAGACACTTTATCTCTTAAGATGCGTTTTGCATTCTCAATAACTTGAGTTGATGTTGCGGGACTTCTCATGTCTATTCCTTGAGTAGAAGCAAGAAGTTCTATACCTAAAATAGATGCAGTATTCTCTGACATGGTAAGCAATCTTTTTGCTGCATATGTTGCCATTGATACATGATCTTCTTGATTTGCCGATGTAGGTATACTATCGGTGCTGCTAGGGTGCGATAGAGCTTTATTTTCACTGACAAGCGCAGCGGCGGTTACCTGAGGTATCATAAATCCAGAATTGACCCCACTATTTTTCATTAAAAATGGGGGTAATTGACTTAAGTTTTTGTCTACCAGTAATGCAGTACGTCTTTCAGAAATAGAACCTATTTCACTAATAGCTAACGCTAAATTATCAGCACTCATTGCTACTGGTTCAGCATGAAAATTACCTCCTGATATTACTTGACGTTCGTCAGTAAATACTAAAGGATTGTCGGTTACGCTGTTTGCTTCATTTTCTAAAAGCTTTGCGACCGTGCGTATTTGGAATAGGCAAGCTCCCATTACTTGTGGTTGGCAACGCAGCGAGTATGGATCTTGAACTTTTTCACAGTTTATATGAAGATCTGATATTTCACTTCTCGTTTGTAAAAGAGAGCGAAACATGGAGGCTGTATCAATCTGCTCTTGTAACCCTCTCAAAACATGTATTTTTTCATCGAAAGGGGCTCGGCTTGCGAGTGCTGCTTCTACACTCATACTTCCTATAACTATGCCGCTTGCATAAAGGTTTTCAGACAAAAACAGCCCTTGAAGCGCTAATGCGGTAGATACTTGTGTACCGTTTAAGAGCGCAAGACCTTCTTTTGCTTGTAGTTCTATAGGCTTTATTTGTGCTATTTCTAAAGCTCGCTTTGCTGAAATTATTTTGTTTTTATATCTTGCTTCGCCTTCGCCAATGATAACGGAACTCATATGTGCTAACGGTGCTAAATCACCACTAGCTCCCACTGATCCTTTTTGGGGTATGCACGGATAAATTTCTGCATTCAGTAGTGCTATTAGTGTCTGAATAAGCTCATATCTCACGCCTGAAAAACCTCTTGCAAGTGAGTTTATTTTAAGCAGTAAAATAAGTCGAACTATAGCATCGTCGAGATATTCGCCAACGCCTGCGGAATGAGAAAGTATAATTTTTTTCTGCAGTTCTTGAATATCATGTGCTTCTATTTTTTTGTTCGCTAGCATGCCAAATCCTGTAGTTACTCCGTATACAACTTCATTTTTTGTAACTATTTCATTAATAAATGCACATGATCTTTTTATATCTTTTATACTTGCTTCATTAAGAGTAAGTTGTACAGGTTCTTTGCTAACGCGTCTTAGTGTTTGTAATGTTAATGTGCCCGGAGTTAATGTAATATTCATAGTAGTTGTCCTTATAAAAATTGAGCGAATATAGTTGCAAGTACAAGAGATAGTACGGTTCTTTCAAACCAGATAATTATGATATCCCTTATTTTTATTGGAATAGCAGTAGATATGATACATGGTATTGATGCAGATAAAAATAAAATTGAAGAAACTGATACTACGCCTACTACGTATTTCATTGCAAATAATTGCGACTCCTTTACTAACAGTGCGGGTAGAAACATTTCTGCTATTCCTACCATGCTTGCTTTTGCTACGAGTAATGGTTCTGGTAATCTTAGCAATAATGTAAGAGGATAGAATATATAGCTGCAATAATCAAAGAGAGGAGTAAATTTCGCTACTGTTAACCCTAACAAGCCTATTGAAAGAATAGATGGTAAAATAGACATAGTCATTTTCAATCCTTCGGTAAAACTTTTGATGATATTATATCGTATGTTTTGTGATTTTACACAACTGTCTAATCCTGCTCGCAGTGCTCTTTGAAAAATACCCTGTGTGTGTTTATTATTATCTTTCTTTTTTATATCGTAGGTAGAATTAGACATTCTCGATAAAGGATATATTCTTACAGTAATTGCTGTTACAAGAAAGGTGATTAGAAATGTCGTCCAAAAATAGAAGCTCCATACATGTATAAGTCCCAGTGTTTTTGCAACAATTACCATAAAGGTAATACTTACGGTAGAGAATCCGGTAGCAATAATTGCAGCTTCTTTTGTTGTATAGCCACCATTTTTATATACTCTATCGGTTATGAGCAAGCCAATGGAATAACTGCCTACAAAAGAGGCTACTGCATCAATGGCACTTTTCCCCGGAACTTTCCATATGATTTTCATTATCGGCTGCATTATGACCCCAACGTATTCTAATAAACCATATCCTATGATAAACGATAAAAATAACGATCCAACAGGTACAATTAACCCAACAGAAATAACAAGTTTATTATAGAGAAAGGGGATCATATCTTTTGTAAATAAGAATGCTGGTGTTCTCATGGTTATAGCCATGATTCCTACTAGAAGTCCTGCAAGCTTAAAGAGAGAAAAAATGGTGCTGGTACTGTTTTTATTCCACGTTTTATTATAGAAGGGTTGAAGTGCTCCTAAAAATATGATTACTAACGTATAGTATGGGACAATGCTTTCTGCAGAATTTCTTAAAAAACTCACTATGTGATCAAGGGGAATGGTAGTTTTATCACTAATTTCAATTGGAACAAAAAACATAAAAATTCCAATGGACGATAATCCGATAAATTTTATCCACGTCAGTGCAGTGTAGTTTTTATTATGTTTCATAATTTCTCCATAATAAATTCAAAGTAAATTACGTTACGTATTTATAATATCAGTGTTTCATATTTATTTCATAGGGAAATACCGACAAAATTATTTTCAGAAGAAATAATACTATAAATAAGAGACGCTGCTAATGCAGAGGTTCTATTGTCTGTGTCATAATGTGGATTGACTTCTGCAAAATCGATACAAACTACTAGTTCCGTTTTTAACAACTCTCTTATTATCCTCTTTGCTTTTTTAGGTTCAAAGCCCATAGTAGTTGGGGAGGAAACCCCCGGTGCAAATGCGGCATCAAAGACATCCATACAGACGCTTATATAAATGCATTCGACATTTGTTATGTATTGTTTTAATGCGTGAATTGTCTGCTCTTCGCTCTCTTCTTCATTGATTATAAGCGTGTCATATGTACAAGCTACTTCTCTAAGTCTCTTTGTATTTCCTTGTGCTTGAAAGCCTACTATTGCGTAACGTACATTTTTATCTTTATCCAAAATTTGCTTAAAAGATGTTCCAGAAGTCGCGCCTGTTTCGTAAGCTCTCATGTCTAAATGAGCGTCAAAATTTATTATCCCAATCTTTTTATCAGGGTATGTATTTCTTACTCCACAGTAAGATCCAAAAGCTATATCATGACCACCACCAAGTCCTATTGGAAATACTTTTTTCTTCAGAACATCCGTAACCTTATGTGAATATTCTTCTTGTGCCATTTCCAGTTTTTTATGATGCAAATTTCCGTAGTCGTAGCATGAAATTTCATTTATTGCAGGAAAAGACTGCATGGCTTTTCTTATGGCATTAGAACCCTCAGAAGCTCCGGTACGACCTTGATTTCGCGCAACTCCATCATCGGTATCGTAACCGATAAAACAAACTCCTCCGTCTCTTATATCTTTTACTTCTTTTATAACTTGCCATAATCGTAAATCTCGCGCATCCGTACCATCAAATCTCCCATGCCATAAATCTTGTATTTTTTCTGCCATATAAACCTCTTTTGTACCTATTGTAAACTATGTTAAAATAACAGTAAGATTTAAGTTTATAGAAAGTTTTTACATAGTTAAGGAGTAATCTATGATACACAAGAAGCCATATATATATATATATATATAGTCCTTATAACCTTTTTTATCGCAGCGTGCGATAGTCCAAAATCAGATCAGAAATCTAAACCCTCAAGCAATACAGAGACAACAGATAATACCGAAAAGCGATTCAAGCCTGCAAACAAAGCTGCTCTGGTAAAAGAAATAAAACGAGCGATGAGTGAACACGGCAATGAGGTGAACCTCAACTACATAGACACCACTGCCATTACCGATATGGCATCGCTTTTTCGTCCTGATAGTCATGGCAATACTTATTATGGACTTAGTGCATTCAACGGCGATATTAGTGAATGGAATGTCTCAGCGGTTACAAATATGAACGCTATGTTTGCTAATGCTATCGCATTCAATAAGGATATCTCAGATTGGAATGTTGTAGCAGTTCAAAATATGACAGATATGTTTGTTGGTGCTGCGAAATTCAATCAGGATATATCGAAATGGAATGTGGCATCGGTTACTAGTATGCTCGGGATGTTTGCTGATGCTACCGCGTTCAATAAAGATATATCAGGATGGGATGTCTCAGCGGTTCAAAATATGACAAATATGTTTAATGGTGCTACCGAGTTTAAGCAAAACCTTGATGCATGGGGAAGAAAAATAAACAACAAAGTAAAAGCTAGCAGTTGGCTTAATGCATATGGTATGTTTAAAGACAGCGGTCTTGCTGCCTCTCTTCCTACATGGTGTGAGAGTGATAAAGATTGTAAAATAAACGCATTATCAACTCTCACCTATTGATAAGGAAGAATTTACACTTTCCTCATCTTCTTTAGCACCCCAAAGAAACATACCAGGACACGCATATCGCGTGTCTCTTAAGGTAGCTTTGCCTGCCGACTTACACGCCCGCCTTAAGCAGTAAAGATCCATGTACATAGCATGACAAAATTGTAATGTATTTTAGGTGAAAAAAGGCTTGAAAAAAAGAGTAAATGTACCATTATGTATATAGGTAAAAGTTTGTTTTAATCCTTAGAAAACATTTACATAGTACAAGAGTAATTTATGATACATAAGAAACTTATATTATTTTACATACTTATTACGATAGCATTAGTAAGTTGTGAACCCGACAAAGTACTATACAAAGTAATTCCACAAAAAGCGAAAATTATAGAGTCCTCCTTTGAGAAAGAAGCAGTATTTCTAAAATGGGATGTAAAGAAGCTAAAGGAAGAGAAGGTAGCAGCCTATGGAATATCATATGGCATAGTAGACGGGAAGACTCTTAACAAACGAGAGGTAGTACCTAAGTTCATGGAGGCAGAAGGCTTTACAATACGCAAGCTAAAAGAAGGGACTCAATATTGGTTTAAGGTGCAGGCAATCTATGAAGAGTTTACGGGACCGTGGTCGGAGAAAGCAGAGGGAACAACGGGTAAGCCACAGCCACCGGTAAATTTTAAGGTAAAGAAAAACACGGAAAAGACAAAATGGTATATTGATGTATCGTGGGAAAATAACCCATTGAATGATGAAAGAAAATTAAATATAGAAGAATATAGGGTAAAGTGTTGGGATAGCAATAACCCTACGAATAAATACGAAAAGACATTTTCATCACCGACAAAGGTATCTACACAGGGAGTACTGGAGACAAGCGGAAAGGTGAACTATGTTTGTAGTGTGCAGGTGAAAACAGATAAGGGAACGCTAAGCGAAGTAAAGCAAAGCGGAGTACTTGCATTTGATGATATAGAGAAACCAGCGGTAAGCAAAAGAAGCGAGAGCTGGGGTACACCGATTACAGTTAGAAAAGTAGCAGACCATAGCTACGCATTGAAACAAGCTATAAGCGGGGTAGCGTTTGATGAGAGTACCGGGCAAGTAACGGCAACACAGCCAGCAGCAAGGATTATTATTGTTGCAAAGCGTGCAGGCTATGCGGGAAGCGTAGAAAGCGATCCTATTGAGTTTACGAGGCAAGCAGGCAATACGCTTCGCTTTGCAAATGCGAATAAGAATACCATGTATGCAACAGGTAGAAATACTTATACACAAACTGCTATTAACGATAGAAGCGTACGCGGTGATACTAGGAACATTGAATATAGCATAAGTCCTATGGGAACAGGTGCGAGCGTAGATACGGTAAGCGGTAAAGTAGACTTTACACTAGCATCGATAGGGACAACATTTACGATAACAGCGAGGAAGGCAGAGAGTGCAAAGTACGAAGCACAAACAGCATCATACCAGCTAACAGTGGCAAAATTCAAACCCGCAGATAAAACAGAATTACAAGCAGAAATTACGAAAGCAGTAAAAGCAGAAGGCAACAATGTAAACCTAAATTACATCGATACTTCAGCCATAGCAGACATGAGCGAGTTGTTTTACAATAATGCTACTTTTAACGGTGATATTAGTAAATGGAACACATCAAGCGTAACAGATATGAGTCATATGTTCCGCGGTGCAAGGGCATTCAATCAGAGCCTAAATAATTGGAATGTATCAAGGGTAACAAATATGTACGCTATGTTCAGCGAGACAACCGCATTCAATCAGCCGCTAGATATGTGGAATGTCTCAAAGGTAATCAACATGTTCGGTATGTTCTTCGGTGCTAAGGCATTTAACCAGCCGCTAAACCGTTGGACTGTATCAAAGGTAACCGACATGGGCAGTATGTTCAATGCTGCTACTAATTTCAATCAAGACATCAGAGGTTGGGCAGACAAAAGCGGAAGAAACACCAGATATATGTTTCACGGTGCAACCGCAATGCAAAAATCAAACAAGCCAAGTTGGGCACCATAAGAAAAGCGGACATGTTCAAAGGAGCTAGCGCAATGGAGACATCACACAAGCCCCGATGGGCATGGTAAGGAAAACAAGCGACAAAGAATTCCAAACATCGATGAGGTGCAAGCGTAAAATGTAATGATAGCGTAGTATATTTCAGTATTATTTTACTGTGAATAATGTACAATTCTGTCTACTTATCAATCGATAAAATATAATTAAAAAACAAGGAGAAATACTATGAAAAAAATACATACAACAATACTAATTATTGCCTTAGCCCTATTCATCTCATGCGATGAGAAGAAAGCCGAAGATGATATTAAAAAAGCAATTACAAAGATTACCGATAAAGCGGTGGATGTGGTGGACAAAGCAACACTAACTAAACCCGTACTAAGCACGCAACGAGCTAGAACGGGAGTACCTATTACATTCCCGAAAGTACCAGGGTATAGCTACAAACTGAAACAAGCCGTAAGCGGTGTGACGCTTAGCGATGTAGCAGGAGAGCCTACAAAGAAACAAGTAAACTCTATAAAAGTAGTCAGCGGTATTATTGTTGTTGCTACTAAGGACAGTACTAGCATTGACAGCGACCCTATAGACTTTCTTTTGTATGTAGCAACCAAAGCAGCATTACAAGCCGAAATTAAAAGAGCAATAAAAGCACACGGCAACGAAGTAGACTTAAATTATATTGACACTTCGCAAATAACAGACATGAGCGAGTTGTTTTACAACAATGCTACATTCAATGGTAACATCAGCAAGTGGGACACCTCCAGCGTAACAAGCATGATCGCTATGTTCAATAGTGCTACTAACTTCAATCAGCCTCTTAATTCTTGGGATGTATCAAGCGTAACAGAAATGAGCCTTATGTTCTACAATGCTAGTTCATTCAATCAGCCGCTAGATAGGTGGGATGTATCGAGCGTAGAAGACATGTACGCAATGTTTGAAGGTGCTACTGCATTCAATCGAGACTTAGATGATATTAAAAAAGCATTTACAAAGATTACCGATAAAGCGGTGGACGTGGTAGACAAAGCAACAGCTAAGCCGGCACTAACAAAACCAGCAGTAAGTAGCTACCGTGTGAGAGTAGGACAAGTAGCTACATTTCCAAAAGTAGAAGGACACACCTATAAACTGAAACAAGCAGCAAGCGGTGTGACGCTTGAGGTATCAGATGAAAACACGGGACAAGTCAGCTCTACGGAAGCGGCAAGCGGTATTATTGTTGTTGCGACTAAGGACGGTACTAGTATCGATAGCAACCCTATAGAATTTGTTCTTTTTTATGTAGCAAACAAAACAGCATTACAAGAGGAAATTAAAAGAGCAATAAAAGAACACGGCAGCAAAGTAGATCTAAACTACATCGACACTTCAGGAGTAACAGACATGAGCGAGTTGTTCTACAATAATGCTACATTCAATGGAGATGTCAGCAAATGGGATGTATCGAAGGTAACAACCATGTACCGTATGTTCAGAGGTGCTATTGCATTCAATGGAGATGTCAGCAAATGGGATGTATCAAAGGTAACAAACATGCGCGACATGTTCAGAGATGCTATTGCATTCAATGGAGACATCAGCAGTTGGACTGTCTCAAAGGTAACCGACATGTACGCTATGTTTAGCTTTGCTATGGCATTCAATCAGAGCCTAAACAGTTGGAATGTATCGAGCGTAACCGACATGAGACATATGTTCGGAAAGGCTACGGCATTTAACCAGCCGCTAGATACCTGGGATGTATCGAAGGTAACAAAGATGCAAGCGATGTTCTACAAGGCTAGTTCATTCAATCAGAGTCTTAATACTTGGAAAGTATCAAGGGTAACAAACATGTACGCTATGTTTTACGAAGCTACAGCATTTAACCAGCCGCTAAATAGTTGGACTGTATCGAGCGTAACCGACATGAGATATATGTTCGGAAAGGCTACGGCATTTAACCAGCCGCTAGATACCTGGGATGTATCGAAGGTAACAAAGATGCACGCGATGTTCAGAGGTGCTACGGTATTCAATCGAGACTTAACCGATTGGGTAGCTAAAAGCGAAAGAGAAAGCTCGGACATGTTCGATGGTGCTACCGCAATGCAGGAAGATTATAAACCACGTTGGGCACGGTAAAAAAACAAGCAACAAAGAACATTCAGACATTGATGAGGTGCAGGCTAAAATGTAATGATAGCGTAGTATATTTCAGTATTATTTTACTATGCATAATGTACTATTCTGCCTACTTATGATAAGTAAATATAATTGAAACACGAGGAGAAATACTATGAAAAAACTATATACAACAATACTAATTATTGCAGTAGCTTTGTTCATCTCATGCGATGAGCAGAAAGCCGAAGACGATATTAAAAAAGCGTTTACAAAGATTACCGATGAAGCGGCGGACGTGGTAGATAAGGCAACGCCGAAGCCAAAAGGAAGCGGAACGCTTACCAATACCGAAGGTGAAGAGGCAGGAGGTGAAGAGGTAGAAGGTGAAACAGAAGAAGGCACACCACCGCCAGCACTAACAAAACCCGCAGTAGATAGCTACCGTGTGAGAGTAGGACAAGTCGCTACATTTCCAAAAGTAGAAGGACATAGCTATGAATTGAAGCAAGCTATAAGCGGTGTTACGCTTGAGACATCAGACGCAAACAAAGGACGGGTAACCGCTACACAAGCAGCAAGCGGTGTAATTGTTGTTGCGACTAAGGACGGTAATAGCATAGATAGCGAGCCTATAGAGTTTGTTGATGTTACGCTAACAAAGCCAGTACTAAGTAGCTACCGTGTGAGAACGGGAGTACCTATTACATTCCCGAAAGTGTTAGGACATACCTATACACTGAAAAACGCTACAAGTAATGTGACGCTTAGCGATGTAGTAGGAGACACTACAAAGAAACAAATAAGCTCTACAGAAGCAGTAAGCAATGTAATCATAGTAGCCACGCTTGATGATAGTAGCGAGGAAAGCGACCCTATTGAATTTGTCCTTATTGAGCTAACGAAACCCGTACTAAGTTATAACCATATAATAGTAGGACAAGCGGCTACATTCCCGAAAGTAGAAGGACATACCTATAGACTGAAAGACCCTACAATAAGCGGTGTAAGTCTTGAGGTGTCAGATGAAAACACGGGACGGGTAACCTCTACACAAGCAGCTAGCGGTGTTGTTGTTGTTGCCACGCTGGACGGTAACAGCATAGATAGCGAGCCTATACAATTTTCTCTTTTACATGTAGCAAACAAAGCAGTATTACAAGACGTAATTAGGGAAGCCATAAGAGCACACGGCAACAATGTAGATCTAAATTACATCGATACATCGAGCGTAACCGACATGAGTAGTCTTTTTCAAAACAACGCTACTTTTAACGGTGACATTTCAAAATGGGATGTATCGCTTGTAGAAGACATGGAATATATGTTCAGCGGTGCAACGGCATTTAATCAGAACCTTAATAGTTGGACTGTATCGAGCGTAACTAGCATGGACTCTATGTTTAGAGACGCTACCGCATTTAACCAGCCACTAAATAAATGGAATGTATCAAAAGTAACAGACATGTACAAAATGTTTCAAAATGCTACATCATTCAATCAGAGTCTAAACAGTTGGACTGTATCAAGCGTAGAAGACATGGAATATATGTTCAATGGTGCAACGGCATTTAATCAGCCGCTAGATAATTGGGATGTTTCAAGCGTAGTAAAAATGCGCCATATGTTCAATGGTGCTACTAACTTCAATCAAAACATCAGCGGTTGGGCAGAGAAGAGCGGAAGAGAAATATACGGCATGTTCATCGGTGCAACGGCAATGAACGTGAACCCATCAAACAAACCAAGTTGGGCAGAATAATAATGAAAAGCGAAAACATGAAAGGCTTAGAGGCAGACAGAAAATCTAATGTAAGCGTGTTATATTGTAATAACATTTTACCATGCATAATGTAGTATTCTATCTACTTGTCAGCCGTAACATGATAGAGGGTAACAAGCATAAGCGGTATGTATAAAGACGCTAAAACATCATGTAATACATGACAAAATTGTAATGTATTTTAGATAAAAAAAGGCTTGAAAAAAAGAGTAAATGTACCATTATGTATATAGGTAGAAGTTTGTTTTAATCCTTAGAAAACTTTTACATAGTACAGGAGTAATTCATGACACATAAGAAACCTATATATATATATATATATATATACTCATTACGATAGCATTAGTAAGCTGTGAACCCGACAAAGTACTATATACAGTAATTCCACAGAAAGCGAAGATTATAGAGTCCTCCTTTGAGAAAAAAGCGGTATTCCTAAAATGGAATGTAAAGAAGCTAAAAGAGGAAAAGGTGGCAGCCTATGGGATATCATACGGCATCGTAGACGGCAAGACTCTTAACAAACGGGAGGTAGTCCCTAAGTTCATGGAGGCAGAAGGCTTTACAATACGCAAGCTAAAAGAAGGGACTCAATATTGGTTTAAGGTGCAGGCAATTTATGAAGAGTTCCCGGGACCGTGGTCGGAAAAGGTAGAAGGTACAACGGGTAAGCCACAGCCACCGGTAAATTTTAAGGTAAAGAAAAACACAGGAGAGGCAAAATGGTTTGTCAATGTATCATGGGAAAATAACCCATTGAATGATGAAAGAAAATTAAATATAGAAGAATATAGGGTAAAGTGCTGGGATAGTAATAACCCTACAAGTAAATTTGACAAGACATTTTCAGCACCTACACAGGTATCTACAAAAGGAGTACTGGAGACAAGCGGGAAGGTGAACTATGTTTGTAGTGTGCAGGTAAAAACAGATAAAGGAACATTAAGCGAAGTAAAGCAAAGCGGAGTACTTGCGTTTGATGATATAGAGAAACCAGCGGTAAGCAAAAGAAGCGAGAGGTGGGGTACACCTATCAGACTTACAAAAGTAGCGGATCATAGCTATGAATTGAAACAAGCTATAACCGGGGTAGCGTTTGATAAGAGCACCGGGGAAGTAACAGCAACAAAGCCAGCAGCAAATATTATTATTGTAGCAACGCGTAAAGACTATACCGGAAGCGTAGAAAGTGAGCTTATTGAGTTTACAAGGCAAGCAGGTAGTACGCTTAAATTTGCAAATATCGATGTACCAGTACAATACGGCAAGGGAAATACTCATACACAGACGGTTACTAACGATAGAGTAGTAGCAGAAGATACGGGAGTCGTATCGTATAGCATCAGTCCCACGGGAGCAGGTGCGAGCATCGATACGGGAAGCGGTAAAGTAGACTTTGCATTAGGAGCAGTCGGCAAGACATTTACGATAACAGCAAGAAAGGCAGAGAGTGAAAAATACGAAGCACAAAGAGCATCATACCAGCTAAGAGTGCAAGCGAATACAAACACAGGAGATATTACGAAACCAGCGGTAAGTAAAAGAAGCGAGAGCTGGGGTACACCTATCAGACTTACAACAGTAGCGGATCATAGCTATGAATTGAAACAAGCTATAACCGGGGTAGCGTTTGATAAGAGTACCGGGCAAATAACAGCAACACAGCCAGCAGCAAGGATTATTATTGTGGCAAAGCGTGCAGGCTATGTGGGAAGCGTAGAAAGCGATCCTATTGAGTTTACTAGGCAAGCAGGTAGTACGCTCCGCTTTGCAACTGCGAATAAGAATACCATGTATGCAACAGGTGGAACTTATACACAGACTGCTAGTAATGATAGAAGCGTAAGCGGTGATACTAGGAACATTGAATATAGCATAAGTCCCACGGGAGCAGGTGCAAGCGTAAATACGGGAAGCGGTAAAGTAGACTTTACCCTAAGAGCAATAGGCAAGACATTTACGATAACAGCAACAAAGGCAGAGAGTGCAAAATACGAAGCACAAAGAGCATCATACCAGCTAAGAGTGCAAGCAAATACAAACACAGCAGATATTACAAAACCAGCGATAAGCAAAAGAAGCGAAAGGTGGGGTACACCTATCAGACTTACAAAAGTAGCGGATCATAGCTACACATTGAAACAAGCCATAACCGGGGTAGCGTTTGATGATAGCACCGGGCAAGTAACGGCAAGACAGCCAGCAGCAAATATTATTATTGTTGCAAAGCGTACAGGCTATGCGGGAAGCGTAGAGAGTGACCCTATTGAGTTTACAAGACAAGCAGGTAGTACGCTCCGCTTTGCAAAAATCGATTTACCGGTAGAATATGGCAAAAGCGGGAATACTCATACACAGACCGCTAGCAATGATAGAGTAGTAGCAGAAGATACGGGAGTCGTAGCGTATAGCATAAGTCCTATGGGAGCAGGTGCAAGCATTGATACCGCAAGCGGTAAAGTAAACTTTGCATTAAAAGCGATAGGCAATACATATACGATAACAGCAAGAAAGGCACAAAGTGCAAAATACGAAGCACAAAGAGCATCATACCAGCTAACAGTGGCAAAACTCAAAGTCGCAAACAAAGCAGCATTAAAAGCAGAAATTGCGAAAGCAATAAGAGCACGCGGCAATAACGTAAACCTAAACTACATCGATACTTCACAGGTAACCGACATGAGTAGACTTTTTGAAAGAAAAACTACATTCAATGGTGACATTAGTAAATGGAACACATCAAGAGTAACAAACATGAGTTTGATGTTTTATTATGCTAGCGCATTTAACCAGAACCTAAACAATTGGAATGTCTCAAGAGTAACAAACATGAGTCAAATGTTTTACTATGCTACATCTTTTAATCAGCCGCTAGATAATTGGAATGTCTCAAGCGTAACAAACATGAGCTGGATGTTTGAAAAAGCGAGCACATTTAATCAAGATTTAACCGCTTGGGTAGATCTTAGCGGAAGAGGCAGTACAGGCATGTTTTTAGACGCTAAGGCAATGCAGAAAGCAAACAAGCCACGCTGGGCATGGTAAGGAAAACAAGCAACAAAGAATGTCCAGGCATCGATAAAGTGCAGGCTAAAATGTAAGCGTGTTATATTGCAATACTTTTTTACTGTGAATAATCGGCATTCTGTCTACTTATCAGCCGATAAAGTATAATTAAAACAAAGGGAGAAATACTATGAAGAAACTATACAAAATAATATTACTTATTACATTGGCTTTATTCATCTCATGCGATGAAAAGAAAGCAAAAGATGAAATTACAAAAGCCATTGAGAAAAGTGAAAGTGAAACGCAGAACGTGGCAGATAAAACAACGCCGAAAGCACTCATTAAACCCATACCAAGTAGCAAGCGTGTAGCTTGGAATACATCTATCGCATTCCCGAAAGTACCAGGGTATAGCTATGAATTGAAAGAGAAAAAAACAGGAGTCACAATAAGCAAGACAGCAATTAACGCAATACTAGTAACCGCTACACAGTCTGCATAAAATGTAATTATAGTAGCGACATTTGACGGTAGAACGATAGAAAGCGACCCTATTGAGTTTACGAGAATACCAGGCAATACCTTGAGTTTTACAGAAGCAAGAGTAATACACAACCCTAGCTCTTCACCAGTGTATCAAGCCGCTACTAACAGTAAAACAGTTACGGTAGATGATAGAACGGTACGATATACCATAACCCCTACAGACACTGACGTCACCATTGACAGCAGTAGCGGAGAAGTTACAATTGACAAGGAAAGCGACTCCGCAGGAGAGTACACTATTACCGCAGAACTTCCACAAGACGAAAAATATACAAGAGCGACCGCATCCTATACATTTGTAATTGAGTAGCGAAGGCATGAAAAGCGAAGACCTAAAAGGCTTAGAAGCCAATGAGCGAATGCATAGACGCCTTGAAAAGAAAGAAATTATTAAGGAGCAATAATTATGAAAAAAATATATGTAACAATACTACTCATTGCAGTAGCGTTATTCATCTCATGCGATGAGAAAAAGGCAAAAGATGAAATTACAAAAGCAATCGAGAAAAGTGAAAACGAAACGCAGAACGTGGCAGATAACAAAACACCAAAACCGAAGGGAAGCGGAACGCTTACCAATACCAAAGGTGAGGCAGGTAGTAAGCCAGAGGGAAGCGGAACGCCTACTAATACAGGAAGTGAAGACGCAGGAGGTGAAGAAGGTGAAGAGGCAGAAGGTGAAACAGAAAGCGAAGAGCCAGAAAAAACACCACCGCCACCACTAACAAAACCCGACTTAAGTAGCGAGCGCGCCCCTTGGGATATACTTATTGTATTCCCGAAAGTAGCAGGGCATACCTATAAATTAAAAGAAGCGGTACGCGGTGTAAGTCTTACCGTGTTAGATGAAACCACAATGCAAATCACCGCCACGCAGTCCGTACAAAATGTAATTATAGTCGCAACGGTTGACGGCAAAACTACAGAAAGTGAGCCTATTGAGTTTACGAGAATACCAGGCAATACCTTGAGCTTTGCAAATAAGGCTATTGAAACAAAACTAAAAAAAAGCGGACAATCAAAACTAACGCAACCGATTAGGGTACATGTTGCATCAGCAACAGTAGACAACCGACATGTAACATATAGCATAACCCCTACAGGTAGAGGTGGTACTATTGACAGCGGTAGTGGAGAGGTAACACTTACAGGAAGAGCGGAAAATGTAGTATTTACCATAACGGCAGAACTTCCACAAACTGAAAAATATACAAGAGCGACCGCATCCTATACGCTAACGGTTACACAAGGAAGCGGTGCACCTACTAATACAGGAAGTGAAGACGCAGGAGGTGACACACCGCCACCACTAACAAAACCCGACTTAAGTAGCGAGCGTGAAGCTTGGAGTACACTTATTACATTTCCAAAAGTGTTAGGCCATACCTATAGACTGAAAGAAGAAAAAACAGGAGTCACATTAAACAAGAACGCAATTAACGCAATACGAGTCATCGCTACACAGTCTGCACAAAATGTAATTATAGTAGCAACGCTTGACGGTAGAACTATAGAAAGTAACCCTATTGAGTTCACGAGAATACCAGGCAATACCTTAAGCTTTACAACGACAGGACGTATAGAAGACCCGAATGCTATAGCAAACCTTACCGAAACAGCCACCAAAAGCGGAACAGTTGCAGGAGATACCCGAGACATAACATATAGCGTAAGTCCCACGGGACAAGGTGTTACTATTCATAGCGGTAGCGGTAGGATTACGATAGCTTTAGACGCCACGGAGGGAGACTACATTATTACCGCAGAACTTCCACAAGACGAAAAATATACAAAAGCCACCGCAACATACACGCTTACACTTTCAAAAGAATAATATGAAAAGCGAAGACATGAAAGGCTTAAAGGCAGATTACAAAATGTAATGATAGCGTAGTATATTTCAATGCTATTTTACTGTGAATAATTGCCATTCTGTCTACTTATCAGCCGTAACATGATAGAGGGTAACAAGCATGAGCAGTATGTACAAAGACGCTAAAACACCATGTAATACATGACAAAATTGTAATGTATTTTAAGTAGAAAAAAGCTTGAAAAAAAGAGTAAATGTACCATTATGTATATAGGTGGAAGTTTGTTTTTTATCCTTAGAAAACTTTTACGTAGTACAGGAGTAATTCATGATATATAAGAAACCTATATATATATATATATATATATACCCTAATTACAATAGCATTAGTAAGCTGTGAACCCGACAAAGTACTATACACAGTAATTCCACAAAAAGCGAAAATTATAGAGTCCTCCTTTGAAAAAGAAGCAGTATTTCTGAAATGGGATGTAAAGAAGCTAAAAGAAGAGAAAATAGCAGCCTATGGAATATCGTATGGCATCGTGAATGGAAAGACACTTAACAAACGAGAGGTAGTACCTAAGTTCATGGAAGCAGAAGGGTTTACGATACGCAAACTAGAAGAAGGAACGCGGTATTGGTTTAAGGTGCAGGCAATCTACGAAGAATTTTCGGGACCGTGGTCGGAGAAAGCAGAAGGAACAACGGGCAAGCCAGAGCCACCGGTAGATTTTAAGGTAAATAAAAACACGCTAGGGAAAAAGTGGTATGTCGATGTATCGTGGGAAAATGATCCATTGAATGATGAAAAAAAATTAAATATAGAAGAATATAGGGTAAAGTGTTGGGATAGCAATAACCCTAAAGATAAATTTGACAAGACATTTACAGCACCTACAAAGGTATCTACAAAAGGAGTACTGGAGACAAGCGGGAAGGTGAACTATGTTTGTAGTGTGCAGGTAAAAACAGATAAAGGAACATTAAGCGAAGTAAAGCAAAGCGGAGTACTTGCGTTTGATGATATAGAGAAACCAGCGGTAAGCAAGAGAAGCGAGAGCTGGGGTAATCCTATCACAATTACAAAAGTAGCGGATCATAGCTATGAATTGAAACAAGCAATAACCGGGGTAGCGTTTGATAAGAGTACCGGGCAGATAACAGCAACACAGCCAGCAGCAAGGATTATTATTGTGGCAAAGCGTAGAGGCTATACGGGAAGCGTAGAAAGCGATCCTATTGAGTTTACAAGGCAAGCAGGTAGTACGCTTAACTTTGCAAACATCGATGTACCAGTACAATACGGCAAGGGAAATACTCATACACAGACGGTTACTAACGATAGAGTGGTAGCAGGAGATACGGGAGTCGTATCGTATAGCATAAGTCCTATGGGAGCAAGTGCAAGCATCGATACGGGAAGCGGTAAAGTAGACTTTACCCTAAGAGCAGTAGGCAAGACATTTACGATAACAGCGAGGAAGGCACAGAGTGCGAAGTATGAGGAACAAAGAGCATCATACCAGCTAAGAGTGCAAGCGAATACAAACACAGCAGATATTACGAAACCAGCGGTAAGTAAAAGAAGCGAAAGCTGGGGTAATCCTATCAGACTTACAAAAGTAGCAGATCATAGCTATGAATTGAAACAAGCAATAAGCGGTGTAGTGTTTGATAAGAGCACCGGGAAAGTAACAGCAACACAGCCAGCAGCAAGGATTATTATTGTTGCAAAGCGTAGAGGCTATGCGGGAAGCGTAGAAAGCGATCCTATTGAGTTTACAAGGCAGGCAGGTAGTACGCTTAAATTTGCAAATATTGATGTAGCGGTAGAGTACGGCAAAAGCGGGAATACTTATACACAGACGGTTATTAACGATAGAGTAGTAGCAGGAGATACGGGAGTCGTATCGTATAGCATCAGTCCTATGGGAGCAAGTGCAAGCATAGATAGCGTAAGCGGTAAAGTAGACTTTGCAATAAGAGCAATAGGCAATACATTTACGATAACAGCAACAAAGGCAGAGAGTGCAAAGTATGAGGAACAAACAGCATCATACGAGCTAAGAGTGGAAAAATTAAAAATCGCATTTAGCCAAGCGTCAGCACCCTGGGATACTCCTATTACATTTCCAAAAGTACCAGGGTATACCTACACTTTGAAAGAGAAAAAAACAGGAGTAGCACTTACAGAGGTTACCGGTAACAGAATGCAAGTCACCGCTACACAATACGCACAAAATGTAATTATAGTTGCTAAGCTAGCGCGTATAGGCCTTACTTTATACAGCGATCCTATTGAGTTTACAAGAAAGCAAGGCAATACCTTAAGCTTTGCACAGGCAAGCTACACAAAGCGGCAAAATTTCAAAGTTACCGTTTCTCAAACAGCTACTAAAAGCGGAACAGTTGCAGAAGATACCCGAGACATAAAATATAGAATCAATCCTACAGGATATGGTGTAAATTTTGGTGCTAGCGTTGACAGAAATAGCGGAGCGGTTACACTTAAAAACATGACGCCATCTGACACTTTTACGGTTACCGCAGAGCTTCCAAGAACCGCAAAGTACGAAAGAAGCACCGCAAGGTACAAAATTATACTTCAGCGGATAGGCTGGTAAAAAAAATGAAAAGTGAAGACATGAAAGGCTTAGAGGCAGATTACAAAATGCATAAACGACTTGAAAAAAAGAAAGTAAAAGACTTAAAAAACTTGCAAAAGAGGAAAGGAAAAAATGCTAAAACACCATGTAACGCATAACAAAATTGTAATGTATTTTAGGCAAAAAGAAGACTATAAACCAAGCTGGGTACGGTAAGAAAAACAAGCGACAAAGAATGTCCAGGCATCGATTAGGTGCAGGCTAAAATGTAATGTAAGCGTGTTATATTTCAGTATTATTTTACTGTGAATAAGCCCTATTCTGTCTACTTATGATAAAATATAAGTAGGCAAAATTAAAACACAAAAAAACTATGAAAGTAGCAAACAAAGCAGCATTACAGGCAGAGATTAAAAGAGCCATAAAAGCACACGGCAACGAAGTAGATCTAAATTATATTGATACTTCACAAGTAACCGATATGAGCCAGCTTTTTAGAAATAATGCTACATTCAATGGAGACATCAGCAAATGGGAAACATCGAGCGTAACGAACATGTACGCTATGTTCCACGGCACTACCGCATTCAATGGAGACATCAGCGAATGGGAAACATTGAGCGTAACGAACATGAGCGTAATGTTCAGCGGCGCTACTAACTTTAATCAAAACATCAGCGGTTGGAAATACGATAAATTAGAAGTAAAAGAAAGAAGGATTATAAACATGTTTGCAGGTGCTACCGCAATGCAGGAAGATTATAAGCCACGCTGGGTACGGTAAGAAAAACAAGCGACAAAGTTATTAAAGAAAGAACGAGATACCGAATTAGCAAAGTGTGAGGAGTAACGGAATGCACCAGGACAATATAAAGCTTTTATTAAAGAAAGCATACGCATACCAGAGTAAACGCAGATACAACGAGGCAATAAAAGTATTTACTTTAGTAATAGCACTACAGCCCGACCATGCAGGAGCGTACCGCAACCGAGGCAAAGCGAAAGCAAAACTACAAAGACATAAAGAGGCAATTGAGGACTTTGATAAAGCCATAGAGTTAGAGCCCAACTATAGACCCGCTTACCATAACAGAGACGAAGCAAAAGACGGCTTATACGAATACGAAGAGGTAATTAAACGCTACACCAAACTAATAGAACTAGAGCCCAAGAACGAATACAACTATTACCAGCGAGGCAAATGTAATAAAACCCTACAACGATACGAAGAGGCAATCGGAGACTTTACCCAAGCCATAAAATTAAAGCCCAAGAAACCATACGCCTACTACTTCAGAGCTATTACTAAAACCGAATTAGAACGATACGAAGAAGCAATCGAAGATTACGACATGGCAATAGCTCTAAGCCCCGATTACGCAGACACCTACCACAACCGAGGCAAATGTAATAAAACCCTACAACGATACGAAGAGGCAATCGGAGACTTTACCAAATCGATAAAGCTAGAACCTAACAACAAATACGCCTACTACTTCAGAGGAATTACTAAAACCGAATTAGAACGATACGAAGAAGCAATCGAGGACTTTGATAAAGCCATAGAACTAGAGCCCAATTACGCAGCCTTTTACACCTTGCGAGGTAGAGCAAACGCAGGCCTACAAAGATATAAAAAAGCCATCAAAGATTACACCAAAGCCATAAAGCAAGACCCTTACGATACAGAAGCCTACCACAACCGAGCAAAAGCCAAAAGTAAATTACGCAAATATAAAAAAGCTATCAAAGATTACACCAAAGCGATACAACTACAACCCGACCACGCAGAAGCACAAAGCGGCAAGAAACTTGCCGAAAACGCATTACAAGAGTTGAAAAATGTTCATTGAAAGCAAAGGAGTAGAACGATGTTTATATTACAGAGGTTTACAGGACTTAGCGATAGAGACATTACGGACTTTTTACAGCTCTTGATAAACGAATACAAGCGTAAAATGTAATGATAGCATAGTATATTTCAGTATTATTTTACTATGCATAATGTACCATTCTGTCTAGTTATCAGCCGTAACATGATAGAGGCTAACAAGCATAAGCAGTATGTATAAAGACGCTAAAACACCATGTAATACATGACAAAATTGTAATGTATTTTAGGTGAAAAAAGCTTGAAAAAAAGAATAAATGTACCATTATGTATATAGGTGGAAGTTTGTTTTTTAATCCTTAGAAAACTTTTACATAGTACAGGAGTAATTCATGACACATAAGAAACCTATATATATATATATATATATACCCTAATTACGATAGCATTAGTAAGCTGTGAACCCGACAAAGTACTATACACAGTAATTCCACAAAAAGCAAAAATTATAAAATCATCCTTTGAAAAAGAAGCAGTATTTTTGAAATGGGATGTAAAGAAGCTAAAAGAAGAGAAGGTGGCAGCCTATGGGATATCGTATGGCATAGTAAACGGAAAGACGATTAAAAAGCGAGAGGTAGTACCAAAGTTCATGGAGGCAGAAGGGTTTACGATACGCAAACTAGAAGAAGGAACGCAGTATTGGTTTAAGGTGCAAGCAATCTACGAAGAATTTTCAGGACCGTGGTCGGAGAAAATAGAAGGAACAACGGGCAAGCCACAGCCTCCGGTAGGTTTTGACGTAAAGAAAAACACGGCAGGGACAAAATGGTTTGTGGATGTATCGTGGGAAAATGATCCATTGAATGATGAAAAAAAATTAAATATAGAAGAATATAGGGTAAAGTGTTGGGATAGTAATAACCCTACGAATAAATACGAAAAGACATTTTCATCACCGACAAGCATATCTACAAAGGGAGTACTGGAGACAAGCGGGAAGGTGAACTATGTCTGTAGTGTGCAGGTGAAAACAGATAAAGGAACGCTAAGCGAAGTGAAGCAAAGCGGAGTACTTGCATTTGATGACATAGAGAAACCAGCCGTAAGAAAAAGAAGCGAGAGATGGGGAACACCTATTACGTTTGCAAAAGTAGCAGGGCATAGCTACGCATTGAAAGACCCTAAGATAAGCGGTGTAGCACTTGATGTATCGAATGAGAACACCGGGCAAGTAACGGCACTGCATCCAGTAACAGGCGTTGTTATTGTGGCAGAGCGCACAGGCTATAAGGGAAGTGCAGAGAGTACTGCGATTGAGTTTACGAAGCAAGCAGGTGATACGCTTAGCTTTGCTAATACGGACGAGAATACCATGTATGGTATAGGTGGAAATGAATTTAGGAAAGCGGTGCAAGTAGTTGATGTTGCCGACGACACGGAGATACCCAAGTACGACATAAGCCCTACGGGAGCAGGTGCAAGCGTAGACCCCGTGAATGGTAAGGTAGACTTCACATTAAGAGCGATAGGGACGACATTTACGATAACAGCGAGGAAGGCAGAAAGTGCAAAGTACGAGGCACAAACAGCGGAATACCGGCTAACGGTGCAAGCGAATACAAACACAAGCGGAATTACAAAACCAGCCGTAAGAAAAAGAAGCGAGAGATGGGGAACACCTATTACATTTGCAAAAGAGGCAGAGCACACCTACACGCTGAAAGACGAGAAGGGAGGTGTAGTTTCTTTAAGAGAGCAAGGGAGTTCAATGGCAATAGGAGCAACACAAGCAGTGAGTGCAGTAGTGGTAGTAGCGAGACGCACAGGCTACACGGGAAGCGTAGAAAGCAATCCGATTGAGTTTACGAGGCAAGCAGGTAATACGCTTCGCTTTGTAAACATAGATGTATCAGTAGAATACGGCAAGAGCGGAAATACTTATACACAGGCTGCTACTAACGATAGAGTAGTCGCAGGAGATAACAGAGTCGTAGTGTACAGCATAAGTCCTACGGGAGCAGGTGCAAGCGTAGATCCTTTAAGTGGTAAGGTGGACTTCAGACCAAGAGCAATAGGCAAGATGTTTATAATTACTGCGACCTTGCAAGCAAATGCGAAGTACACGCAGAGCACCGTAAGCTATAACCTAGAGGTACAGGCACCACCACTGACAAAACCCGTATTTACTTCAGCCGTTGCAAATACTAGAATACCGATTACCTTTCCAAATATAGCAGGGCATAGCTACGCATTGAAACACGCTAGCGGACTAGATATTAGCGGTGTAGCACTTAGCGATGTAGTAGGAGATCCCACTAAGAAGCAAGTAAGATCTACGGAAGTAATAAGCGGTGTTATTGTTGTTGCAACTAAGGACGGCAAGTTCATCAACAGCGACCCGATTGATTTTCTCTTTCATGTAGCAAACAAAGCAGAATTGAAAGCAGAAATTGAGAAAGCAATAAAAGCACACGGCAACAATGTAGACCTCAACTACATTGACACCTCAAGCGTAACCGACATGAGTGAGTTGTTTCAGTATAAAACTACATTCAATGGAGACATCAGTAAATGGAACACATCAAGCGTAGAAAACATGAGTTGGATGTTCAATGGTGCTACCGCATTCAATCAGAGTCTTAATTCTTGGGATGTCTCAAGTGTGGAAGAAATGCAAGGTATGTTCATGGGAGCTAAGGCATTCAATCAGCCTCTTAATACATGGCAGGTAGCAAATGTAAACAACATGAACTCTATGTTCAGCGGTGCAACTTCATTCAATCAAGACCTAAGCGGTTGGCAAGACCTAAGCGGTTGGATTGCTAAATACATGAGAAGAGACACTAGTTACATGTTCCAAAGTGCTGCAATGGAGAAAGCGAAAAAACCGAGTTGGGCATCGCGATAAATAAAAAATAGGGAGAAAGTATATGAACAAATTGTTGAGTTTTTTGAGAGTGTAAGGGATGTATCTTTATTTTTAAGGACTCATTACAAGTCATAAAAGCGATTAAAAAAATCATTGAGTTTTTTCTCAACGATACTGCGTGTTTTACCGCGTTCATTACTAGCAGAAAAACGAGTTACGTTAGGTAATATTTCAGCAAAAGCAACTCCATTTGTTTCAAGTATCCCATTGGAAAAAGCTTTCTCTATAAGCTCGTGTGTCTTATTGGGGTTAAGATCTTGTTCTTTAATAATATGCTCTAATTCTTCTTTTTTCTTTAATGCAGTAAATTTAAGCCATTCATCGTCAACAAGAGAGGACGAAGAAAGAGATTTAATAAAAAGATTTATCAAATCTCTTTTATTGCGCAACTGAACACTTGCATCATTGGCTTTATTGATGTCACATAACAAATCTTTATCTTCTATATGTTCCTTATGGTATTTTTTATTTTTAATTAAGGTAAATATATAATCAAGTGTAATTTCAACCTGTTTTATAAGTTCCATTTCAAAGACAACATCATCGTTAATGTTTTCATTTTCATCCTCTTCTCTATCCTTACGAAACTCATTGTATAAATCAATGTACAAACTATGATAATCTTGAACTTGACGAGAGTTCAGTAGTTCATTGCCTTCAAATTCATCAAAGGTAGTCAAGATATTGCACAGTTTTAAAATTCTTCCGTAGAGTGCGATGAATTGTTTTTTCTTCTCTTCGCCGTCAATTTTCTCAGTAATAGGAAATTGACTCAGAAGTTCCTTTATCAATTCCACATAGCCCTTTACTGTTTTTTCTTCATCACGATATCCATGGTAATAATCACGATACGATCGTAATAAGACAATACCCTTTGCTTCTTTGTTACCAAACAACGCAATCGACTCATTCGTTGCCGTTTCTAAATTGCGAAAGCAGACAATATTACCAAAAGTCTTCACACTGTTGAGAATGCGATTAGTCCGTGAATAAGCTTGCAGCAGTCCATGCAAACGCATGTTTTTATCCACCCATAAAGTATTGACTGTTGTAGCATCAAAACCTGTTAAGAACATATTTACTACCAGCAAAATATCCACTTCCCGTCTTTTTACTCTGAGGCTGACATCCTTATAATAGTTTTGAAATTTATCAGACGAAGTGTCAAAAGAAGTGTAAAACATTCTATTATAGTCTGTAATCGCAGTGTCTAGAAATTCGCGTGAGTCCACATCCAATTCACTGGTATCTTCTGAATTTTCATCTATTATGTCGTGTTCTTCGTTTACTCCAAAGCTATAAATCAATGCAATTTTCAGTTGCTTATTGCTTGGAACATCTTTTAGTTGTTTCTGAAACTCTGCGTAGTACTTCTTTGCGAGATCAATTGAAGAGACGGCAAAAATAGAATTAAAACCTCTTGTGCGACGCTCGTTAAGCTCATACATTACATTGCGTTTTGTTTTCTGGTCAAAGTGTGTCTTAATATACTTGACAATATTCGACAATCTCTTCGGTGCACAAAGTGCTTTCTCTCTATCGATATCGCGCACTTTTTTATCTTCAATATTCTCTTTTTCTCGCATGGTTGAAATGTAATCGACTTTGAACGGCAAGACATTTTTATCTGCAATAGCATGTACAATCGTATAGCTATGAAGCATATCACCAAAGGCTTGTTCGGTTGTTTTCAGTATGTTTTGAGATGAAGATGCATTAACGGCAAAAATAGGAGTTCCTGTGAAACCAAAGAGATAGTACTGCTTCAATGATTTCTTAATCGCGGTATGCATATCACCGAACTGCGAACGATGACACTCATCAAAAATAAGTACTGTCTCCTCAGTGAAAAGTGCATGATTTTTGTTTTTCTTCATAAAGCAATGAAGCTTTTGAATAGTGGTAATGATAATATCAGTGTTAGGGTTTTCTAACTGCGTGGCTAAGATTTTCGTGCTGGTATTACTGTTCGCTGCTCCTTTTTCAAACTTATCGTATTCTTTCATCGTTTGATAATCGAGATCTTTTCTGTCTACTACAAACAATACTTTTTTAATAAAAGGAAGTTTACTTGCCAAGATTGCCGTTTTGAAACTGGTAAGCGTCTTTCCTGAACCTGTCGTATGCCATACATACCCGCCTGCACTAATGCTGCCATATTTTTTGTAATTATGTGCACTTTCAATACGTCTGATAATTTCTTCGGTTGCCACAATTTGATAGGGGCGCATAGCTAACAATTTACGCTCTTCAGTAAACACGCAGTATTTCGTGATAATGTTTAACAGCGTATGCTTCGTGAAAAATGTCTTTGTAAAATCACGTAGTTCTTCAATAGAACGATTGCTTTTATCTGCCCAATAATTGGTAAACTCAAAACTATGGCTTGTGTATTTCTTTGTTTTTGATGTGTTATTATTAATTTCTGTAACATGTGCATTGCGTACGGTGTTGCTGTAATACTTCGTATGCGTACCATTAGAAATAACAAATAATTGCATGTATTCAAACAGCCCCGATCCTGCCCAAAAACTCTGCCGCCCATAGCGACTAATTTGATTAAAAGCTTCTTGCAATGCAACGCCACGTCTTTTAAGTTCAATATGCACTAAAGGAAAGCCATTGATGAGCACCGTTACATCGTAGCGATTATCTCGCCTTCCCTTGTCACTACTGTATTGATTTATAACTTGCAGGTGATTATCGTGAATGTTCTTTTTTTCTATGAGACAAATGTTTTTAAAAGTACCATCATCTCGCTCTAGAATTTTTACAGAGTCTTGTTGTATGGTCTGTGTTTTTTCTACAATACCGTGTTTAGAATGCGAGAGTTCTTCCTTCAAGAAACGCTTCCACTCATCATCGCTAAACGTTATACGGTTCAGTCTTTCTAACTGAACGCGCAAGTTTGCAATTAAATCATCCTCTTTTGTAATAGGTACGTATTCATACGCTTGATTTTTCAAGTCGGCAATAAAGTCCCGCTCAAGCTCTGCCTCACTCTGATAATGCGTTTTGGTGGTATACTCGGGGATGTATTCGGCAACAACCGTACTGCAGGGGTTTTCAATAACCATATTGTAGTTCGTATTTCGGTTCATCTTTCTAATCCTTATAGTCAATTATATCGCAGGGTATGTTAAGTTAAGAATGTCTCTTGTATTAATATTGAAGAAAAATTCCTATTGATAAAAAAATAAGTTATATGTTAGAAACCATACACGGTAACGATCTTACATAGTAGTTTCAAAGCAAATGTAAGAGGCTTATTGAAAATTCATACAGGCTATGTGTCACTGAACAATGAGAAAGATGAATAAAACAAATGATACTCTAAATAATATTTTTTCATGGTACTCCTCTTTTATAAGTGTGTATTATTATAATAATTTTTTGTGATAATAAAAAACCAAAGCAGAGGCACTAGGTAAGTACAGGAGTAAAGCGAAGCAATGTATTGCGGTAGTATTCGTACTGTGCTCTGCGTGCCTTAAGTTCTGCAGGCAAGCCGATGCTTATGTCGTTCACTAAGGCGTCAAACTTGTCTAAAAGAGACACAATGCGTTCTTGCTCTGCAAGGGGCGGTATGGGGATGGTGAGTTTCTTTAGAGAACTAGTTGGTACTCTACTAACCTTTGCACCAACGACAGCTTTTTTCTTTTGATTAAAAAATGATTGAGTTTGAAAGTAATAAGACAAATACTTTGCATTTTGTTTATGATGAAATGCATAAGCATCTCCACTTATTGCAATGTCTTTCTCACCAAGCCACGCAACAGCTTTACAAGTACCTTTTACATCTTCGCTCGCAGAAACAATAATCAAGTCGTTCTTTTTTGCTTTTTTAAGCTTCTGTGACAACTCTTCCGATACAAATGACTTGGTACTAGTTGCAAATGTTCCATAATGTGTATGAATTTGCCCATAGTGAATACAACCAACACCACTTGGTGTAAAGTCTTTTTTCTGTAAGCCACTCCCTCTCACTAAGGTGCCAATCTCCCCCAATTCTCTATATTCCACGTCATCGCCAAAGGTGAGCAGCTTCTCACGGTAGTGCTTATACTGCGCTACGCGCGCCTCAAGCTCCGCCTCAAGCTCCGCCTCAAGCTCCGCCTCAAGCTCCGTGAATGTGTCTAGCACGCCTACAATGTACTCTTGCACAGGTAGGGGTGGTATGGGGATGGTGAGTTTTTTAAAATTCTTTGTATCAAGGTTTTTCTGTCCTGCTCCTCTTGCTAATGTATATATTTCTTTTTGCATTGACAATAACAAGTAACCAATGAAATTTTTATTTATCTTTGTTGTATAACTTTCCTTTATTACTATAGTACCGCCTGAATCCATCATCCAGAATTTCCCAGAAAAGTAACGAACACAATGTTCTGACATTGCAAAGCGAGCAATAACATATTCATTTTCTCTGTTGTAATTATTTGTTTCAAAACTTTGTCCACCACCACCGTATACTGGATAAGTTGTACCTTGTGAATCTTTTTTTGTAATTCTTTCTCCAAAGTCTAATTCAATAACCTCCCCCAGCGTCTTATACTCCACGCCATCGGGGCAGTGCTTTGCAAGCAGTGTTTCTATTGCGTTCGTACCCTTGGTCATCTTACTATGCCGTTGTGCTCTTATCGCTTTTTCGATTTCGGCTTTTAATTTTTTTTGGTAGTGACTTTCATGATTTTTTTACCGGGACAAGTAAGCATATTTGATGTCTGCATTGCGCTAGCTTCATAGAACATAGCTTGCATGCTTCTTCATTATATAGAATATATTTCATACACTCAAGCGTGTAGCTTTCGGGTATTTAATTATATAAACTATAGTTTGTATTTTAATTCACTAGCTTTAGCTGGGCGAAGTCACCTTGCCCAACGTGGTTTATGCGATGCCTCCATTACCGTAGCGTCTTTGAACATGTCTTTTATGTTTCTTCCGCTTTTAGCTACCCAAGCGGTTAAGTCTTGATTGAATGCTTTAGCATAGCCGAACATATCTTCCATATCTTCTACGCTCAATACATTCCAATTATCTAGCGGCTGATTGAATGCAATAGCACCTTGGAACATATAACGCATGTTTACTACCTTCGATACAGTCCAATTGTTTAGGCTCTGATTGAATACAATAGCTTGTTTGAACATATATCGCATGTCTTCTACGCTCGATACATTCCAATTATCTAGCGGCTGATTAAATGCAATAGCTTCTTTGAACATATGTTGCATGTCTGCTACCTTTGATACATCCCAATTATCTAGGCTCTGATTAAATGCCGTAGCATTATTGAACATGTGGCTCATATCGTCTACGCTTGATACTTTCCATTTATTAAGCGGCTGATTGAATGATGTAGCACCGCTGAACATAGCGAACATGTCTGCTACCTTTGATACATCCCAATTATTTAGGCTCTGATTAAATGCACTTGCTCCGTAGAACATCTCGCTCATGTCGGTTACTTTCGATGTGTTCCATTTGCTGATGTCACCATTAAAAGTAGCGTTATCTCCGAATAACTCGCTCATATCTGTTACTTCCGAAGTGTCAATATAATTTAAGTCTACTTCGTTGCCGTGCTCTTTTATCGCTTTGGCAATTTCGGTTTTTAATTCGGCTTTATTTGCAACCGATACGGGTTTTGCTACTGTTTTTTTAATTGCGTCTTTTGCCTCATCACATGAGATGAACAAAGCTAATGAAATACATAGCATTGTTGTAAATAATAATTTATTCATAATATTTCTCCTTATGTTTTAATTGTGTTTTGATTGTATTTTTATCGTGTCCAACGTGACTTATTCAATGGTTGCATTGCCGTAGCTCTTCTGAATATGCCCGTACTTTTTCTTCCGCTCTTTTCTGCCCATCCGCTTAGGTCTTGATTGAATTTAGTAGCATTGCCGAGCATATAACTTATGTTTTTTACGCTTGATACATCCCAAGATTTAAGCGGTCGATTGAATGCACTAGCATTGTAAAATATACCGTTCATGTCTGTCACTTTCGATACATCCCAACTGTTTAGCGACTGATTGAATGCACTTGCACCGCTAAACATTTCTCTCATGCTTGTTACGCTGGATGTGTTCCATTTGCTAATGTCACCGTTAAACTCAATATTGTCTTCAAAAAGCCTACTCATGTCGGTTACTTCCGAAGTGTCGATATAACTAAGGTCTGCCGTTGCTCCGTGTGCTTTTATCGCTTTGGCAATTTCTGCCTCTAACGCTTTTTTATCTGCAACATAAAAAAGAAAGTCTATAGGATCGCTCTCGATGGTATCGCTCCCTTTTGTAGCAACAACTATTACACCGCTTACTACTACCGTAGAGCGTACTTGTTTCTTCGTGGTATCACCTTCTACATCGCTAAGCGTCACACCACTTGTAACGGGTTTCA
Source organism: Spirochaetia bacterium (assembly GCA_965226065.1). Classification (GTDB taxonomy): domain Bacteria; phylum Spirochaetota; class Spirochaetia; order WTKD01; genus CBDAKK01. Next base: position 1,112,937 of record OZ245332.1, on the reverse strand, counting down.
GTGCGTAGGTATACCCTTCTACTTTTGGAAATGTAATAGGTGTTTCTTTTCTAACTCGTTGGGCACTTAGTACGGGTTTAGTTAGTGCTGGTGGTGTTTTTTTTGTTTGGTCTACAACTGTTTTTGCGTCCTTGGTCTTCTTCTCTTCACACGAAAATAGTAAAAGTGCAAAGGTTATAAGATATATATATATATATATATATAATTTCTTGTCTATCATAGATTACTCCTTAACCATGTAAATGTTTCTATAAGCTCAAGGCTTACTATTTATAATAGACACTTTTTGATATATTTCAAGAGCTTTTCACTAAAAAAGTAAATCGATTTTTGTTCCTGTATCATCAATTTATAAAAAGCCCCCTGCACTTACTAACAACAGAGTGCAGTATAACCATCATGTATCACCGTGCCCAATTAGGTTTATTTGATGTCTGCATTGCGCTAGCTCCTTTGAACATGTCCGTACTGTCTCTTCCGCTCTTATCTGCCCAATCTCTTAGGTCTTGATTGAATGCGGTAGCCCCGCTGAACATAAGGCACATGTCGGTTACATTCGATACATCCCAACTACTTAGATTCTGATTGAATGCCGTTGCTTCTCTGAACATGTAGCCCATATCGGCTACTTTTGATACATCCCAAGAATTAAGACTCTGATTAAATGAAGTAGCACCATAGAACATAGTGAACATGTCTGCTACGCTTGAAGTGTCCCAATTGTTTAGCGACTGATTGAATAAAGTTGCACCACTAAACATACCGTACATGTTCATTACGCTTGATGTCTTCCAATCATTAAGGCTCTGATTAAATGAAGTTGCACCGTAAAACATACACCACATATTATGTACCTCTGATACATCCCAACTACTTAGATTCTGATTGAATGCCTTAGCTCCTCTGAACATGTTGCCCATGTCTTTTACTTTTAAGGTCTTCCAACTATTTAGTGGTTGGTTAAATGAACTTGCACCGTCAAACATAGCGTACATTTTAGTTGTGCTCGAGGTGTCCCATTTGCTAATGTCTCCATTGAATGTATGCATGTTGTAAAAAAGATAACTCATGTCGGTTACTTCCGATGTATTGATGTAGTTTAAGTCTGCTTTGTTGCCGTGTGCTTTTGTCGCTCTCTTTATTTCGTCTTGTAGTTCTTTTTTGTTTTTTACTTTCATAATTCTTTTTTTTCACCTTGCCCAACTTGGCTTATTCTCTGAAAGCGAAGCAATGTATTGCGGTAGTATTCGTATTGTGCTCTGCGCGCTTTAAGTTCTGCAGGCAAGCCGATGCTTATGTCGTTCACTAAGGCGTCAAACTTGTCTAAAAGAGACACAATGCGTTCTTGCACGGGTAGGGGTGGTATGGGGATGGTGAGTTTAGCAAAAAGTTTTTTAGAAATATTAAACCTAGTAACTCCATTTCCTGTCTTAAAAACTTTCTTTCTAAATTCATAAGCTCTCAGCAAATGCTTCAAGAATTCGGGAAGAAATAAACTAGAATTGTTTAAACGATATCCAAAACAAAAACTATTTAAATATAATGATTCTTTGGGATGTGTTGTAAGTACTGAAGACATACCAGCTTCATAAGGTGTTTCTGATGAACCTGTAAACAAACAATCACCATACCGTATCTGATTTTGTTTTTCATGTTCATGTATCCGCACCGTGCTATCTATATTAGTATTGACAGCCATATTGTTAAAAATATTTTTGTATGTAATATATTTTGCATTGCCATGTAAAAAGTCTTTTGCAGTTTTATTTGTTAATCCTCCATAGAATGTACCAATTTCTCCTAATTCTCTATACTCCACGTCATCGCCAAAGGTGAGCAGCTTCTCACGGTAGTGCTTATACTGTGCTACGCGCGCCTCAAGCTCCGCCTCAAGCTCCGTGAAGGTGTCTAGCACGCCTACAATGTACTCTTGCACCACAAGGGGCGGTATGGGGATGGTGAATTTTTCTAACATTGGCTTTCTAATTGAGACGGAAGTCGTCCCCACACTCTTCGTTGAAATGTATTGCTTAAAGCTGGAAAACATAAAATAATATAAAAACTTTGCATTCAAAATATCTAAGGTAACATGAATTCTATACGCTCTTTGATGTAGCGCATATTTCCCATCCACATAGTGGAATATATTCCCAATCCCACCTTCACCGGGGATAATAATTGCAACTTCATCAAACTGAAAAGTATCTGATTTTAATATATTCTTTGACCGCACATAGAGTGGGTACATTCCACTCTTGCTTTCATCTTTGCGGTTTGAACTACCAGTATCAATCTCTGCAATCTCTCCCAATTCTCTATACTCCACGCCATCGGGGCAGTGCTTTGCAAGCAGTGTTTCTATTGCGTTCGTACCCTTGGTCATCTTAACATTACACATCGTACTCAATGTTCGTACACATAAAACATTGTATACGAAAGTACTGCAGACACTTACTTCGTGTTGTATGCCTTGTGTAAGACTATGCCAAGTTGTGTGGATGCGGAAAAATTGTCGACTACTTAGTAAAAAAAAGTACGCTTCATCTTTTATTTTGCAAAGGAATGTTAAGGAAGTACAAAGGAGCGTAGTAAGAACATACCAGACTACACTTATAAATTAGGCAGCGAATTTTTCAAGACTTTCAGTAGTATCTCTTTCACTCCACATAATATACTCCGTGTTTTTCTGCTTTAGTGCTTCAATGTATTGTGGTTCAATTTTTTTATTCATATCATTTATAATCGCTAATCCCATTAATTCTTTTTGTGTTATGGTTTCTCTATTGCTTTTAATATCTTCCCATCCAAAGAGAAATTGAGGAATAGTAAGTGTATTTACCGAGTTAAAAGCTCTTACCACTATTTCTCTTTGTGCTCCCATTATTTGGAAATCAAAGGTAAATTCAATGGATGTACTACCTTTTACAATAAAATGTGGAGTATAGAGAATACTGTGTTTATCTAGGTATCCCTTTACATCTTGCTTAAATAAAGAAGCTATCGTATGATCTGCGAGCATAGACATGTCAGAAATCTCTGATATTGCACAAATGAGATTGTGTTTCTTTTGAGCAAAGTTTTTTATTGTTGCAGTAGTGCACAATTCGGTGTTTTTTTTAAGTTCAATACCATATCCTCTTAGTACTTGATTAAGCAATGACTTACGTTTTTCGCCTTTCGTAATATTTACTCCAACTAAGCTAAGATGAGATATCGTAGCTCCATCATCGGAGAGGTAGATTGTCTCATTTTCACGTTTGACATAAATTTCGATGCAGTCGTTAAACAAGCCGATAAATGGAGTGCCAATAGTACTCCAGCCCTTAGTATTTTCGCGTACAATAGTATTTTCTTTTAAGAATGAATAATATTCATCTATGTGTGTCTGTAGCCAGTTCATAGTATGTATTACGGTATTGTGATTTTTGTAATGAGCGTAATGGCTTGTGCGAAACAACGAATGCTACGCTCAAATTCTTTGTTTAGATATTCTTCTGTAATCGTTTTTACCTCAAACGCATCATCGCTTAGAGGTATTGCCCATGCTAAGGATTTATACCCGTCTATATGATAATGAATGTGCGATTCATCAATGAGTATGCCAGCATATGCACGAAATGCAGATGGCACATCGGGCAAAATATCTTCAGGGTTTTTATGTTTGCTTGCATTGTTGTAATCAATACGCATGAGTCCTGTCACCGATTCTTTTTCTTGTATATGAAGATTTATTTTTATTTTTGTCTTCTGACTTTGCGATATCTGCCATATGAATTTCTCATTGGTTTCTTCGCATGCTAATTGGTATTTCTTTGAATTAGAAAAATCAAGATATAAAAAAATATCATCGCATCTCTTGTCATTTTTTACAAGGTATTTCTTATGTTGTAATAAGTTGAGTGATTCTTCATGCGTCACGTGTTACCTCTTTACTTTGATTATAACGTAAGTACAGGGGTAAAGCGAAGTAATGTATTGCGGTAGTATTTGTACTGTGCTCTGCGTGCCTTAAGTTCTGCAGGCAAGCCGATGCTTATGTCGTTCACTAAGGCGTCAAACTTGTCTAAAAGAGACACAATGCGTTCTTGCACGGGTAGGGGCGGTATGGGGATGGTGAGTTTTTTAAAATTCTTTGTATCAAGGTTTTTCTGTCCTGCTCCTCTTGCTAATGTATATATTTCTTTTTGCATTGACAACAACAAGTAACCAATGAAATCTTTATCTATCTTTGTTTTATAACTTTCCTTTATTACTATAGTACCGCCTGAATCCATCATCCAGAATTTCCCAGAAACGTAACGAACACAATGTTCTGACATTGCAAAGCGAGCAATAACATATTCATTTTCTCTGTTGTAATTATCTGTTTTAAAACTTTGTCCACCACCACCATATACTGGATAAGCTGTACCTTGTGAATCTTTTTTTGTAATTCTTTCTCCAAAGTCTAATTCAAAAACCTCCCCCAGCGCTCTATACTCCACGCCATCGCGAAAGGTGAGCAGCTTCTCACGGTAGTATTTATACTGCGCTACGCGCGCTTCAAGCTCCGCCTCAAGCTCCGCCTCAAGCTCCGTGAATGTGTCTAGCACGCCTACAATGTACTCTTGCACCGCAAGGGGAGGTATGGGGATTAGATATTTTTTTATATCGTTAAAATTAACTGATGAAAATGTTGCACCAGAAGCTTTACTGGCAAGTACTTGCCCATGTATTTGCATAATATGAAAAAGATATTTGCTTATAACTTTTTTAGTAGCTTGTATTCCACATAAACCTCTGCCTATACAAATTTTTCTATCAGTATAATTTATTGCCCCTACAGGTGCTCGAACACTCATTATTACGTTATGAGCTTCTATAATTTTTGTTATTTTAGAAGTATGCTTCTGAGAATTAGCAACAACATAGTTAGTAAAATGGGATTTTCCTTGATGAAATTCTAAATCATTTTTGTTTGATGAAACAAACTTACTTTCTGGAGATTGTCCCATTATAAGATTAAAGTAATTTATATCCCCCAGCGCTCTATACTCCACGCCATCGGGACAGTGCTTTGCAAGCAGTGTTTCTATTGCGTTCATGCTACAAGTTCACTCGTGATGCTTTCTACCATGTACCAATAATCTCGCATGTTGCTATGATATACCATATAAAATATTTCCATCTGCGCTCATTCTACAGTTTTGAGATAGAAACTCATATACTAGTAATCATCACTCCCGTAGTTAGTAAACTTGGAGGATTTCATAATGGATAGAAAATCAATTTTACAATGGATAAATGAATGCAGAAAAAAACTTGCTGAGTTGATAAATAAATACAGAAAAATAATGGTAATCATGCTATTTGTACTATCTCTTGTGCTTGCGTGGTTTCTTGTTTCGTATCTTGACATAGCTGAAAAACTATTAGAGCTAAAAACATACACTACTTTCAAATCAAGCCTATTTTTTCTCGTTCTTTCTGCTTTGCCTTCTTTTTATTTTTGGCATATTAGGAACAAGGACAAACTACAGGCTCTACAACAATCACGAGAAAGCAACGAACAACACAATTTTTCATCTGCAATGCAATTGTTTGTACAAAAAGATAACATGCCAGCAAACGCCATAGGGTTGCAGCTTCTTATGAAGATAAAACATCAAGAGTTATTCACAGCAGAAATTGATATAGCAACATGTGGAAAAGACTTGCGAGGGGCAAACTTGGGAGAGGCACAATTGCGAGGGGCAAACTTCGCAGGTGCAAACTTCGCAGGTGCAAACTTGCAAAGGGCAGATTTGCAAGGGGCAAACTTGCAAAAGGCAGACTTGCGAGGGGCAAACTTGCAAAAGGCAGACTTGCGAGGGGCAAACTTGCAAAAGGCAGACTTGCAAATAGCAAACTTGGGAGGGGCAAACTTGCAAATAGCAAACTTGGCAGTGGCAGACTTGGGATGGGCACAATTGCAAGGGGCAAACTTGCAAAAGGCAGACTTGCAGAGAGTCAGAAACTGGAAAGAAGCACGCTGGCACGATGCAAATGTAACCGATATAGAGTGTTCTGACGAGGAAACAAGAGCGGGCATCGAACGCCTTGCCAAAGAGGAACCAAGAGACTGATGAAGTACATTCATCAAAATACGGCATACAATGTGTTAAGAGACCTCGTAACAATTGACAACAGAGATATGTACATATCTCTTCAGCTAAGATGTACCGTCACCTGTGAGATACGCTCATAAATTTCTCGGGACATGTGACGAGTTGAGGATATGCAGTCTATATGCTTGACTTTCACGCTTTATCTAAAGAAGGAAGTACAAATCGTGCTTTTTCTATCTTGAGCATATCAAAAGTATTCATACATTCAATTCTAAGTGCTTCGCAGACATCGGGAATTTTTATTATTTTTTTTGCGTGTGGGGCTGAGACTTCTTGTGTTACCACCGTTAAACCATGTGCTTTCGCATAGGCTATTAAGTAATAATCAGCATCTCTCCTAAATTTGTCTATTGCAGCTGGTTTATATTTCTGCTCTTCCATCCATCTATTTATTGCCTTGAAATGTACGATAGATTCTTCGTCAAAACGCTTAAAGAAAATAGGATCACTATTCTCCTTTACCCATGTAGTAAGTTCATCCTTCTTATCTAATAGTTCCTCTTTTACCTTGTCTATACTGCATACAATATCTTGTCTGTGTATGAGCCAATCCCAAAAGGCGAGACAAAAGGCAAAGTCGTAATATCTGTTTTTCGCTTCAATAAATACATTTGCATCTAAGAGGTATGTCATAATGGGTGTTTCCTCACTCTATCAATCAACTCTTGAAAGGATTTCATGTTCTTTACGTGTACGAAACGCATTGCATCGCGGTATAAGGTTGTGCCTTCTAAGGTGCTAATAGCAAGTGCTTTGAGAAATCTCTTGCCCAGCCTCGCTAGTGTGGTGTTATAGAAATTGCCTCCATTATTTTGTTTTGCATGTGTTAATGCTTTAGCTTTTTCATTTTCATATATATCCCAGTACTCTTTATTGCTTATGTCTCGTGATGAGGTATCTCTAAGTCGTCTTAAGATAACAAGCGTACTTACCTTATATTTTTTTGCGAGGTTTTCTAGTGCTGTGTCAATATTATCGAATTCATAATCTTTAGCAAGTTCTGCTTTTGGTACGAGCACCTCACCCGCAACAGCATTGCACCATTGCTCCACGTGGTGATTATATCTGTCATTTGATATACCACTCTCTCCTAACGCTATGTGTGCTAATTCGTGTATCAAGGTAAAGTTTCGCGCTGCAATCGTATCTTTCGCATTGATGAAAATAAGTGGTGCATAGTCATTACTTAGAGCAAAGCCTCGAAATTCTTCTAAATCCAATGAGCGATTCGTGTTACCTAAGACTATGCCGCTAGTCATAACTAAAATGCCTTGTGCTTCTATACATTCTTTACGTGCTCTAAAGGCTTCGTCCCAAGATTTGTATTGTGTACTCTTGCTAAAAAATTTGTTTGTAATAGCAGTAGCTGCTGCTTCAACACTATGAGTAAGAGTAAAAGAGCCAACGAAGGTATTTTTGTCTTCTTTATTTGTAAGGCAGTATTCTTCATACCATGCTTGCTTTAATTGACAATCGTAAATGGTCTCTAAAACATTAGCACTAATATTTTTTATTTCTTTATTCTCAAAGGTTCTAAAGTCGCTTATAGGCAATGTTTCATTGGGTGGGGCGTCAGAGAAAAAACACCCTATAGGTGTATAAGTATATTTTGCAAAACCTTCTAGTTGTTTGAATGTGGGGTTCTTTGTCCCTTCTTGCCATTGTGAAAGCTTCGTAAACTTATGACGTACTGCTTCTTCGCGACCCGAACGCTTTATAGCCCAATCATATAGTGCGCGGGCTACCGCAATACCCATGAGTTTAGCCCTCCACTCCTTCTATGTCGCAGACTATTGCATCGATGGCACTGCGCAATTTTTCTTGCTTCTGTACAATGCGCGTAATTTCAGTATTCAGTGTGCGTATGTCGACTGTTTCGTCTTTTTCTTCGCTTTCTACGTATCGGCTTACGCTTAAATTGTAGTCGTTGTTTGCAATGTCTTTGTTGTCTATCAGTGCGCAAAAGTGTGTTACATTGCTGCGTGTTTCAAAGGCCTTAAGTATTGCATTGCGGTTGTCTTCGCTTAAGATGTTTTTGTTGCCACTACGAATGTATTCACGCGATGCATCAATAAACAAGATGCTGTTGTCTTTCTTGCTTTTTTTCAGCACAACAATGCAGGTAGCAATGGATGTACCGAAAAACAATTCGGATGGCAAGGCAATAATAGTATCAATGTAATTGTTCTTAACTAAATACTCGCGTATCTTTTGTTCTGCTCCGCCCCGATACAATACACCGGGAAATTGTACAATCGCTGCCGTGCCAGAAGTAGAAAGATGATGAAGTACATGCATGGTAAAGGCAAAGTCGGCTTTAGATTTAGGAGCAAGTATACCTGCAGGTGCAAAGCGCTCATCGTTTATTAAAAGAGGGTTGCTGTCTCCCGCCCACTTTGTCGAGTAGGGTGGATTTGAGACAATGGCATCAAAAAAAGCATCATCATCGTGTGCAGGATCGATGAGTGTATCACCGTGTGTAATGGTAAAATTTGTGTAATTGATGTTGTGTAAAAGCATGTTAATGCGACAGAGGTTATAGGTCGTAAGGTTTATCTCTTGACCATAGAAACCTCCGCGTATGTTTTTTTTATCTATTATTTTATGAAATTTCAACAGCAAAGAGCCCGAACCACATGCGGGATCGTAGACTTTGTTCAGTTGTTTTTTACCGAGACAGGTAATCTGTGCTAAAAGTTCGCTTACTTCTTGCGGTGTGAAAAACTCGCCTCCCGATCTGCCTGCACTTGAAGCGTACATAGTCATAAGATATTCGTAGGCATCACCAAAGGCATCTATTCTCTGTTCGCTTACTATTCCAAGCTTGAGGTTTCCTATGGCATCGAGCAACTTTGCGAGTTTTTCATTTCTTTTTTCTACGCTAGCACCAAGCTTTGATGAATTGACATCAAAGTCATCAAACAAACCTTTCAAGGCTTTCTCGCTTGTTTTTCCGATTGCAGATCCTTCTATAGCAGTAAAAACATCGCTCAGTGTTTCGTTTAGTGAAGAATCATCGTGTGCATTTGCTTTTACGTTTACAAATAACTTACTTGGAGTTATAAAAAAGCCTTTATCTTTAATAATCTCTTCACGACCGTGTTCAGCCTGCTCATCACTTAAATTTTCATAGGTAAAGGACTTGTTTCTTTTTTGTTCGCTCTCGTTGATATATGCACTGAGGTTTTCACTGATAAATCGATAAAACAGCATTCCTAAAACATATTGCTTAAAGTCCCAACCGTCTACGTTTCCGCGTAAGTCATGTGCAACTTGCCAAATGGTACGATGTAGTTCTGCGCGTTCTTGTACTCTTGTCATACTACTATTATAGTAAGGTGAAATAACAGCAATACAAGGGGAGCGTGTTATTTCTTAGTACGTGGCAATGTTAGCTCCGACTTGAAACAAAAGCACATGTTCCATAGCAACTGCACCCGAGATGAAATTGTTGTTTATAATGTGGCGATAGGTATATGATGCATCAGCATAGAGGCTTGTATTAGAAAATACAGGAATACGAGTTCCTAAAGATAGCGAAGGTTCTATCGTGTGTTCAATAACCCCCGACAAAAATCCATTGCGATTTTGAAAACTTGGACCATCTTTGTCATCGTAGTATTGAGAATAATATCCATCATCTAGTATGCCTCCGTCATTCTTAGGGCCTTTCAATATACCTGCCGATGGATTGTTATGCTGAATAAAGCGCATCGTAAACCCAAGCTCAAACACATCTATCGGTGAAATTACTGCTTCAAGCATGATTCTATGAGAACTTGGTTTCAAAGATGTCGCGAGATGCTCTCCTTGCACCGTGTGGTTGCTTGTATTAAATTGCGTAGAATACAGTGTCTTGCCATCTCTGGAGTGCGAATAGGTGTAGGGCAATACTATCTGATAATCAAAACGCAACTTTTTTAGTATTGAGTTTCTCGCAGTCCATGTTACCCCTGTTTGTGCTGCAACTTTTATTTTGGTGTCAAATTTAAAACGCACAAGATCATTTACATTTATGTCATCTATAATCATAGCAATGGGAATTTTTACTGTTTCCGCTATTCTAAAATCAAAAGAAAAACCAAGAAAGAGGTTACCTGCGACAAAATTGCTTAATCCATCGATGGCGTAAATTATCTTTATCGGAAGCAAGTACGCAAGGTTGACATCACCAAATACGACCGCTTCAAAAATATTAAATTCTACATTAGGGTTAATAAACCACGAAAGAGAATTATAAAAAAATGCTTTGTTAAATTTATATCTATAGCTCGGTTTAATATCATTGGGGAAATCAAACTTGTTATATTGCTGTCGAGAGGTAAGCATAAACAAGCCCCATGTCGCAGCGAGATGTTTTCCACGCCAATGTACAAAGATATTACCGGTCTGAGGAGCGCGTGAACTTAAAATAATGCCGTCATCAAAAAAAGGACCGATACTTCTACGCATGAGTCCCGCTTGCATAAAAATGTTAGGTTTCCCTACGGCAAAACTCGTACGGATACCAGTAAAACCTTTTAGTTTTATAGACTGTATTCTACCTAGTTCAAAGCTATCAGGAATTTCCTCAGTCTTATTGAGATATCTCGCGCTTGCGTGCAAGTGGCGTATTTCATTTATAGAAGAAGTTTTCTTATTTGCAACAAGTTTTCCACCAAATCCCACCGATATACTTACAAGAGGAGAAGCGAAAAACGACAAGAATTTTTGTTCTACCGCAGCACTACCATACCATGTTATGTTATTTTTCTTGCTATTCTTAGAAGAAACATTTAGATAATGAAAGGTATATACATCAGTTGCAAAATACAATTGCGTTAGTTTGTTGAAATACCGTTTTGCTTTTTGCTTATCGGAAAAGGCACCTTTTTTTATTACTTGCCGCATTATATCGACAAGCACGGTTTCTGGTAAGGGACGAAATATAGGTAACTGTCGAATATAACCCTGTCCTTCCCAGCGTTCTATATCTTTATAGATTGTGCTATTAAGATCTGCAGAATATTGCGCATTGGCAAGAGCACTTATCGTGCTTGCGCAAAAAATAAACAGAAAATATTTGAATATAAATTTATTTTTTAAGTTTAGACGATTCGAGCGCAGCATGTATTTTTTCATTTGCCTCCTCTTTTTCTATACCCAACGCAACGGTAATTTCTCCAATGAGTGACTCAAGTGCAAATTCATAATATTGTCTTTCTTGAAAAGAAAGTGGTTTTGCTTTTTTGCGCAAATACAGTGCTGAGACTATTTCTGCCATTTCAAGCGAGTTGCCTTTTTTCAGTATTTCTTGATACAGGTTCAATCTATCCTTCCATGACAAGTCGACACTTTCTTTAACAATTGCAATAGCTTTCAGTACTTTTTGTGCTTGTGCTTTGCTTATTACTTTTCGTAATTTGAGCATTTTTGTATTTTTTACAGGAATGTGTGATACCATTTTTTGAGATTCAAAAAAGATCTCATAATAGAGAGTCTTTTGTCCATCAAACTCTCTATACTCAAGCTTTCTAATAAAACCGAGTCCTTCATGGGGATAAAATATATAAGTTTCAACTTCAAACGGTAACGCTTGCTCTTGAGCTACTTTCTTTTTTTTTTGAAGTGTTGGTTCCTTTTTTACTTGCGATGTTTTTTTTTCTTTTGGCTTCTTCTCTGCTACAATACTTTTTTTTGTTTTAGAGGTAGTTTTCTTTTTTATAGCGGATGGCGGCTTGTCTGTTGTTTTTTTTGGCATAAGCCCTCCTTAATATGATAATTTCTCACTATTTGCGAACAAGAATTATGTAATTTTTAGGATGATACTCTTGATTATATATGATATAGGGTATATCTTGTTCAGAAACAAATGACAGTGCAGCAAGATTAAGTACATTAAGAGGGTTACTAGACCACCCACGAAGTAAATCAGTTCGTACAAACTCTAAAGTATAGAGGTGATGAAGAGGTATTACTATTGACGATTCTAAGAGTCTTGTTTCTGCTTGCTGTAGTGCGGTTTCGCGTTCATTTCCCGACAATGCGAAAGATTGTGTAATAATGTTTCTAAATTCCTCATCATTATAATAGTGTCCTAATAACTTATTTTCATACATCCACATTTGTAAAAAAGCCATAGGATCTGCAAAATCTCCTATCCAATTATTAGAGCCGATGACATATTCTTCACTTTGTAATGCAGCATAATAATTGCTAGATACAATGGGTTTCACTATAACGGTTAATTCCAATGCTTCTTCAAGTATGGTTTTTATTTCAGTGAAAATAGGATCATGTTCATTAGCTTCATTTGATGGAGCAAGAATAACAAGCGATGGAAGTCCCCGTCCTTTCGGATATCCTGAATCTTCTAGCAATTGATATGCGGTTTCTGTATTTTGTTTTTGTATGGTTTTGCGTGCAGAAGAATACACTCCGCGTATTTCTGGTACAAGGCTTTTTGCAGGAAAATTATAGAATGCGCTTAGAATATTCTCTAAGGGAAGGAGTAGTTGTATTGCGTTACGAACCGCAGCATTTTTCCATGGATCTTCGGTAGCCTTAAAAAACAAATACGTTGTTCCAAATAAAGAAAATTTTTTTATCATTTCTTTATCAATGTCAGCTACTTGTTCAATGCTTATGTCATTATTGGGATTAAGCCATTGCACTTCACCTTTTTGAAATGCATCAAACATTTTTTGTGCATTAGTTTCATCGTAAAGATGCACAACAATTTTCTGTATCTGTACATTGTCTTTTCCCCAATAATAGGGGTTTTTTACAAGGATAATGGTATTCTCGTCTGCGCTTTCTACTACATAGGCACCTGAATACACTATTTCACTGGGGTCGGTATCCCAATTTTGTGCTGCAATTTGAAATCTTGAACTTACAGAAAATGCGCTGTGTGATATTATTTTTAGAAAATAATTTATAGGGTGCGAGAGAGTAATTTGCAAGGTACGGTCTGAAATAACGTTAATAGCGATGTTTTCCAATTTCCCCGAATTCTCTACATAATCTGTTACTCCTTTTATTGAGTAAAACAAATACGTAAACGGCGTTTTCTTGCGTATACTCGCAAGCCACGAAGCGCGCACATCGTGTGCGGTAACATGCGAACCATCTGAAAAACGCGCATTTTTCCGCAAATTAAATGTATATGTTTTTTTATCCTCGCTTACAAACCAAGAAACTGCAAGCCCCACACGTGGATGCAAAGTTTTTGGGTCTGCCATTACCAGTCCATTGTACAAGGCGCTGTAAAGCGTGCTTTCAAACACGCTTATGCTTTTTATAAAATTAAACGTGATACGCTGTTTAGGTTGAGCGATTGTAAGGGTATCTGAAACAGGAATAGCGTTATTGCGTTGCTCTTTCTGAATATATTCACCTTGAGCAAAAACATTGAAAGCTCCATAAAATATCAAAATACTCAAAGAAAAAGAGAATATTTTCATCATACAAAAATTATAGTCATTATTCTAAATTGTGCTAAAAAATATATTGAATAATCTCATGCAAGAAATACCGAAGAGGCTGAGGCAGAACATGTTTTACTTGAATATACAGAAGCGTATTTTCTAATTGTTGTCTTAACTTTATTTTGAAAGCAATTGTAAGGCGCAAAGATATTTGTAAGTATTTACACGCGGATTTCGAGGGCGCAGTTGATAAATAATATCTTGTGAAGATGTCCATTCTAGCTTTTCTTTGTTTTGTACATTAATACTTTGCATACTTGCAATTGCGAAACGCAACGAATATTTTTGTGAATGACGCTTGCTATAAGGAATAAAAATAAATTCAGAAGTAGTAAGCTCACATGAACCGCGAAATCCTCCTGCTATCATGCGTCTCTTTCCCCAACAAAGTTGCATATTGTGGTCATGAAATATGCTAGAAAGCGGTGAATTTTTTTTCTCTGTTATAAAATTCTGCAAAAATTTTTGCTGCCAAGAATTCCACTGCGCGACAGTCGTAAGAGTATCTTCTATACGATTTGTTTCTTGCTTAAGAAGAGGTCCATGCCTGCGTCTCTGTATAAAACCATCTGAACGAAATCTCCACAAATTGCAGCATATTCGACAATAGAAGAATGTTTCTTTTGAAGTAAGACTTTCCATCATGTGACAATATGGACATGTAAATAAGGTACGCTCTATGTATTCTGCTGCCTTAGAAGAAATAAAATGTTTTCTTTGTAGCTGTTGATTTTCATCTTCATTGTTATAAAGCGCTTTTTTTATGCGTTCAGAAATAGCAGCGCTGTCTAATTTTTTAATAGTATTGGGAGTTAAACAAAGGGCATAACGCACACGCAATGTACCGCGACGTGCACTGCGTGACCATCGCGGACGTGATAAATATGCACCATGAGAGCGTGCACATATTACAGGAATTTTCATATATTTTATCAGCTTAGTCGTTGAGTCTACTATTTCAGAGGATTTCCCATCCCATGTATTTACGCCTTCGGGGAATATAGCTATGGATTCTTTGCGTGTTTTAAGAATATGAATAATTTCTAAGACTGCTTTTGTATCGACGGTCGATTTTTTTATTGCAACGCTGCCAACAAGAGAAAGAATAAATCTCATAAGTGGAGAACGAAATTGTTCGTTCGTGGCGACAAAATGCAAAGGTGTTTTTATGTACACATTGTAGATAATAGGATCCCACACACAAGAATGTTGTGCAAGTAAGAAATAAGGAGGTTTAAGCTTCAAGCAAGAAAAACCCTCGTGTGAGATGCGAAAAAACCAACGGAAAAAGGGGGGGATAACATATCTTAGTATGCTGGTAACAAATGAGTTATAAGAGAGATGCGAATAGCGAGGTTTACGCATGTGTATAATAACAGCTTAAGAATGCATAAAAATTTTGCGTTTTGTATGAGATGTATATGATATTTTCATTATAACAAGCACGATAATGCTTAAGACGATTAATGCAATAGAGAAGACTTGTCCCATAGTAAAATTCCATGGGCTTACAAAAAGCCAACGAGGATTTGAAGTATCTGAAAATGCAATGACAAAGTCCAATCCTGCATCAGGTTGACGAAAATATTCAGCAATAAAACGAGCAATGCTATAGCATATGACGTACAAAGGTACAAACATTCCGGGCATGTAATATTTTGTGTGTAGTATTAGCTTATAAATAGTAAAAAGAATGGCAAATGTCACAATACTCTCAAGGAAAGCCTCATACAGTTGAGAAGGATGACGAGGCAAATTGACCATTCCAAACGCATCGGGTTCTATAGCAAGTTTATCAGCGATAGTTTGTACGCGTATATCACCATAAGGTAATCGCTCAGCATTCGGAAAGAGCATGCCAAAGGATGATGAGGTAATTCTGCCATAAAGTTCGGCATTTGCAAAGTTGCCCAAGCGACCAAAGCCGTAACCTAGTGAAGCACCAATGGCTATTCTGTCACTTATTTTTAATATTGGCATACGAAATAGTAGACCATAGCCAACACTAAAGAGTATGCAGCCTAAGAGACCTCCGTGATAACTCATTCCTCGTAATCCCACAAAATTAAAAGAACTATCAAAAGGCCAAATCAAAAGCCATGGTTTAATCAGTATGCTTATGTTTTTACTGTATACGAGCTCTGAAACAAGTCGAGCACAGAGAAGAATACCTATGATTGTCCAAAAAACGAGGTTAGGAATACGCTGCGCAAAGGGAACGAGGGAAGGATCTTTTTTAACTTGAGAAATGAGAAATGCATAAGCGGTAGCAAATGCAAAGAGATACATAAGTCCATACCATCGAACAGGAAATCCGGGAATAATTTCTGGAGAAAGCCATTGTGGATATGTGACATATAACATGGTATAATTATAGCAATATGAGAAAGCTTTGTTTTGTATGGATAGTATGGTGTATAGGTTTAGTTTCTAATGTTTTTGCAGAAGAAAGGGAAGGACACGCAGTAGCACAGAGTTTCGTAGAACGCAGTGTAGCGAAGAAACGATTTTTACGAGACATGTCGATGGTATACGACTATGTAGTAAAGAATTACTACAAAGAGCCGGATTTGGAGCAAATGTTATTTGGGTCACTAGCGGGAATGATGGGGAATTTAGGAGATGCGTACTCGACATTTATAACGCCGGAAGAAGCGAAGGAATATAGCGAAGAGATAGCAGGTGAATTTGGGGGACTAGGGATACGAATAGATGTAGGAACGGACAAAGAGAGTGGGATATCGTACATAAAAGTAATAACGCCGATAGGCAACACACCGGCGGAGCGTTTAGGGATTTTACCGGGAGATTTAATAACGAGAGTAGACGAGACAAGTTTGGCAGGATATACGACACGAGAAGCGGTAAAGATAATGAGGGGGAAGCCGGGAACAAAGGTAGAACTGACAATAAAGCGAGGAGAGAAAACATTTACCTTGAAGATAGAGCGAGCAGTGATAAACAACATTAATTTAGAATACGAGCATATAGATGAAGAGATAGTGTATATGAAGATAAGCAGTTTTACGCAAGACTTACCGCAAGATTTTGCAGATGCGATGAAAGAGATAAACAAGAAGGAATACAAGACGATACTAGTAGATTTACGAAATAATCCGGGAGGCTCGTTAAGTTCGGTAGTGGATATAGCAGATGCGTTTTTAGAGTCTGGGTTGGTAGTAGGAACGAAGGCGCGAGATTCTCGGAAGAATACGCAGTACAATTCGACAGATGCATTGTTAGTTCCGAAGGAGAAGCAGGTAGTAGTGATAGTAAACGAAGGGTCAGCATCGGCATCGGAGATACTATCGGGAGCAATAAAAGATAGAAAGCGAGGGACGGTAGTAGGGAGTAGGACGTTTGGGAAGGGGTTAGTGCAATCGGTAAATGCGTTTGAGTCGGGGTTTATCAGTATAACGACATCGCAGTATTATACGCCGAATGGAACGTTTATAGATGAGAAAGGAATAGAACCGGATAGAGAGATAGAGCCTAGTCATTCTGTAGATGAGATGACAGGAGCAGAGCTGCAAGATTTACAAAAGATGATACAAGAGAACTTGGCGTTAAAGTTTGTGGAAACGCATGAGGAATTAAGCGATGAAGCGATGTTTGAGAGGTTTAGCAAAGAGCTTGAAGGGCAGGGGCTTAGCATTGATACATTTTTTATAAAACGCAGTCTACACTTTGCACGCAATCGGAACAAGAACACGATAGAAGTTTTTAACCTAGAGTTTGATTCAGTGCTACGCAGCACCGTAGAGATGATACGCAATCGTATGCTTTAACCGCGTGCGTCTAAAAATATAGCTTCACATTTTTTATTCATCATTTGATGATATGCTTAGTGAAAAAACCGAAAAAACCTTTATCACAAATTCTTTTTTCATTGTGTATAGCACTCGCGCACACATCAGTCGTATGGGATTTGCGTATATTATAAATCCTACGATAAAGGTTATAAAACCCGGGAGCACCATAAGCGTACCTGCTATACACAGTACAAGTATTTCTGAAAATTGTTTGTATACCAGCATTCCCGTATATATGCTTTGTTGTATTCTTCTAATGCGACTGACAATGCTGTTGAGTGTAATCAATGCGCCTATGCCACATAATAACCCCATGATGATAAGCAGTAATTGTGCTTTATAGTGATACTGTTGCAGTAACACTGAAAAAAGGTAAAAATCTAAAAAAAATGTAGTGCTGAGCAATAAAAGTACATAAAAATATTGCATTATTTTTTTTGATGTTAAAAAACACTTCATAAAATACCTTGTCTACAAAGTATAGTTACAATGCCACATCGTACATTGCAAATAGATTGTCCTATTATTAAAAATATTGTAAGTTATATGTAACTTACATAAATAAAGAAAGTATTAAAATATAAATTTTTTCTATAAACCATTGTATAACAAGTATTTATGACAAAAGATAGCTTGTAAGTTATATGTAACTTACTTTGGTATATGGCTACATTGAAACATTAAATAAGATAAAAAACGCATATTTTACCGTACGCCATGCGATGATATTTATTCCTTTATAGTACAATTACCTATATGAATAGGTCGCATCTATGGTTGTTCATACTTTCTATACCTCTACTAATTATAGCTGCTTTGTCATTGTTTATTTACTTTATAAATCCACAATCAAATACGAGTTTCCGTATCATTATGATAGCTCTTATTCCTTTAGTAATTCCTACTTCACTTATACTATATATTATAGTAAGCAAGCGTTTTTTATGCATAACTCGAAAGACAATTTCCCTTACAATTATTTTAACATTCATCGGTTCTTCTTCGCTTATCTTTTGGGCAATGCTCGTCTATTCTAATCCTCAGCTTATAAAGAATACATTTTTATTACATAAATTCATAGACACCGTATACCAAGATCTACCTCATAAACAATATATCTATTCATGGAACAAATCTCTCAATAATTCTGAAAATATGACAATGTATACAGCACGCTTTTCAGAAAAACAAGAAACAGTCATAAAAGATAATGAATACCATATTCATGGTCCGAGTAAATTATCGATGAAAAATAATTTTTTCCAGCCTTTTTTAAAATATTTCTTAATAAATTCAAAAAACAAAATTCAGAAGTCATTTGCATTTTTCGTAAGTCTTGCTATTATGCTTAGTGTCATATATACAGGCATAAGTATAGTTTCTCTATGGACTACAAATATATTTTTTCAAGTTATATTTCTTATAAATGCATATGGAATTTTAAATATAGTTCTTAATTTACTTATTCCATATATGTGGATTCTCATAGCTTTTATGGCATTGTTACTTATTGTATTGCTCCTATTTATGATATTTCGCATTTATTATAACGTTGATATTGAGAAAAACTCAAATGAAAACAAGCTTTCAACGTGAGAAACATTCATGAAATTTTTCCTTCTCATTTTGTTAATCGCAGTAAGTTTTGTGGGCATGTTTTTTGTTTTTCCCTATGAAAATGAATTATTGTTTTTTCTAGATTACATTCTCGTTCCACTTATTATTCTATTGTTGACATTTGTAATATATTTACGCAGGAACATATTAACTAAGTTCTCGCTTTTTTTGTGTGGTAGTATAGCGATATTATATGTCGTATACTCCATATATTACTCACCTCAAATTATAAATTCTGTCCACAATTCGCCAAAGGCATCAAATTTCAAAACACGAATCAAAGACTATTATATGCGTGCTCAAAACATGAGAAATATTTCTGAAATGATAAGTTACGTTGAACTCTATAATCAGTATTTTTCTGATGATCTATGGGAATTTTCAAATCTGAGTACGCAGCTAGAAATTGATAAAAGGTATTCTCCAGATATCACAAAAACACTTTACCTTACAAGATTTTTTCGTAGAAAGAAAAAGTTTCCGATGCCCGAGAAAATAAGTGAAAATTTTACGGCTCTTACCTATCTAAAATTAGGAAGACATGACATTATTCAGAAAGTAGCAGATTATACAAACGATTCTCAATTTTATGCTGCAAATCTTTTGCTCACGCACTATGTGAAAGAATATGGACACGATAGTCGAAGTAAAAAACTAGAAACGATAATACAACACAATATAGCGAATACTGAAACATCTTATACGGAACAACGTCGTATCAAATTGCAATCTCAGATACAGTATTTATACAATATTCTCTTAGAAAACAAGGTAAATGAAAATGTCATTAGTGCATATTATCAAAGTGTTGCACTAGGCAATAATTATCCTGATAATGTGCAACTACAGTGGATACAGGACATGTATCTTATGCAATTGAAACAAGACATTTTTTTTGCAGATGAAGCACGCGTTACTTTGTTGAAATCGACGAGGAAAATACCGATAACATTTGTCGAAAATGGAGAAACGTATCGTACAATTTGGACAGCGAAAGATGTTTCGTATATAAATAATATGGCATATTTAGAAGACATAGAACTTGTTCGCATACAAGGAAAAGTAGAAAACAATACAATGTTTATAAATAACGGGACTATTTTATGGCATATAAAAAGCCCCTATGCAAAGCTTATCAATAACAAGCTCATGTTATACAGCTTAGAACCTGGGAGCATCGGTACTCGCAATGCACCAATGTTCGTTGGCGATAATAAAAGTGAAACATCAGCTCCGTGGTATATTACTACATCTGTGCGTGCAGAAGAGATTATTTTTTCGCATTTTCTTCCCGATAAAGTATTTTTTAAAACACAGAGCATAATAAAATATTTCATCTCCATACCATTATGGAAAAAGTATTCACTTTTTACTCCTGTTCTTTATAGAGAGATTATAGAAACATTACTGGATATAATGCTTTTTATCGCAGTAATGTATGTGTTTATAAAAATAAATTGGTTCTATTATAAAAAGGACGAAGCTTCATCTTTTATACACATATACTTCTGGCACATACTTCTTGTCTGTGCATATAGCGTTATAAAAGCATATAGTACAACGTTTTTTTATAGCACGATAGATTATGCATACTATCATCAGTATATTTTAAATCTACCAACAACAATTGTAATGGGTGTAGCCTGTATACTATTTCTGATTATACTACTCGAAACAATACGAGTGATGTTTGTAACTGTCAAAATTCCTCGTAATGAATAGTGTGGTAAATTCTATATTTTAGACTGTTGAGATCTTGTAAATTGAGAAACGATTTCTACTGCTTCTGCAATGGTCTGTACGCCGTAAATTTTTTCGGATGATTTACCTGAATACTTTTTTGCGTTGTAGTGAGGAACAATGATAACTGAAAATCCGTACTCAATTGCTTGTCGTACTCGTTGGTCAAAATATTCTACAGGACGTATTTCTCCTGCAAGACTTACTTCTCCTATGGCGCACATATATTCAGAAATTGCGTGCTGATAATATGCACAGTAGAGGGCAATAAGCAAAGCAAGTTCAAATCCAGTTTCTTGTATGCGCATACCACCAGCAACATTTATATAAATCGCATTTTCAGATAAAGGAAGTTTTAAATGTCGTTCTAAGACAGCGGCTATTCTAAAAACTTGTCGCGCGTCTATTCTATCAGAAAACACACGGCTTTGTGATCCATGCAATGCAATTGTCAATGCTTGTATTTCTACAAGAAATGGGCGACTACCTTCGTAGGTTGCAGCGATGCAAATACCAGATGGAAATGCTCCTTCACGTTCTTGTAAAAAAAGCGTACCCGCATCACCCATATCTTTAAGTCCGTTTTCTGTCATTTTGAAAATACCAATTTCATCAGTAGCGCCATATCTGTTTTTTTGAGCATACAGAAACCGTACATTATTTTGTGCAGATTCAAAGACTATCACTGTATCAACCATATGCTCTATGAGTTTTGGACCTGCTATTGAACCATCTTTTGTCACATGAGCTACTAAAAATACGCTCGTGTTGTAATTGCGCGCCCACTGACAACACAGCAATGCACATGCGCTTATGTGTGCAATTCTACCTGAGAGTTGTCCTAGTTCTTCAGAGCGAATTGTTTGAATAGAATCTATAATGACGCATGTAGGTTGATGCTTTTGCACAAGTTCTTCAATGCGTTCTACGTGATATTCAGAAGTAAGCAACACTATTGAGTTTGTGTCTTTTGTATTTTCAGATTCTTTTTCCTGTGCCAAAAGCCCAAGTCTCTGCGCGCGTAATGCAACTTGTTTTGGATCTTCTTCTGCACACACGTACAAAATTTTTCCGTGTTTCTTGATGTCATACGCAGCTTGTAAAAGCAAGGTTGACTTTCCTATTCCCGGATCTCCGCTAAGTAAAACGACTGAATTTTGTGTAAGTCCACCACCTAACACTCTGTCAAATTCTTCAGAATGCGTGAAAATTCGTGCATCTGAAGATAACTCATTGAGCGTTTCGTGCATAGTTACCGCGTCCACACTCGGAACACGCACATTCAGATTATTTCTTTTTAATGCTCGTGATCCTGCACGCGTTTTCGCAGGTGTTTTTGTTTCTTCAAAGCTGTTCCAGCTCTCACATTCAAGGCACTTGCCTATCCACTTGGCAGTAGTATGCCCACACACACTACATATAAACATTATTTTATTTTTATAACTTCAATGTCAAATTCCAAGAAAGAATACGCGGGAATAACACCTCCGATGGTTTCAGATCCATATGCGAGATCTGGCGGGATTATGACGCGTCTTTTTTCTCCCTCATGCATTTGTTGCAATATGATATCCCATCCCTTAATAACTTTACCATCACCAACGGTAATTTCTATAGGCGTACCTCGTTTGATAGAGCTATCTATTACATCAGGATTACCGTATATCTTCAGTTCATAATCCACTAATACCACGTTACCTTTTTGTATTTTTTTATCATTTCCGTTTTTCTGCACTATAAAATATATACCTTCGCTGCTTTTTTGAAATTTTTCATCTTCTGCAAGAATCTGATTTTGAACAAGCGTGCTATTTTCTTCGTGCTGTTTTTTGATTTTATCTTTGATTGTATTTTGTAATTCAGTAAATGTATCCCACGATACTTTTTTCAGAAAATTTTGTGCATCATCTCCTTTTGCTTCTACCGTAACCGAAGTCATTGTATCGCCCTCTGCAATACTTTTTACTACATCCATTCCTTTTACGACCTTGCCAAAAATGCTGTGTTTTCCATTAAGCCATGTTGCAGGTCCGAGTGTAATAAAAAATTGACTACCATTTGTATTCGGTCCTGAATTTGCCATGGCTAGTATACCTTCGGTATCAAAAGAAAACGATGGCTCTATTTCATCTACAAAGTTATATCCCGGCCCTCCGGTGCCATTTCCTTCTGGGTCTCCACCTTGAATAACAAAGTCAGCAACAATTCTGTGAAACGTAAGCCCATCATAGTACTGCTTAGAATACGAATGATTATCTTCAAAAGCACCAACGGCGAGTCCTGCAAAATTAGTTACGGTCGTAGGAGCTTTTGTGTAATACAATTGCAAAATTACTATTCCCTTTTTTGTCTCAATAATTCCATAAAGTCCTGCGGATAAGTCAGACAAATGCCCTTCAGCTCGCATGCACGCGGTGGTGCTAAATAATAATGCCAACGAAGACATATAATATATTTTTCTCATAAAAACCTCTACGATATTTTAGCATGAACATGCACAATGATTATTGCATTTAGATATTAAATGGAAGATGTCGTACAAATAATACATCTTTTAAAACAGATAATTGTTTTAGCGATTCTTCATTTATGTTTCTATCGACATCAATGATGTTATAAGCAATACGATTTTTATGTGTGTTTATCATGTTTTCTATATTAATGTTTGCATTTCCTAACAACGTTGTTATATGCGCGACAACGTTTTTTTTATTGTAGTTGCCAATAAGAAGACGTGCCTTACTTTCGCGGCTCACATCGAGAATGCATTGTGGAAAATTAACACTGTTTACGATATTTCCATATTCTAAATATTGCACAATCTGATTACAAGCCATAAGCGCGCAATTTTCTTCAGACTCTTGTGTCGATGCACCGAGGTGCGGAATATGTAAAACACGCGGGTGTTTTAACAAATTTTCGGTTGGAAAATCTGTTACATACATGCGTAAGGCATTATTGTTAAGCTGTGTTTTCATAGCATCTTCATCGACGAGTTCTTTTCGCGCAAAATTAAGCAATACTGCATTTTTTTTGCATTGGAGCAACAAGGCCTTATTTATAAGATGATGAGTCTCTTCTACATACGGAACGTGTATGGAAATATAATCTGCGTTACGTACCAAAGTATTCAGAGAATGCTCACGTGTTACTGCGCGAGAGAGTCGTAATGCACCGTCAACCGATAAATATGGATCGTAACCTGCAATATTCATTCCGAGGGAAACGCACATATTTGCAACGCGTTGTCCAATAATACCAAGCCCGATAATGCCCATTGTTTTTCCGCGTAGCTCTGTTCCTACAAAGCGCGATTTTTCTTTTTCTACGACAGCAGAAATGTCATCGCTCGCATGGTATGTTAATTTGTCTATCCAACGCAATCCATCATGTATATTACGCGATGCGATGAGCATAGCAGCAATGACTAACTCTTTCACTGCATTGGAATTTGCACCGGGGGTATTGCATACTACAATACCGCGTTCTGAACACGTATCTACCGGAATATTATTTATGCCTACCCCTGCGCGCGCAATAATTTTGACATTTGGATGTATTATTTCATTGTGTAAATGGACACTGCGGCACACTATGGCATCAGATGCTTCTTCAGATTCAGAGATAGTATAAGAGTACTGCGAGAAAATATCGAGACCTTTTTGTTGTATTGCATTATATGTTTTAATTGAGTATTGTCGCATATAGTGATTATTGTACTCGTTTACGCAGTGGCTACCTACTAGATATTATTCATCAGTGATTTGTTCATACATAAGGTTCTAACAGATATACAAAGCCCGTTATGCTTAACTCTTGTAAAGATGAACATTGATTATTACGCGTGAAAATTTTCTTAATCTTTTCACGCTTTTTTTACGTTAAGATATGTCTAAACGCAGCGTATTATCTTACTCCTTCACGGAGCCACAAAATTTCATATGCTTCCATGTTAAAAAGTGCAACTGGTTTTCCCGAAGAATCTCTATCCATGGGAATGAAAACCACATCGTCTGTAAAAAGATCTGTACATCCTTCTTTCCACGCAAAAAGCGTAGCATCTATCTGTTGTCTTATGTCTCTGTCGCTAATGTTTACGATGCATAACACGCGTTCTTTTCCGCTCTCGCCGCGCACAAAAGCAAAAATTTCTTTACCTGTGGGTAGTACCTGCATAGGTGTATAAGGCGCAAAGGCAGAACTCTTACGGCGCGCTGCTAAGAGTTGTAAATAATTATGAAAAACATGATAACGTAGATTTGTTTGATTTGCTATTTCTTCTTGCACAGAATCTATATGTAGTTTTTCTCTGTTAATGCTGCGGTTTTCACCTGTTGAAATAACTCCTTCTATCCAATTTTCACTGCCAAGCAGGCTGTGTATGTATATGCCCGGCACACCTGGCATGCTAAGCATTATGCTTTGAGATGCAATAAAAATGCGCGCTTTTTTTTCTACTGAAAAATTTGGATCCGCAATTGCCGAGAGATAGTTTATGTTTATTTCGTAAGGTATTTTACCATCAGAACTTGCTTTATATGATATACGTCCACCACGCTTTTTGACGCATTCTATAAGTGCGTTGCATTCTTCTAAAGGAACTATATCGTGCATAGGCGTGAGTCCTATGCCATCATGCGAAGCACAAAAATTAAAATAGGTTTGCTTTTTTTCTGCACTCGGATTTGGTAAACTCTCTGCCCACGCACGCAGATAGTTTGTATTTTCACGTACGAATGCATGCAAGAGTAACGGTGGTAGCGAAAACTGATAGATGATATGTGCCTCATCTCCATTTCCAAAATACGATACGTTCTGTTCATGTGGTACGTTTGTTTCCGTGATAAGCAGTGTGCCACGAGCAAATTTTTCTAAAAGCGCGCGCATAAGCTTTACCACAAGATGTGTTTTTTCAAGATGAATGCACGATGTACCTATCTCTTTCCATAAATACGCTATGGCATCAAGGCGTATAATGCGAGAGTGATGCATGTGTACATATTCCATCATTGTATCAATCATTTCAAAAAGCACACGCGCATTTGCATAGTTTAAGTCGACTTGATCGCGACTAAAAGTTGTCCATACATGGCATGGACCATCTACAGTTTTATATTCATGTAACACAAAGCTTGAGCGCGGACGAACTACGCGTGTGAGATCGGTATCTTTATCTACAGTTATGAAAAATTTGTCAAAGGGCTTTTTGCTTTGTAAAAAATTTTCAAACCACGCGTGTTTACTTGAACAATGATTGAGTACCAAATCGCTCATAAACACAAAGCATTTTCCAATATTTTCAATGTCGTCCCAATTTCCTAAGTCGTCGCGTACCTGCCTATAGTCGCTTACAGAAAACCCATCATCCGAAGTATACGGATAGTAGGGTAGTATGTGTACACCTGATATGAGTCCTTGAGTTTCTTCACGTAAAAAATTCAAAAGCGTTTTTAATGGCTTGTCATTTTCTGCACCGCTGAGGGTATCTCCATATGTAATAAGTACGGCAAGTGTTTCATCACATATATCGTCTTCGTGTTCTTTTGCTGTGTGTGCTTGGTGCATGCTCCATTTGGCACTATATTCTTCTAAGAGATTTTGCCATGTAGCTTCGGTATTAGAATATATTTTTTCAAGTAACTTTTTTATGGTGTCCATATTTTTATTGTAAATTAAAATAATGAAGATAAAATGTATCTATTACAGTGTTATGGCACAGTTTTATAGACATCCGAGAAATTCAAAAATAACGCAGTAGACTATATCTGAAAGACTACTGACCTAAAAGAAAGGCATCTTTCTAAATAAAAGAAAGATGCCTTGCAGAAAATGTACTCAACTAATCATTTTTGAATTAAATCGTATACCCGCACCATATGATCATAGCCGGTTAACGCAACCTTGCTTGAATCATCATTGAATATAACATTATAAACGCGAGTATTTCCTGTATCGTACTGTACCATTTTTTCTCCGTTATCGACGTTAAAAATATTTACAAAGCCATCGCGTGCACCACTTATCAGAAATGGTTCTGTAAGAGAAAACTGCACCTGTTCTACGGCATCAGTGTGAAACGACTCGAAATTGTACAATTCTTTGCCTGTTGCAACTTCCCATACGCGAACGGTATTATCCCATGAACCTGAGGCTATAGAAGTTCCGTCGGGATTAAAGGCGACGGTATTTACTTTTGCCGTATGACCTTCAAATTTTCTTATTTTCTCTTTCTTCGCTAAATCCCATAGGTATATGACTCTATCATTACCTGTAGATGCAAGCATGCTGCCATCGGGGCTAAATGCTACGTTTGTAGCGTATGATGAATGCCAAAATGTCGCATATCGTTTGCCCGTGTTGTAGTCTAAGACAACAACTTCTCCTGTTAAAACTGCACCTGCAATCCATACATTCTTCCCATTTCTGTATACATCAACGCCGATAACATTGTGCTTAAATCCTCGAAAGACTTTTATAATTTCTCCTGTGTTTGCATCCCATATTTTTATAGTTCTATCTAATCCTGCGGACGCAAAAAAGTTTTTTTCGCTGTCATACGAAAGCGATACCACATCGCTATTATGTGCATCGTTTATTTTCAAAAATTGACTACCATTATCATAATTCCACACAAATATGTGGTTATCCCATCCACCAGAAGCAAGATAGGGTGATACAGGGCTAAATGAAAGACCTTGAGCTCCGCGAATGTGTCCATCTAATATAAATTTTTCTGTAAGATGTATGGTCTTAGGTGCTTTAGGTTTTACCGTTTCACTTTTAGGGCTTGGTGCAGAGGCACAGCCTATTGCGAAAAGCATACTTATTGCAATTAAGGAAATAACAAACTTTTTAAAATGACATACTATTCTCATAATATCCCCCAAATAATTTTTTTCATTAAACAAATTTAATCTTAACATATTATATCATGTAATGTGTAATGATATTTAGTTCTACAATTAAAAACCTCCGTATAAAAAAGATATACAATACAATTTTTATACAATACACCTTTTTTATCGACACGTCAAATAGAAAACTAAACATTAATTTATAATGCTGCAAAGTAACCACATTCTTATAATTCATTATCATTTCAAAAAAGGTGGAGTAACTGATGTCATAAGTGAGGCAATAAAGACATTTGATGCTTACAACATTACTGCGCAAATAACCCTTGCATGCGGCGATACTAGTGAACAAAGCAATGAAATTATCACATCTATCGGTACGCTTAAAAATATTTCCCTCAAAAGTAAATGCCTTACTGCATTGGGATATTCTGAAAGTTTTACAAAAATTGACCATGATGAAGTATCTTATACACACAATTATTCAGTACTAGAACATTTTTTTACTACATATACAGCTCGTAATACGCTGTGGTGGGTGCACAATCCTCATATAGGAAAAAATCCCTTTTTTACAAAGGTACTCATGGAGCACTTAGAGAGAACGGAACAACCTTGTATTCTACACATGCACGATTTTCCCGAACAGGCGCGTTTTTCCAACTTAGAAGCCTTACAAAAAATTATACCGCTTTCTTCGTGTTACAAGGCGGTAACAGGCACACAATATGTCGTAATAAACTCAGTAGATGCACATATATTGCGTAGTAGTGGAATGTGTGTATATTACATCCCCAATATTGTAATTCAAAACACATCGGAGCATGTGCATAAAAAACCATGTGATGCACATGTATTATTACAAAGTATCGATTCGCAATATGCGCATACATCTAAAAACGCATTGCTTTTTACCTATCCTGTGCGTTGTATACGAAGAAAAAATGTATTAGAAGCTGCATTGATTACAAAACTTTACGAATGTTATGCTCGCATACCCTGTAATTACAATATTACGTTGCCCGGAGAATCAAAACAAGAAAAGCATTATTCAGACATGGTACAATCGCTTTTTCAAGAACGTACCATACATGGTTTTTTTGCTTCTGGCAAAGACCCGCGCAATACCGTAAGTCTTGCCGAAATGTGCAGCGCGAGTAACCTAATACTTAGCAGCTCAATACAAGAAGGATTTGGTTTTTCTTATGTAAAATCAGCATTATGGGGATGCCCATTACTTGCGCGTTTTATAGAAGTAGCAAAGGATAGTGCCGCATTATTGAAATTTTGGAATGTATATTGGTACAATGAAATTGCAATTCCACTTACGCTTCTTTCTTCTAAAGAATGCTTATATTTACGCAATGTATACGAAGAAAAGATACGAGAGGTTTGTGCGTTTGCCTGCTATACATCACAACATGCCCATATATTAAGAGAAGAGCTCGCTGTCATGATGAGTGCAGCATCAATAGATTTTTCATTTCTCTCGGTTCCAATACAGATGCGTTTTTTGCGCGACTTTGATGAGCATAGTGACGATTTGCTAAAAGCAAATAAAAAACTCATGAAAAAAACACATATTCTTGTGCAAAGTAAACACAATATTACCGATGAAAAAATTCAATATACAAGAGATTCTATAATGCGGCGTTTTGGAAAACATGCATTTGTAAAAGCATTTACCGACGCAGTAAACGCGGTAAAAAATAGCAAAGCCATGCATGATCCACATGCGGTTGCACATGCGACTCTTGATGCACACGCACATCTGCTATCACTACGTACTGCAATAAGTCTTGATAAGGTTTAATTTTATGCAAAATAATGGTAAATTCTACTTGTAAAGTGCAATTGAATAGTGTGCTGGTAAATTGCCATCGCTTGCGATAATGATTTTGTAATCTCCTGCTTCTGTAACAAATATGGGAATGTCTTTTGTTGTACCGTTTTTCACTTTTTCAGTATGCAGGGCACTTCTATCTGCGCGAGCGAATATCACTTCTACATTACCCGAAAGTGTATTTAGCGAAATAGTTCTCGCATCTTCTGCTTGTAAAGAAAGGGGATACTCGCGTATGTAACGCGTAAAAATTTTTGTATCTTTTTTAGTAAGTGTGGTGCTTTCGGAGAATACATTTTCATTTTCTGTTGTAAAAACACGCAAAGAAAAAGCACCTTCAGATAAACCGCTAAAAGATGTTGGCATGATAACATAGGTGTCATCTTGAGGAATAACTAAAGAAAGCAAGGACGCAGAACTTTCATCTGTCTTAATCCAATCATCTGATGCTACAACTTCGCCATAGGTATTTGAAAATTCCAGAAGAGTGTCAAAATCTTTCGATTCCATAAAGGCATAGAGGCGTGTGTTTTTTGTAATGCGCATGGTATATTCTCGTGCTATTCTGCCAATAATGGAATCTTCATTTGTAAGCATTGCAGAATTTTCTACAAAAGGGAACGCTTCTATAGTATGTTGTGGAGTAATGCGATATACCGAGATGGTATATTCACCGAGTTCTATAGAGTTATGTGAGGCATCAGAATTTTTATCTTCAGGAGGATGAAACAAAGCAGTGATAGTAACTTTCGAAGATGTTTCGTTTTTTTGCGTTTGCATTTGTGCATTGTTTTCATCTGAAGATTGCGAAGATAAAAAGGGGGTAAAGACAATACCTGCATCTTCACCTAAAAAAATATCTCTAAATATATTTTTACCTTCTATTCCTAATTGCAAAACACTATCAAGACTTTGCGATGTAATAAGGGCAGCGTAACGAGCATTTTCTTGAACGGGAAACGATATCGTAGATCCCTTGTAGAGATTTTGATATTTGTGTTTTTCGGTAGCGTGTAGTGTTGCTGTAGTTTGAAACAACAAGGTTTCATTGCGCTCTTGTGTAGTTTCTGCAGAAAGTATAGACAAAGACATAAGTAGCGTAATATGAAATATCGTGCGTATTTTTTTAGCCGTAGTAATCGCTACAAAGTTAGTATAAACTATCGTTCTTTTCATGTATTTGCTCCCATGTTACGCAGTAAATTTTGTACATTCTGTAATGCGACTGTTTTGAGTGTAGTGTTGCAGAATGTTTTTTGCAATACAAATCGTAGTGTGTCTTCTATGTTTTTTTTGTCTTTCTTCATGTGAGATATAAGTCTTGTGGCAGAAAATCCGCTATAAGAACTAGGATACTGAAAGATATCTAGTACTTTGAAGATATTTTGACAATAGTGTGTATCGGTAATGCCGAGCATATGTCCAAGTTTCAATGCACTGCGTATACCAAGCGCAACTGCGTTTCCATGATCCCATCGTATGTCATGAGGCTGTGTTTTCGATTCAGTTTCTATTGCATGTGCAAAGGTATGCCCGAGATTCAAAAATGCGCGCGCTCCTTTTTCTGTGAAATCACTTTCAACAAAATTCATTTTCACGTTTGCAGCTTTCCATATAAGGGTATTCCACCACGAATGTTCGTCTGTGCCTGTGCTACCGTTGTGTCCCATCCGCATAATTGTAGATTCGTTTTCGCAGATCATAGTAAGAATTTCGTTATCGCCTAACATACCTGCTTTTATGATTTCCGCAAGGCCGCATCGTATGTGGTGCAATGAGAGTGTGTCTAAAAATGCCGGTGCAATTACTACCTCATGTGCAGGGTAGAATGTTCCTATCATGTTTTTAAGCGTCCCGTAATTTATGCTTGTTTTACCGCCTATTGCAGCATCAACCATGGCAAGTAAGGTGCTTGGAAATAAACGAAGGGTAAGTCCGCGCATATATACAGAGCTTGCAAATGCTGCAACATCGCATAAAGCACCGCCACCGATTGCCGCAATTTCGTGGTGTCTTTGAAGATGAGCGGAGAAAAAAGCATGCAATATCGCATCAAATATTGAACGGCTTTTTGCAGCTTCGCCTGCGGGCACGATAAGATATTTCACGCGGCACTTCGTAAGAACAGGCAGTACATGTGCGATTATCCCTCTATCAACAAGTACGAAAGAGCTGCGTTGTAAATGATTGAAAACTTCTTGTTCAGAAGTAATACATATAGTGCTCGAGACATTGCCGAGCCTCATAGTTCGTAGAGACATCGCTTATATCAGCATAAAGAGTTTTTATTTTTTGACGGAAAATAGCATAGTGTCTCCTACTCCTTTGAGATTTGCCGTGCCAAGTGTGCCTATTTTAAAGATATCTTTTGATTGCTCAGCAACTTCTTTTGTAAAGACTAACGCAGGCTTGGGCTTTCGTGCAACATCGCATAATCGAGAAGCGATGTTTACCGTAGATCCTATAACGGTGTATTCTAGTCGTTCTTCGCTGCCTATGTACCCTGCAATCACATCGCCGTAATGTATGCCTATGCCATTGTCGATAGCGTGTAATCCATCTTTTTCAAGTTCTTTATTAAATACGTTCAGTGCGGTTCTCATTCCGATACCGGCTCGTATTGCTTGTACACAAGAGTTCTTTTTCCCAATAATTCCAAAGACTGCCATGATAGCATCCCCGATAAATTTATCTACAAGTCCTCCCTCATTTTGTACTACGGAAACCATTTGTGAAAAATACCTATTGAGTAAAGAAGTAACGACACTAGGAGATAGCTTTGCAGAGAGTGCGGTAAAGCTACGAATGTCGCACATAAGCACTGCAACTTTTTTAAGTTCGCCAAAGTTTCTTACATCGCTTGTTTCGTTTGCGTATTTTTCAATGAATTCTTGTGCTATTTGAGGGTTTACAAAACGCCCAAAAGCTTCGCGTATTTTTTCTCGCTGGCGTAAGCCTTTTGTCATTTCGTTAATGCCCCATGCCATCGCTCCTAATTCATCTGTTCTTGTTTCATCAAGCGTAATGTTAAAGTTGCCTTTTTTTACATGCTGTAAGGCGTCTACTATTTCTCTCGTATCTTTGCGCAGATGCATACCGTATATAAAATTGACAACAAGCGCAAGTAGTAAAAATACCACACCTAAATACGTTATCTCCACTGCCACGCTTGCAGGAATAATGTGATCTTGAAATACATATCGGATAACCATAATCAGTGTTGCAGCTACTGGCATAAACACAAAAATAAATGTGCTTTCCATTAGTCGTTTTGCTATTTGTTCTAAAAAACTACTTACTTGACGCTGTTTTGTAGAAATGCTGCGCAGCTTTCGTTCTAACAATATGTATTCTAATTGCGCTATAAGGCCTCCGCCCATTATCCAGTATCCAGAAATAATTTTAAGCGAACTATGCCATGGAAACGTATCTGCATACAAATATTTATGTAGCGCAACTCCAAGTAAGCCTCCGATTATCCAAGAAAATACGTTTATCTTATACACATGGCGAGCTTCAGATTCTCTTTTTCTCATATTGGCAAATACTATATAAAATAATTCACGCAACATAAGCATTGCTATATTAACTATCAAAAGATTTCGTAGCCCTTCAAGAAATGGCAGACTCTCTAAAAATGGACAGACTACACCATTGTACAAATTAAGAAATACGGTAACTAAAATGGTAATAAGATACATTACGCTTCGAGTAGATCCACCT
The DNA here is from genome assembly GCA_965226065.1 of Spirochaetia bacterium. Classification (GTDB taxonomy): domain Bacteria; phylum Spirochaetota; class Spirochaetia; order WTKD01; genus CBDAKK01. The sequence goes on along the minus strand of OZ245332.1, from coordinate 1,079,733 downwards.
ACCAATTCTTTTAATACTACTTTGCTTTGTTCATTTTTCTCCATTGGTAAACTCCTTATGTCTTTTGCATAATAATATAATTGCTACTGTCTATAGTATTATAAACATGGGTTATTATGAAACGATACAAAAACGATTATTATGCCCAAAAAGCACAAAATGAGAACTTTGTTGCTCGTTCTATATACAAACTAGAAGAAATCAACGCAAGGTTTCACGTGTTTTCGCACCTGATAAAACAAGCTCAGACGGTGCGTATTTTAGACTTAGGAGCAGCACCCGGATCTTGGACTCAGTACATACTGCGCACGATGTCAAAATGTGTACAGCTTGTCAGTGTAGACCTTCAAGAACTTAGTAAAAGCGTCATAACAGACAGCATGTCTGAACTCACCGTTATTCAAGGCAGTTTTACCGATGCTCACATACAGAGCGAAATTTACCGCTTAGGTCCTTATCACTGTATACTTAGTGATGCAGCGCCACGTACCACTGGCAATAAAACCGTTGATATAAGCGCAAGTCAAGGTCTTGTAGAATCGGTGTTCCGTATTGCAAAGACTTCACTCGTTCGTAGTGGTACTATGGTTGCAAAAATATTTCAAGGTAGTGAAGAAAAAATTCTCATACAAAAGATGAAAAGTCACTTTAAGACTGTGCATTTATACAGACCACAATGCGTTAAGAAACACTCATTTGAACACTATGTTGTTTGTCGATAGTCCAAATTGTTTGATAATCTGCGAAGCGGTAATGAATTCGATTTTGTTGCTAATAAGTCCTTCTAGGTTTTCAAAGCTTATTAAAGACAAGCCTGTTAAACAAGATTCAAGACTCACCACGCTCGTTAAGATAGGCAATTGCATTATGAAGATAGTTTTCACCATTCTTAAAGCGACCAAGTCCTGTATTACAGCTATCACAGATAAAATCTCTTATATCACCGGTATGATGATTATGATCAGCGACAATTTTTGCAGTTACTCCAACAATAGAACGCTTTCGACAAATTGGACATTGAAATGCAGTTCTTTTTTTAGGCCGCATTTTCTCAGCTAATTTTGCTTGACGGCTCTTAGGTGCTCGTTTATCTATATCTGTTCTGCATCGCATACAAGTTGGTCTCCGCACAATACCATGCAAATTATTTTGATTCTTTGCAAAATTTTCTATAGACAAAAAACAATGACAAACATTGCATATTTTATGCAGAAACTTATCACCAGTACGTAAAATATCAATAGCCTTTACGGCTTTAATATCAATATCCCATGTTTCATCAACTCCAATTAACCATACAGAAATGTAAGTATCATGAATTTCTTTTATTTGCCCCACCGAATTTTTTTTGAAGTATCTTCTTCGTTGTGAAGCTTTTCTCATTTCATGTTGAAATCCATTGCCATCAACACAGCACACCCAGTCGCCTATACAAACTACTGCACACATAAGCGTAACCTCTCACGAGCAATTGTAATATATTCCTCAGAAACATCGATTCCTAGCCAATTTCGCCCGTGTATCTTTGCCATTTTACAGGTAGTCCCGCTTCCGCACATAGGATCAAAAACTAAATCGCCCGCATTTGTCCAAGATAAGATGTGATCTTCTGCTAATTTTTCAGGAAATATAGCAGGATGCTTAAAAGCAATTTTATCACGAGTACTACCACCAAGACCTACTGCATATTGCCAAATATTAGTTTTTGTTTTTGTTTTTTTAAGTTCGGCTGGTGTTTTGCGATTAACTCCATCTGCACCTTTATTATGCACTACCATTTCTATGCCGTGCCGTTTTGTTGGCACTTTGAGAGGATTAAAGGTTTTCGGGTTTCCTTTTGAGAACACAAACATAAATTCATAGCAATTTGTATAAGCATTTGAGCGCATAAATGGAGTATTTTTTTTTTGATAAATCATGACATCATGCACTTGAAAACCTACATTACGAGCAATGAAAGCATGTTCAAAGCTTGTAAGGCTTCGTCCCCCATTTATTTTATCTCCCACAACCCAAACAACTATACCACCTTTTTTCGTAACACGATATAGTGCCATTAAAATAGCTTTAGCATCGAAATTATATCCATTATAATTTCTCAAATTGTCATAGGGAGGACTGGTAATTGTAAGATCTATGAAGTCAGGAGGCAAATGTGTGTGAATGTAGGATTTTGCATCTGCTACCACAAAATGATTTAAAACACTCATTTGAACACTATGTTGTTTGTCGATAGTCCAAATTGTTTGATAATCTGCGAAGCGGTAATGAATTCGATTTTGTTGCTAATAAGCCCTTCTAGGTTTTCAAAGCTTATTAAAGACAAGCCTGTTAAACAAGATTCAAGACTCACCACGCCATGATGTGATATTTTTGCTTTATTTAATGCTTTCATAAACCTCGCTCGGGTTATCATATCAGGAGAAAGAAAAAAACCATGATTTTGCTTAAATGCTTTTTTATGCACAAGGTTTATATCTATGGGATTATTGTCGTCTGCAAGAAATAAGGAACGTATGGAAGGATTTTCTTGCACATACTTTTTTACTTTGTTGCATGTTCTTAAGTGCCATAGCCACGTTGAGTCATACACGATTCGAGATATCATCAGATATGCTCCAAAACGATGGGTGTGTGTGGGGTCATCAGAAAATCGAAAAATAGTTCCCGGTGCAATTTTTTTATAATTATAAAATCGCGTAACTACTTGTCGTGCAGGAATGCTTGCATCAAGTTTTATATTTATAAAAGAATAGATATCTTTTAAATACACAAAAGGATTTATCTTGCCATTTGATATACGAATCGTTATTTCGTTACTATCGGATTTTATACCTTTTGCTTTGATATTTTTCTGTTTTTTAGACGGTATCGCTGAATCCCCAAGATGCATTATCTTTATCACTTCATCTTTGCCTTGCACGAATAAATCTAAAATAGTATCTTTATCTAAATAGTGTATGTCTTGTATATGTTGCCAGTCCATATTTATGTACAGTGCTAAATCATGCCCACATTTATAAAACTTATGTAAAAATTTTTGAACTTGTATATACTCAGTGGGGTATTTTTCTTGAAGCTGGATAAGCATAGAAACATCAAGAAAAAATGTCATGCGTATCTCATGAAGCAAAGCCGTAATTTTATCAACTTCTTGCAAGCAGCGAGCTATAGAGCGTGCATGTCGAGAAAATTCAACAGGTGAGAGTGTTACATTTATAGAATAAAATATCTGTTTCTTTTTGGACATATACGATTGTTTATTTGATATTGGCACAGCATACTAAGGTAATAGTAACTTTCATACGTGTGCATAGTAATAATTTATAACGTTGCCTCTATCGCGAACACATGTTCACTAAGCGGACCATTAATTTCTATTTCTTTTTCTATCGTAGTATAAGCTGAATTTGCCGCAACATGAGAAATATTCAAGGATTTTCCTATTTCAGTAAACGTAAGCGTATTATGCTTACGAAGCAAAAATATCGCTATTTTCCTCGCTTTGGTTATTTCTCGGGTGCGCTTTTTACTTTTGATATCGCTTAACCCTACCGTAAAATGTGCAGCGGTAACTTTGAGTATTTTTTCCACTGAGGTACTTTGCGATTTTGGTTTGTGATCAGCTACCCAACGCTTTAGAACATCAAGTGAGACTGTTTTTTTGGTAATCTCATTATATCCGACTACTTTTCGTAAAAAACTTAACATATCGCGTATATTATTTCGTACATGTGAGGCGATAAAATTGAGAATATCATCAGATATCATATGCGCTTTGTTATTTTTTTTCAGTTCATTTTTCATAATGGCTATCGCCATTTCCGAAGTGGGAGGTTGTAAATCGGCACTTGTGCCGCTTTGAAATCGGCTTGCAAGGCGTTCTTCAAGTTTTTGTATGCGGCTTACTGGCCTATCGCTTGCAAATACCATTTGTCGCTCTTCACTATGCAGAACATTAAAGATATGAAATAACTCTTCTTGCGTTTGTTCTTTGCCTGCAAAAAATTGCACATCATCAATAAGTAGTACATCTAAAGTGCGCATCTTATTACGAAATTTCGTCATACCTTTGCTTTGAGTAGCTTCGACAAACAAGTTAAGAAATGCTTCCGATGTTATGTATAAAAGTTTTGCTCTGGGGTTTGTACTGAGAATTTTATTTCCTACTGCCTTGAGTATATGTGTTTTGCCAAGTCCTACAGATCCATATACAAGATACGGATTATACGCCTGCCCAGGATTATTTCCAACGGCAACAGCGATACTTGCAGCGAATTCATTAGTAGGACCGGTGATAAAGTTTTCAAACGTATAGTTCTGCAAAGATTTTATCTTGGTATCTCTACTGTCGGATATTTCTGATGCTTTTACATTCTTTTTTTCGTATGCTTGTGATATTGCGTCATCTGTTTCATTAAAATTTTTCGTTAATGGAGATGATGAATCATTAACAATCATGCTGGCATTTACCTTTATGATGATACTTTGTATTCCAATGTTATGCGCTGCAGTTTCTAAGTGTTGAAAATATTTTTTTTCTATCGACTGCTTAAAATACGCAGAAGGAACACTTATAGAAAGCATTTTGTTTTCCAATGATTCAGCTTGTATCATGGAAAACCATAACGCAAATGCTGCCTCACCAATTTCAATTTTTATACGTTGTAATATAGCCTCTAAAGCTGCATTTGAAGTTAACATATTAGTACATTTATTGTATTCTGATGAACTATCATCAGTCAATAAATTACCATAAAATAAATGTTGTGGCTTAGTATGCATGATATTGTTATTCTTTATCAAATTTTCTCACCTAAACCAATGTAAGGACGAAGTTTTTTTATTGAAGCGAGAAATACAAAAGCTGTTGCAATAATTGCAATAGAGCGAGGCATTGTGTCAATACGTCTTACTTCAGCAAGAATGTCCCAAGAATACAGAGTGACTAATTTATTTACAAATAACCCTATAGCAACAGAAATGACAATAACTGAGAACACGTACACAACAGCTGCTCTTGTGTGAAGTAGCTTTTTGACAACGCCTATCGTGGTAATATTAGATGCAGGTCCAACGAGCATGAAAACTAAAATTGCACCAGGAGAAATGCCAGAGAGCAATAAGCCTGCGGCAATAGGCGTAGAGGCTGTTGCACAAATGTACATAGGAAATCCAATAGCAGCCATTACAAGCATTGCAGGGAGTCCATCACCGTATTGTGTAAAAAAATCATGCGGTACATAAGTATTCATTACAGCGGTAGCTCCTATTGCAAGAAGTACCCATTTGAAACTATCGTCTAATAAGGTAGTAAACGCATAGCGTTGTCCGTCAATAAACCGAGTGAAAAATGATATGGGTTTTGCGTCGTTATTTTTCGAAGGAGTACACGCACGACAACAAGGATTTTGTTTCTCTTTTACAGATTCTAAAGGCATTTTGAACGTAGCCACCATTACAAGACACGATGTGATAATGGCAGTACATAAAGTCGATAAAAGTCGTGTGATGGTCATGAAAGGTCCTAAAATAACATATGAAATAAACAAACTATCTATGCCAGTTTCTGGACCTGAAATAAGAAAAGAGGTCAACGCTCCCTTACTCGCACCGTTATGACGTAATTCTGTTGCCACAGGAATTACACTGCAAGAACATAAGGGTAAAGGTGCACCTAGTACCGCTGCCTTGATGGAAGTGACAATGCTCTCTTTACGTAAATATCGAGCAATCAGATTACTTGATACAGAAATGTGTAAAATTCCTGCGATAAAAAATCCAATTCCCAAAAATGGAATAGCTTCTAAAATAAGCTCTAGTGCATTTTTCCATAATAAGGCAAGGTGTTCTAAAAAATTCATGCTGTCTATTTTCTTCAATACCCCAAAGGGTATTTTACATTATTGGCAAACTACTTCCTTGTGTTAGAAAACACTGTATCAGTTGTTAGCTTTTACAACGAAAGGTACAAAACGATAAGTCCGAGCAACGCAGGGATAGCCTGCACATAGAAAATTCTTATTTTTTTTGTAGAATATGCCCCGACCACTGCGGCGATTACCACACATACGAGACAAAAGACACTCGCTGCAGCACTTTTAGTGAATAAAGAACCTAAGACTCCCGCTGCTAAAAAGCCATTATAAAGCCCGAGATTCGCAGCTAAGCTTCGAGTGTTTTGTGCAAGTTCTTTGCTGTTTATGCCAAATATTTTCATCGCTTTTGGACTCGTCCAAAGAAACATTTCGAGCACTAAAAAATAAAAATGCTCAAAAGCCACCAAAAGCATTAAGAACACATGTATATAATATAAAACCATAGTACCTCCTACAGGTTATTTTAATCATTTATAGGCATTTGCTATGAGGTATACGAAAACTCAACATCATGCCTAATCTTTGTTTCCTTGCGGATGGTCAAGCCTACTGAACATAGTTCGTGTACAGCTCGCTTTGCAAAAAGTTGTATCGCATTATGATAGTTTTCAATATCGTTTTTTTTCCCTACAATAACAAATTTTATATGAATATCTATAAAGGGATTTGTTGCACCTTCTGCATGTCGTGTGCCGCTAATATCTGCAAAAACATCTTGTATGCGTATGCCTTGACGATAAAGCATAGAAACAAAGTCAAATATTGCACAGCCACCTACGGCATAAAGCAAAAGTTCCGTGGGACGAAAGCCTTTATTCTCGCCACCAAGTTCAGGAGGCCCGTCTAAATGTAGTACATGCTTCTCTTTAGTCCCTGAAAAATGCACAGCGGTATTTTCTCTTTTAAGCCTCACTGATACAGAATTTCCTAATCCTAATGCAACATTCATACAAGGATACTCCATTGCATATGCATGTTACGCGACTGTAGTAAAAAAATCATCAAAACAAAAATGTATCAGGATCAGGTCCAGATCGATAATTTATATTCATCGCATCTATGGTAGCGAGTTCTTCTTCAGAAAGCTGAAAATCAAAAATAGCAATGTTTTCAATCATGCGCTGACGCTGCACGCTTTTAGGTAAAACTCTAGATCCGCGCTGCACACTCCATCGCAATGCAATTTGTGCAATGCTTTTATTATGCACAGAAGCAATATTTTTAAGCGTGTCTAATTTTGATATTTGTCCGCCGACAATGGGACGCCATGCCTCTATGAGTATATCGTGCTCTTTACAATAGTCTCGTAATGTTTCTTGAGTAAAGAGTGGATTCATTTCTATTTGATTTATAACAGGTGTGGCAAGTCCCATTTCTTCTAATGCACGTAGATGATGTTCATGGAAATTACTGACACCAATGTTTTTCACTGTACCTTCAGATTTAAGTTTTTCAAACGCCTTCCATGTTTCTATAAACTTGTTTCTGCCTGGCCAATGTATAAGAAACAAATCTATACTTTCAAGCCCTAAGTAATCTCTGCTTCTACGTCCTGCATCCAGTGCTTTTTCATAGCCTTGTTCATCGTTCCACAATTTTGTAGTAATCTGAACCTTACCTTGTAAGTTTGCATCTCGTACTGCACGTCCGACATCCTGCTCGTTTTCATAATATTTTGCAGTGTCAATACTTCTATAGCCAAGCTCCAAAGCTTCTGTAACTGTTTTGTATGTAGCATCGCCAGGAGCAATAAGATACGTACCAAAACCGATGGCATCTATAGAAAATCGCTTTGATTGTATATGTACCATGTTTCTATCATAGCACATGTAAGAATATTCACCATTAATTTATGCGCTTTCTTACAAAATCTCTTGAGAATAAATTTATAGTAATCTGACACACAGACTATATATATTACAGGAGTTAAGAAATTAAAATTTCGTTTTACATCGTAAGTACTTGAAAATATGTAAAATGTGCCTATACTATGAGCAGTAGTAAGTTCTTATCTTAACTTATAAAACATTTATACAGTAAGGAGTATATCATGGCACATAAGAAACCATATATATGTATATATTACCTCGCAATAGCGATATTATTTATAGCAGGGATAGCGTGCGAAGACCCTAAAGTAAAAGCACAGAAGAAACTAAGGCAAGTAATAACTAACACCAACACAGCTACCGGCGGCGGAAACACCAACACACCTACTGGCGATGGAAATACAATTCTTACGTTTACGAATAAAAGTGTTAAGAAGCTTAGATCTACTAATACGTATCAGCAAGAAGTAAAGGTACAAAGGGTAAGTGGTGACGATGGAAGCATTAGCTATGGTTCTAGTGATGATAGTATAGCGACAGTTGATGCAGATGGAGTAGTAACTTTTAAAACAGTAGGCAAAGTTACCATAACAGCCACAAAAGCTGTAGCAGCTGAGCACAAAGCGCTACGCGTAAGTTATGATTTACTCATAGGGACGATGAAATGGAAGAAAGTAACTGATGCTCCATGGACTGCTCGTGAAGGTTTTGCTAGTGTAGTTTTTGATGAGAAACTCTGGGTCATGGGAGGGCAAAAAACAGAAGGCGAACTGAACGATGTGTGGTATAGTTCAGATGGAATAATGTGGACAGAAGCAACATCAGCTGCTCCATGGACTGCTCGTGAAGGATTGACCAGTGTAGCGTTTGATGGAAAAATTTGGATTATGGGGGGCTGTAGCGGTACAAATGAAGATACAAGTTATGGACCAGAAGGAAACAACTGTCGCTCTAATACACAACACTATTATAACAATGTATGGAGTAGCACAGATGGAAGTAGCTGGACTGAAGAGCGAGCGAACTTAGTAAACGATAATAGTGGTACTATGTGGGATACTCGCGCATATCATACCAGTGTGGTTCTTAATGGCGCAATCTATGTAATTGGAGGCTTCGCAAAAAATAGTCACAAATGGCCTGACCTTAAAGGCATGTATGCTAATGATATATGGAGTAGCACAGATGGCAGTACTTGGCAACGAGTTAATACCAACACTGTCGAAAAGTGGGATTCTTATAGACGTAATTCTATATCTGAACTAACTTCTACTAAACGGTTTAGACGCTATAGTGCGAAGAAAGGCAGTGTGTATTGGGGTCCTCGTTATGGACATGGGACTGTGGTACTTAATGATACACTTTTCATTATTGGAGGCTCGACTGGTAGACACTCAGATGCTCTTCAAGAGGGTTACTTTAAGGGCACCACTTTGAAGCATCTCAAAAGTTCAGGTACGTGGCCATGGAAAAGTACGTATAAAAACGATGTGTGGTCAAGTACTGACGGAAACACTTGGAAGATGCCAAAAGCAAATGACAAAAATATCGCTTGGGTAGGACGAAGAAATCATGCTACGGTGGTGTTTGAAAACAAAATATATCTTATTGGAGGAAGAAGAGTAGGTTCTGGAAAAGATAGGGTTTCAGAAAACGATGTGTGGACAAGTGATGATGGAATAAGATGGACAGAAATGACTATTAATGAAGCATTTATGAGCGCGCGTGATAATTTTCAAGCGGTAGAGTTTGATGACAGGCTTTATGTAATGGGTGGGGGAGCTAAGAAGTCGGGTGTTAGTTGGAGTTATGATGAAGAAAATGCAGACGATCAGTATAGTGATGTGTGGGCTTACGGAATTTGGGCTGAGTAAGTAAGGATGTAGTAATGCTGTCACCTAAGGTATTAGTGTAAGTGTAACTCTGCTTTACGTGGACAGCTTTAAAGAACAGCATGTCTTCATAATTGGCTGCCTACGATATGTTATTGCATAGATATAACTTGCATCTACCTCGTAGGTGTCTTATATATCTATCTATTAAGAAGAATTTTAATGGAATCTGAAAAAAGAAATAAAATTATCTCAATTAAGCAATGGATAGCTACAATATTCATTACGTCTATACCATTAGTTGGTATTGTAATGTTATGTGTGTGGGTACTTGGAGGTGGGGCTCCTAAGTCAAAAGAGAATTTTGCAAAAGCGACTTTAATTTGAGGTATTATATGTTTAGCTTTTTTTTGTTTTATTTGTGGGAGTTATAATGGCTTCACTTATAGCAATAATTTCTAGTGGTTTATAACTATAAATTAAAGGGTAGATTGCACAATCTATCCTTATTAAAAAACTCGGAAATATCGCGCAACATACCGCCGTTTTTTTCTTTTTTTATCTACTAAAAAAGTAAGCGGTAGCATCGTAGAACATAGAGTTCATGTTTGTTACCTTTGATACACTCCATTTACTAAGATCGTCATTGAATGAGGTAGCACCTTCAAACATGCTACTCATGTTTGTTATGCTCGAGGTGTCCCACTTGCTGATGTCTCCGTTGAATGTAGTTTTATTGAAAAAAAGCTTACTCATGTCGCTTACGCTCAAGGTGTCGATGTAGTTTAGGTTTGTTGTTGCGTCCTCTGCTAAGACTCTGTCGATTTCGGCTTTTAATGCGGCTTTGTCTGCTACATAAAAGAGAAAGTCGATAGGTTCGCTATTGATATGCCTGCCGTCCTTCGTGGCAACAACAATAACACCGCTTATTACTTTTGATGATCTTACTTGTCCCGTATTCTCATCCTTATCACTAAGCTTTACATTGTTAATATCTAGTCCGCTAACTTTTTTCAATGCGTAGGTATGTCCTTTTACTTTTGGAAATGTAACCACAAGTTCTTTCCGAATACGATGGGCACTTAATACGGGCTTTGTTAGTGGTGGTGCTGTTTTTGCTAACTTGGTCTTCTTCTCTTCACACGAAAATAGTAAAAGTGCAAAGGTTATAAGGGATATATAATTTCTTGTCTATCATAGATTACTCCTTAACCATGTAAATGTTTCTATAAGCTTAAAGCTTACTATTTATAATAGGCACTTTTGATATATTTTCAAGAGCTTTGTTGCTAAATGTTTTCAGCTTGTTTATGATTTACTTCTTTCTAATAATGTAAAACATAAAAAAACAACTATTTAGATTGATGATTTTAATCTATTGATGAACCAATAACTATGCCTACGGAGGTTGTGAGTGTATTCCCGATTATTGTCATAGTAACTATAAAAAAAGAAGATTCATATATACCAACTTTAGTCCAAACCAAATCTACAAAAATTAAAATCGTCAATAAAGTCATAAACGCAAAACACGAGATAATTACACATTTTATTATTTGAATCCTTTTCGTCTTCCTTGCATCTTTCCCTTCTTTTTGTGTTCCCATTTCAATTTGTGTCTTTTGTTTTTTTTTAATAAGAGAAATCTGTCTTTCTTCTTCGGTAGCTCCGTCTTTAATTGTATTGAAACTTCTTCCCCTTTCCATATTACTTACGCAAGGCTTTGAAAGTGGTTTTTCATTAGTTCAATATCAATATCAATTTCCCCATTTTCAATTGTTATATCCCACGGTGAACCCTTTTTGTGAGTAATTGCTGAGAGTTCCCAATCAGTAAACGAGTTGTATTGTTCAATAACGGTATCAATTATTGTTCTTTTTTCTTCCTTCGGCTCTTCGTATTCGCCTTCCAATATTCTTTTAGAGACAATGTCTTTGCCATATTTTTTTAAATGTCCATAGACAACGGGAATAACGGGACCATATGGCCACGCTTGAAATTTTACATCCTTTTCAATCAGCCATTTATCTTGCAAAGCGAGATACCACCCGCAAGAAAAATACATTAATTTTTGTATTTTCATATGCCTTGCATCAATTTTTTCAATAATATAATTAGCTAAAGAAAGTGTTTTTTTGTTATTTTTAGATTTACTCACAACACATTACCTCTGTTAAATATTGTAAATAAGAAGACTTATAAATTCAACAATTGATAAGTAAATTTATCAATGTATTTACTTAAATACTTCTTACTCATTTTGTGAAAATTACCAATAATACTACGCTTGAGAATAGTCCTGAAACTCTCTATTGAGTTTGTATAAATATTGCCAGTGTTTACATATTCTCTTTGGTGATTGACTTGCTATGATCTATAACTTTATTCATTGTCATATACCCTCTGTACTCATCGGTAATAAATATAGCACTTTCTGTATCTACGTATTTTCGCACTAATTTCTTTAAGGCTAATGATTTTTTACAACCGCTACTAAAGAATATTTTTTAATGAGTAGCTACGGAGAAACTAAAAGACAGAGCATTGCCATCGGGGTTACCGAGGAGCTGTCCTCCAAATCCAAGGCTAAATCTACAATCTATGTTAAGCGGCTGAAAAAAATGAAAGAGAATTCCCGGTCCTATGGTATGACGAGTATTGCTAAGTAACTCTGCATAGGTATTCGCAGCCGCAGCTCCATCGTAAAAGACAAAAGCACTGAATCCAAGAATGTCGGTGCTTACGCCACCTATGAGATATTCAATTGAGATCGAATAGCCCATGTCTCCTATACTCGTGTTCAATGGATAGATACCACGTCGCTGCAGAGAAATCTCTCTCGCGGTGGTATTGTAAAAGCCCTCTAAAACATTTGCCTTTGCATGAAATGGACGAGCAGAAGTTCTTATAAAACTGGTGATAAATCCAGCGCGTATACGCACCGCATGATGCACGAGCGCGGTAACAAATGCACTCTGGACTGCAACGCTTATACCAATTATGTCATAGAGTTTCGGCGTGTTTTTCTCTCGCAGGTTAGCAAAACCAAGAATGTATGGAATTTTTATTTGCAGCGTGCTTTTGTACACGCCCGTATCTCCAAAAGTAAGAGCGTAGCGAAGGCTATTACGTACATCAATCGAAAGATTTGTTTGTCCTACGCGAGCTAAGCCGCTTTGTGCAATGTCAGCATCGGCGACTGCAGGATTTTTCTTTTTTATAGTAGATTGTCCGGTGAAGCTTGTGCCTATTTTGTACGAAATGCTCGGATGCAGAGAAAATCGTACGAATGCATCGGCACCATAGAGCAAAGATTGTACGGAGAGCTCTGTAGTACTTAGTACAGGCAGTAGCCAATAATGGTAAAGGTTTTTTCCTACGCTAAAAAAACTTCTGCCATAGCGTCCATTGCGAAATGTAAATGGTATTGCCTTATATTGTAGGTCAATTTCTTGTCTGTTAACGCCTGCGTATATCACAAGATCAAGCCCGATAGGTCGATAGATACCGATTATTCCATAAGCGTTCCCAAACCCAAAGAGAAGGCTTTTTCGCTTTTTCAAAGTAAAGTATATGCTTACATGTTTCTTGTTTGACTCTGAGGTGCTTTCATGTATCTTGTAGCTTACGCCATTTTCTGTTGAAGATGAATAAAAATATGGAAGGTTCTGCAATCGTAAAAATGAAAAATACATTTTGCGCCGTAAGTTTTTAAAATGCAATACATCTGCGCTACGAAATGATATGCACTTCATCATAAGTGCTAAGCGGGGTATGGTATTGCGCGTGTTTTTTGCATCCGTATCAATGTCCGCAATATTTTTTCCATCTATTACAACATGTATTGATTGTATTTCAACAAATTCATTATCAAAGACTGTTAAGGCAGTTTTTTCTGCATCTTCGTTGTGAGTTTGCGCATGCGAATGGAGTAATCCAACAAAAAGCATAACGCATATCATTGAGAATGTGTGCTTAATAATTGACCTCCATCAATGTATTTTCTAATGCTTATAATACTATGTACAAGGTATTTAACGTGATACTTTACACTTCCAAACCTTGTATATCACAAAGCAAAATATATGCGATGTGATATATTTATTGCATGTTACAGAAATTAAAACGTTATAGCTTTACATTTTCTGAACTAAAACACTTTTTGTATATTACACTTCCTATGGTTGTCTCGACAGGAACAGATGCCGTGATGATGTTTGCTGATAAATTTTTTCTCTCGCAATATTCTAAAAGTTCAGGTGAAGCATATCTAAATGCTGCGCTCATTGGAGGAATTACGTCATTTGTGATAATAGCGTTCTTCTTAGTAACCGCAGGGTATTCCAATGCGTTGGTAGCACAGTACTACGGCGCACGACAAACGAAATTATGTGCACGAGTTATTTCGCAAGTCATATTTTTTGCCTTAATGACATATCCTATTATTTTGTTTTTAAGCGTGTTTGTTTCAAGCTTTTTTAGCTTTTTTAATCATTCACCGTTGCAAACACAGTTAGAATCGTCATATACGCGTATTTTGCTTTTTGGTGCATTGTTTACCATACTTCGTCATGGCATAGGTGGTTTTTTCACAGGTATACACAAAACAGGCATTGTAATGGTAGCAAACGTGGTAGGTATGCTTATTAATATTCCATTAAATTACTTTTTTATATTTGGCAAGATGGGATTTCCCGCCATGGGCATTGCCGGTGCTGCAATAGCTACTATTATAGGTTGGATGGTATCTCTTAGCATATTATTAGGAGCGTATTACAGTACAAGCATACACAGAAAATTCGCCACGCGAAAAAACATGAAATTCGACAGAGCACTTTTAAAAAAACTTTGTCGTTTTGGTTTTCCTTCAGCAATACAAACAGTTTTCGCCATGTTGGTGTTTGATTTTTTTATTATAGTTATGAGTTCTTATGGTGAAATTGTTGGTTCAGCAGTTACCATAGCCATTAACTGGGACTCGATGTTTTTTATTCCTATGCTTGGTGCCGGTTTTGCTACTACCGCTATTGTGGGACAGCACATGGGTGCACGCAATATATTTGAAACAAGGCGAGCTGTGATTCTCTCACTTACGGTAATGATGACTTACGCTGTTATCGTGGCTTTTTTCATGCTTATATTTGCCGCACCAATGGTAGAGATGTTTTTAAGTAAAATGAAAAACGCGGATGCAGTGCGACCTATGGGACAAACTATGGTACGTCTTGCTTGTGTCTATTTGCTTGCAGATGCACTGAACATAGGTATGTCTGGCGTCTTGCGTGGTGCAGGGGACACACGCGCAATCATGATAATTGATATAGTAATTCAGGCTATTTTTGGGTTTAGTATTTACGTATTTGTAATTAGCAAAATGCTTTCACCAATTGGTGCATGGGTTTTATTTATCGGCTATTCAATATCTTTAGGATTTGGCATGTCTCTTCGCTTTTTCCAAGGACGTTGGCAACATATACGTGTAATCCATGACGGTTAAAAAATTCATAATCTTTGTAAGAGTGTAAATATTTGTAGGATTATTATGTAGATTTTCTTATCTTTGCACGTCTTCTTCGAAAGGGTTTTTGATCCTTTTGTGTTTTATGCGTTATTTTGACAAAGCTAGTTAATGCTTCATGAATGTAAGCATTTGGTGGGGTAATAGGTTTTAGCCATTCTTTTAATTGTTTTGTAAGCGTTGTAATGTTGGGAGAGGTTTTTTGTATTGAGCAAGCAGAGATGGATTCCTCAATAAATGCTCGTATAAAATATGCAAATGCCTTAGGGCGAGTAATACCTTTTGAAAACAATGCATCACACTCTTGGCAATATTTGAGCATGGTGTTCCAGCGTCGTTCTGTAACAAGTTTATCTTTTGTATTTGCAAGCCATGTATGTACATTAGGAAGCATATACTGAAGAAGCTTATATGTAAAACACAATTGCACTATTTTCTCTAGACTTCCACTTACAAGCACTTTCATAATTTCCTCAGTGATACGACTTCGAGAAACATTTGCTATAAAATGCTTATGTTTTCGTATCTCTCGACTCATAGAGAATGGAATTTTTAATGAGCATTTTGCAGAAAATTTTAGTGCTCGCAACATGCGTACGGGGTCTTCTTGAAATTCTGTACGTATAGGTACAAGCAATCCCTTGTGTATATTTTCAATTCCATTTTTATAATCTATAATTTCTTGTGTAATAGGAGAATAATAGAGTGCGTTACACGTAAAATCTCTTCGTACGACATCTTGATCCATGATTCCATATATAGAAGAGTTCTTGATATCTGACGTGCTATCAATGTCATTGCGGAATGTCGAGACTTCAATGGACTCATTTTTGCGTATTGTAACTAAGACAATACAAAATTTTTTTCCTACAATATGAGCGCGGCGGAATAAGCGTTTTATTTTATGTGGATGTGCATCTGTCACAATATCAAAGTCTTTCGGTACTGTACCTTGCAGTAAATCTCGCACAGCACCGCCAACGATATACGCCTCGTATCCGTGTTTTACAAGATGTTTTACAAGATTATACGCGTGCGTGTCTATGTCTGAAAGTCGTATGGGGTGTTCTGTTTCTGTATAAATTTTTGCTATCGGAAGAAGTTTTCCTTTGCTGTTGTAACTATAGCGTGCTTTCATGTATTACGCGATATACCACGTTACGGTAAGAGGACTTTCTCAATAACCTAATATTGAAGTCGAAACCCTAAACTTCCGCCCAATTCAGCATTAATCGGTTCGTAAGAAAACTGTGTATCTACATAAAAAAGCCATAACTTAAATGCAAAACCTGCGAAAAGACGTACTCCACCATTAACAGTAGTTTTATTGTAGCGTAAGCCCTTGTCATCAACTTTGAGACTTTCATTAAACTTTATCTTCGCAATTTTTCTCACGTATTTCTGTATATCAGTTAATCGATTATCATGTTCGACTTTTGGCGATGTCTCAAAGTTTAATGATAAATGCCCAAAAGTAATAAATGGTTCTAGTCCTATATAAGGTTCAAATGAAACGATAAGCTTGCTTATTTGAAACGGGAAACTAATAACATGAGAGGAATAATCAAAAATCATTTTATTTCTGTTCGCGAAAATAAAAATCTCTTCATTTTTTGAGTTTTGTGTCTTAAAAGACAGATTATCTGAACTCCATTGTACATGAGTATTGTCATACACATACTTGATGCCGATAGAGACACCGGGGTTTTTATTTTTATCTTTTACGATGGCATATCGAAAATCCATACCTAAACTTAGTTTAGACGCACGTAATCCATTATAAAACTCTATAGGCATATACGTAAGGTGAATCCCTACATCAAACGGAATACCTCCACCACCGAAGCGGAGCGTTGGAATAAATCCCCAGCCTAGTAGGGGGAGAGGTTCAAAGAGATTATTGTTTTTCAAGTTAATGGTTTGGTTTAATTCTGTCGCGATCTTGCGTATGTTGTTTATATTATTTATTGCAACGCCGCCCTGTGCACCTATAGAAAAGTGGGGAAATTTTACAAGATTCGCGGTACTCGGCGTGGTTGAGAGAAGAATTGAGTGCGCATTCACCGCAAGAAACCTTTTATGCAAATTATTTATACTGTTAGTATAGTTTTCTATACTTAACGATCCTATTGCTATGTTAATACCTGTCGAAGTCTGAGGATAAGCTACTCTCAAGCTTAAAAGTAAAAAAAGTATAATTAGTATGTATTTATTAAAATTATTAATTTGCGTCATCATACTTAGAACAGTAGTAAAAAAATATAGTTTTGACTATAGAGGTATAGTGACAACTACTACATAATAAATAAAAAATATACATGAAATATTTTTATATCGCATATAATACTATACAATATCTTAAAGTATGATGTTGCTTTGGTAGCTCAATGGATAGAGCAATCGCCTCCTAAGCGATAGGTTACGGGTTCGAATCTCGTCCAGAGCAAAATATTTTTTATAAATTTAGATGAATATGTTCAGTCGTAGATATATCAAGGGTAGGTGAAGAATAGAATATGAAAAAATCTATGAAATTGCTTGTGTTTTTCTCTCTTATAGCAATCATCATAACAGTTATCACTCGTTATGATATTACGCGTTATTTTTCACTTATATATGTCAAATCGCAGTTAGATATATGGCTTGCGTTGGTAGAAAAAAACTTTTGGGCTTTTGCTTTCGTATTTTTTGTGTTGTATGTATTGGTAACCGCAGCATCCATTCCCGGCGCTTTGGTTATGACCTTACTTGCAGGAGCTTTGTTCGGTTTTATTTGGGGTGTGCTCATCGTATCATTTGCAAGTACGATTGGTGCAACGCTTTCTTTTTTAGCTGCGCGATTTTTTTTACGCAAAAGCATTGTAGAAAAGTTTAGCACGCAATGTGAAAAAATAAACAAAGGTATAAAAAAAGATGGTGCTTTTTATTTATTTGCGTTACGCTTGGTTCCCGTTGTTCCGTTTTTTGTTATAAATGTAGTGATGGGACTTACGCAAATGCGTGTAGTGGTGTACATGCTAGTAAGTCAGCTGGGTATGCTTGTAGGCACATGCGCGTATGTGAATATTGGACGCAGTCTTGCGGATATTAACAATGTTTCAGGACTTTTGAGCACGCGCGTGTTACTATCTTTATTAGTTGTTGCGATAATTCCAATTGTTTCAAAGAAAGTACTCAATGTGATAAAAGCAAGGCGCGTGTACAAAAAATTTACGCAGAAAAAGCCGAAGAAATTTGATGCGAATATTGCAATTATAGGCGCGGGATCTGGTGGACTTATTGCTGCGTACATAGCGTCAGTTGTGCGGGCAAGCGTAGTACTTTTTGAAAAAGAAAAGATGGGTGGAGACTGTTTAAACCGAGGTTGTGTTCCTTCAAAATCCCTCATATCTATTAGTAAATTAGTAACTGCGTATAAAGAAGGCAAAGCGGTAGGAATTGAATATTCACGTCCTCGTATATCTTTTACGAAAATAATGAAAAACATACATGAGACTATTGCATCAATCGCACCGCATGACTCAGTAGAAAGATATGAGAAACTTGGCGTACGGTGCATACAAGAAGAGGCACGCATTTCATCGCCGTGGGAAATTACAACAAAAACGCAAACCATAAAAGCACGCAGTATTATCATTGCAAGTGGTGCAACGCCATATATACCTACCATACCGGGTTTGCGTGAAGCACAGCCGTTTACATCCGATACTATATGGTCGCTTACAAAACAGCCACGGTCATTGCTTGTGCTCGGTGGAGGCCCGATAGGATGTGAACTCGCGCATGCATTTGCCTTATTAGGTACATCGGTGACCTTGGTTCAAAAATCACAACAGCTCTTGCACAAAGAAGATGCGGATGTCGCAGCAATTGCACAAGAAAGTCTTAAAAATGCAGGCGTTATTGTCCTTGCTCATAGTACGCTACAAACAGTGAAAAAAAGCACTACGAAGACATCACAAAAATACAACGCTATGATACAAACCCTCAATGAGAAAAAACCACGCATCGTGCCATGCGATGCAATTTTAGTTGCAACAGGGCGCAAAGCTTCTGTAGATAGTTTGGGACTCAATGCTTTAGAAATAGAGATGAATGAGAATGGAAGCATTGCTACAGATGAATACTTGCGTACTTCCATTCCTAATATTTATGCAGTTGGCGATGTGACAGGATCATATCAGTTTACACATGCAGCAGGACATATGGCATGGTATGCATCAGTAAATGCGCTTTTTGGAAGTACGATGAAAAGATTTGCCGTGGATTACAGGCTTATTCCTTCGGTAACGTTTTTATCACCTGAAATAGCGCGAGTAGGAATTACGGAGAACGAAGCACGCGAAAAAAACATTGCATATGAAGTTACGAAATACGAACTGAAAGAACTCGATAGAGCTATTGCGGAACGGAAAGTCGAGGGATTTGTAAAAATACTTACCCGCCCCGGCAAAGATACAATACTCGGAGCTGCAGTTGTATCAGAGCGAGGAGGTGAGATATTAGGCGAGTTTATCCTTGCTATGAAACACGGCATAGGACTTAATAAATTACTCGGAACTATACATCCCTACCCCACATTTATAGAATGTACCAAGGCCTGTGCAGGACTTTGGAAAAAAGACCATGCTCCACAAAAATTTTTGAACTTTGTAGGGAAAATACTGAAAACACGGTTATAGTAAAAAAAATATTCCTATAAAAGTTCCTACTGCACTTCCTAGTGTTGTGAGAAAAAACACGAGCAAAGTACGAGTTATTCTGTTTTTATAGAATGATTTAAAATTTAATTTCATCGTTTGTAGGTGAGAAATATCTTCTACCCGAGGCTTGCGAAAAAATGCCTCGCTTAAACCGGTGACAAGTCCTACTCCAATAAGTGGGTTTATAGAAGTAAGCGGTGCTGCTAAAAAAGCAAGTATCATCGTCAGAGGGTGTGCCCATGCAATTATTGCACCTAAGAGGCTCAGACTACCATTAATGAGATACCATTCAATGATATTTTGCGTGCCGTGAGAGGTGCCGCCTTTAAAAAAACCCCAGATAATAAGCGAGATGACTATTGTCGGGATAAGGTATTTCCCAATATGGAATTTTTTTTGGGGAATATATTCTAAGTCTTGTAAACGTGTGTTATGTTGTGTTTCGTCTCGTGAGCTATGAGAAGAATTTTCTGATTGAGATTGTGCTCCGAGTCTTTGAAGATGTGCAATTACACCGGGTACATGCGCAGCACCGAGTACCGCGAGTATGGAAGATCCCTTACCTTGTAATAACTTTATTGCGAGATATTCATCACGTTCATCTACCAGTACTGTTTTCAAGTTAGGCAGAAACTTTGAAAGTTCTTCCATAACCCCACCTTGTAAAGACATGGTTTTTAATTCGTTCAATTGTTTTTCGGATATTTTTTCTCTTGAAAAAATCATAGCAAATAACGATGCAAGTATTTTTTGCTTGCTCCAAAACGATGAACAAACCCATGCACGCTTTAACGTCACATCTGCTGCTCTATCTATAAGTTCGCACGGTATTTCAAGACGTTTGCTTTCTTCTACCGCTGCTAACATTTCTGAGCCCGGCATTACGTTTAGCATATTTCCAAGGCGACGTTGAAATGCAGAAAGTACCAAAGAGGATAAAAGCATCATAGCTTTTTTCTGCTTTATGACGGTAAAAATATCAAGTTTATCAAAGCTGGTATCGTTATTGACCAATTTGTTATATCGCGCAATATCTAATTCTACTGCAAGCATATCAATGTCATGAGTACTCGCAGTTTGTCGTACATCTTCTACGCTCTGTCGTGAGACATGGGCAGTACCAAGCAAAATAATTTGCTTATTTAGTACTGTTATTTTTGACAACTCGGGAAGCGATTTTTCACAAGAGGAATCATTGTGTTTCTTTTCCTGTTCTTCATTATTGTTATTCTCATTTGCTGTTGCTATGTTCATGGTAATAAGATGTGATGTATATTTCAAAAAAGCTCCTTAAGTCTCAAACGTAAATAAAAACGTGTGTTCCATTATAGTAAAAAGTAGCATACAAAAATGCTTTTCTATTTTATGAGCAAATATTATTTCATATTTCCACTTTTATATTGTGTCATAATGCTTATGCTTTTCATCAATTATATGTTTACAGAACAAGATGTAACTTTCAGGTGGGGCGAGCTTTCACTTGCTGTGAGAAAACAAGAGAAGTTAGAAACAAATGCAGAGCTTACACTTCCTGTAAAAGGGCTTGCAGTTGAATACGCGAAAATAAGACTTGGAAGAATACAATTTTCTTTCAGTACATCTAATCAAATAATTGCAGACAATACACAATTTATGCTTTCTAAAGTAGTACCTCTTTCTTCACAAAATGGATTTTCTCTTTTATTTAAAACCTCGAGACAAGCACTTGCACAGGAGACGGAAGAAACAGCAATATCAAACCCGTATACTATTATGATGACGTTTCAAGTAAACGAAATTTTCAAAGATGAAATAATCATTTCCATTAATTCTGAAGGTCGTCACATGAGTATTCCATTTAAAGCACCATTTGACACTCGAACGGCAAAATCTGTGCATACATTGTCAGAAAAAACAATACAAACGCTTTCTCTTTCAGGAGCAAGAGGTACTGTATATTCACTGAGAATATTAGGGCAAGGAAAATTCCAAAAATCAAAAGGATATTGGCATATATTCGCAAAATCTTCATATTCAATACTTCGATATGGGCGTATTCAATCAGAGGGTTTTCAGTCCATAGAACGCAGACCTATCATATCAAATGCAGTTCGCGATGATTCAAAACTCGCGCTACAAAATTACATAGATAAAGCATATCATGGGTGGATTAAAACGCGATATGATGATAAAACTGGTACATACTTGCATCCTGAAGGTGTGTATGGATTTTCAGAACAAGCACTTGCCGCGGCGTTTGCTGAGTCGAAAAGACGCAACGAATTTATAAGTAATCGCCTTATGTTTGATAGAACCGCGCATCTCTATCAAAATGCTCGAACATGGCGTACCGCTGCCTTACGTTTTGAAAACCCGCGTGAGATATCCCACTATCTACGAGAAACACAAAATAGACAAAACTATATTCAGCAATCAATACAAGAACAGAATTATGCAATATTATTAGATATCACTCTTGTAGAAACTGTGTATGCATTCTTTGAGGAACGGGCTCAAAGAGAGTTTTTAGTGTTTGTAAATGGCATTCCCTCTTGGACACTTTCTCCACAAATTGCAACATCGCTTTTACTACAGTACAAGGATACTTCTTGGGTTGAGTTTCAAGCTAGTATTGACGAAAAAAAATCCGTACTTGAACAAATTATTTTAGAAAATATAACCGTGGCAAACGCAGGATATTTACTACGTCAAAGCCCCAATGAACTAACAATTTTTTATTCTGTACTTGCGGGGCGTTATCTTGCAAAATTTGGCACAACAGATTCTATTAAAAATATAGGGCATCGCATGATAGTCACCGTATTGAATTTATCTGATGATTTTGGATTCTTGCCGAGAATATACGTATTTAAAAATAAAACAACATTTTCACTTGGCTTTATAACTCCCGAAATGCTTTACGCTGCTCTTGTAGATAATAAATACTATCCGCGTGCGCGCCACGTTATGTACAACAGACAAATCGTATCATCGCAAGAGCATTCTAATAAAAAATTGGTATTGCTTACTACTTCGCCATTTCAAGTTTCTTTTGCTTCTAAACGCATACATTTAGATGTAGAAGTTACCAATGCGGATGTGACACAATACGTTTTTGTATTGCGAGCTTTGCATCCTAAGGGCATTTATGCATTTGATACTCTATGGTCAGGCAAGTACTTTATTAGTAAAATTTCGCGAGCGGTGTACCATGACTCTAAAAACAACATTATCATAATAAAAATAAGCAGCAAAAATAAAAAGGAGCGTATTTCTTTTGTATACTAACGTTGCCTGTATGGTATGTTTCGCTATTTTTGTATGCTAATTTAGTGTGTACTCTTAAAAGAAGGAGTTTATGAATATTGTTTACATGTTAAACTTATGCGGAATTATTGCATTTTCGATTTCGGGTGCATTAAAAGCATTGAATCACAAATTAGATATTCTTGGTGTTTTCACGCTCGGCATTATCACTGCTACCGGTGGTGGAGTAATACGCGATGTAACGCTTAATCTTTTTCCATCAATATTTTTAGATAATATAGCACTTATTTTTTCGATGAGTGTATCGCTTCTTGCGTTTCTTATAGGAACGCATATACATAAAAGAAAAAAATTCATCGCTTATTTCGATGCATTAGGACTTGCCATATTTTGTGTGCTTGGTGCTGAAGTTGCGGCACAACAAGAGAATATATCGATTTCCAGCATTATTTTTACCAGCGTTATCACTGCTACCGGTGGTGGAGTAATACGCGATGTTTTAGTAGGTGAAATTCCATTTATCTTGAAAAAAGATATCTATGCCACCTTGTGCATTGTAGGAGCATTTTTGTATTATGTGTTGCTTCAATATGTACCACTTGTTTCTCTTCGAATGTATATAGTCGCGAGCGTTGTTTTTATCGCGCGTGTTATTGCAATACACTTTGAGCTTTCACTACCTAAAGGATCGTTGTAGTGCTAGTTATCGCGAATGTTATTCAAGTTGCAGGCGTGATCGCAGCGCATGCGCTATAGTAGCTTTATCTACGTATTCAAAGTGTGCACCCATTGGTATACCATGTGCGATACGCGTAAAAGAAATGGTATCTTTTTTTGCGCTACACATTTCGTAAATATAGCGCGCAGTCGTTTCGCCTTCTATGGTTGAATTTGTTGCGAGAATAACTTCGGTAATGCGCCCCGAGGCTATTTTCTGTTCAAGTGCTTTCATGCGCAGCTGTGCAGGACCTATGCCGTCTAAGGGAGAAATCACCCCGCCTAACACATGGTATAGTCCAAAATAAGATTGACTTCCTTCTAATGCGTTGATATCCTGCGGATGCGCAATTATGCACAATTGGTGTTTGTGTCGTTTCGTGTTACTACATATGTCGCAGAGATCGGCATCGGTGAAATTGCCACATTCTGTGCAAGGATGTATGCTGTTGTGTAAGCCTTCAAGCTCATGTGCAAGATGTTCGCTTAATGAGGGCGATTCTTTGAGAAGAAAGTATACAAAGCGTAGTGCTGTTTTTTTTCCTACGCCGGGAAATCGCGAAAGTAGCTGCGAGAGCGTTTCTATTTTATTCATTATCTTTTACCGATCCTCCAAAAATATTGAGTACCGACTCAACGTTTGGTGAATATTGTTTTTTATCATTTGTGGAAACATCAGTTTTAATCTTACTTTGTGATGTTTGTTTTATCGTATGTTTTTGTTTTTCAGTGCTGTAAGAAGGAGGCTCTTGTAACATAGCTTCTAGGGTAAAATTTGTTCCGTATACTTTTTTTATCGTGTTTAAAATTTTCTCTTCTTGCTTTTGAAATGTAGAAAAAGCAAAGGCATCAAAGAAAACACAGGTAAGCGTATTTTCTTTTTTTTGTATGTTTGCACTCTCGACAATCACGGCAAGTCGCTCATCTTCTTTTTGAAGTAGTGCAATCACTTTTTCCCACGCATCGCTTGTATCATTTTTTTTCGGTGTGTTGTGAAAACGAGATTCGGAATCCGTATTTTTATCCGTGACATGTTCTGTTATGTCTTGGCTTTTTTGTTGTAAAGATGCATGTGGAAATCCGATTTTTTGTAGACGCTCAAGTCGCTCTACAAGCTGGGTTTGAGAAATGTGCTTTGCAAGTCTACAAAGCAGTGCAAAGGTAAGATCCACCTCAAAACGCTCGTTGGCTGTGTATCGTATGTTTCGATAACACTCAAGAAGCAAAGACAATGCATACTCTATTTGAGTGCTTGTAAGTGTTTCATAAACCGTAGAATCAAACTGCGATAGTCCATGTCCTATAAATGAAGGAGATGAAATGCCTGCCTTGATAAATAAAATATTTCTCATATATTCGCTTGCTTCAAGTAAAAGATGTTCAGATGACATTCCACTTGCATATAACGATGCGATGAAAGAAAGTGCTTCTTTTTTTTCATTTTTCACGCAATGGACAAAAAGCGTGTTTAGCATGTCTGTTCCAATAAATCCTATATGTTTTTTTATTCCTTCAAGCGTTATAGATTCTTCACTAAAAGAACACACTTGGTCAAAAAGCATATACGCGTCTCTCATTGAACCATCTGCTTCTTTTGCTATCCATAGTAAGGCATCATCTTCGACTGCTCTGTTTTGTGATTTGCAAAGCGATGAGAGTTTTTCTACAATGTTTGGTATGCCAATGCGTTTGAACGCAAATTGCTGACAGCGCGATCGTATGGTTGTAGGCACTTTATGAAGCTCAGTTGTCGCAAAAATAAACACAACATATTCTGGTGGTTCTTCTATTGTTTTTAACAGCGCATTAAAAGCACTGTTAGAGAGCATGTGTACTTCGTCTATGATGTAGACTTTGTACGAAAATTGTACAGGTTCGTATCGTATTTCTTCTCTAATACTTCGTATATTTTCAACGCTGGTATATGATGCGCCATCTATTTCAATGACGTCAAGCGAACGTCCTGCGCGTATGTCATTGCTGCCATCATAGTCTAGCTGCGATACATCGTTGCCACTAGGGCGGTTAAGCGCAAGAGCTAGAAGACGTGCTGCAGAAGTTTTTCCTACTCCGCGCGGCCCGCTAAATAAATATGCATGCGCACCACAGGTTGTCGTGAGGTTTCCTATAAGTGTATGAATTACAAAATCTTGACCAGTAAGTTCGGAAAAAGATTGCGGACGCTGTTTATTCGCAGTCGAGTCATACGGTGTGTGCATGTTACTATTGTATATTTACAAGGCTTTTTACGCTAAAGGTATGTACACGCGTAAGAAACGCAAAGGCACGATGAAAATATAAAAATTTGTAGCTGAAAAAAATTAACGTTTTGAAAATTGAAACTTTTTTCGAGCACCGGGCTGCCCATATTTTTTGCGTTCTACTACCCTTGAATCACGAGTTAACAAATGGTGTTCGCGCAATAAATCTCGAAGTTGTTCATCTACTTTCACCAATGCACGCGCAATACCAAGTGATATAGCATCGCACTGACTCGCCGTTCCACCACCTGAAACGCGAATGAAAGTATCCCACTGGTCTTGTTGTTTTACCACATGTAATGGACGTACGGCATCTCGTATCAGTTCTTTTCTATGTAAAAAAGACTCGATGCTGCGAGCTTTGTTTATCGATATTTTGCCCGTTCCGCGTCGTAAAAATACGCGAGCGACCGATGTTTTACGTCTTCCAACTCCAATATATTGTTCCATCTATTTTACCTCAAATGGTATGGGTTTTTGTGCAGCGTGCGTATGCTGTTCATCTGCAAAAACCTTTAAGTTTGTAAATAATTTTCTTCCTAAACTGTTTTTTGGCAACATAAGTCTTACTGCCTGCTCCACAGGAAAACAAGGTTTACGCACTATGACGTCGTTAAAGTTTTCTTCTCGCAAAGATCCGGGATAACCGCTGTGTCGGTAGTACATTTTTTTCTCACGTTTTTGTCCGCTAAGCCTTACATGTCGAGCATTGATGATAATAACGTAATCACCAACTTCTTGGTGAGGTGTAAATTCTACTTTGTGCTTTCCGCGAAGTAAATGTGCGGATGCTACTGCTACTTTTCCTAGTACAAGATCTTTTGCATCTATAATGTGCCAATTGCGTTTTATATTTTTGGGGTTTACGAATATTGTTTTTTCTAAAATCATGATTATTTCCTATAAAAAATATTATAAATAGGTAAAAACATTGTATACAAAATCATCACGAATTGTCAAACGAAATGATTTCTGCGTACCTATCTAAACTTAATAAATTTTTATTTCTTAGAACGATTGAAGCGAAATTCACAAACTAATTTTAGGAGAATTTTTATTCTAGCTAAATTTGTGAACTTTTTTCATGTTATACATTGTATTTTTGCTTTTTTCTTGATATTATCATCACTATTAGGGATGAATTCTACTTTATTAGAAATAAAAAACATCAATAAATCATTTCCCGGAGTACAAGCCTTATCTGATGTGTCTTTTCAGCTATGTGCAGGAGAAGTGCATGTAGTACTCGGAGAAAATGGGGCAGGTAAATCTACATTGATGAAAGTTCTTACGGGTGTATATCAAAAAGACTCGGGAACAATACTTTTGGAAGGGCGCGAGATAGTGCCACAAAACCCGCGATCTGCAAGCGACCTTGGTATTAATATTATTTATCAAGAATTTAATTTGCTTCCTGATTTAAACATTTGTGAAAATATTTTCATTGGCAGGGAATTTAAAAATAGTTTTGGAATTGTCGATGAAAAGAAAACATATCATGAGACAGAAAAGCTGCTTAAGAAACTCAATTTGGATATTGATCCTACAAAAAAAGTAGGATCGCTGAGTGTTGGACAACAACAAATGGTGGAAATAGCGAAGGCAATTTCTTGTAAATCTAAGATACTGATTATGGATGAGCCGACTGCCGCGTTAACTGAAAAGGAAATAGAAAATCTTTTTGCGGTAATTCTTGATTTGAAGCAAAGAGGCGTGGGTATTATTTATATCTCTCATCGACTTGAAGAATTTCAATCTATTGCTGACCGTGTGAGTGTTTTACGAGATGGGAAATATATAAAAACGCTTTCTTTTTCCGAAACCACGTTGGAATATTTGATAAGTCTTATGGTTGGAAGAAGTCTTGAAGATAAGTTTCCTAAACGAAATTCTCGCATAGGCAATGTGTTATTTTCCGTAGCGAATCTTAGTCAAGCTCAGGTACTGCAAGATATAAACTTTGATGTTTGTTCAGGCGAAGTGCTTGGTATATCGGGCATTGTAGGTGCGGGAAGAACAGAACTTGCACGTGCACTTTTTGGTGCCGATGCTATTGATGACGGGAGCATAACATTGAAGGGTGAACCACTACACATACGTACTCCTAGAGATGCAATACAATCGGGTATTGCATATCTTACCGAGGACAGAAAGAAAGATGGACTTATGCTTAGCCAATCGGTAGAAGATAACATCATGATTGCCAATCAGAATTTGTGTTCTCAATTTGGAGTATATGACGCTGTGATTTCAAAAAAAATCTGCATGGAATATGTACAAAGTTTAAGAATTAAAACGCCGAACATTTCTCAAATTGTGCAAAATTTAAGCGGCGGCAATCAACAAAAAATTATTCTTGCAAAGTGGCTCTGCCAAAAAAAACACGTGTTCATTATGGATGAGCCTACTCGTGGTATTGATGTGGGTGCCAAACGTGAAGTATACCAATTTATCAATACGCTTACAGACGAAGGGGCAGCGGTAATTATTATTTCTTCTGAATTACCAGAACTTTTAGGAATGTGTGATAAAATTATGGTTATGTGTAAAGGTAAAATTGCCGCGATTTTTCCAAGGAGTGAAGCCACTCAAGAAAAAATAATACACTATGCAACGGGAGGATCTTAAAATTGAGAGAACAGAGTAAGATTACCTCTAGTACATTAGCATGGTCAAAATATTTCATAAGTGCTAAGCAACAACTTGCAGCGCTTGGTAGTTTGTTTTTAATGATACTTTTTTTCTCAATAAGCTCCCCTTACTTTCTTACCCTTAATAATTTTCTTACCATAGGACTGCAAACTGCTGTTATTGGCATAATAGCGGTTGGCATGACCTACGTTATAATTACCGGTGGCATTGATTTGTCAGTCGGGTCTATCTTAGCTTTTTCTGGAATGATAACAGGGCTTGCAATACAAAAAGGTGTGCCAATGATGTTTGCTATTGTATGTGGGCTTGTTGCGGGTATACTTTGTGGAGTAGTTAATGGCTTATGTATAGCAAAAGCACACATTCCCCCATTTATTTCAACATTAGGTTTGATGATGACTTTGCGAGGTCTGTCTCTTACGCTTACCAATGGACAGCCTATTTTCATTGAAGTTCCTGCATACGAGTTAATCGCTGGCGGTAAAGTATTCGGAATTCCGAATCCTGTCCTGTACTTTTTTATCATAAGCATTGTGTTTACTTTTGTATTAAAAAAGACCGTCATTGGAAAAGCCATATATGCGGTGGGTAGTAACGAAGAAGCTTCTCGCTTATCCGGAGTCAATGTAATAAAAACAAAATTGTTTGTCTACGGTTGCTCGGGCTTTTTATGTGCAGTATCGGGGGTAATATTGTCTTCACGGTTGATTTCTGCGCAACCTACTGAAGGAGGTGGATATGAACTTGAAGCAATTGCTGCGGTGGTCATCGGTGGAGCAAGTCTTTCAGGAGGCAGTGGCACTATTATAGGCACTGTCATAGGTGCTTTTATTATGAGTATTTTGAGAAATGGACTGAATATGCTTAATGTCTCGGGATTTTGGCAACAAGTTGTCATAGGTATTGTTGTGCTTGTAGCAGTTTTTATAGATCAAAAGAGGAAGAAGACAAGAAAAACGAAGTAGTGGTTTTTATTGTACATAAGAAATAATTTATTTTAAGGAGGAATTATGAAAAAAATTATTTTTAGTTCTATATTACTGATAGCGAGTATTACATCAATATTTGCAAGTGGTGATTCAGCGGATGGAAAAATGCGCATAGCGGTTATTAGCAAGGGCTATCAGTTAGATTTTTGGCGGACGGTAGAATCCGGTGTTCAAAAAGCTGCGAAGGAATTTGGGGTTACCGCTTATTTTATAGGACCTGAAAGAGAAACTGAAATCAGTAAGCAAATATCTATGGTAGAAAACGCAATAAATAAAAAAGTAAGCGCTATCGCCTTAGCTGCACTTGATGCAAAAGCATTAGTACCAGTTTCTAAGAAAGCTGTCAGTGCGGGAATACCGCTTGTTACTTTTGATTCAAGCATAGGTGACAAACTTTCTCAAAGTTTTATTGCAACTGACAATGTCGAAGGCGGAAGAATAGCTGCCCGAGAATTGATAAAGTTAATTGGTAAATCAGGAAAAATTATAGTTATTGCTCATGGTGCAGGAACATCAACTGCTATTGATAGAGAAAAAGGTGCTTTGGAAATTTTCAAAAAATATCCAAAAATAAAACTTCTCAATACTCAGTATGCAGATAGCGACATATCAAAAGCTTTGAGAATTGCACAAGATGTTATGGCTGCAAATCCTGACCTCAAAGGTATTTTCACTACTAATGAAGGTAGTTCGTTAGGTGTTGCACGCGCACTTGAAGAGAAAAAAATGAAAGGAAAAATTGCTCTTGTAGGATATGATAGCTCTGAAGATCAGGTACGATATATAAAAAATGGTGTTATGAATGGAACGGTTGTACAAGATCCTTTTAATATGGGATACATTACTATTAAAACCATTGTTGATATTCTTGCAGGAAAAAAAGTTTCTAAGAGAATTGATACAGGGGCAACATACGTATCATTAAAAAATTTAGAAGAACCGAAAGTACAAAAATTGATATACCCGCTTGGTAAGAAGTAATTGTAATCGTATATCAAGCGAAATCTATATATTTACAAAAGCTGTCTATTATTCATGGACAGCTTTTTGTATAGTATCTGTGTTAAAATTTTTTTCGTGAAACACCATAGAAATTTTGCATATATGTAATAAAGTTAAGTTGTAGGGGGGATAATGTCACTTCAGTTATCGTTGCCAAAAATGGCACAAGCACGCGTGCTAAAAGAAAATGAAATTTCCATCATAGCAAATGGAGATTTACGTGAAAGCGCAAATCAGGCATGCTGGGCAGTTCAAGAAAAGTTTGAAATTCTTTTACGTAAGGTCCTATCGCAAAAGTATAACAAGAATGTTGTTCGTGCGCACGCGTATCTACAAAATAAAAAGCACGGTTTTATTTCAAGTCAACGCGAAGGTTCTACCGTGATTTCCCATATTGATGAAAATGCTTCTATTATCGTGTTGATTACTGCATGGCAATATTCGCATCATATCGCATATGCACTTGCGCAGCACAAGGGGCCAATCTTGCTTCTTGCAAACTTTGATGGCACATGGCCTGGCTTAGTTGGCATGCTCAATCTCGCAGGATCGCTGAAAGCATTAGGATGCAATGCGTCTCGGCTATGGTCTGAAAAATTTGATGATACATTTTTTTATGAAAAATTAGATCAATGGCTTTGTTCTGGAGTTATAAATCACGACATGTCTCATATACGCGAAGTATATTCAAATACACATTTTTTTGAAACTGATGCGGGAAAGATAGGCGCAAAAGTTGGTAATTATATTTTGCGACATAAAGAAATTATGGGACTTTTCGATATTATGTGCATGGGCATGATCAATGGGCTATTTCCTCAAAAGGCACTGAGTTCCATTGGTATTACGATGGAAGGGTTATCTCAAAGTGCGCTGGTACACGAAATGTCCTTAGTCGATGATGCGTTGAGAGAGCAATGTGTACAGTTTTACGAAGAGAAGGGCATGAAGTTTCAATATGGCAGTAATCCTAATACTGAACTTACACGGGAGCAAGTGAAGGACCAATGTGCAATGCTCATAGCAGTTGCGCGCTTTGTAGAGCGTTTTGGACTAAGTTCGGTTGGCGTGCAATATCAACAAGGTTTAAAAGACGTATGCCCTGCATCTGACTTTGCTGAAGGAGCACTCGGATCTCGAGAACGTTTTGCTATACCCAATAATGATGGAGAAATTATTAGAAAAGATACACCAATTCCATGTATTAATGAAGTTGACATGGGTTCAGGAATTCCACAAACTATGCTTTTTCGATTACTCAATAGTCTAAATCTGCCTTCCGAAACAACATTGCACGATGTTCGATGGGGTAGTGTATATCAAGGAACTTTTTACTGGGATTTTGAAATATCAGGGGCAGTACCTTTTGAGCATATTAAAGGCGGAATAAAAGGTGCAATTGGATATAGACAACCTGCAATGTATTTTCCGAAAGGTGGTGCTACCATTGGAGGACAGTGTAAGGCAGGTACATTTTTGTGGGCACGAGCGCATTACGAAGAGAATACCGTGTTCATGCATATAGGCACGGGTGAGGCCTTTGAATTGCCACCTGAAGAATTTAAGCGTCGTTCTGAGGCAACGACACATCAGTGGCCGCTTATGAATGCGGTATTACACGGTGTAGAGAGAGATACACTTATGGCAGGTCATCAAAGTAATCACATAAGCATTGCATATGTAGATACACAATACCTTGTAGACGTAACTCGTGCATTTGTCTGTCAATGTCTTACACAAAACATGCGTGTGTTTTTAGTAGGTAACCCCGTAGTATAATTTTATGGCAGTAAATTATATAAGACATGGCAATTACCAGTGTTTGATAATACTTACACGCGTTTTGTTATTTCGCATATCATAAATAAAAAATGCAAAGAGGAGAAATTATGAATTTTTTAAAAAAACAATGTTTTTTGTATATTTTACTATTATTTGTGCTTTTGGGACTGAGTGTTTCATGTGTTTCGCGGAAGATTGAGCGAACATCTGTAGATACCGTTACAGATTTAAGTGGTCGCTGGAATGATACAGATAGCAGACTTGTTTCCGAGCAGATGATACATGACATGCTTTCACGTTCTTGGATTGATGAATTTCGCGCAGTAAAAAATAAGAAACCTGCCATCATTGCAGGCTATGTGAAAAACCGTAGTTCAGAACACATAGAAACTACAACATTTGTTAAAGATATTGAGCGAGCACTTATTAATTCTGGCAAGGCAAGTGTCGTAGCTAGTAGTAGCGAGCGCAATCAAATACGTGCCGAGCGATTAGATCAGCAATCCTCTGCTTCGCTTGAAACTATAAAACAACTTGGAGAAGAAATAGGCGCCGATTTTATCCTTATAGGGCTTATTGTGACACAAAACGATGCGCTGGATAAAAAATCTACGGTTGTATATCAGGTTGATCTTGAACTTATAAATATAGAGACAAATGCAAAATCGTGGATAGGGACAAAAAAAATTAAGAAGCTTATTACACAAAGATCAATTCGTGGATAGGACCTTATGCTTCAGGTACAAACGCGAGGGCGAGAGAGTTTATACAATTAGGACCATTTGTAAATACATGTCCTAAATGGCAACCACTGAGCACCTGAAAATGCTCGCTCTGTTCCCTTTTTGCGAAGTACAGAAAATTGTATAGAAGTAAGCTGGCATGCCAGGTACTTTCTTCTTTGTGTATCGCATAGTCAGTAAAAGATTCTGAAACAAAGTATTGTATAGAAAGATATTATAAGGCAGATGGGCAATTTTTTAGTGAGTTGTCTTGAAGCATACGATCAATGGCGTTTGTTTCTTCTTTGGAAAGTTGATTGTTTTTTATTATATATTTTTGCATCTTTAATTATGTAAGTTTATAGCAACTGTATTGGTACATTTATAATTGAAGTAATGGATATTACAAATAATAAAACCATGCCCCATTGTGTGCATGATCTTATAACATCAATTTCAGGATGGCGGAAAATCTTTATTCCCGTTGGATCAGACTATAAAAGCAATTTACGAACTTTAGAATTGAATCAGGTATGTCACATATGCGATGAAGATTTTCTGCTTGTGTATTACGCAATGACTTCGTATCTTAATAGCATGTTTGATGTGTGGCAAAATACAAATTTGCATACACTTGCCTTTGGACGAGATACTCGCGCTACAGGAGCAAGCATACAAGAAGCTATATTCCATGCAAGTAAAAAACATCCGCGGGCATCAAACCTGCGTTTTGTGAACATGGGTATTATCAGTGCGCCACACATCATGTCTTACACACGCAAGCACACAGATGGTTTTGTATACATTACGGCAAGTCATAACCCCCCTCAATACAATGGCATAAAATTTGGCGCAGAGAATGGTGGAGTATTACGGCGTAATATAGCACACGATGTTATAGATAGGTTTTTCTCATGCTACGTAGAAAAGATATCAACAGTGTTAGCGAATCCTCATAAAAATTTTCATCGCTTTATCAATACAACAGAGATAACTTTACAGAATAATAGAGAGACAAAACGTGCGAATAAGGCATATACTCAAACCGTACTTAACGCGGTTTTTCGTGGCTTAGGGAATTCAGTGGAACACATTATCGCTGCGATACAAAAGAAAATTGATGGATATGAGAAATCTCTTGGCATTGTATGGGATGCCAATGGTGGCTCGCGCGCAACTATGTTTGACGCAGAGTTTTTCAGCACTTTGAAGATACATGTTAAGCGCATGCACACAGCTTTAGGAGTTTTTGCACATCGCATTATTCCCGAAGGAGATGCACTAGATGATGCACGCAAAGAACTTATTGTATGTAATGAAGCATCGGAATATAAAGGTATATCTTCTTGGTATCCTCTTGCATTGGCTTTAGATTGTGATGGAGATAGGGGCAACATCGTATTTTACGATGCTGCAATGCCATATCGTACACATGTTATGAAAGCCCAAGAAGTGTTTGTTTTTGTATTGCGTATAGAACTTGCATGGCAGAGATTTGTCACTCCACATGCAAAGTTAGCAGTAGTGGTAAATGGACCTAGTACCGCGCGTTGTGAAATTATTGCCAAGCATTATAATTGCAAGGTTTTTCGCGTGGAAGTAGGAGAAGCGAACCTTGTTGCGAAAGCAGAGCAATTACGAAGCGAAAGATATATTGTTCCAATTGTTGGAGAAGCGTCTAATGGTGGTATTATCATGTATCCGTCTACCGTCAGAGATCCGCTGTGTACAGCGCTTTCATGTATAAAGCTTTTGCTTTGGCACGACGTGTTAGTTAATGAACAGTCGCTTACGCATGCTGATGTATTTATCGATTTTGCGAACAAGTTACCTGAAGCAGCAACTACAGAAATAGAAGATCCGCTTGCGAAACTTAAAATACCGAGCGCTGTTCCTATAGAAAAAATACTTCAACATGTTGTGCAACACGTAACAGGTAATATTCGCATGCTTACTGAAGTACTTAAAAATGCGAATATTTTTGTATCTCATATTCGATGTTACAATTTTGTCGGAACTATTGCGCATGAATATTCATTAGAGCAGTTCAAGCTAGATGATATTCGCATTGGAGGACTGGGTTTTTATTTTTATAAAATGAAAAGTGACGTAGTGCCATGTGCTTTTGTGTGGATACGTCCTAGCGGAACGGAGCCTTTTATGCGTCTTATTGCTGATGTTATCGGAGAGAATGCGACATTGATAGAACGAAAGCTTATGCGCGTGTGGCAGAGCTTACTCAATGAAGCGATGTGTGCCATGATTGTATAGGTGTAGTATATTCTTATTTAAAGAATATATTGCATTTTTGTTTCAATATTATTACAATATTAACACATGTTTCTGCGTAACTATAAATGATTTCGTAGAGATAAATATATACAACGTTAAGGAGTGGTGAA
This sequence comes from Spirochaetia bacterium, assembly GCA_965226065.1. Taxonomy (GTDB): domain Bacteria; phylum Spirochaetota; class Spirochaetia; order WTKD01; genus CBDAKK01. Next base: position 1,044,199 of record OZ245332.1, on the reverse strand, counting down.
TTATGCGAATTTTGTCACTGTTATTATTAATAATTCTTATTTTTTTTATTGTGTTTACCTGTGGGAGAGGGTCTGAGAAATCGAAATCTGTAGAAATTTCAAAAACAGAATCTGTGGTAGATGAAGACAAAGGAGAAGTTCCAAAAACAAAACCTAGCATAGATAAAAAAAGTAAAAAAACCTCAAAATCGGATTCAAAGTCTGAGAATATAGAAAAAAGCGATGATGGTAAATCAAAATCATCTTTGTTGTCAAAAAAATGTACGGAAGATGAGAAAGTATCAATTCATTCTTATGCATATAGAGACCAAAACCTTATAGAGCTTACAAAAAATGAATTACCATTGTGTACTACAGACATAGGTTACGGTGCATTTCGAGGAAATAAATTGACTGCAGTGACGATACCTGCAAGTGTTGTAACTATAGAAGCGTATGCATTTGAGCGTAACAAACTTGTAACACTTGCCTTTGAACAATCTGCAAATATTACGACCATAAAAGAAGATGCGTTTAAAGACAATCAATTGACTGCGGTTATGATACCTAAAAGTGTTATGACTATAGGTGAGAAAGCATTCAGAAACAATAAAATTACGGAACTTACTTTTGAATCGTCTTCACGTCTTACCGCTATAGGACAGAATGCATTTTCTGAAAATAAGCTTACAAAGCTTATGCTGCCTGAAAGTATCACAAAGATAGATACGGGTGCATTTTCTAAAAATCAACTAACTACGATTACGATACCTAAAAATGTTACAACCCTAGGTAATGATGTATTTCATGAAAATACAAAGCTTACGGAAGTTATTTTATCAAGTATGTTATACCATGCATTGAAAGATGCAGATGGAGGATTAGATAGAGTATTCCCCCATACGGTAATAAGATACAAAGATTATAAGGGCAACTTGTTACAGTAAAGCGTTATAGAGATGCTACAGTAACTGAGGGTATATTTCAATTATTGGGAAATTTCTGATAGTTGTTATACCCTCGTTTGCGGTAAGTCATGATGATATAGCCTGTAATTGTTATTATTTATCTTCATAAAATAAGAAATGTGAGTATGTCTTCTTACTCTACAAAAAGATTACGATGAATATACTTCACCGTTTTTTATGTAGAATCCGCATGTTTTTCTATAGCACGTAAAACGCTTGTTTGGAGATTTTTCGCAATTTCAGGCAATACACTAATACTTTCACATATAAGTTGCGGTGATGCTGCGACAAGATCTTCCGGAGAGAGAAATAACGTTGCAAGTTTTTCAGCGCGCACTTTTCCTATACCTGAGACAGACATGTACAGTGTCAGCTCTGTATTCTTTTTTTGCTTTTTTGCACGAAAGCTAGTTGCAAACCTGTGGGCTTCGTTACGTACCGCTTGTAGTAACCTGCTTGCAGGTTCATGACGCGCAAGTTGTAGTGGTTGCGTAGAATTTCTTAAATTTTGAGAGGAATTTGTAGGAAAAAAAATTGTTTCATACTTTTTTGCAAGTCCTATCACTGGCACAGATATCTCAAGCGCGTTGAGAATTTCTTGCACGCTGTTTACTTGTCCTTGCCCACCGTCTACAAGAATGAGATTGGGAAGAATTTTTTTTTCGTTTTTAAGACGAGTGTAACGGCGTGCGACTGTCTCTTGTAACGCAGCGTAATCGTCAACATGTCCTTCGGCAAGTGTTTTTATGTTAAAGTGTCGATATTCGCTAGGCTTTGCTACACCATTTATAAAGCATACCATTGCTGCAACGGTGTGCTTGCCTGCAAGCGTAGCAATGTCAAAGCCTTCTATGCGGATAGGTACATTGACAAGAGAAAGTGCATTCTGTAGCATACGAACCGCATGCATGTTACCTAGCTCTTCTCGTTTATATCGTACAAATTGCTGTGCATTTTCAAGTGCAAAACGCATCGTTTGTACCTCATGCATGCTTTGAGGAATGCATACTTCTATGTCGTATTGATTGCGTAAAATATTCTCAAGCTCTTTTGAGATATGCGTAGAGATAAAAAGTTTTTTTGGTACTAAGCTTTGTTTTTCGTAGTAAGATAAAAAAAACTGTTCTAGAGGATCTTGAGCCATATCAAATACATGAACATATACACAAGTACTATCTATTACTTTTCCGTTTTGCAGCATAACAGTGGTAATGCAGCCCATATCATTATCGACTTTGTACGCAGCGTATTCTACAAAGTAACTTTCCTCTTTACCGTGTTTTATCACGCGTTGTTTTTGTTCTATTTCTTCAATTGCATGCAAAATATCGCGATATTTTTGAGCTTCTTCAAAAGCGAGGATTTTTGCCTTTTCGTGCATGCGGAGTGTGCATTGTTTTTTTATTTCTTTGGTTTTACCTTGTAATAAACGATGTACTTCTTGTATGCGTTGTGTATACTCTTGCAGTGAGCTAAGACCTGCACACACCGCAGCACAGCGTCCGAGATGAAAGTACAAACAAGGATGCGTGCGCTTCTTTATGCGGCGGCATCGGCGCAATGGATAGTGTTTTTCTATGAATTGCAAATACTTTTCCATCAAATGAATATGCAAGTAAGGTCCATAATACGTACTACCATCGCGTATCAAGGTTCGGGTTTTAAAAACGCGCGGGTATTCTTCGGCAGTTACTCTAATAAGAGGAAAGCTCTTATCGTCTTTGAGCAAGACGTTGTATTTGGGTTTGTGTGACTTTATCAAATTGTGTTCTAAAAGCAAAGCCTCACGCTCTGTGTTTGTTACCATGCATTCTATGCTTTCGACATGTTTCATTAACACAAAAACCTTGCTACTAATACGTGGATTAAAGTAAGACTGTACGCGTTTTCTAAGTTGTTTTGCCTTTCCTACATATATGACCGCAGCGTTAGCGTTTTTCATAATATATACACCCGTGTGAAGCGGGAAAAGTGCAATGCGTTTTTTTAATGCTTCGTGTTGAGAATGAGGCATGACGATATCTTTATTGTACTATGTAGAATGCTATATAGCCATGTTAGTAAGGACTTACTCTATGGCAATTAAATGATACGATCTTACTGTTTAGCACCATGCAAATACTTTCGAGTGAGACATTTCCACAGAGCCGTAGTGAACAGCTTGGTAAAGGTAACTACTATCTGATAGTTACTGCTACTACTTTCAGTACTTTGCTGTTTGTTTGAATAGACCTTATGTAAATTGACAATGGTGTCGTATATGTCTATTATGTGTACATGACCTGCTATTTGTATAAATAGCCCGTACCTGCGGTATACCGCAGGTATTTTTATTATGAAGAAAGTATTTGCATATATTGATGGATTTAATGTATACCATTCGCTTCTACAGTTTATCAAAAATAAGGATCTTGAGCGACATTACTTAAAATGGATTGACTATAGAAAATTGCTTACATTATTCATAGATTCATCACAAGAAACACTAGAAAAAATATATTTTTTTACAACGAGACCTACGCACATTCAAGATAAAGGAAAAATGGGAAGACATACATGTTATATGCAAGTCTTACAAGAGCATGAGGAGCATTGACATTTTCGTTTTATACGATGGCGTACTTTAAAAATACATACAGTCTTCTATTTGTACTAAATAACAAGCGTACATCTCTTACAATAAAGGTATGACTCTTGAAAAATTAGACTCGCTGCTTAGCAATGTGTTAAATATTGATATGTTTCAAGACATTGATACCATAAATGGCATACAGATTGCGAACGCCTCTCCATCTACAAAAGACATAGCACGCATTGCGGTTGCCGTGGATGCTTCTATTCCCGTCATAGATGCAGCAGCATCGCATAAGGTAGATTTGCTTGTGGTACACCATGGCATATTTTGGGGTGCTAGTACTGCTATAACACAGGCTTTGTATACAAAGGTACGCGCACTTATCACTAATGATATTGCATTGTATGCCGTGCATTTACCACTGGATGCGCATATGAAGTTGGGTAACAACGCGCAGCTTGCGCATAAAATAGGGTTGGTGAAGTGTTTGCCCTGTGCGATGCACAAAACCGCGCACATAGGTGTGCGTGGAACATTTGCGTCTGCTACAAGCGTGGACGATATACTCCACATGCTGTTTTCGTATCCAAATGTGACAACAAAAGTAGATGCATCATCATGCTGTAGCGCATGCATGCCATATTCTACTCATTATGGCATTGATGGCCATGCGGTGAATAAAGATGAGGTTCGCAAAAGCAAAACGCAGGTATCGCCACCGCGTGCTTTGTCTATGGCTTTGCATGGTCCACAAAAGGTACGAAAGGTCGCCATAGTGTCGGGGTCGGGACATTCGTTTATAGATGAGGTTCATGCACATGGTGTAGAAATGCTTATAACCGGAGATGCATCTCATATAGCTGCGCTGCGTGCCTACGAACTGGGTATGCATCTGATAAGCGCAGGGCATTACTTTACAGAAATATGGGGTATTCTTGCGCTTGGTAAATATATACAAAAAACGCACGGGGCAGAGCTTGTTTTTTTAGATAGTCCCACCGAACACTAATACACACGAGAATGCAGATGTTGCGGCATCGTAGTTTAGTAATAATGTAGCTACATACTTATATGTGTTGCATAAAATCTTGCATGGCAAAACGCGTAAATCTATGACGATTGATTGCGTGTATATGGACTCACTACGGTGCTTGTGCTTGTTGCAATTTATTGTTTTACAAAAGTAAATGTTCCTACAGGTGTATTTGTAAAATCGTCCTTGTCTTTTAATCTTGAAATCAATTCTTTTGGCTTGCTGTCTTTATCCGCGGAAGTGAAATCATCTCCACTGTCTGTTCCTGCATCATACACAAAAAGATTGATTACTTTCTTTTCTACCCACGCGTTGTTTTCGTATAAATTTACGTTACGTACTCCCACAAACCAGTCAGGACTCGGTGCTAACATCGAAACCAAAGTCACTAAAGAATGACTAGGAGAAATTGAAAAATCCATCTCATAAGAACCGGGGGACAAAGGACCTGATCCTGAAATTACAAATTCTGCATTTTCTTGAGCAATGGCTTTATTGATTTCTGTGAGTAAATCGTTTTTTTGACCCGTCTCTGCCATCAATTCTATTCCTTTTGAAGAAATTTTTCCTTGTTTCCACAAACTTACTGCAGCATTGTGGGTGACGCCTATGAGGCCAGAGAAATGTGCACCAGGAGGAAAGTCAGTGGGATGAGTTTTATTTGACCAAGTTGCATTAAAAATCACCTTATATTTTACTGAATCTTCGTTAGTTGCATAGTATTCTTTTGCTGGACAAGCACTTGCGAGCCATAGAACTATTAAGATAGTTAGAACTTGTTTTTTTATCATGCCTTTATTATATATTTTTTACTGTATGTAATTTTAAAGATTACCATGTCAGAGAAGCTCTCAAAGAATTCTTTTTAGACATAATATCTCATTACAGAGTTTTTATAATTCTAAAATAGGATACGCTACAGGTTTTTCTTTCACGTTTTCAAGTGCTGCACAGTCCTTGCATGCATGTATAATGTTTTTCCATTGTGCTACATGGGTTATGATAATTAATGCTACGTTCTCGTGTTTTTGAAATTTTTTAGGGGTATGTGGGATGTCTTCTTGTAAGACACGTTGTATACTTATATGGTGTTTGTTTAGTACGGAGGCAACGCGTGCAAGGACTCCTATAACATCATCTACGGCAAGTCGCAGGTAGGCTGAAGTTTTTAAAGGCAACATGTCTGTTTGTACATTGCGCGTGTTTATATCGCTGCGCATGCAGATGCTATTATAAGTTTTTTCTGCGCTACCGTTTGCAATTGAAACTATGTCGGCTATAATGGCGCTGGTAGTCGCTTGCCCTCCTGCTCCACGTCCTATATAGAGTGTTTGTCCCGTTTCGCTGCCAACGGCACTTATCGCGTTAAAGGCACCTTGTAACGAAGCCATGGGATTCGTGCATAATAAAAAAACCGGATGCACCCACACCGATACGCTGTCATCATTTTGTATGGCAGCGGCTATGAGTTTCATGGTGTAGCCTAAGGTCTTCGCAAAAAATAAGTCGGCATTTTCTACTTCACGAATACCTTTAATAGGTATGTCGTTCATTTCTATTTTCGTATTGTATGAGAGTGTAGAGAGTATAGCTATTTTATGCCCTGAGTCAAATCCGCAAATATCAAGTGTAGGATCAGCTTCTGCTAAGCCGAGTTTTTGTGCTTCTTCCAAAGCATCTTGAAAGCTTATTTTTTTTTCTTCCATTTCCGTTAAAATGAAATTGCAGGTGCCATTTAACACACCATAGAGTGCTGAAATATCGTTTGCAATAAGCCCATCGGTAAGTGCGCGTACTATCGGTATGCCACCTCCACAACTCGCCTCAAAGGCTATACTCACGCCGTTTGTGCGTGCGATTTGTAAGAGCTCAGTACCGTGATGAGCTAGCAATGCTTTGTTTGCAGTAACGACATGCTTTTTTTTCTTCAATGCTGTTTGTATCACTTCGCGTGCAAATTCAACATCACCCATCAGTTCAACTATGCAATCTATGTCGGGGTTTTTTATTATAGTAAGCCAATCTTCAAGAATATATTTCTCAGGTATAGCTATTTTTTTTGCTTTCTCAATGCTGTGAGTGTACACTGCGCATAACTGCGGTACACAGTGCGTTCGGGTTTTGAGTATATCTTGTTTGTGTAAGAGATAGCGTGCGGTTTCGCTTCCGACCGAGCCACATCCAAATAATCCAATATTCATAGTATCATTCCATTATATCGTCAATTACAAAAACTCTTCATCTTACTATACCAAATGGTAGTTATCTTAATCGCAGCGAAAAAAACACGTATCAATTCTTCGCTTTCTAACGACGTGATGTTTGTCTGTCTTTATTCGGCTACGTAGAGAATGGGGCTAAGTTGTGTGAGACTGCTTGCACATCGTCAAGATCCTCAATTTTTTCTATGAGCGTAAGTATTTTTTCAGATGTTTGTACGTCTAATTCTACGTAGTTTGTAGGAATACGGATGATGTCAGCTTGCAAAGGTGTACATTGTTTTTCTTCAAGTTTTTGCACCACATGCGAGAAAAGTTCAGGTGCAGTTATTACTTCGTGCACATTATTTTCTATTTTGACGTCTTCTGCACCGCTTTCAAGCGCATATTCAAAAAATAATTCTTCGGATAATTCAGTAGCATCGTAGACGATAATACCTTTGCGAGAGAAGAGATATGCAACAGAACCTAGTTCTCCAAGGCTTCCACCGTATTTTGAAAACACATGACGTATTTCGGGGGTGGTTCTGTTTTTGTTGTCTGTTAAGCATTCGACCATAATTGCAACGCCGCCTTTGGCATAGCCTTCATAGACTACTTCTTCGTATGTTGCACCTTCAGTTTCCCCCATGCCTCGTTTTATGGCACGCTCTATGTTGTCGTTGGGCATGTTTTCACTTTTTGCCTTGGTAATCGCCGTGCGTAGTTTTGCGTTTGTACTAGGATCTCCGCCGCTTTCGCGTGCTGCGATGATAATTTCCTTTGCAATTCTGCTAAATGTTTTACTTCGTGCAGCATCTTGTGCACCCTTCTTTCGCTTAATTGTTGACCATTTACTATGCCCTGACATTTTTCCTCCCTATGTGTATCTTTCTTTTATTGTACATCATGGCATTTTTTGAAAATAGATGTCTTGTGGTACATCCAAAAATAAAAAAAATATTTTTTACTATTCTATTTGTATTTTTTTTGACTACAAATAAAATTATGAGTAAGCAAATTATTATTTATTATCATATTTTTATATTTTTGACAGTATCCTTATTTGTAGGAAATACTTGGCATGTTAGTGCCAGTGGTGCCAAAACATCTAAAGAAACGCAATCTTCTTTAAAAATAAAAGTAGATTATTCTGATGTATCGTTATTTTATTCTGTTATTGAAAAAGCGCAAAAAGAAGGAAAAGAAATAACAGGAGAATACATGTACAAGAACTATATACAGAAATCAAGTGATGGTCTTAGAAATGGATATGCAAAAAATCGGACTGATGTTTTTCCTACAAAAGATGGTGTCATAGATTACAGTGTATATGAGAAAAAAATAAAATCTTTCCTTCCATTTTATCTTAAAAATGAAGATTTTATAAGAAAACGAAAAATTTTCAATGAAAAAGAAATGAATAAAATTGTAAAAAAAATTCATAAATTTTTAGGGGAAAAATTAAGTTATCAATTTTTAAAAGATAAAGGAGTTTACTTTAGCATAAGTGGTGCATTAAACATGGGAGGAACAGCCTTTAGCGGCGGTGTTTTTGTTGATATTTCAATGATATATGATAATAAGATAGATCATTCTGATTTACCACCAAAAAAAAAGAAAGAGTATCCAAATTTTTTTAATGAAAAAGAAAATACATTTTTAGTTGTACATGAGTTTTTTCATACCTTTCAATTCCTGTTAGATGAAAATCTTCTTTCTAATCTTTCTAGTAAAGGTAGACACCTTTTTTATTCTTCTTTAATTGAAGGAGGAGCAAATTTTTTTACGAGTGAAATTTTATCAAAAGAAAAATTTCCTTCTCAGTTAAAGGGGCATCAAGAATATATGAAGTATAACCCACAAAAATATTTAGAATTTTGGAATGATATTAAAAAAGAAGAGAAAATAGATAACGAAGAAGAAAAAAGAAAAATTTCTTTAAAATGGTTGTATCAGGGTGCTGGTGTTTCAAGAGATGTTCCACCAGATTTAGGTTATTATATTGGAAGTAAAATAACGCAGAAATTCTTTGAAAAAGAAATAAAAACGCGAAGCCGAGAGACAGTAGTAAAGCAAATACTGAAGCTTGAGATTCCCGATGAGAGAATTGAAAAAATTATTAAAGAATTATCAGAAGAAATGTGATTAGTTACAAGCATTCAAGAGAAAATAAAAGCGATGAAATAGTAATCTTTGCTGAAACCCATTTAGAACAAAACATCTTAACTCTGTGATCCTTGCACTTCCTATTTATTTTCATTTGCTTTTTCAAGATAAGATAATGGCGCATAGCGTCACGCTTGGTGTTTTTGAAAACACAGAGATACTATCTTGTTACTTCTTCGGCTTTTTCGCAGCTCTCTGTTACAAAAAGGAAGAAAGGAACGAGACGCGGTCGCGCTGTAAAATGGCGTGCCCTATGTTGTCGTCGGGCAAAAATAAAAAAATATTTTTTACTATTGTATTTGCATTTTTTTTGACTACAAATAAAATTATGAGTAAGCAAATTATTATTTATTATCATATTTTTATATTTTTGACAGTATTCTTATTTGTAGGAAATACTTGGCATGTTAGTGCCAGTGGTGCCAAAACATCTAAAGAAACGCAATCTTCTTTAGAAATAAAAGTAGATTATTCTGATGTATCGTTATTTTATTCTGTTATTGAAAAAGCGCAAAAAGAAGGAAAAGAAATAACAGGAGAATACATGTACAAGAACTATATACAGAAATCAAGTGATGGTCTTAAAAATGGATATGCAAAAAATCGGACTGATGTTTTTCCTAAGAAGGGTGCTGTTATTGATTACAGCGTATATGAGAAAAAAATGAAACCACTTTTACCTTTCTTTATAAAGAATAAAAATATTTTTATGAATAAAAACCTACTTCTAGAAAAAGACTTACAGCAGCTTAGTGAAGCTATATGTACATTTCTAGGTCCAAAACTTTGTTCTCGGTTAAAAAATAGTACAGTGTATTTTTCTATAAGCGGTGCATTTAATATGGGAGGGACTATTTTTGAAAAAGGTGTGTTTATTGATGTTTCAATGATTTATGATAGCAATATTGATTATATTACTCATCCTAATTCATCAATGAATCCTGCTGAACATTTAGTAGACAAGAAGTCAATAGAATCATTAATAGCACATGAGTTTTTTCATGTGTTCCAAATCTCCATGCACGGAAACTCAAGAGAGAGGAAGAGTGGAAAGGTTTTTCTTATAGAAGGCGGAGCTGATTTTTTTGCAGCAAACATAGTAGAAGATTTAAGTCAATTAAAACATAATCAAGAAAAATATATGGAACAAGATCCTGAAAAATATGCAGAATTCTTTGAAGATATAAAAGAAATGGAAGAAAAACAAGAAAAATGGTTTTACATAATAAGTCAATCAAAACATAATCAAGAAAAATATATGGAGCAAGATCCTGAAAAATATGCAGAATTTCTTGAAGATAGAAAAAAAATGAAAGAAAAACAAGAAAAATGGTTTTACAACAGAGATACAAAAGAAGTCTTGAATTCAGTATATCCACCAGATTTAGGTTATTACATCGGAAAAAAAATAACGCAGAAATTTTTTGAAGAAGAAATAAAAACTCAAAGCAGAGAAACAGTACTCACGCGAATAGCAAGGCTTGATATTTCCGATGTGAGAATTGAAAAAATTATTAAAGAATTATCAGAATAAATGTGATTGCTTACAAAGCATTCAAGATAAGCAATGAATACTTTTCATCTGAGCATGCGGCTACCTTTTTAGAATTTCAGCTACCAACTTATCCATCTGTTGAGGGAGTATTTGCCAAGAAACTCCGTATTTATCTTTCACCGCGCCACATTGCGATGTTTTTGAAACTGGCGAAAGTTTATCTAAGTAATAGTCTATTTCTTTTTGGTCTTTACAGGTAATTATCAATGAAATCGCTTCATTGAAAGTGAAATCATGCATGTGTGCGCTTACGTCCATTGCTGCAAACCACTGATCTTCTAGCGTAAAGTCGGTAAACATAATTGAGCTTTTTTTATTCGTTTCCGATTTAGTAGGATAATGGCTCATAGCGCCACGCTTGGTGTTTTTGAAAACACAGAGATAATACCCTGTTGCTTCTTCGGCTTTTTCGCAGCTATCTGTTACAAAAAGGAAGAAAGGAACAATACGCGGTCGCTCTTCTCCTTCTGCATCAGTATACCTTAACTGCCACGAAAATCCATATTTATCTTGAAGCCAACCATAGTGTTCACTAAATGGATATGCGTCTAGAGGCATGAGTATTTTGCCACTTTCAGATAACTTATCCCAAATTTCATCAATCCGATTCCGAGCATCCTTGTCATATTTTGTATTAAAATTCACCATAAATGAGATTGATGGATTTGACTTAATGTGCGTTCCTGCACTAATTGCCTGAAATTCATAGCTCATCAGTTCAAATCTGAGAATATCACAATCGCCTGATGGCGTGTCTTTTATTTTAGAAGTGAAAGTTCTCTTAGAATCTGGAAATATAGAAGTATAAAATTCGGCAGCTTCAATCGCTTCTTTGTCGAACCATAAATTTGGAATGATTTTTTGATACATGTACTTATTTATAATACACTGATACACTTAACACCTCGCGATCTTTTCCGTAGTGTTCAAGGTAATTTTGCGTAGCGTTTTTAGTATTGCTGATGTACCGACCGCTTTAAATCAGTACCCTGCACACATCGCCTTGCGACCGAAGGGAGCGCGAGACGTGTAAGGCACGGTGTCGTGGATGTCTTTGGTAGACAGCTATGAATATTATTACAATGTTGTTATCAATAATTTACAAGATAGTATTTAAGAAATATCATTGATAAGTTTATTGAGAAATCTATTATATGAGAAATTGTTATTGGTTAAATCGAAAATATATTTTATTCTTACGAAAAAAGAGAAACTTTTTTTCTTTGAACTTATTTTGTATTTTTTCTACATCATTGTAGATAGTGTTATCTATTTTACAAGTAAGATAATTTAATTTAATTAGATGTTCTAAAAATTTATATGATTCTTCTTCGTTTTCTAATTCATCCTGAATAGCTTTCATAAATTCATGGCCTTCCATATTCTCATATAAGTTGTCGAATTTCTTATTAATTTTATTAAAAACAATGTCAGATTGATTAAATATAGAGTTTATCTCTAATTTCATATTGTCGTATACAAATGATTTATATTCTTTATCTGCTTCATTAAAATCATCATCGCTTATTATTTCAGCGTTAGAAGATAAAAATAAATTAGAGATGTACATTATCAAATCTCTCGGTCTAGCTATAATAACATGTTTAAAAATCTCATCAAATGCATTTTTACTAGATGTAAATGATTTAAAATGGTTTAGCCACGCTTTTTCTATATCTTCTTTTGAAGTTATAGAAAAAGCATTAGAAAATCTTGCATCAATAATGGCTTTCAAGTCATCTTTACGGTTTTCCCAGTTCATTTTTATCGTCCGAGCTTCAAATTTATCAATTTCAAATTTTATAGTTTCTTTGATGTTGATAAATATATCTTCTCTTAAGAAAAAGCAGAAATTTACTTTTATATTATTTATGTCTTGAAGTCTTTTTTGAAACTCAATAATGTAATCAAACAAAGACTTAATTATATTTGCTTGGACATCTCTTTTAATATCTTCGTCCCATATACAATCAAGATTATCAGCAATAATATTAAGTTTTAAATATTTTTTATCCTCAATATAGTTGTAAAATTTATTTTTTATTAAATGATAAAATGGTTCATTATGAATTTCAAGAATATGTTTATTCTCTTTTTTTTCTTGATATTCTTGCAATACTTTGAAAAATCCGATATTTTTATTCTGTTCAAGATATTTTATGAATGTATCATCACAAGAAGTATTGTCATCTTGTTTCTTTTCATTTTTTTTTATTTCTTGACAGAGAGTAGATAATATAACAATTTCCCATAGTGTTACGAGAATTCTTTCTTTATGTGATTGATCTACATCAGACAAAACTTCTATAGTATTACGAAAATCTGATTTATCAGGATTTAAGATAGCTGTGATTGTATAAGGAGATGAAACTAACTTATTTTTTAGTTTTATAAATAAAGCTGTTTTTCCTGTACCTTTTCTTCCTACAATTATTTTAATTCCTTGATTATTTAAGGCATTTGTATAGAATTGATTTTCAAAAAAATAATCAAGTATCTTATCTTCTTCTTCTGCTATAAAATCAAAATAAGGTTTAATTTTGTTAATCTTACATGTCTGTTTTTCTACAAGTTCTTGTTCTTTAGCTCCCTTTTGTGCAAGATAGTTTATACGATGTTCCAAAAATTTATTTACATCATTAACAACTTCAGTTTCCTTATCATATTTCACAAAATGTTCTTTGTAGTCCATAGGTGGATCTATACTGCTATGACCTATAAACATATATGGTTTTTCTATTGCATCACAAATACCTGCAATAAATGAATTTTCAGCATTTTCACGTTTTATTTTTTTTTCTTTGTCGAAGGAAAGATGAATAATCACTCCATAGGATTTGGAAATATTTTCTTTATACCATGTTTTAGTCCTATAGACTGCTTCTTTGGTGTTATTAAATTTATATGGAATATTTTTTTCTGTTAAATGTTGTTTAATTTCAATAATAGCTTGTTCTTCTTTAGTATTAGTAATAATGAGAAGTTGGTCACTAGCAGTATTGCTTCGACATTGTTTTCCAAATTCCTTGAGTTCTGATGTATCATCTTGTGAATTAAATCCTTTCTCTAGTGATTTTTGAATTGTTTCATGTGATTTGTATGCTGTATATCCACAACCATTTAAAAGTTTTAATTTTTTAAATTCTTCTTTTTGAGATGAATCATCTTCTAGAAATAATTTTACTGATTTCTCGCACCCTATCGCATACCCTAGTTCAAAAAACACATTCCAGTTAAGTTTACTCAATTCACATATAAAAAAGTTGCTGTTTTTTATTTCTTTTTTTATTTCTTCTATAATAAATTTACCATTGGTATTTATGTCTTTCCATAAATTTAGTTTATAATTATTCTTTGTGTATTGATTGATTTTATTTTTCGCTTGTTGTAAATACTCCACAAATTTTCCCTGACCATCTTCATACGCACAAAAAATATGTTCTTGATTTTCTTGCTTATTTTTCTTTTTGGACATAATTATTCACCTCCAATTGTCATAATTATAGTAGACAAACAATCTTGATGATACATGACAATACATTGAGCTTCTAAACTTTTTTGTTTTTTATGCTGCTTGCATGCAAATGTGGAAAATGAAATGCATGCTTTTAAAAAAGGGTAATCTCCAAACGGAGAGAGTGGGATTCGAACCCACGGTACGTTGCCGCACAACGGTTTTCAAGACCGCCTCTTTCGACCACTCAGACATCTCTCCATAGCTTAATTAGAATAATAAGCCATATAGTCATTATTTCCAAATTCTTACCCTATTGTCAAGGAAACTCCGCTTGCCAATCTTTAAAATATCCATGGATTTATGGCAGCAGATGAGATATGTTTTCTAAACGGTGCATCTATACTTAATTTATTATAATAACGCCATGAACGCACAAAATTCGTACTGTCGCGCTGAAAGTGTCAATAAAATATACCACGATACTGAATACGGATTTGCGCTATGTGCCGATGACGAACTATTTGAGCGATTGGTTTTAGAAATAAACCAAGCAGGGCTTTCGTGGAAGACAATACTAAAAAAATGTTCTTATTTTAGAAACGCGTATGCATCTTTTTCTATTGTAAAAGTCGCTGTATTTGATGAAAAGAAGAAAACACAACTTCTTAAGGATGAAGGAATTGTTCGTAACAGCTTAACAATACGCGCGGCAATTTATAATGCACGAGTTATCTTGAAACTGCAAGAGACACACGATTCTTTTAGCGCATGGTTGTATGCGCAAAACTGTGTAACGCTTACTCAGTGGGTGACCTTGTTTAGAAAAACCTTTACCTTTACTGGTGCAGAGATTACCAAAGAATTTCTACGAAGTACGGGGTATGTAGAAGGTGCACACGAAAAAAACTGTTCCATATACCATAAAGTTTTACAGACAAATCCGTATTGGACTCTTAAGAAAACAAAGAACGACTAAAACCATAGGTATGAAGACCATGAATGAAATTTCAGAGGATAGCATATTTCCAATGCTTAAGCCGATTTCTCTTCGCTTTTTTTTGCAAGATATTTCAAAGATTGCGCGTGCCTTGCTCAATTGTGTTCTATACACATATGCAGAAGATGGCACAATAGTCGGGGGACGCATTATCGAAACTGAAAGTTATACACAAGATGACGAGGCATCGCATTCATACAAAGGACAAACAAAGCGATGTCGCGCAATGTTTATGCAAGGCGGTACCGTGTATGTCTATTTAATATATGGCATGTACCATTGTTGCAACATCGTAACGGGCACAGCGGATAAAGGCGATGCGGTACTGCTTCGCTCGCTTGAACCATATTGGGGCTTGTCTACTATGGCATCGCGTCGCAAATTTCAAGCTCGTACTTATGTACAAAACGTACTCTGTCGTGGTCCGGGATGCTTGAGTATTGCGCTTGGAATTACCACTTCGCAACATAATGAAACTGTAATTATAAGTAAGAAAATAAATGCAGATAATGCTTTAAAAGGGCGCGTGTATCTTATGAATTTACCTGCTTCTATGCATGTGCATATGCAAAATATTGTTGCCACTACGCGCATTGGAATAACAAAAAGTGCACAAGCCCGTGCACAAAAAAGCCGCTTTTATATAAGTGGCAATCCGTGCATTAGTTATCCGCTGAAATACTAAATAGTAATTCCAAGTGCAATAATTAATTATTACTTATAGATGAAATATAAAATTCAATTGTGTAATAATACAGGAAATTTCTTGATTATGTTTGATTACTTAATACAATGTTTATAGTTCAAATAATTATTGTAAGGAGATAAAAATTATGATTATAAAAAACAAAGATTTCTTTGGGCTATGTAAAGGGTTGCTTATCGCACAGTGTGTGGTTTTAATTTTTTCATGTAAGCCTTCGATTTCGGAAAATTCTACACCTACACCGAAATCTACACCGAAAGTTCAAGTTAGCGGACGTTCTGCACTTATCGCTGCATTTAGCGGTTTATCAGAAGAGTTGAACACGGATAAAACTGTGACAGATTCAGCTAAATTGCAAAGAAATCTCTTGCAGTTAGCGACATTACTGGAGACACACAAAGATGTCCTTGTTGAACAGGCGGGCGATAAGACACAATTTGCAGCAGGGCTTATGATGCTCGCACTCGGAGCAGCACAACATGATAAAGATGCAACGGTAGTAGGGCTAGGATATGCTGTGGCAGCGCTTTTAGATCATGCAGAGCTAGATAACCATATAAGAAACATAATATATACAGACGGCAAAAAAGATACGAGCGAAACTCTTACAGCAAATCCACTAAAACAATCAGCTGCGTTTAAAAATGCATTAGAGAGTCTCGACAGTGATAATTCTTCTTCTAATGCATTGAAAAAAGCCATTCTCAAGGCTGTAAAAATAACTGTACAAAGAGCACTTGCAAGGAGTGGAGACAGTGGAGAAATTATGGCAGGAAAAGATGCTGACAAAACTTCGACACTTGCGTTGGCAGGCAAGGTAGCAACAGCAGAAAGAACGCGTATTGCAAAGGCACTGGTAGAAGTAGCAAAAGCAGCACTTATCGCTGACACATCTCCAGATGAAGCTGACCTTAAACAACTTGCTGAACACCATTCGCTTGGTACGGTAATGATAAATATGAACCGTGAGCTAGGTTCGGTGAATAAAGAACATGCGAAAATGGAAGCTGCGCTTACTGCACTAAAAAATGTATTACGTGCACCCGATGGTGCAGATGACAATGGTGCACTTGTAAGTGCATTATCAAAAGCATTGAAAGATGTTGTCGCAGGAGAACACTTGCAAACGGCGATGACTCTTGCACTTGTTGCACTGAAGGTAACTGATGCAGATACGTCCAAATTACAGACAGACATGAATAGAGCGGGAGCAGCAAGTAGAAGAGTTGACAAAAACAATCCGACTAAAGAATCTTTGCTCTCTGCAATGACAGAAGTAAGTGCAGCGCTGGGAACATTCGCAATCCTTCTTACTGACGCAATGACGAAGATCCTAACAGCTAGCGTAAAATAACCCCTTAGAAAGAAAATAAAAATCGATAATTTTACTAACGTAAATGTGCGGGAGGCTTATGCCTCCTGCTTTTTTAAGAACTAGATGATAGAGAAGTAATACTTTCACATATTTACTTGTGCATTTTTATTCTTTTTAGATGTTCACATAGTACGTTTTTCAGTATTTTCATACCTTGTGATATAACGTAATAGGGGCATATTAAAGATGGTGCAAGGTGCAAGGTGCTTTCCCCTGTGCGTGATATCAGTAAGCCTTTTTTTTGTGCTTGTAGCACAATATCATGCGATTTGCATTCTTCAGGCAAGGTAATTCCACGCAAGTGTCCCTTGCCCAATGCCTGCATCGTGTACTCGGGGTAGCGCTTTTGTACGTATTGAACAAGTGCTTGTATATGCTTTTGTAGGTGGCGCGCTGATGCTGATATTTCAAGCTGTATAAGTGTACCTGATATCTTTTTTAAGAATGCGTTCGCTGCTGCGCAGCTTACGGGGTTACCTCCCACGGTAGAACCATAATCGTTTGGAGATAGCATGGTAGCTATGTTTTCGCTTATGATGGTAGCCCCTATCGGAAGCCCACCGCCAAGTGACTTTGCGAGTGTTATCATGTCAGGTTGTATATTGTACTGCTCGCATGCAAGTGCGCTCCCGGTTCGGTATAGTCCACTTTGCACCTCATCGACAATGACAAAAATGTCGTATTTTTTTCGTACTTGCATTATCGCATCGACAAAGGATGAGCTAAGTTCGGTAAATTTGCCTTTGCCTTGTATCGGCTCTATAATAATTGCTGCTGTTTTTGGGGATGCGGCACTTTCAAGTGCAGTGCTGTCGTTATAAGGAACTATGGTGCAATCGGGTATCAGCGGATAAATTTTTTTTTTGTATTGTTCACATGCAGAAACAGACAGAGAACCCATGGTATGTCCATGAAGTGCGTTTGTACACGATATATATTCCGATTTCTTTTCGTTTCCCTTTTGATATTTCGCTGCAAGTCGCGCAAATTTAAGAGCAGCTTCGTTCGCTTCTGTACCACTATTGCAAATATATGCAGATTTGAAATACTCGCTTTTACACGAAGCATTTGCAAGATTTACCAGTGTCTTGCATAGCTGAATGTGCGGCTCGCTTGTAAAGTCGTGAGAACAGTGCATAAATTTTTCCATTTGCTTCTGTACCACGCTGCCTATAATATCCCATCGATGCCCTAGCGCGTTTACGCTCATACCGCTTGTGAAATCTATGTATTTTCTTCCTTCTTTATCAAATACGTAGTCTGCATTTCCGTAGCTTAATACAAGAGATGGATTATATAAAATAGCGGTGCTTTCGGGTATGTCTATGTTGTTTGTGGTCATGGTATGAATTTTATTTTGTAGTATTGTCTTCATGATACTTGAAAGGCTTTTTTTTAACATACACGTGTATTTGACCGCTATCAAAATGTAAGTTCAATATCCTTTGCATGTATCATTTTGTGACGATTATTTTATGTTTGTACAGGAGTTTCAGGTAAACACAGCGATTCGGAGAACCCATAGCGTATATTGAAATTTTGCACAGCTTGTCCCGCAGCACCTTTGCCTAAACCATCTATGGCACAGCAAAGTATAAGCGATGATGTTTCGCATCGGTATCCTATGCAGGCATTGTTTGTACCGCGTACATGTCTTATTTCTGGCATCGTGTTTTCTTCGTATACGCTAACCCATGTTTCACCTACATATTGTGCAGTAAGTACGGCGGCAGCCCGCGGTACATCTTGCGATGCAAGTGGAACTGTTATTACTGCCAAAATACCATGTGCAATCGGTGCAAGCTGTGGTATAAATACGAGAGGCGTGTTGATATTTTCTTCATTGTTATTCCATATCTCTTTGTCTAGGTGTGCAAGTCGTGCAAGTTGATGTATTATTTCTGAAACATGACAATGCTGTGTTCCCACTGCATAAGGTACAATATTTTCCTTGTGTTCCGTAAAAAGTAAATGCGACTTGCATTTTTTACCTACATCAGAAGTTCCCAAAGATGCTGCTATGCTTATAATACCTGTCGGTTTTACATAACGCAGCACGGGCAACAGTGCTAAAAGTACGGATGTAGGATAAGATCCCGGGCATGCTATGATACGTGCTTTTTGTATAAATTCTCTATTCCATTCGCTTAAGCCATACACGGCATATTTAAGCAGCTTGGTATCTACGTGCTCTTTTCCATATATGCGTTTGTATAGCGCAGCATCGGAGTATCTAAAATCCGCAGAAAGATCTATAACGACAATGTTTTTATTTTTATTCGCAATGGTGTGTATTATCTTCGCAGATCTGCCGTGTGGTAGTGCTGAAAAAAGTACTTGTATTTCATTATTTTCGCAGAGCTTTCTGACTTCTTCTAACGAATGATACTTGTATGTAAATTCTGCGCTAGCGGTAGATGAAAACGAATACCGCATATGAGGTGCTCCGGTCTCTTCACCGCTCTCAGATGTTGCATAAATTTTTTTTACATGGGGGTGTGTAAGCAAATATGTCAGAAGTAGCGCTCCAACACATCCTGTTGCTCCGAGTATTCCTATAACCATGATGGTGTTTTGTTATATCGTATCGTTGTCTTGAGGCATTGAAAAAGGTGTCGGATGTTTTTTTGTTATCGTATGTTTGATATAGGCTTGTACAAAGCCACAGCTTAGGGCATCTATCATAGCGGCAAAACTCATCAGTATTGGTACAAGTGGGATAATAATTATATACAATTCTTGGATAGATAAAAATTCAATGCGAGAGAGTGTTGCCATCCCTACCACGATAATAGGCAGTGCTATTGCTTCAGCGAAAAACGAAATACCTATAGAGCTTATTAACAGCAGTAGAAATTGTAAGATATTTAAAGACACCGCACTAAAGGCTTTGTAACACACAATGTACGTAAGTGCAATAACAAGTGATACTCCAACGCGCGTGCATATAAATGATAAAGATACCACCGTGTCTATCATTTTACGGCGAGGATTGTTAGGCATGTCAACATGTACCAGTATTCCACCGGCGGCAATCACCGTGCCACTTGCAAATGCCACTGATATAGCAGGAATAAGATTACGCAGCCATGGTTTTATGTGCATAGGTACTTTAAGAATCCGAAGCAACAATGGGAAAAGCACAAAAAGCAAGGCTAATGTAGTGCAAGTAAGCATGATAATAATGCCAATAAAGCTTCCGAGAAACTCCAAGGTCTGAAATATTTTTATGCGCTTTGTGGTAAGTACGGCGACACATATGATAAGCCATGGTAACATGCTTTGTAGTATTTTCATAATGATACTACGCATACCTTCTACGAATTCTAAAAATACGTGATTATGTGGCAAGGTTTTTTGAGCGAAGCTTCCTATGATGAGTGCGAGCAATATCAGAGGCATGAGTGTAGGTGACGAAAAAACTTGAAACCAATGATGTGGAAACACTGTAGAGAGTATGCTTTCTAATGAAAACACATAACTAGAATCAATGTTGCGCGTCAGTGGTATAAGATTTTCTGCAGGAATAAAGGAAAATATAGTCATGCCGATGATGACTATCCCAATGTGTAATAAAAAAGCTGTCAGAAACAGTGTTTTTACCAGATCTTTAAACTGCTGTATAGCAGCAAGTTCATACGTTGTTATGATGAGCGCAAAGAAAAAATACGGTATAGTTACATAAAAAACAATATTTGTAATTATCTGTGAAAGTGGCGTTATTATGGTATCAATAATAGATTCGGGGAGTACAAGTCCTAAAATGATACCGAGGATAAGCGTTATGGGAAAAAGTAAATAATATTTTGTATACATAGCGAAGAAAGTTTGAAATCGCATATCTTTTAATATAGCATACGCACTACAGACAAGTATTAAAACACCGCTGTCTTAGTTCGGGACTACTTCATAATAGTTAAGAATCACGTGCGCATTCTTTAAAAGAAAGAACAAAGAATACATACAAAATCATAGAATTATTACTTCTTTCTTAATTTTAGAGAGGCTAGCATACAGACGTTTTATCTCTTAAGTTTTTCATGGTCTTTCAGTAGTTATATGAGTTAGAAAATGTGCGGAATATCTGTACTGAAATTTTGTCCTTGTTTTATGTAAAAGAAGGAGAATTTGTAAATAATTCTACAATTTCGCTTTCTTTTTTACACGACAGCAAATCTTTGCGAAATGCCTCATGTTGTAACAATGTACTTATTTTAGTGAGCACAGCTAAGTGTGGGTATTCTTTTGGTGCTGCTATAAGTATGAAAATGTATGATGGTTTTTTATCTAGAGAGTCAAAATCTGTGCCTTCAGGTTTAAGTCCGATGACGATTTTAGCACTGAGGCATGCGTTGCTTCTCGCATGAGGAATTGCTATGCCGTTTTGCATACCGGTAGAAAATGTCTTTTCGCGCTCGAATATATCTTTTAAAAAAAGTGCTTTGTTTTTTAAATATCCCTCGTTATCTAGCAGGTCTACAAGTTCTGTGATAATACCTTCTTTTGTATGCGATTCTATAGACAAGGTAATTAAAGATGGAGAGATGAAACTTTTTAGTGATTGTGTTTTTAGTATATTGCAAGTGTTGCTTTCTAGCGCACTGTTTGCAATATAGCTTACCTTTTCTTTTCCTGCTTGCGCAGACTCTGCGATGTTTGCCGTAGCCTCGTAGAGCGCTGTTTTAAAAAAAGAAATACTTTGCTTATCTGAAAAAAACACAAGTTTACCTGAATGAAATGCATGCAAGGAAAAAAATATATCGTCTTTTCGTATGTGGTAGATGCTTTTTTCGTGTTGCGTGACTTTATTTACAAAAAAGTCTTCTTCTTCCATAAGCGTGAGAAAATCTGAAACGATAAAGCGCGTAAGCTGCCAATGCTCAAAATTTATTTCGGTTTCTTCTGTATATGTTTTTTCTAATGTTCGTGTTCCTGGACGAGAAACAGAAAGAAGTATTTGTAACAATAGCGGAGCTATGAGTGCATTGCTTATAATCATTATCATCGCTGCGTTGTACAAAGAATGACTCATCGCCCCTGCTGCAAGCCCTATGCTTGCGATAATTAGTGCAACTTCACCACGAGGTGCCATACCCATGCCAATGCGTGATGCGCCTAGTATGTTAAAACCTAGCCATAAAGATGGTAATCCAGAGCCGAAAATTTTACTTATCATACATACGATTGCATATATGCTTCCTAATAATATTACTTTTGGTTCTAAAAGATCAAAAATGTTTATTTGCATGCCGCTTATAACAAAAAATATCGGAACGAAGAGCAAGAGAATTGGGAAAAGTTTTTCTTGTATTACGTAGGATAAGTCAGTATTAGAAAGCATAAGTCCAATGATGTACGCTCCAATTATCATAGATAAACCCCATGCCTCAAAAAGCGCACCGACAAAAAATGCTATGGCAAGTACGCATAGAGAAATATGAGTTTTGCTTGCAATAGTTTTTTTCAGACTGCGTCCAATCTTTTTTGCGAAAAGCAGTCCTATTGCAGTGGATCCTATCCAGATTCCAAGAGATTTTACAAGAATAAGCAATATGTCGCCCATGCTTAAAATAGCAGATGAGCCGTGTTCTCCTGCACCTGCAATGCTCATAACAACAGCGAGTATTACAATACCTAAAACATCATCAAATACGGCGGCAGAAAGTATAGTAACACCTTCGGGGCTACTTATTTTTTGTTTTGATGAGAGTACGCTGGTGCTAATTCCTACTGATGTGGCAGTTGCAATAGTACCCATGAATAAATGCGAAGTATGCAGTGCAGATAGGCTAGGAAAAAAAATTCTGCTTATGTAATATCCTCCAAGAAAAGAGAAGATAAGACCACCTAATCCTATAATGCTGCCTTTGAAAGCGTATTTCAAAAATAAGCTTACGTCAGTTTCTAATCCCGAATAAAACAATAAAATGATGGAGGCAATGGTTGCCAAGTGGTATAAGCTTTTTGAAATGCCAAGGCTTGTTTCTGTAACACTTGGAAATATACCGTAGGGAAATAATGATGTTATAGGAATACTTCCTAACACATGAGGTCCAATTACAAGTCCTATGATGATGTATCCCACGACACGCGGAAGCATAAATTTTTGTGAAAATTTCTCTGCAACGAGGCTTGATACCATGATGATAGAAATTTGGAACATAAGCAACATTGCGTTATGTAATAGCTCAAAATTTTGCATATGCTATGCGTAGTATAACATTTTAATTATTCTGTAAATTAAGAAGTGAAATATTTGAAGTTCAAACTATATTTATTGCGATACTATCCAAAGTAAAATTGGAACAACGCTATTTTTCTTCTATAGTTTTTATTGAAATTAAGTTGGTATATCGCCTAAAGTCTTAGCGTATAAGGTGTGTATATTGCTATTGTGCAAACAGCCCTATAAAAAGGCTGACAAGACCGCTGCTCATAAGTGACACGCCGCTTCCCATTACTGCCGCGCCCGCATCTTTCATATCGACAGCAGCGTACAATACTAAACCTGCTATAGTAGCAGCAGAACCGACCGAAGTTAACACAGAGCCCGTAATAACCTGCGTTTTTTTCCAATAGTTTTTACTGTAAATGCTGTCATCTATATATGTTGTTCCGCTAATAATGGATGTAATACCTGCTGTTATAAAGGTTGCCGAGGTTATATGTAAAAACGAAAATACATGAGAATCAGTAGAAGTTTCTATGCGCGTATTTTCGTCCAAGACGAAGTAGGTTAGAAGTGTACTCAGTTCAAGAACTGTACCAAAGGATGCAGCTATGGCACCACCGAGCACAAGTCCATAACTGAGTCCTCGTGAATTTTTTTGAAGATCTGCATTCACGATTTTAATAGAAGAAGGTTCTTCGCTTGAAGCATTTGAGTCTTGTCCTTGTGTATTCTGAGGTTTTTTTTCTTGTGAGAAAAGTGTCATGGTAGAGAACATACAAATACAGAAAAAACAAACACGAAATTTCATCTTTTTTATAATCCTTATATAATTATAATGAAAATCATGTCGATACTTCACAACAAACGCGTGGTGATACTAGGTCTTGGTAATCACGGTGGTGGTGTAGCTTCGGCGCACTTTGCATATCGACATGGCGCATCGCAAATATTGATAAGTGACAGGCAAAGTGAAAAGCAGCTAGCTCCTGCATTAACGCAACTTCAAGATATTCTTTCACTTCCTCATGTGAGCGTAGAAACTAGCTCGCACAGCATAGATAAAATAGAATCTGCGGATATTGTCATCAAAAATCCGGCTATACCACGAACTTCCGATATTATACGCATGTGTATAGAGCGCGGTATTACAATAGAAACCGATATTTCACTTTTTTTACGAGAGTTGATTGCTCATAAAAGTACGCCTACCGGGGACTTGCCTTTACGTGAAACACACAATGTTATTGTAGTTACTGGCACAAAAGGCAAGTCGAGCATTACACATGCGATGCATAGATGGAACATGCATTGTGGTGTTCGCAGTGCATGCGCGGGAAATATCGCGTATCCGGTGCTTCAGTTGCTTATGGATAAAGACAAAAGCGTGCATGCTATGACGATAATTTTAGAACTTTCGTCTTTTCAGCTTGGAGATTTACAACTCGTACAAAAAAATAATCCGTCCTGTTTCTTATATGCACCGATAGGACTTGCAGTATTAAGTAACATACTCCCTGATCATCAAAATTATTACGAATCAATGCGCATGTATGCGGAGGATAAACTATCGCTTTTTCGTGTTTTACCGCGGCATGTGTGTAAAATATTACCGTATGAACTGCGAACAAGTGAATACAGTGAGCAATTACCCATAATGCAAGATCCGCATGATAATACTATCATGTGGCATAGTCAAACGCCATTACCAGAAAATATGAGGGGAGCCTGGGCAAACGACGATAGCATCGTAAGACGCACTAGTATGGATAAAAGCGTGGAAAAAATCTGCACGCTTGAGGCAATTTCGAAGCGTATACCACCACAAAATAGTGTTGCATTTGCACTTTGCTGTGCAGTACAAAATCAGCCTTGTCCGCATACTATGGAGCAGTGGGATAGAATTTTCACTATTCCTCATAGAAAAGAATACGTACGCAAATACAAAGGACGCATTTTTTATAATGACAGTGCCGCGAGCATACCACAAGCAATGCAGTTACCATTATTTCAAGAACGCAAAGACACCCATGTGCATGTAATAGCAGGAGGCACTGACAAAAATTTAAGTGAGGCGTGTTTTCTTACAGCTTGCCACGCTATTACTTTTACACACTTAAGCGTGTATTTTTTAGATGGTACTTACACACAAAAGATAATGCCGCTTATACATGTCTTGCGTTGTGCTATCTTTGGCCCTTTTGCTTCTCTTGAAGAAAGCGTTCAAAGTGCATTACATCACAGCAACGCGGGAGATGTCATAGCACTCTCACCGGGCTGTGCGTCTTTTGGATCTTTTATAAACGAATTTTACAGAGGGGATTTTTTCAAAAAAATCGTACACGCACTTTAGGTAAATATTACAAACGCACATTTTATATATCGACTCCGACTTTTTCACCAATACCAATAGTGAAATGTAAGGCTTCTTCAACGTGTGCTTCACAGATCATGTCATCGTCTTCTAAATCTGCTATAGTGCGGCTTACTTTGCACACAGACATGCGGGATCTGTCGCTCATTATACTTCCTGCACGATGTTTTATGTAGTGTTTTGCTGCATCAGTCAATGAAAAATTTTGCGTAACATTATCAGAACTTGCATGTCCATTTCGCATTGTGCAATCAGAGCTTTGTGCATTGTCGTAGGCAGAAAAACGCTCTTTTTGCCTACGAAGCGCGCATTGTATAGCTTTTTGTCGTTCTGATACATCGCGTATGCGCTGTGCAAGTGGCTCTTCTTCATGTATGAGCGATGGATCTTTATACTTAGTTTGCACCTTAATATCTATTCTGTCCCACAAGGCACCACCTATACGTTTCCAATATCGAAAGACATCTTGTTCACTGCACATGCATACGGTATTGCTCTGCCACGCGCCAGCGTTCATATCATCTTGTTTTTTGTGTGTTAGTGGTTTTCCTCGGTTTCCACAAGGACACAAATTGCAGGTAAATATACACAGGCAGTTTGCGGGATACGTGGTTTTTGTGCCTACTCTACTTATTTGCACTTTTTGCGTGTCTAAAGGTTCGCGCAAAGCTTGTAATACTTTTGTCTTAAATTCAGGTGCTTCGTCTAAAATCAATAATCCGAGATGAGCGAGAGAGACTTCACCAATGCTTTGCGCTACGGTGCTGCCTATTATCGCTTCAAGTGATGCGCTGTGATGCGGTTGACGTATGGGTGGGTACCGTATCAGTCCATCGCTTATACTATCGCTTGCTTTATCATGTGGACTTTGAATAATAGGAGACAGCAGCCCTGCACGGGCGTATATATTACTGACTTCAAGCGATTGTTTATAGCTAAGAATAGGTAGAAAGGTCGGTATGCGCATCGCGGCTGCAGTTTTTCCCGTTCCAGGAATTCCGCATAACAGCATGGCATGCCAACCAGCTGCTGCGATTTGAGCGGCGCGTTTTAACTCGTTGCAGTACGATAAGTCACGAAATGAAAGCTTGTCATCTGCGAAGCTGTGTTGTTCATTGTGTGTTTTATTAACAGAGTCCTTTGCACTTTGCCAAATGAGGAAATTTTTTTTTGATATTTGATTATTAGGAGAAGAATCATATTCGCTCTGAACATAATGTAAATTTTCGTTTTGTTCAGTTGGCAAGTTTTTCAAATCAGAAAGTGTGTGTATGGCGCAAAGAGACCCTGTGCGGACGCATAATACATCGGCTGCGTTTTGCTTCGCTACAATAAAATGCGATACACCTTCATTTACTGCGCAAATGACTGCAGCAAGTGCGTTGTTTACTGGTCGTATTACGCCGTTAAGCTGCAACTCACCTAAAGCCATAATGGGAAATTCTAGAGATGGTATTTGTCCACTTTCGCGTAATATTGCAAGTGCAATGGGTAAATCCAAGCCTGCGCCGCGCTTTTTTAAATCGGAAGGAGCGAGATTCACCAGTACTTTTTTGTTTGGCCACACATAGCCGCTGTTGCGTACCGCAGCTTTCACGCGCTCTCTTGCTTCTCTTACTTCGCTTGCAGGTAGACCTACGACTTCAAGCGAGGGTAGGGTAACTGAAATATCGACTTCGACGGAAACCAATATTGTATCGAGATTAGAAAATGCATATCCAAATACCACATAGTGGTATACATATTACGATGCGTTATGCTTGAATATTCAAAAATAGCAGAAGAAATATATTCAATGCAGTCTATGGCTCGTATGTTTGATGCAGATGAAACGCTATCTCATATCCTCAATTATATGAAAAATATACCGCCTCCTTAGTGTGTAGGAGGCTTGGCAGAACTTCACCTTTTGCTTTTGCTACCATGCTTTTAATGTCCGCGAAAAGTGATCGTTGCTTCTTCTATATTTCTGGCTTCTTTAGCGTTCTTTATTGCTACGATAAGCTCCCATGTACTATCTGCTGAGCTTCCTAGAAAAAAATTAGTTACTAATTGTATTGTGCTTTTTTCTGTATTCAGAATATTCAGAGGAATAGTGCTGGTCGAAATATTTTTTGTCAAAAACACTTCACATGGTTCGGCTATTTTTCCCGTGATTTTAATTTCAATAGTAACTGATTCTATAAATTGTATAGTACTTTCTTTCACCGCAATTTTAGTACCCGATAGCCATTTATATTTTTTCAAGAGCTCTTGTAATTCTGGTGTTTCTTTTTCAAAATGTGGGATTTCAAAAGAAGAAGATGTTTGCCTATGTGTTTTCATTGCTGGTAGTAGTTGCCAGTCTTCTGCTGTCTTAAATGCTGACTCAACATCTAATACACCGAATCCCTTGATAATGTGATAGTTTTGATCTTTACTCTTATTTGAATACATTTTGCCGGTTATTTGATAATTTGTTCTTTCTCCTACTTTTTGAGCACTTTCAGCTAATATCAATTTTACATCTCTCCATGTTAGGAGAGGGTATTCTGAACGTAGTAAGGCAATTGCACCACTTACCAAAGGTGCTGCCCCCGAAGTACCTTCAAAGTCATCTATATATTTCCCTTCATTATCGGTGGTAGTCATATTGTTAGTCGGTGCTGCAATCCAAATATTTTGTCCATGGGTAAAAGTACCTTGAGGATGAGTTCCAT
This sequence comes from Spirochaetia bacterium, assembly GCA_965226065.1. Lineage (GTDB taxonomy): Bacteria > Spirochaetota > Spirochaetia > WTKD01 > CBDAKK01. The sequence continues at coordinate 1,015,945 of OZ245332.1, read as the reverse complement.
CAGAGGCAATACCGTTAACACCAATTACTGCATAATGATTGAGAAATTGTCTTTGTGCGGAAGAACCGCCGGATGCAAAAGCGTTACCGGCACTAGCGACTATATTAGATCCTTTATTAGAAAATCCAGTTGTAATTACCTGCTCTATTGATTTTTCAAAAACAGGATATAGCTTGAGATAAAATAGACCTGATCGCATATCACCTGCACTGATATTATACACCGCAATGTTTTTGTGTTCTTCTTTTAAAAAGATACTAGAACGCAATATAGCATAATTGTAAATTTTTGCTCGTGGAGCTACTCCAATGATACCTATGTCATTATCTCGTGCAGCGAGTATGCCTGCAACATTTGTTCCATGGTTTTTGCGAGAGTTGTAAACCCCAAATTCTTTTACAAGGACACTATTTGTGAAGTCAGGATGACATACATCTATAATGCTATCCAAAATACCAACAGCGATAGGTTTTGTTCCATAGCCTTTTTCCCACACGGGCACTATGTTAATATCAATACCACCACGTGTATTAGAGAGATACCATTGTTTATAAAACAATGGCTCGTTTTGAGGAATAATTTTTCTTGTAGATTGAGAAGAATCTGAAGCTTTTGCATTGCGAAGCTCACAGCTTGTATGAAGAGAAGATGGTTCTTTTTCTTGGGTTTGAGGAGAATGTTCTTCGCAGCTTACAATGAAAATAAGTAAAGAACAGAGAAGAACACATATCTTAGAAAATTTTTTAGAAAAACAATTCATAAGAAATTTTAGATAAAAATTTATGGATGAAATTCTTGATAGAAAAAATCTGTAAATATTTTAGTCATGTGTTCTGCTCTTTGTTCAATATTAGTTGGTAGCCAGTCTTCTTGTTCTTGTTTTTCACTAAGGCTTCTAAGTTCATGTATGGCAGAACGTCTATACTGTTCTTTTTTGTTGTTGAAATACCCATTGCCTGCTTGAATGTTTAGTTTTTTTTCACAAAGTACTTTGTTTCCTATACTGTTTATGTGTTGATATGCATCGTCTTCTGTCCAGCCGTTGTAGTTTTTGTTTTGCCATTTTTTAGGAAGAATATGTTCAATCTGAAAGTTGTGAATACCTGTTGTTATATATTGTTGATCTTTGTCTAAGTATGCATATAAAGTTAATAATCCCGGGACAATTTGTTGCGCAGTTCTTTTTTCAATAAAATTTTCTATAACACCTTGTATTTCTTCTTTCGTTATTTCTTCTGGTACAAAGACATTGTGCAATATCTCTTTGTCGTGATAAATGTTATTGTTTATTACATACGCTTTTTGTCTTATGCGCACTACGTTAGGAGTCTTGAGATACTGAAAATATAATGCAGCTGTTATTTTCCTTAAAGGGTTATTAAACTCGTCTATTGATCTTTTGTGCAATAAAACACTTACGGTATTCTGCCACCATTCATTTGAAGGATATCTAGAGAGGATGTGTAGATATTTTTTAGACTCTTCGTGTACATCTTTAAATTTCTCGGGGTAAAAGTCTTCAGGAAATTCATTAAGAATAGCCGACCAATTCATCGCTTGAGTTTTAATATCGCTTATGAGTGTATCTTTATTTTTCTGTAAATAATCTTTATTTTCCTGTAAATAAAAATTTCTTAATCCTTTTACATTACCAGTTGTTTCCCGCTCAGCTCTTATAACATGCATGTAACATCTGAAAATATTGTCGATTTCAATTTTCTTTTCTCCTGCATTACATAAGTCATTAATATCAGTCCATTCTTTATTAAAAAATGTTTCTCTGTTTTCATTAGTGTAGTTTGTGTATAGTTGGTGTTTGAAAATATCTGCATTTGATAATGGCATACCTCTGTCGTTTAAGGTGTGAAAAATTTTCAAGCCCATCTCGAGATCTGCACACGTTATTGGTAATAAAACACACGAACGTTTTAAGCATACTATGAATTCAAACAAACTTCCTCCTACTCCTAATACATTACTTGGTGAAAGTTCGTCTATTTTTTTAATAAGTAGCTGATAATTTTGTACATATTTGTATTGAGTTTCAAACTTACAATCATCATTTTTTAAGTCTTCATCTGAAAAGACCTTTTGTAAATGGTTATTGTAATCAGTGTTTGTATATACTTTGGTTTCTATACGAGTTTCTTTAAAGTTTGGTTTTTGTGTCATTCTGTCGACTTGCCAAATACATGGAGCTATTTGATTTTGTAATCCTTGTATTATTTTATCTGTTTCTTTCAAGTTATCTGATTTAATTTTTTCAAGTTTGCGATACATTGCCTTTAAAAGTAAAAGAAATGTTATTATGCGCTGTTGTCCATCAATGACCTGTAGTTCTTTATTTTCTTTTTCTTGATAACAGACTATGGTACCTAAGAAGTACGGTCTTTCTTCTTCATTTTCGTTGTGTTTTTTGTAAAATTCCTCAAGGTCTTCCCATAATATTTCGCATTGCTCTGTGTCCCATGCGTATTCTCTTTGGTATGGAGGAATGATAAATTCATTTTCTGCTAAAAGGTTAAAAATGCATTTTCGTGATACTTGTAAATCCATTGGTAAATCTCCTGCTTATGGTACGTTTTTAATTTTCGTGTGTATCAATCTACTCAATCGTGTGCAGAGAGTGTACGTGCTTCTTGATCTATAAAAAACAATGCACTAGGGTTTTCAAGTCCGATGAGCGCAATGCGATCTAGCATTCTGTGTATAAGATCTTCTTCTTCATGTTGTTCATCTACAAACCATTGCATGAAACTTAGTGTTGCATAGTCTTTCTCGCTCAAGGCAAGGTCATAAATACGGTGAATGGCTGCAGTTACCTTTTCTTCATGTTTCAGTGCAGAGGTAAATAATGCCTGTATATCATCAAATGATGCCTCGGGTGCTTCTATGTATCCTAAGGTTGGCATTCCTCCTGAGGTTTGAATATAATCAAAAATTTTTTGCATGTGCTCGCGTTCTTCTTGCGAATGTGTACGTAAAAATGCACTACAGCCTGTCAATCCTCGAAAATCTGCCCATGCAGAGTACTGCAAATATATATGAGACGCTTGAAATTCCATAGTAACTTGGTCGTTTAATACTTTTAAAATAGTTGTAGATAGCATAAAAATCTCCTTATAAATAAAATAATCTTACTTGCTATTATACGATAAAATCATCATGTATTTTCTATTTTCGCATAACAAAAAGAAATAAAGAAAATTTACCTCGTCCATGTATTAAGAAAGGGTATTTTATCTCTCAATATGCTCGTTTTTATTTTCATAAATTGTAGAATATTGAAAAAGATGATATGAAAAAGCATTGACGAGAAGGTGCAAATACATCACCATAATAAAACATGACTCGAGAAAATATAAGCATTATTGAAGAGACTGCACAGCTGTTGTATGTTTCTGTAACGCGTGAAAAAGAAGAAGAAATTGCGCGTTCTTTTGAAGAATTGTTACAGTATTTTAAGGTTATGGATCTTGTTTCTACGGATTCTCAGACTACCTGCAGTACTGACATTGACACGGATACAAATCAGAGTATCGGTGTGCTTCGGGACGATGTTGCAAGATTTTTTACAGATACGCAGTCACTGATAAATCGCAGCGAAGAGCATGAAGAAGAGTATATTGTTATTCCAAATATTTTATAGTTATTATTATTTAAGATATAGTTATGGATTTAAAATCTTCTAATCTAGATTTGTCTTGGAACAGTGTTTTAGTAAATTCGCGGAGCGAGTACCGCCGAGCCATTGAAGAAGCAAACGAAGATATTAATGCCTTTGTGTCGTTTGAAGATGATGAGAAAATACAAAGTGCGCTGAGTAAGTCAGAATCATTGCAGAGTCTTTTATCTTGTGCACCCTTTGCGATAAAGCAAAATATATCGCATGCTGGTCATATTCTTAGCTGTGCATCTCGATTACTTGAAAATTTCATAAGTCCTATTACGGCAACGGCGGTAACGCAGCTTTTACAATCTGGTGCTGTGCCTGTTGGTAGGACAAACATGGATGAATTTGGTATGGGCTCAGATACTACCAATAGTATATATGGATGTACCAATAATCCTTGGAATATTGCGAAAACTGCAGGAGGTTCAAGCGGTGGATCTGCATCTGCAGTTGCATCTGGTTGTGTGCCCTTTGCGCTTGGCAGTGATACTGGTGGTTCTATTCGTCAGCCTGCATCGTTTTGTGGTATATGGGGGTTAAAACCAAGCTATGGGGCAGTTTCTCGTTATGGCTTGGTTGCGTTTGCCTCTTCGCTTGACGTTATAGGTATACTTGCAGAAAGCCTTGCATGGACGAAAGCGGTGTTTTCAGCCATTAAGGTACAAGGGCGAGATGCGCGCGATGCAAGTTCGTTTTATCCCGAGTCAGACGCTATACCATCGCGCGAAGTAAAAACTGTTGCGGTGTATCGTCCAAAATCCGGTGAGCTTGATAGCAAAGTAGAAAATGTTCTTTCCATGGCAGCGCGCCATTACGAGAAATTAGGATACAAAGTTATCCCTATAGACCTCCCGTTTTTAGAATATGCTCCTGCCGTATACGTTAATATTGCAACAGCAGAAGCAAGTTCCAACCTTGCACGCTTTGATGGCATACGCTATGGATCGCGCGGTGTTCTTGCAAAAAATAATTTTGAGCTTATTCGTGCTGCACGAAGTAATGGCTTTGGTGATGAAGTTACCTTACGTATTATAACAGGCTGCCTTGCCTTGCGTTCGGGTTTTCAGAATCAGTGCTATATCAAAGCACGAAACATTCGCAGGCATATGCAAACCATGGTAAAACAAATTTTTTCAGAAGTAGATATACTTGTGTTACCCGTTTTTCCTATTCCGGCATTTTGTTTTGATGATAGCAACATGAATTCATTTCATCAAAAATTGGGAGATGTATATTCAGTTGTCGCGAATCTTGTCGGTGTGCCTGCGTTGAGTATGCCCATTTCTTTTCAAGACAATATACCCATAGGCGTGCAGACCGTTGCGCCGCACTATGGCGAAGAACGCTTGTTTGACTTTGCAGAAAAGACAAGCGCTGATCTTGTGCATCGCTATTCGCCGTATGCGCAGACACTGTTTGAAAAAATCAAAGATCTAAAAAGCCATGGTTCAGATATGTCTTCGCAGGAGTTACGCGCATGAGTAGTTCCGTTTTTGATGTTTTTATAGGGCTTGAAATTCACGCACAATTGCTTACGAAAAGCAAAATGTTTTGTGAATGTCCCGCTACGTTTGAAAAAACGCCCAATGTGCATGTTTGTCCCACCTGTCTCGGTTATCCTGGCACCTTACCCGTACCTAATAAACAAGCGGTGTCTTATGCCTATCGTATTGCGCATGCGCTTGAGTGTGATCTTGCACCAGTGCTGTGCTTTGACAGAAAAAATTATTTCTATCCTGATCTTGCGAAAAATTATCAAATAAGTCAGTTTTATCATCCCGTAGGAAAAAGCGGAACCTTCAATTTTTTTCATGAAGGAGTTGCTGAAAATGTGGGAATTATACAAGCACATTTAGAAGAAGATGCAGGCAAACTCATACACACATCTGATTGCACCTTGTGCGATTACAATAGAGCAGGGACTGCACTTATGGAAATAGTAACCGCTCCTGAAATAAAGACACCTCAACATGCGGAATCTGTGCTCAAGCAATTTCGACGTTTAGTACGTTATTTAGATGTCTGCGATGGTACTATGGAAGAAGGATCTTTGCGTTGTGATGCGAATATATCTATAAATAAGATGGGGCAAGGACTTGGAAAAAAAGTCGAAGTGAAAAATATCAACAGTTTTCGATTTATACGTCTCGCACTTGAATATGAAATACAAAGACAAAGCGAGCTTTTACGCTCAGGCAATGTTGTAGAGCAACAGACACGCTTGTGGAATGAAAATAAAGGAATTACCATAGCCATGCGCTCTAAGGAGCATGCAAACGATTATCGGTATTTTCCCGAGCCTGACATAAGTCCGGTAAGCTTATCTGAAGAATTTTTTGACGATGTCAAAAGTAACGTAGAGTTACCATTTCAGAGGGCAACAAGAATAATGCAAGAGCACGATTTAGACGCTACTACACTTGCTTTTTTATTAGAAGAAAAAAAGATAGCAGATTTTTTTGAGCAGACAGTATCATATGGAGTAAGCGCAAAGCTTGTCGTCACATGGTGCATGTCCGATGTTCAAAAGTTTCTGCATCGATATAAACGGGAATTTGGCCAACCACCACTTACTCCAAAACGCTTTGCATGGATGCTTGCAGCGCTTGAATCACGAAAGATACATGGGAAACTTGCAAAACAAATACTCGAAAAAGTGTTTACAGAAGACCGTGACCCTGAGGAAATTGTGAGAACTGATAACCTTACTACACTGTCTTCAGATGATCTTGTCGTTGTAGTTTCGGAGTTCATTGCTGCACAGGCACATGCCGTGCAGCAATACAAGGATGGTAATACAAAAATTTTAGGTTTCTTTATAGGGCAGATAATGAAAAAAACACAAGGCAAAGCTGACCCTGCTCTTCTTGAAGAAATGCTTGTACGTATGCTCAATGCACAATAATATCAAGTATCTTATTCTAATCATGCGATGGAGAGCTTTATGAATGTACAGACGCATCTTTTTACGCAGCAGCATAAACGCAGTCATACATGTGGGCAATTGTCTTCAGAGCATGTAGGACAACTCGTAGTTCTCAATGGCTGGGTACACAGACTTCGAGATCACGGCGGCGTGTATTTTATAAATATGCGCGATAGATATGGACTTGTACAGGTTGTGGTAGATGATGCTAGTGGCGAAGCGATTACAAATATTGCACAGACTCTACGCAACGAAGATTGCATTGCAATACAAGGTTCTGTGCGTATGCGTCCTGAAAATATGCGTAATGCGGACATGACTACCGGCGAAATAGAAGTACACGCACAAGAGATAAGCGTACTTTCTCAATCAGAAGTATTACCTTTTACAATAGAAACGGAAAAAAGTACCGCAAACGAAGACTTACGCTTGAAGCATCGATACTTAGATATACGCAGTGGAAGCATGACAAAAGCCTTGACGCTTCGACATATGACTACGCACACAATACGACAGCATTTACACAAGCGAGGTTTTTTAGAAATAGAAACGCCGACACTTATTCGCTCTACCCCCGAAGGGGCACGAGATTTCCTTGTACCTTCTCGTACTATGCCAGGCAGTTTTTATGCATTGGCGCAAAGTCCTCAGTTGTATAAACAAATGCTTATGATAGGTGGCATGGATAAATACTATCAATGTGCTCATTGTTATAGAGATGAAGACGCACGAGGTGATAGGCAACCTGAACATACGCAAATAGATATAGAAATGAGCTTTGTAACGGCGGATGATGTTATGAAAATGGCAGAAGAACTTATCTGCGATGTATTTTCACAGGTACTTCATATTTCGCTGCCCTGCCCTTTTGTCCGCATGCGCTATGATGATGCGATGGAGCGATACGGTAGTGATAAGCCCGATACGCGCTACGATTTGTATCTTGCCGATGTAAGCTTTGTGTTTGAAAAAAGTGGATTTGTTCTTTTCGAGAATGCAATAAAAAATGGTGGGCGTGTTTCTATGTTGAAGGTGTCCGCTGCCATAGCAAGTACCGTGAGTAGAAAACATATTGATGAATTTGAACTTGTTGCGAAGCAACACGGCGCTTCATCGCTTATGTGGACACGATGCACGGTTTCAGAGACAGACGAAAAATCACATACCTTTACAGGCGGAGTTGCAAAATTTCTCTCTACGCTAGAACAACACAATGCTAAAAATTACAGGCAATTTTTACAGAATAACGGCGATGCGCTTGCGCATGGAGATTTACTACTTTTTATCGGCGATAGATCTAAGGTGGCCTTAACCTCGCTCGGTGCAGTGCGCAAAGCAGTTGCTGCGCATGCACGCCTTACTGAAAACATGCCTCAGGATAAAGCATTTGCCTTTCAATGGATTGTCGATTTTCCGCTTTTTGAATGGGATGTAGAATGCAATGCATGGACTCCTGCGCATCATATGTTTACTATGCCACAGGCGCAGTATATAGATGTTTTGGAGAAAGACCCCGCAGTAGTGCGAGGAGAACTTTATGACTTAGTATGCAATGGTATGGAAATTGCTTCAGGCTCTATTCGTATTCATGACGCTGCATTACAACATCGTATTTTTCGTATTATAGGCATGAGTTCTAAGCACGCTCAATCTCAGTTTGGATTTTTGCTTGAGGCACTTAAGTTTGGCGCACCACCACACGGTGGAATAGCACCTGGACTTGATAGGCTTGTAATGCTCATGCTCAAAGAAAAAACCATTCGCGAGGTGATGGCATTTCCAAAAAACACAAACGGCGCTTCGCCTATGGATGGATCACCTGCGGTAGTAGACAAAAACCAATTAGAAGAATTGTTCTTGTCAGTTATGAAAAAAGACTCTGCATCGTAGTATTCGCTGTATAAAAAATTAAAGGATATCCAACCAGTTGTGTACATCGGGCATAAGTCCGTACTGTATCAATTTTAAGTTTTTTTGCATTTCTTGAGATATCGCACCAATACGCCCATTTCCAAACTGCACCGTTTTATCTTCATAAGTAAGCTTTCCAAAATGACATACTCCGACAGCCGTACCTGTGGCAAAGCATTCTTTTGCATTTTCCATAACTTCTTCTATACATATCTTTCGTTCTTCAACTACATACCCTGCATCGCGCGCTAACGTTATAATACTATTGCGTGTAATTCCCGGTAGTATGGTATCGCTTAATTCGGGCGTAACTATCGAGTTGTCTTGAAGTACAAAAAACACATTACAGGCTGAACATTCTTCTATATACCTTCGCTCTTGAGCATCTAGAAACAACGCTTCGTTATATCCGAGGTCTTGCGCTTCTTTTTTTGCCAACGCTGATGTAAGATAATTTGCCGCGCATTTTATCGCACCTGTTCCATTGACGGTAGCTCTAATTCTTTTGCTTATTATAAGCGCAGGGCATTCGACAATTTCAAAATAATTTTCCACTTCGGTTGCCATAATAATAACCCATGGCTCAGTGCTTATAGTAACTCCTAATCCTCCTTCGGAATAAGAAAAAGGACGGAGGTAAATACTTCGCGCAGTTACAAAATTGTTGTCTTTCCATGTTTCTTGAAATGTGGGCGAGTAACCAAGTTCGCGCGAATCGTATACAACACGACGAACCGCTTGTATAAATGTTTCAGGTGGAAAAGATGGCATAAATATGCCTTTCATAGAATTGTAAAACCTTTTTGCATTTTCTGTAGGTCGAAAAAGTGCCAAGCTACCGTTTGCATGTGGATATGCTTTTAAGCCTTCAAAACACGAAATTCCATACTGCGTGCTATAGTTTACAAGCGGCAATTCTGAATAGTTTCGCTTCATGAGTAATATTTCTTTTTCTTGTGCTGAGAGTAGGTGTTCATTTTTCGCATAAGGAAGATTTTGAAATTCTTCATGCCAGCTTTTATTCTGAAGCTTGTACTTTGCTTGGTAACGTATCGGATATGGATTAAATATAAAGTGTGATTGAGCCATGTAATAATATACAAGATATCATAAATAAGGTTTATTGATTTTGTAATAATGTATACAAAATAAAATATATTTTATTTTGTATTACAAAAGATACAATTATAACGCTTCGCACAAAGAAATGGATTTAAACTTGTATTGTACATTGCATGAATGATACTATTATTAAATATGTGTAATTTTTCATTAGTAAATGTAAAATAGGAGGAAAATTATGAAAAAAATAATATTATTGCTTATTATATTGTTCGCAATATCACCTATTGCAACAGTATTTGCAGAAATAACCAGAATTCAATCTGGAAATGGAGTAGATGTAGAGTGGAAATTTAAACCCGAGGTTTCTACTCATGCTGGTTATAACTTTGATTGGGAACATTTTGGTATGGAAGGCAAAGCGAAATTGACTCTCAAAAGTGAAATTCGTGCCAAGAGTACTGAAGAGTTTGTAAGCGAAGATGCAGATTTTCTGTATGCCAAGATAGAAGTACGTGATCTTAAAATTAAATTTGAAGTTGAAGGTCCTCAATCACAAGGACGCAGTGACGATGAACTTGTCAAGACAACCGCAAAAGTTACAGGTAAAGATGGAAAAGAATACGAAGTATTGACTAAGGATACAAAGATTAAAAAAGGAAAGCAAGGCGTTCGTGTAAGTTGGGGAAGTATCAACGGTACCGTGTATATTGGTCCTGCGTACATTGAATTAAAGACAAAAGAACATGAAAAGATTGATTATGTATCTGGTCTCTCTGACATGGATTTTGTGACTATTAGAGAAGATGTAGTAACGCCTCTTAGTACTGCGAAATATCAGACTTCTAAATTATTTGCGAAAGAAAAAGATCTTAAAACTTCTGATGACGGTTCTAATACTCTTTCAAAGAGAACATTGGACTACACGCATAGCGATATTAACAATGAAGGAATGAATAAGCAACTTGCAGCTTTCAAAGTTGGTTTCAAAATGGATAAGATTATAGATGTTGCGGTTGGTTTTTCTACGAAGTATAGTTTTAGAGAAAGCTTAGCTGCAGTTCATAGAACGAAACGTGCCTTTAATCCATTCGCACTTTCAATATATGCTAGTGTTCTTGCGGTAGATAATCTTACCTTAAAAGTGAAGAACTCCTATATTTTTTCAAAAGTTGAAAACGAAGAAATAAAATTCTTAGGAGAAGGTAATCCTCTCTCTCTCGGTGCGCTTGTTGGCTATAAGATAAACATCGGGGATAGCTTATTTATAAAACCGAGTGTTGGTTTTGATGTTGCAATGGAAAATAAAGCACCATATGGCGAAGCATCATTACCGGTAGTGCCGAGTAAAAAAAGCGATAAGGATATTTTTACGGCTTCGTATGAAGTTGGTGCAGGCCTAGTACTTGGTTTTCAAGATTCAACTCGATACTTTGTAAGCCCAAAGAAAACGGATGTTATGGATCTTTTCAAAGGCGATGAAAAAGTTCTTGATGGCTTAGGATTTGGTATTCTGTATGGAAGTTCTCCCTACGAAGCAGTACGAAAAATAGACATTCAGTATATCGGTGCAAAACTTACGTTTTGGGATTCTGAAGATGAAGGTATTATTGGATTGGTACCGGGTCTTAATCATGGGTTAATATTAAACTTTAACTATGCACTTGGAGCGAAGAAAAAAGTAGATGATCTTGAATATGACATTAGGCCAACTGCTGATGTGGGACTTGGATATGAAGGGTCGTACACCATACTTTTTCTTAAATTAAAAGCAGGTGCTTTGTTTAAGGCGTTTAATATTACAGGACAAAACAAAGACTACATTACAGACTCGAAAGGTGTTAAAAAAACCTATGAAAGAAACGAAGTAAACCCTTTTGATCTTCGTGTGCGATTTGGCGTAGATATTGTAAAAATAGTTCCTAATACTACATTTGAAATCATGTGGGAAAGTGGAGACTTGCTTCGCACGAAGAAAAGCAGTATTGCTGCTGATGGGTATCACAAAACTGAAAACTTTTTCAGAGCAAAAGAAACAGGAACCGGAGCTGATGGTGCTGAATCTAAGGCTGAATTTGGGTACATCTCTGCAGGAGTTAAGATAGCATTCTAGTGCTTACGTTGTGATATAAACGATAAAAAAGGAAATCGCATTTTGCGGTTTCCTTTTTTGTTTTTGAGAAATTATTCTGTATGCATATAGTGTTTCTTACGTGTTTTTAGTTGAATTTATGCTACAAATGTGTGTGATATAATATGAAATTATGTGTTCTATAACTTATCATACGTTTGATGTCATTATAGTAGGTGGTGGCGGATCAGGGTTGTATGCTGCATTACAGATTGGTGAATCGAAAACAAAAGTTGCTGTTGTAAGTAAGTTATATCCTATGCGAAGTCATACCGGTGCTGCGCAAGGAGGGGTAGCTGCGTCACTTGGCAACATGGGCGATGATAATCCTCAATGGCATGCGTATGATACGGTGAAGGGCGGCGATTATTTAGTTGATCAAAAAGCGGCAGTTATTTTGGCAGAAGATGCGCCACAGGTTATATATGACCTTGAGCATAAAGGTTTGCCATTTTCTCGCACTGAACATGGAAAAATAGCACAACGTCGTTTTGGTGGACACACGCATCACTTTGGTGAAGGTCCCATCATGCGAACATGTTATGCAGCGGATAGAGTTGGACATTTAATATTGCATACACTGTATCAGCAATGTATAAAAAATGATATTACGTTCTTTGATGAGTATCATGTTATAAAGCTGTTAATGAATGGAAACGCGGTAGTCGGCGTCGCTGCGATATGTATAGAAGATGGATCTCTTCATATATTCCAAGCACAAGCAATACTTTTTGCAACAGGTGGTGCAGGTCGCTTGTTTAAAATAACTTCTAATGCACTTGCGAATACGGGTGATGGTGCTGCGCTTTGTGCACGTGCGGGTATACCTGTTGAAGACTTTGAATTTTATCAATTTCATCCTACGGGTATAAAAGACATAGGTGTGCTTATAACAGAAGGCACGCGTGGCGAAGGTGGAATACTACGCAATAGAAATGGTGATCCGTTTATGGAGAAATATTCGCCTAAGCTTAAAGATCTCGCACCGCGTGATATGGTCGCTCGCTCTATTACTATGGAATTACTTGCAGGACGCGGAATAATCGGTAACAAGCAAATAGATGACTACGTGCATCTTGATGCTACACATTTAGGTGCTGATCTTATAAATAATAAGCTTCCCGATGTACGTGAATTTTGTCAAACCTATGTAGGTATAGACCCCATAGAATCTCCAATCCCGATACATCCCACATCGCATTACACCATGGGTGGTATACCTACAAACCACGATGGACAAGTTGAATATTCAAAGCAGCACTATGAAGGATTGTATGCAGCAGGAGAATGCGCTTGCGTTTCGGTTCATGGGGCAAATAGGCTAGGTTCAAATAGCCTTTTAGAACTTTTGGTTTTTGGTAGGCGTGCAGGTATGCATGTGGCACATTATCTTAAAAGTGCTGTTAAATACGAAATGCCGACATCAGAAATAGATGATTCCTATGCCGTATGGCACGCTATTATGTCTCGTAAGAAAAATTCAAAAAATTCAAAAGCACCATGCATAGGTGATGTGTATAATTGCATGCAAATGCTCATGTCCGAAAAAGTCGGTGTATTTCGGCATGAAACAGGGCTTGCAGAATGTGCAAAGGAGCTTGAGAATATTCGCAGCACTTATGCTGAGGTAGTAGTTCACAATAGCAGCACCGACTACAATTACGATTCTTTACGTATTTTTGAAGTGGGATGCATGATAGATCTTGCAGAAATAGTTGTTGAAGGTGCAAGAATGCGAAAAGAAAGTCGCGGTGGACATGCACGAGAAGACTATCCTGAGCGCGATGATGATAACTTCTTGAAGCACACCATGGCTCATTTGAATACCAGTAAAGAAACAAATAGAGTGACTATAGAATATGATGATGTTGATACAAGTATTTGGGAGCCTAAACCTCGCGTGTACTAAATAAAAATAATAAGGCGAGATTATTTTTAAGGAGAAGATTTTGTGAAAACCACGATAAAAATCAAACGCTTTGATCCTAAGGCATTGATAAAAACATATTATTCTCAGTATACGGTAGAAGTTGAGGATACTACGCGCGTTATTGATACGCTTGAAATGCTTGCTCGCACTGAAGATACTACACTTTCTTTTCGGCGTAGTTGTGTACATGGTGTATGTGGTTCAGATGCTATGCGGATAAATGGAAAAGAACGACTTGCATGTAAAACCTTATTTAAAGATGTGAGCGTAGAAAGCAACAATTTTACGGTAGAAATAGATCCGTTACAGAATTTAGAAATAAAAAAAGACCTCGTTGTTGAACAAAAGCCATTTTTTGATAAATACAAATCTGTAAAACCCTATTTTGTACCAAAAGACGACCTGCCTGATATAGGCGAATTTTTGCAAACGCCTGAGGAACGCAAATTGCTTGACGAGGCTTCTACCTGTATAGATTGTGCCTCTTGCTATTCTGCCTGTCCAATTTTGCAAAAGAACTCCGACTTTATTGGTCCTATGGCACTTGTGCAAGCAGCTCGTTTTATTGACGATTCTCGCGATACAGGCTTGAAGAAGCGTATAGATGTTTTGGATAGCAAAAACGGGGTATGGGCTTGTGAGAGTATGTTTAATTGTACCATCGTATGTCCGCGCGGAATAAAAATAACCAAATTGATTAATCTCATGAAACAAAAAATTACAAAATATCGAGAAGCGCGAGGAGAGAAAACGCAAAAGTCATCAGAGAAACTTTTTTCTCCCGAAGAACGCAAACTTAAACAATACAGCGCGCAAGCTTCAAAACCATCGCCACAAACAAAGACAAAAAGTTAGCGTTATAAAAATAGTATGCGCATGAAAATAAAACACCAATAAGGAGAACAAGCTATGAGTGCTCTTAGTCAATTAAAAAAACACACTACCGTTGTCGCCGATACAGGTAAATTTGAAGATATAAAAACATTTGCACCACAAGATGCAACAACTAATCCATCGTTGCTATTTCAAGCTGTGCAAAGCAGTGAGTATTATTCGGTAATAGACGATGCAATAGCGCGTGGAAAAGGCGATGTAGATGCGACTATTGATATTTTAGCAGTTGCTTTTGGGTGTAGGATTTTACAAATAGTACCGGGTCGTGTATCGACGGAGGTTGATGCGCATCTTTCCTTTGACAAGGAAAAGACAATCGAAAAAGCACGTCGTATCATAGCCTTGTATAAAGCTGAAGGAATATCAAGCGAGCGCATTCTCATAAAGATAGCATCTACGTGGGAAGGCATACAAGCAGCTCAAGAGTTAGAGTGCGAAGGCATTCATTGTAATTTAACTTTGCTTTTTAGCACGGCACAAGCTATTGCCTGCGCACTTGCCCATGTTACGCTCATATCTCCCTTTGTGGGACGCATAAGCGACTGGCACAAAAAAAATCAAAGTAAAGATTCTTTTGCTATTTCAGAAGATCCTGGAGTTTTATCGGTAAAGCATATTTATCACTACTATAAAAAGTTTGGTTATAAGACCATAGTCATGGGTGCAAGTTTTCGTAATACCGAACAAATTAAGGCACTTGCAGGCTGCGATTATCTTACGATATCGCCGAGTTTACTTAGTGAGTTGCAAGAAGATACTGCAGATATAGTACCACATTTGTCAGAAAAATCTGCGGAGGACTATGAAGAAAACTTTGTAGAGCGTATGGATGAAAGTACATTTCGATTATCTCATAATGAAGATGCAGCGGGGTCTTTTCTGCTTGCCGATGGTATACGGCGTTTTGCAAGCGATTTGCGAAAGCTGAAAAATTTCATACAAGAACGCATGTAATTTTTGTGCATATTTTCACTGCTTCTGATATTGTCAACACGCTTTCTGAAAACGATACAGCACTTATTCAAGCTGTAGCAAAGCGCTATGAACACATTATGAATCTTTGTGCGCAGCGTAAAACATGCGAATCTGCAGAGTTTTCTCAAAAAATTATACACTTATACGAAGACATTGGGAATGAGTTGAAAGATATTGTGCAACGCACGCCTCGATTATCTGTGTATTCGTTTAATTACCCAAATGCTAACCACGGCGAAGTATCGCGTATAGTAGCGAAGTTGCGCAACTCCAGCACGAAGCAGTCTGAATTTTTATATTATACGCAGCGAGCATTTGAACTTTTGTTTTCACTTGCTTTTACCAGTACACAAAAAAAACGTACCCATATTGTAGTAAAAACGCCCGTTGAAAGACCCGCTGACGCTTATGCAGTCCATCGTATCCCCGACGTAGATGATGTGGTAGATAATACCGTCATGTGTGTGCTTTTGCGTGGAGCGCTGCTCCCATCTGTTATTGTGAGTAAAGAAATTGAAGAATTTTCGTCAAAACATTATCTGACACCTTTTGCCTTGTTTAAAGTACGGCGTGATGAAACCGAGACAAAAGAAACGATGCGCTACATTATAAACCCTCAAGAAAGTTACTGTGATATTTCAGAACTCAATGGAAAACATCTCATTTTTGCTGATCCTATGAACGCCACGGCAGGCAGTTTACTTGCAATTATGGACATGCTTACAAAACTTGGAGTAAGACCTTCACAAACGACTGTTCTAAGCATAATTTCATCTTTAGAAGGTGCTTTGCGTACAGTGCGTACCGTAGAAAATTGCATGTGTCATACCTTATGGCTTGATCCCGTTCTTAACAAACAAGGATACATTGTTCCGGGGCTTGGCGATGCAGGCGATAGATTAAATGGCATTGATGATGCGACATGCCAGCGTGGTATTATGCGTTTGCTTGCAGATTTTGGAACCATGCATAGTCTTTACACCAAGCAATTTCATGCCATAGAACGTACGGTATTACAAGCACCAACAGCGTGGAGAGAGGCACTGTAGCGAGCTTTAAGGAAAGTTTAGCGTTAAGTAGCAGAGGGGGCGAGCAGGGTAGTTGGTGCGATACATAGTATTAAAACTGCATAATAATAAAAAGAACGAAGCTTGCGGTGTGCTAAGTTTTGAACGCTACGCAGTTTTATAAGGCCATGCATTTAAATACAATAAAGTAAGGGAAGGGAATAAAAAATTAATAAGGAAACATTATGCTCGCATTTGAACTACGCGAAAAGTATTTGACATTTTTTGAAAAGCACAAGCACGTACGAATACGAGGGTCATCGCTTATCCCCGAAAACGATCCAACGGTTCTTTTTACCACCGCAGGCATGCACCCCCTTGTGCCTTATATTATGGGCGAAGATCACCCCGCAGGAACACGCTTAGTAAACTCTCAGCCTTGCATTCGTACTGGTGATATAGACAGTGTAGGAGATCATTCTCATTTGACGTTTTTTGAAATGCTTGGTAATTGGTCCTTAGGCGATTACTTTAAAACAGAAGCAATACATATGAGCTTTGAATTCCTCACCCACAGTCATTACTTAGGAATACCGATAGATAAATTGTCAGTAAGCGTTTATGCAGGAGATGATCGCATAGCACCCGATGAAGAATCTGCAAAATTATGGCACGATCTTGGTATTCCGAAATCCCGCATACATTTTTTAGATAAGAGCAACAACTGGTGGGGACCTGCGGGGCAAACCGGACCTTGTGGTCCTGATACAGAAATGTTTTTTGACACCATGCCATCTGATAAATCTGCAGGCAAAGAGATCTTAGAAGATGGGCGGCATTTAGAAATTTGGAACGATGTTTTTATGGAGTATCGAAAAACCGCTGATGGTAGCTACGAAGTACTAAAGCGCAAATGCGTTGATACGGGTATGGGGCTTGAACGCACTTGTGCAATTTTACAAGGTAAACGCAGTGTATTTGAAACGGAGTTATTTACCCCAATTTTCCAAGCATTAGAAAGCGTGCAAGCACATAGGTACGAGGTACGAGAAGTACCTGAATGCGCACAGACAAATAGAGCATTACGAATTATAGCTGACCATGTGCGTACTGCGGTGTTTTTACTAGGTGATGAAAAGGCAATTACCCCTTCAAACATGGGACAAGGTTACATATTACGCCGTCTCATTCGACGTGCAATGCGTTTTGGACGACAACTTGATGTAGAAGCGGCGTTTTTATCTACCCCTGCAGAGGCGGTAATCAACACATACGCGCCGATGTATTCGCTTTTGAATAAAACAAAGGACTTTATATTGCGCGAACTCGCAATGGAAGAAGAGCGCTTTTTAAGCACCTTGCGTCGTGGTGAAAAAGAATTTGATAAAATATCACAAAAGATTAAAGCAGATGGCAGAAAAGAAATTTCTGGACAAGATATGTTTCGCTTGTATGACACCTATGGGTTCCCGCGTGAAGTCACCACTGAACTTGCAAAAGAGAAAAATCTTACGGTAGATGACGAAGGCTTTGAAAAAGCGTTCTCAACGCATCAAGAAAAATCGAAGCAAGACAGCAGCCAAACATTCAAAGGAGGGCTTTCAGATAATAGTGTAGAGACTACAAGATTGCATACGGCTACGCATCTTTTACATGAAGCACTCCGTCGAATTTTAGGCACACACGTAAGTCAAAAAGGCAGCAACATCACGAAAGATAGACTTCGTTTTGATTTTTCTCATCCTGAAAAAATGACGCAAGAACAAATAGCGAGTGTAGAAAAACTTGTCAATGAACAAATAAAAAATGCAGTACCCGTTTCCATAGATATCATGAATTTGAATGAGGCAAAGGAACAAGGTGCCTTGGCATTTTTTAGCGAGAAATATGATGAAGTTGTGAAAGTATACTCAATAGGTTCTTTTTCAAAAGAAGTATGTGGTGGTGCCCATGTACAAAACACAAAAGAACTTGGAACATTTAAAATTCTCAAAGAGCAATCGTCATCGCAAGGTGTGCGGCGTATCAAAGCTATTTTGCATTAAGGGCTTTTTTTCTGCGTACAATTTTTCGTGAAATATGTTGTGCCTTAGTAAGTGCATGTGTCCTTATTACGTTGCGTAGTAATATCCATCCTTCTGTTATACCATCATCAGTTGTTTGTGTTGCAAGCTGCACTTTATACCAAATAAAGCCATCGCCTACCTCGCCGTCTATATCGATAATGCGAAGTATATCACCTCTTCGAGTAACATCGCGTATCTTTGCTCGGATGTTTTTATTTTCAAACAACTTGCTGTAGTCATTATTTACAATGATGTATCGAGGATACCATGCTAGTGTGTGGTTTTGCGGTATGCGAATGGTTTTTTTTTCCAATGACGTACGCGTGAGAAAACGACTACAGCTTGTAGCAACGATAAGCATTATCAGTGCACATAATACGCGAAATATTTTTTTACTTTGTGTTATTGCAGCATGGTTTACGATGTAGTGTTTATTCTTTGTCATTACATAAGCCTCATTTTTGAAGATTTACTATTTCATCACGAAGTATTGCCGCTTCTTCAAATTCCAAGTTATCAGAATGTTCGTTCATGCGTTTTGTCAATGTTTGTATCAGCTTTTTTTTCTCTTTTGGTATCAAAATATTGTGATGTGATTTTATTAACTCAAGCGATTGTTTTGCAGCGTTTTGCTTTAGCTGCGTGGTGCGTACTAAAATATCTTTTACTGCTTTTTGTATGCTTTGCGGTGTAATACCATGTTGTACGTTGTACTGATCTTGTATATGCCTCCGCTTTTGTGTTTCTTCTATTGCTGCTTTCATCGCATCTGTAGTGACATCCGCATACATAATAACATGCCCGTGTACATTGCGCGCTGCACGACCTATAGTTTGTATAAGCGATGTTGTTGAACGTAAAAAACCTATCTTGTCTGCATCTAAAATAGCGACCAGCGATACCTCGGGCAAATCTAAGCCTTCGCGCAAAAGGTTAATTCCTACTAGTACATCTATTTTACCTGAACGTAGTTTCACTAAAATTTCGACGCGCTCGACAGTATCAATATCTGCATGAAGATAAGAAACCTTTATGCCGAGTTCCGATAAATAGTCAGTGAGGTGTTCTGCCATACGTTTTGTAAGCGTAGTAATAAGCACGCGCTCACCGCAACTTATGCGTTTTTTAATTTCGCCAAGCAAGTGTTCTATTTGCCCCGTTGTTGAATGTAAGGTTATCTGAGGGTCAAGAAGTCCTGTCGGACGTATTATTTGTTCTACAATGCTACTACTTGTCCGTATTTCATAGGGTCCTGGCGTTGCTGAGACAAATACGCATTGATGTACCATATGTTCAAATTCTTCAAAGGTCAAAGGTCGATTATCTCGCGCAGAAGGAAGACGAAATCCGTATTCTACCAAATTTGTTTTACGTGCTTTATCGCCGTTGTACATTGCACCTAATTGAGGCAGTGTTACGTGAGATTCATCTATAAAAAGTAAGTAATTTTTTGGAAAATAATCTAACAAAACTGAAGGACGATCGCCGTGTTGTCTGCCTGAAAGATGCATAGAATAGTTTTCTATCCCTGTGCAAAAATTCAGTTCTCGCAGCATCTCTAAGTCGTATTCTGTACGCGATTTCAATCGCTCGGCTTCTATTATTTTTTCTGAATTTTGCAATTCTTCATACCGCGTTGCAAGTTCTTTTTCTATATCTTTAATAGCGCGTTTTACCGTCGCTTCAGGCGTTACAAAATGACTTGCAGGAAATATCCACAGCTTATCTTGCTTTTTTTGTACCTCTAAGCTTATAGGATGCAATTGCTCTATTGATTGTATAAGGTCCCATTCTGTATTGATGCGATATATGCATTCCTTATATGCAGGGTAAATATCGAATGTAGACTCTTGAATACGAAACATTCCGCGCTCTAAGGTACTATCATTGCGTTTATATTGCAAGCTAATAAGCTTACTTCGCGCATCTAGTATATCGAGTACCTGTCCTACCTCTACCATTAAAGACATACTCGAATAATCTTGTGGATTACCGAGTCCAAAAATACACGAAACAGTGGCAATGATTACAACATCTTGTCTAGAGTATAAACTGCTCGTAGCCGCAAGCCGTAGCTTTTCTATCTCTTCGTTGATTGAGGAATCTTTTTCTATAAAGAGATCTCTTCCAGGTACGTAGGCTTCGGGTTGGTAATAATCGTAATACGAGACAAAATACTCTACTGCATTGTGAGGCATAAGCTCTTTAAACTCACGGTACAGTTGAGCGGCAAGAGTCTTGTTATGAGAAAGTACTAAAGTCGGATGCCCTATTGCTTCTATTATTTTTGCCATACTAAAGGTCTTCCCCGATCCTGTTACTCCTTTGAGAGTTTGAAACTGAGTGCCTTTTTGCAAGTTTGAAGTAAGTGCTGCTATTGCTTTTTTTTGGTCTCCTGCAGGTTCATATGCAGCATCTACGTAAAATGGCGAAGCGTTTGCGTCAGAGTTTAAAGTAGACATGACATTTTTATTATATGCGTCTTATGCATTTTCCACACAGGATAAAAATTTATGCGTAATTGCGAAACTATGTCAGTATCTGTACATGATTTCATTTTTACATTTTTTCACGCTTCATAGTCTCTCGTGGGACTATGCTTAGCTTTCGCAAAAATGGTACTATGCCTCTATGTCCTCGTGCTGTAAGCAGGCAAAAGTGCTTACATAAAAGCAGCATGTGGATGGCAAGGTTTACTATATGCATTACTATGTTTTTTTGTGCATAGTTGTGTATGAAATGTCTAATTTTTTTTCGAAAGTTTTTTTTAGACCTAGAGTTTTGTTCTTTAATGGTGGACGCTTGCGCCCATAATACATGTTGTCGTGCACAAGGATTACGCAATACATACGATTTCATATCATATGCGTGTGCATTACCGGTTAAGATATCTGCAGGCATTTTCATCGGTGTACCAACATTGTATAATCTCTTTGCACCACTATACGAAACGATATACGCTGCGGCATGGTAACAAAATTCTGTTGCAAAACCTACTATAAAAGGGCTTTTGTTTTTCACGCGAAGACATGCTCTTCCACAATATTTAATACGCGCACTTTTATAAGACTTACTGTAAATATTGCCACGCTGGACATACGCACACAGAAGCACATCCCAGTTTTTAGGCATTTGTGCAATGACAACTGACTGCACAATATCCGCAAGTTGTGGTTCTATAAATACGTCATCTTCGAGAATAAGCGCGTAGGGAATATGTTCATCGCAGACTTTTTTGTACACCGCGAGATGTGAAAGTGCACAGCCTATTTCCCCTATGGTAAAAGGTTTTCGGTACAGCATAAGATCGCGATTGGCTTGAAAGGCATTTACCATAGTGTTATCTAAACTCAATCCGTCTACTGCAGGCACAATCCGATGTGGTAATTTTAGTCGCTTGAGTTGAAACTCCATGTGTTTCTTCCGCAGTGTGCTTCGTGCTAAATTTATAACGAATATTGGAATACTGTCCATGCTCTTTCATTATAGACATAGGTAAGTAAGCAAGTAGAGTTTTTCGTGTATTTTTTGTATATCAAATTGTATGAGCTTACGCTTTTATGACGTGGAAATCGAATTTTGTGATTTAGTTTGTGATACTATGTACACATAGAAGGTAACGCTTCATCGTTTTGTACAATTTGGAGGTCTTATAACATGCAGGAAAAAGAAAGCAAAAAAACAAAAAATTTCAGAGTAGAATCAGATTCTATGGGAGAAATCAAAGTATTGAATTCTGCATATTGGGGAGCACAAACACAGCGAGCTATAGAAAACTTTTCTATTTCACCACTTCGTATACATAGTGATTTTCTTATTGCACTTGCACGTATAAAAAAACACGCGGCTCTAGTAAATAAACAAAAAAAAGTATTAAAAACTTCGTATGCCGAAGCAATTATAAGTGCTGCAGAAGAAATTATCGCGGGCGTGAAAAAACCTTCGCAAAATGCTGCACTTAATGCACACTTTCCCATAGATGTTTTTCAAACAGGAAGCGGCACTTCGTGGAACATGAACATGAATGAAGTACTTTCTAACAGAGCAAACGAACTATTAGGATCACAAAAAGGAAGCAAGACTCCGATTCATCCAAACGATCACGTGAACAAGGGACAATCTTCAAACGACACTATCCCTTCTGCAATTTATATTGCCGCTCGCATGACTTTACCGAAGCTTATAAAAAAAGTGGCAGCCCTCGCTTCTGCGTTGAAAAAAAAGGAAAAAGAATTTACCTCTGTGGTAAAACTTGGCAGAACGCACTTGCAAGATGCAGTGCCTATGACGCTGGGGCAAGAGTTTGGAGCATTTGCACAGCAAGTTGAATATGCGAATCAGCAGTTAAAGCGTCTTGTAAGTGATTTTGAACTTTTGCCACAAGGTGGCACTGCAGTTGGTACGGGACTCAATAGCGTTAAAGATTTTGCAAGTGCGTTTGCACAAAGCCTCGCGAAAGACACTGGACTACCCTTTAAAGCCATGAAGCAGCCATTTTCGCGTATGGCGGGCGCAGAGCCTTTTGTCGCTTTTGCAGGGGCATTAAACACACTCGCCGTTGCGCTTATGAAAATATCAAATGATTTACGTCTTTTATCAAGCGGTCCTCGCGGCGCATTAGGCGAAATTATTCTCCCATCTTTGCAACCGGGGTCGTCCATAATGCCGGGCAAAGTAAACCCCGTCATTCCCGAAATGGTCATACAAGCAGTTGCTCACCTTATGGGCAAATCTGAATCTATAAAAATAGCTGCGCAAAATGCACCCTTACAACTTATTATGATGTATCCCATACTCTCGCACGAAGTACTAACGGCAATAGAGCTTGCTGCGAATACTTGCGACGTATTTGTTACAAAGTGCATAAGTGGGATAGAAGCAGACAAACAGCGCGCAGCATACTGGATAGAATACTCACTTGCCTTAGTAACGCCACTTGTAAAGAAAATTGGGTATGACAAAGCTGCAGCGCTTGCGCACAAGGCATATCATAAGAAAAAAACCATCCGACAAATTCTTGTAGAAGAAAAAATACTTTCTAAGGCAGCAATAGAAAAGGTACTAAACCCTACAAGCATGCTATGATGCATTGTGCATTTTATGAACAATACCTGTACTATTCATCCTCTTGTATCGAATATACGCTCATCGGATAGAAACCATTTGCGCGGTAGTTCCAAGCCGTGTATTTTACGCGTACCGGGCTCTAAAAGTCATACCATACGTGCGCTATTAGCTAGTGCACTCACACGCGGAAAGACAACTATTGTAAATCCTTTATATTCTGAAGACACAAAGCGTGCTATTGCCGTTATCGAAAATTGGGGAGCACATTGTACCGCACATGAAAATACTCTAGAAGTGGACACCCGCATGCTCAATACACTCTTACGTCCCGTTCGCGATAGTGTATACGTAGGTAACAGTGGCACAACGCTTTTTTTCGCTACTGCCTTAGCCTCACTTTCTGAGAAACCGCTTACCTTTGATGGCGATGCCTCATTGCGCACGCGCTCGGCAGCACCTTTACTTCAGGCACTGCGGCAGATAGGTGCACACATTACCTGCAACACAAAATCCTGTGTTCCATACACCGTACGTGGTACGATACATGCGGGAAACATCACGGTACAATGCCCGACAAGCCAATATGCCTCTGCGCTGTTATATGCCCTTTCATGCCTTGAAGGTGAAAGCATTCTTCAGCCGATACTTGTTGGCGAACACGCATATGTTGATATGACGCTTTCTTATCTTCGTCTTTACGGTGCAAAAATAGAAAACGAGGACTACACACACATTACGGTACGCAAAGGCATAGGATTTCCTCATACTAAAAGCATGGCATCACTCTTTATAACAGGCGATTACTCATCTGCCTCGTTTTTTTTCTGCGCAGCTGCGATAACGGGCATTACTATTGCCGTAGAAGGACTTTGTGCGGATGACATACAAGCCGACAAACAAGTTCTCGACATTGTAAGTGCGATGGGTTGTACCTACGCATGGAGTAAAGAAAAGGGACAAGACGTGGTTACGATAAAACGCAGTGGAGTTTTGCGCGGCGGTGAATTTGACTTATCTGCAATACCCGATGCCTTACCTATGTTGTCAGTACTAAGCTGTTTTGCAGAAGGCGATATACGCCTTTACAATGTCTCTCACGCACGCATGAAAGAAACCGATCGCATTGCGGTAATGTGCGAAGAACTTACCCGACTAGGCGTAGAAGTACAAGAATATCAAGACGGACTGGTAATACGCTCTAGCTTCGGCTTACAAGGTGGTGAGGTTGACTCTCATTACGATCACCGCGTAGCAATGGCATTTGCAGTTGGAGCACTCGCAGCAGCAGGACCTATTACCATAGATCATGCCGATGCAGCAAATATCACGTTTCCAAACTTTTACGACTGTCTTGCGCAACTAAGAAGTGCGACCTCAGTAGCGTAAGTATTGTATCATTATCAGTGCTAGGGAAAAAAAGCACTGCAAACGCAGTGCTTTATAATAGAAGCTATTTTTGAAATTATTCAATAATCGCAAGAATATCTTTGACAGGCAAAACAAGATGTTCAGTCTTATCTATTTCAATTTGAGAACCTGCATACTTATCGTACAGAACCTTTTGTCCCTTTTTGATATTTGTATTTTTTATTTCATCGCCGCTTCCTACAGCAACGACAGTACCTGTCTGCGTTTTCTCTTGCGCAGTATCAGGAATAATAATCCCACTTTTGGTTTTACTCTCCTCTGCCGCTATTTTTAATAATACACGGTCTCCAATAGGGGTAACTTTCATATAATCCTCCGAAAAATTAAATATTACTTAAGTTAATGAAATAGCACTTGCAGATGCTGTGCTTGTAAAATATGATAAAGCAATAGTATCTTATAGTCAATATGTTTAGCTCTGACTATATTTTGCTTTGATACATTTTTCCCATCGCAGTATTTTTCGTTTATAATGATACTACACCATTTACCACAATGTAGTGGGAGGATAAAAAACTTACACATATGAAAACAGGAAAAAATCACATTTTAGTTATAAACTGCGGCAGTTCTTCTTTAAAATATGAAATATTTGCCATGAGCGGAGTAGAAGACAGCCCAAAGTCGCACAGCATATGCAAAGGTATAGTCGAACGCATAGGCAGCAAAGAAGCCGTACTTTTACACAAAAGCAAGATAGAATCTGAGTCCGAGTATATATCGATAAAAAAAACCATAGCGATAGAAGATCACGTACAAGCATGTAATACGGTAGTTAGACTCCTTACTTCGTCTGAAGTAGGCGGTATAATCACAGACATACAAAGCATAGATGCAGTAGGACACAGAGTAGTACACGGCGGAGAATATTACAATAGCTCTGTTATTATTGATGCACAAGTCGAAAAAAACATAGCGCAACTTGCACCCTTTGCACCGCTGCACAACCCCGCAAACCTAAACGGCATACACGCTGTGCAGAGTATTTTTTCGCACTGTCCGCATACTGCGGTTTTTGATACCGCCTTTCATCAAACCATGCCACCGCACGCATACATGTACGCGCTGCCCTACGAAATATATAAAAAGTACGGCATACGCCGCTACGGATTTCATGGCACCTCACACTACTACGTAAGCCGCGAAGCCGCCCGACGAATGGGCAAAGAACCCAAAGACATAAACGTAATAACATGCCACTTAGGCAACGGATGCTCCATAAGTGCTGTAGAAAAAGGAATCAGCATAGAAACGTCGATGGGATTTACCCCCCTACAAGGCATGATGATGGGCACGCGCTCGGGCGACATAGATCCCGCTATTTTAGGATACCTACAATCGCAAGGCATGAGCTTTACCGAACTCGATACCATGATGAACAAACAAAGCGGTCTTTTAGGAATTTCAGGCGTCTCAAACGACATGCGCGACCTACAAGAAGCAATGAAACAAGGTAACAAACGCGCAGAACTTGCACTACAAATGTTTGCATGGTCGGTACAAAAGCACGTCGGCGCATACGTAGGGCTATTACATACCGTAGACATGCTTATATTCACCGCAGGCGTAGGACAGAACGACGTTGAAATGCGCGAACGAATTTGCGAACCCTTTTACAACTTAGGCATATCGTTAGATAAAGAAAAAAACCGCAGCGTAGGCAAGGGCGAAGGCATCATCTCGGCAGATTTTTCCCCCGTACCTATAGCCGTAATAGAAACCCGCGAAGAGTTACAAATTGCGCTTGATACGTATAAACTGATATGCAAGAGCTAAGTGAGCAACGAATACCGTGTAGAAACTATACGATGCAGTATATCTTTATGGCAACACACAGCGAAGCACACAATGATTAGTTCATACGAAATAACCGAATACATACACTGCCCGCGCAGTGCCTATTTTTTCAGGACTACCGGCTGTGCGACCGTGCACATGGCAACGCAAATACGCGAATACTTACGTGTGATACAAGCCTTTAGCATCACTACCACGACTAAAAACGCACACAGTGCAGCGAAGAAAAACATTCACGAAGTCATAACACACAGCCGAGAGTTTCTCTTAAAAAATAGCACAGACAACCAAGACGAAGATCAGAAAAAAACGGTGCCCGCACTTGCACACGCCATTATATCCTCTGACGCTACGCTAGGAGCCTACGTACCGCTGTGCAGCTGGAACACCTCATACAAAGCATGGAATCTACACTTTCCCACCTCAGCTTCAGGATTACGACCAGAACATAAAATACACGCAGCATATGCACTCATGCAGTGCAATCAACTACACATACCCGTTGCGCAAATATTACTCCAAAGCCTTGTACTCGATGAACAATACAACCATAGTAACAACGTAGAGTATACATGGCAGGCACAAGACATGCACACCGTAGTAGAAAAGTACATTCCAGAACTCACAAAGCACCTTAGCGAACTCATTGCACTCACAGAATCTGAAAACGCAAACAATGAACACGCATGGAAGCACTGCGACAGACGTTACTGCGATGTATGTAAACCTGAACAAGACTATACACAAGACGATGTACGCACCTTACGAAAATCAAAGAACGTAATAGAAGACCTCTTACAATGCGGTATTACCCGCATACAAGACATACCGCCAAGCCTTGAACTACACAGTTCGGCACGCCGTCAAGTAACGGCAGTACATGAAAATAAACGCCTATTTTTTGACAAAGAAATACAGGGCTTTTTAGACCGACTCCCATATCCGCGCTATTACCTAGACTTTGAAAGCATCTCAACATCAGTACCGCTCTTTGGTGGAATAAAAGCAGGCGGATTTGTCCCATTCTTATTTTCTTTGCAATGGCAAACACACCACAAGGACGGCATACACACACAATTATGGGGCATGCCCCCCGCAACCGACAAACGCATCGCTATGTGGCAGCAGTTAAAAACACTACTAAAAGACGCACAAAGCATTATCGTGTACAGCAGAAACTTTGAAGATGAAATGATAAGCCAGCTCTCACAATTTGCAGGAGAAGCACACATAGGACAGAGAATAAAGAAGAAAATAGTCGATTTACAAGAAATATTCTTCTATCTCTCGGCATATGACCCTAAGCAAAAAGGTAAAATATCACTGAAAACCCTTGCAAGCGTATGGCTTAACAGCGATTATAGCATGTACAAAGTACAAGATGGCATGGAAGCAAACTATTTTTTTACCGCATTATCAGACGAGAAACACAAAAGCTTTGAAGCATTGCAGGCATATACCTATACTGCCACGCTAAGTAAATCTCTGCATGCCTTTGACGCAAAGCGTGCAATAAGCCTACAGGACATTGCACAGTACTGTAAGTACGACACCGTAGTGATGATACGACTCGTATCGCTCTTAGAAGACGCTATAGCGCGTTAGTATTTTAAATATAGTGGATTTTTTTATACGATGAATAATAAATGACTAAGCGGTGAATACACGCACACAACGCGTACAATGCTAAGGGTAACACAAGAAAGAGGGAAGAAGGCTTATTTACGCTTTGTGTATAAAAAAACCACCCCCGCCCGAAGGCAAGAGTGGTTATCTGTGAAAAGTAGAGGTAGTAAAACTACGGTTGTGGTTTTAAAGTAACAACATCTACAGGAGTAGTAGCATAGGGAGATACAAGTGCTCCTCTTATTTTAGCTTCAGTATCGTTGTCTTTATCTGCAGATACAGTGATAGTACTATCAGATACCGTAGCGTCATTCACTATCCCATTACCAGAGAGGGTCGGAGTAGCTTCTGACAAAGGAGCTTCCTTAGGTAGCATAGAATAATCCATTTTTAGTTTAAAAGAAATCGTTTTATCATTTATACTTGACTCATCATGATCAATTAATACTTCAGTTTTCTCTTTGTTTATCTTGAACTGTTCTTTTGTTGAACCTGAGCCGAGTGTAAACTCATCAACTACTATATACTCAGGAGCTACTGGTATTTCACCAACAAGTAAAAGTACTCTTTTCGTTGCTTTTTTGTAGTCGCCTTTTGCTTTAGCAGTTGCTTCAAGGTAGAAAAAGCCTTTTACACCATCTTTAAATGTCACTTTACCTTTCTCAACTTTACCTTCAGATGCTGTTGCGTCAGCTATCTTAACTTTACCAGAAGCTATTTTATGGCTCTTAAGTTTGTAGCTAATACCTGCCTTTGAATCTGCACTTGCAGTAATGCTGGAAACGTACTTACCATCAGGCGCAGCAACTGTGTAATATACTTTATCCTTTTTTGCACCACCATCTTTTTTCTCCACAACAGCGAGTTGCTTCGCCGCTTCTGTGGAATCTGGTTTTGTGTACTTGAAGGTGATCTTAGTTGATTTTTTGTCCTTACTAGTATCTTCACAGCTAATCACTGTAAAAAGAAGTGAAATAATTGAAAGAACACCTATAATTACAGATGCTTTCTTAAAAAATGTGTTTTGTTTCATAATGAAATCTCCTTATTTTTTTATTTATATCTTATTATTAGGCATAAATATCTATAATGTCAATACTTAAAAGTAAATATTTTTTATTATTTTTTACTGCTTTTTGCATGTTTTATCCGTGTTTTATTGTATTGCTGCTTCTATTTCTTTTGCACGGTGTACATCTACGCGTAACCACTGAAGTAGCACCGCTTGTCTTTCATCTTTTGGCAGCTGCCAGATGAGTTTGTGCGTATCTTGTAGTTTTGACACTACGTGTGAGAGTACAATGGCGACTGACACCGATATATTAAAGCTTTCTACAAAGCCGACCATGGGTATGTACATTACTTCGTCTGCTTTTTCTATTGCTTCATGACTTAAGCCGTGTAATTCGTTGCCAAAGGCAAGGGCTATGGGTCTTTTGTCTACCACAAGTTCGTGTAGTTTGGTAGCATGCTTGTTTAATGCGGTTGCTACTATTCTATAGCCTTTGCTGCGCAGAGTATCATATACGCGTAGGCTTGTTTGTTTATGGCGGTGGAGCGTGAGCCATTTTGAGCTGCCGAGTGCTATGTCTTCGTTTGGGCTAAAGGTATTGTGTTGCTGTATGACGTGCACATCTTGAATACCGAAGGCATCGCAGGATCGTAGTACGGCACTGGCATTGTGAGGCTGGTATATGTTTTCAAGCACTACGCTTATGTGTCGCGTACGGTGTTCAAGCACGTGCTGCATGCGTTGCATGCGTTGTGGCGTTACAAATTGACTAAGAACATTTATGCGTTTTTCAATCGATGTTTCCATGAGGATAGTTTCATGGTAGTCTATATTTTGTCCTTTATCTATGTGTTGCTTTGTGACTAAAGGTTGTATGGGGGTATAGGTAAGATACTGCGGAGTTTGTCAGAGGGCTTGTTATATAGAAGATGATAGTTCTTTGACCTTATGGTCAGAAGTGAAGGAGAGCTTTTTTCGCAAAATTGCCGTGAAACAAATAAGAAGAGAGAGCGCGTTTATCCACGCACAGACTACTACCGAGCTAAAAACGCCGTATATGTTCCATGAAAGCGTGTATGCAAATAGTGGAATGAATATCCATGGTAATACGAGCTGGCGTAGCACAACAAATACTATAGGGATAAGGGGGTATTTCATGCCTTGCAAGGTAGCTGAAGAAAGCCCAATGAGTTGATACGCAAAAAACACCACAACGGCAAACCATAAATAGTGTTGAACCACCGTAATAACTGACATATCGCTTGAAAACACGCGCGCAATCTGCGTGCCTAAAAATGATATGGGGAGCATTGCTACGAAGAGTATTACTAATGCCATTAGCAAGCCTATTTTATATGCGCTTTGTATTCTTTGAAAGCGTTTTGCGCCGTTGTTTTGTCCTACAATGGCAGAAAGTGCCGTGCCTATGCCTATGGATGGTACCAGTGCCAGTTGTTCTATGCGCAGCCCTATACCGTAGCCTGCGACTACATGGTTGCCTCCGAGACGGAATAAGAAAAAATTGACAATTGCAAGCCCAAATGAGACGAGGACAAGTTGTAAGAGTGAGGGTAAGCCGTAATAAAGAATAGAGGCACTGTCTTTCACCGTAATGGTATAACGGCGTAGGCTGTCTGTTCGTATATTGTGGTTGCGCAGTATTTTACGCAATATCAGTATAGCACCAAGTGCATAGATAATGACCGTTGCTAGTGCTATGCCTTGTATGCCCATAGAGGGAATTATCGTAATGTTGCCGAATGACACGCCGTAAAGCAGTAGTGGGTTAAGCCCAAGATTAATAAATGCATTCATAATGTATAGATTACGTTGAAATCGGGTATTACCACGGCTTATAAGTCCCGAGTTCAGTGCTTCTGCACTTATCATAAAAGGTATTGATATTGCTAGTATTTTTAGGTAATCCCATGCTAGTTCTAGTACTTCGCCCTGTCCGCCTAAAAGGCGCAATAAGGGACGCGCTGTTATCCAAATACCTATCATCGCTATTATGCCAACGAAAAAGCCTAAGATAACTGCTTTTTCCAAGTAGTATTGTGCTTTTTCTTTTTCGTTTGCACCGAGCGAATTTGATATTATCACCATAGATCCGCTAAAAATACACTGCTTCACACCTATGCTTGCTAAGAATATAGGAAACGAAAGCGAGAAGGCAGCTAGTGCATCGGTTGATATTTTACCTCCCCAGAATGTATCAATCCAGTTGTAGAGTGAACCAAAGAATAAGCCCCACATCGCAGGGGTTGCGATATGTATCATGTGCTTTAGTATGCTTCCATTGGTAAGATTGAAGTTGTGCGCTTGTTTCATGCTTGTGTCCTTATAATATAGTAATACCCTGTGGTATATTACTATGCCAGCGTATTATGTGTTTTTTCATGCAGTGATTATCAGTTAAGGGTATGCTTTAAAAAAACACCATGAGCAAATAGATTGAAAGTCCTAGAAATTTTACATTATTTTTTACGGTGAACTTACATTATCGTGACTATTATACTATATGTTCTATAGTCACAATTTTGTATTTTACATTAGTAATAGTAAACTTCCATCATAGAAGAATACAAGGTTTTGTAAATTGAAAAATGCTAGGAGTTTTCCTGTAGGGATAACGAGAAACAGTGGTGATTTACTGCGATGTTTGTTTTTTATTCTTCCTTTTTGTAGAATTTGAGGTATGGAATATTGCATTGATTTTAAATAAATAAAACCTATAATAATAAAGGAGGTTTTTATTATTATGGAGGACTTAGAAGATCATAAATTTACAGCTATACAATTAGCTAATAGTATTTTAGAAAGTACGATTGTAAGAAAATTACATACCGATCTACTAAAATTGATGAAATTAAGCTACATATCCGTAGGCTATTGTTTATATTTTGACTTTGACCCAATAGAGGAAGATATTGAAGCGTGGAAATACGGACCCGTCATTCCTTCAATTTGGTATGAATTTAAACATAATGGGATCAATACTAACATAGATGAATTAGGAATAGATAATCCATTTGAGAATGAGCCTCCAACAATAGAAATATGTGATAATAATACAAATAAACACATGGTAGGTATTATTTCATATGTGGTTGATCGATATAAAGGTGATAGCGGATGGAACTTAGTGACGAAAACCCATGATAAAAATGCTCCGTGGGACAAATATTATGTAGAGGGTAAGAATAATATAATACCTAAAGAAGATATAAAAGAATACTATAAAAAAAATTTACAATTACAAATTATGTAAAATAGCATGGCCATAATATATCTTGACAGAGAGAGTAAAAAAAAGGAGAAAGAGAAGCCGCCTTTAAAAGATAGAAAACAGGAAGTAAAACATAAGGTGTTTGTCTTTTATGAAGTTATAAAAGCAATTGCAATTGTAGTAGCAATTTTATTCGTATTAGTTCTTGCTATTGTTTATACTTTGGATCTTATAGAAGTTTTTAATATAAATAAAGAGAATATTTATAAAATAGAAGGAATATTAAGAACCGTTATTGGTGCGATTGTCGGATCTATAATAGGATACCTTATATCCAGAAAATAATATGTAACATTAGCTAATTATATCAAGTCAATTAAGTGAACTTTCCGTTAAACTTCCGTTATGGAAGAATACAAGGTCTTGTAAATTGAAAAATGCTAGGAGTTTTCCTGTAGGGATAACGAGAAACAGTGGTGATTTTACTGCGATGTTTGTTTTTTATTCTTCATTTTTGTAGAATTTGAGCTAGCGTAAAGATACGGTATAAAGAGCGCGCGATAATAGTATGCAATAATGAGTTAAGAACGCGTAGTTTGACTAATGCTTTGTGATATGACATAATTGTATTTTATTAGGAGTGTATTTACGATCATGTTTCTTAAAGAATTAGTTCGGTATGAAGGCGATGTATACGATCTCGTTGCAGTTGCAATTAAGCGCTCGCAGCAAATTACGGATATTCGTGCAGCGTTTCATCCTACAACCTTAGAAGATTATACTGTTACAAAGGTAGAAGATGCCGACGATCAGTTTGGTGATAAAAAAGCCTCTATTGTAGCGTTTCAAGAAGTGTTATCGGACAAAATTGCCTATCAATTTGATGATTCGTCTTAAGTAGCTTTGTGCATTGGGAAGGAACTTTCTATAAATTTATAAAAAATTTGTAAAAACAGAGAATTATGTCCCATCAAAGTTTTGAAAACGCAGCGCAGGCGGTGATAAATGCTGCGCGTGAGCCGGGTATTGAAGCGGTGCTGCTTTTTGGACAAACTGCAGTTGGAAAGTCGGATCTGCTTGAAAAACTTTCGCAGTATCCTATAGAAGTTATTTCTGCTGATTCTCGTCAAGTATATCGTGGTTTTGAGATTAGCACCGCATATCCTAGCATTTACATGCGTACTCATATTGCGCATCATCTTATCAACATTTTGCATTTTACTAAATCTTATACGGTTGCTTCTTTTGTAAAGCACGCTACCGCTTGCATTGCTCAGATTCGCAGGCGTGGTAATATTCCGGTGGTAAGTGGTGGAACTGCGTATTATTTGTATCATCTTTCTTATGGCTTACCTACAACACCGCCTGCAAATGATGAGCTGCGGCACGCTTTGAATATAGAAGCTGAGCGAAAGGGGCTTGAATTTTTGTACGCACGTTTGTCTTGTTACGATCCTATCTACGCGCGTAGTATTGCTGCTACAGATAAGCGGCGTATTATAAGAGCACTTGAAATAATTGAAATAACGGGTAGGAGTCTTGATGCATTCCGTTTTCATGATACGCAGAAGACATCTAACTATGCAATTATAGAACTTGTCAGAGCGCGTGAATTATTGTATGAGCGTATTACGAAACGAGTAGATGAAATGTATGCGAGGGGACTTGTAGAAGAGGTGTATGCCTTGTATAGACAGGGTTTGCGTCTTGTTCATAATGCATCGCGCACTATAGGTGTGCAGGAATTTTTGAAAAATTGTGAAGTTACGCGATTATGGAATAAAGGCAGTTGTGAATTAAGCGAAGGCATGTGGCAAGACTTTCTGCGTCCGCAGATACTGAGTAATACACGAAAATATGCGAAAAGACAGGCTACATTTTTTAAGCAATTTAAGACGGTACAAAGGCTTGTGCTTGATGAATAACACAAGCCTAACTAAAATTTTTATATAACTAATTTATCATTGAGGCTCCAATTGGCCACATTATAACACCGGGAATAAATAATGCTCCTGTAGCTGCTGATAGAGCATATCCTGATAACGTCAAAGCATGACCGGTTGGAGTAAGACCTGTTGTATAGAAATAATAACCAGTACCTATTAAAGCGCCGCCTGATATTACTCCTATGATTGAGGTGA
The DNA here is from genome assembly GCA_965226065.1 of Spirochaetia bacterium. Classification (GTDB taxonomy): domain Bacteria; phylum Spirochaetota; class Spirochaetia; order WTKD01; genus CBDAKK01. The sequence goes on along the minus strand of OZ245332.1, from coordinate 981,070 downwards.
TGGTAAATCCCATACCAATATTTCTTAATGCTATTCCTTGTTTATTGTTATTTTTTTCTTGAGATGAATTTTGTAACAATGTTGTATTGAAATAGTCAAAGGATGCATTGTTTTTTGTTATACTTCCTGTTGAGGGAAACCCAAAGGCTTTTGCATTTGTGTATGAAGTAACCGTAGAGAGGGGTGCTTCTTGTGCAAAAGAGACTATGGGAAGTGAAAAGAAACAGCAAAAGATGCATATTTTTATTATTGATTTCATGATAAAACCTCCTTAAAAATTATCATTGATTACAATAGCTATTGTTCAATGTATCAACGTATTATCACTAAATAGAATATATGAATAATTACAGGAAAGTGATAATGATATTTGATAATATTTCGCAAATGAAATATTATTTTAAACTTTATGATAAGTATGCATTGTCATAGTTATTGTTGTTTGTTTATTTTAAAAAAGCAAAAAAATGCTTGACGGGCAATGATGTCTTTTATTAGTATATAAATACTATATCTCCATGTGTAAGTGTTACATCGTAGTGCTTATGCGGTGAGAAATGTGTTTTTTGATATTTAAAGAGAAGAGGAGCGGGTATATGTAATGGTAAATTACATGACCATCAATTTTTTGAAGTAAACATTCTAGGATTAAATAAAATATAAATCATTCTTACTTCGGTAAGAATAACTATGGAGAGTTTGATCCTGGCTCAGAACGAACGCTAGCGGTGCGTTTTAAGCATGCAAGTCGAACGATATTTTTGTTGCTTGCAACAAAAAAAAAGTGGCGAACGGGTGAGTAACACGTAAGTAATTTTTCTATATGACCGGAATAGCCAGTAGAAACATTGGGTAATGCCGGATATCTGTGTAAAGGGGACTTTACATAAAAAAGGGTATTTTTATGCTGCATATAGCGAAGCTTGCGGCTGATTAGCTAGTTGGTAGGGTAATGGCTTACCAAGGCGACGATCAGTAGCCGGCCTGAGAGGGTGATCGGCCACACTGGGACTGAGACACGGCCCAGACTCCTACGGGAGGCAGCAGCTAAGAATCTTCCGCAATGGGCGAAAGCCTGACGGAGCGACACCGCGTGAATGATGAAGGCCGAGAGGTTGTAAAGTTCTTTTTTCGTTGAAGAATAATTTTTATGCGCAAGTATAAAAAGATGACATTAAGCGAAGAATAAGCCCCGGCTAATTACGTGCCAGCAGCCGCGGTAATACGTAAGGGGCGAGCGTTGTTCGGATTTATTGGGCGTAAAGAGTATGTAGGCGGATGAGTAAGCTTTATGATAAAGGTCGTAGCTCAACTACGGTGTATTATAAAATACCACTTGTCTCGAGTTGTGGAGAAGGAACTGGAATTCTTGGTGTAGGGGTGGAATCCATAGATATCAAGAAGAACACCAGAGGCGAAAGCGAGTTCCTAGCCAATAACTGACGCTGAGATACGAAAGCATGGGGAGCGAATGGGATTAGATACCCCAGTAGTCCATGCCGTAAACGATGTGCACTAGGCGATAGGTTGTAAAAATTTATTGCCGAAGCTAACGCGATAAGTGCACCGCCTGGGAAGTATGCCGGCAACGGTAAAACTCAAAGGAATTGACGGGGGCCCGCACAAGCGGTGGAGCATGTGGTTTAATTCGATGATACGCGAGAAACCTTACCAGGGTTTGACATATATTGGAAGTCGTAAGAGATTACGATGTCCTTCGGGACCAGTAAACAGGTGCTGCATGGCTGTCGTCAGCTCGTGCTGTGAAGTGTTGGGTTAAGTCCCGCAACGAGCGCAACCCCTGTTGTTTGTTACCAGCATGTAATGATGGGGACTCAAGCAAGACTGCCAGTGATAAACTGGAGAAAGGTGGGGACGACGTCAAGTCATCATGGCCCTTATATCCTGGGCTACACACGTGCTACAATGGCCGATACAGAGCGCAGCGAGATAGTAATGTTAAGCAAATCGCAAAAAATCGGTCTCAGTCCGGATTGAAGTCTGAAATTCGACTTCATGAAGTTGGAATCGCTAGTAATCGCGCATCAGAATGGTGCGGTGAATATGTTCCCGGGCCTTGTACACACCGCCCGTCACACCACCCGAGTTAAGGGTACCCGAAGCCGTTAGCCTAACCGCAAAGAGGGCAATGTCGAAGGTATGCTTGGTAAGGGGGGTGAAGTCGTAACAAGGTAGCCGTACCGGAAGGTGCGGCTGGATCACCTCCTTTCTCAGAGAGAAAGGTTATTGTACTATTTATGATGTTCACAGCATTATAAATTTCTATAATGTTTTTTACGCTCCTCTTTTCTTTTAAATATTATTTTTCTGTTACATAGAAGCTTCAAAGTAATTTTTATGTTTTTCTTACTTTATGTTAAGGTTTACGTGTCGTAAAACTTTTTTTGTGTATTGCATCTACAAGAAAAAATGAATTTACCAATGTAGGTTTACTATTGGTATTTTTGTGAAAAAGCTTGTATGTCAATTTACATAATCTCTATAAAAAAATTATGTTTCAAAGGTAAACACTTCGTCTACATATGCTTCAAACAATGCCACGACGTTTTTATTTGATTTCTCCAATCTCTTTTGAAGAAGTACAGACATTTCTCTGTAAACATGCATGCCTACGGATGGAAATTTTTTTATAATATCAAAGAATTTTTTGTTCTCAATTATCAATAATTCTACGTCAGTAATTGCACGAACGGTTGCACTGCGAGATCTGTCACTTATAAGTGACAGTTCACCTATAATCGGATGTATATGCTTTTCAAAATTTGCTTCTAATACGGCTATTACAGAATTTTCTCCTGACATGTTTTTCATGCGAATTTCTACTGTGCCATTTATCATAATAAATGTCTTGTCTCCTTTATCGCCTTCTTTCATCAGTATTGTGCCTTTTTTTTTAGAGATGATATTACTTTGGTACGTTAGTGTTTGAATACCTTCATTGTCTGCAATCTTGCTGAATAAAGAGATATTTGAAAATACATTATGTATCTCAATGGTACTTAATTGTTTTTCGTTTACTGCTCTTTTCACTTTTTGTACCTCTTTAAGATAATCGCTGCGCTATATGCAGGAATAATATATTCAGGTTCAGGTAATAGCACGGGGTTGTATGGGTGAAGATTTTTTACATTTTTAAGCTTGGAGACCATGTGCATAAAATTAGCGGTTTTTTGTGCATCACGTATTGCTTCATTCCATATAACATGATGTTTTCCTATATTCTCTAGTATTCCTATCAAGAGACTGTCTGATGTTTTTGGAAATGCCATTTCAAAGGCTGAATATTTTTTTCCAAGGAATTTAGTGTCAATGGATTTTGTAATAATGCCGCTGTTGTTATCTTGTCCTATTAGTACTTCAAGTATATTTGTGAGTCCATTTTGAAGTATGCTTTTTATGAGAATATGAGAATGTATTTCATCGGAAAATAAAATTTCATCACAATTTACTTTTTGAAGGTATACTTCAAAGTTTCGTTCTAAAAGTTGTGCTGAGACGTGTACGTTTTTATTAAGCGTTTTTATAGATATCACTGTCATTACAGTTCGAGAATCAATTTCAAATGTGGAGGGGCGTTCTATTCTTTCTTTATTATCAAATATGCCTTCATCGGGGATAACAAGAACTTTATGAGCGTCTATCACGTTTGCCTTCATAAGGGTGTTCTTATCAAAGTATTCACCTCTTATAAATTTAACTGGTGCAATTTTAGGGTCATTGAATATTTCATCAATCGCATATTGTGGTGGGTTAGCGATTATTACTGTGTTTTGTATGTTTATATGATTGTGCGATTTTTTGCATAAATGCGTTAAAAAATAAGCCATATTTGCTTTCCATCCGCATACTACTATATGCTGTTTCATTTTTTTGTAACTCATATGTCCTTTTTGCTTTTTGGCAGTTGTCGAGAAATAGCTTGAAGTTACGAGTCCTGTAAGCAACGAAACTGTAGTAATACCGGTAAACATTGCTAGTATAGAAATAGATTTTCCGAAATTTGTTTGTGGAACTACATCGCCATATCCAGTTGTGGTAATGGTAACAATGCTAAACCACAAAGCCGAAAAAAATGATTCCATTTCTTCAGAGAGCCAGATAGATATGCTTATTGTCAAAACCAGGAGACAAAATATAGATATAACCTGAATTGACGGTATCTGTAATACTCGTCTCAATGTTTGTATCCTGCTCCGAAAAAATAAAAAAATACTCTTGCTCATAGTTTTAAGCTTATCAAAACGATTACTTTTTATTACGTACTTAATTGTTTTATATGGTAATAGAAGTTGAGATACTTTGTATCTCTATAAAATAATTTTTTGTATTATTATTATTTATAGTAAATAAACAGACACCTTTTAAGTATTTGATTGTTAAGGACTTATGACTTTATGGGCATTGAAAAAGATATTTCGCAGTTATTAGAAGCAAAGGTGATAAGTAGTGATACGGCACTTTCCATAAAAGAGTACTACCACAAGGGTAATAGTATTACAAAAACGAAGCTCCTTGTTTTGTGTTCAGTACTAGGAGCTATTTTTATTGGGGGAGGTATCGTACTTATTTTTGCTCATAATTGGAATATATTTTCTCGGCAAGTAAAAACCATCATAGCATTTGTCCCGTTATTTTTTGCTCAGTTGCTTTGTGTGATTGCGTTGCTTAAGAAGAAGAAAAGTATTGGATTAACGGAGGGAAGTACTGCCTTTCTGTTTGTTATCGTAGGAGCAAGCATGGCACTTGTATCTCAAATATATCAGATACAGGGATCTCTTAGTAAATTTATGGTAGTATGGCTGTTATTGATGCTGCCCGTGCTCTATATTTTTTGCACGCCCACGCTTTCGCTTCTTTGTTCATTGGGAATAGCGTACTTATCGGGGCATTTGTATCTAGAAGCATTTGCTTTAACGCATAATTTACAGATAGGGTTTTATGAATTAGGAGCAGTGCTACTTTTGCTTTTTCTTTTGCCATTTTATATTTATTATCAAAAAAAAAATACGAGAGGTGCTATTGTAGCATTACAAAATTGGTGTATTTGTATCACGCTCATTTTTAGTGTGAAAATTCTTGTTATTTATTTTTTAGGGTCTCTAAAATATGATGTCGATTATGTACAGTATTTTACCTATGCGTTAGTGTGTTTATTATTGTATCTATTTGGAACTAGAATATACCCAATAAAAAAATATTCATTTATAAATGCGTATAAGATATTTGGTATAGTCGTACTGTTTGTTGTTGTCTTTATAAACATGAGTGATTTTTTGACTATTACAAAAACATATGATGATAATGAGCTAGAATTTCTTACTACACGTGCTATTCTTCTTGCTCATTTTGTAATTGCAGTACTTATGTATGCGCTTGTTCAATATGCTTCTATAAAAAAGATAGCTGCTTCATCGTCTCCAAAAAGAAAATGGCATGTAGATAACATAGAAATTATGTTTATACTATTGATTGTTATAGGTATATTACAACATTCTTTTGATGTTGTAATACATTTTACGTTTGGGTCTTTACAAAATGACATCACTTTAGGAGTTGTACTGGTGAACATACTTGTAATGTATAATGGCATAGCTCTTCTTATACAGGGGAAAATGAATACCAGTGTAGAACAAATGAATATTGGAATGTTGTGTATCTTATTGTGGTTTATCGTACAGTTTTTTGATGCCAATTTTCCCTATCTATTGAAGGGAATGATATTTGTGTTATTAGGAATATTTTTTCTTGTTATGAATGTTGCAATGCTTACAATATGTAGAAAGAAACATGAGTAAGATTAAATTATCACTTTTTTTCTTGGTAATTGTACTTCAATTATTTACGGTGTCTTCTCTTATTTTTTTTCATATAGATGTTGTGCGTGAAGGAAAAGAATATGCCTTTAAACTTGTTCCTATAGATCCTTTTGATTTTTTGAGAGGAAATTATCTTGAATTACGTTTTGATGCATCTGCTTTTACGTATCGGGTAGATGCAGGAAGTGATAGTCTACCAATTCCATATTGGGGCAATGTGTATGTTCAATATGCAGTAGACAGCAAAGGATTATCTTACATAAAGTCTTTGTCAACAACAAAGCCTAAAGATATAAACAACTATTTCAAAACAAAAATCAATAACAAAAAAGATAAGAAGCGAAAAAGAGTTATAGATTTTTCTTTTGATAGGTTTTACATAAATGAAGAGCTCGCAAAAGCAGCAGAAAGGCTCTATGGTGAAGCTAAAAATGTATATGCTATCATCGCTTTTAAAAATGGTCGCGGAGTGCTGAAGAATGTATATGTATCAGGAGTCCCCATTCAAGAAGAAGTGGAAAAACAGCTAAAGCGTAATGAACGGTAGAGAATAAGGAAAATTTCATTGTATTGATAAATGTTTATACACAAGTATGAAAGATACTTTTAGTTTCGCTAAGTGTCTATTTTTGTTTTGAACAAGTACTAAGAAATGTATAAGATAATTTATAATTTTGTAGTAATGCGAATCCAGTTTTTCCGGAAATGCGTTTTTAAGCATATGGTATAGTTTTTTCCACATAGAAGGTGCAATGACTATTTTTTGTGCACAGGTGTTGAGGTAAGCTGCCTACCAACTGAAGCTACTCTTAGCAATAATATTATGAGAATATAGAACCATAAGATATAAATCTTCATACGCATGGTTATTCTTAAGTAGAGAGTATATAGTGAAATGTATTGGATCTCTTATTGTCAAATATGAGTTGAGCTTTTTCTCTCTCGTCTGAAAATACAAGATAGTCGGGCTTGTGAACATGGGTTTTTCTTTTGTAAATATTGTAGGATATTTCAATACATATATAAGAGTGTATTGCTCTATACCTTTGGATTTCATATCTTGATATACTATTGACAAATAGAGAGATATTTTATGTAAAAAATATGTAATTAAGATAGGCATAATTATGCTACAATATGTTTCAGTCTTTTTTTTTGTTTTTTATCTATAAAATAAGAAGTGGTGTAATTGTATGATACAAAAGTTAATTTTCATTTTACGTTGTGCATATCTGTGTTTTATGTTTATTCTTATAACTTTTACAGGATATGCAAAGCAAGATTCTCCAAAAAATCAGAAAACCAGAGAATATGTCCATGTACAAGCAAAGACTTTACAATTGTCACGCATAGCTCAAAAGGTGAAGGTGGGTGCACGTGTAATATCTTCTGCAATCGTAAACATACCTTCACAAACTGCCGGTGTAATAACTAATATACGTGTTCAAGAAGGTGATCGCGTGAGAAAAGGAATGGTGATACTTTATGTAGACGCCTCAAAATCAGGAAAACGATATCGTCCTAGTCCTGTTATTGCTCCTATTTCGGGTATTGTATCGAATTTGTCTGTGAAAGTTGGCAATAAAGTTTCAGTTGGAAAAACAGCTGCAACGGTAGTTGGGACTGACGATTATAAAGTAGAAGCTTCTGTGCCTGAACCTTATGCTCATTTGTTGAGTGTTCAGACGCGTGGTATTTTACAATTAAGATCATTTCCCGAAAAGAACTTACCGCTTATCGTGAGTGAAATAAGCCCAAAAATTAATAAGTCTACAGGCAGTGTTGATATAACACTTTTCTTTGATGGCGCTGTGCAGAAGAATAAAATTATAAGTGGGATGTATGGAATATTAGATCTTATGCTTGAAGTATATGAAAATCAGATAGTGATAGAAAGACATACTATGGTGGTACGACGTAATGCTCATAATAAAATGATACCGGGTGTTTTTCGTGTAGATGAACCGACGAAAAGCAAGTCAACAGTGTCTTTTGTGCCTATTACGATAGGAATTGAAGAATCGAATAAATTACAAGTTCTGAAAGGACTTACCTTAGACGATGTTATTGTGAGCATTGGACAAACGCATTTATGGCATAAAGAGACCGTTGTTGTGCAGGAATTAGATGGAGTTATGCGAGATATTCCTGCATCTATCTATTCTGTGAGTGAAAATGAGTAATTACAAGAGGTTTAAAATATGGCAATAGTTTCTTCGTTAGTAAAAAAGCCGGTGAGTGTATTGATCATTTTTGTAATTATCATGGGGTTTGGAGCTTTTGTATCTTTACGCCTTAATATTGAACTTCTTCCAAACTTTGAAGTACCATTTGTGGAGATCTATACTTCGTATAAAAATGCTAGTCCGAAAGAGATAGAAGATGTTATTACCAAGCCAATGGAAGCGGCAATTATAGGCACAAGGAATATTAAGAATATTACCACTATTTCTTCCGAGGGTGCTAGTAGAATTGAAATAGAATTTAAGTACGGTACATCTTTTGATAAGAATATCAGCAATATTCGTTCTAAACTCAATGAAATTGCAGGAATATTACCAAAGGATGCAGATACGCCACGACTGTATCAATTTAGATCTGATAATGTTTTTATAGTACGACTTGCCATATCAGGTAATAGAACCTCTAATGAGGTTAGACAATTTATTGAAGATGTTTTGAAACCTGTTTTTGAAGATGTAGATGGTGTTGCTCATGTTGTTATTAATGGTGGACAAACGAGCAAAGTATTTGTAAATGTTGATTTGTATAAACTGAAAGAATTTGGCATAAGCATTCTTGATGTAGAAAGAGCCATAAATGCGCGAAGTGTGAAAACTTCACTTGGCTCTATAGAGGGTGACATGCAGAATATTGGCTTGTTTATGAATAACAAGTACAAGGATGTAGAGGACATTCGTTCTACTATTATTCATAAAGTTACAGAAAGCGATAAAAGTACTTCGTATATACAGTTGCGAGATGTTGCAGAAATATATAAAGGCTATGATAGTGAAGTATCTAAGTATAGATTTTTAGGTGATAAGCAAGTTGTATTCGTAAATTTTAGAAAGAAAAGTGGAGAAAATATTGTTGAAGTTTCTGATAATATCATACGTGCGATAGATACTTTTAAAAGAAAATCTCCACCCGATTTTGATTTTACGGTTGTATACGATAACGCGGAATTTGTGCGTCAAAACTTGCGTAATATCTCTCAAGCGGTAATTTTAGGAGCTATACTCGCAACATTAGTACTTATAGTATTTTTGCGTAATTTTGCATCGGTATTTGTTATTATCATTGCAATCCCCTCGGCAGTAATCGTGACGCTGATGACAATGTATTTTTTAGGCATTTCACTTAATATAATGACGCTTGCAGGGCTTTCCCTTGGTATAGGTATGCTTGTAGATAACTCAATAGTTGTACTTGAGAACATTTACATTAAACGGATGAATGGAGTGCGTATTCTTCCTGCTTCTGAATTTGGAGCAATAGAAATGTCGCGTCCTATTCTTGCATCCACGCTTACAACAATTATGGTATTTTTGCCAATGATTCTTCTCAAAAGTGAACTGGGATATATTGTAGGATTTTTTCTTGATTTGGCACTTGTTGTGATAACATCGCTTGTTGCATCCTTCATTGTGGCAGCATTTCTCGTCCCTGTTATGACTAGCCACTATATTCCTATAAACCCTTTGCACCATAAGGGGTTGATAAAAAAATTTGATGATATCTTTGATAGAGTCATTGGAAGTATAACTCGTATCTATGTGCGTGTTATTAAATATATGATACCACGAAGGAAGCGATTTATTATGCTTATTTTTGTGACAAGTCTTTTTATCCCAGTTTTTTTTGGTTTTGGTATGAACTTTGAAATGTGGCCAACTTTCAAACAAGATGAAATTGGTGTATATTTTAATTTTCCATCAGGAATAAAAGCGAATGAAGTTCTGAAGACTATGCGGAATGTGCATGCTAAAGTTATACCGCATATGCCTGATATAAAATTTTTTCGTATAAATGCTAATGAAGGATCGGGTAGCATATTTTATACCTTGAATAAGGCTCGTGATATAGAAGAAATTGATGCTATAAAAGCAAAAATTAAACCACAGCTTCGTGGTTATATTGGGGTAAAAGCTTTGATGCATTCAATGGAGAGTGGTGGAGGATCTAGTACTGGTAAAAAAGCTTCAGTTTCTATAGAAGTAAAATCAAATGATTATTCAGCATTACTTGATGCGGTAGAAGTATTTACACGTACCTTAGAGAGTTCTTCTACTTTTTCGGATGTTTCAAGTAATGCCAATGTTGATGATGTCTCTGAATATACTTTGTCTGTAAATACTGACAAAGCAGCATTGTATGGGGTAAGTATTTCAAGTATTTCGAAAGAAATATCTAGTGCTATTCAAGGGAGTATAGCAGGAAAATTTATTGATGGTGCAAAAGAACGAGATATACTTGTACGACTTAAGCGTGAAGATAGAAAGCAGTTTGACATACTTAGTCAAATATACATAAAGAGTGGAAAAGGTATATCTGTTCCTATTATGAATTTTATTACCGTTACTCCGTCAAAAGCTTTATCAAGTATTCGCAGGAAGAATGGTAGTAGAACTATTACGATGACTGCATCCATAGCAGGAAAACATAGCATTACAGAAGCCGTAGCTGAGGCTGATGCTCTTTTACAGACGGTGCCAAAGGAAGAAAACGTTACCTATACTTTTTCCGGTCATTATACAGAGCAACAAAAAAACATACGTCTCATGCTAAGCGTTATCGTCATTTCCATAATCTTTGTATTTGGGGTAATGGCAAGCCAGTTTGAATCACTTCTTGATCCATTTATTATTATATTTACCGTACCGCTTACTCTCTCGGGAGTTTTTGTACTGTATAGAATTCTCGGACTTACTATAAGTTCTTTTTCTCTTGTAGGTATTGTGATGCTCGTTGGTATTGCTGTTAACCATGGGATAGTTATGGTTGACTATATGAATTTGCTGCGCAAGCGCGAAAAGTCGCTTTTTGATGCCGTATTAGAAGGAGCATCTAGTAGATTATTGCCCATCTTTATGACAAGTTGTACCACTATATTAGGATTATTTCCTACTGCATTTTTCAATTTTGAAGGCTCTGAGCTCATTCGTCCGATAGCAACGACTGTAGTAGGTGGCTTAGCTTCATCAGTATTTCTATCTCTTTTGCTCATTCCTTTACTGTATTATTCGTTTACTTCTATGTCAGAAAAACGTTTACAAAAGAAACGCATGAAGCAAAAAAGAAAGCATATGGTAGCTATACCAAAAACTGTATAAGCAATGCGTAAAGTGTAATGCTATTTGTTGTTCGTGTTATTGTTATGTAACTTTTTATACTTTTCTACAATGAGTGTACTTCGTGCAACCGCTTGACCTGTGTAATGTGCGGGATTACTTAAAAAGTCATGCGCAGGCGGTAATTGTAATTTTGCAAGACGTGCCTCAAGTGCATTCCACACTTTAGGTTGATTTTGCAGTGTTGTAAGTAAGGTGCTGTTGTGTTTCTTTGCATCAAGTACTGCATTGCGTACAATTTCATGACCATTATTTTCACCTTCAAGTGCTAAGAGAATGTAAATTGCTTCTGCAAACAATGTTTGCCCTGCATGTGCGATATTGTGCTGCACGCATTCTTCGTCTACCTGTAATCCTTCTAACACACTTTTAGTGCGTTCTGCTGCTGCGGTAAAACCTGCAATATATTCTGCTACAAAGCGTAGTGATGCAGAGTTTGTAAGATCTCTCTGATGTTCAGATATCTGGTCAAGGTAAAAAGTCATGACGCGAGGCGCATAGACTTTATACAAACTTTTGATATGTTCGCTGTTCCATGGATTTCTTTTTTGCGGCATGGTAGAAGATCCTACTTGGTTTGCGTCGAAGTGCTCATATATTTCGCCTAGTTCAGAACGTTGCAAGTTACGTAAGTCGTCTGCAAGATTTGCCAAAACTCCAAACGCTGTGTTAAATTCGAGCAAAAGCCTTAACTGTGCTTCAGGTGCTGCTATTTGGCTTGAATACTCTGCAGGTATGAGTCCAAGTCGCTTTAAATGTTTTTTTTCAACTTCAAGAGGATCGGACGCTATGAGGCTTAATGCGTTGTATGCGCCGACTGCACCTGATAATTTGCCCGTAAGCTTTTTTATGTGCTGTGTTATTTCTTCTATGCATCCGCCAAGTCTGCTTATGTATTCTGAAAACATATGTCCTAGTGTTATTGGTACGGCATATTGTCCATGCGTTCTACCTACTTGAGGCGTTTTCATGTGTGTTTCTGCAAGTCGTATGAGTTCCTTTTGTACCGCTACAAGTGTAGGGATTACCACATGTATGCTTACATCTTTTAAGCGCAGTGCCCACGCAGTATCGGTTATATCAAACGAGGTAGCACCGAGGTGAATATACGGTGCGACAGACGCAGGTACATGACGCTTTATCACGTTGACAACTGCACGTATGTTATGCTTTGTCTTTTCTTCTTCTGCATATATTTCTGCAGTCTTGATGTGCTTTGTATTTTCTCGTGCTGTTGTGATATTCCGAGAGTCTATATCGAAATATTCGCTTAGTGTTTCAAGCAAAGAAAGCTCTACTTTTATGCAATATTGCACTGATGCATCTTCGCTTATATAGTGCTGTAAAGTTTGAAACAGCTGTTTGTTTGCGAAATAATATCGATGATCTAATGGAGATATGAGAGAAAATCTATCTTTTTCATTCATGCATTCTATTGTAGTAAAAGCATGTGTTTATCGTTGTTTTTTCTACTAATAGTCGTACTAAAAATTTGTAACTACTATTGCCTACACATTCACCTAATACTGCGTTCCTTCTTCTAGCTTGCGTATCTTGTATCTTTTTTTCAAGCATTTTTCTATCCAAAATACATTACAATTTTGTCATGTATTACATGGTGTTTTAGCGTTTAAGGCGAGCTGTATTGTTTGCACCGTTCCACACACCATGCAGGAAGAGAGGCAGTCATACCGCTCTTATAAAACATATTCTGTACACGATTTTCCCAATTAGCCTTTATAACATTTTTTATTTTTTTTCCCCATGCATCGAGGTCTTGCTTGAACGAAGTAGCACGATGAAACATATATTTCATATCTTGAACCGCTGAGACGTTCCAATTTGAGATATCCTGATTGAATGCGGTAGCATCATGAAACATAAAACTCATACTTTCAACTGCTCCAACTTTCCAATTTGATATATCCTGATTGAATGCGGTAGCGCCACTAAACATAGATGCCATACTTGTAACCTTTTTCACATCCCAACCTGAAATATCCTGATTGAATTTCGCAGCACCTCCAAATATAAAACTCATATCTTCAACTGCTCCAACTTTCCAATTTGATATATCCTGATTGAATTTCGCAGCACCTCTAAACATATTGCTCATATCTTGAACTACCGAGACATTCCATGCACTAATGTCGCCGTTAAATTCGTATAGCTCATAATCGGGATGACCAGTACCAAACGAAATACTAAAAAGCAATTCCATATTAGTGATGGCAGAGGTGTCTATATTGTTCAAATTAGCTTCCCAGTTTTCCTTGCCATCCTTGCCTTGTGCAAGCACTTCTGCTTTTATAGCTTGTGCTAATTCATCTCTTGTTTGTGGATAGTATTTATAATTAAGAAACGCTATCGCTTCACTTTCTACACTCCCATATCCTAAGCGTGTTACTACTATAATTACATTGCGTACTTCTTTTGTGGATTTTATCTTGATACTAGTATCACTCTCTTCTAAGCTCACTCCGATGTAGCCTTGTTTTAACTCATAGCGGTAGTCTGCACCAGCTTTGGTAAACGTTATATCCGCCTCTTTCCATGGCACAGCTTTACTACTGAATTCCGGCATCTTAATAGCGCTCGTGTCTGTATTTTTTGTCACTCTTAATTCATATGTTGCACTTTGCTTTCTATATTTCTCATCCGCTGCCTTCTTCGCTGTTATCTTAAACTGCCTGCCTGCAGCTCCTGCCGTAAGGGATACTTGCCCACTTACGGGGTTTACGCTTGCACCTTGTCCCGTAGGGCTTATGCTGTATTCAATGTTCCTATTATCATCGCTTACGCTACCATCGTTGGTAGCAGTCTGTTTATAAGTATTTCCGCCTGTGTCATACATGGTATTCTCATTCGCATTTGCAAAGCGAAGCGTATTACCTGCCTGCTTCGTAAACTCAATAGGGTCGCTTTCTATGCTTCCTGCATAGCCTGTGCGTCTCGCTACTACCACTACTGCACTTACTGCTTGTGTTGCATCTATTGCCATTGAACTCCCTTGCGCTCTTAAAGAAACCACACCTCCCTTCTCGTCTTTCAGCGTGTAGGTGTGCTCTGCCTCTTTTGCAAATGTGATACGCGTTCCCCATGACACACTTTTACTAGGTCTGAATGTCGGCTTCACAATATCTCCCGTGTTTGTGCTTGCTTTCACGCGTAATTCATATTCTTCGCGTTCCTCTGCGTATTTATCATCCGCTGCCTTTGTTGCAGTAATCGTAAATGTATTGCCTACCGCTGCTGCTGTAATTCTCACTTCACCACTACTGCCGTCTATTCTCGCTCCACTGCTACTCGGATTTATGCTGTATCGCACGGGTGTGTCTTCAGGGTCAGTTTCTGTAATTACATGCGTATATTTGTTTTCATTTGTGTTAAACATGAAATCATGACTTGCACTTTTAAACTTAAATCTATCTCCCGCTTGTCTCGTAAATGCTATTTCTGCACTTTCTTCTTTTCCCTCATATTCTGTGTGTGTCACTTCTATCACTACTGCACTCACAGACTCTGTCGCACTTATTCTCGCAGGGTTATTGCTTATGTCTAAGCTCACTACTCCGCCTTTGCTGTCTTTCAATCTATACTTATGACCTTCAAGCATTCCAAAGGTAATGTCTGTTCCCCACTGCACACTCGTTTGACTGAATGCTGGCGCTTCTATCGCCTTTGCTGTGGTGCTTCTCCTCTCTACCGTGCTTCTTACTCCTTTGTCTGTCTCTATGTACAATTCACATATATACTCTTTTCCCGCTTTTAGTGCTAACTCATTCATCTTCATAGAAACTTCTTCTTGTGACGCTTCTTTCTCTTTAGCTACCCCTCCTGTCTCATTACACTTCACTTTGTAGCTGTAACGTATCTCTAAGTCTTCGTTTACCTCGTTCTTTTTCCAGCGTAACGCAAGACTTCGTTTGCCATCTTTTGTGGGTTTCTTTATTATCTTAAAATCTGTAGGTGGTTCTGGTTGCCCCGTTGTTCCTTCTGCTTTCTCCGACCACGGTCCTGAAAATTCTTCGTAGATTGCCTGCACCTTAAACCAATACTGTATTCCTTCTTCTAGTTTGCGTATCGTAAAGCCTTCTGCTTCCATGAACTTAGGTACTACCTCTCGCTTGTTAAGTGTCTTTCCATTCACGATGCCATACGATATTCCATAGGCTGCTATTTTCTCTTCTTTTAGCTTCTTTACATCCCATTTTAGAAATACTGCTTCTTTTTCAAAGGATGCTTTTATAATTTTTGCTTTTTGTGGAATTACTGTGTATAGTACTTTGTCGGGTTCACAGCTTACTAATGCTATCGTAATTAGAGTATATATATATATATATATATATAGGTTTCTTATATATCATGAATTACTCCTGTACTACGTAAAAGTTTTCTAAGGATTAAAAAACAAACTTCCACCTATATACATAATGGTACATTTACTCTTTTTTTCAAGCCTTTTTTTACTTAAAATACATTACAATTTTGTCATGTATTACATGGTGTTTTAGCGTTTAAAACGGGCTGTATTGATTGCATTTTGTAGCTCCATGTAAGTATATGGTTCATATTTGTAGCAATGTTTCTAAACTCAATGCACAGTGGTACATGGCTTTATACAGATTATATGCCTTTTCATCTGTAGTATTTGCGTATTCGTTATTGTGTGTCAAAATATTTTGAATGTCTTTTTGTACAAAAAAACCTACGATTTCAGAAGCAGATGGAGATGATGCAAGATATGTTCTATGCTCATTGCTATGAATGTTTTGTTCAATGTTTTGTAGTTCTGTAAGTTCGGTTTGTGAAATACTGTAGTGTAGAGCTTTATGTGTAATATGCATAGCATTGCGACACAAGGTAGAAAAATCTGTAAGTTTCTTATGAAGCAGCTGTGCATTTTCTTTTACAGAACGTGTGTGTGTGCTTGATTTTTGTTTTTTTAATTTTTTTATAAGCGTTTCATGTATCTCATCTTTTATACGCGGATGAATAGCATTGCGCATGCTTTGTACTATGGTATCAGCTTCGCGATGTTTTCCTGCAGGTATGCGTGCAGCTTCTTCGCAAAATGTATAGGTTTTCATATGAGGGAATTTCTCATGCATCGTTTGAAACCATTGATGATATACCATGAGTCGCTTGTCACTTAAGACTGCAGTATTTTTATATGATTTTGTTGCTACAAGAGGGGCAGCGCATAGCATGCGATGTAGTGTCGTTTCTGCGGGGCTTGTTCTGGTACTTGTCATGTGTGAGGCATTTTCAAAGGCACATCCTCTGCTGTGGGTAGCATGGAAGGGATAAGATAAATCAAGACCTACGGTATATATATCAGTAATGCCCATGTAGCGTAACGCATCCCATGCAAATGTAGCGACAGAACCACCTGAGTATGTTTCTGCTTCAAAACCCATGTTATGATACAGTGCTTGTGCAAGAGGAATAATGCTCTTGTTTGCGAAAAAGATACTTTGTTTTGTAGAAAGCTGAAAAATGCGAGGAGAGACTGCAAGATCTATGAGGTAGTATGGGGTATCTTGAGTGTGCCACTGAAGGTGTTTAGTGTTTATGTATTGCGGATCGACAGAGCATATAAAGTCGGGTATTATGTTGTGTTCTTTCAAAACTCCTACTGCTGTGTCAACTGCAACGAGCAGCATATGAGGTTTAAGTTTTTGTATATGTTGCAGGTGCTGATATAGGCTCGGTCCTGCACAGCACAGGAGGGCAGGTATATTACGGTAGGCGTTTTCAAGTTGTGAAAGAGATGCAATGCGTGAAGTGTGCTGTGTGGCATTTTGTATTATATTTTTTTGCCACAGTCGAGAAAAGAGTCCTAAGGTGTTGTCATTTACTTGTGTGCGTTTTTTGTAATTCTCAACTTCCACCATTAGTGCTTCTTTGTCCTTGTTGGTGAAAAATTGTTTTGCTATTTGAGTTTGAACTATGCATGGGTTGCGTAGTCCTTTTTCACGCAAGTATTCTGTAATAGTTTTGGGTGTTGATTGCACAAAAAATGTGTACGGTGTTTCTGTGCATAAAGGCGGATATTGCCAGGTGTTTAGTATGGATGTAAAGAGCAATGCATCGTATTCTACGCAGAGTATGGGAATATCTTTGTATTGTTTTGTAAGTTCTGAAATTACGTAGCCAAGCCCTGCGCCAAAGAGAATGATGCAATCAAATGACTGTGTCTCAACAAAATTAGAGACATGCGACGCTTCACGCACAGGATCATAGAGACTATGTAGTGCGATATCTTTATACGTAGCGGTATATGCATCAGTTCTTTTTGCTTTAAAGATTCGCAAGTGGTTTTCATTTGGTGGTTCAAGATTCTCAGCACTGTATATAAGACATGAGGTAAGATTGTGTTTTCGCACATTGTTATGCGGCGAATTAGTATTCATAAATTAAAAAGTGAGCATTACGGATTTTATTGAAAATAAAGCGTGAGTGTTCGGTTTTCTTTTATAGAAGTTCCTGAAGGTGGTATTTGCGACACTACGTGTCCATTACCTTTAAGAACAAGCTTTATCGTGCTTTTTGCAAACATCGTCCATATTTCCCTTTTACTTAGTCCTACATAGTTTTCGTATACCGTACTTTTGTATGTTTGCACCGGATTTATGCGATTGAAGGATGGTCTTCTGGAAGCGTATTTAAATTGCGCTACATTCCCTGCAATGCCCATATACGGGAGTATGAATGTAAGCATTTTTTTGAGCATCGGTGCTGCTGTTCTCCCGCCATATGTTTCGCCTGAAGTAGGTTTGTGTATTGCTGTGTATATAATGAGGCGCGGATTTTCTGTAGGTACGATTGCAAGTGCTGAGGCAATAAAAGATTCTTCGGAATATTGTTTTTGCTGTACGTCAAATACTTGCGCTGTGCCTGTTTTTGCCGATATAGAAACACCATCTAGTCGCATTCGATGTGCAGTGCCGCCGGGTTCGGTGCTTGTTTTCATCATTCGGAGTATGGTATTTGCGGTCTCTGCACGCAAAACTTTTCGTCGTGGAGTACTAGTAATGTTATACAGCGATTTTCCTTGATAGGAGACTATTTTTTTTACTAATTGAGGTTTAAGCATAACACCGTCATTAGCAATTGCTGTAGCAGCAGTAACTATTTGCATGGCTGTTACCGCTATTTCTTGACCTAGACCTATGGTGTGTTTAGAACGCGCTGACCAGCGATTAGGTGGATAGAGTATTCCTGAATGCTCGCCGGGCAAAGAGATATCTGTTTCGTCTCCAAAGCCAAAGTTTTTTAAGTATTGAAAAAATCGTATATTGTTCATTCGAGACACTGCATGTGAAATTCCAACATTGCTTGAGTATTTGAGAATTTGAGATGTGTTTATGATTCCTGGATACCATATATCAGTGATGGTAAACCCATACCTTGCAGAGATGAAAGGAGAGCCAGCATTAAAGATAGAATTTGGAGTAATAACTCCTGAATCTAAAAGACTTGCTATGGTAAATACTTTGAAAACGCTACCCGGTTCATAATTGTATTGAATAATTTTGTTTGCAAGATTTTCTTGAGAGTAGGTGTAGTATTTATTACTATTAAAGCTTGGAATGCTTACAAAAGAGAGAATTTCACCTGTTTTTGCATCCATCAAAATTGTATTAATATATGCAGCTTGGGCTTCTTCTTGTGTCTTTTTTACAATCTCTTCTATGCTTTTTTGTAATATTGAATCTATAGTCAGATAGAGAGAAGCACCGATTGCATTCTTTTCAGGTTTTAGATACGAGTCGTATGTGTATTCTATTCCTGCTAATCCTTTTTTATTGCTTCCATAGTAACCTATAACATGGGCAATTGAGTCTTTTCCGGGGTATTCTCTCCATGAAAGAGCATGAAGCTGAACCCCTTTCAATTTGCCTTGTTTCTGTAATGCATGTATTTCATCGTGTTCTTTTTTAGATATAAGTCGTTTTATGTGCACATATTTTACGGGGTTTTTTAGCTTTGTTTTCAAGGTAGCTTGAGGTATGTTGAGTATTTGCGATAATTGCTTTATTACTTTTTGTGGGTAAGTAGTGTCTATAAGTCGTAGTCCAACATTCCAGCGTTTTATTTGCATTGCTAAAATGTTGTCATTTCTGTCAAAAATAGCACCACGTTCTGTATAATGATCTTTTTTTTCTGTTATTACATTGTTTTGCGTACCTTGAAGTATATTGCCGCTTTTTATTTGTAATGAAATAACTTTGCCAATTGTTAAAAAAGAAAAAGTGATAATCATTGTAAAAAGCCCGAGCCATACTGTCTTTGTCATAAAAGTAATCCTTATAATCTTTAAATTATTTTGATTTATATTAGTAATAAATATCGTCATGAAAAAAAAAATGTATACTATTTATAGAGAATGTTCTTTATTTTGGGTAATAATAATTATTTTTCAGCTTTACGCTTTATTTCTCACATAATGTGACGATGTTTACTAGTAGTATGGATGATTCCCCATTTGGCTACGGTGTATCGTTCGGCAAAGCCGATGTAACGACACAAGATAAAAAATACTTGAAAAAATCTAATAAAAAAATGGCAAAGTCATCAGAAGGTATTCTCGATATTCCTATCGCCTATAGTGATTTTACCTTTCATAAGTATTCAAAAGTTGATCCTAAACTTCGTAGTTATCACAAGCAGATAGGACATAGGTTCTTTTTACAAAAGAGACCGAAATATTTTTCATATCGTGCAAATTCATCGGATTCCATGGCATTTGGCAAAGGTTCTACGCAGAAAATTGCGGTGCTTTCCCCTACATTTAGAGTGTTTATTTTACCTTGTATTCGTGGTATTGATGGTATTCTTGGGTTTCTTGCACGAATAAAATTTGTATATTTAGGACTTATATTAAGCGTTATTGTCGGTTATGTATTAGGATTATATTATTGGAATACGTCGTCTAATAGCTTTTTATACCCGACGAGAAAACATCTTTTAAGACAGATAAATGACAGCTACGTATCTGCAGGACATGTAGTGCGTCCGACGCATATATCAAAAGATATAGACGTGAAGCAATTTACTGTTGTTGAGAAAAAATACTATACATTACAGTCTGGAGACACGCTTTTGGGTATTGCGCTTGCGCACAACATCAGCATAGACACGCTTATAAGTTGGAATAAAATATCGGATGCATTACGTATTCGTCAGGGTAAGAAGCTTGTTATTCCAAATAAAGATGGACTTATACATGTCGTGAAAAGTGGGGAAAGTATTGCTGCTATTGCCAAGCATTACAACATAAATAAAAACAAAATACTTGATATGAATGATCTTAGTAGTTTAGTTCTCACTCCAGGTATGGACTTATTTATTCCCGGAGCAAAGCTTGATTCATTTGATAGAGGGCTTGTACTTGGAACTGTATTTCAAACTCCTTTAAGTGGAAGAATAAGACTGACATCAGGGTATGGTTATAGGATAAGCCCTATTACGGGAAAAAGAATGTTTCACAATGGCATAGACGTAACTAGTCGGCGAAGTGCGATATATTCTGCAAGTGGCGGCATTGTGACGTATGTAAGTAGCAATAATCCTGTTTTTGGAAAAATTGTTATTATACGCCATGCGCGAGGTTTTCAGACTCTCTATGGGCATATGAGTACTATTTCTGTAAGAAAAGGACAACGAGTGAGTAGAGGCGATGTAATTGGCAAAGTTGGCAGTACCGGTTGGAGTACGGGTCCTCATTTGCATTTTTCAATTATACAAAATGGATCTTCAGTCAATCCTCTCAAGTATATTCGTCTTTAAATTTTTCCGTAGTTGTGCATACTGATAGTATAATCTGTAAAAGTTGCACAGAAGTGTAGTAGTGCCTCTGGAGAGTACTTTCTATGAAACATTTACAAAACAATGCCCCTGCGCGTATGAACTATGTTTTACGTGAACTTAAGAAACTGTTTCCTCACGCACACTGTGAACTTACATTTTCTACAAAATTAGAGTTACTGATATCCGTTATGCTCAGTGCGCAAGCAACGGATGTGTCAGTTAATAAAGTAACACCTACCTTATTTCGTATGCATAAATCTGCATCTGATTATGTTCGTACTCCACTTGAAGATTTGCAAAAGGCAATACAAAGCATAGGGTTGTATAAAACAAAGGCAAAAAATATTAAAGCTATGGCAGATATACTCATGCGCAATCATGGTGGGCAAGTACCATGTGTGCGTGAAGATTTAGAAGCACTACCCGGCGTGGGTCGTAAAACGGCAAATGTTGTGCTTTCTGTTGGCTTTGGCATTCCTGCTTTTGCGGTAGATACGCATATTACGCGTATATCATATCGTCTTGGTTTTAGCACTGAAAAGAGTTCTGCACGCGAAGTAGAGGAAATACTTACTACGTATATTGCACAATCTGATTGGGTAAAATCTCATCATAGAATGATATTTTTTGGGCGTTATCATTGCAAGGCACGTACTCCGCTTTGTAGCAGTTGTCCCTTTGCGCATACCATATGCTGCGTCTCAAAGCAATTTCTTTAGCAGTGTTATAGAAGGGCAAATGCTGTACTTCTGAATAGGATATCGTACACTGAAAAACATGATGCGATTATACGGCGGTGTAGAAATGGGAGGAACGAAGTGTATATGTGCGGTTGGTTCTAATCCGAACACCTTAGACAATGTTGTCACTATTTCCACTAAGAATCCGAATGAAACACTGCAGCACATTATTGATTATTTTAAAGCAGTAATGAAAGTATCGCCTCTTGAAGCTATTGGAGTAGATC
Organism: Spirochaetia bacterium; assembly: GCA_965226065.1. Lineage (GTDB taxonomy): Bacteria > Spirochaetota > Spirochaetia > WTKD01 > CBDAKK01. Next base: position 959,096 of record OZ245332.1, on the reverse strand, counting down.
TTTTGGTCCTTTGGATTTGCACCGCGAATTAACAACATATGGGCATATTACCACTACTCCTAAGCCCTATTGGAGTAATGTAAACATAGTTGAAGTACTCGCGCGCAATATTGGCTTGCCCGTATATTTAGAGACAGATGTCAGAAAATGGGGTTGTGCACAAAATCTTGATACATGTATCTATATCACAATTGGTACAGGAGTAGGCTTAGGGATATTGGTACATGGCAAACCTATTCACGGGCTTGTACATCCTGATGACTCTATTAGAGGAATTTGTTCCTATCACGAAGCTTGCTTAGAAGGTTTGGTGTGTGGATCTGCAATTGAAAAGCGTTGTAATAAAAAAGGAATAGAGATTGATGATGATGCAGTGTGGAATTTGATTGCACACTACATTGGTATAGCACTTGCTAATTTTATTTGTACGCTCTCACCGCAAAAAATAATACTCGGAGGTGGCATTATGAAACGTGACTTTCTCTTTGCTATGATACGCTGCAAAGTTAAAGAGTTTCTAAGCGATTATACTGCATCTGATGTTTTGAAAAACCACATAGAAACATACATCGTTCCACCGAATCTGAAATATTGTGGCGTGCTCGGTGGAATATGCGTAGCTCAGCAGGAGCGAGAACAACAAGTAAGCAAGAGCGATGAGTTTTTTAAATGATACGCGTATCTTTTATTTTCTTTGTGAAGGAAATTTTATGGTAAAAACAGTCCCTCTATTCTTCTGAGAATCTACGTGAATAGTTCCACCATATGCAATGACAATGCTTTTTACAATGCTTAAACCAAATCCTGAACTGGTTTTTTGATTGTCTTTTGTAATACGATCTGTAATACCTTTTTGCCAAAACATATCCCAGATATGCGGAATATTTTCTTTTTCTATACCTTCACCTTCGTCTGATATTTGTATTTGTATTGCTTTGTTTATATTTTTTGCAGACAAGGAAATCTGTTTCCCTGCACCGGTAAATTTACATGCGTTGTCAAGTATATTTCCTACGAGCTGGCAAAATCGAAGCTTATGTACATATACATAAACTTCGGGGTCAATGTCGCATTTGAAAATTATATCTTTTGAATCTGCGATATATTCGTACATCTCAATAACATCTTTTAAAATGACGAGAACATTTTCAGGTTTTTCGGGTATCTGCGCAAGTCCTAGTTCTATTTCAGCTCTGTTTAGTACCTGTGTTGTAAATTTTTGTACTGTATCAATAGTTTGAAAGCATATTTCAATACGAGAGTGTATCTTTTTATCTTTTGATTCAGAGTGTATCATTTCAAGGTGGTTTCTGATATGCGTGAGAGGAGTTCTAATATCATGACTGAGATTCACGTTTGATTGTTTTAAACTATTGACAAGTCGTCCTATCGTGTTGAGCATTTCATTGATGTTTTGTTCAAGTCCCGTGAAAATGCTTTTTCTCTTTTTTGGCAGTCGCGCTGTAATTATTTGTTTCTGTATTATTTGTTGTGCAAATGAATTGATGTCATACACAGGACGCAATATTATCTTGAAAATGATGTAAGATATTACGAGAATTATCAATAACAGCGTAATCAAATTTTCAAAGACAACAGTCTGTATAGTTTTAAATGCATTGCGTTTTTCGTGTACTACAACAAGCAATTGGAGAATATATTGTTCATTTAATGCTAATGAGTATGCAACAATATCAGAAAGTACTTTTGTATTGTTATATTTCATAGAAAGAGTAATTCCTTCCCAACCATTTTCAATAGTTTGTTCTATAGAAGGAAATACCAGTTGATTGTTAACATCTACCCATGTGTGTGGATGAACATACATAAGCGTTTTGTCATTGCTTGTGTTTATAATCCTAATTCCATACGGTATTTTAGTTATTCGTGTATCATCTTCATATGCATTGTGAAGTTTTCGCAATGCAAAGACATCGTATGTAAGTGCTTGTTGTCCTACCCAGTAGTAATAAGACAGCTTATTATGAGCGAATTGTTTTTCTGATGTGTAATATTGATACCAGACACCAAACATAATAAAAGAAATTACTAGTAGTGTTGTGCATGTGATAATAAGCGTAATTGGCACAAAAAGCGTGTGTCTAATACGCTTAAGTGTGGTAGAAATTGAATTTCTATGTCTTGCGAAGGACATATCCTACACCTCTTATTGTGTGAATAAGTTCAGTGCTATATCCTTTATCTATTTTAGATCGTAATCGAGATACTAAAACATCTACGATATTTGTTTGAGGATCAAAATCATAACCCCATATTCGTTCAAGTATCATAGCTTTCACAAGAACTTGTTCGCGGTTTTCCATGAGTAATTGTAAAAGCATAAATTCTCTGCGTCGTAACTCTATAAACATCTCACCTCTGTGCACTTGTCTTTTGAGTATATCAAGTGTTATGTCCGCATATTGTAGTTTTGTAACATTGGGTTTTTGTGTTGCGCGACGTAATATACCCATAATACGTGCTTGAAGTTCTGTAAAGGAAAAAGGTTTACTGACATAATCATCTGCGCCAACGTCAAAGCCTGAAATTTTATCCTCAACACTGTCGCGTGCACTTAAGAAGAGAATAGGTATATTTATATTTTTATTGCGCAACCCTTTTACTAACTGTATACCGTCTACGTCACCTTCTAGCATAATATCGACTATGATAATGTCGAATGTTATGTCATTTATTAGTAATGTTGCGGTTTTTGCATTTGTAGCATGTTCTACAGAATGGCCTGATTGTTTAAATCCATCTACAATAAATTGTGCTATTTTTGCGTCATCTTCAACTACAAGTATGTATGCCATGATGATACCCCCAAGTTTGATTATAAAACATATAGTGATTGCGTTATGTTTTAAAAGTAGAATACTGGTGCAATTGTCAAAGATAATTCTAACATTGATGTACTTTTTATAGAATAATCACCAATAATATTGTTGATGCTAAAGAGTGCTATGGGATAATAAGCAAGTTTTGTACCGAGAGAAATACCGGCGATTTTTGAAAAACGGAATTGATACTCGCTGTCAAGCATAAATCCAAACATTGAAGCAGTTCTACTTTGTCTATCTTTTTCATATAAATCTTCTGCAAACACGACCCATGAAAATCCAAGTCCTATATTTGCGGAATGACTTTCCTTTTCAAAACTATAGTGCACTCCTGCTGCGGTTGTAATACCAATACCTTTCAATGTGTTCGATGGGGGAATATTCTTTAAAAGATAAATTCCATCTTTTATAATTCGTGTTTTTGCATGAGTTTTGTTTTGACTAAAATAAACACTTTCTGTAGTAGAGAAAGGAAAATATATATTTATTGTTGTTAAAAACCCCCATGGGCGAAATGCGGTAAATTTTGCATTGAGGTTCATTCCATGATATTGTGAGCCCTGATGAATAACAGTCAATGCTCCACTTTTATCTCTGTGCGATAAATCATAATCCCAAGAAAAATATTGATATCCAATCCCGAAGGAAAAAAAATATTTTTTATAGGATGTATCTTCTGACTTTGAAGAGAAACCCGATAGCAACTTTGTGTGTAATATTTCATTTGAGAATTTAGCGAATGACTTTGGAGTGATTATTCCAAAGAAAAAGACCACCATAACTATAAATAAAAATATACTACGTTGCATATTACATATAATAATATCGTGATAGTATTTGAAAAACAATACAGTAAGTATAATTTATCTAAATTTTTTTATTATATACGTTAAATTATCGTAATATAAGGTTTTCATGATTTTTAGAGGTGAATTGCTTTTATTGCATAGTGTACTTTATGGTGTTGTTGTACGATAACGCAGTGATATATATGATATACTAAAATATATGGGTATTTTGTATGATAATTTAGATACGCTTGTTGAATTTGAGAAATTACTGCATAATCCTCGGTACGCGTACGATTCTTTTTTACCTAGAATTACTAAATATGATATTGCATGTAAAAACTATCGGTATAATTTTGCAGCGAAGGCAGTTGATGATTCTATACTCAATTGCTTATACGAACTAGGACAGAAGCAACAAATAATAGAAAAATATCGCGCGTTACTGCAAGGCGAGATCATGAATACGGGGGAAAACCGTATGGTACTTCACCACGCGTTACGTGGTACAGTTTTAGGACAAGTTGTAAAAAAAGGCCGCAATTATCATCAGTTTTACCAAGATGAGCGTGAAAAGATACGAGCTTTTGCGTCTGAAGTAAGAAATAAAACAATAGTTGGAAGTACCGGCGCGGCTTTTACCAATTTTGTGCAAATAGGAATAGGTGGTTCTGATTTAGGACCGCGTGCGATGCACATTGCCTTATCAGAATACGTTTATGCACGAGATCCTCACAATAGTCAGTATAAATCGTACTTTATAAGCAATGTCGATCCGGATGATGCGGTAGGAGTATTAAAAAATTGCGTGCCTGAAAATACGCTTTTTATTGTTGTATCTAAAAGTGGCACCACGCAAGAGACATTAACAAACGAAGCTTTCGCCATAAAGTGGCTTATCGAAAATGGAAAAATAACGAAAGCAAAAAAACACATTGTAGCCGTTACGTCTGAGACAAGCCCCATGGCACATTCATCTGACTATCTGCGTTCATTTTTTATCGATGACTTTATAGGAGGGCGATACTCAGTAACAAGCGCGGTAGGCTTGTGTATGCTTGATTTGTCTTTTGGAGATGCAATTACCGATGAGTTGTTATGCGGTGCACACGAAAGTGATGTCGATGCTCTTGAGGCAGATTTGAGTAAAAATGCTTCTGTAACCGATGCACTCATCGGTATATATGAACGCAATATTCTCGGTTGTCCTTATACAGCCGTACTACCCTATAGTCAAGCGCTTGCGCGTTTTCCTGCGCATTTACAGCAACTGGATATGGAGAGCAATGGCAAGAGAGTTAATAGACATGGCAAAGAGCTTTCTTACTCAACGGGTCCTGTGTTATTTGGTGAAAGCGGAACCAATGGTCAGCACAGTTTTTATCAGATGCTGCATCAAGGTACGGATATAGTACCTTTGCAGTTTATAGGGTTTACCTATTCTCAGCAAAATCTTGACATTGTTTTTGAAAATTCTACGAGTCAGCAAAAATTACTTGCAAACCTTGCTGCTCAAATTGTTGCATTTGCATTGGGTAAAAAATCTGATAATCCGTATAAGACATTTACAGGAAGGCGTCCCTCAAGTTTGCTGTACGCTCTGCAGCTCACGCCAAAAACCTTAGGTGCCTTGCTTGCGCATTTTGAAAATAAAGTGATGTTTCAGGGATTCTTGTGGAATATTAACTCTTTTGATCAAGAAGGTGTTCAATTGGGTAAGCTGCTTACAGCATCAGTTTTGAAAAGACAAATGTCAGAAGAATTAGCTGCCTATGGAGACTTACTTGGCATCTTTGACACAGATTCATAGATAAAATTAAAATTATATTGGTATGGTGTACAATTTTTCTGCGGGACCTGCAGTGGTATTTGGTCCTGTTTTACAACAGATTCAAAATGAATTACAAGACTATAAGCATTCGGGGTACTCGCTGTTGGAAGAAAGTCATCGAAGTGCGCAATATCGCGTTGTTCACGAAAAAGCCATAAGCTTGCTTCGTCAATTGCTCATATTACCTGAAGATACCTTTGAAATTTTGTTGTTAGGTGGAGGAGCGACTTTACAGTTTTCTATGCTCCCTTTTAATTTTCTGCAATCTGGTAAAACTGCGCGCTATGTTATTACCGGTGCATGGGGAAAAAAAGCCTTTGCAGATGCACAGGTGATTACTTCGTTTTGTAAAAATGAGCATGGTTCAGTGAGTGTGTTGTACCAGCCTAGAGAAGATCGTTATACGACTCTTCCTCATCAAAATGAAATTCCTACATGCGATGTTGCATCTACATCGTATGTGCACATTACAAGTAATGAAACCATAGATGGCATACAGTGGAAACAAGACCCGGAATTTGCAGAGCTGCCATTGGTAGCTGATATATCAAGCGATATTGCCAGTAAGCCGATGAATGTGAAAAAGTATTCGTGTTTTTATGCAGGTGCGCAGAAAAACATAGGAGTAGCAGGGGTAACTGTAGTGGTGTTGCGAAAATCTTTTTTTGAATCTGCAAGAGATACCTTACCTTCTTATTTATCATACAAAATACATGCAAAGCAAAATTCATTGCACAATACGCCGCCTGTGTTTGCAATATGGACACTGGCACTTGTGTTAGAGCACATACAAACCTTAGGTGGACTAAGCGTTATGAGTGAAATAAACGAAAGAAAGGCTGCGATGCTCTACGGTACTATAGAAAACTCGGGTGGTTTTTTTAAGTGCCCGGTCGAAAAAGATTATAGATCAACAATGAATGTAGTCTTCCGTCTTCCGAGTGCAGAACTTGATACCTTGTTTCTCAAAGCGGCAGCTGAAGAAAAGCTCTTGGGGTTGAAAGGTCACCGTAGCGTAGGGGGTATTCGAGCATCGTTGTACAATGCTATGCCTGAAGCAGGAGTAAAAAAACTTGTATCATTTATGGAAGAATTTTGTAAAAAGTATGGCTAGGCGAAATACCTGAAGTCGTTTACTTTAGTTGTGGTTTTCCTTCGTATTCGTTTTTAACCCATGAAAATAATCCTACCATTCTGCTTTCAAAGCTATTTGCTATTACCCCACTAAAAAGCACGGCAATACCGGTTATTCGCACAGCGCCTATGCCGTATATCAGTATTCCTTCGTCTGTTCGCAGAATGTACGCAGCACTAAGCATGTGCTCGGGTTTTACGGCTTCTATGCCTCTGTATGATATTGGTGTCGTATTGATGCTTTTAAAAGCCATATGCCTATTCTCGTACTGGTAATGGTAATACGAGGTGACGTTTCCAAATGGTGGCATATCTTGTAAAACTGTTATGATTTCTTCTTGAGTTTCTTGCATGTCTGTCTCATGGTAACTTTTTGCTGCTATTGGCATAAGGGAGCTTGTTGCAGTGGTGTTAGTTTCAGAAATTACGTGTTTTGATGATAAAAACAAAGGATGAATGTGGCCTTTTTTTATATTTTTATAGTATATATTCACAAAATTTGATACATCTTGAAAGTAGTTAAAAATGCTTACCATAGTATGCGATTGTTTTTCATGATTTTTTATGGAAATAAAATACAGGGTTTCATATAAAATAGTTGGCTTATGTGTATGTATAAAGTTTGAAATGCTTTTAAAGTATTGAAGTGATGGCATATATTGCACGCGTTTTTTATCTCTTGATTTACTTGTCTGCGACAATGCCTCACCGCTGCGAAGTATTTGTACTTCTTCGTTTGAAAGGTGCTTTGTTGTTTCAGAAAATGATAAGGTAGCTTGGTATGTGGGTATAGTTTGTGGATGTATGTTTTCTAGTGCTATAAAAGTGAGCATTAAGATTATAATCTTTTGTTTTTGCATGTGTTTTAATATACTATAAAAACAAGAGGAGTAATATCATTACTACATGAGACAATTATTTCGAATTCTCACAGTGTGCGTTGATTATTGCCTGCTTATTGTTTCTATTTTTCTTGTATTGTGGAGTAGAATTCCGCGAGAACTTTTCTCTCTTTTAATATACAGACATCTTGTAGTATTTGTCATTTTATTTCTAGGTTGGATGTTTGTATTTTTTCTTTTTAACATTTATACCTTTTATTTTCCTCTACGCATGACAAGGCTTTTTGTAGCAATAATGATCAATGTTCTTTGGTCATCTTTAGTATTTTATCTCTTTCCTATTTTTGACCTTACACCTAAAACAAATTTAGTACTTGTAGGTACGCTTGCTACGATTCTCATTTTTATGTGGCATAGAATAGTCGACTATATTTTTATTGTTGTCTTAAAAAGTCACGAAATAATGATAGCTGTTTCAGATTATGACTCTTTGAGTTTATTAAAAATGTTACAAGAAAATTCGCGCCATAAATACACGGTTGTTGGAGTACTTGCGAATGCCTCATATTACAAGTTTGTTGAAGAAATATTCAATTCTGAGAAAATTTTCACAGATATACAATCATTTGAGAGGGCGATTAAACGCAGTTCTGTACAAACTATTATTTGCGCTGATTGGTGGTTTTCACAGCTCTATATTTCTGTATATGAAATGTTTCCACAGAAAATACGTATGTTTCACGCTATAAGTTTTTATGAAAAAGTTTTTTCTTATATTCCTGTATATTCGACAAATGAGTATTGGATTATGTCTAACATGGATGTTGTTTCGCGCCGAAGTTACGAGATTATAAAACGTATACTTGATTTGTTGTTTTCTGTGATAGTATTTCCGATTGTTGCCTTACTGTGTCTTTGTGTTGCAATTTTCATACGATTTTGGGGAGGTAAGGGGTCAGTGTTTTTTACACAAGAACGCGTGGGACATAATAACAAGCTCTTTACTCTTATAAAATTTAGAACGATGAATATAGATGCAGAAAAGAATGGAGCACAATGGGCACAAGAAGATGACCCCCGAGTTACAAAATTAGGACGTTTTTTGCGTATTACACGTTTAGATGAACTGCCTCAAATTATCAATGTTATAAAAGGTGACATGAGTTTTATTGGACCGCGTCCTGAACGTATGGTTTTTGTTGAACAATTGGCAAAAAAAATACCACATTATCACATTAGACACATAATAAAACCGGGGATTTCGGGGTGGGCACAAATTAACTATAAATACACAAGTTCTGTAGAAGACGCGGTAAAAAAAGTTTCATATGATATTTTCTATGTCAAGCGCATGAACATTTTTTTAGACTTGTATATATTTTTTAAAACAATCATTACTATTTTTACTGCACGTGGACAGTAAACAGTGCGGTATGTTGTAACCATAACAATAGTATGTTCAAGCTTAGGAGATATAGAGAAAATACCCAGAGCTTTTTTCTCTTTGCAAATCTAACAATGCACATAAGTCCCAATAAGCCTGAAAGAAATGCACTTCCCATGCTTACGAGCGTAAAACTCAGTGGTAAACTTTGTGTTATGGAAGATGATGATTTTAGTACGCTTGAGATAAACGATGCTAGTATTGTAGGAATTGAAAGTATAAACGAAAAGTACGTAGCATGCATAAAAGAAAGTCCTAGAAGTACGCCTACGACTATGGTGCTACCAGAACGAGATATGCCCGGTAATACGGCACAGCCTTGTATGAGTCCTATAAGAATGGCTTGAATTTTCGATATTCGAATGTTTGCATATGATTCAATAGAAGTATTCGTATTTGTATTTTGTTGCATCTTTAGAAACGAAGGCAAACACAGTAAAAGTGCTGTTATGAAAAACCCCGTCATCACAAGATCTAATGAAGCATTGACAACAGTGTTTTTTAATAACAAGCCCATCGGTAGCGTTGTCAAAGTGGAGAGGCATACCATATATGTCAAGTGTACATATGCATCTTGTTCTGCGGTTTGTTTTTTTTTTCGTGTCTTGATAATACAAAATTGTACAGAAGCTATGAACATTTTTTTGATAATTTTACGAGTAAAAAACAGCACTGCACAAAGTGTGGCAATGTGTAGAAGCACTATATACAGAAGAGGCATACTTTCGTTTGCAAAGGGAGCGAGGTATTGCATTTTAGTGAAAAAAAATCTTTTTGCGGCAAAAAACTGTACAATAAATAAATGCCCTGAACTTGAAATTGGAAGAAACTCTGTAAGTCCTTGAATAAGTCCTAAGACAGTTCCATAAATAAGATGAAGCATAGTGTTACCTCTGTATTTTACGTTTTTGTTTTTACTGCGAGTTTTGAAACAGATATTGTATCATGACATTGGATGGTATGTTGTAATACAAAAGAGCGTATACCAATGCTGAACTTACAACTTTTCGCGTGTAATTTCGTGTTTCTCGAAATGGCAGACTATCGACAAAAACAATAGAATCTGAAACATTAAATGTATTTTTCCATTTTCGAAAATTTCCAAAACCACCGTTATAGGCGATAGAAACATATGCAGGTTTCTTAAAAACTCTCAGAAGGTATTTAAAGTAATTGTATCCTAATACAATGTTATCCTTAGGATTTTTCAAATTGAAAGTATCGTATGATATTCGAGATGCTATATCTTGTGCGGTTTCTGGGAGTAATTGCATAAGACCAATTGCTCCCGCATCTGATGTTATGGTGGGTATGAAACTGCTTTCTTCACGCATGAGTGCGTAAAGCATTGCTTGTTCTGTTGGTTTTTTTGTCACCGATTGAATGTATTTTGAGAACACCGCATTGGGGTATAAAAAAAAGAAATCTTCTTCTGTTTGTGGAAATAATAAAGATTTTGCTGCAAATTTTTGTGCAAGCACGAAGGCGCGCGAATAATCTTGGATTTGGTAGAATAAATAACGTGCCATTTTTCTCACTGTGTGTATACTTACTTTTGTAATATTGCGAGAAACAATTTCATATGCATAATTGTACAGTCCATATGAAAAATACCCCTCAAACAAAGCTTCTGAAATCACTACTTTTTGCATCTCATTGATAAGGTGCGATGAGTTCGTGTTTTCTTCGTCAATAGTCCAATATCTGAGAAATTGGTTTTTCGTAACGTTATTTGTAGAAAGTAAATATTCAAAAGGAGCGGCACTCGTATAAGACCATCTTCTATGAAATATGTCTGTGGTATTTGCGACATTTTGTATTGAGCTATTAATCTTTGCATAGGTATTGATGCGTTTGAGAATGAAATACCATCTGTTTAGCTCTGCCATGATAGAGTTTTCAGAGTACTTCTTTGAAAGATACACAAAGTCTTTTTGTAACTGAGTGTATTGTTTCTTTTGAAGTAATATCGATAAATATTCTTCAAGTGCATTGGCAAAATATTTAGGATTATTTGTGTAGCTTATAACCTTGTCAAAAGTTTTTATGAAAGATCTCCAATCTGTTTGAATGACGCTTAAGAGCATGCGCCATAAGTCCTGGTTTTGAATATTTCTAGAAAGTGTTTGATATGTATTTATATCTGCAAAGGTACTTTTATAAATTTCATGGCTGTTTTTGTAGGTTTTTCTTTCGTAATATAAATATGCTCGTGCACTATCTATATACGATTTTTGTATAGGTGTAATCTCATGCTTTCGAGCTTTATTTAATATACGAAGTATTCGCCATGTGTGTTTTTTATTATTACGAGCAATTGATAATAAATCTTCTATCATGCCTGAATGTATAAAAATGTTTGTGTCTAAAGATAAAAACATTTCTTGAGCATTTTCACTTTGCAGTTGAAGTGCTTGTTTTGCTTTCAATACCGTGTTAATATGCATCGGTATGGAAGTTCCAGTTTCAGAATATATTCGCTTTATAAAAATGGAAACGCTGTCCATCATAGCTTCTGCATTATGTGAAAGAAGTGTTTTGTATAGCAGGTCGCTGTTTTTTTTAGCATTTGTGCGTATTTTCATAAGAGCATTCCAAAAGTCATAGCTAAACAATGCGTTTTGTTCTGCTACCCGTTTGCGTAAGGTTTTATTCCATTTTGGTTTGGTAGCTTCTGTTTTTTCTGTACCTTGTAGCAAGTGTGTTAGTGTTTCGTATTCTCGTGTAAGAAATAAGGCAAAGGAATAATAATAAAATAACTCAATATCTTGGCGAATTTTATCGTTTTTCAAAACACTTTCAAGAAATGGTTTTACGTGATTGTATCGTGCACTTCGCATCATAAAATATACCACAAGGCGTATAGCTTCACGTCTCCACAGTGTATCTTTTGTGCGTGCGACAAGGCGTAGTGCTGTTTCTGCTTTTTTTTGATGCCCATTAAAATAAAGAAGCAAAGCTCCATAGTATAACGTGCCTTTTTTATCATCTTTTACGTTACGTAGCGTATTGAGTGTTACATTCTCTAGTGCCGAAAAATCACCCTGTTGAAATTGTGCTTGGTGCTTTATGAATATTCTGACGGCATTTTTTGATGCATGAGATGATGCGGTGTTGATAGAAATAAACGAAGCTATAAGAAGTACTTTAAGAGTAGTAAGAATATTTTTCATAATGTACAGTATTTTTTCACTATACTATATAATAATGTTGCATAGTGTTCCTGATATCAAGGAGGAATTTTGGCAAAAAGTTGAAGCAAGTCTTGGTTGTAAAATTTGTGCCTATGCACTTGCGCAATATAGCGTATCGGTAAGTCGTCGAAACACTCAAAATGCGTTATGGGGCATTGTATACATAAGCACGCGCGGTATTCACTTTTATCGTTTTGCACAGCAAAGTTTGATAGGATCTCTTATCAAGAGTGCACCATTAAAAGAATTTTCTCTTAGTCTTTGGTTTGAAGATATTCAAGACTGGCGAGAGCCAAAAAAATTGCCATTTTTAAAGTCGCTATTTGTGCGCGATGATTCATGCCTTATCGTTCGTGGTAGGGGTGTAGAGTTTCCACGTTTTGACACATCGATGGAAGTAATGCATACAAATGAAACAAAAGCCGATGTTCTCTCGCATTATTTTGCACTTGATATACGCAAAAAAAATATTATAGAAGCACTTACATTATACGCACGCGAAAAACGTGTGTGAAATATATGATGATGATAACACCGTTCTTACCCAGATTCTTAAATTGCGTGGTGTGAGAATGAATAGGCACTAATTTAGCCTACCGTAAGTTACAACTCGTTTGCGTAAATATCTACGGTATTATGTCCGCCTAACATTCCTTAATGGCTTCGTTTGCATGGTATAATAGAAAAGTGGATCTACTCCAATATAAAAACATAGACAATACTAATGAATTTGTCGAAATACTAAAAAAATAATATGACCATGCTTTCTCAATGGCTTCATGAACGTACATTTCATCATTCACAATTTCAGAATATAAAAGAACTCGTTGCTCTGAAGGAGAAAAAAAACTTACGTATATCATTGTGTATTCCTACGCTGAATGAAGAAAAAACCATAGGAAAGGAAATCGCTATATTCAATTCGCAGTTGCGTCAGTGTTATCCGCTGCTTGATGAAATTACAGTCATCGATTCAGGATCTGAAGATAAGACCTTAGAGGTCGCGAAATCTCATGGTGCGGATACCTATCTTGCGGATGATATTTTGCCATCTTTAGAAAAGAAAAAAGGTAAGGGAGAAAATCTCTGGAAGGCAATACATCAACTTACCGGAGATATCATTGTATATATTGATGCGGATATAGAAAACGTTCATGCTCGGTTTGTCTATGCTTTGATTGCACCGCTTTTATTATACGATGAAGTACATTACGTGAAAGCGTTTTATGACAGACCGCTTGTGTTGTCTAATGATATACGCACTATGGGCGGTGGACGCGTTACGGAAATACTAATACGTCCGCTTTTTTCGCTGTTTTATCCCGAACTTACTGGTATTATTCAGCCTTTAAGTGGTGAGTATGCAGCGCGTCGGAGTATTTTAGAGCGTATACCTTTTCCAATTGGTTATGGAGTAGAGACTGCTCACCTTATGGATATATATGCGCTTACCTTACCGCAGTCTCAATTATCGAGACTTTCTGCATTTGCACAAGTTGATTTAGACATGCGCGTACACAGAAATAGGGCTACACAGAGTCTTGGTAAAATGGCCTTTGGTATTTTGCAAACATTTTTAGATAGAGCATCTAAAACCAACACATTTAAATGTGTGCAAGAATATTCAAATATACTAAGACAGTTTCAAGCAAGTGGGCAGCACTACGAAGCGGTAGAGCACTGTATTGTAGAAGATGAAAGACCACCTATGGAAACTATAAAAGAATATCAGCAGAGACATTTTTAATAACAACATTACTCATACAAGGTAACAATTTGTATAGAAATAAACTTAAGAATATTGCAATTTTGAGAATCGAAAATATCCGATGATGATACACGCGAGGCTTCCTATCATGAATATATTTTCTTTAAAAGGTATTGAATGATGTAATTGTTGTAAGATATTGCTTTTCGTTGTATGTATGATGAGCTCGTATGTTGCTTGCAGGCTATATAAAGCCCATATAATAAGAATTGCTTTTATAAATTGATTTTTTTTAAAGAGAACGGCAGCTAAGAAAAAATAGCCAAATTTTTCAATAATTTTATAAAAGGAATCTCCTGCTTTCGACATAACCTGTGACAGTGGGTGGAGGTTTTCGTGCATTGAGTTAAAGGTATTATGGTAATGATTTACAATTACTTCTGTTATAATGCTCGCGAGTAATTGCGATATAGAGAGTACTATTGTGCCGAGTACTATGTAACTAAGAAAGTAAAATAAGAGAATTCCTGAATATTTTTCAAGCGATGATGCAGGAGCTATTAACAGTAATGAAGATGTTTTTCTATCGTGAAATCCTACAAAACTTTTACTTACGTATAATAAAATAACAAGATAAGATATCTGAGGTAATAATGAGAATATAAGTATTTGAGATGTTGCAATAAAAGATACTTTGGAAGTAACGGCGAGCGACACTAGAGAGGTGCTTGCTATAAAAATTGTTGCAAGCATAAGATAGAGTATGAGGATTTTTGCAAACCTTTGAAAATAGAGTGCTTTCATGTAGAGTGCTATTCTCTTAAGAGCTGATTTGTATTTCATGCATTACTCACTTTTTTCTTATTGTGATGAGATTGTAATATATCGCATATACTCGGGCTATTTTCAACCGCTGCGAGAAAAAAAAGTTCTAAGTCTATAGGGCTTGTCGGCTTCTTGCTATTTTTTCGTCTCGCAAGCACCATAGACTCGTTTAAGTAAGGTATTTCGCATATGCTCTCTTGCTTTGCTTTGTTAGCTTTCTCAATGGTAAATATGTTGTTTATTGTATCAATGCCTGTGTGTAAAAGGCATGAGCCCTTTTTTAGGATAATGATGCTATCTATAATATTTTTCACATCTTTAATTTGGTGAGTTGATATGAGGATACGCTGCGCTTTGTTGGTGTGCTTTTGAATGATTTCTGTGAATAATGTTTTACCGGCAATATCAAGATGATTTGTTGGCTCATCAAATATAAGTAATTTTGCTTGTGTTGCAATAGTAAATGCAAAAAGAAATCTCTTTTTTTGTCCCATTGAAAGATTATGTAAGGGCTGATCTTGCGGACAACTGAGCATTTTTTGTAAGGTCGCAAATAGTTTTTTATCAAAGTTTGGATAAAATCCGCTCCAACATTTTTCGTATATTTTAGGGGTAATAGGGGGTATATCGTATTCTTCGGGAATCATCGCAATTTCTTGTAGCATATATGGATTACGCTTTTTGCTTTCAAATCCATGCACTTTTACCACACCACTTTGTGGCATTAAGATACCCGTTAAGAGCCTCATCAGTGTTGACTTTCCTGAACCATTTGCTCCGAGAAGTCCAAATATTCGACCTGTGTCGTTTGAAGTTACATCAATAGAAAAGCTAGAAATACCTTCGTGAGATTTACGATACATATAGGTAAGATTTTCACAATAAATCATCTTAGTAGTATATCAATACGCACCTTAATATTTACTATAAACATTATTTGTAAACAAAGCAAGGATGCTATGGTACAAGAAAATTTTATTGAATAAGGTAGAAATAAGATTTTATCAATACAATTGTGGAATTATGTTTTTTCTGTATTACGCAATATGATATAGAACTTATATTTGATGTAACTTACATTCACAAAGGTGGAGCTATGTGTATCTTAGGTTTTGGTGCTAGTGCTTCAAACATTGCAGGATTTGCTTCTGCATCACAAACTATGTCATCAATTGATGAAAGTTTTGCAAAATACGTAAATGATGGCACGTTAATTTTATTGCTTGTTATAAGCAATATTACGCGTGTTGCAATAGACACCATAATGCGCTTGACTTCAGCTACCAACGAATCTTCTTCGTAAATTGCATTGTTTTCTACTTCAATGCCAGAACAGGTGAGTATAAGTGTGGTAATCTTCTTATCGCGAAGAAAATTTATACAATCAGTGCCTACGCACGCAGAGAGAGGTGAACGTATTATACCTCCGGCACACATAATATTGGCATGAGGAAGCATTTGTGCAGCGTGACTTGCAGTATTCAAGCCACTGGAAATAATGCTTAAGTTACCGACTTTAATGTAGTCGACAATATCATATGCAGTTGTACCAGTGTCTATTCCTATGATGTCACCTTCCTTGATAAATTTTTCTGCAACATATGAACATATTGACTTTTTTTGCGCACGTTTTATCTTTAATTTTTTTTCAAATAAAGATTCTTGTGTGTTTATCAAACAAATAGCACCGCCATGTATTCGTTTTATTTCATATTTCCGTTCCATTTTATCAAATGTACGGTGCACTGTTGGTACTGAAACTCCGAATTCACGCACCAATTCTCGTGTGAATACTTTTTCTTTTTTTCTAATATATTCAGCAATGCTTTCTGATTTTTTCATATCATTTTGCATAATAACTCTCCTTAATAAATATAAGTTTGTATTATTACGGTAGTAAAGAAATAACAGTTTATAAGAATTTCTGTGTATGTCTTTAAATACTGTTTAAATACTATTTATATTAAAGATAGTAAATACATACCAAAAGTACAGACTTAATTTATAAAAATTTTAATAATATAGAATATGTGTTACATATTTGTTTACATTTATGCATAAAGGCAATTTATGAGCTACTAATTTATGATTTTTGTTAAATTATGGTTTTATAACAAGTGTTTTATTATGAAAAATACATAGATTGAAAATAATCAATCGTAATGTTCACCTAAATATACATCTTTTGCCCGTACATTTTGCACGATTTCATCGCGTGAGCCACCAATAATAATTTTACCGTTATATACGATAAATGCTCTATCAATTATTGAGAGTGTATCTCGCTCATTGTGGTCGGTGATAAGTACGCCGATGTTTTTTTTACTTAATGAGGCTATAATTTGCTTTAATTCATGACGTGCTTTAGGGTCTATGCCGGTGAAAGGTTCGTCCAGCAAAATGAACTTTGGATTTAATGCCATACATCGTGCTATTTCTGTGCGTCTGCGTTCTCCACCTGAAAGCGTATAAGCTTTTTGTTTTCGTAGGTGGGTAATTCCAAACTCATCTAAGAGCGTATCAAGTCGTTTTATACGTTCTTTACGAGATATATTTTTGATGGTTTGTAATACTGCGGTGATGTTTTTTTCAACGGAAAGTTGTCGATATACGGATGCTTCTTGCGGCAAGTAAGAAATACCGAGTTGTGCACGCTTGTACATAGGATAGCGTGTAATGTCAATATTATTTAGAATAATAGTTCCTGCACTTGGCTTTAAGAATCCTACTATCATGTAAAATGCAGTTGTTTTCCCTGCACCATTAGGTCCTAAGATACCGACCATCTCGCTTGAGTGTATGTTAAAATTTATTCCATTGACGGCTTTTTTCTTTCCAAAATGCTTATGTAAGTTTTTTACTACTATTTCAAAGGAGTGTTGTGAAGGTGGCCTTACATGCGGAACGACGTATTCGTGATCTTGTACATGGGGATCTGATATTTTTTCTTGAGATACTGTTTTTGTAACAGAAGAAATAGTAGAAGGCTGTGCGATCTTGTGGCTTTTTTTTGTTGATGATGCTCGTTTAGAATTTTGAGGTTTTTTTTTCTCTGCATTTATCGCTTGTGTATTTTTTTTAGGATCTGCGATGGTGGTTTTTAAACGCTCTTTTGTATGAGAATTTTTGTTTGCTTTTTTCTCTGACATAGTTTTCTCTCTTATTCTATATCTTTATTTTGCTCTTCTGGTGAAGTATTTGCACTATCTTTTGCATCTTTGTTATTTTCTGCTACTTGTGTAGAAATTGAGCCTGTTACTCCACCAGAAAGTTGCACTTCATCGGTTTCTAAATTTATTGTAATTCTATTAGCATTATATTCATCATCTTTCCACAACGCATAGGGAAAGCCTGACATTTCAACTTCGTCTGTTTCTCGGTAGTATGTCACAAATTCGCTGCGTGCACTTAGTTCATCTTTTTTTGTCATGCGCACGCCTAGCTGCACCACCATAAATTTTCCGTCTTCTTTCGACTCTAAAAAACTTGCGCGTATTACTAAGTCATTTTTATTATCTCTCATGATAATGTTGCCTTCTGCACGTAAGAGTTTTAGTTGCCTGTCGTAAAATAACGAATTACCTTCTAATACAAAATCGTTTTTTATGTCATAGGCTTCAAAGTGCCCCGAAACTTTCGCAAATTGAAAGTCATCGCCATAAAGTTCTATTTCATCGGCACGTATACGCACATCGTCTGCAGTTACTTCTGCATTACCACTGAGTTTTGTAAATTCCTTACCTTCGGCGAGATTTGCTGAAGTGCTTTCTGCGGAAAATGTAAAGGTTTTACGTTCAGGGTAAGAGCGCGTGTACAGGGTAAGCATAAGCACGGTTATGCACACACAATGTCGAAAAAAAATGCATTTACTCATTAACTACGAGTTTTCCTTGTACTTGCTTGGTTAAAGACAGCGAGCGTTCTTTTGCGTTCGCTGTAAAGCCGTATCCTGATATTTCAGATTCATCATCGCGAGTGACGGTTACTAATTCGGTGGGACTACCTTCAATGATGCGGTTTTCATCGTTCCATGTGAGATAGTTTGTTTTTATGGTCGCTTCATCCTGATGAGATTGAGCATGAAATTCACCGACTATGGTTACGTTATTTGTATCGGTTTCAACGAAGGCATTTTTTGCCGTGCCTTCCATGCGCACTTCTCCGTTATTTGCAATTTCTTTAAACGCTATATTACTCATTTCTTGCATTTTACGTTTTGAAAACAATTCAATTTTTTCTGCTTTCATGATAACGGTAGTACCGCGTACAAAATAAAGGGAGACATCTTCCATGACAATGTCTGGTTTCGATTCATTGAGAGCTTCGGCAACTTCACCTTTTTTATAATCAAACGTACATGAGAGAAGTATAGAGTATAAAATCATAGTGCAATGTATGTATGCTATTTTTCTAAACATGCTTTTATAAACCCTGAAAACAGTGGGTGAGGCTTAATAGGTTTTGAAGTGAATTCAGGATGAAACTGTACTCCCACGCCCCAACAGTGGTTTTGCCATTCTACACTTTCAATCAAGGATCTGTCTTGTGTTCTTCCTGTTGCGACGAGTCCTGCATTTTCTAAATCTTGTACAAATTCTGAAGAGACTTCGTAGCGATGTCTGTGTCGCTCTGAAATACTTTTTTTGCCGTATAGTTGATGAATAATTGAACCTTCTTTGAGCACAGAAATATTTGCCCCAAGCCGCATAGATGCTCCGTATGCTACTACGTTTTTTTGATCGGTAAGCAAACTTATAACAGCATGCTTCGTCTCAGGTTTAAATTCTGTGCTGTCTGCGTCTTTAAGTCCCAGTACATTTCGTGCATATTCTATGACCATAATCTGTAAGCCAAGGCATATTCCAAAATACGGTACATTGTTTGTTCTTGCCCATTCGGCGGCATATATCATGCCTAAAGACCCTCGTGTACCAAAGCCGCCGGGTACTAAAATTCCATCAATTTTGCTTAAAATTGCATGCGTTTCTCTTTTTTTTCTTTCTAGGCTTTCAGAATCTATTTTGACTATACGTGTTTTTACTTTGTTTTTAATGCCTCCGTGAATTAGTGCTTCGTCTACCGATCGGTATGCATCGCTTAACTCTACGTACTTGCCTACCATGCCTATGGTCACAATTTTTTCGGCGTTTCTATAGGTAGAAACTACTTGTTTCCACTTGTTTACGCGTTCTGCAATTTTGCTACGCACCGGAAGAGATAGACGCCGTAAAATAAGCGTGTCTACTTTTTGTTGTTCGTAGAGAAAGGGGATGTTATAAATAGGGGTTTCATTATGCATCGAAATAACGCCATCGCGGCGTACGTCGCTTGAGCGTTCTATTTTTGAAAGGTATTCTTCATTTACAGGATTTTCTGAGCGACATATAATGCAATCGGGTTGTATACCCGCAGTTCGCAGTTCTTTAATAGAGTGCTGTGTCGGCTTTGTTTTTAGCTCTCCATTTGATAAACCGGGTAAAAGCGTTAAATGAACGGTGCAGGTATCTTGTGATTTATCGTGAATGATTTGTCGTATTGCTTCTAAAAATGGAAACGATTCAATATCTCCGACCGTACCTCCGACTTCAATAATGGTAATATCAACTTCTGCAGTAGATCCAACACGTAGTATACGCGACTTGATACAGTCAGAAATATGAGGAATAACTTGTACGGTACGTCCAAGGTAGCGTCCTTCACGTTCGCCTCGTATGACTTCTTGGTATATTTGCCCCGTCGTTATGGAGTTGTCTTTGCTCATTGATGCAGAAGTAAAACGTTCGTAGTTACCTAAGTCAAGATCTGCTTCTGTTTTGTCATCGGTTACGTACACTTCGCCATGCTGGTAGGGGCTCATGGTGCCTGCATCTACATTGATGTAGGGGTCTATTTTTATCATTTGCACTGCGTAGCCACACATTTCTAGAAGACAGCCTATGGACGATGCGGCAATACCCTTACCGAGTGAAGAGCAAACTCCGCCTGTTACAAACACGTATTTTCCACTGTATTTCATTGATTTATTTTTTTGCTGTACCATTTTGTTACTATTATAGTAGCATGAAAAAGCCGACTATATCCGCGAATATATCTAAGCAAGAGACGCGGAAACTCGCTGTATATACTCTAGGACTCATGAAGTACGATGAAGCAACTGCACTACAAAGTGATATGCATGATAAGCGAATGAGGGAACAAATACCCGATACGCTTTTGCTACTTTCTCATCCTAATGTTATAAGCATTGGAAAGCGTGGGGATGCATCTGATATTCTCGCACCTGCACACGTACTGAGACAAAGTGAGGTTTCGGTCGTACAAAGCTCGCGGGGTGGACAAGTTACCATTCACACACCCGGACAGCTTATTGGGTATTTCATTTTTCACCTTTATCACAAACAACGCGCAGTGCGTGAGTTTGTCTATATGATAGAACAAGTTATTATGGATACCCTTGCCTCATTTTTAATATCGGCGCGTCATGATGAAAAACACACAGGTGTGTGGGTAGAACATAAAAAGATAGCCTCTATAGGCATTAGTGTATCTGATGGGGTAACGCAACATGGCTTTGCATTAAATGTGTGCAATAAGCTCAAAGCATTTCGTTGGATAGTGCCCTGTGGCATGCCACAGATACAAGTTACAAGCATGGCGGAATTATGTACTACATTGCCGCCTATGGGCGAGGTTTGCGATGCAATAGTGCAATCGCTTACCATGCAAAGGCATTATTGCGATATTATAAAACATACAAGCAAGCCCGAGTGGTGAAATTGGTAGACACGCTAGATTCAGGTTCTAGTGATCGTAAGATCTTGGAGGTTCAAGTCCTCTCTCGGGTATATTCCATTGAAAAAAGAAGCTGTCTTTACCTTTGCGTATTTACAGCGTATGACCTAGTTTTTTACTTTTGGTTTTCAGATATTCGCTATTGTAGTGGTTTATGTTTTGAGCTTTTAGTGCAATGGTTTGCGAAATTACCACGCCATGCTTTTGTAACTGTGTAACTTTATCGGGGTTATTAGTTAGTAAATGCACCGAGTTTACCTGTAAATAGCTTAATATATGTGCAGCGAGGCTATACTCGCGCGCGTCTATAGGTTGTCCTAAATACACGTTTGCATCAACGGTGTCCACACCTTCTCGTTGTAAGTTATACGCGCGAAGTTTTTGTATTAAGCCTATGCCGCGTCCTTCTTGCCTTAGATAAATAAGCACACCTTGTCCTTTGTCTGCTATTTTCGCAAGGGATAATTCCAACTGCTCTTTGCAATCACAGCGTAGTGAGTGGAGTACTTCACCTGTCAAGCATTCAGAATGTACGCGGCACAGTACGTGCTCAACATTATGTACATCTCCCATTACGAGCGCGATATGTTCTTTTCCTTTATGGTAGTATCCGTATGTGGTGAACTCGCCAAATGAGGTAGGAAGTTTTGAGATAACAGAAGGATTTTGTGAAGCAGTGCAGTTCATATGCAAAATAATGGTTAATTTGCGCGCTCTGCGTATTCGCCTGTTTCAGTATTTACAAGAATTTTCTCACCCTCTTGTATAAATCCCGGTACTTTAATAATTGCACCTGTGTCGCATTCGACCATTTTAGTAACACCTGTTGCAGTATCGCCTTTAACTGCTTCTGCTGCTGATGTAACCGTAAGTGCAACTTTCGGCGGTAGCAACACATCGATAATATTGCTATTAAAAAAAACCAGCGAGTATATTTCACCTGTATACAGATAGTTTTTATGATTCTCAAAATTTTCAATTTTTACTGTGTGTTCTTCAAAGCTTGTTTGGTCCATAAAGTAAAAATGCGTTCCATCTTCGTACAAGTATTGCCCTTTGATGTTCTCAATTTCTGCAAGTTCAAGTGTGTCGTGAGAACGGATAACTTCTCGTATAATATGTCCCGAAAGTAGTGCTTTCAGCTTGCATCGTACAAATGCACCGCCCTTGCCCGGCTTTACAAATTCTCTCTCTTGTACTAAAAAAGGCTCATTGTTTTTGTAGAGTATGCACATGCCTTTTTCAAGTTGTCCTGCTTTCATAAGTAATTTTAGTGTATCACAGTATCTGAAGATACCGTGCTTAAGCTTAAGGCTACCTTAAGAGACACGCGATGTGATGAGTCTCTGAAGGGAGAAAGCTAGAAAGAGCGAGAGCGGTATGTTTAGCAGCCAGAGCGCTGTTATAAACATACTCTTTGCGTTGAATCAATTGTTAGCTTTTACTTCTTTGTTTATTTTCCTCTTACTTGGTATACCAACTAGGCAAGATCTTTACTCCGCTGTCTATAAACATATTGCTCATGTCTCTTACCTTTGATACCTTCCATTTGTTAAGATCTTGATTGAATGCGGTAGCACCTCTGAACATATAGAGCATGTCTTTTACCTTTCTTGTCTCCCATTCGCTGATATCACCATTGAACTTAGTAGCACCGTCAAACATATAGCGCATGCTTTCTACCCTCGATACATCCCATTCGTTAAGATTTTGATTGAATGAAGTAGCCTTATAGAACATACTGCTCATGCTAGTAACGCTCAATACTTTCCATTCGCTGATATTACCATTGAATGAAGTAGCACTGCTGAACATACCGCTCATGATTTCTACCCTCGATACATCCCATTCGTTGAGGTTTTGATTGAATGAAATAGCACCGCTGAACATGCTGCTCATGCTTTGTACATTCAATACCTTCCACTTGTTAAGCTCTTGATTGAATGAAGTAGCACCTCTGAACATATTGTACATGTTTGTTACGCTTGATACATCCCAACGGCTAATATTTTGGTTGAATGAAGTAGTACCTCTGAACATACCGCTCATGTCTGTTACCTTTGATACATTCCAACTGTTAAGCGGTTGATTGAATGCTTTAGCATAAGCGAACACATAGCTCATATTAGTAACGCTCAATACATTCCAACCGCTAATATCTTGATTGAATGAACTAGCTCCAAAAAACATACTCTTCATGTCTTCTACGCTTGATACATCCCAACGGCTAATATCTTGGTTGAATGAAGTAGCACCTCTGAACATACCTCTCATCTCTTTTACTTTCGATACACTCCAAGCGCTGATATCTCTATTGAATGCTTTAGCATTGTAAAACATATAGCTCATGTTTTCTACATTTGATACCTTCCATTCGCTAATATCACCATTGAACTTAGCAGTACCGAAAAACATAGCGCTCATACTAGTAACGCTTGATACATCCCATTCGCTTATGTTTCCATTGAATGTATTAGTACCGCTGATGCTGAATAAACGGCTCATGTCTGTAATAAGCGAAGTATCAATGTAGTTAAGGTCTACCGCTTCTCCATGCTCTGCTATGGCTTTGCAAATTTCTTGTAATAATTCCTCTCGGCTTTGAACTTGTATCATAATGTAATCCTTGTTTATTTTTTTATTTTCTTACTTTTGTGGTATCGTTTTCGTGCTGTTCTCTTTTGTTCTTTATGCCATTTTGGATTAATTGCCCGCATGCTCGCTTGCCACTTTCTTTCTCTTGGTAATTAGATAGTTTGCCTTTACTACGTAAAAGTTTTCTATAAGCGCTAGGTTTTCTAAGTATTAAAAAAACAAATTTCTACTACTATATATAATGGTACATTTACTCTTTTTTTCAAGTTTTTTTCTACCTAAATACATTACAATTCTGTCATGCATATACATGGGTTTTTATTCTCATGCGGAAGTATTGAGGCGAAGCTTCCATATTCTCAAGAGAGATAGCTACGTGATTTAAGAAAGGTGCTTGAGATGGAAAGTTGTTATCTGCATAGCTTACAAAAGCTGCACCATGTACAGTGCATATAAAAACAGAAAAAAGAGTCCTGAAATGCGAGAGAGGGTATGTGTTTTGCTAAAACAGGTAAAAAAAGCGAGGAGACTTATAGAAAGCACGTGAACAATGAGATCGAGTATTGCATCTTTTTCAACTTTAATAGGGCTTATAAGTACGCACGTGCCGAGTATGAAAAACACGTTAAAGATATTTGAACCGATTATGTTTCCGAGTGCGAAATCGCTTTGTTTTTTTAATGCAGAAGCTATAGAAACTGCTAATTCAGGTAAAGATGTACCAAATGCGACTACCACGATTGAGATAATGCGAGTAGATACTCCAAGAAAGCTCGCGAGTCCAACTGCACTAGAGATTACAAGATGTCCACCACTGATGAGTGCGATAATGCTTATGATAAGTCCGATGATATTTTGCAGCATAGAAAGGCCTTGTGTATTTTTCAAATCGCAATGCATGGTAGATTCTGCACCGTGCACAAAAGCTTTTGCGGTGTATATCATGAAACATACAAATGCACTCACGAGCAATAGACCATCAAAACGAGAAAAGTACAAAATATCTGGCAGAAGTGTTTTTTCATTTTGTGTAGATAAGGAAAAGACAGGAAGTAAGAGCATCAGAACAGCAGCGAGTACCGCAATTGGAATATCAATGCGCATGCTTTGCCGAGAAACAGTGCAGGGATAGATGACAGCACACAATCCGAGCATGACCAATACGTTTAAGATGTTACTACCGACTACGTTGCCAAAAACCATGATATTTTCATCTGAAATACTTGCATGTAACCCTACAATAAACTCAGGTAAAGATGTACCAAATGCTATTACGGTCATGCCAATAATCATGGCAGGAATATGAAGTCTTTGTGCAAATATCACACACATGTTTACTAAAAAGT
The DNA here is from genome assembly GCA_965226065.1 of Spirochaetia bacterium. Taxonomy (GTDB): domain Bacteria; phylum Spirochaetota; class Spirochaetia; order WTKD01; genus CBDAKK01. The sequence goes on along the minus strand of OZ245332.1, from coordinate 933,754 downwards.
GTGCGCCGCTTATAAGAAGCATAAATCCCACAAGCAATAAAAGTATATATCCCATATATCTTGTAGAGTACTATATAATGAGCATGCTAAAAATTTTTGTTTTTACGATTGCTTTTTATGTGATGCGAATGCTGTTAGCATTCGGTTTTTAAGGCATGCGCTAAAATGGAAATTTCATCCCAATCAAGAGAGTAATCTGCATATACTATTGTTTTTTCGTGCCCTTTACCTAGACATAAAACGCAATCATCTTTGCCTGCCATAGAACATGCGCGGTGTATAGCTTGTTTTCTATCGGGGATAAGCAAAAGCGATGCGCCGATACTGCGTGTAGTTCCTGCAGCGATATCTTGTAGTATAGATAGTGAATCTTCGCCGCGGGGATCTTCATCGCTAAGTACGATAATATCTGCATAGATATTGGCGATGGCACCTTGTTCTGCGCGTTTTTGTACATCTCTTTCACCAGCAGATCCAAACACAATTATAAGTTTTCCATTTACGATAGAGCGCAGCATTGGCAAGATTTTTTGAAAACTACCCGGTGTGTGTGCGTAGTCGACAATGCCTGTGATGCCTTTGTGGTACATTGTGTGCATTCTCCCTTGTGGTGGGCGAAGTTTTGAGGTATACGATGCAAGTTTGTTCAGTGGGGCAAGTCCGAGTATATGCACGGTACTAAGAGCCAACAAAGCATTGTCTGCATTGTAAAGTCCGATACACGGTATGCATATTTGTGAAACAAAAACATCATTGTAAAATAAATCAGCCTGTGTTGCATTGAGAGTAGTTTTTACATTTTTAAGCACATAGCCTGCGTGTATCGTTGCAAGGTCTTTTATCGCTTGTGTTTCTTCTTCATCATCGCTGCATACACAATATGTTGCTATTTTCGCCGATGCTTTATATGCTTGAGAAACACAAAGTTCAGCATATCGTTCATGCAAGCGTATAAGTCCAATCCCTTTAGGTTTTATGTGTGCAAAGAGTTTGCTTTTATCTTGTGCATATTGTTGTACCGTGTTGTGAAAATCTAAGTGCTCGTTTTTGATGTTTGTTAATGCTGCTACATCAAATTGTATACCATGTGTGCGCAAGGTTTTATCGCTTAAAGCATGACTGGTAATTTCCAATACCGCGTGTGTGCAATTTTTATTCCTCATGCGCCGCATAGCACGGTGCAAGTCAGGTGCTTCGGGAGTAGATTGACGGAAATCATTATCAACATAGCTACTTCCGTCAAAGCAATATACAGTAGACCACAATCCCGCGCGAATGTTGCAAGTTGTTAGTAATTGATGAATGAATTCTACACAGGTGCTTTTACCATCTGTGCCGGTTATACCGCACAATGTCAGCTCGCATGCAGGATAGTCAAAAAACCGAGCACTTACTTCAGCCATAATTTTGCGTATGCTGCCTTGTGGTACTAGTACGCAACCGATGTGCGAAGTTTCTCTTTCAATGTGGTGTTGTATGTCTTCGTAAGTGCTTTCGCACACAAAGCCAATAGCACCTTTTTTTAGTGCGTCATCTATAAATAAAATTCCATCAGAATGTATGCCCGGTAGAGCGAAAAACAAAGGACCGAGTTCATTTGCTACTGCATGCGTGCTTTTTTTTGCAGTGTGCACTCGGCGCGAATCGTAAAAGATATCAGTAAGATATTTATCCACCGCACCGTAAAGCTTGCATTCGCGACTATAGGGTGCGAAAAGCGAGGCAAGGGTATGCATTACGATAGCTGTGTGAGCTATCGCCCATTGCTGCGATAAAAGTATCGGAAATAATCCCCTTCAGTAGACAACACTTTATCAAGTGAAGGTGTAGTCTTTTTATACGATTCCATTGCGCGCCAAAATTGAAAAAAGCTTGGGTTTTGTCCGTAGGCATTTGCATAAATACGTGCAGCTTCGCCATCTGCTTTTCCTCGTACTGCTTCAGCTTGCGAATACGCGCTAGAGAGTATAGAGCGTTTTTCATTATCAAGCTGCCCCAGTAACTCTTGTTTGCGTCCTTCACCTTGCGATCGATACACTTGTGCAATACGCTTGCGTTCTGAAATCATTCTGCTATATACGCTTTCTGTAAGATCATCGGCATAGCGAATTTGACGAATTACAATGTCTATAACATCTATGCCAAATTCAGGTACCAGTTTTTTTACCGAGATAAGCATTTCCTCACTTAAGGATTGGCGGCCTTTTTCTATTTTTGGTTGCTTTTCAAGTTGAGTTACGAGCTCGCTTAAATTTTCAATACCCGCACTATCTACGTCTGAGCTTGGTAGAATGTCCTTTATAGAGGTTTCTCGTTTTTTGGTAATATTGTTGGTGTTTCTTACCGCTTCGACGAGTTTATTACCTGCTATTACCGTGCGTACTGCGCTTTCTATAACATCGTCTAATCGCGAAAATGCCTGTGGCATAGTATTAACAGATTTGTAAAATGTACGCGGGTTTTCAATGCGCCAGCGTGCGGTAGTATCTACCCATATGAATTGTTTTTCATAGGTTGGTACGCGTCGCGGCTCGCCATCCCATGAAAGTATTTTTCTTGAATAGCGTGTTACAGAGTCTATAAAAGGCGCTTTAAGTTTAAACCCTGCAGTTTCGTCTGTTTTTATTATTTGCCCAAAACGTGTTACGACAACGGTTTCACCTTCGGTTACGATGAAAAACGGTTTTGAAATGTACACAAGCACGCCTAGTACTACAAGAAACATAAGCAGCTTGATTGAAAATGGTAATTTTATTGGTTTATGTGCCATATAATCTCCTTAAATAAATGCAGGCACTTATTGTGTGCTCGCAGGACCAAGAGGCTGTGTGCCGCTTGATTTTTGAAGGGACAAAAACGGAACGATGTTCTTAAAGTCCTTGTCTATAAATTGTGTAGTGCTTTCTGAATTTGTTAATACTTCTTCAAGCGTTTCATAATAAATACGTTGTCTTGTCACACTAGGATTTTTGTTATATTCGAAAAGTACTGAATTAAATCGCGCAACATCCCCTTTTGCATTATTCACCCGCTCAGCGGCATAACCTTGGGCTATTTGTATTAATTGCTCTGCTTGTCCGCGTGCTTTTGGTATTTCTTTGTTATATGCTTCGCGTCCTTCGTTGATAAGGCGATTCATGTCTTGTACGGCTTTGTTTACGTCTTCAAAGGCATCTTGCACACTCCCTTCTGGTGGAACAATGTTTTGCAATCTAACGGCAGTAACCTGTATGCCGATGTTGTACAGATGAAAAACTTCGCTCATTGCTTTCAATGCTTTTACTTCTATTGAGGTTCTTCCATTTCCTAGTACGTCAGTAATGTAATAATCGCCGACAAGTTCATTTATCACCGAACGAGAAATGTCACTTATAGTTTTTTTTCTGTTTTCAACATTGAAAAGCCACGCACGTGGGTCAGAAATTTTGTACTGTATTATCCACTCCACATTTACAATGTTTAAATCACCGGTAAGCATTGTCGATTCATTGCTATAATCACCTGAAGATCGATGCGATATGATATCAGATTTTTGTGTTCTAAATCCAAAGGTCATATTTTGTACTATTTGCGTAGCGACATTGTAATTTTTTTCTATGCCAAATGGCATTTTAAATTTTAACCCAGATCCCACGGTTCTATTGTATTTGCCAAATTGTACTACAACTGCTTGTTGTGTTTCGTCGACTACAAAAATGCTGGTAGCGACAATAAAAATTAACAAGAGAATTGTAATAGAAATAATGACAAACTTTGGCTTGAAAGAAAAATTTACATTTTCCATACCAAGTTGTCGTAAAAGTTCTTTGATATTCATAGTTATTATAATAGTAAGAAAAACATAATCTATGTTTATGCTTTTTATGCATTGGAGGTTTCACAATGTCAATTTCGCAACTTCACACCCTACGCATGGGTTACAAGCCTGAGCTGCCAAAAACACTTACTGGTTCGGTAAAAAATATATCGCTATCTCTTGGGAAAAAAACAACAGCGGTAGGAAATGTTGCGCAGCTTAAATCTCTTTTTGCGCATACTTTTGGCAACCCTATAGCAAGGGTAAAAAAAGGTGTAAACAAGAATGCTAACGTATCTCGCCGTGTTGCCGTGATACTTTCAGGAGGGCCTGCTGCTGGTGGACATAATGTCATAGCGGGTATTTTTGATGCATTGAAAGCCTTAAACGAATCATCACATCTTATTGGTTTTTTAAATGGACCGAGCGGACTCATTGAAAACAAAAAAATTGTTATTACAAAAGAGATTATAGATGCGTATAGAAACACCGGTGGATTTGACATCATAGGATCTGGTAGAACAAAAATAGAGACATCAGAGCAGTTTACTCTTGTGCTTAAAAACGCAAAAGCAAACAAAATTGATGCACTTGTAATTATAGGTGGTGATGATAGTAACACAAACGCCGCATTGCTTGCGGAGTACTTTATAGCACAGAAGAGCGCCATTCAGGTTATAGGTGTTCCAAAAACCATAGATGGAGATTTGAAAAATGAATACATAGAAACATCATTTGGCTTTGACACTGCTGTCAAAACATATTCTGAGCTTATAGGAAACATAGCGCGTGATGCTGCAAGTGCTCGAAAGTACTGGCATTTCATTCGGCTGATGGGGCGTTCTGCAAGCCATATTACCCTTGAATGTGCATTACAAACTAAGCCAAACGTTACGCTTATATCCGAAGAGGTAGAAAAAAAACAACAGTCCTTATCTGACATTGTGCAGTACATTGCAGATGCTGTTGTATTGCGTAGTAAGAAAAAGGAAAATTTTGGAGTTGTACTTGTACCCGAAGGGCTTATAGAGTTTATTCCTGAAATGCGTACGCTTCTTGCATCGTTAAACGAAATACTTGCAAAAGATACACATAAAAACTTTGAAGCAAAAATGAAAGCTGTGGAGAAAAGTTTATCGCCTGCATTGCGCAAAACATTTTTACTGCTTCCGATAGCTATTCGCATGCAGCTACTTTTAGAAAGAGATGCACACGGAAATGTACAAGTATCGCTGATAGAAACCGAACGACTGCTTATAGAAATGGTGCAAAAAGAACTTGCACGCAGAAAAAAAGCAGGGAAGTTTTCAGGTTCGTTTACGGCTCAGAATCATTTTTTTGGATATGAAGCGCGATGTGCATTTCCTTCTAACTTTGATGCAACATACTGTTATGCCTTAGGTTATACTGCCTGTGTTTTGATTGCAAATGGACTTACGGGGTACATGTCGTCAGTTTCAAAACTAACAGAATCTGCGAAAAATTGGAATGTAGGAGGCATTCCATTTACCATGATGATGAACATAGAGCGTCGTCACGGTGTAGATAAGCCCGTAATACGCAAAGCACTTGTACCGCTTAACGGTAACGCATTTAAAACATTTGTAAAGTATAGAAAAAAATGGCTTTCAACTACATCGTTTTGTTATCCCGGTGCTATTCAATATTTTGGTCCTGCTCAATTGTCCCATGCACCAACTATTACATTGCGACTAGACAAAAATATTAAGGATAGTTTACCCTTGTAAGGGTAAATTATTCTATAGGAGATTCTATGAAACATTCAACATTCAAGTACTTTGTACACTTCTGCACGGCCTTGTTACTATTTATATTTTCTACTAGCATGGGTGGTTTTTCTCCAAAAAGTACTAGTGAAATTCTGAAAGAATTGCAAACAAAACCTGTAAACGCAGACATACCGAATATTACGCTTAAAACTCTTAGCGGTAAGTCGCTGAATATACGCGAAACCCTTGAAGGAAGTGTCACTATTGTTTCTGTGTGGCGATCGGGTTGTGTCTATTGCCGTGAAGAAGCACCGAAATTTTCTAAAATGGTAAAGGAATTTAAGCCTGAAGATAATGTTAGATTTGCCTACATATCATGGGATAAAGATATACAAGATGCCATTGCTTTTAAAAATGAGTTTAACATGAGTGATGAAAGTATTATATTTATGGATCCTATGGGTGAAATTTTACGCGCTACTCATTTAGGTACAGAAGGCACTCCAACGGTTTTTATCATAGATAAGAGTGGAAAAATTATTGCAAAGACACAAGGGCTTCGTCCATGGGATAATAAGAAAATTATTAAGGATATGAAAATTCTAGCAAAAAACTTGCAGTAAAAATGTAAGTGGGACTTACCCAAATTGTACGGTAGGATTTAGGTTAGAGAAAATTACCAAATACGCGTACCAACATAGTTCTTTCCATTGAGTACAGACTCTATGTTATCTAACGAGGATCCTACCGAAATAACTTCAAGAGAGGCATTTCGTGCTTCTTTGCATGCAATGGGATCGAATGGGACATTCATTCCCGGTGTCCATTGTGTGCCAACCATATGAATTATTTCATTCCAACGAATAGAATGTAAGGGGCTTGCATTTGAATTGCGAGCGGGATCGGCAGTGTATATTTGTGCTATGTTGGAAATATTCACAATTGTTTTTGCAGCAAAACGCTTTGCGAGCAGCACTGCATCTAAATCGGTAGAAAATCCGGGTTTCCAGCCTGCGCCAATGAGAATGCTTTTTGTAAATACAACAGCATCAGATTCAGGGTTTGTCACTATATCGCGTTCGGCATGTTCGGAAAATATTTCTTGAATTAACTTTGCATTAAGATGTGTGGCTGCTATACCTATTCTATCAAGTGCATTATCGCGTTTTTCTTGTTCTTGAACTAAAGTTTGAATTTTATAGTATGCGCTTTGGTACTTGCGCGCAGGATTACCGCCACCTACTATGATGATGAATCTTTCATCACCTGCGATGCGTCTTTGTATAAAAGCGTGAAAATTTTGAAGAAAGTTCACGTCTACAAAATCGTCACAATTTTTAGGAGCAATGATAGAACCACCGAGGGAAAAAACCCATATCATGGCTTTAGTATAATCGTTTCAATCTATTTACAAAATACGACAAGCGGAGATATGTTTTCTAATATTCTCACGCTGCGGTGCATGCTGCGTTTCATTTTCTATGATATCTAATGTATCGTAAAAGGCATTCCACGCGCTACGTTCATGCTGATATTGCGTTGCTATACGAGTAGCACTATCTGCTTCAAGTTCCTTTATAAGCTCCCGCGATGCAATATCTAATTGTATTTGTGCATCCTGCGTTTTGTTCTGCGAGACCAAATTTGCAAGGCTTAATACAAGTCGTCCCATGATAAAGCATATGGGAATGTCGCTGATAAAACAGCTTGTAAAAGGTGCGAAGTGCTCTTTGGCATATTCTAATTTTTCAGGTAGTGATTCTGCGTAATACGAAAAAAGCAAGCTGCGCAGCAAATCACCTACAAAGCTGCCGTGTTTCGCTGCGTGTATTGCTTCTGAGGCAAATGCAGCTTTGTCATGTCTCATAAGAAGTCCTGCAGCGTGTACGTAAGAGAGGCGTGGTTTTTCTTTTATTGCATGCACTGACAATAAATATGCTTGATCTTCAGCACGTCCGATAAAAGATGGCGTGAAAGGTCTATAAGAGCGAAGTGCATCTACTAAAATACCATTGGTGCCGCCTGTCACATGAACGCGCTGTATGCATTCGTGTTCGCCGTCGACATCAGCATTTGCACCGTAACGCGTCATCATCTCCGCGCGTGTGGAGATTGCCATAAGTGGAAGACGAGGAAAAAACAATTCTTCTGCCGATAATTTTTCATCTTTAGGAAAGTTTACATCGGGTGTAAATAAGCCTTTGTGTATGTCGGCTTCGTTTACTAAAGCCCCTGCAATCATTCCTAAATGCACGGATTCGCCGTTTGAATCTACACCATTTGCACCCCACAATTTCGTAGCTAAATGCTCAAATGCACTTTTGCCTGTTTCTTTTACTAAGTTGTCTTGAGGGAATATCTGATCAAGGTCTATTTTGAATGTCGCACGTACTGCATTATCTACGCATACATTCCACACTGCAGTAATGGCTTTAAGAAAAGAATAATGCCGCCCGTAACGTCCATCTACTCCAAACACTTGTGTAATACCATTGTTTATGTCTGTAACCGCTTCAAGATTTTGTGCAATATAACATGCATCTTCTTCAGTAAACACATATACTGCAATTCCTTCAAAACACTCTTTCGCGATATGCGATTGTAAGTATTCGCGGGCAATTGAGCTTAGCGAGGTATGTGTAACTGAAACAGAAAGAATAACGGTAAGTACTGCGTTGTCTTCTACTGTCCCTCTATCTTTCTCAAATTTCAAGGCATCTGATAAACCTCGCAGTCCATAGATAAGTTCATCAGCTTCTCGTGAGACACCGAAAGGAATGGGGTGGTCGTACCAATAACGTTGTTTTTCGTTTGTGCATATTTTGCGAATTTTTTCTTTATTTTTTTCGCTCAATGGAAGTTTTTCAATATCTTCTTCTTTTGGGAGTGTAAGTAAGATGTTAGAAGTAAATACCAGTTCGTTTGCAATATTGCATAAGGGTTTTGTATAGTTTGTACTGACGCGTACTTTTCGTTTCTCACGCAGCATTTTTATTGTAGTTAGGGCTGCATTTTCTTTTTCAGAGGTATTTACTATGTCGCTGATTTTAAGCGATTGCGCTTCATGGCTAAAAACACTCCAGAGGCGTTTTTGAATATCGTATTCCGAGAGTGGAGTATCTTTTTTTAAAGCATTAGAGGTGAGAAATTGCGCAAGGGTAATAAGATTAGAGGTAATAGCATGTGAAGCATTATTGAGTTCTTTTTCTATTGAGCAGTTCGCCGCATGTAAAAATGCATCAATAGGATTTTCTTTATTCCATGTGATGGATTCACCTTGTAAGGCAGCGATAAATTTTTTTATTGCATGTTCTCCAGGCGTATCGCCTGTAAGTAATGTTTCAAAACTTTCAGCATTAGATTGCATTGTAATAAGATATTGAAGTACTTGTGCAAAGCATTTTTTGAGATTGTTCATGCTTTTATTGTATTGCATTATAAAGAGATATAAGGGTTCAAATTCTCAATAAAAAAGCGCTATCATCGTTGTTGCGATGTTCTTGCATGAGATACATCAATAGTGCGTATTCACTCTGAGGTGTTTTCTGTGAGTTCTTGTTTTTTATTGTTATTTATAACATTGAATGCTGCGATAGCGTAATTAAATCCTGAAAGTATTGAAAGCGTTGCTCCTGCATAATAAAGAAATGGCAAGTAATTTAGAAGGTATTTGCTCGCATGTGGTGCCATGTTCACTAAAAAACTTTGTGGCAAGAGAACAATACTTAGTAAAATTGCTATTGCATACACGCATGTTTTTAATTTACCTGTCCAACGTGCAGCGAAAATTATGTTTTTTCTTATAAGTAGTGCCCGTAAAAATGTGATCCATATTTCACGTATGATAAAAATAATCACAACTCCTGTGGGCACCATGTATAGGGTGTATAATGCAAACAAACATAAGAAATGTGCCGTAATGTCACATATGGGATCTAGGAGTTTTCCAACATCACTGGTAATTTTGAAAAGGCGGGCAACCATGCCGTCAAGAAAGTCGCTTAGCTCAATTAACGCAAAGAATAACAAAAGTATTCGTTCATCTACAAATGAAACTTGCGTTATTAGTACATAGAATATTATTGCCCATATGACTCGAGAAAGACTTATTATATTAGAGAATTGTTTTATCATTCTTATGTTATATTACTATAGCGTTGCTTTAGATGTTCTATTATTGCATGCACATCGCATGTAGGATAGAGCTCTGTTGGCGTTTGTGAAGCACCATGTATATGAATACGATTTTTAAGCCAGTGTAGTATTGGCTCTACGTTGCCGTTTTCTAAGTGGTTTTTATAGTCTGGCATTTCTTTTGTAATTTCTTGTTTTAGTTGAGATGCGTAGATAGTACCGAGTGCATAAGAAGGAAAGTAGCCGAAGGCACCTTCGGACCAATGTACATCTTGGAGTATGCCTTCGCAATCGTCTTTTGGTTCTATGCCGAGTAAGGTTTTGCTTTTCTCGTTCCAGATATGTGCAATGTCTTTTATGTCGTATGTAGTGTTTTCATTTTCAAAGAGGAGCTTTTCTATTTCAAAACGTAGTATGATATGGAGATTGTAAGCTACTTCATCGGATTCTATACGTATGGGGTTTGGTTTTATAATTCTGCTATGAGCGATGAATGCATCAAACGATGTATCTGCAAATTGTGGAATAATGCATTGTAATTGAGGATACCAGTGTTTCCAAAAGGCGCGACTTTTTCCTATTACTCTTTCTACAAAAAGCGACTGCGATTCATGTACTCCATAAGATGCGCCATTGCTGCAGACGGTGTTTTTGTACAAAGGCGATATGTTTTTTTCATAAAAGGCATGCCCCATTTCGTGCAAGGTGGAAAATATCGCACTTGTTATATCGTGCTCTTTATAATGCGTGGTTATTCGTAAGTCTTGCCATCCTGCGGTTGCACAGAATGGATGTATTGAGGTGTCTATTCTTCCCCAGCTACAATCATATCCGAGTTTTTGTGCCATGTGATGACAGAATTTTTTTTGTGTCTCTGCATCTACGGATGGTAGTTCACATGGTAATTTTTTCCCCTTGTGAGCTTCTACGAGTTGTGCATACAAGGGTTGTAGTTCTTTTTGTAATGATCCAAAAATTGAACTTACCTGTTCAGTGGTAGATCCCATTTCATATTCATCTAACAGTGCGTCGTAGGGTGTTTTTTCGTAGCCTATGCACATTGCGTAGTTTTTTGCAAGCGATACAAGTTTTTGTAAATGTGGTGCAAAAATGGAGATGTCCTTGCACTTGCGCGCTTGTGCCCATGCTTCATGTCCCAGTGTAGACGCGTGGGCAATTTCAACTACTAATGCAGGAGGTACACTCACTGCTTTTTTCCACTGTGCATATTTTTTACGTAACCAAAAGCGTATAGGTTGGGGGAGTGTTGCATCGCCTGTAGTATTTTCGTCATTGACACCGAGTATATGCAAAAGCTCGGCAATGCGTGGCTTTGTGTTGTATGAATGTATGAGTTTTTGAATGAGGGCTTGCTGTTCTGCACGGCTTTCAGTCGCCGCTGCGGGCATGTGTGTTTTGCTATCCCAGTCTAAAAATTCGTCAAGCTTAGATAGTATATCGCTTTTTTTATCTAACGCTAACAATTCTTCAGCTGCTTTTGCAAGATGCGGTGATACCGCTTTTTCAGATAAAAGATTTTGCATGTATTTTCTCCTTTATATATGCGATGCATGTTTCGGCTGTCATCGCTTTTTGTATTTCGCCTGTGCGTACTCTACAAGAAGCGGTATTTTCTTCCGCTTCTTTTTCGCCAATTATTAGCATGTATGGTACTTTTTGCAGTTGCAGCTTTCGGATACGCGCGCTTAATCGTTCTTCATCTGTGTTTATCTGTACACGTAAGTTTGCATTTTTCAATGCATCGGCATATTTCTGTGCATGGGTGTTATATGCTTTGTTTATCGGTAGTATCACTGTTTGTACGGGAGCAAGCCACACGGGGAATGCACCCTTATAATGTTCTATCAGCACCGCAAAAAATCGTTCTAGCGATCCTAGTAGTGCTCTGTGTATCATGTAAGGGCGTTTTTTTTCTCCATCGCTATCAATAAACCACATGTTAAATCGTTCTGGTAAATTAAAATCAAATTGTATGGTCGACATTTGCCACTCGCGCCCTAGTGCATCTTTTATTTTCAAGTCTATTTTAGGTCCGTAAAATGCACCGCCACCTTCGTCTATTTCGCAGTGTATGTTTTCGTCATCTGCTGCTTGTTTCAGTGCTGCTATCGCCGCATCCCATTTATGCAAATCTCCTACGGCTTTTTCGGGACGTGTCGCAAGATATGCTTTTATTTCAGAAAATCCAAAGTCCCGCCATACTTGCAAGGAAAATCGTAGTACTTCTTTTATTTCATCGTGCATTTGCTGAGGTGTACAAAAAAGATGTGCGTCATCTTGTGTAAAGCCTCGCACGCGCAAAAGTCCGTGTAAAACTCCACTGCGTTCATAGCGGTAGACGGTGCCAAGCTCTGCCCAGCGTAAGGGGAGTTCTTTGTATGAGCGTTGAGATGTTTGGTAGATCATAATATGAAAGGGGCAATTCATCGGTTTTATGTAATAGTCCTGTGCATCTACCTCCATAGGCGAATACATTCCCTCGCGATAAAAGTCTAAATGTCCGCTTGTATTCCATAACCAGCTTTTCCCTACGTGTGGAGTGTACAAAATTTCGTAGCCGTTTTTTTGATGCGTATCTTGCCAATATTTTTCTATAGTAAGACGTACACGAGCACCTTTAGGATGCCAGTATACAAGTCCTGCACCCGATTCTTCGTGCAAACTGAAAAGATCCAGTTCTTTACCCAGCGTGCGATGATCGCTTTTTTTTGCTTCTTCTAAAAAATGTAAGTGGGCACGCAATGCTTTTGGATTTTCCCATGCAGTTGCGTATATGCGTTGTAACATGGGGCGTTTTTCATCTCCGCGCCAATAAGCACCTGCGACTGAAAGTAACGAACAAGCCTTTGAATTTAAAAATGATGTATTAGGTACGTGTGGTCCGCGACATAAATCGGTAAATGTTGCTACCGTGTATGTGCTTATTTCTTCATCTTGTGGAAGTGCTTCTATCAATTCTCTTTTGTATGGTTCATTTTCAAACATGCGCAAGGCTTCTTCTCGACTGATGATGTTTTTCTTCAATGTGTGATTCTCTTGTAGTATTTCTTGCATTTTCTTTTCTATGCGTGGTAAATCGTCCTCGTTTAGGCTGTGGGGTATGTCAAAGTCGTAATAAAATCCGTGTTTTATAGGAGGTCCGATTGCTATTTTCACATCGTCAAAAAGACATCGTACTGCTTCTGCCATAACATGTGCAAAAGTATGCCGTATTCGATAGAGCTTCTCTTCATGTGAGAGCGAATGAAAAGCTTCTTCAATATTTGTAGTCATAACTTTAGTATAGTAAGCCTTTAAGCTTATAGAAACATTTACATGGTTAAAGAGTAATCTATGATAGACAAGAAATCATATATAGCCCTTATAACCTTGCACTTTTACTATTTTCGTGTGAAGAGAAGAAAGCAAAGGACGCAATTGAAGAGATTGCTAAAAAAATAGCACCAGCAAAAAAACCAGATCCGAAAGGCAATGCAAGACTACAATTTTGCACATCTAAGCAAATCGCAGGAGAGAGAACAGAAACATCACAGGGAGTAAGCCCACCACCGATAAAGCCCATTTTAAGTTGCTATCGTGTTCGGAAAGAACTTGCGATTACATTTCCAAAGGAAGCAGGACATAGCTACTCATTGAAGACTGCTATCAATGGTGTATCTCTTAGCGACAAGGATGAAAACACGGGACAAGTAAGCTCTACTGAAGTAGTCAGCGGTGTTATTGTTGTTGCCACGAAGGACGGCAAGTCCATCGACAGCGACCCTATAGACTTTCTCTTGTATGTAGCAGACAAGGTCGCATTAAAAGCCGAAATTGACAGAGTCTTAGCAGAAGACGCAACGGCAAACCTAAACTACATCGACACCTCGGAAGTAACCGACATGAGTTTGCTTTTTGTATCTAAAACTACATTCAATGGAGACATTAGTAAATGGGACATTTCAAGCGTAAAAAACATGAACAGTATGTTCGATGGAGCTACGGCATTTGACCAACCGCTTAATAGTTGGAACACCTCAAAGGTAACAAAAATGACTGGTATGTTCGTTAGAGCTAAGGCATTTAACCAGTCGCTTAATAGTTGGAAGGTATCAAGCGTAATAGACATGCACTTTATGTTCCTCGGAGCTACTAAGTTCAATCAAGACCTAAGCGCTTGGGCAGATAACAGCGAAAGAAAAACTAGAGACATGTTCAGCGGAGCTAGGGCAATGGAGACATTGAACAAGCCTAGTTGGTGTAGCGGTGGACATTGCAGATAGGCAGGTGCTGCAGTATGTTCAGCATGCGATAAGAAAAAGCAACAGTATAAGGAGCAGAACCTACATTAAAAGCATGTGCAAGAGGTCAAAGGCACAAGAGCGAAGAATAATAGAGAACCCTGTTATTGAGATTTAATAGTAAACGAATAAAACACATATACATAAGAGAAGTGTGTTATGTGGCTTTTCTTTTTATACGAGAGAAGGATTTAAGAGTGAAATAAGTGCTTCTGTAACATAGTTAATGTGCATTATACCTATGGTATCTTTTATTATTTCAAATTGATAGAATATGTGTTTTTTAAACGATTCTAAAATGTTTGATGAAACAGGATAACGCTTGCCGATAAAAAAATTTGATTCAATGAGTGGGAGTATGTAAATTCTTTCATGCGAGCAGTAGGTAAATGAAAGCTTTTCTATTATTTTATTTTGCGTGATTTCAATCAATCCGATTGCTATATTTTCTAAGCCTGAGCATGAATATGAAGTGCATATGTAGTGGGTGTTTTTACCCGTAGGAATTCGGATTGATATAGGTATTTCATTTTTTGATTTTTTGTTATATAAAATACTATCGGTGTTAAGATGAAGCTTTTCCCATTTTACGCCATTTCTGCGTATAGTTTGTATGCTACATCCACATAGGGCAAATGCTATACGTAGTGCAATCCAGTTATGTGCTTTCTCTTGTGTAAAACACATATGTATGGGTGTGTTAAAATTGTAGAGCATTGTAATACATGTTTTTATAAGTGGTGGAATTGTTTCATTTTCTATTTGATAGAGGCGTGTAAAGGTATTTTCTAACCCTATGTGTACAGAGTATAAGGTGCGATATATTTCTGCATACTCTTTTATTTTTTTCATGTTGATAGGCATGAGTGTTTCATTTGATTCTTGTGTGTTTTGTTCTGCGTGTGATATTTGCAAATATGGAAGATAGTTATCTTTTTTATATATAACATCGTATTTTTTCAATACTTTCACGACTTGAAATAAATATTTTGGAGAGAACTCTGTTTTTTTCATAACGTCGTTATGTGTATGCATAATGCTATGTTATTTTAGTGCATTGTGTATGTTAAGTGTTTTTTCTTTTTTTGAGCGTTCTATAATTTCGTAATATGTATGGGTAAAAGCTTCTGGTTGAGAAAAATGATCGGAGTAATACTGCATCAAGGTTAATGCTTTGTTATATATTGTGTGTATTGTATGATGAAAATCGCTTGTGCTATCTTTTTTTATCCAGCTGAACAATGTAAAAATGAGCAGTCCGATATTTACGGTAGATATGTAAATTCCATTTTTCTGCATTATTTTTTCGCATATTTGAAAATATGGATATGTCATCGCGTATTCTATACTGACTATAGACTGAGGTAAGTCATGTTCAATGGTAGAAGTAAAGGCATTGACGGTTTTGTTTTCATTGAGCAATAGCCATAAGAAGTTATTGTCACATATGCTTGGAATGCTCGTGATATACGCAGCATGTTGCAAAAGCATGTCACTTAAAATCATGCTATGAGATAGTGCTATCTGATGTCTTTCTCCGTTTATGCAGATGCTATGAGTCATAAATATCAGGAGTTGCTATGATTTTCAGCACAGATCATTGGAAAATATCTGCGATGTATATGGTTTTTTAACGCATTATATGTTGCACTAGTAATGGCGTGATAGAGAGCGTCTTTGATAGAACTTGTATATAGAAGTGTGTTTTCTTGAACAAATGTAGTATGTATCTCTAATATTTTTTTTGAGCTCGTATTTATGCCAAATAAGCTTCTCAGTGCTTCTTGCGCTATGTATTCTATGTTTCCTTCCACAAATGTTTTTCGCGCAATGTGTCCTGCATTGATACAAAGATACATTTTATGAGGTGATATTAACTTACTGTATAAGGTTAACTTGTATTCTACAACGCATGCGATTTCTGTTGCACTGTTTTGTATTGATGCAGGCATGGTAACGGTGATAGTATTGCGATTCGGTTTTATAGTACGCAGTGCTTTGAGGAGTAAATTTCCCATAATAGCATATGAACTGTGCAAAGAAGTGGGATTGAGAGTTTTAGCTTCATACATGTCAATATGTATGCTGTTAACGCGTGTTTTTGATATTTTGTGTATCATTTCCTTTATAGCTTCTACGCTGCGAGAACTTGGTAAAAATGGAAGGCAAAGTAAAATGTTGTCTTTTTCTCTCCGTAATATTAGTTTGTAAGCAGTACTATTCGTGTTATAAAAATCAGTCCCTAAGGTTGGCACACATATATGTGAAAATCCTATGATGGTATGTTTAATTTTTGTTTTGTCATATAAAAATTCTTTTATATTGTATTTGCTCTTTTCTATTACTAATTGTGCACAGGTAGAATTTTGATTACTATTTTTAATTTTTGATGATATGTAGCGGTGCATTTTTTTTTCTTTTTTCAATATCAATGCCCATGGTTTAGGAAATATCTTTTCTGTTGTTTCTTTATTGTCGTACCACAATTTATATTGTGCATCAATGCTTTGATAGTGGCATAGCGTGGTTCTTCCTACTAAGCGTGCAGCGCTTACTGCATAAAAAGCATAGAGCCATGCCATACATTCGTTATGTTCGTAGCTTGCATATGGCGCATGCGCATTCACGATTATAGATGTTTCGAAAAAAAATTGAAGTTCTTTCTGAAGTGATTGTGGCATGTAACACGAAACTTCAACTGCTGAGAATGTTGCACATGCCCAAACTTTTGGAAGTGAATAGGTATTCCACATAGCAATAGAATGATCTTGTGTTTCTTTTGTATGGTGAGTTTGAGGTTTTCTTTTGTGATTTATGGAAAATATATGTTTATCGACATGTGCCCATGAAATGTATGACTGCATGATACGGTGACATGCATACGTAGGTCCTAAAAGCAACGAAGTAAAAGGAGCTGCGGTAATAGATGTTTTTTTTTTGTTGTTTTCTTCATGCGAATTGAGTACGGCAATAGTATCATTGAAGAATTGAAATGTTGAACGCGGAAGATTTGTTTTTTCTAGCAGCTGTACATCTGATATCTCTGTGGAAATAGCATTCATATGCTCTTCTTTATATGTTAAATCTAGGGGAAGTGGAACAACACTATAGAGTGTAGCGTCTTTGTGCATCGGAGTAAGGTAGTTGTACATTATTAAATAATTCCGTCTCCTATTTTTATTATTGTATTGCATACTTCGTGCAATTGCTCTTCTGATATTTCAGCATAGAGGGGGAGGCTGATACTTTGTTGATATATTTTTTGCGCATTGAGAAACATAGTAGGGTTATAACCAAATTTGTTTTTGTAGTACGACATAAGCGACAGTGGTTTGTAATGTACAGATGTTCCTATGCCGTGTTCTGCTAACTTTCTTACAAAGTCATCTCGAGAAAGTTTGTGGTGACTAATGCGTATTATGAATAAATGCCATGAGTGTTCTCGCTCATCTTTCGGTACATACGGCATATGCAAATAATCGCGGTCTGAAAGATGCTTTATATAATACATTGCAGCGCGTCTTCTGCGTGTTTGAAATTCTACTACTTTTTTTAGTTGTACTCGCCCTATGGCAGATAGTATGTCGGGTAGGTTGTATTTATATCCCAATGCTTGTATATCATATTCGTATTGCAAGGGCGATGTGGAGAATCTACTCCACACGGTGCGATCTATACCATGATTGCGTAACATGCTTATTTTTTGTGCAAGTGCCTTGTCTTTCAATGCTATCATGCCGCCTTCTGCGGTTGTCATGGTTTTGTTTGCATAAAACGAATAAACACCCGCATCACCTATGGTTCCTAAAAATTGCGGACATGCATTTGTCTCTTGTTCTATATGTTGAGCAGGAAATGCATGCGCTGCATCTTCGACGATGCGCAGTTTATGTTTTTTTGCTATGTGTAAAAGATAAGAGAAATTTTCTCCTGCATAGCCTGAGATATGCACGGGTAAAAATATTTTAGCTTTTTTATTTTGCACTGCGCGTTCAAATTCGCGTTCATCGGGATACATTGAATTTTTTTTGCAATCGACAAAAAGAGGAGTAGCTCCCGTGTAGAGTATCGCCGATGCTGTTGCGACAAAGGTGAACGGCGTTGTAATTACCATATCGCCGTGAGTAACATTTAATGCGCACAACGACAAGTGTAGTCCTGCCGTCGCACTTTGTACAGCCTGTGTGTATACCGCGGAGGTATCTTTGTTTTTTGAATGATGTGTAATGAATTGAGAAAATTCTTGTTCAAAAAGTGTGCTCTCTTTTCCTGTAGTTATCCAGTTGCTTTTTAATACACGTTTTACTGCTTCATATTCTTCGTCTTCTATACACGGTTTTGCAAATGGAATGCGAATAATATATTCTGAATTTCTCGACATAGTATGTCTTAGCTTTTTCGCGCTACTTTTTTTATAGGCTTGAATAAGGGAATATGTTCTTGCATAATTTCTACTACCGCCTTTTTGTTTTTATAACGTTCTGCCTTTGACGGTACGTAAAAACACACCGGATATAATTTTTTAATCATAGTATCTATGGATTTTATAATAGGATCTTTGTCCTTATTGATAACGTAGTAGACATGTTTAATAGGAGATTCGTAGCGTTCTTCATGAGGGGAAAGAAGATTTTCGCGTATCTTTTCGCCAGGACGTAAACCTGTAATGACAAAAGAAATGTCTTTGTCTTTTTTAAGTCCGTAAAAATCTAGCATACGCTGGGCGATATCAATGATAGATATTTGCTTACCCATTTCTAATGCGTATAAAGAATGGAGTGTTTCTTTATTAAGCTGTAATGCATAAAGTATGAGTGAACATGCTTCGGAAAGCGTCATAAAATAACGACAGCATTCTGGAGATGTAATGGTGATGGGGCCTCCTGTGGTGATTTGTTTTTCAAATAAGGGGATGACACTACCACGAGAACCGAGTACATTTCCAAAACGCATGACCGATGTTCTCATCTCGGTAGTACCGGCATTTAGTGCAAGCTGCTCTGAAACGAGTTTATTTGCGCCGTACACCGATGTAGGATTTGCAGCTTTGTCGGTTGATATCAATATAAAGCGTTGTGTTCCGTATTTTTTTGCAGCATCAATGAGAAATTTGGTGCCAAATATATTTGTAGCAGTACTGACAACAGGGTTTTTTTCGACTAAGTCTATGTGTTTATATGCCGCTGTATGAAATACCACATCTGCTTTAAGTTTTTTAAGCATATGATGCACAGAATGTTCATCGGTAAGTTCGCATGGTACTGGTATAAAATGTGTTCGTTCTCCAATGCCGTGCTCTTGTAATCGGTGAAGTTTCTGTGCAATTTTGTAAATGCTATATTCTCCATGTCCGAGTAAGTACATACGCGATACGCCGGCATATAAAAGCTGTGTCGCAAGCTCACTACCTATGCTACCGCCGGCACCAGTGATAAGTATGCGTTTATTTTGAAGATATGAAAGTGCTTTTTTATTTGGCAGTTCTATTATTTCACGAGATAACAAATCTTTCATGTTTAATGTTTTTTTGATACGAGATTTTTCGCAAATTTTTTTCTCTTGAGAATTCTGTTGAGGTATTTTTTTCATCATATAATCAAATAATAGTATGTGTATCTCTGTAATGGCAATATTGTTATCATGTAATTATTTACAGTAATTGGCATTATCTTAATTCTTATACGCATACTTCTTGCATCTAAGTTAAGTGAAACAGCAGAAGCATATCCGCAAAAATTGCTTATGGAAATAGAAATGTATGACGATACACATTGTATGAGCTTTGTTTCTATTGTTAAAAAGGTATTCTTATTATGTATTGTCAGCATACTTGTGGTATATGCATTTTCTCAGAATACGAATCGGAATGCAAAAAATCAAAGAAGAACATTTCGCACGCCATCACGCACGCCATTACGGACTCCAAGAACAGACCGCATGCCTACGAACATGAGCGATATGAGCATGACAAACATACCGAGTGTTGCTCCAGTATATACTGATAGCACTGTACCGCGAGAAGAAGGTGTATCTGATACCTCTGATGATATGCGTGAGAATTTTAATTCTAACATGTACTTCCGCACTCCTGATCCAAGCATAAGTCCTTATTTCTTCAAAAAAGACACTGTATCTACAGAGAGTTTACCAAGTAAAAATTTCATGCCACAAGAAAGCAAGCCAGAAATTACACCGAGTTATTCTGTACAAGCTCCAATGGTTAAAATACCACCTCCTTATAGCGCATCTGTTCCTCCACATTCAAAGTTAGTTAATCCGATAGGGGTTAAAATACCACCTCCTTATAGTGCATCTGTTCCAATGACAAAGGCATATCGCGAAGTAGCACCGGATTCTAGAAAAATAGATGATAGAACAAAAGTAGAAGAGATAGCACTTATAGAAGTGAAAGAAGAAGATACAAAGCCTATAGAATCGTTTCCAAGCAGTATTCCTATTCCTAAAACGGCACATATCCCAAATGAGGAAAAAAATGAGGAAAAAATGCCTAAGAGCATAGAAGATGTCATGAGCCCGAATTACAACATCGAGCAGAAACCCGAATATACACCCTTTGCAGACCCACTTCTTTTAACAAAGAAAAAAGAAGATGAGCCTGAAGTTCCTCCTAATAAAAGCGTTACGATTCCCGTTGTACCAGAACAACCCGTTGTACCAGAACAACCTGTAAAGAAAGAGACTAGCACAGTACAGAGTTCGTGGTCGATCGCTGCGACGGAAGATAAATATCCTCTGCGAGAAAAAAAATTACAAGAAGATGAACTAAGAGAGGAAGCTACGCTTGAGTCTGAGAATTTTGAAGCAGTTTCTGCTCCGTTACCCAAAAAACAGACAGTGGATGTAAAAACAGCATTGGCAGACGGTACGTTTATACAGCTTGCGAGTTATTCAAAAAAAGATGATGCAAAGCATGCTGCTACATCTCCAAAACTTATTACAAAGAGAAATAACATATTCGTATATAAAAAGCTTTCTTCTCAATATTATAAACTAGTCGTAGGACCTTTTAAAAAAGATGATGTTGGTGTTCAATTACTGAGCTATAATCGCAAGGGTTTTTCAGATGCTTTTGTACTCAAACAATACTAGAGGCACAACATACTTATTAAGTTCTGTGTTACATACAGGTTTTTCTTATGTCTTTATATATGTAAGATCATTATATAATCAGAGCACAGAATTTGAATTTTTTCCCTTAGCATTTTTGTAAATACGCTATCTTTTTCTTATCTAAAATATAGAATTTTATTTTTTATTTGCAGTGTAGCGGTATTATGAATACATGCAATACACTCTTGACGAGATTTTTACCAAAATACTTCCACGAGAAAATAAGCAATTTGAAATGCGCGATAAGCAGCATCAACTTAGTGCCGCTATAGAAAACGTCATGCACAAAGGAAAAGTTTTAGCAGTAGAGGCAGGCACGGGCACGGGCAAATCATTTGCGTATCTTGTCCCTGCGCTTCTTCAGGCAGCAGAAGGTCAGTGCGTGGTGGTAGTTACTGCAAGCATAGCCTTACAGCATCAGATTGCTGATAATGACATTCCGTATTTACAAAAGGTGCTCGGCACGGATGTTTCAGTTACCGTACTGAAAGGGAAAAGTAATTATTTGTGTAAAAGTAGGCTTACTTCGTTTTTGCAAGGACAAGAGTCTTTACTTTTTGATGAGAATGATGACTTAGAAAAATTACGCGAACAAATACTACGTTGGACGTCTCTAACACAAACAGGAGATCGTGAATGTTTTGGTGAAGATATGCAAGAGCGTCTTTACATTCCGCATGCCTTGTGGCAGCATATGTGTGCACATGAATTTGCCTGCGGAGGTGTTTTGTGTGCTTCAAAAGGCATGCGAGGTTGCTTTTTTCAGGCAGCTCGTAAACGCGTATTTCAAGCGGGCATTATCATAACAAACTACAACGTGCTTTCTTATCATTTATTACACATGCTTCAATTGATGGAAAGGGATGTTTCGTATGGGAATGCAGAAGTCGATAACGAAGTACAAAGAGGTGAGGGGCTTTTACCGCACAATGCAATTTTTGTGTTGGATGAAGCACATCGCATTAAAACGATAATTCGAGATAGCATGACGCTTTCTTTTTCTAAAAGTACAACGCAAAATATGTACGACATGCTTTTCGGACGTAGCGGAAGCGTGACGCTTGATCGTGCTACAGGTAAAACATTTTCAAACGAATTTGAAATGAAAATAGAAACCTGCAAAAAAAACATGCAGAAAATTGTAGAAAATATTGCGCGTATCGATGAAATACTAATGCCAATATTTTCATCTTATGCAGAGAATGCTATGCAAGAGACGCCACATGAGAATGAAGATATTCGCAATCAAAATACACGCGTTGAAAGTGTACGTTATGAGGAATATGCAAATGATGCACTTCTTGATTTGTTTTTTGCGCTTTCAAAAGATACGCATCATATTGCACAAATACTGCAAGAACTTGTTGGGTTATGTAATGAGAAGGGTTCGCTTTCTATGCATCTTGAAAAAAGTGTGGCATGGTGGTCAGATCGTGCGCATCTCTGTCAGGCATTTAGCACGGTAGAAAATGAAGAAAATATTGTCAAATTCATATCGTATATACCTGCGAAAAAAGAATGTAATTACTTTAGCATTCCGCTTTCAGTGCGGGGATTTTTATCGCGCACGCTTTTTGAAGATGCTCATGCAGTAATAGCATTAAGTGCTACGCTCACTGCTCAAAAACAATTTCATTTTTGGGGAAGACAAGTTGGTTTCCCGCGCGAAGGAGAAAAAATACTCCTTGAATCTCCTTTTGATTACGCAGAGCGCGTACAGCTACTTATTCCTTCTGATGCACCCGAACCGAACGATAGTGCGTATGTTCAGTATCTTGGCGATGTCCTGCCTCGGCTTTTTGAAGTATCGCGTGGACGTGCGCTTGTATTGTGTACCAGTAAATCCATGGTTTTAGAACTTTCACATTTGCTGCGTCAGTATGTACAAAAGCACGATGTATCATGGCAGCTCTATGCGCAAGATGGAATTATAAGTACCGCTGCGCTTTTTGAAGTGTTTCGCGAAACAGATAATGCGGTGCTCGTAGCAACGGCAACATTTTGGGAAGGTTTTGATGCGCCGCATGACATGCTGCGTTTGTTGATAATAACTCGCATTCCTTTCGTCTCGCCCGAAGATTTGCTGTTTAAAGAAGAAAAGCGTTATGTAGAACGCGAAGGTAAAAATTGGTTTGCACAACTTGCATTGCCTTTGGCAGAAATAAAATTAAGGCAAGGATTTGGTCGACTTATGCGCGGTTCAGAAGATGGGGGGACAGTTCTCATTACCGATAAGAGAATGATAAGTAAGGGCTATGGCAAAGTACTTTTGTCGCAATTGCCGCAGTGTGCGTACGCTACTGTTCAAAGCGAAGCATTGGCATCGCATTTACAAAGCCATTTGCAAAAATTTAACTGGTTGTGAATATGAAGCATAAATTTATTTTATTTTTATCTGCTTGTTTTATAATGAGAGTATTATAAAGTAGCTTAAGGAGTTTGTATGAAAAAAATTGATAATACATTATTAGAAAAAATAGCACTTTCAGTGCGAATGCTTACCGTGGATGCAACACGAGCAGCAAATTCAGGGCACCCCGGTTTACCACTTGGCTTAGCTGAACTTGGTGCACTACTTTTTGCAGAAGTGATGAAGTATAACCCTGCGGATACTGCATGGCCTACGCGTGATAGATTGGTATTATCGGCGGGGCATGGTTCTATGTGGCTTTATAGTTTATTGCACATCAGTGGATACAAACTTTCTTTGAAGGAGATAAAAAATTTTCGTCAATTTCATTCAAAAACACCGGGGCATCCTGAATACGGACACACGCCGGGAGTAGAAACAACTACGGGACCTTTAGGTGCGGGTTTTTCAAATGCGGTGGGTATGGCAATTTCAGAACGCATGATCCGCGAAAAATTTGGTGAACCGCGTATAAACAATTACACCTATGTTGTTTCAGGCGACGGCTGTATGATGGAAGGTATTACTTCAGAAGCAGCGTCACTTGCAGGACACTTAGCACTGGGAAAACTCATCGTTTTTTACGACTCTAATAAAATAAGCATAGAAGGTTCTACTGATTTGGCATTTACCGAAGATGTAGGAAAACGTTTCGCTGCGTACAATTGGCAAGTGTTGAAGGCAAACGCACACAATTTTGATAGTTTGCGCCTTGCTATCGCAGCTGCGCAAAAAGAAGATTCAAAGCCAACAATTATTATATGCAAGTCAACGATAGGTAAGGGTGCACCGACTATGCAAGGTAGTGCTGCAACGCATGGTGCGCCACTTCCATCGGATGAAATTGCTGCCATGAAAAGAAAATTCAATATTGATGAGAAAACACTTTTTTATGTTCACCCCGATGCTACGACTTTTTTTAAAAAGAAACAAATAGAGCTTGGAACACAGTACAAGGCGTGGAAAAATGCTTTTGCAGCATGGAGTAAAAACAAAAAGAATATTGAAACATGGAATGCGTATTTTACGTACAAGACCGCAGGCATTGTGTGGCCTCGCTACAATGTTGGAGAGAGTATTGCCACGCGTAAAGCAAACGGCGCCTGTATAGAGGCTATTTCAAAAGTTGCTGACTGGTTTACCGGTGGTTCTGCCGATCTTCAGCCATCTAACAATACAAAAATGCCTGCACGTGGGAGTTTTTTTGCACAAAATC
The DNA here is from genome assembly GCA_965226065.1 of Spirochaetia bacterium. Lineage (GTDB taxonomy): Bacteria > Spirochaetota > Spirochaetia > WTKD01 > CBDAKK01. The sequence continues at coordinate 909,036 of OZ245332.1, read as the reverse complement.
CTAAAGGACGCATGCTCCATTACGGCGTACGCGAACATGCGATGGGAGGCATTGTCAATGGCATGACGCTTTATGGTGGACTTAAAGCCTTTGGTGCAACCTTTTTGGTGTTTTCTGATTACATGCGTCCTGCGATACGACTTGCCTCTATTATGCGTATTCCGTCGCTGTTTGTCTTTACGCACGACTCTATCTTTGTAGGCGAAGACGGTCCTACACATCAGCCTGTAGAACACGCACCATCGTTACGACTCATTCCTAATGTACGCGTTTTTCGTCCTGCGGATGCACAAGAATCTGTGCTTGCGTGGCAATGCGCGATTTCTGAAAAACGTAATCCAAGTGCCCTGTTGTTTACAAGACAAAATTGCACGGTTTTTGCAAAACCAAAAACATGGAGAAATGATGCGAAAAAAGGTGCGTATGTTATTTGCAAGATAGGTAAGGGTGAAGAACTTGTATTGGTTGCTACAGGCAGCGAAGTTAACCCTACGTTAGAAGCAGCGAAAATATTGAGCAAGACTTATAAGATTCGTGTTGTTTCTATGCTATGTAAAGAATATTTTGATGCACAAACTTCTGCATGGAAGAAAACTATTATTCCTGAAAATGCACGTGTTGTCATTGTAGAAGCTGCAACGCCTACTGGTTGGGATACTTTGCGTCCTATTGGGCATATTGGTATAGATGGCTTTGGCATGTGTGGACCTGCAAACGATGTAAAGAACTATTATGGACTTAACCCTGAATCTATTGCCGAAACCGTAAAAAATATAGCCGGTTAAAAACATACATAGTGTGCAACATTGCGTGGAGGCAAAGAAACATTGTGAAAGAAGAGCTAAGAAAATCTACTACTAGTACTACGATTTTTATAGAAAGTACACTTACTCTTGTATTTTGGTTATGTGCTTCAATGCTTATCATGCAACCGATACATCTATATTTTACCGATGAAATAACGCAATTTTTTAATTTAAAAATTGTAAGTAGAGAAATTCTATTTATATCTTTTATATCAGCGTATATTTTTGCTATGTTTGCATCGCTTTTCATCTCTCGCGTACTATATCATACCTATGTGTTGTCTCTAGCGCTCGGTTTCGTGTTAATAGCTACGGTGCTTTTTTTTACGATTCCTTCATTTGTAAGTGTTGTAATTTTTGCATTAGGGTTAGGGCTTATTCCTGCATCTGCGGTATGTTCTGTAGTAGAAAGATTAGATATAACGTCTTCTTCTCAAGAACAAAGAAAAAAAAGCGTTGAAAGATTTTCTACAAAACGTGTACGTCCGGTAGGCATGTATATAATGCTTCCTGTTATTGCGACACTTGCTTTTATTGTAAAAAGCATTGTAGGTATATTCTTTTTTATAGTTATCTTATGCGTTTGCATAGTAGTGTTGCTTTTGAAGCATAAAAATTTCGGGTTTTTTACCAGTGTGCCTACCTTACGAGCGAGTATTGCTGGAACGATTGGTAATGGCATGTTTTATTTGGTACTTTTTATACTTGTTGTAGTTTCATTGATAGATATGTCAGTTTTCTATTACGTACCATATGTAGTGCAAGAGTATGTTGTCGATGATGCGAAAAATATGACAGCTCTTTTGTTTCTTATCATGTTTATAGGACGCATTGCTATGATAATGTTTACAGAACTTACACTCATACATGTTCCACCACGGCGTATATTTTTATTAAGTGCTTGTTCAATAGGTTTTTCGATGCTTCTCTTGTTGTTTGCACACGATGCACAAGCAAAAATAATAGTGCTGTTTGTAATAACGTCATCACTTTCAGTTACCTTTCCGTCTCTTATAAAAAGTATGGCAAAATTTATTCCGTTTTCAGTGTTACCCACATCGGTAATAAGTATGGCTTTAATAGGTAATATGGTAACAATGGTAAGTTATGCGTATTTTTTTCCGTATGTCTTGCGCACAAATCGCACAATGCTTTTTTCTAGTGTGTTTGTTCTCTCATTTATGTTTGCAGCTTTCTTGTTTTTTATCTTCTCACGGAGAGAAAAATTGGTACAAGCCGATGAAACATAAACATCACACAACTATAGCATCTGCACTTCCAACACTGCTTCTTCTATGGGGAACGATTTTCATGAGCATAAACACGCGTACAGTCCTCGGTCCCTTAAGTGAAGTTATTGCTACTTCTTTTGCGATACGAGGCTATGAGGTTATAATGCTTTCATCATTTATATCAATTGGTACTATTGTTTCATTGATTTTTTCAGGTCACGTAGCATTTGTGTTAATGCATAAACGTGCATTGATTCTCTCTTTATTTTTACTTGTATTTGGGCTTATGTGTTCTGCACTCGCGCCATCTCTTATATTTTTTAAAATAGGACTTCTTATTACAGGCGTGGGTGTAGGGCTGTACCCCGGCTCAGGAATTCCAATAGCTAATCGCATGTCTTCAGACTCTATACGTGGAAATGTCATGGCAATACACGAAACAGGTCCTATTGGAGCCTTTGTGTTTGTACCCTTGTTTTCTTCACTTGTTTTGCTTGTTGCGGATTGGCGCATGGTGTTTTTTTTCTTTGCCTTTATTAGTGCATCGCTCGCAGTACTTGTTATTATTGGGTGTCCCGAAGGTTATTTTCGCGGTAGTCCCTTAAGTTTTTGTAATGTGAAAAAGCTTTCCACATATTCTCCGTTTTGGATACTCGGTGCAGCATTTGCCATAACAGGGGCAGTGAACATAGCAGTTTATACTTCTATGGTTAATTACTTAGTATCCTTTAAAGGATTTGAATATCAGACGGTTGCGCTTTTACAATCAATCTCACGAATATCGGGGTTAGTGATGATATTTTTTTCTGGCATGATAGTGTCGCGTATGCCTGCAATGTATGTTGCGCTTGTCACCGGATGCCTTGTAGGAGTACTTACCGTGCTTATTGGATTCCTTGATGGTTCTGCGATATTCTTTGCCATCTTCTTACAGACCTTTGTAGTCAGTGGTTTTTTTCCTGCGTTTCTCGTATGCGTAGGACAGTATTTTCCGGGATCCCTACAGGGACTGATGGTAGCTTTGATTTCATTGCTTTCGCAGTTTGTGACAATAGCAATAAATGCTTTGTATGGAATTTTTGCTTCTATACAAAAATTAGAAGCGGTGTTTTTTATTATGGGTGCATTTGTTTTTATTTTTTCCTTGTGTATGTTTTTTATCAGAAATTCAAAACCACTGATAGAAGTTGAGTAACGAGGATAGTGAGGGAGAAAAATACATTGCGAAAACTTCTTAGATTATAAGTATATGATGATTGAAAATGAAAAAGCAAGTGAGAGTAACGATCGCGATGTGCTCTATGCTTTATGCGATGCAGAAAAAGGATCGTTTGTTTTTGACGAAAGCGTAACACGTATTTTTAACGACATGGCACATCGTAGTATACCGGGATATTCTGATATTCAAAATTTCACTGCACAGTATGCGATGCAATATTTAGACTGTGCGGAAAAATCCAAACACACGCTTTACGGCGTTTTAGACATAGGCACAAGTCTCGGTACGTCACTAGAAAGAATTACGCGATATGCGGATTCTAAGCAGTTATCGCTTATCCATTGTAATGCAACAGCGTGCGATAATAGCACTTCTATGCTTGCTCAGGCACGTAGTAACTTACGTGAAAATGAAAAAAAATGGCATAGCATTGCATATGAATGTATAGATATTGCTGATCTACACACTCGTACCACTTTGCTCCGCACTTATGAGAAACGCGATATTGAGCTTCGCGTAGTCATATTGCATTTTATATTGCAATTTACTCCGATTAAACTTCGCCGTGCTATTTTACACGATGTGTGGAATGCAATGCCATCACAAGGTGTGCTTATAGTTGGAGAAAAGCTTCTTGCAAATGATGAAAATTCGCAGCATGTGTGGAATACACGGTATAAAAATTTTAAGCGAAATATGGGATATAGCGATAGAGAAATAGAAGCGAAACGAAAAGCACTTCTAGGCGTTTTACACCCCATGCACGAAAATGTATTTACCTCCTTATTACACAGTTTACCCAATAGCACCGTAGATATGTTTTTTGCATGGGCTGCATTTCATGCCTATGCGATACACAAGGCTTAAGTGTTTGCGATGAAAAATAGAGATGCATGGCTAGCGTCGTATCAAGATACTAGTATGATACGCTCGCACATACTCAAAGTGCGAGAGGCAGAGAGTATTGAAAAGCAAAAAGCGCATTTTAATGCCTTACGCGATGCACTTGATACATTTTCGCGTGTTTATACACGAGCAGTTGGAGAGCACAAAAGTATTTTGTACGATGCACAAGGACTTGTCTCTATTACTAATGATGCACTTGAATCTTTATGCGATGTTTCGGTAATCCGCGATTTTTACGATGCGCAAATGCAAATACTGCGCATGCTGATGCCTTGGCGTAAAGGTCCATTTCGCATTTTCGATACTACGATACAAGCGGAATGGAACAGCGATGCAAAGTGGCGGCGTCTTGCACGCATTTTTGATATTGAAATGCTTTGTAAGAACAAGGCAGTACTTGATATAGGCGCTAATAACTTATATTATTCATTTCGCATTCTTAGTCTAGGTGCAGCTCTCGTGCTTGCAATAGACCCCATGTGCAAATATGCATGGTATTATGATTTTTTTTCTCTATTTTTTCCCGATCTTCCCTTATATTTTGAAATGCTTGGAGCACCGCTAAACGAGTGCTTTTCAGAAATATTTGAAAGTATATTTTGTATGGGTATTTTATATCATCAGAGAAATCCACTTTTATGTTTACAGTCCTTACATCGCGCGCTAAAAAAAGATGGATTACTTGTGGTGGAAACAATCTGTCTAAACACTGAAAAAGACTTATGCCTTTTTCCACAAAAGACTTATCAAAATTCGCGAGGCTACTGGTTTATTCCTTCTGCCTCTGTGGTAAGACATTGGCTTACGCGATGTAATTTTGAAGTGTTAGCATATGATGATCCTGTACGTACTACAAGCGAAGAGCAAGGTAAGAGTGAATGGATTACATCGCACACCTTGGAGCATTTTTTAGATAGTGCTGATAGTTGCAAAACTATAGAGGGCTATGATGCACCACATCGATGTATTGTCGTTGCACGCAAAAAATAAATACTTTCTTTTGGTATTTTATTGTATCCAAAAAAGTTGCAAAATTTTTTTATTACTGTGTCTTTGTTGTAAATATACAAAGTAATACTAGATATGGCATATAATAAAATAATGGAAGTTTCCCCTAAAATATACGCTGTGTGGAATAATAAAGGAGGAGTAGGAAAAACTACCTTAACATATTTATTGGCGACAGAATATGCTCATAAAAACACAGACAAAAACGTAGTAGTACTTGACATGTGCCCACAGGCAAATATATCAGAAATGTTATTAGGCGGAAATGGAAAGGGAGAACAAAATTTAGAAACATGTTATACAAATAGTAAGAGTATAGCTGATTATATAAAAAAAAAGTATGATTCTGCTCGTTTTTCGCTCATTGGCTCTGAATCAAATTACTTCATAAAAGTAGGTGGTTATAACGGAAAAATGCCTGAAAACCTGTATTTACTTTGCGGAAGTACAGATCTAGATTTATGCGGTCAATTGATTGAATATTTAGCAAGAGCACCTGAAAAGAAGGCATGGTTTCACAGCCGCCATATTCTTATAGATTTGATAAATGCCTTTGAAAATAGTATTAGTAATCGAGAAAATGTGTATTTTGTTGACTGTAATCCTAGTTTTGCTTCTTATACGGAATTAGCTATCGTAGCGTCAAATCGATTATTAATTCCTTGCACGGCAGATGCCGCTTCTTTACGAGGTATAAGAAATATTTTAAGAGTAGTATATGGCATTAGTGATGAAGAAAACAAAGAGAATGTTTTTGATGAATTTAATTCAAATTGCGAACGAGATGGATATGCTTTACCTAAAATTCATTCTGTTATTCAAAATAAATCAAGGTCGCATACTAAAAATCCATCTAGCGCATTTATGGCAAATATGCAACAAATTAAAGAGGATGTTAAAAAGTACAAAGAGGATAATCCTGCAATTTTTTCAGATGAATGTGAGGTTTTCAATATAAAAGACGGTAATACTATAACTTCAGTACTGAATCATTGTGGCGAACGACTATCAAATTTAAAAGCTGCTAAATACGAAATTTATGAACGAGAAACGCAAGTAAGTCAATCTCAAAAGAACGTTCTATTAAATGAGTTATCTGCTGTTTTAGATATCTTGTAATTTGGTAACTATTTACCTATGTCTCAATATATATAGTTCCCAATTATTACTTTAACATTGGAATATATGGCAGAGAGTAATATTGAAGATAAATAGCCTATTAAATAAACACTCCGAATAAAAAAACATTAAGAGTCTAATTTTATCGTGCTAGCTTATTTTTTGTATTTTTGCACCAAGTTTGTGAAGTCGTTGTGTTAGGTTTTCATAGCCGCGTTCTATTTCGTAAGTGTTGTCAATAATGCTTTCTCCTTCGGCGCAGAGTGCGGCGAGTACCATTGCCATGCCCGCGCGTACATCAGGTGAAGAAAGTTGTGTGCCTATTAAAGTTCTCGGTCCTTGCACAAGCGCGCGATGTGGATCGCACAGTATTATACGCGCACCCATACCGATAAGCTTGTCAGTAAAAAACAGTCGCGATTCAAACATTTTTTCGTGGATGAGAACACTGCCATTTGTCTGTGTTGCAACTACTAAAATGATGCTAATTAAGTCAGGTGGAAAACTTGGCCATGGCGCATCAGCGATGGTGGGAATGACGCCACCGAGATCAGGAACGACTGTTCGTTTTTGTTTCTTTGGGACTACTACCGTCTTTCCTTCATAATGCCAGTGTATACCTAGTTTACCAAATTGTAATTCGGATATTTTCATGTGTTGAGGTTCGGTATGTGTAATGGCAATTTCACTTTTTGTAACGCTAGCTAGTCCTATCAGTGATCCTACTTCCATAAAGTCAGGTCCTATAGTAAATTCTGTTCCGTGCAATTTTTTAACACCTTTAATATGTAAAATATTTGATCCTATACCGGTAATATTTGCCCCCATCATAACAAGCATATTGCACAAGTCTTGTACATGTGGTTCACAGGCTGAATTTTCTATGACAGTTACTCCTTTTGCAAGGACTGCTGCCATTATGGTGTTTTCAGTTGCTGTTACTGATGCTTCGTCTTGAAAAATATGTGTTCCTTTAAGGCCTTTTGTACGAATGGTAAATGAGTGATTGATAGTAAATTCTGCACCTAGTGCAGAAAGCGATGCAATGTGTGTATCTAAGCGACGCCTTCCTATTACATCGCCACCGGGTGGAAAAATAACAACTTTTTTACATCGTGCAAGCATGGGTCCTGCAAACAAAATAGAAGCGCGTATTTTGCTAGAAAACTCATGTGGCACCGATGTATTTTGTATAGATGATACTTTGATTTTATAACTGTTCTTATCTTTTGAAACCGATGCACCTATATGTTCTAAAATATTTACCATAATATTCACATCTTGCAATCGAGGGATGTTATGCAAAATGACTTCTTCATCGGTAAGCAGTGCAGCAGCCAAGCACGGCAATGCGGAATTTTTATTACCTAAGGCTCTTATTTCGCCATGGAGCGTAGCGCCTCCTTGTATTTTATAACGCATGTTTTTATTCTCCTGTATTTTATGTAATTCCTACAATGTCGGTGATGCTCATAAGATTTGTTATACATGCATCAGGTTTTATTGAGACGAGTTCTTGTAGCGTTTCTCTTAGTCTATACGATTGTGAATCTCCTGCAAACAAGACTGTTTTTATGCCAAGTGTCGCAGGTGCTGCGATATCGTTGCGCATGTCATTTCCTACAAACAGTATTTCGTGAGGTTTATAATCAGACCATGTATATAAAAGTTTTTCGTATAAACGTGGCGATGGCTTGCCTTCACCTAGCATATATGACCATACACATGTTGAAAATAAATCAAAGAGTTTTTTGTACCTTTGTGTAGTATTGTTTGTTTTATTTGCCTTAGAGCTCAAATACTCTAAGACATGCGCGGTGTAAAATTGTGCGTTTGAGACTATCCCAAGCGCAATACCCGCATTATGCAGTCTATGTATAATGGTAAATGCGTGAGGCATAGGCGATACGGGGTTTACTTGCAGTTCGTAGTACAATGCAGTTTCCATAGCACATTCTCTTATCATGCGATAATTTGCAACAGCTTTTGAAAATGGGTTTTCTTTTTGTAAAATTTTCTCCCATATTTTGACTATGTCTACTTCAGGGTAGCGTATACCTTGTGCGTGTTTTACTGAATGTTGTTTTTGTATTTCGCGTTTTAGTATGGCACTAATCATTTTGCTATCAAGACTAAGGCTCAAGTGTGGAAATTCTATCTGTAATTTTTCCGCTATTTCACCTGTGCTTATTTCTCCGGATGCTGAGTGTAACAAGGTTCCGTAGATATCAAATGCTACAGCCTTTATGCCTTTTATACATGGTATATGTGGTGTAACATGAGGCGGAATGTCAGGTATAGTATTTTGCACATAACGCGAAATTATCTTTGAAAAATGTAACAATTGCCCCATGTCTATAGTTAATGATACTGTAAGACATAGGTATAGATTCTGATGAAACAATTGTTTATTACAAAATTACTTTATTGGTCTATTGTGCTTTATATTACTACGATTATATGCGCTATCATTGCCGTAGCGATGCAATACACCGTTGCTATTTTTCATAATACGGTGTTATTTTCTATATTATCAATACTGATATTTTTTTTGCTTGGCATGGCATTTTTTTTATCGCTTTGTAATACGCTGTGTTTTATAATGCTAAAAAAAAATCTTAAGCATATACTGTATATGATATTATGGGCGAATATTTTCATTCTTACGGGTGGACTTTTTATATTCTCGCTTATACAAGCAGTATTTGCGCAGGAGTATATGTAATGGTTTTCTTTATACGCGGTGCTTTTTGTCTCAATAGCGATGATGAAGCACAGATGATAGATAGAGTTCACACGGTGATGGATGCGCTTTTGAAAAAAAATGCTATAAGGCGTTCTCATATTAAGAGTATCTTCTTTACTCAAACATCCGACATACAGCTGGTAAATGTAGCCTCTTGTTTACGAAAGCGACAAGGCTATGAACATATTGCGCTTTTTACATCACAAGAAGCTACGGTGCGTGGCATGTTGAGAAAAACCATACGAATTATGGTAGTTGGAGAAAAATTTTTTCATTTTAGAAAAAATTATCCCGTATATATGTTTGGAGCAGAGCAACTACGTACAGATATTTTTACATAAAAATTATATGCTGATGAATTCTGCATATCAGCAGGTACGCATTTCAATTGAAAACTCCCTACAATGAAAATAATATGAAGCAGTCTTCTGTATCTGAAGTTTTGTATGAGAAAAAACTCTGTACTCCTTTGCAAATGCTAAGACAATCTTACATTGCAAAGGTAATTTCTGGATTTTTTCAATCTTTACATTCTCCTATTCCCGAACGAGTTACGGGCATGCAAATAGAAAAAATTGCATCCTACTATTTGCAGAAATATCGCTGTAAATCTGCATTACGCGGATACAATGGATTTCCGTCTGATATTAGCATTAACGTTAATAATGTAGTTGCGCATGGAGTTCCAAATGACAAAGCCTTAGTCTGTGATGATGTGGTGGTTGTCGATATTGTAGCTACCGAGCCCGATAGTGAAGTTTTTGCGGACGCCTCGTGGACTTTTTGTGTTGGTATACCAAGTGAAGAATCGCAGTACCTCATCGCTGCGTCTTGGAACATAACGTGCGCAGGTATTAGTGCGGTAAAGGTAGGTGCGCGAATTTCTGACATAGCCTACGCAGTAGAAGAAGCAGCGTATAAGTATAAGATGCACGTTTATACGCAATTTACCGGTCATGGCATAGGGCAGGCAATACATCAATTTCCTCGCGTATTGTATAAGTACAAGCATGCTGAAAATACGATAATCGTTCCGGGTATGGTGCTCTGTATTGAGCCCATTGTGAGTACTATCTCACAAGTAGTGAAAAAAAATGTCGATAATTCCTACATTGGAACAAAAGGACACAAAGTTGCGGTTTTTGAACACATGGTAGGAGTCTTCGCTTCGCGTTCTGTCGTTATGACATATGGAGGATTTTCAACAGAGGATATGCCGAGTCTTTCAATTTGATAGATTCGGATAACACTATGTATGAACTTAGGGAGACTTATTATGACTTAATAGATGCAGACTAAAAACCTTAAATCAGTAACGTATCTGTGTTGTAAGGTCGTCATATATTTTTTTTCTTTATGCTAAAATGCTATTACATGCAACTCCATCGGGGTGTGGCCTAGTGGCTAAGGCGCCTGGTTTGGGACCAGGAGATCGCAGGTTCAAATCCTGCCACCCCGATTTGAAAGAGCGTTCATAGCTCAGCGGATAGAGCAACGGCCTTCTAAGCCGTAGGTCCGAGGTTCGAATCCTCGTGGACGCGGCTTTGTTTGTGTATGAGATACTTAATGTCTTACTACATAACGTAGCTACCACCACTCTATAGAAAGCTATCAAAGTGTACGGCGTAATTTTCTTACATTCATATGCGAGTACGAGCATTTTGATTATTACAAACTTCTTTCTTGTCTTAAGAATCGAGATTGCAAGAATCATAGTAATCTTGCTATTTTGAGTTCTAAAATTTATACTGTAGGTATATTGTGATAATCGTTTCATATCTTTCAGTATGCACTTTTTATTTCTATGGTAAATTTAGTGCAGCATAGCAATAAATTAAGTTTATATTAGGTATTTTCAAGATAAAGACTTAAAATATACACTTTTTGTTATAAAATTAAGATTTAATGAACATAAAATTAAGGAGAAATTATGAAAAACACATTAAAGGTATTATTTCCTGAAAAGAGAAGTCTTCTCAATTTTTTGCTGGTAGCTTTGTGCAGTCAATTTATTTATGTTGTGCTTGCATTAAGGTCTGTAGCATTTAATCAGATGACCGAAATGTGGAATATAAATGCTACCCAGCTTGGGGCATTGTTAAGCGTTAATTTCCTTGGAGGTACGTTTTCATACTTTTTGCTTGCGTGGATGCACGATAGATTTTCTATTCGCTTTATGCTTTCGACAGGTATTGCTATGGTAGGTGTTCTGACGTTTTTTATAGTATTTACTCGTTATTATTTGTTGTTATTCGTTTTGTTTGCAGTTCTCGGTTTTATGACAGAAGGGTATTTTTGGCCTGCAATACTAAATGCGGTGCGGCAGTCTACAAACGAATCTGCACAAGGAAAGGCATTTGGAATTATGGAAGGTCTTAGGGGAGTTATAGAGTTTTCACAAAATGCTTTTGCCCTTGGGTTATTTGTATGGTTTGGCAAAAATGTTGGAGGTTTACGCGGAGCTATGGCAGTTAATGCGTGTATCATGATTATATTGGCCATTGTGGTGTGGAAGATATATCCCGAGCGTATATTTCTTCATGCAAAACACGCGAAAGGTAAAACAAAAGAGTCGTTTATTGGTTTACTCACCGTTTTGCGTTTGCCCGAGATTTGGCTTGTGGGGATAACAGGTGCGTCAGTCTACGCAGCATATGTTGCAATTCCCTACTTTCAAGTTTTTCTAAAGGAGCAATACGCAATGCCTGTAACATTGGTTTCTGTTTTTGCCTTATTTAGTACTTCAATGGTACGATTATTGATAGCTCCTATAGCGGGAACAACATCAGACCACTTATTTAAAGGAGCAACAAATGCCATGAGATTTGCTCTTTTTATGATGGTAGCTGTCCTTGCTGTAATTTCTATTCTACCTCGTCGCTCTACGCTTGTTGTGTTGGTAATGGTGATGCTCATTTTTTGTACCATGATGATCTATTTTTTACGTCCTTTGTATTTTGTACCTGTTGGTGAAATGAAAATGCCGCCAAGAATATCAGGATCTGCTATGGCTATAGGATCGCTTATCGTGTATTCACCTGCTGCATGGGGCTATGTGCTCTATGGATATATTGTCGACGTTTACAAAGATAATGGAGCCTATGAGAAAATATTTTTCATTATGATGGGATGGGCGCTTATCGGCATTATCTCGGCAACCTTATTAAAGTATAGAATGAAGCACAAACAAGCCGTGTTTCAAGCTAAGGTAGATTCTATTGATACACAACTTGAAAAATTACATATTGAGATTGTGAAGTAGGATCTAAGTAAATTTTCCAGATTTCGGAAGTATTTGCATATATTTTATATGATAGATAATACATCTTTAATGTGTATGTAAAACTTCCTCCAAGTTTGTGTTTTTCTCTTTATAAATCTTTGTGCTGCGACATGATTTATACATAAAAAGTCACGTGTTATTTGCTTTTGCGATAATTCATCTAAACATAGTAGTGTTTTTGTCTCGCGTAGTTGCAAATTTCAGTGTATTTAGTAGCTGTTACGACTTTTTTGAGATTATGTGATAAGTGAAAAAATGAGCTAATGTTCACAGCAATGGCGTATAGTATCTTCTTACAAAGGTATAGAAATATGAAGAGGTAGTAGAGTTCGTATAAATACAACATGAATATTCCCTTATTGTTTCGCATATGTATAGCAAAAGAAGGTTTATTGTAATGATTTATTTTCTATTATTAAGGTACAAAGGATATAAAAGATACGAAGGAGAGTAACATGAAAAAAATATTTACTAAACGAAATATTATTATGTTGTCATTACTAGTAATTACGACATTTATATTTTCTAGTTGTGAAAAGCCGACAATTACGGTACCAAAGCAAAAGCAAAATATTGATAATAATGAATCTCCTGCTGAGAGTATTGAACAAATAATACAGAGGCATTTGGATGCAGGAATCAAAAAACTAGAGGCTAAAGATTATAAAGGTGCTATTAAAGAATTTACCAGCATGATAGAAAAAAATCCAAAGGATATGAACGGGTACTTACAAAGAGGTATTGCATACTTTCTATTAAAAGATAAAAAAGCAGAAGACGATTTAAACAAAGTCATTAGTTCTTCGTCACCTAAAGCATCAGAGGCATATTTTTATAAAGGAAAGTTTATCTTTTTTTTAGGTACAAACACACAGAATAAAATAAAAGAAGCAATTACAAATTTTGATAAGGCTATTGAAGTCAATAAAAACTATGCAGAAGCATACTTATATAGAGGAGTTGCGAATAATGAGCTTAAACGAAAATTTGTACGGAGTCCTGAGGAAGAAATAAAGCGTTTATATATCTCAATACTCAAAGATTATGACAAAGCTATTGACTTAAATTCTAAGTACGATATTGCGTATTATTATAGAGGAATTTTTCATAGTCAAGAATTTTTGTTTGAAGAAGCAATTAAGGATTTTGAAAAGGCACTTGAAGTTACAACACGTAACACTTCAAGTGACGATGACAAAATTTATCGTAGAGGACTTCATAAAAATATTGGCATGACTTATTATCAAATCGCTATGCATAGTAAGTCGCTATCTTATGACGATCGTATAGAAAAGTGTAGAAAAGCGCTTGAAGCTTATAAGAGAGTTAGTACATTAGGTACTAGTTCTTCTAAAGTTAGTGTAGTAAGCGAGGAACAAAAGATATTGGAAAGCATAAAAATTTTTGAGAACTTAAAAAAACGTCGTGAAGCTGTAAAAGATGCTCCAGCAGGAGAAGCTGGAGTTGAAACTACCTTTACATAAGAAAATAATTTTTAGGAATATGACTATGAAAACTGACAAAATACAAGAAAAATTTAAGCGTATACATGATAAAGCAATATCTAGAATGAGATTGAATATATCAAAAAATATTCATCCACATTATGATTATGAAGCAGAGATGAATAAGATACACTTACTCATAGTGCTGAACACCAGTCCTCTGTGTGTTTGATATGTCTTTAAACGATAAAAGGGGTTGTAGTATACCCCTTTTTTATTGCAAGTTAATGGAACGTTACGTATTTTATAGCATTAGCTTGTTGCGAAAGATCTAAATAAATTTTCGCAGGTACGTTCTATCATCTCATATACTTGTGTAAATTTTTGTATGCCGCCGTAGTATGGATCCATGACTTCGTTGTCTTCTTCGTTGGCTTCTAAGTCAAAAGTACGAAAGAGTTTTAATTTTTGATGGCATGTAGCTTTCTCAGTAGAGAACATGTTTTTTATTTCATACAGATGTCTCTTGTCCATAGCAAATATATGATCGAAATATTCAATGTCATGGAGACATATTTGACGTGATATTTTTTCGAGTATCCAACCCTTTTGTTTTGCAAGTTCTCTCATTCTTTTATCCGCGTTATGTCCAATATTCCATGATTCGGTACCGCATGAATCAATTTCAAATTGATCTTCGACGCTATCTTCTTTTACTATTTTCTCAAAAATTCTGTGAGCAAGTGGGCTGCGGCAGATGTTTCCTGAGCATACAAACAATATTTTTCTTTTTTCCTTTTTCTGCATAATATTTAGAAATTCTTCACTTACTTTTGTAGGGATTACTGATATAGTAATATATTCGTATGTTTCATATCGTAAATATAGTGCTTTCTATAGTTTTATCAAAAATATGTACTATCATCTTTGTAGTATTTTGATAGTAGTTTTTGTGTGTGTTTATAGAGATATGAGAATATCGCACAGTAAGTTCCACGTTCTATTGGTAGATGCTACATTCAATCTTTCTTGCGGTGAGTGTAAAAACTCAATGTTTGGTCCTATAGATATTGCATCAAGATTGCACTGTGTAGAGCGCGTCTTTATCAAGCCGCATTCTAACCCTGCATGCACGCATTGCACTTGTGGCATTTTTTTATAGTGTTTTTTGTAGACTTTGATAAAAGCTTCCTGAAGTTTAGAGTCGCGTAGAGGTTGCCAAGCATAGTGTAGATTTTCTTTTTGTGTTTTTTGCGCATGTTGTGTAAAAATATCAGCGAACACTCCTTCCATGTATTGTGTTTGGTACGCATTTGAAAAACGACTGTTATTGACTATGGTGATGTGCTCTTCATGCGTGCGTATGGATGCGAGGTTATTAGAGAGCGATGCTTCAAAAGCACGAAGTCCACTTCGTTGTATGATACCGTGTGGGCATAGTCGTATTGCTGCGCAGATAGTAGTAATAGATGCCTCTGATATGGGATGTGGAAGCTGTGGAAGATTGTGCACAGGATCTATATGTATTGTTACATTACTGTCGCAGGGTGGAACTGTATTACGTATTTTTTGTTCAAATTTTTTTACAAAATGTGTGGCATGTTGAAAGTCTTTTTGTGAAAGCATCAAACATGCGTGCGCAAAGTGTGGAATGGCATTACGCTTATTTCCTCCGTGTATTTCATATACCATGCACTGTGAGAATTCATCACGAAGTATACGCAAGACCCATTCCATAATTTTAATGGCATTGCTTCGACCATCGTAAATTTCCATGCCGCTGTGTCCACCTGCAAGTCCATGTACCGAAATTTTATAGGCTGCGAGATTTTCTATTGTTGGTATTGCTTCTCGAATAATAGGAAGCTGTGTTACAAAATCTACCCCACCTGCGCAGCCAATGCATAATACACCTTCTTCTGAATTATCTACGTTTATAAGGTAGGGCGCATTTAACATGTCTTCTTGGAGATTTGCAGCTCCGTTAAGCCCTGTTTCTTCGTCAAGTGTAAAAAGAAGTTGTAATGGTCCATGTGGCTTTGTACACTGTGGATCGGCAAGTGCAAGTGACATGGCAACGGCAATACCATTGTCTGCTCCGAGTGTAGTACCTTGCGCTGTACACCATGCTTCGTCTGCTTCATCGTGCAGTATTTGCAAGCGCAGAGGATCTGAAAAAAAATCGTGTTCTATTTCTTCATTCTTTTCACACACCATGTCTAGGTGACTTTGAATAACTACCAATGGTGCGTTTTCATATGCAGGGTTATTTGCTTTGACCTCGCAGACTATGTTTCCAAAATCATCTTCCTTGTACGCAAGATTCCATTTCTTCGCGTAGGATCTAATCCATGCCCGTACTTTTTCTTCATGCTTTGAAGGGCGTGGAATATCTGAAAGCTCAAAAAAATATTTCCACACGGGGTGCAGTTGTAATTTTTGCAAAGTGACCATGACTTTATTGTATAGTAATTGTAAGGTTTTACTTAATCTACGAATATAACGATGCTATAAAGCCTTACCTGCATCTAAATTTATTATTGCGTTATTTTTTTTAAGATGCTTTGTAGAGATTAGTTCTTGTACTTTTGAAGTGTTATGTTTTATCTGCACTGTCGGCAGTGTTTTCTAGCAAGGTGATAAGATCACATGTGTTTTCAGTTGCGAGCCATCGCTTCATAAAATCAGCAGTTTCTGCACGTCGCGCAATTGATGCGAGAATGCGTAAGTGTTGTGTGGGGTTTGCACTACTTCCGAGTAACATGAAAATTGCATGTATGGTTTCTTCGCGTTCTTTCATTGCGTTTTCAAATTTTACACCATCCTTACTTCGTAATATTACCATGTGTGATTGTTCATAATCATCAAGTTGTACATGAGGAAGTGCAATGTCTGCCGAAACAGGTGTTTCTCCTAATCGATTGCGTTCTAACATAGCACCTAAAATAAGTTCATATGTTACCTTGCCTTTTTCAGCGAGAACTTTCGCTCCGCGTTCTATGACATGCTTGGCACTCATTCCTGCAGGTATTTCTATTGCGGTGGCAAATTGCAGCAAATGTAAAAAAGGATCACTGGTGCGGAGCTTTTTTTCTTTTACAATTTGACGTAGTTCAGAGCGTAGACCCATTACATTTGCATCGCGTGCAAGTAGTTTTTCTGCAAGTCGCTCTGTCATTTTTGCCACAGCACCAACTCGATTGTCAATTCTCGGCAGCGCATAAAAGTAATGCCACAATATTCCTATACCAATAAGTCCAAATGCAAAAATGCTAGAGACTATTCCCATTTCGGGAATGAGTATTGCAGAAATAATAATACCCATAATTTGCATATAGGGATATAGCGGACTTTTGAAACTAGGATCGTAACTTGAAATTCCGCTTTCTCGGACAACGATAACCGATATGTTTACAAATGCAAATACAATCAGTTGAAAGGTGCTTGCAAGTTTTGCAATGCGTTCAAAACCTGCAGAACTTACAAAAATTATGATTATCAGGCTTGTGAAAAGAATAGCGCAATAGGGAACCTGTGTACGAGAAATCTTAGAAAAAACTTGTGGCATCACACGATCTTTACTCATGGCAACTAAATAGCGACTTCCTGCGACTATGCCTGCATTTGCCGTAGTTGCAAAAGCAAGTGCTGCTGCAAAGCTTAGTACATGCGAACCCCATTTTCCTATTACAATATACGCAGTATCTGACAAAGGAGTTACGGTATTTTTTAATACTTCAAGTGGAATGACACCCACCGTGACAAAAATAGTGGAGATATATAATATTCCTACTACTATCAAGGCGGAAATCATGCCATATGGTATGTTGCGTTCTGCATTTCTTATTTCTTCGGAGACACTCGCAACTTTGGTAGTGCCAATATAGCTTACAAATACAAAGGCGACAGTAGGTAAAAATTGTTCCCATCCTTTAGGTGCAAAAGGCGTAAAGTGAGATTTTGAAACAGCAGGAATCCCTTTTATCACAAGAAATATCAGTATACTAAGTAAGCTTACTATCATCATGTTTTGTACGATTGCAGCTTCTTTCGTTCCTGCAATATTTAGTAGCATGAAAAACAATACGAGAATGATGGCAATGACTTGCGGAGAAAGTGTAATAAACAAAGAGATGTAGGTGCCAAGTCCTAATATGGCAATACTTGTTTTTAACATAAGCGCGAACCACACGCCGATTCCATCTATAGTGCCGCACATGCTGCCAAGAATGCGACTTATGAAAAAATATGTTCCTCCCATACGAGGCATGGCAGTTGCCATTTCGGCAATGGAAAGCATGGAAGGAATAAGTAAAAGACCAGAAAATGCATATGCGAGTATTACTGCAGGTCCAATTTTTGCAGCTGCAATAGCCGGAAGAATAAACAAACCTGAACTTATCATAGAGCCACTACAAATTGCAAAGACATCAAGGAAACCTAATTGTTTTTTCATATTTTCTATTATATTAAGGTACTTGCATATATAATTTTCTTACATTTGTTTTTTCTCTTGTTTTTTCTCTTGTTTTTTCTCTCGTATCTTGGTTGAAGCACAGATATGAAACATGAGGAGAATTAAGCAAAAGAACCTACACCTGCACTAGGTCGATGCGAATAAACGAATGAGAGCGATGCGTATCTTAAGACTTTTGTTTCTTTTACGCATGGATATATATTTCTAGCCTTGCTTTCCTTTGCGTGAATTTTGCTGTTTGCTTGTTTTTTTGTAGCGTTCTTTTGATTCTCTATGTGTTCTTTTTTCATTGGTTTTTTCATTGGGGTGTCCAAGATCTAACGCTGCATCGTATATATCAGGGCAACTTTCTTTAAGCCATGCAATTGCGCATGGTGATATGGATCGTGCAAAATAGCGAGAGGTGCTAACTATTTCACCTGCGACTATTGCTATCGGTATTTTTTCTTTTGGACAGTCAAATAACACAGATCCCGGATGCACGAATATTTTTTCAGCACTTCTGTTAATGTATGATTTTCCGCCTTTTGCGTTTTTGTCTTTTAAGCATACATTGTATGCAAATCCACGCAATATGGCTTTCATCATCGATTCTTCGTTGTATTTATTTTCAGAGCATTGCTTGTTAAAGAGTATGCCATGGGAAAGTACTATGTCTTCTAGCTGCGTATACACGTTGAAAATTTCTTCCATTATTTGCACATCTAAATAATGCGTGGTACAAAATGTAGATACTGATTTTTTTTTGCTTTGGATATAGCATTTGAATAAATTCAGATACAAAAGAAAATCGCTGTAACCTATTCCAAATGATCGGTGTGTGGCACGTGCTTCTGCCATGGCATCCATAGGGAGTAAAAATGGACTAGGTGTTGTTAAAAATGATATTACAACGAGCACTTCGTATAGTGCATCGGGGTAGTTTTGCATGGCTTCTATGACTATTCTTGCATGCATGGGGCTTAAAGGAAAGTCACCCATAATTGTTCCTATAGAGGTTATTTGTTGTTTGTCATCAAGCGCACCAAGTGATGTAAGTGTTTGAACTGCAGCGTGTATGGCACTTTTTTGAGGTGCAGAGATAAATGAAAATGCTTCAAAATCTGGTATGCCTATCTGTGCCATGCGAAGCACTACTTCTGATAAGTCTGTACGATATATTTCTTCTTGGGTGTATTTGTCCATGTGTTCAAATTCTCGTTTTAGATATAGTCGATAGCAGATACCCGCGCGAGTACGTCCTGCTCTGCCACAACGTTGAATTGCCGATGCTTGTGATATTGATACTTCTTCAAGAATGGATGCAAATTTCGCATGCAAAAAGCTGTTTACTTTTGCCTTGCCGCTATCTATAACAATGGCGATGTCGTCTATCGTGATGCTTGTTTCGGCTATGTTAGTAGCTATGACAACTTTGGTTTTATTTGCAGGCGTTTTTGTAAAAACGCGTGATTGAGTTTCTTTGTCAAGTCTTCCGTATAGTGGCAGTACATACAAGCGTTTTGCACAGCTTAGGTGAGTCAGTCCTTCTATACACATTTTTATGTGTTTTTCGCCCGAGAGAAAAATGAGAATATCGCCTTCATTTCGTGCAACAGAACTTTCTACTAACGTAACGACATGCTGTACAAGTGCTTCGTCTGAAACTGCAAGAGAAGATTTTATTTTGTTTTTTGTTTCTAATGGCTTTTTACCTGAAGGTTTTTTTTGTGCTATAGGTAGATATCGAATATCGACTTTGTGTAAAGGTGCGTGTACGCTTACAATAGGGCAGTCGAAAAAAAATTTTGAGAAGATACTGCTATTTATCGTTGCAGAGGATATAATTATTTTTAGGTTTTTACGTACTTGACACAAATTACGCAAAAGACCGAGCGTAAAGTCAATGTTCAAACTGCGTTCATGAGCTTCGTCTACTATTATCACGCAGTAGTCGTCCATGTAAGGTGTGTGTTTTATCTCTTGCAGCAGCACACCGTCGGTCATTATTTTTATGCGAGTATCTTGTGTCGTTGGATCATCAAATCGTATTTTATATTCTACAAAAGATTTCGGCAGTGTCTTGTTCGTATGACTTACTTGCATGCGAATAATGTCTGCGGTGGAAAATGCCGCAATGCGCCGCGGCTGAGTCATGCCGATGATGCCGCGTGTAGTATATCCGACTTCGTGTAATATAATCGGAAGCTGTGTCGTCTTGCCCGACCCTGTATTGCTCTCGACAACAACGACTTGATTTTTTTCTAGTGCGCTGAGTATGTCTTGCTTGTGAGTGTAGATAGGAAGCTTATGTAGTTTTTCAAAAAGATTTTGATGGCTTTTTGTATTTTTGCTAAGCTTCTGTGTTATTGTGATTTTTTCTGTTGTTTTATACATTGTAATGCTTCTTGTAACGTCTGCTTTGAATGTTGTTCTCGTGTACGAAGATTTTTAACGGTAAGTGTTTTCGTTACGTATTCTTCTTCTCCTATTATTATTAGAAATTCAGCATTGATTTTCTCTGCGTGCTTAAAGGCATGTTTAAGACCCGCTGTTGTTGGATAGATTTGTGCGGATATGCCAACAGTATGAAATTCTTTCATAAAAGTAAAGGCATTTCTTAGGCATTGTTGTGTTTGTCCGTAAAATAGTGCACAGCATGCAGAGCACATTATTTGCTTGTTTGTTTCCGTACGCTCTTCACATGCAGCGAGAAATCTGTCTAATCCTATAGATGCACCAACACCTTGCAGAGTCGTTTTGCTAAAACGCTGCGTAAGATTGTCATATCGTCCTCCCGAACAAATAGATCCTATCTCTAGGATATCAGATATGAAGGTTTCACATACAAAACCGGTGTAGTACTGTAATCCTCGCATAATGCTTGGATCTATGACAATTCGTGCGGTAGTTTGTACATCGCACATAATGCGTTCTATTGTCGCAAGTTCATGATATGCTTCGTTCTGTGTAAGCAGATCTTGTAATTTTGCAAGTGTCTTTGCATTTGTTTCTTCGCACTCGCAGGTTTGTATAAGAGTATAGGCGCTTTTTTCAGACATGTATGAAGATAAATCTTGTATTATTTGTTCTTGAGGCACCTTGCGTATTTTGTCCATAATGCGCAGTATTGGTACGGTATGCATTTCACATTTTTCACGCGCGAGTATTGCATTGAGTATACCTCGATGCGATATGTGTATTTCATATGTAAAATTCTGTCTCACATTGTGTGTAACTATGGAATTAAGCGCTGCGAGCGCTTTATCAATGACCATAAGGATGTTGCTATCTGTGTATTCATTGACAAGTCCTATAATGTCGAAATCGCACTGTATAAATTCGCGATATCGTCCACGCTGTGCGTTTTCTCCGCGAAATACTTTGCCAATTTGATAGCGATGAAAGGGTTTAGGTATAGCAAACTGATTCATCGCTGCGTAACGTGCATATGGTACGGTCAAGTCAAATCGCATTGCAACAGGTCGTCCCCCGTTATCTTCAAAGGTATATACTTGCTTTTCAATTTCTGAAGAATGCTGTTCTGCGAGTAATACATCTTGGTACTCAAGTATTGGTGTGTCTATGGGCACGAACCCAAATAATTGAAAAACGCGTTGTAGTGTTGCAATGCATTGCTCACGTATTATTTGCTGTGCAGGGTGAATGTCGCGAAAACCTTTGAGTATACGTGGTGAAATGATGTGCTTCTTCATATCTGTTTTTATAATACAAGATAAAAGTAACGTGATTTTTACATACAATGTGCGAATGACGTATATTTGAATTATGCGTAACTTGTGTTTACGCTGCTTATCTAGTTATCTGCACTCTTGTATGCTGGAGGAGGCGACTTTTTATGCCTTGTAAAAAACATTACAATGTGACTTACAAGAACAACATGAAAATATTCAGATAAGTTACTTATAAAAGTCTACCTTATGTGTTGTAGTATTACAAGCATCGTTTTTATTTCTTATGCAGAACTAAATATTGCAAAGTCTCTTACAATATTTAAGTAAGCATGCGTTATTATTTATATTCATTACATTAAGGAAGTAACATAATTTTTACATATAATGTACATAAAATGAGTATTTATTTTTTTATGCTAAAGTAATAATTAGACAATATAATCATTTTTTGAAATATTTTTTATCGGAGGATACTATGATTGACCAATTCATTGAATGGATACAAATACAAAATTCAGCAATGCGAGGACTTGTTGGAGGATTAATTATTGCAGGATTAAACACAATTGGTGCGTTAATTGTGTTTGTGTGGCGTAATCCTTCAAGAAAATTTTTAGATGTTGCGCTTGGTTTTGCAGCGGGAGTCATGCTTGCCGCGAGTTTTACGAGCCTTATTTTACCGGGCATTGAAGCAGGCGGAACATGGGGTATAATACCTGTTGTTATTGGATTGATATTAGGCGTTATCATGATGGACTTTGCAGATAATAAGCTTCCACACATGCATATGTTCAAAGGACCAGAAGGGCTTGGACATAAAAAAGATGTTCGTATTAAACGGGTGTGGCTTTTGATATTTGCGATAACAATTCATAATATGCCCGAAGGACTTGCGGTTGGGGTAGGACTTGGAAACCTCACAGATATAAATGCGATAGGAAATGCAATTGCCCTTATGATTGGCATTGGTATTCAGAATATACCTGAAGGCTTTGCTGTTGCCGTTGCTGCTTTGGCAATTGGAAAAAGTAGATCATTTTATGCGGTGTTTACCGGTATACGAGCGGGGCTTGTAGAAATTCCTATTGCTGTTTTAGGTGCAGTTGCAGTCTCTTTTTCTGAGCCTTTGCTTCCCTATGCCATGGGGTTTGCAGCAGGAGCTATGATTTATGTTATCAGTGATGAAATTGTACCTGAAACTCATAAAGAACCGAAACACGAACGCATTGCTACTTGGGGACTCATATTTGGACTTATCATTATGCTAACTCTTGATGTTATTCTTTCTAAAGATGTATTACTTGCAGATATAGGTATGTAAATGTAATTTTTAATTTTGTGTGTAATGTATTAAAAACGCTGTGACGTATTTTTGTATCTGTTTTATAATGCATATCAATGTCGCAAAATCATAAATTATTTTATAACACGGGGCTCTTTACAGATTTTTACGCACTAACTATGCTGCAAGGTTACTATTACACGCATAGAAATTTGCAGGTAGTTTTTGATATGTTTTTTCGATTAAATCCATTTCAGAATGGTTTTTCGATTTTTACAGGTTTAGAGTCTCTTTTGCATCAATTAGAAAATTTTTCTTTTACAAAAGAAGATATAGAATATTTAAAAGAGTCAGGATTGTTTAAAGACGAATTTCTTGTCTATTTACAAAATTTTCGCTTTACCGGTACCGTGTATGCAATGCCTGAAGGTTCTGTGTGTTTTCCGAGCGAGCCGCTTATCCGCGTGCATACTTCTATTATGGAGGCACAACTTATAGAAGGATTATTGCTCAATACCGTTAACTACCAAACGCTTATAGCGACAAAAAGCGCTCGAATATGCTTAAGTGCGCGTGGTAAAAACGTGATGGACATGGGACTACGCCGAGCGCACGGTCCTAACGGTGCACTTTTTGCAAGCAGGGCAGCATATATAGGCGGGGTGGTCTCGACATCGAATGTACAGGCGGGCAATGAATATGGTATTCCTATTGCAGGTACAATGTCTCATTCGTGGGTTATGAGTTTTGAAAATGAGAAAAAAGCGTTTGAAGTCTATGCAAATATGTACCCCGACAATACTATATTCTTACTCGATACCTATGACACGCTGAAAAGCGGACTTCAGAATGCCATAGTTGTTGGTAAGAAACTTCATGAAGAAGGCAAGAAATTTGGTGTTCGTCTTGATAGTGGTGATATAGAATATTTAACTCAAGAAGTCCGCAAAGAACTCGATAAAGCACAGCTTACGGATGTATTTATTGGAGTTTCAAATGAACTTGATGAAAATATAATAGCGGAGCTTACTGCAAATAATTGCCCTGTAGATATATGGGGCGTTGGTACTAATCTTGCGACAGGCGGAGGAGGTTCTTCATTTTCAGGTGTGTACAAACTTTCCGCGCGAAAAAATATAGAATCTGATAATTTGGAAAACTGGCATGGTTTTATTCCCACAATGAAAATATCTGATAATGTAGAAAAAATATCATTACCGGGAATAAAACAAGTGTATCGATATACTGATTTGAAAACGAAATTGTACGTCGCTGATGTTATTGCGCTTGAAGATGAAGCGCTTCCAGCTGATAAGAAAACAACATGTTATCATCCTTATAACATTTATAAAAAACGTATACTCGATATTTCTTTGAAAAGAGAACCACTGTTATCGCGAGTTATGAAGAATGGAAAAATAAGCGTGGAACTGCCTTCTATACACGCTATTCAAGAATACGTGAAAAATGAAATTAAGAAACTTGATAAAACTATAAAGCGGAGAATAAATCCTCACGTGTATCCTGCAGGTATTTCTGATAATCTAAAGAAAATGCGAGATACATTTGTGTTAGGTAAAAAGTAGTTAAGATATGGGTAAATTCATAGGCGGATTTTTAGGATATATTTTCTTAGGTAGTATATTTGGAATTATTGTTGGGGCTATTGCAGGACATTTTTTTATAGATGCAGCCCATGCGAGGCGCGGAGGCACACATTCACGAAGTAGGTTTTCTTTTGGTGGTTTTGGAATGGGTGCATCGAACACCATATACCAACGTGTTCAGGAAATGTACTTTCGCTTGTTGTTTTCTATGTTGGGTAAAATAGCAAAAGCAGATGGAACTATCACAAAAGCAGAAGGTGATTTTTTGATGGAAACGCTTAATCGTATGAACTTACAGGGCGAGGCACGTACGCGAGCTATTACGTATTTTAACGAAGCGAAAAATACCACAACGTCTATAACAGAAATGGCACAACAATTTGCACAGTTGTGTGCACATCAGCCGCAGCTGATGCGTCAAATGCTGTATCAGCTTATTGGAATGGCAAGTGTAGATGGACATGTTTCATCCGAAGAAGAAAAAATTATTTGGCATGTTTCTGAAATTTTTAA
This sequence comes from Spirochaetia bacterium, assembly GCA_965226065.1. Lineage (GTDB taxonomy): Bacteria > Spirochaetota > Spirochaetia > WTKD01 > CBDAKK01. The sequence goes on along the minus strand of OZ245332.1, from coordinate 883,719 downwards.
CATCAGCGAAGAGGAGATGCAGCGAATTTTTCGTTCTAGTAATGTAGATACTTCTAGTGACGCAGCATATGATGTACTAGGTGTTTCAAAAGACTCTCAGACTTCTGATATTCGTGTTGTGTATAGAAAACGCTTGAAAGAATACCATCCCGATGTACTGCGTAGTAAGGGGCTTCCTGAAGAGCTTATGCAAGATGCTCAAAAGCGTTTTTTACGCATACAAGAAGCATGGGAATCTATTAAAAAACAGCGGAATATTGCAAATTAATGTATTTATTATTATTAAAACTACGTGGACTTTTTACCATGAATGTTCTGTTTTCATTATCGCGATTTTGTATTTATAAGTGTGCGTATATTGCAGTATTATGTATAATCTTTATTTTCGCTCAAAAAGCTTCTGCGTATGAAGCAGTGCTTGATACCATATTGCAGACATCTCCTAGCATAGATGCAATGGAGTATGTGCTTATTACCAATAACGACTTATCACAGACACATATATATTTAGAACAGATACACAAAAAAGTACGCAGTGGTAAGGAAACAGAGATCCAGAAAGATATGCGCACCATGCATCTTTACTATCTAGAGGCATATGCGTATTTATTTCATGAATCTGATATTTCCAAATTAAAGAGAAATGACGCTATCTTCAATTTAGTTGAGCAAGTACGCATTGTCGGTGAATCTCTTTTGTTGCAGTATAAAAAATCTTCAGATGTAAGACGTGTGATGGCGGTGAGTATGATGCTAACTGCAAACACGGGAATACAAGGGCTTAACAAATTTATGAATGTGAGAACCATTGCTATTAACTACGCAGTAGAAGCACTTTCTTTGGATTCTCAAAATCCTATGGCGCGTGTAGTACTTAATAATTTTGACTCCCTTGCCATTAGATTTATTGGAGCGAAATCGCAGCGTGGGTTTTTTGCCATAAATATTGAAATAAATTCTCAATGGAAAAAACCGCAAGTTTTTGAATTTTATGTTTCACAGATTTTTGCGTTTCTGAAAAAGCGCGATAAAAAATCGGCAAGGCAATCATTTGAAAAAGCAAGCGAATTGTATCCAAACAGCTGGCGATTGAAAACATTATATAAAGACATTCGGTAGTTATTGCCTACGGTATTGCATAAGATGCAAGCTTTTCACGCGTATGCGTATTTGTTATATCGTAGTGTTTACTTAGTATGTACTTGCTATACTTAGTGCCATACGTATCATGTCATGAAATGTTTTTTCACGTTCTTCAGAGCTTGTTTCTTCTTGTGATATGAGGTGATCACTGACGGTAAATATACTCAGTGCCTTTGCCTTGTGTTTTGCAGCAAGCGTGTATAGCTGTGCCGTTTCCATCTCAACTGCAAGTATTCCGTACGATGCCCATGTTTTCCAAATTTCGGCGTTATCATGATAAAAGGTATCGGTGGAGAACACATTTCCATAGTGTGCTGAAATTTCTTCAGAATCTGTCCACGCCTTTGCTTTGAAGAGTAGTTCGCTGTTTGCTGTTGGGGCGTAGGTATACGTTGGAAAACGAGAGGTATTCATGTGAGAGTCGTGTGAGGCAGCAACAGCAACTATTATGTCACGAATGTGTACTTGTTTTTGTATAGAGCCACATGATCCTATGCGTATAAGAATTTTTACGCCATAAAATGAAATCAGTTCGTTTATGTAGATGGATGCTGAAGGTTGTCCCATGCCCGTTCCTTGAACAGATATGCGCTTACCCTTATAGGTACCGGTAAACCCGAGCATGCCACGTACTTTATTGTAACATTGTGCACCTTCCAAAAAATTTTCGGCTATGTGCTGTGCCCGCAATGGATCACCCGGTAGTAAAACAATATCAGAAATTTCTTCTTTTTTTGCTTCTATATGTATACTCATTTTTTCTCCTTACCCTAACGATTAGTAAATTTTTATTTTTACGGCTGACGTATACTATATTTTACCTGAACTAGAAATGCTATCTGCTCCTTTTAAAAACACCGCTAACATATATACTAATAGTTTACATGAACTATAAAGAAGTATCTTACGTTATGGAGGTTCTATCACGAGTACAACAGTAGACGAAGTATATCAACACGCAATTTGGAAGCGTAATCTGTACGCATGCTGGTGCGCTCGTTTTCTTGTAAGTGCTGCGTTTCAATTTTTGGTGCCTTTTATTTCCGTACTCATAGAAAACATGGGTGTAGATGTATCACGCATTGATCTTATTACGGGAGTGGCAATTGCAATACCGGGTTTTTTCATAGGAGTTGCTGCACCATTTTGGGGACGCATGGCAGATGTTTTTGGACACAAGCTGATGATAATGCGTGCCTTTTTATTATCGACAGCATTATTTTTTCTTTTCAGTGTAGTAAATTCCGTATTTTTGTTTGTAACGCTGCGTGTATTACAAGGATTACTTACGGGCATTATTACTAGTTCTATTGCATTAGTATCTGCGAGTACTCCGCGTAAGTATCAAAATAAAGCGTTACGCACGCTTGCATTATCTAATCTTCTCGCTTCAACGCTTATACCATCGGTAAGTGGAGCGATTGTTTTGGCTATAGGGCTTAGCACATCACTTCGCATGGGTTCTGTAATTATTTTGTTTTCAGGGATTATCGCGTATCTTTTTATAAAAGAACCTCTTAAAAAAGATCGCAGAACAAGCGTATTGGTAAAGGGATACTCAAAATACAAAAGTAAGATAGTCGATTGTGTACTACCACAATATCGACAGGTGCTTTTTGGCGCAATAGCTGTATCAGGAATGGTAAATCTTATGCGTGTAAGTTCTATAAGCATGGCACTTTTAGTTGTTTTGAAATACACACCTGAGCACAATGTAAAAATGCTTTCAAGTATTACCATCGGAGTCATGGGTATTTGGGGACTTCTTAGTACTTATGGTATTCCGTATATTACACTTAAAAGCAAAAAAAGCAGCTTTACTATCAGTGCTTTTTGTATCGCACTATTCGCATTTATATCCCTTATCGCGTTGTTGCTTTATCCACTTTTAGGCTATATTTCTTACATTGTGCTGTGTGCTATTGCGCTTGGGGTAAGCGATGGAATAGACGTGGTAATGCAAGAAGTAATAGGGCGACTAAGTTATGATGAACATAAAGGCTCAGTTTTTGGTAAGCTTACACGCGTTTCCGGATTCAGTAGGTTTTTAGGTACGCTGCTTATTTCAGGGATAAGTGGATACTTCGGTATGAATGTTGCGAGTATAGCAATGATAATGATATTGATACTGACTCTCGTTGTTTTGTGTTATGTACGCATAGAAGAGAAAAAAACCGCATACAGTATGAAACAAGTATAAACGAGATCTTGTAATTTACACGCGCACTTTGTTTTCTAAAATTCTTTGTATTTTTTCGAGGATGAGACAAAACAATAAGTATATACACGCAGCTTCTACATAGATCACAATAAAGTTGTTAGTAACTGCGGCAATTTCTTGCGCCTTGCGCATTATTTCTGGAACGAGAATAAGCGATACAAGCGAGGTTGCTTTGACTAAGTCTATAAATGAGTTGAAAAGTGGTGGAATCATACTATACGCTGCGTGAGGCATCAACACATACCAAAAATTCTGCCATCGCGTAAAACCCACAGCCATGCCCGATTCGAGCAAGTACTTTGGCACGGCTTCTAATGAACCTCGCATAGTTTCAGAGGCGTATGCACCTACATGGATCGAGAGGCCTAAGATCGCAGATGGAATTGGATCTATGACTATACCTATCCATGGCAGCGCATAAAATATTACAAACAACTGCACGATAAGCGGTGTCCCCCGAATGATGATGATGTATATCTGTAAAAACACCTTAGACCACGGTGGGCAGAGTAATCGTGCAATGGATATGAAAAAGGCAATGCTTAGCCCCAATAAAAACGAAATGACAGAAAGCGGAATGGTATACAACACCAATGCTTTGAGCAGTATGAAAAATGAATTGTAAATTATTTCTCCTATTTCGTTCACAATGTTACACTATCTCGAAATGTATTTTTTGAAAATTTTCATTATCGTGCCGTTTTTTTCAAGTTTTGTTAAAGCCTTATTAATGCGTTTTACTAAGGCAGTATTTCCTTTTTTCAGCGCAAAAACTACGTCGTGAGTTCCTGCTTCTTTCCACGCAATTGCGCGCACTTTAAGGGTAGGGTTTTTGTGCAGATATTGCGCAATGGTATCAGTGTCATTTACCACAAAGTCTACACGTTTAGATAGGAGCAAACTTGTAGAGACGATGAAGTCATCTTGTGTTACGATTTTCTTTGTAAGCTTTTCAACTAGAGGACGATATGCGCTGGTAAGGCTTACCGCAGCTTTTAATCCTACAAGATCTTCTGCGCGTTGCGCTTTACTTTTTGTATGCACTAGTATGGCAGCTCCTGCTTTCATGTAGAGTGCGCTTAATGTAAAATCAGTATCTCGCTTCTTATTCCACCATACTTGATTGGCAACCAGATCCCATCTGCCGGTTTTAAGACCCGCGAGCAAGGCATCCCATCGCGCCTCTACAAATTCAATCTGCGCGCCAATTTCTGCGGCAACAGCTTGTACTACTTCTACGTCAAAGCCGACAAGCTTATTTTTTTTGTCGTGATACGTGTAAGGTGCATAGGTTCCTTCTGTACCAACGATAATTTTTTCTGCAAAGGCAGTAGATATTCCCAAGAATGCAAGCGTTATAGAAAACGCTATGCTGATAATGTATTTTTTCATGATAAATTTTTTAATGCTGTTTTTGTTACATTATAGCAATAATAAAGATAGATATAAGCAATGAAAGAGGAGCTTCGTTGTACATATCTTCTGCTAGAGGATATGTAGGTAATAACCTTGTAAGATGAAAGATGTCTGTTGTCAATAAGAAGCTTCGCGTGTGAAAATAAAAATCCTTGTATGTATATTATAATCTACTACATTATAAATGGATGAATAGCATAACACATGTGATTATATCTTTGTTGTGAGAGCTGCAGTTTTTCCATAGTATATAAATGAAGTTTATTTTTACAAGGAGAATAAAGAGATGATAAAGAAGATACTTTTTATAAGTGGATTATTACTAATTTTGTTTATGAACACACAATGTACGGATCTAGTAAAAAATGCCGTTGATAAGGTAGAGAAAAATGTGCGCAACACAGGAGGAGACTCTTCAGGAGATGTCATGACAGATACTAAAAATGTGCGCAACACGGGAGGAGACTCTTCAGAAAATGTCATGACAGATACTAAAAATGTACGTAACACGGGAGGAGACTCTTCTGTAGAAGCTGTAGACGATGTCATAGTAGATTTCTCAGATGAATATGGCTATGGGCATTTTACGTTTCGATATTTTTACTATCCTGCAGATAAATCCATCTATTATAGTTCTGAAAACGATATTTACAAAGTAGGCTTAGATGGGAAAAATCCGAAAAAGATTCAGGACAATACACAACAAAGTACTACAAATAACAAATATAAATTACAACATATATATGTTTTTGACGATGTTATCTACTACAACGATGCAGTAAGCAACAATACGCGGATCGTTGGCATTGCAGGAGGAGATGATGAGCTAAAAATTTCTGGTTCAAGTGGTTCAATGCGGATGTATGCAAGCGGAGAAACCTTGTATTTTCACGATAATACCAAGTACATAAAGAATGATGTGCTCTACTATCATAAGGGAAGTGTAGAACTATTTAAGAAAGACCCTTTCAATACTGGAAAAGAGACAGAGATTCTTACTGGTCAAGGGGAAAACTTTTTCTTTGCGCCCGATGGTATTTATTTTCAACTTCATGCCATCCCTCCTACGAATTCCGGTGGTAGGCATCAGAGTTATTATAAAGTTGCTCGGGTATCCTATGATGTTCTTTCACAGAAAAGAGACAGTCGATTTATAGGTAGAAACAACCTGGATATACTCATGAAAAATATTGCAACAGGTGTTGTGTATGTTACAGATGATAGCGTTGACTTTCGTGATGTTTCTGAGCATGCTATTGCCTATTTCGTTAGAGTTAACTTTGGTCGGCGGCATTTGTATATTTTTAATAGAGTTACAAAGAAAGCTACAAGACTTGTAGGCAGCTACCCCGGAGATGGAGCTATTAGATACGATGCTACACTAGAACAAAAGCTTATAGCAGGAAGAAGTAGAGCAATAGGTGCAATAAGAATTATAGGAGAATGGGTCTATTACATGATAGACGACACTACAAATAAAAAGTACACACTATATCGCGTGCCAATAAATGCAGCAAAAACCTACGATTATAGGCACAACAGTACCAAGGTAATTGACATGCGTTACTGATGATGTAAGAACGATGACTGTAGATCGTTATATATCAGTCATATTATATGCATGGTGGGTACTGCAGAAGTGGTGTTTGCCATGCGTTTTATATTTTGTTGCATGCTTGTACGGCTTGCGTAAAGGCATCTCATCGTGCCTCTACAAATTCAATTTCGCTGCAGCAGTTTTTATTTTTTTGTTCTCTCAAATATCATTTTCTTCCGTAAGGGGTATGCCATCTCTGTTTTTATTATTACAATAATGATTGTGAAGAACACTCTATCACACATAATTGTTATGGGAGTAAGCGGATGTGGTAAATCTACGTTGGGCAGAGCAATTGCGCTACAAACGGGATATACCTTTGTAGAAGGTGATGAACTTCATAGTAAGAGTAATATTGAGAAAATGATGAATGGAAAAGCACTCTCGGATGAAGATAGGCATGCATGGCTAAAAGACATCTGTCTTACCTTACAAGATGCAACGAAGAAGCATGAAAAGATTATCGTAAGTTGCTCTGCATTAAAGCAATCATACCGCGACGTACTCATAGCAATGCATCCACAATTATGCTTCTTATGGTGTCATGCCTCCTATGAAGTAATATATCAACGGTTGCGCAATCGTCAGACACACTTTATGCCACTCTCACTTCTGAAGAGTCAGTATGAAATACTAGAACCACCTCCCACGGATGCGCTACAAAGAAACATGCTTACACGCTATTATAAAATTGACGTTACGCAGCGAATAGAACATGCACTCACAGAATGTATGAAGTACATAGAACCATGAGGAAACCCTGTGACAGTTCTTTAAGCGTAACTCACTCATCATCTTTCATTTTTCTGCATAATCTTGCAAGGATGCGTTTGCAAATAAAGTATGGAAAGTATTAGATAATCAGCTGGTGTAAAAATGAGAAATAAAATGATAAAGAAAGAGCGATGATAGGGAAGGTTAAATTTATGAGTTACCAAATTCACGTTCTCGTGTTTATAGCTCATCACCATTCGGCTATCGCACCATCCGCAGCGTTCCATATGGGATTATGCCATGCATGTGCGTGTTGTGAGGCGCGCTTTACCACATCCTCATCTATATCCAAACCAAGACCCGCTCCTGTGGGTATGCGGATATACCCATCTTTTATGCTAAGCACATCCTTGTTATTCAGGTAGTCTCGCACTTCCGCTCCGCTTTCTTTGTTATAGTGTATTCCCATGCTTTGTTCTTGAATGAGTGTGTTGTAGGCCACTGCATCTACATGAAGAGCCGAGGTGAGGGCTATTGGTCCCAAGGGACAGTGCAAGGCGAGGTGTACATCATATGTTTCTGCCATGCTGGCAATTCTCACGCATTCACTGATACCTCCCGCGTGGGAGATGTCGGGTTGCACTACATGTACAAAGCCATCTTCCAGTATTGAACGAAAGTCATAGCGAGAGAACAAACGCTCCCCCATGGCAATGGGGATGGTACTTCCACGCGTAATGGTAGGCAGTGCATGCACATGTTCAGGCAGTATGGGTTCTTCGACAAACAAAAGATTATATGGTATGAGTTCTCGTAAGAGAATTGCTGCCATTGCCTTATGTACCCTGCCGTGAAAATCAACGGCAATATCAAAGCTATCTCCTACTGCAGCGCGTACGGCATCAACACGTGTGATGATGGCATCCACTTTATGATGCATATCTATGTACTCCAATTGCGCTGAGGCGTTCATCTTTATCGCCGTAAAGCCATTCTGTTGTGCGGTTTTTGCTTGCTTGGCGGTCTCTTCAGGGCTATGTGGAACATCGCCTCCTATCCAAGAATACACGCGTATTTTCTTTCGGCATGGTCCTCCTAAGAGCGAGTACACGGGCGCGCCATAGTATTTGCCTTTTATATCCCACAGTGCTTGATCTATGCCCGAGATAGCACTCATCAGCACGGGTCCACCGCGATAGAAACTGCCTCGGTACATCTTCTGCCATAAATACTCTGTTTCAAGAGGATGCTCGCCTATAAGTATATCTTTCAATTCTTCTACCGCTGCGATAACCGTAGCTGCTTTGCCTTCTAGTATTGGTTCTCCCCAGCCGTACAGTGCAGCATCATCGGTGTGTATTTTTACAAATGCCCACCGTGGTGGGACGAGATACGAGGTAATATCGGTAATCTTCATACACTATATTCCTTTTATGAATGAAGGTAAGAACAACACAATGTTGGGAAACAGCAATAACAAGAGCAACACAATTGCTTGTATCACAATAAATGGCAAGACGGATTTGAAAATATCAATCAAGCTTATTCCATCAGGAGCAACGCTATGAAGGTAAAATACCCCTGGACCAAAAGGCGGGGAGAGAAACGATATTTGCATATTGACGCAAAACAATATTCCAAACCATAGGGGGTCGTAGCCAATATCCGTTACTATAGGAACAAAAATAGGCACGGTAAGCATTGCAATGCCCACCCAATCCATAAACATTCCAAGCAATACCAAAATAAGCATCATGAATGCGATAATGAATATGGGAGGCCAGCCCAAGCCTAAAATAAGCGACTTTACAAACTCACTTCCTCCCACGAGATTGTATGCTCCTACGAGGATGTACGCACCAATACCAATCCACATGAGCATGCCGCAGGTCTGCATGGTAGTAGTTAATGCACGCTTTATTACTTGTATACGCAGTTCTTTTCGGTGCAGGGCTACAAGCATTACGGCGATGACGCCAACGCTCGCCGCTTCGGTAACTGAAGCGATGCCAAGATAGATACTTCCTAACAGAGAGCATGCGATGAGTGCAGGAAAGAGGATATCTCGCCGTGCCTTTTTTTTATTTTTCTTTTGCTGTTCTTTTGTAAGAGAGTTGTCTGTACGATCCGTTTTGGATACAGGAGGAAATGCAGAAGGACGTATCATTCCGTAGAGAATAATGTATGCCATGTACAAACTCGCGAGGATGAACGCGGGAATAAAAGCAGCGGTAAATAATTCTCCTATAGAAACGGATGCGGTAAGTCCAAAGATAATCAGTACAATACTAGGAGGCACCATAGTTCCCAATGCTCCACTGGCAACACATGTACCTATTGCAATGTTTTTGTTATATCCTAATCGGAGCATTTGTGGTAAGGCAAGTATACCCAAAAGCACCGTCTCACCACCGATAATACCCGACATAGTAGCTAAAAACACACCGATGATCACCGTCTGTATAGCTATGCCACCACGTAAGTTTCGAGTGAATAACCACATCGCGTTGTATAAATCTTTTGCTATACCCGTACCATCGAGTAATGATGCCATAAAAACAAACATAGGCACTGCTAAGAGTGAATAGGTGGTCATAAATCCATATACTCTGTTTGCAATAATGGGCAGCGTATGGGGAGAAAACCAGCCTAGTACGAGCAGGATTGAGATAATACCCGTTAGAAACGCGAGTGGAACGCGGCTTGCAAGCAGTATCAGCATGGAGGCAAACACTATGAGAGTAAGTGGACCAATACCGAGTGAGCTTAACCCAAGCACGATACACTCCTCATTTTTTCACGGCATCGCGCGAGACATGAGTCGATGCTTCTTCCCGTATCATATGATATAGAGTAACGCTACGAGTTATCACATGAATGATAAGCTGTAGTGCGAACAGTATAAGGAAGATTGTCATAATGATCTTTACCAAGCCAGGAAGCGGCGGATTCCACGATGAACCAGATCGCTCAAGTCTTATACTTCCGTCAGGAGCGAACACCGCTTGCTTTGCCATAAACACGCTTGCAATTGTTAAGATTGCAATATAACACAAGCCAACGACATCGGAAAATAATATGAATACTCGTTGCCATACCGTACTCATCACATCGGTGAGTATGGTAATGCTTATGTGTTTGTCCTTCGCATATGCGTACAAGCCACCATAGATCATGCATACTCCTGCAAGAGCGATGCTCGTTTCGTGTACCCACGTAGTAGGACGATGAAACACATAACGCATGAACACTTCATATACAGAAATGCCTACAATGAAAAGATATACCCACGATAAGCATTCACCCCCTTTGATAATCCCCTTATCAAAAGAGCGTGAAAAAGCACCGATACGCTGCATGTCTTACCTGAGCATACCCTGTGCTTTGAGATATCGTATCACCGTGTCGTAGTACTTTTGAGCAAGGGGAGATTTCTTTGCCCACTTTACCCATAGTTTCGATGCGGTCTCTCGTACTTTCTGAATTTCTGTAGGACTCCAAGAAATGATTGTGGTATTCTTATCGTACGCTTCTTTTATTGATATGCGGTCAATGTCTGTATGTTTCATCAAAAAGAACTCGCTGTAATAGGCTGCAGATGCTTGTAATATCCCTTGTAAATCTTCGGGCAGGGAATCGTATATCTCCTTGTTGATGGTCAGTTGATTAGCAGGCGTAGAGTGCCATCCTGGATAGATAGGATACTTGCCAATGTCGTTCATACCCTGTGCTTGATTACGTGCGAAGATACTGTAGTCCGAAGCATCTATCACACCTTTTTCTAAAGAAGTGTATACCTCAGAGCCAGGAAGGTTTACAGGCGAAGCCCCAAGTGCCTTGAATAAGTCTTGCACCAATCCTTCAGGAGCACGAAGTTTTACTCCCTTCAGATCGTCAATATTTCTAATGGGAATCTTTGAGACAAACGCTTCAGTTCCCACAGTACTTATACCCAAGAGCTCCACGCCATAGGTATTTAAAAGCTCGTTTACAACCTCAAAGCCACCGCCAAAATATATAAATCTCAGCATATCCTCGGGTTTTTCCCACGCACCTATCATATTTCCATAGAGTGCAAATGCTGCGTCCTTTCCTGCAAAATAAGAGGGATCGGTTATGTCCCCTTGTATGATATTCGTTCCTACTGCATCAAGCGTTTGATTGTGCTCGACGAGAGAACCTGCCGCTGCAATAGTAATTTCTATTCTTCCTCCCGATGCTTTTTTTACGAGTGTTGCCCATGCTTCTTGAATTTTAAAAGCAACGTCACCAGGTTGATCCGATGATTGAAAGGTCCACTCATATTGTGAGGTGTTACCTTCATCAGTAGATGCATTCGTCTGTTCATTCTTTGGTGATCCACATCCTACAAATACAATTAGTGCAAGTATCAGTACCATGCTTATATATACATTCTGTTTTTTCATATTCATACTTTCCTCATGATTCTCTTTTTTATTCCATTATATTTCAAATGGAGAATTTAGTATTCAAATATGAATTAATGCGCTCTGTATATAACGATATGGAACATCTTATTTTGCAGGAAAGGAATGCGCGGAGGAAGTAAATTCACAGAGCATGAATATGAGAAAAGCATGTGTTACTGTTCCTTTATAGTGGGAGTATTTTATGTGAAAATCCATGTGTTGTATAATAATAATGCTGTTATAGCAATGGTATTTTATATTTAATAGGGGGAATTATTATGGAAAGTATTACTTCATCACATGGTACTTCTCAAGGCATGAAACATGCGCTTGGGAGAAAATACATTTTTATTATTACAGGTCCTGTACTGTGCATGCTCATGTTGATACTGCCCTCACCTGCAGGAATGACTCCTGAAGCAACGAAGGTAGCGGCGGTTGCTTTGATGATGGTAGTGTGGTGGATTACTGAAGCAGTTCCTATCGCAGTAACGGCATTGCTTCCTTTAATAATGTTACCTCTTGTGGGCTTTAGTAGTATTGCGGAAGCTGCAGGTGGATATTCAAGTCATTTGATTTTCTTGTTCTTGGGTGGATTTGTTATTGCTCTTGCATTAGAGCGATGGAATGTTCACAAGAGAATTGCGTGGGCAATTCTTGCAGCATTAGGTACGAGTTCAAGACGCATACTCTTAGGCTTTATGCTTGCTACGGGTTTTGTATCAATGTGGATATCTAATACTGCGACTACTATGATGATGTTGCCTATTGCTTCTGCGGTTATCTCTCAATTTCCAAATTTAATTCATAAAGAATACTCTCAATCAGAAGTATCGGAGACATCGCTTTCACATAAGCGTATTGGTACGGCAATTATGCTGGGGATAGCATATGCTGCTTCAATAGGGGGAATGGGTACTATTATAGGTACTCCTCCTAATTTAGTATTAGCAGGAGCTTTGAAAGAATTGCTTCAATATGAACTAAATTTTATCAATTGGATGATGATAGGTGTTCCTTTAGCGGTGGTATTTATCTTTTTAGTCTGGATATTGTTCGTTAAAATATTTAAGCTTAGTTCAAAGGATATTCCCGGAGCAGATGTAGTTATTGCGCAAAAAAGAAAAGAGCTAGGACCTATAAGTGCAAATGAAACAATGGTATTGATAGTGTTCATTATTACTGCACTATCGTGGATTACTCGCAAATGGCTTATTCAACCTTTATTGCCAAAGGTTAATGACTCGGTAATTGCATTGATAGGAGCTGTGCTTTTGTTTGTTATTCCTGTAAGTAAAGATACACGAAATGAGCAAGGACTTTTTATTATGGATTGGGCTTCGGCGGTAAAACTTCCGTGGGGTATTGTGCTATTGTTTGGAGGTGGATTTTCACTAGCAAAAGCTTTTACGAAATCAGAGCTCAGTTTGTGGATAGGAGAACAATTAACAGGACTTGCAGGTGCTCCTATCATTATTGTGGTGGCGTCTATAGTATTGTTGGTTACCTTTCTTACAGAGATTACGTCTAATACTGCATCTGCTACACTCTTGATGCCGATTATGGCAGCGTTTGCAAGTACGTTAAATTTTAGTCCTGTGGTGATTATGGCAACTGCTGCAATTGCTGCTTCGTGTGCATTTATGTTTCCCGTAGCAACGCCACCTAATGCAATTGTATTTAGTACGGGAAAGATAACAATACGTGATATGGCATGTGTGGGAATTATCTTGAATATCGTATCTGTAATTTTGGTAACAGCAACGGCAATGACCTTAATACCGTTGTTTTTACAGTAAGTAACGTACGATGTGCAACATTCAAACTTTGAATGTTGCACATCGTACAGAACTGAAGTTTTATTTATCTTGCGGGAGTATATCCATGTGCGTCTATGATACCTTTTTCTTCCATGTACGACTTTAGTACTTCAGCATCGACGTATCCGCTATCAACAAAGCTTGGTTTTTCTGTAAGGATAGGGTATTTATCGCCTCCAGACGCGATATAAGAATTAATTGCAAGCCGATATGTGGCATTTTCATCTAAGGGTTTGTTGTTTATGGAGATGGTGAGTTTTTCCTCTACCATAGTAAAGGCAAGTCCTGCAAACTGCGCATATCCGCCGGTACCTTCAGGAATGTTTGCTATGGTAGTAAGATACTCTTGTAAATCACTGCCACCTAAATCAACGTACGTAACGGTGTTACCAAAGGGTTGTACGGTTAGTACATCTTTGTAGGTAATGTCGCCTTTCTCAATGCTTGCACGGATGCCACCGCTATTTATGACAGCGATGTCAGCACCTACTGATTGCATTTGCGCATAGGCAATGATAGTTCCAAGATTTGTAGGCTTGCTCCTTACTATTGCTCTATCGCCTTCAAGTTTTCCGTTGGTCTGAGCAATTTTCACGTTGAGGTTTTCTGACCCTTTTTCTTGAAATGGGCGTAATAACTGAAGCATTGAGGCATCTTCTGTTATTTCATCTCCGATAAGCACTCGCACTTTTTTGCCATTTTCTTTTATCGTTTTTTTCAAGTTTACGGGAATAAGCATATAGCGTAGAAGTGTAAAATCACCATTTTTGAAAGTGAAGTCAGCGCGTCCTACATATTTTCCCCATTCTCCTGCTTGCATAATATAGCTGCCATTTTGATAATCGGGGGTGCATTCTTGGTTCGGTAGATAGCGCTCTACGATCTTGTTTTCTTCTGTTATACAAACAACCGCTTGTGAGTGTCCGCCGATGATTGCGTTATATCCTTTTGTTTTTCTTGCCAGCGATACATCACCGGGTGCATTTGTTTTGTGGTTTGCATCAGGGTAGTGTCCCATATGAGTTACCGCAATAATGATATCGGCTTTGGTTTTTAATGTATTTAGAAGAGGCGTTGATTCTGCGATAGGATCGCGAAATTCAATGTTGTGTAAGAACTGTGGGTTACCGATAACAGCAGTGTCTTGTGTGGTAAGTCCTACTACTGCTATGCGTAAGTCTTGCTTTTGAAATATTTTGTACGGACTAAAGAGTCTTTTTCCTGTTGTTTTGTCGTAAATATTTGCCGAGAGAAATGGAAAATTTGCCCACGTTTCTTGTTTTTGAAGTACTTCTAATGGGTTATCAAATTCATGATTACCAAGTGCCATAGCATCGTATCCAATTGCACTCATGCCTCTAAAATCAGGTTCGGCATCTTGTAAGTCGCTTTCGGGTACCCCGGTATTTATATCGCCTCCAGAAAGTAGTAGTACAATGCTATTGTTTGCTTCTACTTCATTCCTAATGCGGTCAATCAATGTTTTTCTCGCTGCCATACCATATTCACCATTGCGGTTTTTCCAAAATCTTCCATGGTGATCATTGGTATGTAGCACCGTGATATGATATTCTTTATCTTTCTGCCATGTTTTCTTCTCAAAACCACATGAAGAAACGAGTGCTATAAAAAGCACTACGTACATGATTTGTGTAATAATTGATTTTTTCATAAGATACTCCTACAGCTGTCCTTAATTTTTATGAATGGACGGTATAGTCTGAAAGCTATAAGTTTAGAATAGCATTTTTAGCTAGAAAATATAGAGTATTTTTTTCTCATTTGTTTGTTATTGGTGCTTTGTTCACCAGATTTCTATGTGCTAATTACCGTGGTATTTCTGGCTGTTTTGTTATTATTTAGTATAATTCGTAATATTGGTATACTGTCTTAAGAAATATAATAATTATACAACGTAACAATAATGAATGAACAAAAAGTGAAGGTGTGTTGATATACACGACATAATCATAACATGAATATATTTGAATCAATACTGTATCCAATTACGTGGCTTATGCGTACCATACTTGAAGCAGTGTATGGTTATACTCAGAGCTATGGCATTGCTATTATCGTGATGAGCTTTGTAATTAATACAATACTTATTCCTGCATATATGCTTGCGGAGTTATTACAGTCTCAAGAGTTGCGTGTTCGTAATCGTATGCAGCATAAGATTGATGAATTTAATACGGCATTTAGCGGTATGACGCGCTTTATGTATATGCGAACACTCTATCGCATTCATCAATATCATCCTATTATGGGCTTGCGTTCACTTGGTGGATTAGTTGTTCAGGTTCCGTTTTTTATCGCTGCATATCAGTTGCTTGGGCATTATGAATTATTCAAACAAATACCTTTCTTCATCGTTTCCGATTTACTACAGCCCGATGCTTTATTTACTATAGGGCATGTACCGATAAATGTATTGCCTTTTGTTATGACGGCGGTTAATCTTCTTGCTGCAGATATGTATACAAGACGAACGAATCCTAAGGCACTTGTTCATATTTGGGGATTAGCGTTTGTGTTTCTCATATTGCTGTATAATGCTCCATCGGCATTGGTGCTTTATTGGACGGTGAATAATGCGTATTCATGGCTTAAAAATGTACTACTACTTATGAAACATAAGAAGAAAAATGTACAGAGTGTGCCATCAACATTTCAACTATTAAAGGCATCGTACGCGAAGTTTTTACGTAATAAACAGAGAGTGAGAATAATCGTAATAGCAATAGAATTGCTTATATTATATTTGTTTGCTGCCTATTTTCTTTTTAATAGTAATAGGGCGAGGGGAACTACTCCGCTTCAATTGCTTAATACCACTGCATTTCTTGGATTTGTACAAACGGTGTTCTTATTTATTATGTTCTTAAAACATACGCCGAAGTACAAGCTCTGGTACATGCTAACAAAATATAGCGTTCTGTTAGGACTGATGATTTGCGTGGCAGTAGTTATCTATAACATGTATACTCCTGTACATTCTATTGATCTTCCTTTTACCATACGCAAGATTGCTATTTGCTTCGTATTGATACTGCTACACGCCATGTTGTTTCTGTGGTTGCGCTGTTATTTACGCGTGCCTATTACGTCTATTTCTTATGTAAAGAAGCCTCATAGTTCCGTGTATAGGTATATTGTCATATGTACTGTGATTTTTATTCCATTTCTCTTACTCATAGCACTTCCTACAGAAGTATATACAAGCGATCCTAGTGCTATAGGAAAACCGCTTGAAGCATTGCAGGGTGTTTTGTTTTTATTTACTCTTGTTGTTGCGGTACTGCTTTTTCTTCTCTATTTACTTACGCCTAAAGCGTACAAACACTATGTGAGCGCGGTGTTTTATACCATTGCTATTACGGTGTTTGCATATACGTATTTATTACCGTTTGACTATGGGGCTGTAGATAACTTTATCTTGGTAAATCCACGCAGCATAGTGCTTAAAACAGCTTTATTTATTGTTGAAGGTATAGCACTCATTAGCGTATTGTTATTGGTAATACATTATATTTCCAAGAAACAGAATGCATTTTTACTTTGTATTATAGGATGTACTATATTTACACTGCTACGATTTGCAAGTACAGAGATGTGGTATTATAACTCAAACTTTCAGGCATCGTTATCGCAAAAGACGAAAAACACGAAGCTCTCTACATCTGATACATCTAAAGAAGTGTATGGTGACATATTTGAGTTTTCAAAAGATGGTAAAAATATTGTAGTATTTCTGCTCGATATGTTTTCAGGTGGACTTATGAAGCCTATTTTAGCATCTGAGCCTGAGCTAAAGCGTATCTATAATGGTTTTACGTGGTATCCGAATGCACTAAGTATTTCAACTTACACTGCAACGAGTAAAGCTGCAATGATGAGCGGTTGGGATTATACTCCTGAAAATATCAATAAGATGGACGGAATAAATTTAGCAGAAAAATTTGCTCGTGCATACGATGCTATGTTTGAGTTATATCAATCGCACAATTATGCAGTTGCTACAAGCGGGCTTATTTATTATGTGGGAGATGGTGATCAATGCAAATTGATAGAAGAACGCGATGTATCATGTTTATCTCCACCCGATATTAGTACGGTAGGATATTGGATTAAAAACAATAAGGTACAAAGCAATAAGGCACAAAACATGGCTGTTCTACGGCAATCGTATTTACTTGCAGCAGTAGGATTTATTCGTGCATTTCCGTTTTTTATGAAACGATTTATATATGACGATGGCGTATGGAATATATTTAATTCTCGAATGTTAAAAAACTTTTGGGGATATAAAGCAGCGTTGGAACAGTGGTCTTTTATAGATTCTCTTGTGAATTTATCGTATGTTGGTAGTGATAAAAATACCTTTAAGTTTTTTCATAATGATATTACCCATATGCCATACGGACTAGATTCATCTTGCACTCTTGTAAAAGATGAATTTCCTGACCCTAGCGCTGGCGATAACATGGCAGGGAAGAATTCGTACTATTCAGCGCGCTGTGCTATGCGTGCCATTGGAAGGTGGGTGACATGGCTGAAAGAAAATGGTATTTATGATAACACAAAAATCATCATAATATCTGACCATGGATTTGAAAGAATTGAAGATGAAATGAATGGTAACGGAATTGCACTTGATTTTTTTGGACAAACTAACACAAAGAATTTTTCGCGGGCACACATTCTGTTTATGGTAAAAGATTTTCATAGTCGTGGAATGTTCAAAACTGATGAGCGGTTGGTAAGTAATGTCGATCTTCCTGCGGTTATGTGCGATGGACTGGAGAATTGTAATGGAATTCCAAAATCACCACTTCGAATAAATCCTGCACCTGTACGTACTTTGCCAATATATCATACTACATTTTATGGTTGGCGAGATCTTGTGAGTGATAAAAAATTTACCATTAAAGTGCACTATGAAGTAACTGATAGTATTTTTAAAAAAGAAAACTGGAGACGTGTGAAGTGATACAAGGAAAACATAAGAATAATTTTTCTTATAAAAAATTATTCATAGTTCTTGCATTTGCACTTGTGTATACGCATCCGCTTTATGCGTATCTTGATCCCGGTACGGGAAGCATGTTGCTCGCTGCATTACTAGGAATAGCGTCGGCAATATTATTTTCTTTAAAGACAATATGGTACAAGCTTCATACAAGTATCTTTAGATTATTTCGTTTGAAAACAAAGATAAAAGATAAGCCTGCATTCGTGTTCTATTGCGAAGGTAGACAGTATTGGTTTTGTTTCAAACCTATTATTGATGTTTTGATAGATAAAAAGATATCGTTTGAATATCTGACATCAGACGAACAGGATCCTGGCCTTAGCTACTTATCTCGCAGTATCGACACGAATGTTCCTGTGTGTTATACAGCGCGATATATTGGCACCGGCAACAAAGCGTTTACTTATCTCAATTTACTTGAGGCAGAAGTATGCGTACTGACTACTCCCGGACTTGACGTCTTGCAGATACGTAGATCTAAGGGCGTAAAGCAGTATGTACATGTAATGCACGCGCCAACAGACATACATCTTTATAAAGTATTTTCTTTTGATTTTTACGATACAGTTATGGTAAGCGGCGTGCATCAAGAACGCTCTCTGAGAAAAATAGAGTCTAAAAGAAAACTTACGCAGAAACGTATTATCAATGTTGGCTGTACATATATGGATGAACTTGTAAAAAAGAAACAAGAACTGTCTTTTGAATTTCCTGAGGAAAAGAACACGATTCTTGTAGCTCCTACATGGGGAGATGTTAGCTTTGTCAGTTGTTACGGCAGTGCGCCATTGCGCATGTTGTTAGAAGAGGGATATCGTATCATTCTACGTCTTCATCCTCAAAGTTATATCAGCGAAAAACACATGATAGAACAATTAAAATCTGATCTTCAAACATTTGATACTATAGAGTGGGATACGAATGCAGATAACTTTCCTGCACTTTCACGATCTTCGCTTATGATATCGGATAGAAGCGGCATTATCTTCGATTACGCATTTGTTTTTGAAAAACCAATTGTTATAAGTGACGCGTCATCGTATGATTATTTGGGTATGGAAGGAAGAGATTGCGATTGGCCATCGTGGGAGCAAACGCATTTTTCAGAAATAGCTTATAACGTAAAACCAGAGCATATTCATGAACTGCCTTTGCATGTGAAAAGGTTACTTTCAAGGTATCAGGAAAAAAGTGTTATACCATCTTTACGCGATAGCAGCCTTTATAATTTTGGGCATGCGGGAATTGTCGCAGCTAATACACTAATCGAATTACAAGGAGATATATGAAAGCAATCATACTGGTCGCAGGTATAGGGGAAAGAATAGCAAAGAACATTGGTAAGACACCTAAGAGTTTGCTGCCCTTGTACAACAAGGATAAAACAGAAACTATACCGCTTATTGAATATAGTATAAAGATGCTTCAGAAATATCAGGTATCAGATATCAGTATAGTCACCGGGTATCACTATCGTGATATTATCAATGTTGTTGGTCAGCAGGTAAAGCACTATCATAATCCCTTTTATTATCTTATGAATTCTTTAGGATCATTGTGGTTTGCCTTATCTGAGTTTGATGCTAATGATGATATGCTTATTATCAATGGCGATACTTTCTTATCACATGAGATATACGAGCAAATATGTACAAAAACACATGAGAGCCCCTTATTGCTTATAGACTCTCATAGAGCCGAAGTTGCAGATGTGCGTGTTAGGTACTCATCTGATAATAAAATAATTGCATATGGAAAAGATATTAAAGAGTCTCAGGCAGAAAGTCTTGATGTGGTGAAAGTAGCAAAGGAACATGTGCAAATTGTCGCACAACAAGTGGCATTATTACTTGAACAAAAAGACTACAATACATGGTGGGAATCTGCAATTGTGTATAACGATGAGTTACCTGTTCATGTAATGGATATTGGCAATTCGTTTTGGAGTGAGATAGATTACTATGATGATTACAATCGCATTCTCAATTATCTTTCTAGCAAAGCACAGATATTCTAAGAGTTTGTGCTAAATCTGTTTTAGCATTGGACTATTTCTAAATACTATCTTCTTAACGTAACTACTCGTGCTTTACAAGATGATGTCATTTTACTATGATATTCTCTAAACTGTATCACGCGTTTGCTTATGTTCTACGATGAGCTCGCTATTCAAGCTTGAGTAATATATGCCTTCATTGAAACTGCACTGCTAGTTGGTGTACAGCTATCATTGTATAAATAAATATTACTGTCTGATGATTCTGCTTCGCCTTTATAAGATAGTTTTTGTAAAGTCGTTATTCCCCGCCTCTTGCATATTCATTGATATTGGGTAGTTTTTATAATTTACAAAATTAGTAGTGTTAAAACCTACAGATTTATAATTTCTATTTAAAATAACCTAACTTCCATCAGATTGCTTTTGTAAACAGTATTGAAAATAAACAGCTTTTACATTTATTATTGACATAAGAATTTTTCCATTTTTAAATAAGATATTTTTGTATTTTCAATAGCTTTCTGATATACCGCTACAATTGAAATAATACAATTATTATAATCATACTTATGCTATGTAATTTTCTGTAAAGTTATGATGCATTATCAAAAAAGTAATGTTTTCCTTGTGCGCAAGATAGATACTATAGACTATGGAGGCAAGAATGAAAAATTCCTTTTCACATATACCCGAAATATTGTACGAAGGTGTAAAATCGAAAAATCCCTTTGCATTTAAGTACTACAATGCACAGAGAAAAGTAAGTGCAAAAACCATGGAAGAACATTTGCGTTTTTCGCTTGCCTATTGGCATAGCTTTTGCGCAGGTGGCACAGATCCCTTTGGACTTGCAACATGGCAACGTCCGTGGAATGACGTACAAGATCCGTTGAAGAAAGCTGCATCTCGTGTGCATGCTATGTTTGATTTTGCCGAGAAACTTGCTGTTCCATTTTTTTGTTTTCACGATAGAGACCTCGCGCCAGAGATGGATACGCTTTCTCAAAGTAATAAAGCACTTGATTCTGTGGTACGTGTTATAAAGAAGAGAATGAAAGACAGCTCGGTGAAACTTCTGTGGGGAACGGCGAATTTGTTTTCTCATCCGCGCTACATGCACGGTGCTGCGACTTCGCCTGACCCGCGTGTATTTGCACACGCCGCTGCGCAAGTAAAAAAAGCAATGGAAATTACAAAAGAACTCGGTGGCAGTAATTATGTGTTTTGGGGCGGACGTGAAGGTTATGAGACTTTGCTAAATACCGACATGCAATTAGAGCGCGATAATCTTGCACGCTTTATGCACATGGCGAAAGAATATGCAAAAGAAATTAATTTTACGGGACAGTTGCTTGTTGAGCCTAAGCCAAAAGAGCCAACTAAACATCAGTATGATTTTGATGTTGCAGCGGTTATTGGGTTTTTGCATCACTACGATCTTATACAACATGTAAAGCTGAACATAGAGACAAACCATGCCACGCTTAGTGGGCATAGTATGCAGCATGAGTTATATCATGCTCGTATTCACGGGCTGTTAGGCAGTGTCGATGCAAACCAAGGCGATCTCTTATTAGGCTGGGATACCGATCAATTTCCTACAGATATCTATACATCAATTTTTGTGATGTACGAAATACTAAAAAATAATGGACTTGGAAATGGTGGACTTAATTTTGATGCAAAGCTGCGTCGTGGTTCATATACGCTTGAAGATATGATCTACGCGCATATTGCAGGCATGGATACCTTTGCTCGTGGACTTCTTATTGCAGAAAAAATACTTAAAGATGGTGCCTTAGAAGATGTTGTTGCATATCGATACGAAGGTTACACTTCCGGTATTGGTGAAAAAATCGTACAAGGTGCGACAAATTTCTCTGAACTCGCTACTATTGCTCATTCTGAACCAGAATTTCTTCCGTCTTCGGGCAATCAAGAACTTTTAGAAGCGTTAGTCAATACCTATATATAAAACACCATAGAGCAATGATGGATATGTAAATGATATAAAATTACACTTTTCACAAACGAATATTATTTTTTTCTCCTGCATATTTGCTATGACGATATATTTACTATAATATAACTGCGTGAAGATAATTAAAATTAAGTGAAGTATTTTATAATATATGTGTATATTACATCGATTTAGTTTACCTATATTTGTGGTGATGCTTGCCTACTCTTCTTCTTTAGTTTTTGCAGAGAATGATAAGATACTGCAAGTAAGTATTAAAGAGGCGGTGCAAACGGCACTAAAAGCAAATTTAAAATTAAACATAAAACAATATTCATTGGAAAAAAAACGCATAGATCGCAATTCATCGTGGTTTGTGTTTGTTCCAAAACTCTCTCTTTCTGCTTCGTATGTAAGACATGATAAAAAACCACAGCGAAGTTTACAAAATCCTTCGGCTTCACAAACATTACTCACTGCTGGAGTTTCTAGTATTTCAATTAGTATTACTGGCATGCTAAGCAAAAGTATCATTAGTATTTTGCAATCTGTCGAAGCTTACAAAGCTGAAAAAATAACGTTTGAAAAACTTACTTTTGATATCGTTGTAGAAACGCAGAAATTGTATCTGGATTTACTTATTTCTCGAAAGAAACTGCAATTGTTACGGGAGCAACGATCTGTTGCTAAAATTGATTTACAAGAAGCAGAGCGTGCCTACAAAGCAGGATTGAAAGATGAATACGCAATGTTAAAAACGAAACTTGCATTTTTAAAATCACAAAACGATTACGATAAACAAGTCAATGCAGAAGCAAAGGCTCGTCGATCTTTGCTTGTGACTATGGGGTATGAAGATATGGAATATCAAATTTCTCTTGCAGATGATATTCCTGATGTATCGCAATTTGATATTAAATCAATTCTTGCATTACAGAGTGCAAACAATGTTGACATTGCAGCTCAATATTCTTCTTTACGATCATTACAGTTGAAGCGTTGGAATGCAGCGTTTAGTTATTTGCCTTCATTGTCTCTAGGTTATTCATTTTTTGGAGGCACTTCTTTGCAAAATGCGGATGAAAAAAACTGGTTTGACTCAAAAAACTGGAAAAGAAATGATGATACATCACTTACGTTTAGAGTGTCTATAGATGTTACAAAATATCTTCCGTGGTCTACACCATCTGTTACTTTACGAAAATTAAATGCATCAATAAAGGCAAAAAATATTGAAATTATGCAATCTTCAATTTCAAAGAGAAATTCTTTAACAGCTTTTCAATCAAAATTACAGTTTCTTTTGAAATCACTTCAAGACAACGAAACAACAGTTCGCGTTGCGCAACGTTCTTATGACCTTGCACAAGAAGGATATAAAAACGGGCTTATTACCGCGAAAGATTATCTTGCTACAAAAGCAGAGTTGCATGACGAGCACATAAAGCGTATTACGCAAAAAGCTGAAGTAGTGAAGCTTATTCTGGATATTAAAGCCTTAACCAATAGTAGCGGGGTGTATTAGATGAACGGAAGTCGCGCTGTTATTTTTATCTGTATATGTAGTATTTTTATAAGCGTTATAAGCGCATGTCAAAAAAATAAAAAGCCTGCAGCAAATTCTGAGCTTGACGATGAAACGGTATTTAGCGTTGAGGGAAAAACAATTATCCCTACAAATATTCAAAGAGAAATTTCTGTAAGTGCCGTTGTGCAATCTTCGGTAATTGCGAGTGTTATACCTGATAAGCAAGGCACCCTTATTAACGTAAAAGTACGTACGGGCGATACCGTAGTAAAAGGACAAACACTTGCCATAATTAACGCATCAAAAGCGGGAAGTACATTTCTTACGAGTCCTATCATTGCACCTGTCTCTGGTCAAGTCTCAGAAATAATGGCGAATGTGGGAAATGAAGTTTCTTCGGTAAAAAGCATTATGGAAATTATTGATAACGCAAGTTTGGAACTTCGCGTATCGGTGTCTGAAGAAAATTTGCCCTTTATTACAAAGAATACACGGGGAATGCTTATGCTATCTGTCAATGATGCATTACAAAGCAATCTTGATATACGCGTTCTTTCTATCAATAAAGTACTTTCTGATAAATCAAGAAAAATTCGTGTTCTTGTTGCGCTTTCTGAATCTGCGTCGCATATAAGAAGTGGCACGGTTGGCGTATTGAATCTTATATTAGAAGCGAGAAAAAATGTAATTGTTATTTCTAAGGATATTATCGTTCAACGATTTTTTGATGGAGAGTTTAAATATGGAGTATTTGTTCTTAACGATGATAAGAGTGAGCTAAGCAATGTTTCTTTTCGACCATTAGAGTTTGGAGTAGAATCACACGATATTTCGGATAAAACGAAAAAAGTAGTAGAGGTGATTACAGGACTTGCGATAAATGAAGTGATAATTGTCAAAGGATATAGTGCGCTTGCAGATAAAGCAAAAGTACGCATATTTGAATTTACAGATAAAGTAAAGAAATAGAGGTAAAGAATGTTTCGCGTAGAAATTATAGGCAACCAAGTATTGTTACAAGATCTTCTAGATGCTGTTGAACAAAAGCTGCCTCAGCAATGTTATACCGTATTGCCAGTATTACGTGCTAAAGGGAGAGAAGAAAAAGCAAATGGTGATGATGTTTGGATGGAAAGAAATTTTGTATGTTTAATGTTCGTCGATAATACTGAAGATACGGTAGAAATTACGCGTATTTGCGATGTTATGAGATCGCAAAACACTATGAATGCATTGATTATGTTTACCTCACGAGTCGTGTCCACTACAGATAATCAATAACGCAGGAATGAACATAATCATATCATATCTTACTACCTCGCTATGGAAGATTAAGAGTAAAAAATTTCTGTATGTACTTGCGAATGAAATAGTTTTTATTTATCATAGTACTTAAGGCATGTATCCTATGTCTTAGAAATTTTATTATCAAATTTTATTACAACTAGTATATAAAGGAGACGATTATATGGCAAAACAACTTATATTTAGTGAAGACGCTCGCCGAGCGCTTCTTCGAGGTGTGGATAAATTATCCAATGCAGTAAAAATAACCTTAGGTCCAAAAGGACGTAGCGTTCTGCTTGATAAAAAATTTGGTGCACCAACGGTTACAAAGGATGGTGTGTCTGTTGCAAAAGAAATTGAACTTGAAGATGCATATGAAAACATGGGTGCCCAACTTTTGAAAGAAGTGGCAACAAAGACAAATGATGTTGCAGGAGATGGAACGACCACCGCGACTGTTTTAGCACACTCCATAGTACGAGAAGGCTTGAAAGCCGTAGCTGCTGGTGCAAATCCTATGGAAATAAAACGAGGTATAGATAGAGCTGTTTCTGTTGCAACGGAAGAAATTAGAAAGTATTCAAAAACTGTTAAAACGAGCGAAGAGACGGCACAGGTTGCATCAATATCAGCAAACAACGATAAGACTATCGGTGCAGAAATAGCAGGTGCTTTTGAACAAGTTGGAAAAGATGGAGTTATAACAGTAGAAGAGTCTCAGACTATTGAAACGACTACTGACTTTGTAGAAGGTATGCAATTTGATAGAGGCTATGTTTCTCCGTATTTTGCAAATAAAAAAGACAACATGACTACTTCATTAGAGAATCCGCTTATTCTTATACACGATAAGAAAATATCAAATATGAAAGATTTACTTCCTGTGCTTGAGAAAGTTGCGCAACAAAATAAACCGTTGCTCATTATTTCAGAAGACATTGAAGGCGAAGCACTTGCTACGCTTGTTGTAAACAGCATGAGAGGTACGCTTAATTGTTGTGCAGTAAAAGCTCCCGGTTTTGGGGATAGAAGAAAAGCAATGCTTGAAGATATTGCTATACTTACCGGTAGTGAGGTTATCTCAGAAGAGCTTGGTTACAAGCTTGAAAACACTGACATCTCACAGCTTGGTACTGCACAATCTGTAAAAGTAGATAAAGAAAATACCACCATTATCAACGGTGGAGGAAAGGCTTCTGGTATTAAAGAGCGCGTTGGTCAAATAAAAGCTCAAATTGATGAAACTACTTCCGACTATGATAGGGAAAAATTACAAGAGAGGCTTGCAAAGCTTTCTGGTGGAGTTGCCGTTGTAAATGTCGGAGCAGCTACCGAAGTTGAACTTAAAGAGAAAAAGCACAGAGTTGAAGATGCACTTTCTGCAACGCGTGCTGCTCTTGAAGAAGGTATTGTTCCCGGTGGTGGTACAGTATATGTTGCATGTATCAAAGAATTGAACGCGAAAGATCAGAATGATCTTACCGATGATGAAAAATTAGGTTATAAAATTATTATTCGATCTTTGGAAGAGCCTATTCGTCAAATAGCTACAAATGCGGGTTTAGATGGTGCTGTTATTGCCAATCAAGCAAAAACCGAAAAGAAGAACTCAGGTTATAATGCGGCAGATGATAAATGGGTTGATATGTATGAAAAGGGAATTATTGACCCTGCGAAGGTTTCACGTTCTGCGCTTCAAAATGCAGCATCAATAGCATCGCTTTTACTTACTACGGAATGTGCAATAACAGATATTCCTGAGAAAGAAAAGGCTGCACCTTCAGCACCTGATCCCGGTATGGGTGGAATGGGCGGAATGATGTAAGCATCGTTACGCGTGAAATTATAAATAATATTTACATAACAAAGAGAAGTTTACTTGTAAGCTTCTCTTTTTTTTATCGTGTATCTTTTGTGTGTTACTATAATATAATATGTGAGGTAAATGAATGGCACAGAATATTGGAATAAAAAGAGAATATTTTATGTCGATTGTAGGCTTTTATAGTAATGTCGCATTAGTCGATAAAAAGCTTGCATCACATGTGAAGAACGAAACCGTAAAAAACCTTATTACAAAAAATTTTTTGTCTCAAGCGATATCCGCTGCGTTTTTCGATATGTTGTCTGACAATTTGTTAGAAGGACAAAAGATACTCTGTGAGCATTTGCACATTGATAATTTTACTATGCTACTCAGACGTTTTGGAGTTCATACGGATATCTTATACAATGGTCAATCGTACCATATTATGTGTATATAGCTTTATAGATAAGTGTTGTAAATTTTCTACATGTATTTATAAGAAATACGTCACACCCGATTCGATTATAGGTTGTATCTTAAATCCCGGTATGTTTTTATATATGCCATTTCTTACTCGTTCTACGTGTCCCATGCGTCCTAATATTCGACCATCTTCACTGACTAACCCTTCTATTTCTTGCATAGAACCGTTAGGATTCTCCTCAGCGTATATGGAAACAATTTGTTTGTTATTTTGCAACATTGCCAGTGTTGTATCGTCGATGACAAAACGTCCTTCACCATGTGATATTGGTATCCAGTAATGTTCTTTTACTTTGCACAAAGACAGCCACGGTGATATGGTAGTATTTACTACTTGTGTTTTTACCATACGTGATATGTGTTTTCCTAAGGTGTTTGTAGTAAGCGTTGAGCTTAGAAGACTGTGTTGCAATTCTTGCACATCGTTGGAAGTTGTATGTAGCGAATTGAATGGCAGTAATCCTGATTTGATGAGTGCTTGAAATCCATTGCAAATTCCTATGATAAGCCCATCGCGATTAAGCAAGTTTGTGATAGCATTTTTTATGATAACGTTTTGTAATATGAGTGATATAAATTTTCCCGCACCATCTGGTTCATCTGCGGCAGAAAAACCACCTGCACATGCGAGTATATTGCTTTTTCCAATGCTCTTCGCAAGTTCATATAAAGAGTGTGAAATATCTTCTTTGGTTTTGTTACAAAAAACAGGCATATAGCACACCGCACCTACAGACTCAAATGCATATGCTGTATCGTATTCGCAATTTGTACCGGGAAATACAGGTATACATACACGCGGACGCGATTTTGTAAATTGTTTTATGGGAGTATGATTTTTATAGACACCTTGTATCGGTGAAGGTGTAGTATTTTTTTTCAGTATTGTATTTTTTGTTGTGCGATATGGAAATGCATCTTGTAAAACATTTTGCATTTTTGTAACTATATCGCGTATTTTCCACATGCGTACTCCGTGTTCTGTTTTCCACTTGAGGTATGGCTGTGCCTTTGTTTTACCGATTGGTATGCACTGCATGTTTTCAGTTGCTTCATGTATCGATATATGTGAGGCTAAGATGATAGATCCGTATCTTGTACTGTCTAAAAGCGTTTGCGAAAATTTTAAGTCGCACCCTATGTTATTTCCTGCACACATGTTTATAATTGTATGCAGAATATTTCTCTCTCCTACTGCAGCAGCATAAGGTATGTAGGATCCTTGATTGTACAACCACTTCCACATATTTGTAAGAGATGAATAATTTGGAGAACCATCTGATTTTGGAATGTGTAACAAAAGATAGAGTTTCATGTTTTTATGTACTATTTGGGTAGAACGCACGCGTTCTTGTTCTTCTGTTGCTACAGCAAATGATATAAAGGTAGGAGGTACATGCATCGTATCAAAGCTACCACTCATGCTGTCTTTTCCTCCTATTGCAGGAATTTGTAATTGCATTTGTGCATCAAATGCGCCAAGCATTGCTGAGAGGCTTTGTCCCCAATCGTCTGGATTTTCCATGCATTTGAAATATTCTTGAAATGACAGGCGTGCTTTTAAAGGGTTTGCACCCATGACGGCAATTTTGTTTAAAGAATCGACTACCGCGTAGCTTGCACCGTGAAATGGACTTTGTTCTAAGAGAGCGAGAGGGCAAGAAGCGGTCGATATCGCAACGGTAGAAGAACTCGTTCTATTCGTGTACTTATGTTCTTGTTTGCTTGTATTAGTTTCATCATATGAAGCAGATGTTATAGGAAAGAGTACGGCGCTTCCTTCTTCTTGTCCTGTTTGTGTACTACCGCCGTACGGCATAAGTACCGTACCAGCACCAACGGTGCTGTCAAACATTTCTTGTAAACCTATGTGCGATGCATATTCTAATGATGTAAATGACTGCTCTATCTCGTGCCAAAATTGCTCTGATTTTATGGAGCGAGGATTATGCCATGGTGAAGATATGGCATACATATGTTTCGGATGCGTAATTACGGCAGTGGTTTTTTTTGTAGCTCCTTTGCTTTCTAAAAAAGAACGCGCGATATTAACAATGGTCTTATCTTCGTACATCATGACCACGCGTGCCCTATCGGTTACTTTTGCTATAGGGTATGCTTCTACATTTTCACGTCTTGCATACTGAGAAAATTTTTTATAATTTTCTGCAGAAATTACCACCGCCATTCGTTCTTGCGATTCGGATAAAGCAATTTCAGTAGGTGTAAGTCCTTGATATTTAAGCCGTACTGCATCAAGTTTTATATAAACGCCATCTGCAATTTCGCTTACTGCCACACTTAGCCCCCCTGCACCAAGGTCATTACATCGTTTTATAAGTCGCGATACATGAGGGTTTTTGAAAAGGCGTTGTATTTTTCTCTCTTCTATTGCATTACCTTTTTGTACTTCAGCTGCGGCGTTTTCTAATGATGTGGCATTATGTCCTTTTGATGATCCGACTGCACCGCCTATACCATCTCTTCCTGTTCTTCCGCCTACAAGCATGATGATATCACCATTTGTCGGTAGGGAGCGACATACATTTTCTATAGGAGTTGCCCCCATTACAAAGCCTGCTTCTAAACGCTTTGCTTTATACCCCGGATGGTATAATTCGCGTACATAGGGACAGGCAAGCCCTATTTGATTTCCATATGCGCTGAAACCTGCTGCAGCTTTTTGGGTGATAAGTCGTTGTGGCAATTTTCCTTTGTAAGTTTTTTCAATTTTTTCGCGAGGATCGGCACTACCTGTTATTCGCATGGCAGAGAATACATATGAACGCCCTGAAAGAGGGTCTCGTATTGCACCGCCTAAGCAGGTTGAGGATCCGCCATAAGGTTCAATTTCTGTAGGATGGTTGTGTGTTTCGTTTTTGAACATAAGTAACCATGGATCGCTTTTACCGTTTACGGTAACATTTACCTTAATAGAGCAGGCGTTTACTTCTTCGCTAAATTCTACGTCATCAATTACACCGCGTAGTGCAAGGGCTTGTGTTGCAATGGTTGCGATATCCATAAGCGTTATAGGCTTTTGTTGTGCATTGTGTTTTTGATACACATAGTTCCTAGTTTGCATATATCTATGCCATGCACTTTGTATAGCTTCATCTTCTATATTGGAGAATACTATCTTTTCTATTTGTGTTAAAAATGTTGTGTGCCTACAATGATCAGACCAGTACGTGTCTAAAAATCGCAGTTCGGTAAGCGTGGGCGGACGTTTTTCTTCATTTTTATAGTAATTTTGAATGTGCTGCAGATCTTCTATGCACAAGGAAAGTCCAAGATTTTTTTGCATGCTACGCATGTCTTCTTCTGTATAAGAAACAAAGTCGTACAAAGTAGATGTTTGTACTTGAGGCGCTTGTAGTAGTTTGCGTGTCGGTAAATTCTCAATTTGGCTTAAGCGCATCTCTATGGGGTTTATGATGTATGAAGTGATTTTATCTATCGTTTCATCATTAAGCTTTCGTTCTTGTTCTGCTGTACTGTGATAGAGCAGTAGAATTTCCCCTGTTGTTATCCTGCAGTCGTTATATCCAAGTAAATGCATTCCTTGCTCTGCAGCATCTGCGCGCTGGTCATATTGCGTGGGTAAAGGCTCTATTGCAATGTAGTCGAAGTATTCTACTGTATTGGGTAGTTCTTGCGTATTTGAAAGACATTCTGCAAGAGAGTAATAAACCCAAGTTCTCGGTACTTCTGCAAATACGCTGTGTAAAGATGTGTTTAATTTTTCACGCGTGATGTCAAAAACGTTGTAATATAGCACGTGTCGTACACACTTAAGTTCTGTAATATTTAGCACTTCCCGAATTTCACGCAACAATGCAGTGCGTTCAGAGGCATGAATGCTATGTTTTTCAACAAAAATTCTATGTGTTCGCATGTATCTTTATTATAACTTCAGTCATGTTTTCAAGTATGGTTCTATTAAGATAGCCACTGAAGTAATCCTAGATTTATTCATCAAACAATACAGAAGGTGTATACAATGACAAAATTGTAATGTGTTTTAGGTGAAAAAACACTTGAAAAAAAGAGTAAATGTACCATTATGTATATAGGTAGAAGTTTTTTTTAATCCTTACAAAACTTTTACGTGGTACAGGAGTAATTCATGATACATAAAAAGCCTATATATATATATATATATATATACTCATTACGATAGCATTAGTAAGCTGTGAACCCGACAAAGTACTATACAAAGTAATTCCACAAAAAGCAAAAATTATAAAGTCCTCCTTTGAAAAAGAAGCAGTATTCCTGAAATGGGATGTAAAGAAGCTAAAAGAAGAGAAAATAGCAGCCTATGGAATATCGTATGGCATCGTGAATGGAAAGACGCTTAAAAAGCGAGAGGTAGTGCCAAAGTTCATGGAAGCAGAAGGGTTCACGATACGCAAACTAGAAGAAGGAATACAGTATTGGTTTAAGGTGCAGGCAATCTACGAAGAATTTTCAGGACCCTGGTCGGAGAAAATAGAAGGAACAACAAGATAATTAAAACACAAGGAGAAATACTATGAATAAAATATACACAGCAATACTAATTATTGCATTGGCTTTGTTTGTCTCATGCGATGAGCAGAAAGCTAAAGCCGAAGACGATATAAAAAAAGCATTTACAGAGATTACCGATAAAGCGGCAGATGTAGTGGACAAAGCAACCCCAAAGCCACAAGGAAGCGGTACGCCTAAAAATGCCGAAGGTGAAGACGCAGGAGGTGAAGGAGTTGAAGAACCAGAAGACACATCACCGCAAGCACTAATAAAGCCCGCACTAAGCCGTGAGAGTGCACCATGGAACGTAATAATTATATTTGCGAAAATAGCGGAGCATACCTATGAATTGAAAGAAGAAAAAACAGGAGTAGAACTTACAGAGGTTACCGGTAACAGAATGCAAATCACCGCCACGCAGTCCGCACAAAATGTAATCATAGTCGCAACGCTTAACGGTGAGAGCATTGAAAGTAACCCTATTGAGTTTACGAGAATACAGGGTAATACCTTGAGCTTTGCTAACAATGCCAATGGAATAACTCTAAAAAGAAGCGGAGAATCAAAATACACGCAAGCGATTAGAGTACATACTACATCGGTAAGAGGAGACAACCGAGGTGTAACATATAGCATAAACCCTACGGGAAGAGGTGGAACAATTGACTCCGCTAGCGGAGAAGTAACACTTACACAAAGCGCAGCTAATGTAAAGTTTACCGTAACGGCAGAACTTCCACAAACCGAAAAATATAGAAGAGCTACCGCAACCTATACGCTAGCGGTGTGTCATCACCTTGCGGGAGACAGGCCATGCAGTTAATGGCAAAACTCAAAAAAATATGAAAAGCGAAGACTTAAAAGCAGACAGACAATGTAATGTAAGCGTGTTATGTTGCAATAACATTTTACTATGCATAATGTAGTATTGTATCTACCTATCAGCCGATAAAGTATAATTAAAACAAAGGGAGAAATACTATGAAGAAACTATATACCGCAATACTAATTATTTCATTGGTTTTATTCATCTCTTGCGATGAAAAGAAAGCCGAAGATGATATTACTAAAGCCATTGAGAAAATAGAGGATAAAGCGGAGGACGTGGCAGATAAAGCAACACCGAAGAAACAAGGAAGCGGAACGCTTACGAATATAGCACGAAAACCCGCACTAAGCGGTAAGCTTGTACCGTGGAGTGAACCTATTTTATTCCCAAAAATACCAGACCATACCTACACCTTGAAAGAGAAAAAAACAGGAGTAGCAATTACAGAGTACAGCAGCGAGACAATGCAACTCACCGCTACACAGTCCGCGCAAAATGTAATCATAGTCGCAACCCTTGACGGCAAAACTTCAGAAAGCGATCCTATTGAGTTCACAAGAAAGCAAGGCAATACCTTGAGCTTTGCACAGGCAAGCCGCACAGAAAGACGAAGAGCTACTTTTACGCAAACCGCTAGTAAAAGCGGAACAGTTGCAGGAGATACCCGCAATATAAAATATAGCATCAGTCCCGCCGACCACGGTGTTATTATTGACAGCAGTAGCGGTAAGGTTAGAGTTGCAGATAAGGCAGACACTGGAGACTATACTATTACCGCAGAACTTCAGCAAAACGAGAAATACGAACGAAGTACCGCAACATACAAACTACTTGTAAGTGACGACTTTGCTAGGTGACGGAATATGAAAAGCGAAGACATGAAAGGCTTAGAGGCAGATTACAAAATGCATAAACGACTTGAAAAGAAAGAACGCAAAAGACTTAAAAAACTTGGCTAAAGAGGAAAGGAAAGAAAAAGACGCTAAAACACCATGTAATACATGACAAAATTGTAATGTATTTTAGGTGAAAAAAGGCTTGAAAAAAAGAATAAATGTACCATTATGTACATAGGTAAAAGTTTGTTTTAATC
The DNA here is from genome assembly GCA_965226065.1 of Spirochaetia bacterium. GTDB lineage: Bacteria > Spirochaetota > Spirochaetia > WTKD01 > CBDAKK01. Next base: position 849,842 of record OZ245332.1, on the reverse strand, counting down.
CTTAGAAAACTTTTACATAGTACAGGAGTAATGCATGAGACATAAAAAGCCTATATATATATATATATATATACTCATTACGATAGCATTAGTAAGCTGTGAACCCGACAAAGTACTATATACAGTAATTCCACAAAAAGCGAAAATTATAGAGTCCTCCTTTAAGAAAGAAGCAGTATTTCTAAAATGGAATGTAAAGAAGCTAAAAGAGGAGAAGGTGGCAGCCTATGGAATATCATATGGCATAGTAGACGGCAAGACTCTTAACAAACGAGAAGTAGTGCCTAAGTTCATGGAAAAAGAAGGCTTTACAATACGCAAGCTAAAAGAAGGGACTCAATATTGGTTTAAGGTGCAGGCAATCTATGAAGAGTTTGCGGGACCCTGGTCTGAGAAAGCAGAAGGAACAACGGGTAAGCCAGAGCCACCGGTAGACTTTAAGGTAGATAAAAACACGCTAGGGACAAAATGGTTTGTAGATGTATCGTGGGAAAATAACCCATTGAATGATGAAAGAAAATTAAATATAGAAGAATATAGGGTAAAGTGCTGGGATAGCAATAACCCTACAAGTAAATATGAAAAGACATTTTCAGCACCTACAAAGGTATCTACAAAAGGAGTACTGGAGACAAGCGGGAAGGTGAACTATGTTTGTAGTGTGCAGGTAAAAACAGATAAAGGAACGCTAAGCGAAGTAAAGCAAAGCGGAGTACTTGCGTTTGATGATATAGAGAAACCAGCGGTAAGTAAAAGAAGCGAAAGGTGGGGAACACCGATTACACTTACAAAAGTAGTAGATCATAGCTACGCATTGAAACAAGCTATAAGCGGGGTAGTGTTTGATGAGAGCACCGGGCAAGTAACAGCAACACAGCCGGTAACAGGGATTATTATTGTTGCAAAACGCACAGGCTATACAGGGAGTGCAGAAAGTGAACTTATTGAGTTTACGAGACAAGCAGGCAATACGCTTCGCTTTGTAAACATTGATGTACCGATAGAATATGGAAAAAGCGGAAATACTCATACACAAACTGTTACTAACGATAAAGTAGTAGCAGGAGATACCGGAGTCGTATCGTATAGCATCAGTCCCACGGGAGCAGGTACAAGCGTAGATACGGGAAGCGGTAAAGTAGACTTTACGCTAGGAGCAGTCGGCAAGACATTTACGATAACAGCAAGAAAGGCACAAAGTGCAAAATACGAAGCACAAAGAGCATCATACCAGCTAAGAGTGCAAGCGAATACAAACACAGGAGATATTACAAAACCAGCGGTAAGCAAAAGAAGCGAGAGCTGGGGTACACCTATCAGACTTACAAAAGTAGCGGATCATAGCTATGAATTGAAACAAGCTATAACCGGGGTAGTGTTTGATAAGAGTACCGGGCAAATAACAGCAACACAGCCAGCAGCAAGGATTATTATTGTGGCAAAGCGTAGAGGTTATACGGGAAGCGTAGAAAGCGATCCTATTGAGTTTACAAGACAAGCAGGTAGTACGCTCCGCTTTGCAAACATCGATGTAGCGGTACAATACGGCAAGGGAAATACTCATACACAGACGGTTACTAACGATAGAGTAGTAGCAGGAGATACGGGAGTCGTATCGTATAGCATCAGTCCCACGGGAGTAGGTGCAAGCATCGATACGGGAAGCGGTAAAGTAGACTTTACACTAGCAGCGATAGGGACAACATTTACGATAACAGCAAGAAAGGCACAGAGTGCAAAATACGAAGCACAAAGAGCATCATACCAGCTAAGAGTGCAAGCAAATACAAACACAGGAGATATTACAAAACCAGCGGTAAGCAAAAGAAGCGAGAGGTGGGGTACACCTATCAGACTTACAAAAGTAGTGGATCATAGCTATGAATTGAAACAAGCTATAACCGGGGTAGCGTTTGATAAGAGTACCGGGCAAATAACAGCAACACAGCCAGCAGCAAATATTATTATTGTTGCAAAGCGTAGAGGTTATACGGGAAGCGTAGAAAGTGATCCTATTGAGTTTAGAAGGCAGGCAGGTAGTACGATCCGCTTTGCAACCGTGAATAAGAATACCATGTATGCAACAGGTGGAAATACTTATACACAGGTTGCTACTAATGATAGAAGCGTAAGCGGTGATACTAGGGACATCGAATATAGCATCAGTCCCACGGGAGCAGTTGCGAGCATAGATAGCGTAAGCGGTAAAGTAGACTTTACAGTAGCAGCGATAGGCAATACATTTACAATAACAGCAAGAAAGGCACAAAGTGCAAAATACGAAGCACAAAGAGCATCATACCAGCTAACAGTGGCAAAATTCAAAACCCCAACTAAAGCAGAATTGATATACGAAATTAAGCAAGCCATAAGAGCACACGGCAACGAAGTAGATCTAAACTACATCGATACTTCAGACATAACCGATATGAGCGAGCTTTTTTATAACAATGCTACTTTTAACGGTGACATTAGCAAATGGAACACCTCAAGCGTAACAGACATGAGCGGTATGTTTTACAATGCTACTTCATTCAATCAGCCGCTTAATAATTGGGATGTATCGAGTGTAGCAACCATGAGCCATATGTTTGACAATGCTGCTTCATTCAATCAGCCGCTTAATAATTGGACTGTATCGAGTGTAACAGAAATGTGGAGTATGTTTCAAAATGCTACCTCATTCAATAAGCCGCTTAATAATTGGACTGTATCGAGTGTAACAGAAATGAGCCATATGTTCAGAGAGGCTACTTCATTCAATCAGTCGCTTAATAATTGGGATGTATCAAGTGTAACAGCCATGAGCTATATGTTCTACTTTGCTACTTCATTCAATCAAGACTTAACCGCTTGGGTAGACAAAAGCGGAAGAAACGCCCAATACATATTCATGAGTGCAACCGCAATGCAGAAATCAAATAAGCCGAAATGGGCATGGTAAAAGAAAACAAGCGACAAAGAATGTCCAAACATCGATGAGGTGCAAGCGTAAAATGTAATGTAAGCGTGTTATATTTCAGTATTATTTTACTGTGGATAATACCCTATTCTGTCTACCTATCAGCCGTGACATGATAGAGGCAAAAGCATAAGCAGTATGTCTAAAGACGCTAAAACACCATGTAATACATGACAAAATTGTAATGTATTTTAGGTAAAAAAAGGCTTGAAAAAAAGAGTAAATGTACCATTATATATGTAGGTAAAAGTTTGTTTTAATTCTTAGAAAACTTTTACACAGTACAAGAGTAATTTATGACACATAAGAAACCTATATATATATATATATATATATACTCATTACGATAGCATTAGTAAGCTGTGAACCCGACAAAGTACTATACACAGTAATTCCACAAAAAGCAAAAATTATAAAAGCATCCTTTGAAAAAGAAGCAGTATTTCTGAAATGGGATGTAAAGAAGCTAAAAGAAGAGAAGGTGGCAGCCTATGGAATATCATATGGCATAGTAGACGGCAAGACTCTTAACAAACGAGAGGTAGTCCCTAAGTTCATGGAAGCAGAAGGGTTTACGATACGCAAACTAGAAGAAGGAATACAGTATTGGTTTAAGGTGCAGGCAATCTACGAAGAATTTTCAGGACCGTGGTCAGAGAAAGCAGAAGGGACAACGGGGCAACCAGAACCACCTACAGATTTTAAGATAATAAAGCAGCCCACAAAAGATGGCAAACGAAGTCTTGAGTTACGCTGGAAAAAGAACGAGGTGAACGAAGACTTAGAGATACGTTACAGCTACAAAGTGAAGTGTAATGAGACAGGAGGGGTAGCTAAAGAGAAAGAAGCGTCACAAGAAGAAGTTTCTATGAAGATGAATGAGTTAGCGCTAAAAGCGGGAAAAGAGTATATATGTGAATTGTACATAGAGACAGACAAAGGAGTAAGAAGCACGGTAGAGAGGAGAAGCACCACAGCAAAGGCGATAGAAGCGCCAGCATTCAGTCAAACGAGTGTGCAGTGGGGAACAGACATTACCTTTGGAATGCTTGAAGGTCATAAGTATAGATTGAAAGACAGCAAAGGCGGAGTAGTGAGCTTAGACATAAGCAATAACCCTGCGAGAATAAGTGCGACAGAGTCTGTGAGTGCAGTAGTGATAGAAGTGACACACACAGAATATGAGGGAAAAGAAGAAAGTGCAGAAATAGCATTTACGAGGCAAGCGGGAGATAGATTTAAGTTTGAAAGTGCAAGTCATGATTTCATGTTTAACACAAATGAAAACAAATATACGCATGTAATTACAGAAACTGACCCTGAAGACACACCCGTGCGATACAGCATAAATCCGAGTAGCAGTGGAGCGAGAATAGACGGCAGTAGTGGTGAAGTGAGCATTGAGGCAGCAGCGGTAGGCAATACATTTACGATAACAGCGAGGAAGGCAGCGGATGATAAATACGCAGAGGAACGCGAAGAATATGAATTACGCGTGAAAGCAAGCACAAACACGGGAGATATTGTGAAGCCGACATTCAGACCTAGTAAAAGTGAGCCATGGGGAACGGATATAAGCTTTGAAAAGCTTGAGGGCTATACGTATGAATTGAAAGACAGCAAAGGCGGAGTAGTGAGCTTAGACACAAGCAGTGACCCTGCGAGAATAAGTGCGACAGAGTCTGTGAGCGCAGTAGTGATAGAAGTGAGACGTGCGGGATATAGTGGGAAAGTAGAAAGCGACCCGATTGAGTTTACGAAGCAGACGAGACCTGCGACAAAGCCTATATTCAGTAGAACGAGTGTGCCGTGGGGAACAGCTATTACATTTACCCCTGCACCGTTGCATAGGTATAAATTGAAAAACCGTCATACTGGAGTGACACTAGGCAATGGAAAAATTACCGCTAATCAGTTTGCTAAAAATATAATTGTACAAGCGATACTACCTGGAGATTCGAAATACGAAGAAGCTGTCATAGACAGTGTCCCGATTGAGTTTACGAAGCAGACGAGACCTGCGACAAAGCCTATATTCAGTAAAACGAGTGTGCCGTGGGGAACAGCTATTACATTTACCCCTGCACCGCTGCATAGGTATAAATTGAAAAACCGTCATACTGGAGTGACACTAGGCAATGGAAAAATTACCGCTAATCAGTTTGCTGAAAATGTAATTGTACAAGCGATACTACCTGGAGATTCGAAATACGAAGAAGCTGTCATAGACAGTGTCCCGATAACGTTTACGAGGCAAACGGGCGATACGCTTTTCTTTACAAAAACAGGACCTTTTATGCTAACAGTTAATGTGCCAAAGTTTGGGAAAATCAGAAACGCTTTTGGACGAGCAAGGCTTCAAAAGGTGCGTGTAAGCAGAGATATCCCCGGCGACAAAAGAAGAATTATATACACAGCATCATCTTCTAGAATTGATATGGATCGACTTATAATTTTTAGAGGATCAAAAACAGAAACAATTACTGCGAAAAAAGAACAAAATGAGAAGTATACGGAAAGTACAGCATCTTATAAAATAACAGTAAAACTGCATGAATATCACTGCAGTGCAACTGGGACACATAGAGACGGGAATTGGAAAAAGGGTCTTTGTTATCGCATAAGAAAATACAATTAACTTGCAAGTCCGCCTTAGGGGATAACATTTTACTTTTTATTTTGTAGTAGTTAAGTATTTATTACACATCAAAATATTCTTTCAAAAATCAGATTTTTACTCTCGAAAATTTACATTTTAGTTGCATCATGCGCTTTGCTATACTAAGAAAGATGGAGAAAAAAATTACTTCTCAAAAAGATGATTACTCGCAATGGTATTTAGACATTGTAACGCGTGCTGAGCTCGCTGATTACAGCTCTATCAAAGGATGTATGGTCATTCGTCCACGTGGCTATGTTATGTGGGAGCTTTTGAAAGAACATCTTGATGCTCGTTTGAAGGAGACGGGACATGTGAATGCGTATTTTCCTCTTTTTATACCGCAGAGTTTTATTGCCAAAGAGCGTGAGCATGTAGATGGTTTTGCTCCCGAGCTTGCGGTTGTGACACACGGTGGGGGAGACACATTGGAAGAGCCACTTATAGTGCGACCGACATCTGAAACGATAATTTGGAGCATGTACAAAAAATGGATACAGTCTTATAGAGACCTGCCAATTTTGATAAATCAATGGGCAAATGCGGTGCGATGGGAAAAACGCACTCGTCCTTTTTTGCGTACAACGGAATTTTTGTGGCAAGAAGGGCATACGGCACATGAAAGTGAAGCAGAAGCACGAGAAGAGACCTTGCGCATCTTTGAAATTTACAAGCAATTTGCACAAGATGTACTTGCTTTGCCTATTCTCTATGGCAGAAAATCTGAGGAAGAAAAATTTGCAGGCGCGGTAGAAACATATGGTATAGAAGCGCTAATGCAGGATGGTAAATCTTTACAGGCAGGCACATCTCATTTTCTTGGACAGAATTTTGCAAAAGCTTTTGAGGTTCAATATCAAACGCGTGATTTGAAACTTGACTACGTGTGGGCAACATCGTGGGGAGTTTCTACACGCCTTATAGGCGCGGTTATCATGACACATTCTGATGATAAGGGCTTGGTTGTTCCGCCAAAAATTGCGCCTACTCATGTTGTGGTAATTCCTATTTATAAAAAAGGCACAGATAAGCGCGCTATAGAAGAGATGGCGCAGTCTCTTACAAAAACGCTTTCTACTGATTATAGGGTAACATGTGATAGCGATGATACTACCTCACCGGGGTGGAAATTTGCAGAGTGGGAGTTGCGCGGTGCCTGCATACGCATTGAAATCGGTCCGAAAGATTTAGAAAAAAATCAATGTGTTGTGGTGCGTCGTGATACAGGTGAGAAGGTTTTTCTACCCTTAGAAAAGGCGCATGAATACGTAGGTATTACCCTTAATACTATGCAAGGCGACTTGTTGAACAAAGCGCGTAATTTTGTAGATGCGCATACACGGCGTGTTTTTACTTTTGATGAGTTAGTTTCGCATATGCAAAGTGATGTTTCGGGCTATGTTATCGCTCCATGGGATGGTACTTCACAAACTGAAATTGCCATTAAGGAAAAAACCAAGGCGACCATTCGTATACTGCATGAAGAAGTACCAAAAGACACGCATAGGTGCATATACACAGGCTGCAAGGCACAATATTTCGCGGTGTTTGCCAAAGCGTATTAGTTATATATGCTATGTATCACCGCGAGTATTTGGTATTTTGATTACTTTGAAATTAAGTAAAGATAGGGTGTAAATATTATTCTGCAATAGCGAAGGTAGAAGTATCAAAGAAACAGGTATCGCGGTAATAACAATAAACGATTGCAAAGCAGATATGCTGCCTGCTCCCATCAGCACAAGAACAATTGCCATGAGTCACATAAAAACGCCCCAAAATACTTGAGTAAGTGTGCTAAGATTCTCATCTCCTGTCATGCATATGGGTATGCTCAATGTCATGGAGTTGCCAGTAGTAGCAACAAAAATGAATGTGAGAATAATAAAAATATAGGTAAGTAATGTACCAAATGGAAGTTGCGTGGTTATGGCAATTAGTGCCGCAGGAAGATTAAATCCTTCAAATGCTCCTGCAATAGAATTGGGATTGTTAAGTTCAAAGAATATACCACTTCCGCCTACAATAGTGAACCAAAATGTCATAATCAATGGACCAATTATAGAAGTTGTAATAATAACATTTCGTATAGTTCTACCTTTTGATATACGCGCTATAAAAATTGCCATCAAAGGTCCGTATCCTAAAAACCATCCCCAGAAAAAAACTGTCCACCAACTTAACCATGTACTGTCACCTCTATAAAGCGACATAGAAAGAAATTCAGAAATATATAATCCGAAGGATTGTAAATATGAATCTACGATAAATTCTACCTTACCAAAGAAGACAATGAAAATCGTCAATCCAATTGCAATAATAACATTGATCCTACTAAGTAATTGTATACCTTTTGAAACTCCTGAGACGGCTGAACTTACATAAATTATCATGAGTAATAATATAATGGCAGATTGTGTTATAGCATTATTAGGAATATTGAGCATTTTATTCAAGCCATAGCCTACCTGTAATCCTAAAAATCCAATTGGACCTACGGTACCTGCTACCACTGCAATAATACAACTTGCATTGACAAGTATACTTAAGGGTCCTGTCATTATTTTTTCTTTAAATATGGGATAGAGAAGTGTCCGTGGTTTGAAAGGTAACTTTTTGTTGTAACAGTAGTACATCATGACGATGGCAGTAAGAGTTCCTGCAATAGCCCATGCTAAAAATCCCCAGTGCATAAAACTTTGTGCTAATGCAGGGGGCAACAGCTTCTGCCGTTTTGCCTTCTACACCAAAAAGTGGAGGAGGATTGAGAAAATGTGCGATAGGTTCTCCTGCTGCCCAAAACACACCGCTTCAGTTATTCTAATTCTTGCACAGAGCGACCTTGACAAATATCTGTACCTAATGCGACATGATCTATTCCCACCAAATCAACTATACGTTTTATTTCGTCCATCATGTCAGATATCTGACAATCAGAGGTATTTTTAAGATGAAAAGGATATAGGCTTAGTCCTAACATACCTCCCGAATAGCCTAAATTGTGAAGCCGCTTCTGTGAATTTTTCGAGAAAGGTTTTGTATATTCCTTCGCTTACAATGATGCGAGAGGATGCAGTGCATTTTTGCCCTGTACCACCAAAGGCACCATTGATTGCACAGGCTACTGCAATATCAATGTCGGCATCATCAAGGATGATGAGTGCGTTTTTGCTGCCCATTTCTAATTGGAAGTGGCGTAGTAGCTCACCTGAGAGTCTTGCAATATTGCGTCCTACGGCAAAGGATCCTCTAAAGCTTACTGCATCAAATGCGGGATTTTTTACCAATGTTTCTCCGAGTACAGAGTCGCTGAGTAGCATTTGAAACACAGCTTCAGGCACTCCTGCTTCGTGAATTATTTTTGCCAAGGCACAGGCACTAGCTGGAGTAGTGGAAGCAGGTTTTAAGATAACGCTGTTACCAAAGGCAAGTGCAGGAGCTATTTTCCATGCAGGGAGTGCAACAGGAAAATTCCATGGCGTGATAACAAGTACGGTACCTACCGGCACTCTAAATACTTCTATTTGTACTTCTGTACGAACTGAGTCTACAAAATCGCCGATGTTTCTCAATGCTTCTGCAGCGAAATAGTGAAAAAACCTTCCTGCTCTTTCTACTTCTCTGATACCTTCTTTTAGTGGTTCTCCTTCTTCTAAATATAATCAAATATATTGAAAATAACCTTGATGAGATTTAGAGTTTTCTGCATAGTCTCAATGCTTTTTCTCAATTACTCCTACAGGAAATGTTCAAATGTTATTGGCATGCCTTTTGCTATTTTCGAATGTACTTTTTTACCCAAAATTGTGGTATATGCTTCAGTGGGTATACCCGGCCTTGTGTTGTGTTCACTACGCTGCAATATACAATTTTGTGGTGTGAGTATATTCCCTTTTGCTATGTTTGTACGCGCAAAAAGACTTCTTCGCGTAGTAAAGTAATGAGGTAACAATGCAGCGCTATGTTTTTGTTTTTTTGAAGATTGTCTAGTACCTATAACTGCGTGAACGGTCTTCTCACCATAGCATTTTTTAACCGCAGTTTTTGCAGCGCGATGGCCTTTTGTTTTGTATATTGTTGCGATGTTTGTAGTAGATTTTACCATTTCAGAAAATGCATGAGGTGATAATGCAATAGGATCATCAGGACAGCGTGTTACCTCGTCGTGTTCATTAGGGAGAAAAAAATGTTTTTCTACCATCGTGCTTCCATATGCTGCTGCGATAGTAGGAAGTATTGAAGTTTCTTGCGTGTGGTCAGATATTCCGCATTGGCATTGAAAGAGTGTTTGGTATTTTTCCAGTAATTGTAGTGCGTACGAATAAGGTGAAGCAGGATATTCTGTAACGCAGCGTAATATAGCAATATCTTCTATTTTGCCTGCACGTAGAATATTGACCGCTCGTAATAAATCTATCAAAGTTGATACACCACTTGAGAGCACTACTGCGACTTTATGTTGTGCAAGGGACTGTAAGAGTTCTCTATGGTTTATTTCGGGTGAGGCTATTTTTATTCTCTTTGGGTTTAGTTGTAGCAATAGATGCAGAGATTTTAGCCCAAAGACACTGCATAAAAATTCTAAGCCGCATTTCTCTGTGTAAGATTTAAGTTTTGCGTAAAAATCTTTATCTTTTTCCACTGACAAAAAATACTCGTAGATGTTTGTATCTCCATTAGGTAGGGTAATAATACCCGCATGCTTTGAAATTATTTCATCGGCTATAACCCATTGAAACTTTGCAGTTGTTGCACCTGCCTTACGCGCTGCATCTATCATGCATTTTGCTTTTTCAAAAGATCCGAGATGCGAAGTGCCTATCTCTGCTATAAATTCGTGCATCGGTTTGTGAAATATTACGAATTGTGGCTTTTCTTCACAGATGAAAAACCACAATAAGGAATAAGTACATCGGGTATACGTATACTTCCATCCTCGTTTTGAAAATTTTCTACAATCGCAATAAGCGTTCGAGGTATGGCAAGTGCCGTGCCGTTTAACGTGTGAGGAAATATCCTTATTTTATTGTGTGAGGAATCTTCGTCTTGTGTGCGTATACTAAGCCTATGCGATTGATAATCGGTACAATTTGATACACTTGTAATTTCGCCGTACTCGCCGGTTTTTCCGCGTCCTGGCATCCACGCCTCTATGTCAAATTTTCTGTAGGCGGATGCTCCTAAATCTCCCGTGCAGGTATCTACGATTCTGTATGGGATTTCTAACTTTTGATACAGTTGTTCTTCTATCGTCAATAATTCCTCATGCATTGTTTCTGATTTATCAGGATGGCAAAAAACAAACATTTCCAGTTTCGTAAACTGATGTACACGATACAGTCCTTTTGAATATTGTCCTGCTGCACCTGATTCTCGGCGAAAGCAATGCGAAATTCCTGCCATTTTTATAGGCAGTAACTCCAACGGTATAATGCTATCTGCATAATAGCCACCGAGGGTTATTTCTGCCGTACCGATAAGAGATGTACCTTCATCTTCAATGTTGTAAATGTTACTTTCATTTCCTCTCGGAAGAAACCCGATACTTTCGACAATAGAAGTGCGCGCAATGTCAGGTGTTTCAAAAATTGTAAAGCCATGTTCGCGTAGTATGTCAATTCCAAAGCGTATAAGTGCGAGTTCTAATAACACCGCTTCATTTTTCAAGTAGTAAAATTTCGGTCCTGATACTTTTGTCGCGTTGGTAAAATCTACAATATTGAGTTCAGTACACAAATCTATATGGCTTTTAGGTGTGAAAGAAAATTGTCGTGCAGTGCCATGCGTTTTTATGACGAGATTATCTTTTTCTTCTTTTCCAAGTGGTGCAGACGGATGGTGTATGTTTGGAATTTGTAAGGCAAGCGATTGAATATCGTTTTGTAGCTTTTTCAGTTCTGCGTCATGCTCGGATATTTGCATTTTCAGTTCTTTGCCGCGTGCTACAAGGCGTGCGCGTCCATCGTCCTTTTTTTGTGAAATTTCTTTTGCTACATGGTTTCGTTCTTGAGAGAGTGTTTCTAATTCTTGTTGTATGATGAGACTCTTTTCGTACAAGCCTACGAGCTCTGGTACGAAGTCGCGTACATTTCTCTGCTGTGCAGATGTACTAAAACGAGATGCATTCTTTACGATGTATTTAATATCAAGCATATAATAACTCCGCTCTTGTATTATTTAGAAATAAGGTAATTTTATTATATTGTATGCACACTTTAATAGCGTCTGATGAAAAGTACAATTGAATACAATGATTGAATTATTATCCTTAAAATATTTAAAGTTAATTCTAACTAATTTTATTAGTAAATATTTACATGGTGCTACTCAAGATATAGTATCTGTTAAAGTATTGGTTCAAATCAAAATTCCTCTTCCGCCGTTAGAAATTGAAAAGGTCTCAACTTTGTAAGTATTATTTCTCTTTCACTTGCAACGATACTTTTGCTCCTTTTCTATAAAAAACACCATGTATAATACCGTGGTAAAATACTAGGACATACAATACACATCTTATAAAATTCATAAGGGGTAAGTAAAGACAATCAAAGCAAATAATTTTGCAAATTACATGCATTCCATACTGCCGGCACGACTAGATACCGGAGCTGCTATAAGCCGAAGCTAAAGCATAAAGTTTTTAATAACAATAAATAATCATACATGTATATGACACTGTAATTATTGAATAATTTTGAATACCCTGACCCTGTACCCTGCATGCGCATTTATAATACTTGTTTTTATCCACAAGATTTGTCCTTTGTTACCTTTTATTAAGTTAAGATAATTAAACGATACCAATACGCGTACCTTTCTTGTTCCCGGTGGAGCCACTACATTAAGCGTATATGTTGCCGTGTTAGAAGCGGTATACTTTGCGTTTGCGGGTAATGTTGCGGTAACGGTAAAGCCATTGATTGCGGCCGCTGGTGTTATTGTCACCTCACCGCTACTAGGGTTTATCGTGGCACCTTGTCCCGTAGGGCTTATGCTGTACACTACGGATCTGTCATCTCCTGTAACTGCTCTATCGTTAGTAGCGCTCTGCGTAAATGTTGCGGAAGCAGTGCTAACTCTTTTCTCTTCTGAAGAGCTCACAAAGCTCAAGCCGTTGCCCGCTTTTTTCGTAAACTCAATCGGGTCGCTTTCTACTTTCCCACTATATCCCGAACGTCTCACTTCTATCACTACTGCGCTCACAGACTCTGTCGCACTTATTCTCGCAGGGTCACTGCTTGTGTCTAAGCTCACTGCTCCACCTTTGTCGTCTTTCAATTCATACGTATAGCCCTCAAGCTTTTCAAAGCTTATATCCGTTCCCCATGGCTCACTTTTACTAGGTCTGAATGTCGGCTTCACAATATCTCCCGTGTTTGTGCTTGCTTTCACGCGTAATTCATATTCTTCGCGTTCCTCTGCGTGTTTCAATTATATTTACTTATGATAAGTAGACAGAATGGTAGATTATTCACAGTAAAAAGGTTGTTTTTTTTCGTCCTTACATTACATTTTGTGATTGATTTTCTGCCTTTAAGTCTTTCATGTCTTCGCTTTTCTTTTAATTATTTCGATCTCGGGACTACAAGTGTATATGTTGCGGTGCTTCTTTCGTACTTTGCGGTTCTTGGAAGTTGTGCGGTAATAGTATACCGTCTATAGTCGGCAATAAAATTTACTGCAACTTCTCCGCTACTGCTATCAACACTAACACCGAAAACACTAGGATATACGCTATATGTTATGTCTCGGGTATCTCCTGCAACTGCTCCGCTTTTACTAGCGGTTTGCGTAAAAGTAGTTCTTCGTTTTTCCGATCGTCTTGGTTGTGCAAAGCTTAAAGCATTACCCTGCTTTCTTCTAAACTCAATACGGTCGCTTTCTTCAGTTAAGCCGTCAACCGTTGCAATTATAATTACATTTTGTGCGGACTGTGTAGCGGTGATTTGCATTGTGTCACTGGTAGCCTCGCTTAATGTGACTCCTGTTTTTTCTTCTTTCAGTTCATAAGTATGCTCTGGTTCTTTCGGGAATGTAATTACTGTATCCCAGGGTGCTGAAATTTCGCTTACTGCGGGTTTTATTACCTCAATAAAATTTATAGGGTCGCTTTCTTCGGTATTACCATCAAGCGTGGCTACTATAATTACATTTTGTGCGGACTGCGTGGCTGTGAGTTCTCCCGTGCTCTCATCTGATACCTCAAGACTTACGCCGCTTACCTCTTCTTTCAATTTATAGGTATGTGCTTCTACTTTTGTAAGTATAATCGGTGTTCCTACTTTTACACGGTTGCTACTTACTGCTGGCTTTATTAACTCAATAAGTACAAATTCTATAGGGTCGCTTTCCTCGGTGTTACCGTCAAGCGTTGCTACTATGATTACATTGCTTGCTGCTTGTGTAGCGGTTACTCGTCCCATGCTCTCATCTGATACCTCAAGGCTTACACCGCTTATAGCTTGTTTCAATTCATAAGTATGTCCTAACACTTTCGGGAATGTAGCCACTTGTACCGTTCTCACACGGTAGCTACTTACTGCGGGTTTCGTTAACTCAATAATAACAAATTCTATAGGCTCGCTATCTATGCTATTACCGTCCTTAGTCGCAACTACAACAACACCGCTAGCTGCTTGTGTAGCGGTGACTTGCATTGTGTTACTTGTACCTTCGCTTATTCTGACTCCTCTTTTTTTCTCTTTTAAGGTGTAGGTATACCCTGCTACTTTAGGGAATGTAGCCGCTGTTCCTACTCTCACACGGGTAGCATTTAGTACGGGTTTAGTTAGTTTCGGTGTTGTCTTATCTACCGCGTCCACCGCTTTATCAAGTGCCTTTGTAATTTCATCTTTTGCTTTCTTTTCATCGCATGAAATGAACAAAGCTAAGGCAATAATTAGTATTGTTGTATATAGTTTCTTCATAGTATTTCTCCCTTTGTTTTACTTATACTTTATCGATTGATAAGTAGACAGAATGGTACATTATCCACAGTAAAGATGAAAATGTCTTTTCATATTTACTTGTAGGGTTATTGCTATCCCAGCACTTTACCCTATATTCCTCTATATTTAATTTTCTTTCATCATTCAATGGGTTATTTTCCCACGATACATCTACAAACCATTTTGTCCCTAGCGTGTTTTTCTTTACCTTAAAATTTACCGGTGGCTGTGGCTTGCCCGTTGTCCCTTCTGCTTTCTCTGACCACGGTCCTGAAAATTCTTCGTAGATTGCCTGCACCTTAAACCAATACTGTATTCCTTCTTCTAGTTTGCGTATCGTAAACCCTTCTGCTTCCATGAACTTTGGTACTACCTCTCGCTTGTTAAGTGTCTTTCCATTTACGATGCCATACGATATTCCATAGGCTGCTATTTTCTCTTCTTTTAGCTTCTTTACATCCCATTTCAGAAATACTGCTTCTTTTTCAAAGGAGGACTTTATAATTTTTGCTTTTTGTGGAATTACTGTGTATAGTACTTTGTCGGGTTCACAGCTTACTAATGCTATCGTAATTAGGGTATATATATATATATATATATAGGTTTCTTATATATCATGAATTACTCCTGTACTACGTAAAAGTTTTCTAAGGATAAAAATAAACTTCTACCTATATACATAATGGTACATTTACTCTTTTTTTCAAGCTTTTTTCTACTTAAAATACATTACAATTTTGTCATGTATTACATGGTGTTTTAGCGTCTTTTGCTTTCCTTTCCTCTTTAGCCAAGTTTTTTAAGTCTTTTACTTTCTTTTTTTCAAGTCGTTTATGTATTTTGTAATCTGCCTCTAAGCCTTTCATGTCTTTGCTTTTCATGTGTTACGCTACTCAACGGTAAGGCTGTATGTTGCGGTGGCTCTTGTATATTTTTCATCTTCTGGAAGTTCTGCGGTAATAGTATAGTCTCCCGCTGGGTCCGAGCCTCTTTGAATGGTAACCTCTCCGCTACTGCTATCGATGGTAACACCTTCACCTGTAGGGTTTATGCTATATTGTATATTTCTGGTATCTCCTGCAACTGTATCACCTTTAGTAGCTGCTTGGGTATAGCTTTCGGTAGTATATGCGTTTTCTGTTCGTTTTGCCTGTGCAAAGCTTAGGGTATTGCCTGGTATTCTTGTAAACTCAATAGGGTTACTTTCTGAAGTCTTACCGTCAAACGTGGCGACTACGATTACATTTTGTGCGGACTGCGTGGCGGTTACTTGCATTATATCCCTGTTATACTCCGTAAGTGCTACTCCTGTTTTTTCTTCTTTTAATCTGTAGGTATGCTGTGCTATTTTCGCAAATACAATTCTTCTGCTCCACGGTGCATTTTCACGGTTTAGTACGGGTTTTATTAGTGTTAGTGTGTCTTCTGGCTCTTCAACTCCTTCACTTTCTGCCTCTTCGTCTTCTGCTTCTTCACCTTCGGTATTCGTAAGCGTTCCGCTTCCTTTCGGCTTCGGTGTTGTCTTGTCTACGGCGTCTATTACATCTCCCGCTTTATCGGTAATCTTTGTAAATGCTTTTTTAATATCATCTTCGGCTTTCTTCTCATCGCATGAGATGAATAAAGCTAAGGCAATAATTAGTATTGTTGTATATATTTTTTTCATAGTATTTCTCCTTGTTTTTTAATTATATTTATTTATGTTTTATTGATTGATAAGTATACAGAATAGTACATTATCCACAGTAAAGATGAAAATGTCTTTTCATATTTACTTGTAGGGTTATTGCTGTCCCAGCACTTTACCCTATATTCTTCTATATTTAATTTTCTTTCATCATTCAATGGGTTATTTTCCCATGATACATTGACAAACCATTTTGCCTTTTCCGTGTTTTTCTTTACCTTAAAATTTACCGGTGGCTGTGGCTTACCCGTTATCCCTTCTGCTTTCTCTGACCACGGTCCTGAAAATTCTTCGTAGATTGCCTGCACCTTAAACCAATACTGTATTCCTTCTTCTAGTTTGCGTATCGTGAACCCTTCTGCTTCCATGAACTTTGGTACTACCTCTCGCTTTTTAAGCGTCTTTCCATTCACGATGCCATACGATATTCCATAGGCTGCTACCTTCTCTTCTTTTAGCTTCTTTACATCCCATTTCAGGAATACTGCTTCTTTTTCAAAGGAGGACTTTATAATTTTTGCTTTTTGTGGAATTACTTTGTATAGTACTTTGTCGGGTTCACAGCTTACTAATGCTATCGTAATGAGTATATATATATATATATATATATATAGGTTTCTTATGTGTCATGAATTACTCCTGTACTACGTAAAAGTTTTTTAAGGATTAAAACAAACTTCTACCTATATACATAATGGTACATTTACTCTTTTTTTCAAGCCTTTTCTCACCTAAAATACATTACAATTTTGTCATGTATTACATGGTGTTTTAGTGCTTAAAACGGGCTGTGGGGTGGTGGGTAAGACTATGCTACTTTTTTTTAATAAGAAAAAGGGAAGCGCATAAAAAAAAAGCGCTTCCCTTTTGTACAGCCTGTATGTTATCTATACTCTAGTTTACGAATGATATGATTTCCATAATCAGCGACATAGAGCGTGCCATCAGAGATGTCAAGAGTTACAACGTTGTTTGTATCTCCCTCCACCTCGTAAGTGTGATATCGCTCAAGTGGAAATGTAATTTCTGTAGGTATATATCTCTAATCAAATGGAAGTGCTCCGCATTCACCGGGATCCTTTCCTTTGAGTCTTTGTCTCAAGTATTCTTCTGATACAATTTTTATTTCTTCTTTTGTCTTTGTTATAAAGCTACAAGTTGCCTCTATCGGATTCCATCCCTTAAGATTTTCGCGCTTTTCGACTGTAGGGTCGGGCGGTAGTTTGCGTTCCTTGCTTTGTTTTTCTAAAAACTTAAAAGTATCGTCTCTACACATAAGAGCGTGGGCAAATCCGGGCATTGCCTTCACTGACTCATCAAAGTCTTCTATCGCTCCTTTGTAGTTTTTAAATTTGTTTTTTGCAAGCCCTCTTCTAAAATATGCCACCACTAGGTCGTTTTTCGGCTTGAGATTTTCAATGTACTCGGGTTTTGTTTTAGGGTTTGCTCTATTGAGAAATGTAGCTACACATTTTTTTTCGATACTAATTGCAAGTGTAAAATAATAAATTGCGTTTGTGAATTTTGATAATTTTATTTTTACCACTCCTAAATTGTGGTATGCTTCTTTATACCTGGGTTTTAATTTTATAGTTTTGTTATAATCTTTCTCTGCTTCTTCATACTTTCCTTTTGCCTTACAAAGGTTGCTCCTATTGTTGTATGTGTCCGCGTTTTCGGGATTTAATTCTAAAGACTTTGTGTAATCTAAAATTGCTTTATCGTACATTCCTAGATTTGCTTTATCGTCTCCTCGGTTTTTGTAAGCCGCTGCACAGTTATTTTTTAATTCTATTCTTTTATCAAAATTTACAATTGCCTCTTCGTATTTTTCTAATTTCAAAAACGCATTACCTTGACTTAAATACCTTCTATTGATTGAAAAAGAAAAAATAGAATAAATTACTTTCTCTAAAGAAAAATTAACTCCTCAATTTTGCACCGCATATAGAAGGATGGAAGAAAGCCTGTTGAAAATATGCGGTTGGGTTTTACTTTGCGTATTGCAAGTTATTGCAGACATTCTAATGCTTTTTCGTAATTCGGCTCATGTGCTATGTCAGAAACGAGTTCGGTATAAAGTACCTTATTACTTTCATTTAAAACCACAACTGCACGAGCTAATAGTCCCGCAAGTGGACCATCGACTATTTCCACACCATATGCTTTACCGAATGTGTGTTCTATGTCCGAGAGCATTACGGTATGTGAAATTTCACTTTCTTTACAAAAGCGATCTTGTGCAAACGGAGTATCGCGACTAATACCGATAACGACAAAGGAGTCTGCGACGCGTTGTTCAAATGACTGTGCGCTTTTTGCACATATAGATGTATCAAAACTAGGAACTATGTTCAAGAGTTTTTTCTTACCTTCATATGAAGAGAGTCCTATAACGTGCTCTAAAGATTGAGAAATGAGTTTGAAGTCAGGAGCAATGTTATTGACGCTGGGTAATTCTCCTGATGTGTGAATCGTGTTGTTTCTGAATGTAATAATTCCCATGATAAGATTGTATGGTGCTTTTTTGATAGTGTCAATATTTATTCTTAAGTGTGCAAAGCGCAAATTCGAGGATAGCCTCGTATATCGTGGATGATACGCACAGATTTATAGCAGCTAAGACACGCTTCTTTTAGTATCATATCAATTTGCAATGGGTCGCATTCTAAGACGAGAGAGTGTGCATGCTGAAACTGCGTAGTAGTGCGTAAAAGTCTTTGGATGAAAAAAAATCCATCAGTCGTATTGTCATTACTATCGCCAACAAGAGTTTCGTAAGGCTCGTGCTTCAGATTACGATGTGCATACTTATAGTGATGTGGTGTAACGTAGGGCAAATTTGCCACTACTATGCCTATGTCATTTTCGGAGAATGTTTCTTCATGTAAAAATGGTTTCATGTTTTCCAAAGGATTTCTTAGATCCCAGTGATAGAGGCGGATGAATTTTTTCATCTGTTCTATACCCAGAATTTCCCGAGCGTTTTTTTCAGCGAGGCTTAAGGCATCTGTGCTAGTATCGCTAAGCAGCACTGTATATTGTTTTTTTGTCTCTTGCAAATTTCCAAGCTCTGCAGCAAGTGTAATTCCGATGCATCCACTACCTGTGCCAACATCAAGTATGATTTGTTCGTGTTTCTTTGAATACAAAAGCACCTCTTCTACTAGTAATTCTGTTTCTGGACGTGGAATAAGTACATCGCTATTTACGAAAAAATTTCTTCCATAAAATTCTTTGTATCCTGTAATGTATGCGAGGGGGATACCTTGTACTCTTTGTTCCACAGAGCTGTAAATTCTATGCTGTGTTTTTGTATCAACCGCTTGCTCATGATGGAGAATGAGTTCTGTTTCACTCATCTTAAGTGCGTGTCCTACTAATATGCGCGCTTCTAAGGTAGCTGCGTGAACATGTGGATAAAGCTGTGTGCTACATTCTTTGAGTAATGTATTGATGGTTTTTGTAGTTTGTAAGTTGCTATTCTTATTTGAAAAACTTTGTATCATAATATTACAAAGCAAAAATTAAGTGTGCGTAAAAACTAGATAACTCGTTACTCAAAAATTGTATCAGATACATCAATGCATATAGTTTGCGATGCACTGTGTTGCTTTATATACCTAATTGTGAGAGTGTTGAATATTTCTACGATTTCTTATGCCTTCGGTGTAATCTATTGTTCGCTTATTGTTTATATTTTTACTGTCAGATAAATATTCATAATCTTTAAGCGTTGGCACGAGTGAAGATGTGCTATTACTTGATGCATTGTTATCCGCACTTTTTGTGGGTTTATCCAATAAATAATCATGTATAGTTGACATGTCGTTAATCTCCTCGTTGTTTCTTTTCATCGGCATTTTTTATAGCCGTGTTAGCTTTTTTATTTGTTTCTTTAGCACTAGGCTTTATAGAATAATATTTTACAAAATCATCTTCATAATATAACATTCTAGGAAATATATCAAAATTTACATCGCGATAATCAATTGTTTCTACATCTGAAAACTTAAGCTTTTTTAGCTCTTCTTCATCAATAATACTAGAATGAGACGGGTAATAATGTATTACGTTTTGCATAAATTTTTCAGCGTCTTCTTCTTTCCATTTTTTATATCTTATTAATATTCTCTTTCCATAATCTAAAGCTACTTTGTTAGATCTTGCAACATTTCCTAATTCTAAAGGGTTTACTTGGTTTAACAATGCTTCAACCATTTTACTGGAATAGTCTGAAGCTAGTTTTATTTTATCAACTTCTTTTAAGTCAGGAAGACTCTTATAATGAATGTTATAGGTATCAAAAGCAAGCTTTAATATTTCTGTTATAGCTGAAGTATGATCTAATGCTGATCGATGAACGGGTTTATCACCTTCGGATTTTTTTAATATTTGCATATCCAGAGGGCTCATCTCTCCTAGCCTTGAAAAATAAATCTTATCAAATCCTAGGCTTATCAATGTTGCAGCACTATTTGCACATAGTGGTATAATTCCTAAAACCTTATCAAATGATTGTCTTATTTGCTTTATAATTTTATACGCTCCTTCAGGTGTACCTCCAAAGGAATTAATAATTACGTAAACATCTTGTTTTTTTCCTACATCTTGTATATTTTTTAATTCATCGTATAATCTCATAAATAGAAAATTTGAGATATATCCATTAATGACTAAAAAGTTTTTTGAATTTTCATGATACTTTGCAATTGTTTCTATTGTTTCATACAAAATCTCAGGTGTATTTGTATGTTCGCTCACACTTATAGTATAGCCTTATAACTTTATTAATAAAACACATATTTTTATATATATGCACATGAGAATGATAAGAGATACTGTTATTCTATATTACTCATGCCTATTCTTACGGTGCTTATAAGATTTGAAACATCGCCTTCCATAATTCTATCGAGTTGATACAAGGTTATATTTACTCTATGGTCGGTAACTCTATTTTGCGGAAAATTATATGTGCGTATGCGTTCGCTTCTATCTCCGCTACCTATTTGTGTTTTTCTAGTTTTAGATATTTCTGCATTCTTACGTTCTTCTTCAAGTGCCACAAGGCGCGCGCGTAAGACGCGTAATGCTTTTGCGCGATTTTTGTGTTGGCTTTTTTCGTCTTGACATGATACGATAAGTCCCGTTGGTACATGAGTTATTCTTACCGCAGAATCTGTGGTATTGACGCTTTGTCCACCCGGGCCCGAAGAACGAAAAACATCTATTCTAATTTCATCGGGGGCAATTTCAATTTCGGTTTCTTCAGCTTCGGGAAGTACGGCAACAGTAACAGCAGATGTGTGTATTCTACCACCGCTTTCAGTTGTAGGAATGCGCTGCACACGATGCGTTCCACTTTCGTATTTCAGTACGCCGTATGATGAGCCGCTTATAGAACACACAATTTCCTTGTAGCCACCTATACCTGTTTGGTTTGAGTCGAGTATGTTTACCGACCAGTTTTGTGTTTCTGCAAAGCGTGTATACATTCGGAATAAATCGGCAACAAAAAGCGCTGCCTCATCCCCTCCCGTACCTGCACGTATTTCCATGATGATGTTTTTACTATCTAGCTTATCTGTAGGAATAATAAGTTCTTTCAGTTGTGTAAGTAGTTTTTCAAGTTTTGGTTTTAGTTCTGCTATTTCTTCTTCTGCAAGAGATGCCATTTCTGCATCTTCTGATTCTTTCATTCCCTGTGCTTCGTTTATAGCGTTGAGCATGTTTTCATACGTCTTTTTGCATTCAGTGAGTTTGCTTAATTTGCTGTGTTCTTGCATGACGTGTTTATAATCTGCATGTCTTTTAGGAAGCTCGGGGTCGGACATTGCCTTTTCTATTTCGGGCATTCGTGAAAGTTCTTTTTCTATTTTTAGCTTTAATTTTTCGTATGACATGTATGATACCATTATAGCTATACGTAATAGCTACACTCGTTTACTGCAATGGAAGAAAATATACATTTAACAAAAACTACTGAGTATAAAACATTGTCTCGTGGAAACATGCGAAAACCACCATGGCTTAAGATAGCGCATAATACCAATGAGAACTTTAAATTCATAAAGTCCTTGGTACGCGAAAAGCGGCTTGCAACGGTGTGCGAAGAGGCACGTTGTCCTAATATTCATGAATGTTGGGCGCAGCATAAAACTGCTACTTTTATGATATTAGGAGATACTTGCACGAGGCGTTGTCGCTTTTGTGCGGTGAAGACAGGCTTGCCAAAAATACTTGACATCAAAGAGCCACAGAGGGTTGCCGACTCAGTCGCAGAACTTAAGCTTTCTCATGTAGTAATTACGATGGTAAATAGAGACGAACTTACTGATGGAGGCTCTGCGGTAGTAGCAGCGACTGTGCATGCGATACGAAACGCCATTCCATCATGCACGGTGGAGCTTTTGACATCCGACTTTATGGGTAGTGAAAAAGCCATTCATACTGTCTTAGATTCCAAACCTGCGGTGATGAGTCATAACATTGAGACAGTACGCAGACTTACGCCCTTAGTGCGTTCGCGCTCTGATTACAAACGGTCTTTGGATGTGCTGAGGATGTCTTATGAATACGCACCAGAAATACCGGTAAAATCTAGTATTATGCTTGGGCTTGGAGAAGAGCAAACAGAAATTTTGCAGACATTAGATGATCTACGCGCAAACCATGTGAGTATTGTGAACATGGGACAGTACCTTCAGCCGACGAAACAACACCTACCAGTAAAGCGCTACGTCAGCCCTGAAGAGTTCGACTCATTAAAAGGAAAAGCACTTGAACGAGGATTTATACATTGCGAGGCTGCGCCCTTAGTGCGTTCTAGCTATCATGCGGGTCTTGATTATGAACATATACGACAGAAACTTCATCCGCTCTACGCAAGTCAATGATTCATTTGTCTTACCTGTAAGTTATGTCTAAGATAAAGATGTCTTCTTCAAAGCGAAACAGCGAAAAAGAAGCTCAAACAAAACTTATTGCGTCTCTTGCGCAGCAAATAGTGCATCATCAAGATTTGTACTACAACAAAACTCCTGCCATAAGCGATGGCGAATTTGATGCATTGTGGGACAGACTGCGCGAACTTGATCCTAATCATTCTGTACTTACGAAGCTTGGATCTGATGATGGTTTTTTTCCTAAAATGGCGCACATTATGCCAATGGGTAGCTTGGAAAAAGCTGCAAATGAAACAGAATTTTATATGTGGGCAAAGAGTAACGATGCAGAGGAATACATAGTCCAACACAAACTCGATGGTGCGAGTTTGGAATTACAGTATAGAGACGGCATTTTACATGCGGCAGTTACACGTGGCAATGGTATTGTAGGTGATAATATTTTCATAAATGCGCGTAAAATGCAAGGCGTGCCAATTGAACTCGCTGTGCCCATTACTTGTGCGGTACGCGGCGAGGTTATTATGACGCATGCGGTACATAAAAAATATTTTCGCAATAAGGCGAATTGTCGTAACGCAGCAAATGGGCTTATGAAAAAAAAAGATGGAGTAGGCGTTCAGCATTTATGCGTGCGATGTTATGACATATGGCTTTACGATGAAGAGGCTTCTAAAATGGTTTTTCAGTTTTTGCGTGATGATGTATCGCAGAAAAAAAACACAATAGATGAAGTTGATAAATCTGTAAAAAATGTACGCGAAAATTATAGATTTTCTGAAGAAGAAAAGTTACGCTTTTTGCAGATTTGCGAGTTTTTAGTTGTTCCATATCACCTATGCAAGAGTGATACGGAAGTCTGCGAGCACAGAAATGCGATGACAGAAACTCGAGAGAAACTTGCGTACGACATAGATGGCCTTGTAGTAAAAATATCTTATGCCGATAAAGATGACATGCTTCTTACGCGTCCGAAAGGACAAATAGCATTTAAGTTTCCGTTGGAGCATGCGGTTACTGTGTTGCGCGATGTGTTATGGAGTGAGTCAGGGCATTTACATACGCCCATAGCTGTGCTTGAACCTGTGCGAATTGCAGGCACAATAGTTAAACGTGCAAACCTTGTACATCCGCAGCACATAGAAGATTTACAGCTTCGTCTTGGATCTCATGTAATGATATCAAAGCGTGGGGAAATAATCCCAAAAATTGAAAAGCTTATCTATACTCCCGATGATACGAAGGTAATAGCCATACCTTCGTATTGCAACACATGCAAGACAGAGCTTATCAACGAAGGCACTCGAGTTTATTGTCCAAACCTCGCCTGTGCAAGGCGACTTCTTTTTCGTGTAGAGAGATGGATTGCAGTAAATGAAATAGATCATTGGGGACAATTGCTTTTACGCAGACTTGTACTTGAAGAAAAACTCATAGGTAAACTTGGAGATATATATCGGCTTTCTGAAAAAGATCTTGCATCTTTAGAAAGGATAGGCGAACCGCTTGCGAAAAAACTTTATACATCGCTTCGCAAAAATACGACAATACCATTTGAAAAATTTCTTGCATCCATAGGGCTTGAAAATGTTGCTATGCTAACAGGAGAAAAACTTGTCGCAGCGGGCATAAAAAATTGGAATTCGCTGTTAGCTACAGAAGAAGATGTACTTGCTACAATAGATGGCATCGGTCCTATTATCGCGCGTACTATCTTTGATACGGTGCATCGCTTACGCGAAGAGCTTGAAGATGTATTACAATTTGTACATATTTTCAAACGCAGTGAAAAAGAATCAACTTTACTTCAAGGTATGTCATTTTGTTTTACGGGCACTTTAATACACGAAGGCAAAACTATATCGCGTAAAGAAGCGCATAGCATGGTACGTAATGCAGGGGGCGATGTAAAAACATCAGTTACAAAAGACTTACGATATTTAGTTACCGAAGATGTACAAGCACTTTCTGTAAAAAGCAAAAAAGCGAAAGAATATGGTACTGAACTCCTAGATTATCAGGCATTTTTGAAACTCTTGCGCGGCAGAAAAAAATCTCTTCATTGATTATGGCGAGTTTGTAAATAGCTTACTTAGTTCATTACTGCGAAAAAAGCAGGATGAGCATATCTTACTACTGAAATTACATTAAAGTAATGTAAGTTACAGTTTGCCACAGAATAGGTATTGATCTAACTTTTAAGAGCCGTTTTTGCCTTTAGTATTGAGTATTCATGCGTAAGTTCGATGTTTTTCATGGTTGTTTTATCTTTTAGTGAGTATTTATTTGCTTATCTTAATACTCTTGTTTTTATAATTTTTACTTCTTAAAAAATTGTTCTGTTGTACAATTTGTCCAATGTTTTTATAATTTTAGAATACAAACAAATTACGAGTAATTTTGTATAAAGCTGGGGGAGGGATGTTTTGCTCAGAGTTGAACTTACAACTGTTATAAAACGAATGGGTGAGAAAGTCCCATATAATGCACAAAGAATTAGTATCGCTATAAAAAAGGCGTTTGATTCTGCTAATCAGATTATTTCCGAAGAAGAATTACAAGGTTTCATAGAGCAAATTGAAGCGAAACTAAGCGATAATGCTCGCGATTTTGTCCATATAGAGCGAATACAAGATACGGTAGAGCAGGTGCTTATGAAAAGCGCCTATCCGCACATTGCGAAACGTTATATTATTTACAGGCAAAAACGTGCGGAAGAGAGACTTTCGCGCATTTTAGCTACGCAAAAGAAAATAAATACCCTTGAAGTTACAAAACGCAATGGAGATGTTGTGGCGTTTAATCAAGGAAAGATGCTTGTCAATCTTCGACGCGCGAGTAGTGATATCAATACCCAATCGGTTCCTTTAGGTCCTATTATCACAGAGCTTGAAAAAAATATTTTTAATGGAATACAAACAAAAGAAATAGAAGAAGCGATGATCTTGTCTACTATTTCATTTTTGGAAAGAGACCCCGATTATGAAAAAATTTCTACAAGATTATTACGTCAAAAGCTCTATAAAGAAGTTATTACAGAAAGTGTTAAAAGCTCAGAAGAGCTTACAAAAAAATATAAGGAAACCTTTGTAAAATCTTTAAAGTTTGGAATGCAAGAAAATATTTTTACGGATGAATTGAATTCTTTTAATCTTGAAGAATTAGCTAAGTATTTAGATTGTACACGCGATGATGAGTTTTCATTTATAGGATTACGTACCTTGTGCGATAGGTACTTTATTAAACATAAGGGACAAATCATAGAAACGCCTCAAGCTTTTTGGATGCGTGTTTCAATGGGACTTGCTGTAAGAGAAAAAGATAAGAATGCATGCGCAAAAGAGTTTTATGATCTTATATCATCGTTTCGTTATATTCCTTCAACTCCTACGCTTTTTCATTCTGCTCTTGTACATCCGCAACTAAGCTCGTGTTATATCAGTACTATTTCGGACGACTTGCAGAATATTTTTAAATGCATCGGTGATAACGCACAGATGGCAAAATGGTCAGGTGGTATAGGTAACGACTGGACACCAGTACGAGCTACGAATGCGCTTATTAAAAGTACCAATGTCGAAAGTCAGGGCGTTATTCCATTTTTGAAAATAGCGAATGATACGACACTCGCTATTAACCGTAGTGGGAAACGCAGAGGTGCTACCTGTGCTTATTTAGAGACATGGCATCTAGATATAGAAGACTTTTTGGATTTACGCCGCAATACAGGCGATGACAGACGCCGCACGCATGATATGAATACGGCGAACTGGATACCTGATTTGTTTATGAAGCGCGTCAATGATGGGAAAAATTGGACGCTTTTTTCACCTGACCAAGTGCCTGACCTTCATGACTTGTACGGTAGTGCATTTGAAAAACGATACGAAGAATATGAGCGAATGGCAGATGAGGGAAGTATTCATCCTTTTAAGAAAGTTGAAGCACTAAAGCTATGGCGTAAGATGATAACGCGTTTATTTGAAACAGGACATCCGTGGATGACATTCAAAGATCCGTGTAACATACGAAGTCCACAAGACCACATAGGTGTTGTACATAGTAGCAACCTTTGTACGGAAATAACACTTAATAACAATATTGATGAAATAGCAGTATGTAACCTTGGTTCTATTAACATAGCACGTCATGTTACGGAAGATGGACTAAATCAGTATTTATTGTCGCAAACAATAAAAACCGCTATGCGCATGTTAGACAATGTTATTGATATTAATTTCTATCCCACAAAAGAAGCAAAGGAAAGCAACTTTAAGCATCGCCCGGTAGGGCTTGGACTTATGGGCTTGCAAGATGCCTTATTTATTTTACGATTTCCTTTTGCTGATGCAAGAACTACAGAATTTGTGGATACTACTATGGAGTTTATATCGTATCATGCTATTTTAGCTTCTTCAGAGTTGGCGAAGGAACGTGGTAAATATCAGTCTTTTCCAAATTCAAAATGGGATAGAGGCATATTACCTCTTGATACGGTAGATTTGCTTGAGAAAGAGCGTGGACGAAAGATAGAGGTGAATAGAAAAATGCGCTTGAACTGGGATCCGGTGCGACAGTCTATACAAGAACACGGCATGCGTAATAGCAACACTATGGCAATAGCTCCCACCGCTACTATTTCTAATGTAGCAGGTTGTTTTCCATGCATAGAACCAATTTATAAAAACATATACGTGAAATCTAACATGAGTGGAGAATTTACGATTATCAATAAGTACTTGGTGCAAGATTTAAAAGCACAGGGTCTATGGTCAAGGAAGATGCTAGAGCGTATTAAATATTACGATGGAAACATAGACTACATAGAAGAGATTGGCGATGATATCAAGTCCTTGTATAAAGAAACTTTTGAAATTGATCCCATAGTACTCGTGCGGCTTACTGCTGTACGTGCAAAGTGGATAGATCAAAGCCAATCACACAATGTGTTTATGAAGGGCGTTTCAGGTAAGAAACTTCATGACATTTATTTTGCAGCGTGGAACATGGGCTTGAAAACGACGTATTATTTACGTTCACTTGGCGCATCTCAAATAGAAAAGTCAACCTTAAATGCTAAAGAATATGGATTTACACAAAAACGCGAGTATAAAAAAAGACAAAATGACGATATGGTGACCTTAGATACATCTGTTGCAAACATTAAATACAAAGAAGTACCGGCTACGGAAGTAGGACAAGCCTGCGAACTTGGCTCTGACTGTGAAGCATGCCAATAAGTATACAATAGATTACATACATAAAATTAGGAGAATTCATAATGCCTGTTATTAACAACAATAAAACAGACCCAAACAAAATATTGCCTATGACATATCATTGGGCACGAGAGCATTATAAAGATGGCGTTGCGAATAACTGGACTCCTGAAGAAATTCCCATGCAGCAAGATATAGAGCAGTGGAAATCGATCGATGCTTTAAGTGATACCGAACGGCGTCTTATATTGTGGAATTTAGGTTTTTTTTCTACTGCAGAATCGCTTACTGCAAATAACATAGTACTCGCTGTTTACAGCCATGTTACTAATCCAGAGTGTCGACAATATCTGCTTCGTCAAGCTTTTGAAGAGGCAATACATACCGATTGTTTTATTTACTGTTGTGACTCGCTCGGACTTGATCCCGATGAAATATACCCCATGTATAATACGGTACCTGCGATAAAAGAAAAAGATGATTTTGTTGTCGAACTTACTAAAAATGTAGCTGACCCTACTTTTTCCACTGAAGGGATAGATAATGTAAGAAAGTTTGTACATGATTTAATTGGATATTACATAATTATGGAAGGTATTTATTTTTATGCAGGTTTTGCTATGATGCTTGCATTAAAAAGAAAAAATTTGATGGTGGGTATCGGCGAGCAATTTGAGTACATTATGCGTGATGAAAGTTTGCATTTAGCTTTTGGAGCTGATCTTACTAACACCATTGTTAAAGAACATCCTAAAATATGGACAGATGAATTTCAAAGTGACATATTAACCTTAATTAAGTATGGTGTTGAACTTGAAAAAAAATACGCGTATGAAGCATGTCCTGAAGGTATACTTGGTATTAATGCAGATCAGTTTGCACATTATGTAGAGTATATTGCTGATAGACGTTTAGAACGCATCAATCTTCCTGCACAGTATCACAGAGAAAACCCTTTTCCATGGATGAGCCAATCTGTGGATTTGGCAAAAGAGAAAAACTTTTTTGAGACTCGGGTTACT
Organism: Spirochaetia bacterium; assembly: GCA_965226065.1. Lineage (GTDB taxonomy): Bacteria > Spirochaetota > Spirochaetia > WTKD01 > CBDAKK01. The sequence goes on along the minus strand of OZ245332.1, from coordinate 820,437 downwards.
GAATATCAGGTTGGTGGTACGCTTAGCTGGGACGAATAAAGTACTTATCTACTACACTTACAAGGAGATGTATTTTTCAAAATTTTGATTAATCCTCGTTGTAATAAATGTTGAAGTATTTCTTCTACTATGGTATTTTTGTCTTTGTTTTGTGTTTCGACAATAACGTCGCATGCTTTTTTATAGTCTGAAATGTCTATATTGTATAAGTTTTTGTAGCGTTCGGCATCGCTTAGATCTCTTTTTGTCGTTTCTTTTAAAGATTGTTCAAATGAACCGCCTTCGCGTTGTTGTATATTGTGTGCGCGAACACGATCATCAGCATGTAAATATATTTTGATATTTGCATGTTCTAAAAACCATATTGCAAGACGCGATCCGACAACGCATGATTGTTCTTTTGACAATGCGCGTTGTTTTTCATCGACGTATTTATCCCACCACGGATCATTTTTAGCCTTTTTACATACATCTTCAAACGACATGTTTTTTTCTTTTGCTACAGAACGAAACGTATAATTGATAAGCATAATTGAAAGTTTCTTTGCAAGCATAGAACTAATAGAAGTGTTCCCACAGCCACTTTTTCCAGATATAGCAATGCATAGAGGGCTACGTGCTATGGATATTTTGTGTTTGTGGTTTATTTCCTGTGCTATTGCATGCGATATGCGAAAATTATCTCCTGCACCCATGCTTAGAAATAAATCTCCGCATTGTAAGGATGAGCGTATGTATGGTATCGTCTGCTCTACGGTTGACATGTACTGAATGTGCAGCTTGCTATTTTTTGCTGCTATTGCGTGTGCGAGATTCTTTGCAGTGTGTGATGTATTATTATTTTTTGTTTCTTCCGTACTTTCTTTAATATCTTTTTCTCTGATATTTCCTTCTCTGACAGAAGCGTACACATCGTTTATGATAACTTCATCTGCATCGGTAAAACAAGAAAGAAAGTCGTTCCATAATTTTTCAGTTCTTGTATGAGTGTGAGGCATAAAATTTACTCTCAAGCGTTTAGGTTGATAAAATGCAACGATGCCTGCAAGTGTTTTTTTTATGGCTGTGGGATGGTGTGCATAATCATCCATAATGGTATAGCAGGCATCATGATATAATACCTCGCTTCGTCTAGAAATACCCTTGCATTGCGCTAATGCTTTTTGCATAGCATGCCAGTTTATCGTAAGGCCACGACTTTTCATATATGTCACAACGCTTATGATTGCAGCGGTGGCATTATATATTAAGACTACGGAAGGCATGGGCAAATACCATATGTTTGCATTCGCGTCAGAGTTTAATCCTTCTATGGTAAATGATTGTACTTTTTTACCTTCATAAGTAGTAAAATCTTGCTCGTGAATACGGATAATGTGTGCGTCAAAGTTTTGAAGTGTTTTCGAAATATGTGATGATGCACGGGTGTATAAATACATTTGTTGAGAAGCTAGTTTTAGTCTTGCCTGATGTAAGACTTTTTGTACTCCTTCATCGTCTGCGCATGCTATCAATGGTGCATTTTGTGGTAATTTGTTTAGAAATGATGCAAAGTGTTGATACACATCATCTGCCGAGCGAAAGTAATCAGGATGATCCCACTCTGCACTGGTGAACACCGCAGCCTTTGGTGAAAAATGTGTAAAGTGATTTTTATATTCGCATACTTCTGCAAAAAACACATCATCACCTTTATACAATACAGCATTGTTTTCAAAATCTGGAAGTGAACTTCCGGTTAGTACTGACGCGGAAATGTTTTGGGATTTGCACAAAATGCCGATAAACCCTGTCGTTGTTGTTTTTCCATGCGTGCCTATAACAGCCCAAGATGGTTTATTACATGAAAACATACCCAGTGCTTCAGGGTATGAAAGGCAAGGAATAGCATTTTTCTGTGCATAGGCAAGTTCTTCATTGTTTTCTTGCGTGTATGCTGCGGAATATATGACAAGTTCTGTTTCTTTCGGAATATTTTGTGGATAAAACCCTGTGTTCCATGTAATACCTGCATTTTGCAAGACTGCATCAGTGTAAAATACATCAGATTTATCTGAACCACTTACGTGATGGTGGGATTGCTTTAGTAGTACTGCAAATGCAGCGAGTCCACTTCCTTTTATCCCTATGCAATGTATAAAGCGAGGAAATACACTATCCATACTATATTTTAACATACGCGCAATAGCCTCTAATCTATAGAGAAACGATAATTATAATCCATGTGCTTTTTTAGCATTCATCACCCGTGTGCTCAACTAAAACAATCTGTATCAATAGGTGTTTTTTATATCTTAGAAGTGAAACACACTTCCTTAAAGGCGCGGATTATTGATATTCTGAAATACGCACAAGGGATATTTTGTATCCTCTTACTCTTCAAAGGTGTGAATAAAAGTAAGAGGATTACTAAACGCTTGGAGGAAGTATGTAATAGTTTTACTACTTACTCTTATACTCAGTGCTACACACCTAGTGCGGTGCTTGTTATTGCTGCTAAAATTCCGCCAATAATTGGACCAATGATGGGGACAGTTAAGCCATATTTCCAGTTAGAACTGCCTTTATTAGGAATGAACGCTACTGCGTGAAACATGCGTGGTCCTAAGTCGCGCGCGGGGTTAATTGCATAGCCCGTAGGTCCACCTAAAGATATGCCAATTGCCCATACCAAAAAACCTACCGTAAGTGCAGCTGCCCATGGAGGCATGGCATTTTCTGTTACTCCAAATAATATAATACCAAGGACTAACACAAATGTAGCGATGATTTCTGTAACAATGTTCCAAAAACCATTACAAATACTAGCACCAGTTGAAAACGTACCTAAAATTTTTGCAGAGTCCTCGGATTCGTCGTAGTGCTTTTTATATGCACACCACACTATAAAGGCACCAAAGAAAGCACCTGCACACTGTGCAAGAATGTAGAATGGTACTAAGTTCCAATCGAAACTACCACGGACGGCAACAGCAATAGTAACTGCAGGGTTAATATGAGCACCGCTTTTCCAGCCAGTCATAAGTACTGCGACAAACACTGCAAAGCCCCAGCCTGTGTTAATAAACATAGTACCGGTATTATTTCCCCCTGTTTTTGGTAAATGATTGTTAGCAATTGCACCACAACCTAAAAGCACTAAAACGGCAGTACCGATAAATTCAAATAAATACATGGAAACCTCTTTATTTTTTGTAATTTCTTTAATTTTACTATATATAAAAATTAACATCAATTAATTTTGTGATAATTTGATAATCTTTTGAGATAATAATTTGTAATATATTTAGAAAAATATATAAAGACATAAAAGTTCATAAATAACTTAGGGAAACATTCACGTTGAGTAAGTACAAAAGTGGGCTACAAAACTATTTGTGGTGCAAAAGTGGGTTACAAAACTATTTGTGGTGCAAAAGTGGGTTACAAAACTATTTGTGGTGCAAAAGTGGGCTACAAAACTATTTGTGGTGCGAAAGTGGGCTACAAAATTATTTGTGGTGCAAAAGTGGGCTACAAAACTATTTGTGGTGCGAAAGTGGGCTACAAAATTATTTGTGGTGCAAAAGTGGGCTACAAAACTATTTGTGGTGCAAAAGTGGGCTACAAAACTATTTGTGGTGCAAAAGTGGGCTACAAAACTATTTGTGGTGCAAGAGTGGGCTACAAAACTATTTGTGGTGCGAAAGTGGGCTACAAAATTATTTGTGGTGCAAAAGTGGGCTACAAAATTATTTGTGGTGCGAAAGTGGGCTACAAAACTATTTGTGGTACAAAAGTGGGCTACAAAACTATTTGTGGTGCGAAAGTGGGCTACAAAATTATTTGTGGTGCGAAAGTGGGCTACAAAATTATTTGTGGTGCAAAAGTGGGCTACAAAACTATTTGTGGTGCGAAAGTGGGCTACAAAATTATTTGTGGTGCAAAAGTGGGCTACAAAACTATTTGTGGTGCAAAAGTGGGCTACAAAACTATTTGTGGTGCAAAAGTGGGCTACAAAACTATTTGTGGTGCGAAAGTGGACTACTAGTTATTTTCCGTCAGCAATATCAATAAGTTTTTTAAAGACATAAAAATTGGGGGTTCTTCCTTGACCTTTTATGCAAAGTAAAAGATCCTCTTTTTCAAAAGTACTAAGAAGTCTTTTTGCTATTGCTTTGGGAACACCTGATTCTTGATAAAAAGAAGCGGTATTAAAATAGGTATTTTGAAATATAAAATCTAAAGCGGTAATTCCATAAGGAGACTTGCTCATTGTAGGGATTTTGCTTTTTAATTCTTTATAAAAATCTACAATCTTTTTTGCTCTCGTAAAGTTATCTTTTGATTGCTCAACTATACCTTGCGCAAAAAATATAATCCAAGTTTTCCAGTCGTTTTTCTTTGAAATATTTAGCAACAAATCGTAGTAAGTATCTTTATTTTTTTCAAAATAGGTACTTATATAAAAAGATGGACTACTAAGAAGTTTTTTATACCATAAATACAAAGGTATAAAGAGCCTTCCTACCCTTCCATTTCCGTCTAAGAAGGGATGTATTGCTTCAAATTCTGCGTGTAAGATAGCTATCTTTATCAAATCATCATAATCTTCATTGTTATGAATATATTTTTCAAAGTTAGACATTGCATCTGAAATGTGTTGTGCTTCTATAGGTATAAAACGAGCATTTTTTATATTGGTTTTATCAGGACCAATCCAAACGGGAATCTTTCTATATTGTCCCGGTGATTCATTTTTCCCTTTTACCCCTTGCATGAGCGCTTTGTGTGCCTCTAATAAAATTTTCTGATGTAATGGTTTTTTTTCTAATAATTTTTCTGCTCTTTTCATAGCATGACGATAGTTTACTATTTCTTTTATATCTTCTTTTTTTTCTTCTGAAATTTTTTGTTTTCCTTCATGAGCTTCAAATTCTAATACTTCTGTTAAGGTTGATTGAGTACCTTCTATTCTTGAAGACAAGACAGCTTCTTGAGTAAATAAAGGAGATAATAAGACTTTGTTATTTTCCATAGAAGATAAAAACCCCTCATATTTTCCAAGCTCTGTTCTCGCTTCACATATTAGTGATGTTAATTGTTTATCTTCATCAATTTTTGGTGGAAATTTACTGTAATGATATTTTACATTCATAATCTTTTTTCTGTATTGTTTATGCTGTGCCAAAAGTAAGTTAAAAAAATGGAGTAACAATACCTCTTAATGTAAGTATAAAACATCTTAAGGAATACCAAACATAGAGAGGTGATGAAAGCGTTCTAGAAAACGCTAGGTATTCTTTGCTCCATCAATCTGATGTGAAAAACAGATTGATACGCAAGCTATCATGCTGGTAAATAATAACCTCAAAGGAATGAGACTATGGAAATACCTTGTAAAAAGTAATGCGTATTTCTAAGTTCGATTTTTGAAAACCCTCAGGCACAGATAGATAATGCCACTCTTGAGAAATGATGATGTGAGTATCGCCTGCGCCTAAAAGAAACTTTTCTGCACTGTCGTACGAAATATATTGGACGCTCCCAGAGAGGATGTGTAATTCTCCCCAGAAACCTGTATCAATATTGTGCCGTGAGAATAATTCATGGGGAATTACCTCACCTTTCCATGGTCCTACAGTTTTGTATACACTAGCGTTTTTAGGTAAAATTCTCGCTACATGCATAGAAGAAACACTCTCATATTTAAAACTCCATTGTAATTTTTTCTGCCATTTTATCTTGCATTAACATGGTGCCTGCTTGAGAAACAAATTGACGCATGGCAGTTTTATTTGTAACTCGTACTCCACAGGCGTAACGAATTCCGTATTTATCCCATACAGAAGATAAAGGACAGGTAGGTCCGTAGAGCATGATATCTGCACCTTGTGCTAAAAATAAAATTCTAGGAAGTGAACCATTCATCAAAGTTTGGGCCGTCACTACAAGAGAATCGACACTGCGGAGCAAGGTTTCTCCTTCTTCTACGGTATAATGTCCTTCTTTAGGTTCTCTTTCTATAATTTTCATATCGGGGATAATGTGTTGCGAGCAGGGACAATAGCCAATGCATGCCTTCTTTCCTACGCTATGCTTGAACAAAGAAAACCCCCATTGAGATTCGCCCGTACGTCCCTTATCTGCGGTGTTATAGACACATTGTATTGCCGCTATGGCAAGGGAGCGCAAGAGATCATCGTCACTGAGCAAGCCTTGTGCTAAATCACGTACAGTTTTTCCCTCAAGTGAACCTGCGTTTGCTATGGTGCGCGCTCCTTCTGTGCCACGACACGGAGTGCGTCCTAGCCCTGCGCCTTTATCTGTTTCGACATAAGACCAGTTATGTCCAATAGTTATGTGTCGTACTCGGCTTTTAGTCGCACCTTCAATTAAATCGGCATAGAGGTTTTCCCAGCCCCACCAATTTTTTATCGCATCAAATTCACACGGTATACGAGAAACTTTTATGTCTTTTGGTGTTGTATTAAGATACAAAAAACGCGTATGCTCCTTTTCGTATATGCGTATAAGTTTTTGAGCATCGGGATGTTTTCCATCTATAACAATACAATCGGGTATTTTTTTTATAGATGGGCATCTTTTTTGTTTCACATGGATAATGCGCCACATACGCGCTTCCATGAACTGTATAAATTTTTCTAAATTTTCTCCCATTTTACATGTTGCCATTCGTTCAAATTCTACCGAATTTTTTTGGCGTTTTTTGTGCATCACCGTATTTACAATAGTTTGTATCATAGTCTCATTCCTTTGTAGCGTAGGTTTTGAAATACTTGTTAATTTTTTAATTTTTGCAGGTACACCGCGCATTTCGTACAGTATATCTGATAAAAAGCAAGCTTCTGTTACATCGTGTGTCACGAAAATAGCAGTTGCCTTTTTTTCTTGGACATAGCATGCGACGCGATATGCTAAGTCTTTTCTTGTTATCATGTCGAGTGCAGAAAAAGGTTCATCCATAAAAAGCATGTCTGGTTGACATGCCAAGGCTCGGGCAAACGCCACCCTTTGCTCCATGCCTCCACTTAAAATTTTAGGGTATGCGTCTTTGATATGAGTAGGTATGCCAACACTTTGCAGCATTTCGTTCACATCTTCATCTGAAATGAGAATGTTTTTTTCTCGCGCTCCAAATTTCACATTATTGCTAATGGTCATCCACGGTATCAAACGTGTATCTTGAAAAAGAGTAACAGAGGATTTTGCAAGGTTTGTTATTTGTCCTTTATAAGGAGATAGTAGTCCATTCATAATGTTAAGCAAAGTGGTTTTTCCACATCCTGAGCATCCCATAAAGGTAACAAATTGCCCAGTTTCAATACAGAAATTAAGCTCTGAGAATATTTTCTCGCGATTACTTCCATAAGAAAAATGAATGTTTTTACACTCTATCATGTGTTAAATCCTCATCTCCATTTCATGGTGTACTTATTTATTGGAGCAATGAATAACTCATCAGTTGTTATAAACAAAATAACTGCGACCGCTATCCATGCGAAGACATCAGGTGTTTCTAAGTGAGCGCGGGCTGTGGCGATTTTTGCACCTATGCCGTTTGAAGCTCCGAGCACTTCTGCCATGACACCTACTTTCCAGCTTTGCCCAAAAGCCACTCTTATGGCAGGGAAGGTCACCGACAATATGTGAATGAAGCCGATTTTTAATACAGATTTTGTATGCGACATACCAAAGCTGCGCCCCATGTCTAGAAGACGCGTGTCCAATGTTTTTACGCCCTGTATAGTAGAAATGTAAATTACAGAAAAAGATGCTATAAAAATTGTAAGTACAGCACTACCAATACCTGTACCCCCAAACCACAAAATAGTCAAAACTACCCACGCTATGGGTGGTACAGAAATCATAATACGTTCAAGTGGATAGAGCATGTAACGTAAGAAGGGTACAATACCTGCGATAATGCCACATGTCATAGCTCCTATTATAGAAAGCACAAATCCCACTAAAGCACGCACAATGGTAATGCCTAGTTGTTTCAAGCCGCTTTCCATAAAAAAAATTTCATACAATCGCTGTAGAGTTTCTAAGGGCGATGGAAGTACTAAATTGGAATAACGGGTACTACCTAAAGACCACAAACTAAGAAGGAGAATAATTCCTAAAACTTTTCCCGCATATTTACGAGAGTACACAATTGTATCCTTTGCAGAATTTTTTGAAAGCTACACTACATTCATCAGTTTATTGATAGTAAAATCCATCGTTGGGAAGTTTACCTCCAATGATAGATGGGTTTAGTGCTTTCAAGGTTTTAAAAAAATGTTCTAAATCAGATCTTATTACAACGCTACTTTGAACATTCATGTTCCATTTTCCAATAGATTTTGTAAAAATCACACCTTGATTTGGCCATAGTTTTTCCACCATTGCTTTCAGGTGTTTTTCATTTTTCATGAGTCTTGTAGAAGCTTCTTGTAAAGCTTTATGTAACGCTTTTACAAGTTTAGGATTTTTTTCGGCAAAAGATTTTCGGACGGCAACACCTGCTTGCGGTATATAGTTTTTCGTTTGCATAAGACGACCCCATTCTTTTTGAATATCAATGGCATATTGAAACGGGATGTTTTGTTCCTTTTTCGACATAAGTGTAACTTTGGTTGCTGCTACTTCTGGTAACAACACGGTATCTGCCTTGCCTGCAATTGCCATTTTCGCCGCTATTTCTGGAGTAGCGACGTATTCAATGGTAATATCCTTACTTGTCTTTATACTTATTTTTGTCAGTAAAGAACGCAATACTAAGTCAGGCATATCGTTTTTAAAAGGTACAACGATGCGCTTACCTCTTAGATCATCAATGGTTTTAAGAGAAGGATCGCGGCTAATTACGTAGAGTAACCCACCTGTTACGATATTCAAAAGCTGGAATGTAATGCCTTTGTTATATAGCTTTGCTCCGACATAGCTTGGCAAAAATGTAATATTCATAGAACCATTTATAATACCTGCACGTAATTGGTCAGGATTGTTCCAACGAACTACGTTTAGTTTCTCGACGTATTTATTTAGTGCTTGAGAGTTTACTACATCTACCATTAAGACACCAACACCTGCAGGTGGAGTATACAAAGTCAGTTCTTTTAACTTTCCATCGGACGATATATTTTCTTTATCAGATGCATTTGACCCAGAAGAATACGAAATATTCACACTTAGAGAAAGTAAGATCACTACTATTACGATTTTCCATATAAAATTTTTCATAGCTTTTATAATAGTTAGCCGAGACTAATAATGTCAAGAAAAAAACTTCATATTACGAAAAACTTGCCAATGCATATGTGAAATTTTATAAATACAATACAAATTGATGAGAACTTTAAAGATTAAGAAAATTTCATTGTGTATTATTTTATAATTCCTATACAAGCTAAGGCATAACTTTATAAAATAAGCGTATGAGTCACATTGTTATAGTAGAGTCGCCTACAAAAGCGAAAACAGTCGCAAAGTTTCTTCCAAAAGAATATGAAATTATTGCAAGTATAGGACACGTACGAGATTTGCCACAAAATGCTTCTGATATTCCAGAAAAATACAAAGTATTGCCATGGTCTCGATTGGGCATAGATGTTGAAAATGACTTTACACCGTTGTATATCACTATCAAGGGTAAAGGAAAAGTGATAAATGAGATGAAAAAGAAAGTGAAAACTGCAGATTCGCTTATTCTCGCCACAGACGAAGACAGAGAAGGAGAAAGCATAGCATATCACATCACGCAGCTTGTGAAACCATCAATTCCTGTAAAGCGCATGGTATTTCATGAAATTACTAAAGATGCTATTTTGCAGGCACTTGAGTCGTTTCGAGATATTGATAATAACTTAGTAAAGGCACAAGAGACGCGGCGAATACTTGATAGGTTATTTGGATATGAGGTTTCAGGCTTGTTGTGGAAAAAAATAACGTACAAGCTTTCTTCAGGACGCGTACAGTCACCCGGTTTGCGGCTTTTAGTTGAGCGCGAACGTGAGCGGTATATATTTAAGAAAGTGCGTTATAGCAGTGTCGGTGTTTTATTTGAGCACTCTGATATAAAATTTAATGCAAAACTCATTTCTATTGAAGGGCAACGCATAGCGATAGGATCTGATTTTGATAACACTGGAGTACTTACAAAACAAAATGCAGTGCACCTTTCACATGCATTGGCAGAAAAAGTCGTACATGCTACAAAAGGAAAAGCTTTTACCATTAGCTCAGTAGAGAAAAATCCACAAAAAGTTTTACCACCTATACCGTTTACCACATCGACGCTGCAGCAAGAGGCAAATAGAAAACTACACCTTTCTGCACGTGAGACTATGCGTGTGGCACAAACAATATATGAACAGGGTTTTATAACGTATATGAGAACAGATTCACCGATGCTCTCAGCGCAGGCAATACAAGCGTCTCGCGAATATATTAGCACGCATTTTGATGCAGCATATCTCCCGGAAAAACCGAGAATTTTTTCTTCTAAAAGTAAAAATGCACAAGAAGCGCACGAAGCTATTCGTCCTACAGGAACACAATTCGTAGCGCCTGCTAATACGGGATTAACAGGGCGTGAGGCGCACTTGTACAAATTGATATGGGAAAGAACTATAGCCTCGCAAATGGCACACGCGGTAAAAGCAACGACAAGTGTTGAATTTCACATACAAAATTATGTGTTTACGGCAAGTGGTTCTACGCTTAGTTTTCCCGGATTTCTTGCGCTGTATAGTTTTTCAAAAATCGAAGAAAAACAGTTACCAGACGGACTTGCAGAAAATGTAGAACTTATTCCCGTTGACGTTTTTTCTGAAGAGCATGAGACAAAACCACCAAGTCGTTATAACGACGCATCGTTAGTAAAGCAGCTTGAAACTTTAGGTGTAGGTAGGCCCTCTACCTATGCAACTATTATAAATACGCTTTTAGACCGTGGCTATGCGCGTAGAGTCGAACAAGCACTTGTTCCAACGCTGATGGGGTTTGCCGTAACGCAGTTTTTAGAGAAGAATTTTCACGATTATGTCGATTACAATTTTACGGCAGGTATGGAAGATGTGTTAGACGACATTGCAGATGGAACGCGTAACGGATTACATTATTTGCAGGAATTTTACTTTGGAGAGTTAGGGCTTAAACAACGCATTGAAAAAGGTGATGCAATAGATAGCGAAAAATCACGAAGAATAGAATTTCCTCAATTGGATGAAAAATACGAAGTACGTGTTGGACGTTATGGATCTTTTATACAACTTCATAATGGAGATATAAAAGAAAATTTCTCAATTCCTGAAGACTGTAACCCTGCAGATATCAATGCTGATTACATTGAAGAGCTTGCAAAAATTAAACGGCTTGGTCCACAAAGTATGGGCATTGATCCTAAAACAGACAAGAATGTGTACTGTCTTACCGGACGTTACGGACCATATGTACAACTAGGAGAAGTAACAGAAGAAGAGCCAAAGCCAAGACGCGCGCAAGTAACGAAAGAATTTTCACCAAGCACTTTGACTTTAGAGCAAGCATTGAAGCTTTTAAGCATTCCTAGAATCTTAGGTAAAGATCCGAAAACAGGCAACGATGTTATTGTAACCCGAGGTCGCTTTGGATCATATATAAAATGTGGTGATGAAACACGGACTTTGAAACAACAAGATAATCTTTATACCATAGAACTTGATAGAGCACTTGTATTGCTTTCTGAAGTTCCTAAAAGAAGAAAACGCACAACTTCAGTCGTGAAAGATTTTGGAATTTACGCAAAAAACAAAAAAAAGGTGGGAATATATAAAGGTCCTTATGGACTTTATGTAAAGTATGGAACCAAAAACGTACGTATACCAGAAGATAAGAAAGAAAACATTTTGGAACTTTCTTTAGAAGAAGTAGTCAAATTTTGTTCTTAGAAACCTTCAAAATACGTAAGATACTTTATGAAGAAGTGGAGTTTTTCATTTTTTCTTTAAAATAAAAAACTCTGTTTTGAATGAATACAGGATTTCTAATTTCAATAGTACCGTCGGGGCGCGGTTTAATGGTGTTTGCAGATACTAATTCTTGGAATGCTTCTGTTCCTTTCTTGCTTACCATGCCGGTATGATGGAGCAAGTCTTTCATGTTTGTGTCTAAAATTACGGGGGTTTTATCTATTACTACATCATTTTGTTCCATAAAAAGAAGTAATGCATCATAGAGACGTTCATGTCCTTCCGGAAGCATAACATTGGCGATTTGTCTATAAATAAACCATAATCTATTTGCAAGTACGGTAGTAATGCGAGTAATAAGAGAAGGCTGTCGTTTTATTACGGTAGGGAAATTTTCGTTGCTTATTACTAGCAAGACGGAGTCTTTTTCTGTGATAGCAATTGCAGAACGAGGTTTATTTTCTAATAATGCCATTTCTCCAAACAAACTACCTTTTTGTAATACCGCGAGGGTTATTTCAGAATTTTTAGATATTTTGCAAATTTTAACGCTACCACTTTGTAGAAAATACATAGTATTACCGGGCATAGCTTCAGAAAAGATCATCGTTCCCGCAGGAACATTGCGAGTCATTTGCGATATATCTTCTTCTAAAAAGAGATCTTCTTCTTTATGATTTTCTTTCAGACGAGCAAGTTGAGATTTTGCATATTCAAGTTTATCGTGTGTTTTCACATTTTTAAGGAAATGATAATATGCAAAAGCTGCAGGTTGTTCCTGCTCTTTTGCACTATAGTATTCAGCTACATGTAAAAGATTATCAAAACCTAGCGTGACTTCATGGTAGTTTTTGAATGATATTTTTGTGAGCATACTATCAAGTTCTCTCACCTTTTTTGAAAATGAGAGAATTATTTTTTGTACTAACGTAGGTTTTTTTTGTATGAGGTAATCATATTGATTCTTTGGAACTACTATTAACTTACAATCTGCTTTTGTTATAGCAGTAAACATTTCGCGTTTTCCTGTAAGAGCGGACTCAACTCCAAAGAAATCTCCAACGCCGAGTTTGACATTTTCATAACCCGGTATGTTAATATTCTGCGATAGTTCTACAGCACCTTCTGCAATAATGTAAAATGCACCCGCACTTACTTCGCCTTCTATAATAATGTAAGAACCACTTTTATATGTTATAGATTGAATTTGCATTAGAAACCTTCTTTTCTCATTGGGAATTTATTTGTAAATTCTTGTACTGCATGCGCAACTTTTGATAATGTTGATGTTTTTCCGTTACTTTTGAGTACTTCTATAATAAAACTTGCAACGCTTTGCATGTCGTTTTCATCCATTCCTCGTGAGGTAAGTGCGGGAGTGCCGAAGCGTACTCCAGAAGTAACAAATGGAGGTTGTGGATCAAAAGGAATTGCGTTTTTGTTTGCTGATATATTAGCATCGTCAAGATATCGTTCTGCTTCTTTACCCGTAATTCCAAAATTACGAACATCGGCAATGAACAAATGATTGTCGGTGCCGCCACTTACAATGCGTATTCCGCCATTTATAAGTGCTGTTGCAAGTGCGTTTGCATTTTTTATTACTTGTTTTTGATATATCACAAATTCCTTTTCCATGCATTCTTTCAATGCTACTGCTTTTGCCGCTATTACATGCATAAGCGGACCGCCTTGTATGCCGGGCATCATCGCCGAGTTCAAAATTTGCGAATATTTTTTTGTTTTTCCCGAAGCCGTAGTAAGTCCTAGCGTGTTTTCTTTATCTTTTCCTGCTATTATGAGTCCTCCTCGAGGTCCTCGAAGTGTTTTGTGTGTTGTAGTTGTTACTACATCTGCATGTGGTATGGGAGAAGGATGTTGTTTTGTCGCAACAAGTCCTGCAATATGTGCCATGTCTACCATAAGAAGTGCGTCATATTTGCGCGCTATAGTAGCAAATTTTTCGAAGTCTATAACACGAGAATAGGCAGATGCTCCTGCAATAATAAGCTTAGGTTTATGTTGTTTTACCATTGTTTCTATTTCATCAAAATCTAATAATTCAGTTTCTTTGTGAACGCCATATGAAACAGCGCGGTAGTTTTTTCCGGAAAAACTCACATGTGCACCGTGAGTAAGATGTCCTCCATGTGCAAGATCCATACCTACTATAGTGTCTCCTGCATTCAGAAAACCCACATACACCGCCATATTTGCAGAACTTCCAGAATGAGCTTGTACATTTGCGTACTCGGCATTAAAGAGCTCTTTTGCTCTTTCTATGGCGAGCGTTTCTACCTTATCTACAACTTCGCAGCCACCGTAATATCGATTTCCCGGATATCCCTCAGCATATTTGTTTGTAAGCAGAGAACCTGTCGCTTCTATTACCGCACTGCTGGTAAAGTTTTCGCTAGCTATCATTTCTAGCTTTGTATGTTGTCGTCGACCCTCTTCTTGTATAATGGCATAGACATCTGCATCAGTTGTAAAAAGATCTTTTTGATTTTGATTGTGGTCCATTTCTTAAAGAGTATAAGATTATTCAATAATTGTCTATGAAAATAGACAACTGTTGCAATGCATATAACAGTGTGTAATCTATAAAACACAGTAACATTATTGAAGGAACGTTAATATTATGAAAAAACATCATATATGTTTATGCATTACGCTGGTATTTCTCTTTTTTCCTATGTCGTGTTATTACACCACTCAAGCGTATTATTTGTTTCGATATACGTATATCGACGCGAAAAGTGTTAAAACATTGCTCGCTTCTCCTGATACAGAACCAGAAACACAGGTATTTTTGAAGCGGGTACAAGCTATCAAAGTATTTTTGCGCGATTATGCACATTTGAATACAACGAAAACATATAATTCATATACGGAATTAGAACAGGATTATCTTGTTGCAGTGGTTCAAGCAGCTCCTGAATTCGGTTTAAATTCGTATATGTGGAAGTATCCATTTTTGGGCAAACTTCCGTATCGTGGGTATTATCAAATCGAAGATGCACAAAAAGAAGCGAAAAAATTACGCGAGAAGAACTACGATGTACTTATTCGGCGCGTAAGAGCTTTTAGTACTTTGAATATGCTACCCGACCCACTCTACTCGTTTATGAAAAAATATCAAGAATGGGATCTTGTTGAGCTTATTGCGCATGAGCAAACTCACAGTACTATTTGGGTATCAAAACAAAGTTCATTTAACGAGCAGCTTGCAAATTTTGTAGGACAACAAAGTGCCTTAGATTATATTAAAGAGAAATATGGTAGACAATCTTTACCGTACATGCATGCGCGTAATAGTGAAAAGAATGCACAAGCTTTTACGAATTTTTTATATGCAGTACGTAAGAAACTTGAACACTTGTATAATAATGCCACGCTGAAAGAAGACGAAAAGCGAAGAAAAAAAGTATTACTACTTAAAAAAGCGCAGGAAGATTTTGTAAAAAATTATAAAATACGTTTTACCAATGACAATTATGCACATGTTGACATTACAAAGTATAATAATGCATTTTTTGCCACTATTTCTTTGTATGAAGATAATAGCAGTGCATTTAAAAAAGCGTACGAGGCCTGCGGAAACAGCATGTCAAAATTTATAGATGCGCTTGAGCCTGTAAAAAGAAACCCGTATAAAAAAGATCCCTATGCTTTTTTGGAAAACATATGTGCACCATCGCCTTAGGATACTGTTATAGCCGAAAGAGTATAGAGTGTCGAAGTACCTTTATTGGTAGCGCATTTTATTTTATGTTGAATTTTTTACGGAATCGCTCTATGCGTCCTGCCGTATCGACAAGCTTTTGTGTGCCTGTATAAAAGGGATGTGAAGAACTCGTTATTTCCATTTCTACAAGCGGATATTTTTTGCCATCGGTATACTCAATTGTTTTCTTTGATTTTGTAGTAGAGGGAATGAGAAACATCTCTCCGGTAGATATATCTTTAAATACTACTGATTCATAATGAGGATGTATGTCTTTTTTCATTCGTTGCTCCTTAATAAACTATGTTTTTGTATATTATATTCTAACACAGGAAAAGATCCGTGTGAAAATATATCGGTGACAGAATATATTGCGTAGGCTTTTTACTGAAAGCTCATTTAACTTGAAGTATTCATAGAATTAAGAAAATCTTCATTTGTTTTTGTTTTACCCATTCTGTCGACAAGCAATTCCATAATTTCTACATCATCCATAGAACTTATAACCTTGCGTAAAACCCATGTTTTTTGAAGTTCGGTTTCCGTAAGTAGTAAGTCTTCGCGCCGCGTGCCTGATCGTTTTACATTGATAGCAGGGAAGGTGCGTCTATCGGATATTCGTCTATCAAGACTTACTTCCATATTTCCCGTACCTTTAAATTCTTCAAAAATAACTTCGTCCATGCGGCTGCCCGTTTCGACAAGCGCAGTTGCAACTATAGTCAAGCTGCCTCCGTTTTCTATGTTTCGCGCCGCTCCGAAAAAACGTTTTGGTTTATGGAGTGCATTTGAATCGACACCGCCAGAGAGAATTTTTCCTGAAGTCGGTACGGTTTGGTTATATGCTCGTGCCAAGCGGGTAATAGAATCGAGTAAAATTACCACATCGCGTCCATGCTCAACAAGTCGGCGTGATTTTTCAATTACCATTTCTGCAACTTGCACATGTCGCATGTCAGGCTCGTCGAAGGTAGCAGATATTACCTCTGCTTTGACATTGCGTTGCATGTCGGTAACTTCTTCGGGACGTTCACCAACGAGCAGTACGATGAGGTATATCTCGGGATTGTTTTCAGTAATGGCAGTTGCGATTTTTTGTAACAAGATTGTTTTACCCGTACGAGGCGGTGAAACTACAAGCCCGCGTTGGCCTTTTCCAATAGGGCACATAAGATCAATAATGCGTGTTGAAATACTACCGTTTTCTGTTTCAAGTTTTAGTCTTTCTTGAGGATACAGCGGTGTTAAGTTTTCAAATGGTATTCGTTCTTGTGCTACGGATGGGTCTTCAAAGTTAACCTTTTGCACGCTTTTAAGTGCAAAAAAACGTTCACCTTCGCGCGGTGCACGAATAAGTCCTTCTACCGTATCGCCTGTTTTGAGATTCATACGCTTAATGTGAGATGCAGAAATATAAATATCCTCTGGACCGGGAAGATATGAATTTTGTATAGAACGCAGAAATCCATAAGAATCGGTTACTGTCTCCAAAGTGCCACGAGCATATACAGAAACTTTGTATTTCATATATGTGTTCAATATTTCGTATATTATTTCCTGCTTTTTTAGTGCTGCAATGTTTTCAGATTTAACCTTTAGTTTCACAGCCAAATCTCGCAGCGCGAGCATTGAATATTCCGTTAAGGTATCGTGATGCACTTCGGTTATGCCTTTTATTTCCTCGGGAATTTCAACAGGTTCTTCAATGGGTTTTTCTTTGTTCCATTTATTGGGTTTTTTAAATCGATTGCGTTGTTTTATTTTTAATCTTTGATCTTGCGATTCTTCTTTCAATTTGTCGGTAGCGACAATATTTTGTGTCGTATTATCTTTGTTTACGACTTCTTGTACATCAGAAATTCTAGATGTTGTTTTTTCTTCTTCTCGTACATCATCAGACATAATAAACTCCTGTATTAAATGTATTACCGCAATGGTAGTAACCATGCATACGAAAATAAAAATATTTTTGAAATAATAATTTACAAATGCGAAACTGTGACTTTATAACTTGCAATACACAGAGAATGACTTATTTAATTTACAAAGTACTATAAGTGCCATATGTAAGTCAATATACAAAATAGTATAAAACATATAGGAATTACGATAGTTTTATGCTGATGTTTCTATAAACCCTATATCGGTTCTGTAATGCATGCCTTCAAAGTTAATGTTTTTGACATGCTCATAGGCAGATTTTCGCGATTCTTCAAGATTTTTTCCAAGTCCGACTACGCTAAAAACGCGTCCACCGCTTGTGATAAAGTTAGAATCGTGTTTCTCAACACCTGCGTAGAAAGTTACTACATGTTCGTTAGAATTTTCTAGACCTTGTATTTGATACCCTGTTTTGTACGATGCAGGATATCCGCCTGAAGCTAAGACCACACAACACGAAGATCCACCGTGCCATTGAAACGGTGCAATGTCTAAGGTGCCTGCTATGGCATGGTGAATGAGGGATGATAAATTATTTTTCAAAAGTGGCAATAGTGCTTGTGCTTCAGGATCTCCAAATCGCACGTTATATTCAAGCAAGTAACATTTGTTTTTACGCACCATAAGCCCAAAAAACAAAAATCCTGAGAATTGTAAATTTTCTGCAGCAAGAGCACGTTCTGTCGGATGCAATATCGCAGTAAGAAAATCTTCATAGAGGCCTGTAGTGAACAGCGGGTTAGGTGCAATGACTCCCATACCGCCAGTGTTTAATCCCATTTCACCATTGTGTATTTTTTTGTGGTCTTTCGCAGGTAAAAATGGGATGATGCGTTTTCCGTCATACATTGCTATAATAGATGTCTCAAATCCGTCTAGATATTCTTCAAGAACAATAGTTTTTCCCGCATCTGCAAATAGATTGTGCAGCATCATATCTTCGAGTGTTTTTTCAGCTTCAATAGCGCTGTGGCATATGACAACCCCTTTTCCTGCAGCAAGTCCGTCAGCCTTGATTACAAGCGGGTATGAGTATGCAGAAAGCAAGGACTTTGCCTCGGCAATGGAAGAAGTAACGTGATATTGCGCGGTTCGTATCTTGTAAGTGTTCATAAATTTTTTTGCAAAAACTTTACTGCCTTCAAGCAGCGCAGCACTTTTGTGCGGACCGAAAACCGAAATTTTTTCTTTGCGACAAATGTCGACGATGCCTTCCATAAGTACGGTTTCATTGCCCGGCACTACGCAATTGATGGCGTGTTCTTTTGCCCATAGCGCTATCTTGTGCGTTGGTACCTGAGGCACATTGATACATTTTTGTGTAATGGCAGTACCGCCGTTGCCTTCCATGCAGTACACATGTGTTACTTCATCGTTTATGCTTAATTTCCATGCAAGTGCGTGTTCTCGCCCGCCATTGCCAAGTATTAAATACTTCATATATCTTTCCTTTTGTTTTTTGCGCGTACTAGTGCGGTAATAACTTGCGGGTATAATTCTCGTTCTGCAGCTTGCACATGAGAAGCTAGGCTTTCTACGCTTTGTCCCTGTTCAACGGCAATGCGTTTTTGTTCTATAATGGCGCCGCCGTCTATTACATCGCTTACCCAATGTACCGTGCATCCGCTTTCTTTTTCTTTTGATGCAAGCACGGCACGGTGTACTTTATTACCATACATGCCTTTGCCTCCATATAATGGCAGTAGCGATGGGTGAATGTTAATAATCTGTCGTGCGTAACACGAAGTAAACCATCGCGGTACTATTCCTAAAAATCCTGCAAGTACTAGAAGTGTAGGCTGTTTCGATTGTACAATTTCGTCTATGTCGTAAAAGTGAGAGGCGTCTTTGCCTGCGTTTTTGTCGCATAAATATGCCGATATGTTATTATTTTTCGCGCGCGTAAGTGCGTAGCATGGTCTGTCTGCAATAACTGCACAAATATTCACTTCAGAATTTTTGCGAAAGAAGTATATCAGTGCCTCTAAAGTTGTTCCTGTTCCAGAAACCAAAATAATTATTTCTGCGTTTTTATTTTGTGTACTACTCATGATAAAAAAACCTGTGGGTCATTTTCTTGTTTTCGAGTGTGCAGGTGCCCTATGACAAAGGCAGTTTCTCCTGCTTCACGAAGCAAGCGAAGCGCATCTTCTACCACATGAGGTGTAACAATAGCAGCTGCGCCGACGCCCATGTTAAAGGTGCGCCATAGTTCGTGTTTTGAAATATGGTGCTTTGTTTCTATGTCGCGAAAAATCGCTTGCGGTGGTACCGCAGCGGTGTGTATTTCTGCGCATAATTGTGGGGGAAGCACCCGCGCGATATTTTCAAATATTCCACCGCCGGTAACGTGGACAAGTGCGCGAAGTAATTTTTTATTTGTGTGTTGCTTGTTTGTGTGAAGGTTTTTTACCAAAGCTTGAAATGCGCGCACATAGAGTCGAGTAGGTTTGAGCAAGGTACGATACAAGGGCGCTCCGTCAAATTGAATATTTGTGTCGGGGTACAGCGTGCGGATGAGAGAAAACCCATTGCTATGAATGCCGTTTGAGGCAAGAGCGATGACTACATCGCCATTGCAGGCACAGCTGCCATCTACTACGTCGCATTCATCAACAACGCCAACGGCAAAGCCTGCAACATCGTAGTCGCCACGTGCATACATGTCGGGCATTTCTGCCATTTCACCACCAACGAGTGAGCAGTTGCACTTAAGACAAGCTTCAGCGATGCCTGCGACTATAGTCTGAACTACTGGGGGGCTAAGTACACCGCATGCCACGTAGTCTAAAAAAAACAAGGGGCTAGCTCCATGACATGCTATGTCGTTTACGCACATGGCAACACAGTCTTGTCCGATGCTTTCGTAGCGATTATGCTGTTTTGCGATAAGTAGTTTTGTTCCTACGCCATCAGTGCTTGAAACGAGTAGGGGATTGCGATGTGTTTTAATGACATCGGCAAGTGTATACAGAGAAGCGAATTGTCCTCGGGCATGGCGTACGGCACTGTGCTGCGTTTTTTTACAAGTTTCGCTAATGAGATCCACTGCAGCTTTGCCTGCATCTATGTTTACTCCAGCATCGGCGTAGCTTGTGCTTTTTTTTTCAGTCTCAGAAGAATGTGCATCCATAGCTGTTATTGTAGTATGGCAAGCATCCGAACGCGATATTTACTTAAACTTCACGCTGCTTATTCTTACATTGTTTTTGCTTACGAGTAGTAAAGTACCTATTCATAGCCTAGGAGTGCAAATGCAATTACCAATATAACTAACTCTTGAAAATATACCAAAAGTGTCTGTCTCTTTTTTTAGCTTTCTGAGAGTGTAAAGCCTTGCCTCTCTGCGATTTTACTTTGAGCTTACTAATGCACTAAATGTGTTACGGTATGTAGATGAGTAAGAAGTGATAAGATACAGTTATAGCTTGGTAATTACGTATTAGTTATTATTTTTTCTTGTCTTGTTTTGTAATAATGTCTTTAATAAAAGTTACGAGATAATTATAGTTCTTGTTGCCTTTTGCATATACAAAAAGTACTACCATTTCAAAAATAATTATTCCTATTACTGCCCAGTTAGGGAATTTGTGGTTAATAAAAATTCCAATATTAAAGAGTAATATGCATAATATAGCGGTCACAGCCTTGAGTCTATGTACTTCCTGTTTAAGATTTGTATTGTCTTTTTCTAATTCTTCGACAAATAGCGTTTGTTTTTTTTCGCCACCTTCCGCATTTTCTGAAAGTTTTTTATATTCCTTTTTAGACATAAAAGGTACGGAATTCTTCCTCAATAAATTCATCAGGGATAGTATTATGTTCTTTTTTAGGATCATATACTTTGGCCCACGCTCCATCTTCCCTGTGTGTAAGCGAAATAAGTCTGCTTTCTGAAGAGTCTTTTAACGCATCTATTACTGCATTTGTGGCATCGGTATATGTTTTTTCACTAATCTCATCATAAGCCTTTATAGCTTCTATGGGGTTTGCACCATAGTATTTGTATTCATGGTAAACAGAACAGAAAACAGGTCCGTACATCCAAGCTTCTGGGCTTTCGTCTATAACGCGTTCACCATCATGTTCATAGAGATTGGCAGCGTATACAAAATAGAGTATCTTGTTTAATTTAAGGTTTGAAAGTATAAAATCGGATTTATAAATTACATCTCTCGCTACATTTTGTATATTGTACATATGTTTAAGCTCCTTACAATATGATACTAGTAGCTATATTATAGAAAGTATTACTTATTGTTACTATAATGTAATCTTAATGTAATTTACACCGTGCATTACCAAATGAATTTTACGATATAGGAGAAGAAAATATCATGAAATATTCTATACATATAATATTCGTACTTGCATTAACCATGGCTTTTGCATCCTGCGATGAACCAATAGTAGAAGAACTTGTAGATGGCACAATTCTTTCTTCACCTTCTGAGACAAGTCCTAGTAGCTTAACAGAAGAAAAGACTGTAGAGGGTACCGTACTTACCTTTCCTAATAAGATAGTTATCTTGATGCTCAAGGCACCCTTTGCTACGTACAGCCAAGTGGTACAAAAAACAGAGGTAGCAGATGATACGGGGCTAATAAGCTACAAATCTAGTAATACAGAGCTAGCTACCGTTAACAATGTAGGTGTAGTGATCCCTAAAGCTGTAGGTGAGGTTGTTATCACTGCAACGAAGGCAGCTACGACAAAATACAAAGAGAGCAGTGCAAGCTACATACTTACCATGGCAAAATACAAGCCTGTAAGCAAAAATGAACTTATAGTTGAAATACAAAAAGCAACAAAAGTAGATGTACGAGGCATGAATGCAGACTTAAACTATATAGATACAAGCAATATAGTGGATATGAGCTATTTGTTTTCTAGAGGCTGGCGAGGTTTTGCACTTGCAGAATTCAATGGTGATATATCGAAATGGAATGTGAGTGCGGTTACGGATATGCGCTATATGTTTTATGATGCTACTGCATTTAAGCAAGACCTTACGTCGTGGAAAACGAAAATAAACAGCAAATTAAAAGGTTCTCATTGGGGAAGAGCACGGGGTATGTTTTCTGGAAGCGGTCTTATAAATAATCTGCCTTTATGGTGTGAAACAACAGTATGTAAAGAGAAGCAAACAGTTCTTTAGCTTTCTATTGTATACACAGATAGAGGCATGCATACTTATACTTTTGTGTTTCTTTTTGTTTCATTTCGCGTATTACGAAACTCAATGCTAAATGCTTATACAGTAGTACTAATTTTACCAGTAGGTTAAAAAACAAATATACAGGCAAAGGCATAACGACATGTCTTAGCTTTTGTTTGTTTTATAAGCACTTAATTTTTTAAGTGGTTTTCATAGCGTCTTTGTTGCCTACTTTTTCTGTATATTTTCCAAATTTAAATTGAAAATACGAGTACTGCCCTTTTTTTCGAAGAGTTTCAAAGAACGCTATTTTTGGATTTTTATTGTCGAGAAGTTGCCATAACAATGTTTTGTTTTCTTTAGGCGTTTCAAGTCCAAAGATAATCTTTGTAATACCTGTGCTGTTTTCTTTCTGGTCTGTTTTTACGCTATAGAATTCCTGTTTTCCAAAGGATACAAAACGCCTCTCACATTCATACTTCCATAATTCATCCTTAATGGCAAAGAATTTTTCCAGACTAGCTGCCCTTGTGTCCTTGCTGTATTGTACGGTGGTGTAAAACATCTTTCCTTTTCCTTGCTTGAGAAAGTTCTATTACGTACTCTATGCATATGCCTTTGTGTGCATCGGCATAGTGATTGAAGAGTAGCGTATTTTTCACGACTGCGTGTATTCCATTTTCATCTTTCTCATCGTAAGGAGGTGGAACTACAAGCGAGAAAATACGTGGCTCATACTTATCTGTTAATACTTCTTCTTGCTCAAATACTTTGTCTTTTAATAAAGGGCATTCTAATGGGTCGTTGAGGGATGGAACGTCGCTAAAATACACATTGTTTTTTACTAACATGTCTATGCTTTGTTTGTTGATGGAGATGAACTTATAGCAAGTTATTGTTTTAAAGTCTTTTTGTACATTCTCGCATTTCTTATCAATAGCCTTTGTTAGGAAGTGCAGGGAGCTTTTTATTCAAGAAAGATAAATTATGAGAGTAGCAGACAAAGCAGCATTACAAGCCGAAATCGACAGAGCCATAGCTAAGCACGGCAACGAAGTAAACCTCAACTACATCGACACTTCAAGCGTAACAGATATGAACGGGTTGTTTAAAGACAACACTACATTCAACGGCAACATTAGTGAGTGGGACGTCTCATCGGTTAAAGATATGGGAGGTATGTTTTATCAAGCTACCGACTTTAACCAGAACATATCAAAATGGAATGTGATAGTGGTTATCAATATGTCTAGTATGTTTGAGAAAGCTGCCTCGTTCAATCAAAACCTCAACAAATGGGGAAAAAAATACATGAAGAAATAAAAAGGTTTAAATGGAGAAGTGCATTCTATATGTTTCGTGAAAGCGGTCTTACCGCACTCCCTTCATGGTCTCAGCAACGTTGTGCACTTGGATTTACACTGAAGTAACAACAAACACCAAGAGTTATAATGTCACAGTACCAAATAGAACAGACAAAAGGCAGAGCAATGCTCTTTGGGAGGAGGACAACAAAGAGGTGATAAGCACGCTTTTGACAGCGTCATAGTATCGTACTATCTGTGTTCCATGCTTTTTCTGTAAGAAGCTGCGCGCAGATTTCTATCCACTGCGTTCTTTTTTTATACGTTTGCTTTCGCGTATTATGCAATATGCAGATGTGAGTGCTGCGTATACCCGCGAAGTGTGCAAGCCTATCTTGTGTTGCCTGTGCGATCTTCTGTAGTCTTTCGGTGTTCTGTGTATCTGAACTTATTGCGTACAGCATGCGTATGTGATTTAAACGAGGCAGCATCTCAAATTCGCCATTTCTATGCTCTTGTAATTCAAAGGCTACGCCGAGAGAAAGCACGCGTTGCATCCATCCTACCAAAAGGGCAGGGGGCATGCCCCACCAATCGGGGTAAAATAATGCAATTTGTGTAGACTCTAAGACTTGTTTTTTAAATGCCTGTGTACTCGTATCAAATGAAAAATTTCTCATGATTTCTTCTTGAGGCATAATGGGGCTATAGTCATGAGAATCAAGATGTATAAATGTACTTCTATGTTTGTTTTTTTCTAAGCTATTATGCGCATAGGTAGCTGCACGAACCGTTAAGCTTTCTTTGTGCGGGTGCGATGTTACTATTAGTGTTTTTCTCATGTGATCTTGCATACTTTTCTATAGTAGTGTACACTTAACATAAGCGTAGAGGTACTGCACAACTGCGGTTGAGAAAGCGATTTTGCTTAACTCTTTGAACCTGATACAGATAATACTGGCGGAGGAAACGTGATAATAACAAAGCAATACAGATATCATATATTTTTCATCGTATTTTTTAGCATACTCGTAGGCATATGGCAGTTTGTGGTGGATGTGGGCATAGTTCCATCCTTCATTCTTCCTTCACCAATGCGCATTTTCTATACCTTTATAGACGATAGAAAGCTTATTTTCTCAAACACGCTTATAACATTAGGAACGACACTGTTCGGTTTGACAATTGCTCTACTGGTGGCGATTGTACTTGCGGTTATCATGGATGGATGCGCATTTTTACGACGCATGTTCTATCCTATTATTCTTGTTTTTCAAATTATGCCGATGTTGGTATTTGCCCCTATGTTAGTGTTATGGTTTGGCTACGGTATAAAAACGCAATTGCTCATAGTCATTTTTCTTTGTTTTTTCCCCATGCTCATTGCGCTTTTGCGCGGGTTTGAATCGGTATCGCAGTCGCATATTCTCTTGCTCAAAAGCATGGGCGCACGATTTTTCAAGATACTCTATTGGATAAAGTTTCCAAGTGCTGCCTTTAGTTTGTGGTCTAGTATGCGTATGGTCATAACATACGCTGTTACTGCATCAATTATTAGCGAGTGGGTCGGGTCATTAAAAGGATTGGGCGTTATGATAATCGCAAGTCAAAAATCTTTTGCAATTGAACGAGTCTTCGCTGTCATTGTCGTCATTGTTATTATCAGTCTTATACTGTATGCATGCATTGTTTTGACAGAACGCATATGT
The DNA here is from genome assembly GCA_965226065.1 of Spirochaetia bacterium. Classification (GTDB taxonomy): domain Bacteria; phylum Spirochaetota; class Spirochaetia; order WTKD01; genus CBDAKK01. The sequence continues at coordinate 794,658 of OZ245332.1, read as the reverse complement.
ATGCCATGGAAAAAATATTCTTAAGAAAATCTGAAGAACATAGATAATCAATACATAAATTTATCAGGAGTAAATATGAAAATTATACGACATATACTTATGCTGTTATGCATAAGCATTGCATTTGTAAGCTGTATACGCGGGAAAGACAATAATAAAGACGATGAAAAAAAATCGACCAAGAGTCACGTACTTGCAGAAGCTAAGAACAATAACCTTACAAAGGTCACTCTGATTCTTGACGATTGGAGTCCAACTCCCAATACTAATCATCTTGGTGCATATGTTGCACGCGAACTTAGATTTTTCTCCGATGAACAACTAGAAGTCTCAATAATCAAAATAAGCGGATCGCCTGTTGGCTTGGCTATTGGTAGTGGTAAAGCCGATTTTGGATATACCTCTCAAGCATCTGTTATCCGTTCTCGAGCCGCTAGTTCTCCTATTACCCTCGTTGCAGTTGCTGCGGTAATTCAGCCCAATACCTTAGCATTTGCAGGTTTGAAATCCAGCGGTATAAAAACCTCAAAAGACTTTGAAGGTAAAAAGTACGCGAGCTTTGGTACAGATCGCGAGAAACCAATTTTAGATGACATCATGGCAGCCTTTGGTGCAGACGTAGAAAAAGTTATTTTTGTACCAGGCGGACAAGTTGATTTAGTTGCAGGTCTGCAATCAAAGCTTTTTGACATTGTATGGATTTTTGAAGGATGGCAGGGGATTGCCGCGCGCGAAAAAGACATGGATTTGTCTTTTATTAGAATTGCAGAAGTTGATAAAACATTTAATTTTTATACACCCGTTATTACTTCATCACAGAAGTATCTAAGTGAGAACCGCGATACTACCATGCGGTTTATGCGTGCATTAAAGAAAGGCTACGAATGGTCTGCTGAAAACCCTAAAGAGGCAGCTGTCATACTTTATGCAGCAGCACCATCTGTGGATAAAAATCTTATTCTGCAAAGTGCGTTATTTCTCGCGCCAAAATTTATAGATGATGCAGCGTTCTGGGGAGAAATGAAACAAGAACGTTGGAATAGTTATACAAAGTGGCTTCAGGAGAAAGAGCTCATCAATAGTGCTTTTTCGATAGAAGGAGCATTTACCAATGAATTTGTAAATCAAGAATAACTGTAGTAAAAAGTATGCTAATAAAAAATAAATTTATCAGGAGTAAAATATGAAAATTATACGACATATACTTATGCTGTTATGCATAAGCATTGCATTTGTAAGCTGTATACGCGGGAAAGACAATAATAAAGACGATGAAAAAAAATCGACCAAGAGTCACGTGCTTGCAGAAGCTAAGAACAATAATCTTACAAAGGTTAATCTACTACTTGATTGGACACCGAATACCAATCATCTTGGTGCATATGTTGCGCGCGAACTTAGGTTTTTTGCTGATGAATCCTTGGAGGTCTCAATAGACAAAGTCGGCGATACATCCGTTGCTTTAGTTGTTGGTAATGACAAAGCTGCATTTGGATATACCTCTCAATCAGCCGTTACTCGTGCGCGCGCTGCAGACTCTCCTATATCCCTCGTTGCTATTGCTGCGATAATTCAGCATAATACTTCGGGCTTTGCAGGATTGAAATCAAGTGGTATACAAACTCCTAAGGACTTTGAAGGTAAAAAATATAGCTCTTATGGCATAGATAGCGAAAAGCCCACCTTAGATGATATTATGTCAGCCTTTGGTGGAGATGTAGAAAAAGTTACGTTTGTGCCCGGTGGACAAATTGACTTATTGCAAGGCATACAATCGAATTTTTTTGACATTATATGGATTTTTGAAGGATGGCAAGCAATTGCAGCGCGCGAAAAGAACATAGATTTATTTTACATTCCACTTGTAGATATTGATACGAATTTTGATTACTATACACCTGTTATCGCTTCATCACAGAAGTATCTAAGCGAAAACCGGGATACCACCATGCGGTTTATGCGCGCACTAAAGAAAGGCTACGAATGGTCTGTCGAAAACCCTGAGGAGGCGGCTGCCATACTTTATGAAGCAGAACCATTTTTAGATAAAAACTTAGTTCTGCAAAGTGCATTGTTTCTTGCATCAAAATTTATAGACGATGCAGATACATGGGGAATCATGAAACAAGAGCCGTGGGATAATTACACGCGGTGGTTGCAGAAGAAGGAGCTTATCAGCAATTCTTTTTCAGTAGAAGGGGCATTTACAAACGAATTTGTAAATCAAGAATAAACGCAAGTGCTAAGATATTGAAACAATTAATTCTCAATAAAGGAGAACTACTGCAAATAGTAACTCGGTCTCGCAAAGGCAAAGGCATGCGCGAGACTTACTGCGTTTTTTTTTCATTATTTTCTAAGGGTTTCCTATAATGTTTTTTTGCATAAGCATGTCCTACAATCCATATGTTTTTTTGAAAGAATACAAAGTTTGCTATTGAAAGACTGCACAACAATAATAGAAACACCGCGGTTACAAGTATGAAGTACAAAGGCTGCGTAGTGATATATTTACGCGAATCTTGTAAGAGAATTCCTAAACTTGGGTGAGGTGTAGGAATACCAAGTCCAAAGTAGGAGAGGCTGCCTTCAATTCCTACTGCAATTGCAGTAAGTGAAATACATTGCGAACACAGCTTTGGTATTAAAAATGGCATTCCGTGTTTCAGTGCGACAAAAAACGGATGCATGCCAATCCCTTGCGAGGTTTGAGCAAACTCTTGATGCATGACGCTCTGAAGTTCTTTAAGCGATACGCGCATAATAAGCGGTAAAAACGCGACTGTTTGTCCAATAAAAAGCACGTATGAACCGCTCCCAAAAGATGCAACTACAACGAGGCAGACTACGATAATAGGCATGATATGCACTATATCGACAAAGAACACGATGATGCTTTTCAAAAACTTTGGGACGGAAAAAGCAATGAGAGAGGTAGCGATGCTTACGAGCGCCGTTGTTATTACAACGCCAAGCGATAATCCTATGCTCGTTCGTAATCCTGAGATAATCCTACTGAAAATATCGCGTCCAAGATCGTCTGTTCCAAGTAAGAACTGTCGCGATGGAGGTTTCAATATATGATTGGTATTTGTATCGTAAGGATTTGTCGGCACACATAATAATGCAACGATAAATCCGATAATAAGTATTACAAGCGTTATGCTTATTCGCTTTTTTTTCATAGCGTTGTTTACTATTATCGCGTACTAATGATATAAGCTTATTCTATTTCTACGTATTGGAAATCGTAAAGTTCTAAGAGTGTATCTTTGCGGATATTTTTGATACGTGTATTGTGTGCAAAGTATGTCACGCTTTGTCCGACAAATACAAAAGGCTGTGCTTCACTCATGCGTACAAATGCTTTTTTGTATAAATTTATGCGCTTTTTATGATTTGCGGTGTTTCGCACAGATTCAAGAATAGAAAGGAATGCTTCATCTTTCCATCCGACATAACTTTTCCCCGCTCCATATCCGCGCAGTCGTTGGTAAGGTGTCATTTTCCCTGTATGGCCTATAACCGTAATATCAAAAATACCTTTTCGGTATACTCGCGATATCCACGTTGCCCAGTCTATCAATTCTATTTTTGTTTCTAAGCCCACAGCTTTGAGCATGTTTTGATAAAGCTGTGCTGCGCGTATGTGAGGAGCGTAGTTCTGTGGTACTGCTATGATAAGCGGTTTTTCTTGAAGTTTGTTTTCAAAATACGTAGAAAAATACTTTTTTGCTTCAGAAGGATTGTAGGTAACAGCTGCTGTGCCATTTATTGCCGTAAAGTCTTTTTCAGAAACAGAGTAAGGTGTATCGTGTGGCCAAAATGTGATGACCTGCTTACCTCCGTTGTACGCATCTTTCAAGACTGTTTTCTTATCAATTGCTTGTGCAACGGCTCGGCGAAAGTCTTTGTCAGAGAGCAAGCTATTTCGTAAATTCATTGCAAGTACTAAAATCGTAGTTCCGTTTTCTTGAACTATATTGATGTGTTTTACATTTTGTATTTGCGACATTTCAGTACTTGTAACATACAAAGTAGCTACATCAATTTCTTTCTGAATAATTGCTTGCATTACCACAGTCGGGTCTGCAATTACAAGAAACACGAGGGATTTAATAGCGAGGTTTTGTTTGTAATTTTCATTTCTATGAAGCGTTATTGAGGTATTATCTACCCAATGAGAAAATTGAAAAGGACCAGTGCCTGTAGGCATTCTATTAAAATTATGCTTTTTTTCAATAAGATCTTTAGGTAATATTGCAGTGCCCGGTTCTGCAAATAACGCTAAGAGTTCTACTGATGGCTCGGTAAGTACTATGGTAACTTTATTATCATCTTTTGCATATGCACGTTTGATGAGAGAAAATTGTTTTTTCATAGGAGAATCTGTTTCAGGATTCTGAATTCTCTTTATGGTAGCGATGACATCTTGTGCAGTAAATTTTTTTCCATGATGAAAAAAAACATCATCGCGTAACGTAAATGTCCAACTCAATTTATCATGAGCAATGCTCCATTTTGTTGCAAGACGAGGTGAAAGATCAGATTCTACGAGTGTATCGTATATGTTGTGGTTTATCTGTTTTGTCAGAGTTGCCGATGTTCTATGTGGGTCAAGTGTATCAGGATTGCCTGAGATTGCAACCGTGACAGCAGCTTCGCTTTTTTTTATTGTGCAGGAGCTTATTATCAATGGTAGAAAAAAAAGTGCAAAAAGCACGATGAAATTATTTTTATATTTTTGTATCATGAGTACCTCCAAAGATAAAAATTAGTATTTATAAAAGACTTATAATATGTGTTTTTGCAGCCTCTGGTATTTGTATGTTTTTTATTGATGCTGCCGTACCGTAGATTTCATTTGTGCGTGTTATAAAATTTTTTGTGCTCTCAAAAAGACGAAATGAAGATGGTGTACCACTGAGCACTGCGATGAAATCTGCAATGTTCAGAGCTTCTGTAATATCGTGTGTTACAAGCACAACGGTAGAACCGAAGGACTCCCACACGCTGCGAGACCATTGTTCACATTCTTCTTTGGTGATGGTGTCTAACTTAGAAAATGGCTCATCAAGTAAGAGAAGTTTTGTAGAAGCGATGCAGGCTCGCATTAGTGCAATGCGCTGACGCATGCCACCAGAAAGTTGCATAGGATAATAATGCGCGACACTTGTAAGCTGAAATTGCGTGAGCATCTGAAGAGCTTTTTCGCGTGCGATTTTCTTTTGTACGTTTTGTATTCGCAAAGGTAGTGCTACGTTATCTACAATCTTTAAATACGGAAGCAGTAAATCTTCTTGTTGCATAAAACTTGCACTACCATTTATTCCTTGTATTGATGTGTTATTGAAATATACATCACCACTTTGTGGCTGTTCAATCCCCGCTATTATTTTCAGTAAAGAGCTTTTTCCACAGCCGCTTTTTCCGACAATAGACAGTACTTTTCCCTTAGGGAGCACGCAGGAAACATCTTTGAAAATATGCTTTGTATTATAGGAAAGCGTTAGATTTGAAATTTTGAGCATATATAGTATTTTACTATAATTGCGTGTGAATACAATTTACAAAATCTGAATTTTCTGAATGATGAGACTTATTTGTTCTACTCCCATGTACTCGTTTATTTTAGGTTGTGCAACAAACGATATAACGCTGCATTTTGCAAGAGATTCTTGTGTGATATCGCACAGCACCTGTGCATAATTCCATAGTAAGCATGGCACTTTATACGCGCCTATGGTAACGGTAAATTTTGCGTGTTCTGCATGGGCGCCTACAAATTCACATGTATGAACACATACGCGTGAAAATAATATGGTGATAGGTTTCCACGCTTCACCATAAGGTTTGAAATTATTACAAATGCTTTTCAGTTCATCAGGAGAAAATATATTTTCTGGTATTTCTAGATCTATGGCATATTCTTCGTCTTCAAATTCGCTTCGTGTGTCGTAATTTTGAAGATGCTCTTTAAAAGCTTTTGCTGCATCTTGTAAAAAATGTGATAATTTTTCTTTTTCCAAAGAAAATCCTGCTGCTGCCTGATGTCCTCCAAAATCTATAAAATATTCTTGTAAAATCCCTAGAAAATCAGTAGCATGAAATCTTTTATCGCAGCGTATAGAACCGCTTATAATATGAGTATCTCGCGTCGTGAGAATCATGCATGGAATTTTATATTTTCGGGCATATTGTCCTGCAATCGTTCCGGTAAATGTATGCGGTACATTTTCATTGTAAACGCACACAAATGTATCGTTTTTTTCGATGTGTTCTTTCATCTGTGTTTGTAATTCTTTTTTCAGTGCATTCATGCTATTTTTACGCTCTTTATTAAGCGCAACTATCTCGCGTGCATACTCTCTTGCCTGTTCTTCATTGCTTTCAAGCAGCAGTTTTACCCCTTTATCAGCTTTACCCATTCTTCCGCTTGCATTTATAATTGGAGTAATATTCCAACCGATATCCTGACTGTTTATCTCTTTTTTATTGCCATCGTTTTTTATAAAACCTGATTCTTCTAAGAGCATTTTGATGCCTAATCTTGGATGCTGTGATAATTTTTTAAGCCCCATATGCATGATGATGCGATTTTCGTTAATAAGCGGCATAATGTCTGCAATAGTTGCAAGTGCGACTAAATCTATAACATCCATGCACGAAGATACATAAGAAGGAATTTCTCGCACGCCCATGACACTGTATACGCGCATAAGCATATCTATTTCACGCATTGCACCCTCAGGACCATTGGAATATCGTGCAAATTTTGAATTATTGTAAATGTACAAAAGCGATTTATCTTTAAGGCTTGGAATATGTTTTTCAACGATAGGTTGTATATCTTCGCAGTAAAGGTCTACCGTACTTGTGCCTAAGGCTTTGCGCATAAGAGATTGTTGTTGCTTTGCGTTGTAAACCGTAATAGGCATTTCTTGCAAAGTATCAAAAAGCGTATGCGACATAGCATCTTTAGTATCAGAAGTTATCGTAATATCTTTTTTCCACAGTGGAACAAAATTACGCACTGCCATAATCTCAAAGCGAAACGCATCGCTCAGTGGAACAATATTCATAAGACAGTGCGTGTGGTTAAAAAACTGTGTCGATGAAAATGCAAGTGCCATGCGTAATTTTAGTGCTATCGTAGCTGCACATATGTCTTTATAAGGATAGCCTTGAGATTCAATTTTAGGGTTTACGACAGCATACGCTGGTGGAACAGATGCACCAACATTGTGATGATCGAAAACTAACACATCTATACCTATTTTTTTTGCATACGTTATTTCTTGATAATTTGAGATACCGCAGTCTATGGTAATAATAAGCGTTACTTTTTTTTCTGCAGCCGCTGCTACATCATCTACGGTAAACCCATAACCGCTTTCATCTAAAGGAACTTGCCACAGTACATCAATATCCAATTCGCGTAAAGATTGAACTATAATGGCAGTGCTGGTAATACCATCAACATCTCTATCTCCAAAAACAAGTACTTTCTCGTTTTCTTCTTTTGCACTTCGTATGCGTTGGATGGCAGGTGCCATGTCCTTAAACAAGAAAGGACTGTGCATGTAGCTTATATCATCTTCTAAAAAAAATTTGATGTCTTCGCTTTCTACTATGCCACGGCGAGTAAAAATAGCCGCATGCATATGCGACATGTCGTAGGTTTTTGCTATATGCTTGACAAGTTTTGTATCAAGTGTTTTTTTTTCCCCAAGCATATGTAAGTTTATAAATTTAGGTTTTCAGGCCTATCTTCTAAGATAATATGGGTGCTGTGTTTTTTCTTATCACGATAGTATTCAACGATGATGCTCTTTCCTGGTTTTGTACGCTCAAGTGCTTCTAGCAAACTCGCAATAGAATGAACCGACTTGCCATCAATGGCAGTTATAATATCGCCTCCTAAGTAAATAATAGAGCGTCCATAGCGAACTGCTTTATCGCTGCGTCCGCCGCGTATGCCTGCTCTATCGGCATTTTTCCCTGATTGTACGGTAGTAACTAAAAGTCCTTTTTCAACAGTAAAGTTTCCATACTGCACGAGCTCGGAGAACAGCGGTTGCACCTGCCACCATATCCATCCGCGCTGTACTTTACCGTATTCTAAAATATCGTTGACTACACGTGCTACTGTCTGCGATGGAACGGCAAATCCTACTCCAACTGACCCGCGTGAAGGTGTGTAGATGATGGTATTAACTCCGATAAGTTCTCCCACATCATTAAGCAGCGGACCGCCACTGTTGCCGGGGTTAATAGATGCATCAGTTTGAATCATGTTTTGTATGATGATGTTTTTTCGCGCGCGTATGGGACGTCCAAGCCCTGAAATAATACCTGAAGTGAGCGTTCTGTCAAATCTAAACGGATTGCCTATGGCGAGTACTTTCTGTCCTATTTGCAGCTGAGAAGAATCGCCAAAAGGTATGGATTGTAACAAAAGCCCTTGAGAGTTTATTTTAATAACCGCAAGATCGCTTTCAATATCGTAGCCAACTACAGTACCTTCGCGCTGTTCGTCGTTCCATAATGTTACGATAACTTTATTGGCATCTTCAATAACGTGATAATTGGTAAGTATGTGTCCTTTTTCGTCAATAATAGAACCGGAGCCTATGCCACCTTCTTGCAGCTGAGGTTCAAAAAACCAATTGTATGCGAGAACTTCAGTGGTAATATTTACGACTGATTTGTTTCTCATGCCATAAATTTTTATGTTTATATGTTCGTCGGGCGTAAAAGATGACGTAGAACGCACGCTTGGTACAATCTTTGAGCTGTCTTTTTTTTGTATGTCTTTTGATACTTCCTGATGTTCTGTCGCTTCATTGTACGAGTGTGCATTGGTATCCGTTGCGTGCCTAAACGCTGAAACAAGCCTTGAATGAAAAAAGAAAATGGTTGCAAAACTACCTATGGAAAATGCACACAGCATGCATGAAATATAAAATAATACGCGAGATTTCACTGTGTATATAATATCGCATCCATATTATATGTTCAATAAAAATAGCGTGAAAATTAAGTTTTAAAGCATTGCAGTAGTATATGTTTAGTTATTGCAATTAGTATTCCTGTAGAGAATTTTTAGACATGTTTATTTAATAGATTGTTTATTCGCAATATTCTTCTAATGCGCTGAGGTGAGGACTACAATAAATTGTTATGATACATAAACATAAATTGGTAAATTAGTAGGATTATAAATCCTACAGTGAATATAAGGGGAACATATTGTTCAATGATGGTTAATTTAAAATATCTTTTTTTCTTATTACCACGATGTCCTAACTCTTCCCATTCTTTTGTAAAACAGGGAAAGGGCAGTTTTTTCTCTAGTTCAGAAATGACTGCAAATTTGCCTGTATTCAACTGACGATATGATTTTATATTGATAAACCATACTATGGATAACAAAAGCCCCAATAATCCCAATAACAGCAGGCTATACATACCAATGATAATTTTCAATTTTATGAGTGTTCCAATAAGTGTTCCAAAAACAGTGAGTAACGTTGAGCACAGCACAAGATAGAAAGAGTTCGTTCGCCCTCTTCTATCACTCGTACTTTCGGAAGTTCGTACATATAACTTATATATTTCTACAAGTGTTTTTGTGTCTTCCGTAGATAACTGCATGCTTTCTATTAAGCTCGCTCTCTTATAGCGTCTACAATACTCTTAGTATTCCATTTAACAATACGATCTGCATTGTCTTTAACAAGTTGAGAAGTTTTTTCACTTCCCCAAGGTTCTATAGCGATAATGCGTTTTTCCAATTCTTTAGCGATTTCTATTTCAATGGTAGTCCACTTCCTATACGTGGCATTGACACCCGCTAAAATCAAGATGACACGACAGTGTTTCATCTGTTCTTTAATTTTTTCCTTAAGCTGCTTTTCCGTGCCGTTCGTATAAATAGGATCTTCTTGAGATACAGAGTAATCTTTATAAGAAAAATGCGATTTGTTATCTAGTAAATTCTTCAATTTATCGTATTGTATCTGATGGTTCAATGAATGACTTATGAATAAATGATACGTCATAATATCTCCTTTTTTTAATGTGAATATATGATAATTAAGTATATCATAATAAAATTTTCCTGCCATGTTTTAAATCGTATTGGTCTATGCCATATTCGTATACAATACACACCTTTTTTCATATTGCAATATCAATACCAAGAGTAAGTTTCTTTTTTTAAATAAGCCACCTCGCGTAACCTTCGGTGGATAAAATACCCCTATAATGACATAAGGATTTTTAGATATGCGATGAAATTTTTTTGTAGTTCCTAAAAAAAGATATATCTCTTTTTTGTTTAGAAATTCTTCTTTGTACTTCTTTCTAACATCTTCAATAGCTAATACTTCATTTTGTTTTCTTTTAAAACAGTTCCAATATAATTGTCCTATTTCCCAATCTTCAATCATGAGTGTAGACTCTTTACCGTTTTCATCTTGAAACTGATAAGAAAATTTATACGGTAATTTTGGGACGATATTAATTTCTTTTTTTAATTCAGGAAAAAGTGATTCTTGTTTATTTTCATTCTCAATAGTTTCTAGAGTTTTTTTATTCCACTCCCTGTCTGTTTCCTCAATTATGAAATCTAAAATCTCTGTAGGTTTAAAAATACATAAGGACATTTCATTACTATGAGCTTTATCTATTATTTCTTTTAAACTTCTGAACACTGGTGTATTTTTAAATAAAATATCTTTTCTTTTTTGCCAATCTTTCGATTCAATATGGTCTAATGTTTTAATTTTCCCATTCAATTTGAAACTCTCTGGTCTTCCATCTGAGTAATTCTTTTCTAGATCTGCTTCTATCCATTGGTATTTTTTATATTGCTCTAACATTGGTAAATCACGGAAAGGAATAGGATATATTCTGCGCCATTGCCCTTGTTCGTTAATACCCGCAGTACAAACTAATTCAAAGTATTTTTGTGAAAAAGTTGGATATGTCTTAACTAAAATTAAAATTTTTTCTGACATTTTTACTGTAGATGTAATGGGTTAATTTTTTTTACTGTTTTCGCATAGTATGTAAGCAAAGTATTTCTATGACAACATTTATAATCTTTTTCAAAACATGTAAAGGCAACACGGTTATATTCTTCTATTAAATCTTTCATGTACAGTAAAGATTCTTTTTTTTCTTGCAGGGAAAATTTGTATTCTTTAAAGAGATTATCGTAACTTGTTTGTGTAGTAAGATTCTGTCGTAACTTACTTTCAATTCCTAAATCTGATATGTGAATATATTTAATGTCTAACTTACCACAATATTTCGAAAGCTGATTTTTTGAAAAGCCATATTTCATGCTTAAGGGATTTCTTCTTACATCGCATAGTAATTTCACATTATTTTTAATAAGTATATTAAGATAGGTATCTATAGATAAACCTTCATAGCCAATAGAGAATATTTGTTTTTTCTTAGTCTGTATTTTTTTATTTTCTTCTTGTTGTTTTAGTTTTTGAGTTTGTGTTAATTTTCGCTCTGAGTATATTGTCCAATAAGGGTATTCGTTATAAACGAAATTTATTATTTGTTTTAGATTCTCTGTATCAAAGTTTTGAAAAATTTGATTGATGATATTTTGATCTTCTTCTTTTAATCTTTGAAAATATGTTGTGTCTTTTATTACTAGTGTCCAGTATTTTTCTGTATTTTGAATGAAAGCATAATGATTACTCAAGACTTCTAAATCTTTTGTTGCTTGAAAAGAGAAACATCCGTACTTATAGGGGACGAAATCAAAACAGGGTTTATTTTGTTTTTGTATGATTAAGAAAAGTATCTTTTGTAATAGTATTTTTTCTATTTTTTTATGTGCCATTTTTTCTAGAATGGCAAGCAATAATTTTCTTCGGTAATACACGGTTTTAAATTTTTGTCATGACTTGTTTGCATTTGTTTTATGCGTATGCCAAATATAGCATGATGTTTTTTATTTTAAATGTTCTGTCTTTTTTTGTATGTCTTTTGATATTTCTTGATGTTCTGTCGCTTCATTGTAAGAGTGTGCATTGGTATCCGTTGCGTGCCTAAATGCAGAGACAAGTCTTGAATGAAAAAAGAAAATGCTTGCAAAACTACCTATGGAAAATGCACACAGCATGCATGAAATATAAAATAATACGTGAGATTTCATTGTGTACATGGTATCGCATTCATATTAGTATGTTCAATAAAAATAGTGTGAAAATTAAGTTTTAAAAGCATTGCAGTAGTATATGTTTAGTTATTGCAATTAGTATCCCATTTTGGATCTTTACTCCTATACCATCGGGGAGGGTCATCTTCTAAAGAGAAAAGAAATATTTGACAAATTTTTACTTCTCTTCCTCTTAATTTCTTTCCCCAGCTTTTTACATAGTTCTTGTCTTTGAATGCTTTAGCAAACGCAAACATGCGGCGCATATCAGTAACGCTGGAAACATCCCATGCTGATAAATTTTGATTGAACTTCGTAGCATTACGAAACATGCGGCGCATATTAGTAACGCTGGAAACATCCCATGTCGATATATTTTGATTGAACTCCGTAGCAAACGCAAACATGAAGCTCATATCAGTAACGCTGGAAACAACCCATGTCGATAAATCTTGATTAAAATTAGTATTACTCCCATATTCAGTGTTGAACATGAAGCTCATATCAGTAACGCTGGAAACATTCCATGCTGATATATTTTGATTAAACACAATAGCATCACGAAACATGAAGCTCATATCAGTAACGTTGGAAACATTCCATGCTGATATATTTTTATTGAAGGTTTTAGCACCATCAAACATGGAGTTCATATCTTTAACGTTAGAGGTTTTTTCTCCCCACAATATATTACTATTGAAGGTTTCAGCTCTTTGAAACATGAAGCTCATATCAGTAACGCTGGAAACGTTCCATGCCGATAAATCTTGATTGAATGAAGTAGCAGACGCAAACATGTGGCTCATATCAGTAACGCTGGAAACGTTCCATGCCGATAAATCTTGATTGAATGAAGTAGCAAACGCAAACATGCGGCGCATATCAGTAACGCTGGAAACATTCCATGCTGATATATTTTTATTGAATGAAGTAGCAAACTCAAACATGGAGTTTATATCTTTAACGTTAGAGGTTTTTTCTCCCCACAATATATTACTATTGAAGGTTTCAGCTCTTTGAAACATGAAGCTCATATCAGTAACGCTGGAAACGTTCCATGCCGATAAATCTTGATTGAATGAAGTAGCAGACGCAAACATGTAGCTCATATCAGTAACGTTGGAAACATCCCATGCTGATATATTTTGATTAAATGAAGTAGCAGACGCAAACATGTAGCTCATATTTTTAACGTTGGAGGTTTTTTCTCCCCATGGTATATCACCATTAAAGTTTACAGCTTCGTTAAACATGAAGCTCATATCAGTAACGCTGGAAACATCCCACTCCGATATATTGCCATTAAATTCGGAAAGACCATAATGTTCATCTAGTTCTCCACCAGCAAGTATATCATCAGAAAAAAGATAACTCATATCCGTAATGCTGCTAGTGTCTATGTAGCTAAGGTCTACAGTATTACCTATTTCTTCCATTGCGCTTTCTATTTCTATTGCTAATGTGTGCGTATACATAGGTTTGAATTTTTTAACAGTGAGCGTGTATTGTGCTGTGCTTGCTTTGTATTTCTCGGTTCTTAATTTTTTTGCTGTAATCGTGAATATCTTATTATGTATCGACGCTGGAGTAAGTATAATTTTTCCAGTAGATTTATCTATAGTAGTGTCTTCATCGCTGGGCATTATGCTATACACAATACTGCGTTTGTCTGCAGGATTATCTTTTATAAGTGTTGGTGTTTTTTCAAATATGTTGTCATCTACACGAAACACGTGATTATAGCTCGTTTCATCAAATGCAAATGTATCTGCTATATCATCGTCTACGTTTTTTGGAGGAAGGTCTGAATCATCGTCTATGTTTTTTGGAGGAGGGTCTGAGTCATCGTCTACGTTTTTCGCATCATCTTTTATCCACTTTGCGTACAAGGTAATGTTTTTAGTGATTGTTTCAGTATTAAAGTTAAATGCATTGGTAAAGGTTTTTTCTTTATACCATCCGTCAAATATGAATCCTGCTTTTACGGGCTTACTCGGTTTAGTAGCTTTTTCACCATGTGTAACGCGTTGTACCGGTATTGCAGAACTATCTGTGCCATTGTGAAAGGTAACGGTTTTGATTACCGTTTTCACGGGCTTTTCTTTACATGCTGTTACCACAGCAATGAGTATGATCAATAAGGAAAAGTATTTTATAATTTTCATAAATATCAATATTATATTGAGTAGTCATTTTGAATACAAATTACAAGAGTAAAAATATGATTTTTATTATTGTATCGCATGATTACTTCTGCGGTTTTTGTAGTTTTGAACTCTATATAAATATTCAAGTTAGAAATTATATTTATTTCTCCTAATTTCAAATGCTTTTTTCCCACCTTCTAAAATATTGCAAATAGATTCTTTGATTTCTTTATTTTCTATTGCTCCACTTTTGTATCGTAGTAAAGTTTCATTTACATTTTCAGCAATTATTACTTCTTCTGCATCCGCACTGATGACAATATTAGCGTTATGAGTTACTAATATAATTTGTCTATATTTTTTCAGCTTTTTGAACAATTTTACTAATTCATTCATGATAAATTCATTATCTAAATCGTCTTCGGGTTGGTCAAAAATAATAGGAGTAGAAAAAGCATTTGTAGCTAACTGTAATCGCAAGTACAAGGTTCCCTTTTGCCCTGCTGATAGTTTATCCATAGATTTATTTTTATATGTTAATTCTGGTAACACCTTGATATATTCGCTTCTCGTTTGCAGAGTAAAAAATATATCTCCAATAAAGTCGCTAAAATCTTCGTTGCTAAAAATTTCATCAAATTTGTCATTTTCAAAAAAACTTTTCCATGTATCAATATTGTCAATGTGGTTAAATGGTTCTTTTAGAGACTCAAGGGCTCTATATTTTCTCTTATCTACTTTGTTGTGTATCAATTCATAGAATTTTTCTGTATTAAATTTTATTTCAGCATTGAAGTTAATATCTTTAGTTAAGATGATATCTTTTATCATTTCTTTTTGGT
This sequence comes from Spirochaetia bacterium, assembly GCA_965226065.1. GTDB lineage: Bacteria > Spirochaetota > Spirochaetia > WTKD01 > CBDAKK01. The sequence goes on along the minus strand of OZ245332.1, from coordinate 779,479 downwards.
ATTCACTTTTCTCTGATGATAAGTCTTTCCATTTATCTTTATAACACTTTTTCTGTCGTTTATATTCTTCAAATATTTTTTTTCCTAATTCTTTTCTTTTCTTTTTAAACTTCTTTAAAATATCTTTTTTCTCTTGTATCTCTTTTATTTTTTTATTAGCATCTTCTATTGTGTTTTTATAGTTCGTAACATTTTCCAGTAATGTTGTTAAATCTCCAGAATATCCCGATTTTTCAAAATTTGTTTTAATGTTTTTATTCTCTTTTTGTTTTTCTTCAATGTTTTTTTCCAGGTGTTTTTTTTGCTTACCTAGTATATCTGTTATTTTTGAAAAAAAATCAGCAATATTGGGTATTTGTAATTCTTTTTCATCATTAAAGAATTTGTTTGTTTTTGTTATTTTGTTTTCTAGTTCTTTTTTTATCTGTTCTAGGTATTGTGTGAAATCATCTCCATAATTTTCTGCTGTTTCTAATTGATGTATTTCTTGGATATTGCTAGTATATATTTTTAAGTTTTCTTTATTTTTTTCTGTGCTAATAGTTGTCAATAGATTTTCGTGTTTGGTTTTTATTGCTTCATTGTATTCTTTACTATTTTTCTTATCACCATACTCATCTGTTTCATAAAACCAAGTTTCTATTTCTTGGATGTTTTTTCTTGCTTGTTGTATTTCAGTATTCAATTGCTCATCAAAGCGTAAATCTTCCAATTTTAGGAACTTTTTTATTTCTTCTTTCAATGCATCTTTTTCTGTTATTTTTTTAATTTTGCTTTGTTCTATGAAAAGAAAATTTAGATCATTTTCAAATTTTTTGTATGTTTCTGAGTTTTCACTATCTTCATGATTTTCTTTTTTATACGATACGATGAAATCATTATTAGGTTTATAATATTTTTCATCATCTGGTTTCTGAAAGATTTTGGCAATATAATTTATGAGCAGACTTTTTCCTGTACCTCTACCGCCGATAATAGTAACTAAGTCTTTATGTAAAGGGATTTCTTGTGTTTCAAATTTTATTTCATCATCTTCGAAAATTTTTACCTCTTTTTGTATTTTTATTTTTTCAAAATAAGGCTTATCAAATTCAAAGGAAGGATTTTCCTCTTGTATTCTTACTCTTTCTTCTGGCTCATATAAAATTTGTTTTAATCCTTCAAAAGTTGTATCAGCTTTTATCCACGTAAATTTTTTCCCAATATCATCTAATGTATGTGCATCGCTACCTTGTAAAAGTGGCTTTCCTTGCTTAATCCAAAAATCTCTGTCCTTTCCTATGTTTTTTTCACTATCAGAAGAGTGAATTAAAAAATGAGAATCTTTTGCAATTTGTTCATAAACACTACTAGAGCGACTAGTGCCTTTTCCTCTTGATAAAAACCCAATGAGATATTTTTCTTTTAATTGTAAAGATTCTTCTTCAAGCTTTTCTAACAGAGACACAAATTCTACCACAGCATTATTAAAATCTGTGCTATTTTCTAATCTAGAACATTTTGTTTTTGTATTTGTATTTGTTGTTTCAAGATTGTCTAAGAATGTCTTTATGGTTTCTTCTTCTACCGTGTTATCAAAAATTATGTGTAAATCGCAGCATTTATCATCTTTATTTGTATAGGTTAATCTCAATTCTAAATTAAGGAAAACTACAATACCTTCTTTCTCTAGTTTTTTCTTTAGTTTAAAATCATCTTCTGAAAATTTAAAATAATTTGTTAGTCCAAGAGCTTGTATACCAGCATCTTTTATTTTTTGAATAAATTCTTTCTCATTTTTGCCAGAGTAATCATTATTTAAATGAGTATGAAGACTGTGTATGTGCAAGTCCCATTTTCCCCATTCTGAACCTCGTTGTAGTTGTTTTCCATTTTCATGCGCCATTTTTCACCTCCATTTTTAAGTTATGGTATTTACATCGTACGTAGCATGTGTTCGTTTGCTTCAGCGTATCAGTCTATAAAAAGTGTACTATAAGAGCATGGACTTTGATGCAATTGTTATAGGTGGTGGACACGCAGGCATAGAGGCTTGCTTGTCCCTTGCGCGACTTGGTTTTTCTACTGCGTTAATTACGCAAAATTTGGACACCATAGGCAAGTTATCGTGTAACCCCGCAGTCGGTGGGCTTGCAAAAGGTAACATGGTGCGCGAGATAGATGCGCTCGGTGGTGAAATGGGCAAGTTGATAGACAAAACGATGATACAGTTTCGTATACTTAACCGAAGTCGCGGACCCTCGGTGCAAGCCCCACGTGCGCAGGCGGACAAACTCGCGTATCAAATAGAGGCGAAAAAAACGCTTGAGAGTGAAAAAAATCTCTTTTTACTGCAAGATACGGTTGTCGATTTTATGCAAAAAAACAAGCGCATGGCAGGTGTTATAACCGAGCGAGGCGTCCACTACCGTGCAAAGGTGGTAGTACTTACCACCGGCACTTTTTTAAACGGCAAGGTTTTTATTGGGACATACAGCGCACAAGCGGGAAGACTTGCCGAACCTGCATCCTTGCATTTAGATAGCACTTTGCGCCGTATCGGTTTTTCTATGGGTAGATTAAAAACCGGAACACCTGCGCGCGTGCATCGTCGCTCACTTGATTTTTCTAAACTTGAAGCGCAGTTTGGCGATGATGAAATTGTACCTTTTTCTTTTTCTCAAGAAACCTTAGACAAAGAGCAGGTCGCTTGTTATATAAGCTATACAGGCATAAAAACGCACGAACTGATAAAAGAAAACATGAATACATCGCCGCTGTATTCAGGAAAAATAGTCGGAAATGGCCCACGCTATTGTCCGTCTATTGAAGACAAGGTGCAAAAATTTCCCGATCGTCAAAGACATCAAATTTTTATAGAACCAGAAGGGCTTTCCACCGAAGAAATGTATTTAAATGGGCTTTCTACCTCTTTGCCTGAAGAGGTGCAAAAAGCATTTATTCGCAGCATTGCAGGTTTAGAAAACGCAGAAATACTGCGTCCGGGTTATGCAGTGGAATACGATTATTGCGACCCTTCGCAACTCTATCCTTCGCTAGAATGTAAAATGCTTTCAGGCTTGTTTTTAGCGGGGCAGATAAACGGCACTTCAGGTTACGAAGAAGCAGCGGCGCAAGGCCTCATGGCAGGTATAAATGCTGCACGCTACTTACAGAAAAAAGAATCGATATGCTTAAGTCGAAGCGAAGCTTATATTGGCGTGCTTATAGATGACTTAGTGACGCTTGGCACAAAAGAGCCATATCGAATGTTTACCTCGCGCGCAGAGCACCGCATGAATCTGCGTCACGATTCATCTGACATGCGACTTACGGAACTTGGATGCACCATAGGGCTTGTAAAACAAGAACGCATACAAATTTTGGTAGAAAAACAAAAGAGCATAGCATACAATAAAAAAGCCTTAGCTGAGCGCTACGTTAAAAAAGAAGACACAGAAGCTTTTCCTGAATTACAAGCTTTTGGTGGAAAAAGCTTTTTACATATTTTAAAAAGTCCTCGCATTTCTTTAAAGGATATCATTCGTTTTGATGCATCTTTAATGCACAAACACAGCAGTGCTGATTGTTTTCGGCAAACGGAAATAGAAGTAAAGTATGAAGGTTATATTGAGCGACAAGAACGCGAAATTTTAAAATTGAAAAAACTTGAACTGCTTACTATTGCGCGTAATTTTGATTACACTACAGTATTAGGGCTTTCAAACGAAGGCAAAGCAAAACTTATGTTACACAAACCCGCCACATTGCATCAAGCATCTCGCATCTCGGGGGTGCGTCAATCAGATTTATCGGTGCTTATGGTTTTTCTCAATAAGCGTAGAGACTTTTCTTCAGAAAAAAATACGAAAGAAGTAAGCGATATTTTGTCCTAAGCTTACAGCTATTAACAAACATAGCGCAAAATTTAAGATACGACAAAATTTACCAATTTGTTTGGAATTACGATTATTTTTCGCACGGTTTTATCAGCGAGATGTTTTTGTATCGCTTCGTTTTCTACTGCGCATTGTTCAAGATATGCCTTATCTGTATCGTGTGGCAAAAGCTGTTTTGTGCGTAGTTTTCCGTTTATCTGAAATACTATTTCAACCATGTCGTCGACGGTAAGTGCCTCGTCCCATGTTGGCCATGTAGCGAGCGAGACAGGAGCATCCTTTCCTAAAAATTCCCATAGCTCTTCAGCTAAGTGCGGAGCATAAGGAGCGAGAAGTCTTATAAAAGCATCAAATACGCTTGTGTACAGAACATCGTGTTTTTGTATTTCGTTTACCAATATCATCATTTGCGCTATAGCGGTGTTGCATGCAAGGTTTTCCGTATCGTGTGTTATTTTTTTTATGCTTTTGTGCAGATGTTTTTCAAGCGGAATGGGTGGGGGATCGTCGCTTATTTTTTTGTAGCGTAGATTCCATACACGCGATAAAAATCGATGTATGCCGACAAGACCCTTTGTTGCCCACGGTTTTTCTTGTCGTAAAGGTCCTATAAACATTTCGTACATGCGTAGGCTGTCTGCACCATACTCGTCTACAATGGTATCAGGGTTTATAACATTGCCAAGTGACTTTGACATTTTGTTTCCATCTTCGCCGAGTATCATACCCTGATTTATGAGTTTTTGAAAAGGTTCTTTGCTGCCTACCAGTCCTAAATCGTAGAGCACTTTGTGCCAAAAACGTGTGTAAAGTAAATGCAATACTGCGTGTTCGGCGCCGCCTACATATAAATCTACAGGCATCCAGTAATCTATTTTTTTGCGATTTGCAAATTCTTTTACATTATAGGGATCTACGTAGCGCAGATAATACCAGCACGATCCTGCCCATTGTGGCATGGTATTCGTTTCGCGTTTCGCTGGCGTGCCATCTGCTAAGGTAGTTTCAACCCAGGTAGAAACAGCAGCGAGTGGAGACTCGCCGGTACCTGTTGGTTTATAACTCTCAACTTCAGGCAAGCGTAATGGAAGCTGTTCTTCGTTCAGTGCTTCTATAGTTCCATCTTTTGTATGCATAAGTGGAATAGGTTCACCCCAATAGCGTTGTCGACTAAATATCCAATCGCGCAGTTTGTACTGCGTTTTGCGACATCCGATTTTCTGTGCTTCTAAAAATTGTATTATGGCAGGTTTGGCATTTGAAACACTCATGCCGCTAAATTTTCCGCTGTTTACCAGCAGACCATTAATGGTGTCGGTATAAGCTTCGTGCAGTTCATGATCTTTGCGTATTTGTTCTGATGATGAAATTATCACCTCTACAATGGGAAGCTTAAATTTTTTTGCAAAATCAAAATCGCGTTCATCATGTGCAGGCACTGCCATAATGGCACCTGTACCATAGCCCATTAACACGTAATCAGAAATCCACAATGGAATGCGCAATTTGGTTACGGGGTTTATGGCATAGCTTCCTGTAAATACGCCTGTTTTTTCTTTTAGTAGCTCAGCTCGTTCTAAGTCGGATTTTCGCGCGCTTTCGTATACATATGTTTCTACCGCATTGCGTTGTTCATTGCTAATAAGTTTTTCAAGTTGTGGATGTTCAGGCGAGAGAACCATGTATGTACAACCCCATAGTGTATCCGGACGCGTCGTAAAAGCTTCTAAAACGGTTTTTCCATTTTCATTTTCGTGTATGCCTTCAATACAAAAACGTATAAGAGCTCCTTCGCTTTTTCCTATCCAATTGCGTTGCATTGCTTTAATAGACTCAGGCCAATCTAATTCTTCTAAATCTTTGAGAAGTCTTTCTGCATATTCGGTTATTTTCAGCATCCATTGTCGTAAAGGGCGTCGTTCTACGGGGTGCTTACCTCGTTCGCTTCGAGGCCCTTCATCGCTTAGGATCACTTCTTCATTGGCAAGCACGGTTCCAAGTTCAGGACAGTACCACATGGGCATGTGTTTTTCATAAGCGAGATTTTTTTTGTATAGTTGCAAAAAAATCCACTGCGTCCATTGGTAGTACTGAGCAGTATGGGTAGAAATTTCGCGCTGCCAATCGTAAGAAAAACCGAGTCGTTTTATTTGTGTGCGAAATTTTGCTATATTTTTTTCTGTAGTTACTTGCGGATGAGTTTTATTTTGAATTGCATAATTTTCTGCAGGTAAACCAAAACTATCAAATCCAATGGGGTGTAATACGGCATATCCATTCATCCGTAGATATCGACTGTAAATGTCGGTTGCGGTATAGCCTTCGGGGTGTCCAACGTGTAAGCCCGCAGCAGAAGGGTAGGGAAACATATCTAATATGTACTTGCGTTTCTCTTTTGGGATGTTTTCATCTTCAGTAACGGTAAAGGTTTTGTTATTATCCCAATAGCTTTGCCATTTTTTTTCTATATCAGCAAAAGGATATGGTTTTTTTTCCATTATTTTATGATATCAAAGAGGTGGAGCTTTGCACTATCTTTAAAAATGCTACGGTATCTGAGTTGAGAAATATTCATGATATTCTGTTAAAGATATATACGTTGGAAGTAATTTTTAATAGAAAGCGGTGAAGTATAGATAGGAGTGATAGTAGCCTTACTTTTTTTTAGATAGCTTATCGTTTTTATTATCAGAAGATGTGAGAATTTTATTACCACCTATTCCCCCTAAAAACAAGGCTATGATAACAAATGCACCATTGGTAAGCATGTTCGCTGTATCGACGATGTCCTGTTTATCTTTTACCAATAAGCACGTTATATATAAGGCAAGTATTAGCAACAAACAAAACATGTATCGGAATTTTCTAATTTTTTTAAATTGATTCTTAGGTGCATGATACGTAGACTTAAGAATCTTCGCAACATCTAAGCCCAAAAATGAGGCGATCATGCCAACGAAAGTTGTCGTAGGCAGTATAGATTTTTCAAATAAAAATATGACACTTCCAAGCCACGCTGCACTTATCAGTAGTGCTACATAAGATAAAATTCTCAAGTTGAGATTAGAATTATTATTAGAGTTATTCATATTTGTATAATCAATAAATATTGTATATATAGTCAATGAAATTACAAAATTTTAATGTTGTGATCTTGTATAAAATTTGAAAAAACTTTCAAATATATCGCTTATCGTAATGATGGATAGAGTACATCGTGTATGCTTTGTATAACATTTTTGAGAAATAGGCTTTTTACTGCAAAGCTAAAACTTAATTCGCAATTACCTAAGGAAAGGGTCTCTATTGTAATTGGTTCAGGAATACATGAAAGTATCGATGCTATTTTCTGAGGTGAATTCCATGCTTTGCTTGAAATAAGGCTTATAAGCGAATAATCGTCAGCGCAGCGTACTTCACCTAAGCTACGCAAGTCTGATAAAAATGTATCGCTATACGCTTGAGTAAAAAAGCTTATAGTAACCGATATTTCGGATGTGCTAATTGTTTCAACGGAAACACCGTGTTGCGAGCATATGCGAAAAAGTTTTTCAACATAGCCATAGCGATGAAACATGTCTGTCGAAGATACGGTGCATATGGTACACGAATTTTGATTTGTTATCACGGTTTCCGATATCTGCGTAAGTTCTTGAGATGCAGTTATACAGGTGCTATGTTGTGCCGTTGCAGTAGAATATATAGAAATGGGTATACGCTCTTTCATAAGCATTTGTAACGCGAGAGGGTGAAACACTCTCCCGCCAAGCATGGCTATTTCTAACGCCATTTCATAGCTAAGAGTGCGCACAGGTTGTGCTTTCGCTACATATTCGGTATTTGCAGTCATAACCCCATGTGTGTGCGTCCAAATGTCTATAATTCTCGCCTGTGCTTTTTTTGCATATACAGCTGCGAGCGCATCAGTTATACATTGTATTTTTGTTGTTCTGTCGTTGTACGCAAGTGCAACATATACATGAGATGCTTCAAAAACATTCGGTATCTCGTCTATAGTTTCGATAATATGAACAGAAATCGCACAGCGCAGCTGTAGGTATAGTGCAACGGTATATGCTGCGAGGGCTGAACATAGAGACATAAGCAATGACGATGTTTTATTACTAAGCTCTTTAAGTCGAGTAACACCTGAGAGCAAAAGGCGCATATTTTCATGTGTGTTTTCCATACATGTTAGTAGAGATTTTATCACACTATTTGTAGGTTTTTTCGTGTCCATAAGACTGGCAATTTCTTGCATGTGCGACTTGTACAAGGTATCAAAAATAAGAAAAGCCTGCGTTCCATTTCCTTGCTGCGCACAATACGCTGCTTCTAAAATTCGCTTTCGTCCCTTGCAGTACGCTTCGCACATAAGTAGTACTGGTATGTCTTCACGCGTGTACTGCATAGTAGCATTGAGCATGACTTCAAGAGATGCTGCGCTATCTAAGACATTTTCATCAAAAAACACAAAAGCAGGTTTTAATTTGCGAATTATATTTTCATGCATAGTTATACGTATTGATGCAAAAGATTCATTGCAAGCGCGGTTTCAGCATTTAATAATGCAGCGCCGGCAGCCCCGCGTATGGTATTGTGACCTAAAACGACAAATTTGTAATGAAGTATGGGGCAACGACGCAATCTGCCAATGGTAACAGCCATGCCATCGCCATTCCAAAGATCAAGACGAGGTTGTGGACGATCTTCATTTTCTACAAATACAAGTGGTTTTTTCGGTGCTGAGTATAGCTTCTGTTTTTGCGGGAACCCTGAAAAATTTGTCCATACGTTTATGATTTCGTTACTATTTTTTGGTGGTCTTTCAAAGCGTAATGACACGCATTCGGTATGTCCATCTATTACTGCAACGCGGTTGCAATGAGCGCTTATGGTCATGTTTGCAGGCACAAAGCTATGTGTGGCATCGTAGTGCCCCAGTATTTTTTGCGGTTCGCTTTCAAGTTTTTCTTCTTCCCCTGAAATAAATGGAAAGACATTTCCCACGATATCAAGAGATGCTACACCGGGATATCCCGCGCCGCTTATCGCTTGCATGGTGTGAACGATAACTTCTTGTATACCAAACGCTGCGTGTAACGGTGCAAGAGATAAGGCAAGTGCCATGACACAACAATTGGGGTTTGTAATGATAGCACCCTTATATTTTTGCATTTCAATGGCTTGTAAATGATCATGATTTATCTCAGGAATAACCAGCGGTATCTGTGCTTCCATTCTATGATTTTTCGCATTACTAATGACAACATGCCCGCGTTCTGCATAGGCTTTTTCAACTTCATAGGCGACGCTGCTATCTAATCCTGAAAACAAAACGGGTGAGGAAAGCACATCGTCTGTAGATACAATTGTTTTTTCCGCTACTTCAATCGGTAGTGGGACACTTTGCTTCCATGAACATGCATTTTTGTATAATGACCCCGCCGATTTTTCAGATGCAACTATCTCGCGTATAAAAAACTGCGGATGCTTTTGAAGCAGCGTTATAAATTTTTGTCCAACAGTCCCAGTTGCTCCGAGTATTGCTACAGGTATCATATCTTTATTGTATACAAGCGTACAGACTGTGTTTAGCGTTTGAGCTGTGCATAAAAAAGATAGTATGTATGAACGAGTACAACATTGCTGAACCTACTAATTTAGAAGACGAACAAATAAATGCTAGAGTGTTTGTGTTATGCCAAGTGTGCCGGTAGGAGTAAAAGCACCAGAGGGTATATAAGGATTAAGCAAGGTATCAAGATTTCCTTCTATAGCAGAAATTTTCCATACATTCTTTTTTTCTTTTTGAAAATATATTCGAAGAATTGCATGAGACTTAAAGTCTTTTCCACGACCTAGTATGCGTATTTTGGCATAACGTTCTTGTCTGTCGCCTATATTTATACGCCCTATACGCGTGTCTTCTATGTAAGTTGCGTATTCTCGGGCACGGGTTATTTGCCTACTGACAATTACCATTGAATCGAGTGCCACATGCTCTTTGAGATTCTCATGTATTTTTTTTTGTTGTATGTCGCGTACAAAGCTAATAATTCGCGTAAGTACATGCTGCGTTATTGCATTTTTTGAGTTGTTGTTTTCAAGTGCTCCGATAATGATGTCTTGAGGAAGATAGGTTTTGGAAGTTACGGATGCGTTTCTGCGTAATAGCTGCGTGCTATAGTCTTCGGGTATTTCTTCTATTGCTACCTCGTCATATAAAATTTTTACTGCCCCCCATGGTACATAAGTATTGTTGTCTTGTGCATATGCAAAAGAGGTAAATACGCGGCTTAGTGTTTCTTGTATGGCATCGTTTTGCATTGCGAAAAATGACGACACACACACGGTACTTACAAAAAATAATCTACGAATCCATCGCATACTTTTCTAGTATAGCGTCTTTAATGCCTTGCTTCGTTGAGCTAAGGAGCATTTACTCGAATAATTTTTCCATTTTTTGCATCAGTAAGAAGCCATACGGCACCGTGCGGTCCAACGCGTACATCTCGTATTCTACCGAATGTGTTTTTAAAATAATGCTCTTCTTTTACGATCGTATTACCATCTAGTACAAGACGCACGAGCATTTGATGTTTCAGTGCTCCAAGGAGCAGGCTATCTTTCCATTCAGGAATTGCAAGATGTTTAGGATTGTAAAAAACAAGTCCTGATGGAGCGATAGAAGGATCCCAGTAATAAATAGGTTGCTCATATCCATGGGCATGTGTGCCTTCGCCAACTCGTTCACCTGAGTAATGCCTGCCATAGCTAATAATTGGCCACCCATAATTACGTCCGGATTTCACGACGTTAACTTCATCGCCACCTTTCGGACCATGCCCAACTATCCATAAATCGCCCGTCTTTGGGTGTATCGTAGCACCTTGTGCGTTTCGGTGACCTATGGAGAAAATTTCAGGCAAAGCTTTTGCAGTATTTCCATTGAGAAACGGATTGTCTTTAGGAATTGATCCATCACTACGTATACGAATTACAGAACCCGCGTGATCGAGCATATCTTGTGCACGAAATGATTCACCTCGTTCACCGAGTGTTACAAAAAGTGTGCCATCTTTTGCAAAAGCAAGGCGAGAACCGAAGTGTTTTCCTCCTGAGCTTTTCTTAGATGCGGAAAAAATGATTTTGATATTTGCAAGCACATACTGCGTATCGCCTTGATGCATAAGAACAGCTCTTGCAACGGCGGTACTCATTGTATTGTTATTGTTTTTATCATACTCTGAAAAACTTATGTATATGAGATTGTTTTTTTTAAACTCAGGGTGCAGTGCAAGGTCTAAAAGTCCACCTTGTCCTACCGAGGCAACCCGCGGAACTCCCATAACAGGAGCTAATATTTTTCCATTTCTTACAATACGCAATCTACCGACTCGCTCGGTGACAAGTAAATCACCATTTGGTAGAAAAGAAAGCGCCCATGGAAATTCAAGCCCTGATGCAATAACCTGTGTTGTAAGTATGGTTTGTGAGTTGCCTTTTTTACAACACAAAGACTCATTTTGCACTTCATTATGTACATGGATACTAGTCGTAGCAGAAACAGTGATACCAAGTCCGAGAAAGCATAGTATTATTGACGCATGTGCTATTTTGTCAATCATACAACCTATTATTCTACTCTAGCATATTATTTTTATTGACGATAGACGGCATTTATAATACTATAAAGCTATGGTTTCTGTAGTCATTGGTATTGTGTGCTTTGCAATTTTTTTATGTCTGTTTTTCCCTATTTTACCATGGGATTTTTTGCATCTTACAGAAGAAATACTCTATGTTCTTAAAGGAGTCGTGCCACTTTTTATAGTCGCGTTTGGGCTTTTGAGCATTTTAATTGGCGTAACTGACATCATAGATAGGTGTCAAGCAAAAAAAGAAATGAAATTACAAGAAGAATTCGAAAAAGAACAAGCTTCTTCTTAAAACTGTTGTTGTTTTGTTGCCTGTTTTTTCTTAAAAGCAAAAAATACGCTGCAGTCTTTCATCAAGTCGAGATATTTTCAATACATTTCTATTGATTCGTGCAAGTCTACATGATTTTTCGCTGCATTTTGCACAGCATTACAAAGACGCTTTTGTAATTGCTTCGCATTCATTTTTGCCATAGGATCATTTTTACACAGAGCTATTTCATCTTCAAGCAGTGTTGCATTTCTCATGCTAAGCCCATGCGTTATCGCCTTGCACGCGTTATCTCCGCACAAGGTCACAATTTTTGCAAGTTCATATAAAGTAAATTTTTCAAGTATTTCGCTCATGTGTTTTTTCGGCACGCTAAAGCAGAGTTCCCATGAAAAAAGGCTTTCTTCTAATTCTATAGCGAGTGCATCATCACGTAAGTCATTTAACAAAATATGCTGTGCTTCTGCATCCATATGTCTCAATATATTAGAAAGTCCTTTCACGCCACCGGTATCAGTTTCAAATTTTTCACGTGCTGTCAGTTCATGAAGTTTCTTTTTCAGTGTCTGCTCTATTATGTTTATAATGCTTGCTTCAGGGTTTTTCTGTTGTGCAATTTGCGAAATAACTGCAGCGCGCATTGCTTGTGAAAACATTGTCAATACCTGTGCCGCATTGCGAGAATTCATGGCACTTAAGACTATGCTGATAACAAAAGGAGATTCATTTTGAATAACTCGTAAAATTTCGTCGTTTTTGTATACTTTTAAAAAATCAAGTTTTCGTTGTATTTTTCTTCGTAGTATTTTTTTTACAAGCTCCTGACTTCTTTCAATACCAAATGCCACTCGATACAGTGCCTTGACTACTTCAAGCGATGAATTATGCGGTTCAATTTCTCTTTTTAAAGCTGCAGTAGTTGCATATTCTTTTTTTACAAGACGAGAAGTTTCTTCGTGTTTTAAAATAGCTTCTCCGACTGCAATGAGAGTTCGTTCATCAAGGCGTCGTAATACATCTGCTGCTTTATGCGGATGCAAAGACAAAATAGCTTCAGCGATTTTCTTTTGTGACATAGTCCCTTCCCATAAAGAATTATAGCATATCAATACTTTTGAAGTGTTATGTATAGCTGATAACTATTCCTGTTACCGCATGAAATGATGGTATGTAAGTAGTCGAATTTTTACGTATTGTAGCAAGACGTATCTACGCTATTCTCGACATACAAGGTATCTTGATCTGCAAATGTATTACTGCCGCCTCGCAAATTTTCTATTTTGTGCATCGTAGGGAGAAGTCGACTATTGAAAGATCCCGTTGCTTTGTTAAAAGCGTTTGTCGCTTGTGCAAGTCCCGTTCGTATGGTGGAAAAATGATTGGAGAATACTTTAAATCTCTCTACAAGCTCTTTGCTTAAATCTGCTATTGCACGAGAATTTTTAGAAAGTTCTACTTGCATCCATCCATAAGAAATAGCTTTCAAAAATGCGTACAAAGTAGACGGACTTGCAATGATAATTTTATTATCAAGTGCTTCGTCTAACAAGGTTGGATCGCGCTCAAAAGAAGTACCAAGCCCACTCTCATAAGGCAAAAACAGAATCACAATTTGTGGAGTATTGTGTGCTGATATGTTCCAATATTCTTTTTTCGCAAGGCTCTTCATATGATCGCGCAAGGCTTTTGTGTGGTTTTTTAACAGCGCTTCTTTTTCATCTATAGATTTTGTCTCATATGCAGCGAGATATGCATTCATAGGTGTCTTTGCATCTACAAACACTGCGCCCTTTTGTGGCAAATGCACAATCATATCGGGGCGTTGTTTTTGCCCTAAATCCGATGTAGCGTGCACCTGCATTTCAAAGTCTATATGCTGTGCCATTCCCGAAAGTTCGACAATACGCCGCAGTTGAATTTCTCCCCATTTTCCACGAGTAGCAGATTCAGATTGAAGTGCACTGCGCAAATTTTGCGCGCTTGTGTCTAAATTTTTGTTTGATTGCTGAAGCTGCAAAATTTGCTCATGCAAGAAACGCAAACGCTCAGCCATAGAAGAATACGCCCCCTCGCGCTTCGACTCCATACCGCGAATATTGCTTTCAAGTTTTTCCATATCTTTCAGTAAGGGATCAACAACACGATGCAGATGTTGTTTGGTTTGCTCTAAATAAGTTGATGAATTTTCGCGTAGTACACGCGATGAGAGACTCTCAAAAGTATGTTCAAGTTGTGTTCCGATATTATGTGCATTTTCAAGCGATTCTTGCAAATGCGTTATTTGTGCTTGTGCGGTTGCACGCTCTTGTTCGGATATACGCAATTTTTCCTGCGTACGCGAATTTAGCAACACAAACGTAATGGTCCATGTTGCAATTCCGGTGATAAGAAAAGTAATGATAATGCTAATAAAAAATGTGAGTGCTGAAAATACCATAGTTTTATACTATTATATTCTTGTTAAAAGTGATTATACATTGAGTTTTTTTAGTGGTGTGTCATTTAAAAGCACAAATATTATAAAAAAAGTATTATACTCTTGAATTCTCTATTATATCTGACTATAAGTATAGTATCTTTTAATTTTAAGGAGTTTACAATGAGGAAATTTATCGTCCCTATCTTATTTTTATTCATAAGCATTATATGCTTCAGTTTATTTCACATTATTGGCAGTTACACTGATAGCAATGGATTTTTACACGAACCTTTTGCATTATTGCCAATAGGATATTTGTTTTTCGTCTCAGGTTTTATATGGCTTGGTGGTATTTTCGTTCGTAATCTTTTTCTTCCTATCACTACGACCCTTATAGGCATTATGTGTTACGGCGTATATCACTGGATTGGAGTAGGTCCATTTATGTTTTCATCTGTTGGATTTCTTCTCTCGGTGACAGGCATCTTTTGGATGATGATACTTATTCTTAAAAAAGTCAAAACAAAATTTTTGCGTAACAGAATTGCAAATTCTTAAGTGGAATATGTCAAACGTAAGCGATATGAGCAGTATGTTTGAAGAAAGTGGATGAGAGGGCAACTGGCGTATATTTAAGATGCCAGTTGCTCATGTTTTTGTTGATAAAAAAGCGATATTATAAAATGATATAAAGGAGTTTTCATTATGAAACAAAGGATGTTTGTTGTGATAGTTATTATCGCATCTACACTACTCGTGTTCGCAAGTTGCGATACCAGAGAAGAGGGCAGAGGAAGAGCTTAAGAAGACTATTAAAAAGCCAGTTGTATAAACAAAGTCTGGGCCATTAGCATATAGTTTTAGCTTTAAGGTTAAAAGTCATAAAGTTTTGTTTATAAGTGGTGGTACATATATTCAACACTATCAATTACAAAAATAAAAAACAAAAGGAGTAAATTATGAGAAAAATAATTGTATTATTAGCAATTGCATTCATGTTCATTGCATCATGCGACGAGAAGAAAGCAGAGGAAACAGTAAATAAAGTAGCTAAAAAAATTGAGATAGGCAAAACAACGCCGAAGACAACGCCAGCAACTCCAGCAGACTCATCAAAGCAAACTAAGGGAGACGTAAAGGGAAAAGGAGACGCAGGAATGGGAGGAATAGTAGAAGAAGACGAATCAGGAGAAGGACCTAAGCCACCATCTAGTGCGATAAAACCCGTACTATCTTCTACTAGGGTAGACTGGAAAACAGCTGTTACATTTTCAACAGTAGTAGGGCATACCTATGCTTTAAAAGGACCTATACCCGCCGGCGTAGACATTGGTGATGTAAACGAAAACACAAAGCAAATAACTGCTACGCAACCAGCGACTAATGTTATTGTTGTTGCCAGGAAGGAGGACGGACAGGAAATAGACAGTGAACCTATTGAGTTTATCAAAGCAACAAGAACACCACTGGATCCCTTAACATTTAGTGCAACCTCTGTATTGGTTGGAGAAGCGATTACATTTCCAAAAGTAGTAGGGCATACCTATGCTTTAAAAGAACCTATACCCGCCGATGTAGAACTTGATATATCGAATCCAAGCGAGGGCCGAGTAACAGCTACGCAACCAGCGACTGGTGTTGTTGTGATAGAAACAATCCCAGAAGACATTCGCTATCTTGAATCATTTTTTAATAATGAAGCACTTGAGTTTAGAGCACCCGGCCCCCCCATAATACCAGCAGAGCCGACAAAACCTGAATTGTCAGACTATAGCGTAGAGTGGGATGTACCCGTTACTTTTAACAAGGAAGTAGGTCACACTTACAAACTGAAAGAACCTATACCCGACGGCGTAACACTTGGAGGAGACACAAACGAAGGGCAAATCACAGCGACACAGTCTGCTACTGTAATAGTTGTTGCGACTCTGACTCTTGGAGGCAGAGAGGTAGAAAGCGAACCGCTTACATTCACTAAGAAAACACCCGATATT
The DNA here is from genome assembly GCA_965226065.1 of Spirochaetia bacterium. Lineage (GTDB taxonomy): Bacteria > Spirochaetota > Spirochaetia > WTKD01 > CBDAKK01. The sequence continues at coordinate 763,256 of OZ245332.1, read as the reverse complement.
GATCCTTTAACTTTTAGTGCAGAGTCTTCACCCTTTGAAGAAACTATTACCTTTGATCCAGAAGCAGGGCACAAATACAGCTTGAAAGACACGAAGGGGGGTGCGGTATCTATTAGAGCTAGAGCAGACGGCAAAATGGAAGTAAGAGCTACTCAGGCAGTAGTCGATGTTATTGTAATTGCTACTTTTGATGAGAATGATCAGTACGTAAGTGCTAGCTATGAAAACGACCCCATTGAGTTTACAAGAATAAAAGGGACTCAAATATCGTTTACAGACTTAAGTACTTACTATTCAGCATCACGGAACAAAAAAACCATTGAGAGCAAGCTAACAAAGTCCCCCGATATAGTAGATGATGACGGAGTTGTTAGCTATAGCATCAGTCCCCTCAATAAAGGTGCAAAGGTAGATGGAAACGGCGAGATTACTTACAGCTATGAATCGTACGGCACGGAATTTACTATTACAGCAATAAAGGGACAAACCGAAAAATACGAGGCGCATGAAGTTACTTATACCCTCACGCTTACGAAGTTTAATGTAGGAAGCAGAAGAGGAAATCTTAGAAATGAGGTTAACACAGTGCTAGGAGAATCACCAACAGCAAGCCTAAACTACATTGATACTTCGGAAATAACAGACATGAAAGAATTGTTTATGGATAAGGATAGTTTCAACGGCGACATAAGCAATTGGGATGTATCAAAGGTAACAGACATGCGCTCTATGTTCAGAGGAGCTACAGCATTCAATCAACCTATAAACAATTGGGATGTATTGAAAGTACGTGACATGGCTTACATGTTTGAAGACGCTACAAGCTTCAATCAATCTCTAAGCAATTGGGCAACAAGATTACCAAAAGTAATAACAATGCTCAATATGTTCAAAGGTGCTACTTCATTCAATCAAGACATTAGCAATTGGGATGTATCGAATGTAAAGAACACGAGCGCTATGTTTAAAGGTGCTACGGCATTCAATCAAGACATTAGCAATTGGGATGTATCAAATTTACGAAGAATGCAAAATATGTTTGAAGATGCTACTGCATTCAATCAACCTCTAAACGCTTGGGGAACGAGATTATCGAATGTAGTAGACATGAGCGCTATGTTCAAAGGTGCTACGGCATTTAATCAAGACATAAGCAATTGGGATGTATCAAAGGTAACAGACATGCGCTCTATGTTCAAAGGAGCTACAACATTCAATCAACCTCTAAACGCTTGGGGAACGAGATTATCGAATGTAGAGAACATGAGCGGTATGTTTGAAGGAGCTACGGCATTCAATCAAGCCATAAGCAATTGGAGTGTACAGAACGTTACTAACATGAGCAATATGTTTGAAGGTGCTACGTCATTCAATCAACCTCTAAGAGCATGGGCAATGAGATTATTTAATGTAACAAACATGAGAGCTATGTTCAAAGGTGCTACAAACTTCAATCAAGACATAAGCAATTGGCCAGAGCCGAGAAGAACTACAGACATGTTTGATGGTACAACATCTATGGATGATGCTAATATTCCATCATGGGCAAAACCCAAACCCTAAGGAAGTAGATAAGTAATCATTATTCAAATTAAGGCCGTTTGTTTTTCTAAAGCAAACGGCTTTAATTTGCAAGGGATGTAACATGAAGACAAAAGCAGAAAAGACCGCGTACAACAAAGCGAAGATATAAGAGTAGATCCCGAGAAGGTGAAAGCATGTAAGCATCGCAAAGAAAATTACAGGCAGGCACAACAGTTCAGCCGAAGAACAAAGATGAACTAAAAAAGGAAGTGTATGAGGGAAGAGTAAACCTACATTACATCTTTAGCGTCTCTTAAAGCGCATAGAACAGAATCAAGTATTTTATAATGTGTTGCATGCGTTTATACAGAAAAAAACATTTTTATCTTTTTCATGCATCGTATTACTAAGCATACAAAGCTTTCTTATTTGTATTCATACAAACGCATCTTCTAATACTACAAATACCAATAGCGAATCAAGCTCTACACACATTCACAAACGCAGCGTGTTTTCTCTTTCATTTCGCGGTGAAGTACTAAAGACAAGTTTGATAACATATTTTTCACACAATACATTTTTACGCAGCTTTGCTCAAAAGTTGTACTTGTGGAAAAGAATTACGAAGGATGAAATTATTTTTAGTTTTGGCATTGAAGGTACAAATATAGCGCTCGGTTCCTTACAGGCGAATGGGTTTTTTCGTATTTTTGACGATGCATCAAAAACTTATGCGTGGAGCTTACGCTTCTACGAACGCTCTCAATGGTCTTTGAAAGGTGCCTCAAGCACTATACCCTTAGGGCTAGCAATATCATACAAATTTTCTCCCATCTCTCTTAATGCATGGACGACACTCTCAGATTTAAAATCAAAACATCGCATATACGCTACTGGGTTCGCTACGACATTTAAGGCAGGCTTTGACAACCTGTATAAAGCGCGCTTTATATATCAATATTTCATGCGTAAATTTTTTCATCTTCCAAAATCAGTATTGCGTTCATGGTATCTTACGCTACCTTCTACCTTAGAGGTACACGCACTTGCTACTTCTCATGAAATCACTACATCTTTTATAGATGCAAGGTTCATGGCAAAATTGAGTATTCCCGACACCTTGCCAATTGGCGGCGGTGCATCAGCATTGTTGCGCTTTACTTTCATACCTATTACGCTCTCAATTTTTGCACAAGGAGTAAGCCCTCACTACGTTACAAGCACTATGAAATATCAGAAGACACTATGGTCTCAAAGTGCACAATTGAAGTTTTCGTATGCGCGCATTTCTTTTTTACGCATGCGTTATGGCATACATTATCGTAACCCCATAGCAAATGTCTCTTCCATCCGTCATACAATAGATAAAACAATATACCAAAGTTATTTCGTGACATGGAAGCAAGAAATTCTAAACCTACGCAATACGCAGTATTTTCTCTTGCACTACGAGTTTATTTCTTACCATGTGCGACACAAAGCTTTGGTGTACTATAGTTTCAATTCCGCATCATTTGAATTTGTGCATGGCCTTATCACTACTTATACGCACTGTAGAAAACACACACGCTGTGTTCGTAGACTCGACCTTAAGTACATAGACATGACACTTGATGCAACATTTGTGAAAAAAGAAATACTACCACACATTAGTGCATTTGTCCGCATAAAAACTCGCATGCGTGTTTATGAGTATGGCGCTCTTACCCATGCATTAACGCATCGTGTGATACGCGACATTACACTTTCTCTAGGAGCTTTGATGCGTATAGGAATCGCACTATTTCGCGTAGAGTTTCCTTACCGCTATAAGCAGTCTGGAAATTTCTCAACGAAAGTATTATTATCAATGCGCTATACGATAGACTAACTATATGCATATACTCATAGCATGTGACTCATTTAAAGAAACCTTAAGTGCACCGCATGTATGCGATATTATTGCACGGAGCATGAAGAAAGAATTGCCGAGTGCTACGTATACAACAATGCCGCTTGCCGATGGAGGAGAAGGCACGGCACAAATTTTGACAAGGGCACTTGGAGGAACAATGCACAAAGTGAGCGTAGAAGCTGCGGATGGTAGAATGCGCAACGCACACTTCGGTATTGATCCACAGCAGAATATCGCATTTGTAGATTGTGCATCTGCAATAGGCTTAGAGCACATTGCGCGCGAAAAAAGAAATCCCCTGCATACCTCTAGTTATGGACTTGGTCAGATATTAAAAGCCGCGCATAAGTGCGGCGTATCTACTATTGTCGTAGGGCTTGGTGGATCTGCAACAGTCGATGGTGGCATCGGCATGGCACAAGCGCTAGGTATTCGCATGCGCAATGCGCAGAGAGTAGACCTAGTGCGCGGAGGAAAAGCCTTGCACGAAGTAGCTACGATAGATACTTCAGGGGCATATCGTTTTGAAAACTGTCGCATAATCGTAGCGGTAGACGTACAAAATCCGCTGATAGGAGACAACGGTGCAGCGCGTGTATTTGGTCCACAAAAAGGTGCAGACGAGAAAACCGTAGCACTACTTGAAAAAGGCATGCAACACTATGCGCGCATTACGCACCGCACATGCACGAAGACGCAGTGCTTTGATGAATGCATCAATTTTGCCGGTGCAGGCGCGGCAGGAGGATTGGGCATGGCACTTTCGGTCTTTTGTGGTGCACAAATACAATCAGGTATTGAAACTGTCTTGAAGCACTGCCAATTTGATAGGTATATCGCAGATGCCGACTTCGTAATAACAGGCGAAGGAAAATTAGACGGACAAAGCCTGTACGGAAAAGTACCATATGGCGTCTTACATAAGGCAAAACAGCACGGCGTACCGGTGATTATGCTCTGCGGCTCAGTCGATGACTCAGCGGTTTCACTGTATGAGAAAGGCGTATGTGCGATATTTTCTTGCACGCTGAAAAGTAGCACGTGGGAAGAAACACGTGCCCATGCACATACACGCCTTGCTTTTACTGCGCGTTCACTTGCACGCTTCATTCACGCTATAGGCACCGCTACTTACAAGCTATAGGCTTTCCAATAAGAGTCTAGTGCCTTTCTTAATATACGACAATATTTGAATTTTAAAGCGCTATCTCTGCGTTCTTACAAAAATAGCAAAGCGGTAAAAGCAGTAGTATAGAACTATGAGTTTTACCTTGGTACGCTGCGAAAAAAATGATTTTACGCAGGGGAGAATCTTGCACTATACGCATGAAAAAACAGGCTGCGAAGTTATACATGCACATAATGATGACAAAGAAAATGCATTTGTGTTTTCCGTGCCAACGCATCCGCAAAACTCCACGGGGGTAGCTCATATTCTTGAGCACACCGTATTATGTGGTTCTGAAAAATACCAAACGAAAACGCCGTTTTATCATCTTTTTGAAGGAAGTTGCAAAACCTACCTCAATGCGCTTACCTATCCCGACTGCACCTTGTATCCCGGTGCATCTACGATAAAAGAAGATTTGTTTAATCTCTTTGACGTCTATGCGGATGCAATTTGGTTTCCCTTATTGCGCGAGTCGTTTTTTCGCCAAGAGGGGTTTCATTTTAGCAACACCGATGCTATAAACGCGCATGGCAAACATGCTGAGGCTACACCGCCGAATACCTCGGGTGTTGTATTTAACGAAATGAAAGGTGCGTATTCCGATAGAGATGAGCTTTTATCTGATGCAATATGTCGCAGCTTGTTTCCTCATAGTATGTACCGATTTGACAGCGGGGGAGATCCGAAAGATATTCCTTTGTTATCTTACGAGGAATTTGTTGCATTTCACAAGCAATGGTATAGACCTGAATATACAAAAATACTTCTGTATGGCAATATTCCAAGCGAAGAGTATTTAGACTTTCTTGAAACGAAATACTTAGCTCGTTGGAGCGAAGCGCAGAGTCCTGCGTACACGCGAATTTCAATGCACAAACCATTACTTACAACACAGGAAATACGTGTGGTGGTACCGCATCTTCCGCATGAAGAAGAAAAACATTCGGTTGATCTTGCATGGGTGCTTCCTTTTGCAGTTACTTCCACACAACAGCGTATGACGATGGTGTTTCTTCATTCTATACTTATGGCCATTCCGGGATCTCCACTTCGCAAGGTGCTTTTAGATAGCGAACTTGCAGAGGATATTAGCAACATTTCAGGATATGAAGATAGCTTATATCAAGCGGTATATGATATTGGATTAACGGGTGTAGCGAAACAAAATGTGCAGAAGGTAGCGCCTTTGATAGATACAGAACTTGCACGAATCGTAGGGCAAGGTTTTGATGATGAACTTATCGCAGCGGCGATGCACAGAACAGAGTTTTACAGAAAAGAATCACTGGTAAACACCACACGAAAAATACGCTGGCTTACTTCACTTGCGCGTATATGGCTTTATGATGGCGATGTGTTGAGAGAGGCAGAACCACTTCGTTCTATTGAGCAGTTTAAAGAAAAATTCTGTAATAGCAGGTATCTTACTCGTTTTGCACAGGAGACCTTGCTCAATAATACGCACAAGGTTGTCGCTGTTTCCCAGCCTGAGAAAGAATATGATAGCAAAACACAAAGTGAAGGAGAGAAGCGTATACGCGCATTGTGGAATTCGCAGGATGCTCAAGCAAAGAAATATTGGCAGACTATTGAAGAGCAGGTAGCCGAGCAAGGAAATACTCCCGACTCTGCGCATCTTATTAACGCAATACCGCGCTTGAATATACACGACTTACCACGTTCAGTAGAAGTGTGGGATGAACAATGCGTATTAGAGCAGCTCTTGCCGCATGGGGTGCAGTGGCTTACGCACAGCGACAATGATATTGTGTATATGTGGTTGCACTTTGATGTAACAGATATCGTACAAGAAAATAATCAGCAGGCACATGTGCTTCCGATCCTCGCTTCGACATTTACAGATTTAGGTACAGCTTCATGTCCCTACGATAAATTTGCAGTACGCATACGAAAAATAAGCGGAGTTTTTCAGGCATCTATAAATAGCATTGCAACTGTAGGTGGAGAGGTCAAAGTTTTTTTAAGCGTTGCGGTACATGCCATGAGTGCCTATATTGAGGATGCGATAAAACTCATACGAGAATTATGCATGAGCGTTGCCTATGATAATACGCAAAGGTTAGAGCAAATATTGCACGAAGAAGTGCATGCAATCAAAGCGCGTATGACGTATCAAGGTACGCATTTCGCTATGATAAAAGCCGCCTCTCGTTATAGTAATCTTGCATGCATTGACGATACGCACAATGCGCTTGAGGCTTTAGATATCCTTTCAAAATATACGAAAAACTCTGCAATGAAAACCTCGCTTAGCGCTGTGCTCTCGCTTCTTGCACGCAGAGTATACGTAAAAAACAGACTTCATTGCACGGTTGTTTCTTCTTTAAAGCACAAGCAAATAGTTGGAGATGCCTTGAAGATACTGCTCTGTGATCTTTTGGAAAATGCGGATTACCGCGCTGTTTCGTATCAAAACACGAGAAGTAACGATGCACATCATGGCATTATGCGTAAGGCGTTTTGTATGCCGAGCCAAGTTTCATATAATGCATGTGTTTTACCAAGTGTTCGCTATAGTGATGAATCGTATGCATCACATGCGATGGTTGGAAACATCGCGTCTTCTATGCTGTGGGAAAGTATTCGTATGAAGTACGGAGCTTATGGCGCAGGGTGCGGTGTTGATGGTGCTGAAAGGCTTATGCAATTTTACACCTATAGGGATCCGAATATAGAAAAAAGTTTTCAGTTGTTTTTCAATTCATTACAACGCATAGCAGGTGGTTCATGCACACAGGATCAACTAGAAAAATTACGTATAGGTATGATAGGCGAATCGTTAAAACCCGCTTCACCTTCTTGGAAGGGAATAGTAGCGTACGAACGCATGATAGCAGGAGTCAGTAATGAACTGCGTCAACACACACGAGATTGCATATTTGCCTTGACGCGTGAAAAGGTAAAAGTTGCTGCACAAGAATGCGTATCGAAAGAGCAGCATGCAAGTTTTGCATCGCTTTGTAGTACAGAGGCGGCAAAGTCTGAAAAGTGGCACTGGGATACGATGAAAGAAATTTCTTCATAGTCTGTAAATGCGTATTTACGTTGCTTGTTTGAGATAGAACATTTATAATGGGTTTTATGAACCCATATGTTCTTATAACAGGTGCATCTGCGGGTATAGGAAAGGCTTATGCGTATGCATTTGCTAAGCGATCTTATAATCTTGTACTTGTTGCGCGCCGAAAAGAAAGGTTGCAAGAGATACAAGCGGATATAAAAGCATTACATGATGTCGATGTATTGTACTACGATGCGGATTTAACGCAACAAAGATTACGAGAGAGCATTATAAAAAAGGTTCAGACCTTACCATTGGGAATACTTGTAAACAATGCGGGATTTGGTGACCATAGTGTGTTTGAAACTTCTGTGCTTGAAAAGCAACTTTCAATGATAGAGTTGAACATAAAAGCACTGGTACATATGACACATGCGCTTTTACCCGTTTTACGCGCAACCGTATCAAAGGCTCTTATAAAAAAAAGCTATGTTATGAATATAGGATCGATTGCTGGTTTTGCTCCGGGTTTACACATGGCAAATTACTTTGCAACGAAGGCATATGTTTTATCTTTTAGCGAAGCATTAGCGGAAGAGTGTTCAAGGGCGAACAAGGCTGTTCATGTTTGTGTAGTCTGTCCCGGTCCTATACAAAGTGAATTTGGAGCTGTGGCACGCATGAGGAAAGAAAAAACGAATGTACATCATTTGCCCGCGTATAAAAAACCATATTGGTATAAAATTCTTACTGCAGAATCACTTGTAGAGTACTCTATAAAACATATGATGCGTAAAAAACGTATCATCATACATGGTACAAAATTTATCATTATTCAGTTTCTCTGTCGTTTTTTACCGCGTATTCTCATAACAAAGATAGTAGCAAAAATAAATCAAAAAATTACTCAGGAGAATGTATGAATACTTTTACATTAAAACCAGGTGTGCTATATGGCAGTGAATTGAAAGATGTTTTCGCGTATTGCAAAGAAACATCATGCGCGTTACCTGCCATTAATGTCATTGGTTCAAGTTCAATAAATGCAGCATTGTATGCGGCACAGTGTGCTTCTGCACCCGTCATTATTCAATTTTCGCAAGGAGGTAGCGTTTTTAATGCAGGTAAACATGCGGATAATACTGACAACAATGCAGCGGTTATGGGCGCAGTAACAGGAGCGCTACACATACATAAGCTTGCTTTGTTATATGGTGTGTCAGTCATTTTACATACCGACCATTGCGCTCGCAAAATTATAAGCTGGGTAGACGGATTACTAAGAGAAAACGAACAGTTCTATCAAGAACATAAGCGACCGCTATATAGTTCACATATGCTCGATCTTTCAGAAGAACCTCTTGATACAAATATTGCAACATGTGTAGAGTATTTAGCGCGCATGGCAAAGGTAGAACTCGCGCTTGAAATAGAGCTTGGTGTTACCGGAGGTGAGGAAGATGGCGTAGATAATACTAACATCGACTCTTCGCGCTTATACACGCAGCCTGAAGAAGTGTTAAAAGCCTACGATGCACTAAAAGATGTAGGACAGTTTACCGTCGCTGCCGCCTTTGGCAATACGCACGGGGTATACAAGCCAGGAAATGTGAAACTCACACCGGAAATTCTGAAACATTCACAAGAACTTGTACAAAAAGAACGAGGTACCAATTCTAAACCACTTGACCTCGTATTTCATGGAGGCTCTGGCTCAGAAAAAGCAAAAATAGACGAGGCAGTTTCTTATGGTGTCGTGAAAATGAATATAGATACTGACACGCAATGGGCATTCTGCGATTCTGTACGTCAGTATATGGACGAAAAGCACGAGTACCTTATGTCGCAAATTGGAAATCCTGAAGGTGAAGATAAACCAAATAAAAAATACATAGACCCGCGTATGTGGCTCGTGAAAGGCGAAGATGGTATCAGTAAGCGATTATTAGAGGCTTTCAAGGACTTAAACTCATTTGAAAAATTTCAGTATACGCGCTAGTTTTGAAATAACTTCGGTTTGGGATGTTGTTATAGCTCCACTTATAGCAATAATTTCTAGCAGCGTGTATCTATAAATTACAATTGTGCAGGGTTTCGGCTCTGACTATTTGATTAATAAATATCGCTATAATAAAATGAAACTTGAATAGTTAATTAAAATCAGTGCTAAACAAACTCGCAAAAATAATATATATTTATAAGGGGGTAAAGAATGTCGAATACAAAGTTAAAAAACTTAACACATTACATTCTTACAAAATGTGATGAAGAAAAATTACTAGATAAATTGGGATCCATAAAACTTAATAAGATTTTATGGTTTATTGACACCGCATATTTTCGTATGAAACGAGAAAGTTTAAGCGGGGTAGATGTATATTTGAAAATGAACTATGGACCTGTTCCTAAGAACATTGTAAATGTATTGGATACGCTTGAACAAGAAGGCGAAATTAAGATTTACAATAAAGAATTTTACGGATATCTAAAGCGACATTTCACGGTATTAAAGCCTTTTTCTGAAAATAAATTTTCAGATGAACAGAAAGTCTTGATAGATTCTATGGTTAAAGAAATTTGCGATGAACATACCGCTGATTCTATAAGCGAACTATCGCACACCGTTATTTGGGAAGACGCGCCAATGAGGGGCGAAATTCCTGTATACGCATGCCTTGCAGAAAATGTAGGCGAGATAACGTCAGAAATACTTAAGAAAGCAAGAAAATTTGTCAAAGAAAATCACAAAAACTGGAAATCTAACATCAAGGAATAATAATCAATGATTGTTTGTGATAAAAATATTCAAAAACAAATAGAAGAAGAAGCAACAAAAAATACACGATTTATGGATGCGTATAAAGCTCTAAAATGGCGTTTGCAAACTTCACCCAGTAAAATTGGTGAACCAACTGGGGAGGGACTACCTATTGTGTATAGAGTATATAGACAAGATTCTGACCCTCTTGGCAATACCCCAGGAATTGAAATAATTATCACATATCATGATGACGAAGTAGAAATAAATTCTTTAAGTATATATTAGTTTCCTAGTACGTTATTAAATACATTTGCATTGTGTCTTGAAACCTTATCGCCACCACAATACACACATAATGGAGCATTCCTTCATCGAATCTTTTCAAGATATTTAATACAACTTCCTTATGTAGAAAATTGTTTGAAAATCTGTATAATATTCATAAATATTTCTTGCTTTCTTTTGTAAATCGTTATACTTAATACATCAAGGTAGTATTTTTATTTCAAGTCAATTAAGTGAGCATTACATAAATGTGTATAGTTATGAGCCTGTACTTTATTTCTTATTGCTAGGAAAATATTTTTGTGATAGAGTAAATATTACAATAAAATAATTTAAGGTAAGGACGGTTTTTAGTGCCCTGTGGAAGAAAGCGAAAGCGTAAAAAAATATCTAAGCATAAATTTAAGAAAAAATTAAGACAAAATCGTCACAAAAAGAAATAGATACCCAATCTTTGATGCAGATAAAGGCTTTGTATGTTTAATAGTCTTTTTTCTTCGGGAGGATATGACATTCTCCAAATGGTAAGGCCTATAGCAGATATACTGTTTTTAAGTATTATCTTTTATTTCACTTATAGGCTCTTTGGTGATGTAAAATCTCGATTGTTATTTAATTTTTTTCTCATCGTTATATTGACTTATATTGCTGCGTCAGTGTTACGGCTTGAAACATTGCTGTGGGTGTTAAAAGGCGTAGTTGGATGGTTGATTATCGGTGCCTTTGTTATATTTCAGCCTGAATTGCGCTCTTTAATTTTTAAAAAGAACTATGCATTGTTTTTAAAGCCGAACAAGAGGATCCAAAATGTATTAGATTTTACTGTTATACAGCGGAGCGTCGAATTTTTAGTAAAGATGCATAGAGGAGCACTTTTTGTATTTCCTCGCACGGTGCAGCTAAGCAGTGTTATTAGTACTCGTATTGAAGTTGACGCACGCTTAAGTGCTGAGATTCTACAAACTATTTTCTCTCACGATACACCTTTGCACGATGGTGCAGTGATACTAGAAAATAATCGTCTTACCTATGCCGGATGTTATCTTCCTTTAGAAAAAAGCTCTAACATTATTCCAGAATTAGGTTCTCGTCATCGAGCTGCATTATCTTTAACAAACAATAGCGATGCTATTGTGCTTATTGTTTCAGAGCAAAATGGGGCGGTGTCTTTAGCTTGTAATGGAGAGTTGTTTTATGACATAGGTGTTGAAAAGACTTGTCAATATGCTGCAAAATTGTTGCTTGGTCAAAATATAGAGGTATCATGGATTAAAAATTATGTGAAGACTGTAGCAAGTGAGATAGAAACTCAAAAGTGATGAGAGATGAGTAAAAAAAGATATATTAGGGGTTTTTTAGAGTATGCTATTGCTCTTGGTGTTGCGATTTTGACATACTTGTTTTTTACTCTCAATCAAAATATAGAGGAAAATAATTTTGTTATACCATTGATTGCAAAATTTGATAGCAGTTTTGTTTCTCTTGATACCATTCCTCAAACTGTTCAAGTTGTCATAAAAGGAAATCCATCGTCATTAAATAGAATTGTAGAACAAAATATGACTGCAGTTGTAGATTTTAGTGGTGTTAAAAAGTCAGGAATGTCTTATGCACAAGTTGTGTTATATCGTTCAGGTTCTTTTGAGCAAATACACAATGTAGAAATTTCTATATTTCCTGCTGAAATCAAAATACAAATTGATAAAAAAGTTTTCAAAAACCTCAAAATTCGTCCTACGATTGTAAATTCATTACCGCGAGGGTATACGTTTGGACATTTAAAAGTCTTTCCGCAAGTCATTCGTGTATTTGGACCGCGGTCAGTACTCAGTGATACTGATTTTATATCTACGGATGCTATAGATCTTTCTGATATTACCGAGAATGTTTCTATGGATGTTACTTTGAAATCTCAGAGTACTTTGATTGAATTTACCGATGCTGTTAATGCTAAGGTAGATATTGCGGTAGAGCGTTCAATTGTTATACGAGAGTTCAAGAATGTTATTCCAAAAATTAAAAACTTATCATCTCAATTAGCGTTTAATGGAAAAATTGATCCTATTACTTTGACGGTACAAGGTCACTTACTTTCTTTAGATAAATATGTCTTGAGTGCTTTTATAGATTGTTCTCAATATAAAGTTCCAGGAGTATATGAAACTAAAATAGCAGCAAACGCGGTAGAAGGAATTCAAATAGTATCGATGATACCTAGTACAGTTTTTATAGAATTACGACAGACTACACAATATCCTGTTCCTATTCTTGATCCGAGAAAAAAACGTCAAGATAATTCTTCATCGGGAAACAATTGAATACAGCCTTATTTTGAAATAATGCAAATAATATAGAGACTATATTTATGATACGAGGATTGGGTTGTGATATTGTACAGATTACGCGTCTTACACCATGGTGTTTTTCTAAAGCAATGCTCATGAAGGTTTTTACCCATGCTGAAATTGCGTTACTTCCATCCTTTGTTCGACTTGAAAGTGAAGAGCCAGTTTCTGATATGCTACTACATCGTGCGTCTGAACAACTCGCGGGCATGTTTAGTGCAAAAGAGGCATATAAAAAAGCAGTTGGTACTCTGTATAGGAATATAGTGTCTATGAAAGATATCATAGTGGAAAAAAATATCAATGGATCTCCGCGCTTGACGTTGAAACGCACTGCTGCTGAAGCACTTCTAGCGTGTTCTGCGCGGGATGTGTTTGTATCTATTTCTCACGAAAAACAATATGCAATTGCGACCGTTATAATAAGTTCATAACGAGGTGAAATATGCTTGATGAAGATATAAAAGGTTCAGAAGATATAAAAGGAAAAATGACGTTTTTTAAATCTACTGCCATACAGTGTCCGGTGTGTAATTCTCAGATATATGGTGAAGAACTTCGGCAAGGTCGCTCGCGTATTAATGCAGGTGATTTACGAGATGATCTCTTTCGTAATTATATTCCAAATGAAGAATCAGGAGAAACATTTCCGTTTTTATATTCGGTTGGTGTGTGCAATAATCCGAAGTGTTTTTTTGCTGCATTTTGGCAAGATTTCAAAAAAATTCACAAAAAAAACGTAGAAGCTCTATCTACTACAGAGGCGAAAAATTCAAGAATAGATGCATTGAATCTTTTGTATAAAAGTGCACCTGATTTTACACAGAAAAGAAATTTACTTAGTGGTTTTGCATCGTATCTTTTAGCATTGGAAACGTATAATAAATTTCGTGAAAATGATGCACCGAGCATACGGCAAGGAATATGTGCATTGCGTCTCGCGTGGCTTTCTCGAATTTTACATGAGCATAAGTATGGCGATGAATGTAAACAACTTGAAACAATCTTTTATAAGAAGGCCTTGTTTTTTTATACGCAATCGCTTACAAAAGATTCAAACGGATTAGAGCCCTTACATGTAATGACTTTTTTAGGTCCTGATATCGATAAAGACTACGGCTACGATGGGGTAGTGTATATCAGAGCATGGTTAGAATTTCACTATGGGGATAAACGCCGAGTACTTGAGCGTCAAAACATGCTTAATACACTTCGAAATAGTTTAAGTAAAGTTTTTGGATTTGGTCGTTCTTCTAAAGAAAAGCCATCTGTATTACTGAATATTGCGCGAAAAACCTTTGAGGCTGTAGAGACAGAGATAGCTTCGTTTGAGCAATAAAACGTAAGCGTTAATGTAAGATTAGCACTGTACACATTTCATGACATCAGACGACAATCAATGCATAGTATTATGTGTCAATTATGATGGTACGCATTTTTTTGGATTTCAGATGCAAGCAGCGTGCCGTACGGTACAAGCAGAAATAGAAGAGGCACTGTATGTGTTATATTCGTGCAAGGTGCGCGTACATCCTTCGGGCAGAACTGACACGGGCGTACATGCACTGCGACAGTATGTGCATTTTTTACAACCTTCGCTCTCAAGGTCGCGTATTCCACCTCAGAGACTTTCTTATGCATTAAATGCATTGCTTCCCTCTGATGTACGCGTAGAATACTCGCGTGCAGTAGATGATGATTTCCATGCTCGATACAGCGCAATAAGCAGGATATATTGCTATAGCATGCATGTATCGCATACGGTGTTTTCACCTTGGCGCACTGTTGTCGCTACGGTTTCGCCATGCATACAATGGAATTTATGGATGCGCGATGCAAGCGAGTTTGTCGGAATGCGAGATTTTGCACGCTTTTGTAAAGGTGCGCAAGAATTGCAGAAACAAGGAAAAAGTACGGTACGTACGGTAGAGGGTATATCACTGGTACAAGAAGGTGATACAATGAAATTTTTTATAGAGGCAAATGGTTTTCTTTGGCATATGGTGCGTGCTATTGTCGGTATGCTTATGTATCGCGCAAGTCTTAGTGATGAAGCGTATGCAAAACTTCCAAGCATAAGAGCTATTTTCCAAAGCGATTTCTGTAATATGAGAAGGCGTTTAGCTCCAGCGCAGGGACTGTATTTGTACGATGTAAAGTATAATAAAAAATATGCACTGCCACATAACCCAGTTCCACCCTCGCAGTATGATAAGTAATTGGCATGCACAAAAATGAGGATACGCATAACTTACGCGAATTGCATGTTCAGGAATATCGTGGACTTTTACACGATACGATAGAAAGTATACGATACGGCTTTATACTTAGAAGCAGCGAAGAAGCGAAGTGTGAAGAAAGCAATATAGCGGAAAATACTTACTCAGATGAGCATGCATTTGACTCTCTACAATCGGTAGAAGATGCAGTGCAAATTTGTCGGCTATGTTCACTTGCAGAAAAACGCACGAATCCTGTTGCTGGCGAAGGTGTAGAAAAACCACTCGTTATGATTATAGGCGAAGCTCCGGGTGCACAGGAAGATAAAACAGGACGTCCTTTTGTCGGTGCTGCAGGACAGTATTTAGACAAGTGGCTTGCATCTATAAAACTCTCGCGTACAAAAAATGTTTTCATAACCAATACGGTAAAGTGCCGTCCTCCAAATAATAGAGACCCGCGTGTCGAAGAGTATGACGCGTGCAATGCCTACCTTATGAATCAAGTAGTACTACTAAATCCGCAATGCATTCTTGCGCTCGGTAGAATTGCAGCGCATCTTTTAATAGGCAACGGCGAACAAAAATCGCTTGCTTCTATGCGAAAAGGCACTCATGTATATCAGAGTATTCCCGTATTTATAACGTATCATCCGAGTGCAGTACTACGTAATCCCTCGTTACGCCGCCCTGTCTGGGAAGACTTACAGGCCTTGAAATGCCATCTCGACCAAGTACAAAATCAAGAGAATACAAAGAATTAGTGTGTTACTAAAGGTGAAAATCTGTGCCATATTATCAGCTTGTATTTAATAAACCGATCGCGTCATTTTATACCTATGAGCACGATGAAATATTGCCGTCTCGTATTAGAGTAAAAGCCTCCTTTGGTACACGGATATATCCTGCACTTGTCGTATCTGAAAGTAAGAGCGAAGATGTACAAGAGCTTTTGAAAAAAGGTATTGCTATTAAGCGCATTGCGCGCGTTATTGATGAAGATCCAATTCTTACGGAAGAGCAATATAAGCTTGCATTGTGGATGAGTGAATATTACTTTGCATCTTTGGGTGAGTGTTTGTTTACTATGATACCTTCCGCACGGCGTGAAAAAGAGCATGAGTTTTCTCAAACCATGCTAAGTTATTTTGCACAAGAGGCAGTCACACTTAACGCCGAGCAAGAATACTGTGTAAATGCTATTGTAGGCGACGGTAGTAATATCATTACCAGAGGAAAAACCGCGACGAGAGCGGGGAAACAGAAAAAACATATTTTCTATCTTTACGGATCTACAGGTAGTGGAAAGACCGAAATTTTTTTACAAGCAGCGCAGAAAGTTGTGCGCACAGATAAGCAGCTTATCTATCTTGTTCCTGAAATATCGCTTGTTTATCAAATATATCCTGTGCTATGCAAGCGTTTTGGTGCAAACACTGTAGCGGTACTTCATTCTGCACTTAAGCCTACACAGCGATTACGCGAATGGAATCGTATTATGAATGGAGAGGCAAAAGTGATAGTGGGCGTACGTAGCGCGATATTTGCCCCGGTTCATAACCTCGCATTGATTATTATAGATGAGGAACACGATGTTGCATA
Source organism: Spirochaetia bacterium (assembly GCA_965226065.1). GTDB lineage: Bacteria > Spirochaetota > Spirochaetia > WTKD01 > CBDAKK01. Next base: position 746,433 of record OZ245332.1, on the reverse strand, counting down.
TAAATCTGATATGACGCCGCGCTATCATGTACGCCACATAGCCATGAAGCGTTCTCTTACTATGGATGCGCGGCTTGTTATGGGATCGGCTACTCCATCGTTAGAGAGTTGGAATTACATGCATAGTGAATCTTGTACTACATTATGCTTAGCTCGAAGAGTTTCAGGTGGGTATAAGCCACATGTGGATTTAGTTGCACTTCAAAATGTGTCAGGTATTCTTTCTCCGACTTTGCAACAACACATGAATGAGACGCTTGAACAAGGCTTTCAAGTGTTACTTCTTATTAACAAGCGCGGGTTTTCTCGCTTATTTTTATGTGTGCATTGCGGTCATACGATATCTTGCCCACAATGCTCTGTGCCTTTAGTGTTGCACAAAAAAAACGAAGCTAATATTCTTCAGTGTCACCATTGTGGATATAATTGCGTTGCACCAACGACATGTCCTGATTGCGGCTATACCTGTTTGAGTATACGAGGGTGGGGTACACAACGCGTGCAAGCAGAAGTGCAGAGACTGTTTCCACAGTGGTTCGTAGACCGCTTTGACTCCGATGTCGCTTTAGATAGAAAAAATGCGCAGCATGTTATGAAGTCGTTTTATACGGCAAAGACTTCTATACTTGTCGGCACGCAAATAATTGCGAAAGGAATCAATATCCCGCGCTTACAACTTGTAGGAGTGTTATCTGCAGACAATGTGTTTTCATTGCCTGACTTTAGAGCTTCGGAACGTGCAATGAGCTTGCTTATGCAAGTAGCGGGACGTGCGGGACGATTTTTTAAAGGCGGAAAAGTCATCATTCAAACATACATGAAAGAACACCCAATTTTGCAAGCGATGCTTCACGATGGTCAAGAAACATTTTATGAAAATGAACTTCAGAGACGTAAGGCATTTGCACTACCGCCCTTTACTCGAATAGTGCGGCTTGTTTTTCGAGGAAAAAAACAAGAACAGGTGATGCAATGTGCTGAAACTTTGTCGCAGCATCTTAATGATTACATGCGCAATAATGCTTTATATAGCACTTGCAGTGTTTTAGGTCCCGCTGAATGCGCCCTTGCAAAAGTAGCGGGGAATCATCGATTTCATGTGTTGCTCAGTGCAGAAAAACAAAGCATTCTTATGCAATTGCTACGCGATATTTTTGCACAAGAAAATATTGTTACCCGATGGCGAGCAAAGGGCGTGTATGTTGTTATAGATCCCGATGCTCAATCTATGATGTAGTTTATAGATGTAGGAAATTTCATGTATAGCAATGAGATAATACATATAATATAAGCGAAGGAATACTCGTAATTTACACGAAATTAAAAGCAATTGAGAGTTATTGAATTCTCCCTATCATGCGATCAAGCGATGATTTTGGTATGCATATCCACAGTGGTCTTCCGTGTGGGCATCGTGGCGCTGTAAGGCTTTTTGCATAGCTTAGGAGTTCATATGCGTTGTTCGAATCGATGTAATCTCCTGCTTTTACCGCGCGTTTACAGGCTTTGCGAGCAAACAGTTCTGTATTAATTCCATGTGAGGTATAGCTTGTGTTTTCTATAAGCAAAGCAATGGCATGTATGTTTTCGTATAAGATTTGTGGTACTTGTGAAAGTACGTAAGAAACTTCGGTGTTTTTCGTCTCTTGTTCTATAACAATGCCTATTTGTTTGTACGCTTGTATTGCCTCTGTAATATCAGACTCTGCGATGTCAAGGTGTAGCGTTACCGGCACTACAAGCGCTTGTGGTTTAGGATTTTGTATGAGATAATCAAAAATTTTCTTTTCGTGTGTTGCGTGAAAATCTAAAAAGAACAGTTCTGCTCCTACTTCAAAAACTGCGTAGGTTGCAAATACACAGCCTATAAACAGGGCATCGTGATCTTGTTTTTGTACATCAGCATGATAGGAAGCTGTGTTATTTTCACAGATGGCTTGTATAGATGCGGTGTCTATTTTCTGTGTTTTTTCACTGTGCCGCGTGGGAGGACTAAATGAACGAGAGGCAATGTGTCTATGGGCAGAGAAACTGTGCTTTATCGGTATGTTTTTTTGTGCACTTTTCGCAAATGTAGAATTTTCTGTATCGTTTGTGAAAATAGTATGATTAGAAGGCATAGAAGCTTTACTATCCTTGTACTTTGGACGATTGGGGTCGTAGTGGGGCACGGCATGAGTATATGTTTCTAGTGCCATGCCGACGTTGCGTATTATTAGAGAGCGTATTTGTACCATTGGTTTTATGCGCACCTCTTGTTTGCTCGGATGTACGTTTACGTCTACTTCGGATGGAGCTATCTGTAAAAAAACTACTGCTTGTGGAAATACCTTGCCATGAATGATTTCTCTATATGCATATTCTATTGCCTGCATTACTTGAAATGATCGCACAGGTCTCTTATTTATATATATGTGAATATGCTTTCTTGTTTTTATTGCGATTTCAGGTAGTCCAAACGCTGCGTGTATTTTCGGTGCATCGCTTGCTGCATTTTTTTCTAAAAGTTTGTTTTCTTGTACAGCATTGTCGTGCCATACAAACATGCGAGAGTCTGTCTGATTTGTAGTGCGCACGGCACGTGCAAAAGCATCTTCTTTGGGTATGCGCACGATTGTTTCCATACCTTCTTTTAACACAAAAGCAATCTCAGGAAATGCAGCAGATTTTTCTACGATGGTGTTTTTGATTCTCGTGCGCTCTGCAAAACTTGAGGAGAGAAATTTCTTACGTACGGGAATTGCTTGGAAAAGTTTTTCAACACATACGCGCGTACCTTTGTTACGCACGCCATCACGCACGCTTGATGTAACATTGTTTTCAATGGTAACTTCGTGTGCACGGTTTTCTCTCGCATCAAAACTCGTAATGGTAATTTTGCTTATCGCGCTTATGCTTGCAAGCGCTTCACCGCGAAACCCCATACTCGTAAGTGATAAAAGGTCTTCGGTATCTCGTATTTTTGATGTTGCATGCGAGTGACAGCACAAAACAAGATCTTCTTCGTTCATTCCTGTACCATCGTCGGATATACTTATGCTTTCAAGTCCTCCGTTTATCAGCTGTACTTCTATATTCTGTGCACCTGCATCAATACTATTGTCTATAAGCTCGCGTACCACACATGCGGGGCGCTCTATAACTTCGCCTGCTGCAATTTGTTTCGCGGTGTATTCATCAAGTATGCGGATAGTAGATTTTTGTCTCATAAGATTGTAAACGAGTGTATTTTCTATTTCAATTATAGCTAGATAGTAGCAGATGCATTCATTTATGGTAACTATGTACTACTTAAAAAATCTAAGAATATGGACAGTGATATTCTTGCATATATACAGTAAAGCCATCTGTATACGCATATACATTTGTCACGAAGAAACCTGCTAAAAAAACCTGCAGTATATTGCAGGTTTGATGTAATTACTCTTACGTATAACTACACCGGTCTATAGCTAGATTGTCAGGCTTTTTTCTAAAAAAGGTAAAGAATTTCTTACTTTTTTTATTTTTATTGTATAAATTCTATGGGAAAAACTCGTATAATATAATTATACTTAATTTCTTATAAAGAAAATATATTCTTTATGAAAAACAATAGCGATATTTACCTTATATCAAAGCATTCTATGTTTTTACGCATGCTTAACTCTTATCTGTTTAGTTAGATATATAGCATTGTTTTTCTTGTTTTAGTATAATGATTTAGGTATAAAAATTTACAATATATTATATAAATTTTTTTGTTTCTAGGAGGAGCTTTGGCATTTTCAGATATATTTCAAAAGCAATTGATAATGCGTCGTGTATGCTACGCTATTACGCCACTATTTTTATATTCTATAGTATTGTATGGTATGCGTCCTGTGTATCAGGTGGCAATTACATTTATGGTTGGTATTCTCGTTGAATATCTTTTTGAGAAAAAACGTAACAAAAAAACATCTGAAGCTGTACTAGTAACCTGCTATTTGTATGGATTATCACTTCCTCCTAACCTTCCTATTTGGATGAACATAGTAGGCATATTTTTCTCCGTTTTTATTGCAAAATGTGTGTTCGGTGGCTTTGGTCGCAATGTGTACAATCCTGCGATAACGGGGCGTTTATTTATTTATTTGTCTTTTCCCATAGCGCTTACTACCTTGTATTGGACTACACTTAATCCCATAGGCGAAAGTTTCTCGCGTGCGCTTGGAGGCGGTGCATATACACAGCAAGCAGTGGATGCAGTAAGCATTGCAACGCCGCTAGTTAGCTTGCGCCAAGGAATTATTCCGCCGCTTTGGAATTTATTTTTTGGATTACGTAGTGGTTCCTTAGGCGAAGGTGCAATATTCTTGCTTATTCTTTCTGCAATTTACATGATACGCACGAAAACAGCGGATTGGAGACTGACTGTTTCTACGTTTGTAAGTGCGACTGTGTTTTTAACGTTGTTTTATATCTTAGGGCTTATGCCGGGGTTTCAAGGTGCCCGCAATTTTGATGAAGGGCTTCGCGTTGTACTTGCATATCTCATGTCGGGATCTCTTGTATACGTAGCGGTTTTCATGTCAACCGATCCTGTCTCAGGACCAAATAATCCGCGTGCGAAGTGGATATACGGGACTATTATAGGGTTTTCCACCGTGCTTATAAGGCTTTTGAGCGGGTTTCCCGAAGGTGTGAGCTTTGCCGTTATGATAGGCAATACCTTTGCATGTCTTCTAGATGAAATAACTCCGAAAGCGAAAGCGAAAAAGAAAGTAAAAGCACCGCTTAAACAAAAACCTGCTACGGCTGCAGCGGTTGCGATGATAACCTCACCACTGTTACGGGAGGAAAAATAATGAAGAATACATTTGCGTATACGATTGTTTTTACCTTTGTGCTTTGTTTTTTATTTGTGTTGGTATTGTCATTTATTGATGCTTCTACACAAGACATAATACAAGCGAACAGACGCTTTACAGAGGAGCGAGCAATTCTTTTAGCGTTAGGCGCACATGTTCTTTCCGTACAAACACCTAAGGCAGTAACGGTGCAGTTTGCAAAAGTAGATATTCAGACATATGGAGATACGCAGTATTACAAAGCCAATTTTAGCAGCCCTGCCATTGCAAAAAAATTTTCTGGACCGGGGCTTTGGGGGCTTATTTCCGGATACATAGCATTTTCTAATGATATGAGCAAGGTTGTCGGTTTTGAAGTTACCGCTCAAAATGAAACACCGGGGCTTGGTGCACGTGTTACGGAGCCGTGGTTTAAAGAGCAGCTTTATAATGAGAAAATTAAAAATAATACTATCGTCGTAGGACCGGGTGGTTCAGGAGATACTGACAAAGAAAATGGTATGATTGACGGAATCTCAGGTGCTACACGTACCAGCGAGGGTGTGCAGATTATTCTTGATCAAGAAATTAAGGCATTAAAAGATATAATAAAAGCGAAAACACGCTTTACAGAGCAACGAGCAATTCTTTTAGCGTTAGGAGCGGATCTTGTCGATGTAGAAACACCTGAGGCAGTAACGGTGCAGTTTGCAAAAGTAGATACTCAGACGCGTGGAGATACGCAATATTACAAAGGCAACTTTGGCAAACCTGCCATTGCAAAAAAATTTGTTGGAGATGGGCTTTGGGGACTTATTTCTGGGTATATAGCACTTTCTAATGACATGAGCAAAGTTGTCGGTTTTGAAGTAACCGATCATAGCGAAACACCGGGGATTGGTGCACGTATTACGGAGCCATGGTTTAAAGAGCAGCTTTATAATGAGAAAATTAAAAATAATACTATTGTCGTAGGACCGGGCGGTTCAGGAGATACTGACAAAGAAAATGGTATGATTGACGGAATCTCAGGTGCTACAGGTACCAGCGATGGTGTACAGACTATCCTTAATCAAGAAATTAAGGCATTTTATAAAGACGGTAATAAGTAGAGGAGCAGTGATATGAGTATTTTGAAAAATAACATGTGGACAAATAACCCTGTTTTTATGCAAGTTTTGGGTATTTGTTCTGCCCTAGCTGTTACCAACCAATTGACAAACACGGTTATTATGGCTTTGGGAGTAACGGGGGTAACGGGGTTTAGTTCGTTGACAATTTCTTTGATTAAAAACCTTATTCCTCGAAAAGTACGTATGATAACACAGGTACTTGTTATCGCATTTTATACGGTGGTAGTAGATATTATTTTAATGGCATATGTGCCCGAGGTTTCAAAGCAACTCGGTCCCTACGTAGGACTTATTATTACCAATTGCATTATTATGGGCAGAGCAGAAGCTTTTGCGCAATCAAATCCACCGTTACCTGCCTTGTGGGATGGAATAACCAGTGGTTTGGGTTACATGTTCGTGCTTATGGTTGTTGCATTTTTTCGAGAAATATTAGGCTTTGGTACGGTGTTCGGTTTTCAAGTTATGCCTGAAGGTTTTACCACATGGTCTATAATGGTTTCTCCTCCAAGTGCGTTTTTCTTTTTAGGAATACTCATATGGATGGTGAAGACTATACAAATGCGTCAGGTAGCTCCTGCGCCATCTTCCGTACCCGCTGCTCCCGCAGCTGCAAAATAAAGGAGTAGGACATGCTTGTAGTACTTGCTGCGCCCGCTATAGGGTCACTTACATTATTTTTTGCCTCTATTTTTACCAGCAATATTTTGTTGTCAAACTTTTTAGGCATGTGTTCATTTATCGCTATATCAAAAGATATTAAATCTTCTTTTGGTTTAGGAATTGCTGTTACGGTAGTATTAACGCTTACTACTATCGTGAACTGGTTTGTATATTATTACGTGCTTGTACCTTTTCAACTTGAGTATCTTCGATACATTGTGTTTATCATTGTTATCGCTGCAGTTGTGCAAATGCTTGAGATGATTATAGATAGAGTATCGCAACCGCTTTATATTGCACTTGGAATTTTTTTACCACTTATTACGGTTAATTGTTCAATTCTTGGTGTTGCGCTTTTTATGCAAATTCGACAGTATTCGTTTTTACAAACGGTGGTTTTTAGCATAGGATCAGGCTTGGGATGGTGGCTTGCCATTATTGCACTCGCTGCCATGCGAAAACAAAAAATAGAAAAAGCACCCATTCCCGAAGGTTTGAAAGGAGCGGGTATAGTGTTTATCACTATAGGGCTTATGGCTATGGCTTTTACCGGTTTTTCAGGCATCTTGCCAGTACAGTAAACAACACTTTGTAAATTATTGAATTAAAAGGAGGACATATGTCGTTGACATTCATCATCGCACCCTTGGTGCTTGGTATAGCGAGTGCAATACTTGCAGCTCTTATTGATATTACCGATAAACTTGTAAACAACTACGGTATATGCACCGTGAGTATTAACGAAGGTAAGAAAAAATTTGATATAAAAGGAGGTACGCCTCTTTTGTTTACGCTTGCTGAGAAGAAAATATTTGTTCCTTCTGCATGTGGTGGAAAAGGTAGTTGTGGTGCATGCAAAATTGTTATAGACAGCGATGTAGGTCCCGTACTGCCTACGGAATTACCGTATCTGAACGATGAAGAGCTTAAACAAAAAACGCGACTTTCGTGTCAGGTGAAATTAAAGCAAAATATTGATATAAAAATTCCTGAAGCGATTTTCAATGTCAAGAAATTGCATGCAACCGTTACATCAATAAAAAACGTTACCTATGATATCAAAGAAGTTCGGTTTTCCTTACCGGAAGAAATAGACTTCAAACCGGGGCAGTATCAGCAATTTGAGGCTCCGAAATACAAGCACGAAAAAAAGACTAAAGATTCAACGATGCGTGCATATTCGCTTGCATCGTGTACTTACGATAAAACAGAATCAGAAATGCTCATTCGGCTTGTGCCCGGTGGAACGGTAACCACTTATGTTCACAACCACTTGAAGGAAGGCGATAAGATAAACTTAATAGGACCTTTTGGTGATTTTTATGTACGAGATACCGATGCTATTATGGTTTGCGTAGCAGGTGGTAGTGGAATGGCTCCGTTTAAGTCGATATTTCAAACCATGGTAGCGGAAGGAACATTTCATAAACGCGAAATTTGGTATTTCTTTGGTGCACGTGCAGTAAGAGATATATACTACCTTGATTGGTTGTATGGGCTTGAGAAAGAATATAGCAATTTTCATTTTGTGCCTGCGCTTTCAGATCCGCTTCCTGATGATAATTGGAAAGGACCTACCGGGCTTATTACAGAAGTATTAGATACGTACCTGAAAAAAGACATCAAGTCCGATGTGCCACGCGAAGGGTATTTGTGCGGAAGTCCCGGTATGCTAGATGCGTGTATGGCAGTAATGAGCAAAAATGACATGAGTGGGGATAAAATTTATTTTGATAAATTTGCATAAAACCATTTTGTAATTTGTAATATCGTTTACTTAACTTATGTCAGGCAGTAGCTTTGGTACGCATTTTCGTGTTACGACCTTTGGGGAGTCGCATGGTGTTGGTGTAGGTGTCATCGTCGATGGAGTAACTCCGGGCTTATCTATTGACGAAACTGATGTTCAGAAAGAACTTAATAGAAGAAAACCGGGACAATCTGATATTACTACACCTAGAGAAGAACAAGATAAAATACAAATACTCTCAGGTATTTTTGAAGGTAAAACCACAGGTACGCCTGTTGGTATGGTATTGTACAACAAGGACGCGGACCCGAGTGCATACGAAAGTATTAAGCACTTGTTTCGACCGGGACATGCCGATTGTAGTTACATACAGAAGTATGGGTTTCGCGATTGGCGCGGAAGTGGTAGGGCAAGTGGCAGAGAAACTGTAAGTCGCGTTGCAGCGGGTGCATTTGCTAAAAAATCTCTTCAAAAGCGTGGCGTTGTTGTAACAGCTTTTACAAAATCAGCAGGCGGCATAGAATGCGAAATTTGTGACATGAGTGTCATAGAAAAAAATGTCATGCGTGCGCCGGACATGCAGGCAGCTGAGAAAATGCTTCAGAGAGGCATGGTACTTAAAGAGCAGAATAACAGCATGGGCGGTGTCATTGAGTGCCATATAACAGGGCTTATTGCAGGCTTAGGTGAGCCCGTATTTGATAAGTTAGATGCAATACTTGCACATGCGGTTATGTCTATAGGAGCGATTAAAGGATTTGAGGTTGGTGCAGGATTTCGAAGCGCTACGATGACAGGCTTTGAAAATAACGATCAAATGAATGAAGAAGGCTTCATCACTAATAATGCAGGTGGTATACTCGGAGGTATTTCAACCGGGGAATCGGTTATTCTTCGTATGGCGGTTAAACCTCCTTCATCTATTGCACTTCCCCAACAGACCAAACATGAAGATGGAACAGTCGTCCCTATAAAAACCGAAGGGAGGCACGATGTATGCATTTGTCCGCGAGTAGTTCCTGTTGTTGAAGCTATGTGTGCTATTGTTCTTGAAGACATGTATAAAACTCAAGCGGCACTTCATATATAGTACATACTTTATTCGTCAGGTTCAAACTCGTCTTTGCTTGCACCACATACAGGACATACCCAGTCTTCGGGTAAATCATTAAATTCTATTCCTGGATCTATATTACCATCGGGATCTCCTTCTTCGGGATCGTAAATATAACCACAAACACTACATACATATTTCATTTTAAAACTCCTTAAATATTGTAATTTACTACAGTATCTATTGTAATTTTAGCAAATAATGAATACTGTAGTTATGATATGTTTTTTCTTTCATATACATATCGTATTTTTTTATGTATTTGAAAAATAATGATTATTTATTTCTATGATTCATGCAAATGTAAATGCTTATATTGACAGAATCGAAGGAAACCGCATATTATGATTTGTAGCTATGGGCCAGTAGCTCAGTTGGTTAGAGCACTTCTCTGATAAGGAAGGGGTCACTAGTTCAAATCTAGTCTGGCCCAGAACCCTTTTCTTACATTTATTCGGCATAATATTTTTATTGCCTCACATCTTTATTTTATAAAGGGAGGCATATAGTGACTGTGCTATACTATAGGTTATGGAAATCGTACGTTTATGAAAGGAATCGATAAAAAAGATCTTGATATGATTTTACAGTGGTTCAGTAAAAGCGACTTAGCATCTGCTACGCTGGAATATAGTGAAAAAGGTGCGTTTAAAATAGAACTTTCGCGTACTTCTCATAGTCCTCCGCCAAGCGCTTCGTATGTTATGGGTAGTACTACTGCACAAAATCCAGCGGTACATGTTGATATGAGTGCGCAAGCCTCTGCACCTGCGGCTGAAAGTGAACAAAATAAAGAAAAAGAATATAAAGAAATAAAAGCACCCATTGTCGGTACATTCTATCGTTCTTCAAATCCTGATGCTCCTCCATTTGTCCAAGTAGGCGACGTCATTAAAAAAGGCCAAACGCTGTGCATTATTGAGGCCATGAAAGTCATGAATGAATTTGAAGCAGAATTTGATATGGAAATACTCGATATTTTAGTTGAAAATACTACATTGGTTGAATATGGACAAGTGCTTTTTAAGGTTATTCCACTATGATACGATCTTTATTCATTGCGAATAGAGGAGAAATTGCAATGCGCGTTATTCGTGCATGTCGTGAGTTGGATATAATAAGTGTCTTAGCCTACTCAAAAGCCGACAAAGATTCCATACCTGTACGCCTCGCAGATAAAAGCGTTTGTGTCGGAGATGTGGCATCGGGGCAGTCGTATTTACACATGGATAACCTCATAGCCGCTGCGTCTGGTTGTGGATGTGATGCAGTGCATCCCGGTGTAGGTTTTTTAAGTGAGAATGCAGTATTTGCTCAAAAAGTACACGATGCGGGACTTGTGTTTGTAGGACCGAGTCCAAAAGCTATTGCACTTTTAGGTGATAAAGTTGCTGCAAAAAATGCCGCAATAGATGCTAATGTGCCTATAATACCTGGCACTGATGGAGTGGTTAAAACCTTTGAAGAGGCTGAAAAATTTGTGCAAGACAATGGCTATCCCATCATTATTAAAGCAGCGAGCGGTGGCGGAGGCAAAGGCATGCGCATTGTGCATAAGGCGGAAGACTTACAGCACAATTTAGACATGGCTTCTAACGAAGCTGAAAAATCTTTTTCAGATAAACGCGTATATATAGAGCGTTTTCTTAGCAAGCCACGACATGTTGAAATACAACTGATGGCAGATGCGCATGGTAATACCATTCATTTTGGTGAGCGTGACTGCACCGTACAAATGCGTCATCAAAAGTTGATAGAAGAAAGCCCATCTCCTGCTATTGACTCGACAATGCGTCGTGAAATGGGTGAGGCTGCAGTACGATTGTTGTCTTCTATAGGATATGAAAATGCAGGAACTGTCGAATTTTTGGTAGATGAGAAAAACTTTTACTTTATGGAAGTTAATGCCCGCATACAAGTTGAACACCCTGTTACAGAGCTTGTTACTGGTGTCGATTTAATAGAATGGCAGCTGCGCGTCTCGGCGGGAGAAGTACTTTCTTATAAGCAAGAAGATATTGTTCAAAATGGGTATGCAATGGAATGTAGAATAAATGCGCTTACGCCGGGACGCATAGAGCGCATGTTTACGCCGGGTGGCTTAGGCGTGCGTGTTGACACATGGATAGGACAAGGAAGTGAAATTAGCCCATTTTACGACTCGCTGGTAATGAAATTACTAGTGCATGCAAAAGACCGTGCAAGTGGCATAGTTCGCATGCAACGAGCACTTGAGGAGCTTGAGCTAGAAGGTGAAGCATTTTCTCATAATAAGATATGGTTTCAAAAAATACTTTCGAATTCCGTGTTTAGATCTGGAAAATACACTATACAATTTTTAGAGGAAACAAAAGTACTAGATGCATAACATAGGTTATTGCTTACAATACAAATAAAGGTACAAAATGTCTCAATCAAAATTAGAAGAAATAAAAGAAAAAGTCATGAATCTTTTTCACCAAGATCCTCGCCATCAGGTGAGAAAACTTTCAGAGCAGCTTGTTGATAAACAATCAAAGCAGGGAGAGCAACATCAGTGTCCGCAGTGTCATAAAAAATTTGATGATGAAACACATCAAGCAAATTTCTTTGTATGCGTACATTGTCAATATCATTTTAGAATAAGCGCTCATACGCGTTTTGCGTTTTTGTTTGATAGCGGACTTTATGAGGATATTTCTACACCGACTGCGTATGAAAATCCTATACAATTTCCCGAATACAAGCGCAAGTTACAGTTATCTTATGAGAAAACACAAGAGCATGAAGCGGTTGCAGTTGCCCTAGGCAAGATAGCAGAACACGATGTGATAGTTGCATGTATGTCCTTTGCTTTTTTAGGTGGCAGCATGGGCACATGGGTTGGAGAAAGCATATTGCAGGCATTGTTTACCGCAGCGAAGCAAAAGATTCCTTGCTTGCTCGTAACTGCAAGCGGCGGGGCGCGTATGTACGAAGGGCTTTTTTCACTTATGCAAATGGCACGTACTTCACATGCTATAGCACTTTTGAAGAAGCATCACATTCCACTTTTTGTGCTGTTAACCGACCCTACCACCGGTGGTGTTACCGCCTCTTTTGCCATGCTAGGAGACATTATTCTTGCAGAACCTAATGCACTTATCGGCTTTGCAGGACCGCGAGTAATAGAAGGTACTATCAAGCATAAATTACCCGAAGGATTTCAGCGCGCTGAATTTCAGCTTGAAAAAGGCTTTGTCGATGCGATAGTGCATCGCAGTAATCTTCGCAAAGTTATTGCATATCTTATAGAAACACACGGCATAAAAGGTAACGGTAATGAATAAAGAACTTGAAGAACAAATACAAAATCTTCACAAGATGGCTGAAAAATCAGGCATTGATGTGCGCGAGTTTTTAGATAGGGCACAAAAAACGCTTGTAAAAAAACCTGCCGTTGAAGATGCAAAGGGCTTGGAAAAACAGAAGCCTACAAGCGCTGTAAAAGAGAGTGCTGATGAGAATGTAATACAACATGCAGAACAAGAAAAAGCATGGGATACGGTGCTCTTAGCACGCCATGCGGATAGACCGAATACGCTGCAGTACATAGAGAAAATAAGCGAGCAGTACTTAGAACTAAAAGGCGATAGATTCTTTGGAGATGACAATGCCCTTGTCGGAGGTATTTGCACCATACAAGGCGTGCATTTTACGTTCATCGGCAATCAAAAGGGTTCAAACATGAAAGAGAGCATAGAACGCAACTATGGCATGTCGCATCCCGAAGGATACAGAAAAGCATTACGTCTTGCAAAACAGGCAGAGCAGTTTCGTAGACCTATACTCTCTTTTATCGATACATCGGGAGCTTATCCTGGACTTGCCTCAGAAGAGCGAGGCATAGGCGAAGCAATTGCAAAAAACCTCATGGAGTTTTCTATTTTAGCAGTGCCTATCATTTGTATTGTAATAGGCGAGGGTGGCTCGGGCGGAGCTTTGGGCATAGGTATAGGAGATGCAATTTTCATGCTTGAGAACTCAGTCTATTCTGTTATATCTCCCGAAGGCTTTGCTTCTATTTTGTTACGTGACGCTAAGCGCATGAAAGAAGCTGCTGCACTTATGAAAATGACAGCACGAGATGTATTAGAATTTGGTTTTATAGATGGCATTATTCCCGAACCTGAAGGGGGAGCGCACATGGATATTGATGTAACTGCCCAAAACATTTCCGATGCAATTATACATGCGCATGCAAAACTAAAGACAAAAGACATGCATCAACTTATAGAACAACGCTCAAAAAAAATAATAAACTGGACACGAAGCACGAAGAATGCACCTGAAAAAAATAAAAAGTTTTTACAGCGAGTAAAAGAATTTTTCGTCGAATATTAAGCATCATCTTAAGACATGTAATTAGCATGTATACCATATATTGAGTTTCTTTTAACGCAAGCGGACATTGAGGCATGCATTGCTGCGTCGGGACTCGTCATAGATGACATACGCCACGAAAGAATTCGTAAGCCAATGCCTTTATTTTTACCAACCATTAGAGGGTATGCTACAAAATATTAAAAAAGTTTGTGTATTACTCGGCAAGATGTGTAATATAAGCGTTGCGTAAATATGCAAGGGAAGGGCACAGCGCCATAAGTTAGTTGTTAGCTTCAGTGTTGTTTTGTTCTTTATTCATATAAGCCTTATAGTGTTTTATATACCCTGCTTTTTCAAATACTTCTTTAAATGGTTTTGTAAATAATTTTATATTTAATTCTTCATCATCTGTGATATTTTCTCTATCCGAATGGCTTTCACGATCCATGTATCTTTCAAATGCTGCATATTTAGAATCTAATTTTTCAAGAGCAGTATGTAATGTTTCGTTTTCTAAAAACCCAAAAAAGTGTTCAAGAATGTTTCTCATAGCATTTGCGACACATGCTTTGTTTGCTTCATTTGCATTTTTTATAATTTTCCAATATTCTTGATAATTATTTAAAATTTCATTTTCATTCATTTCTCTAATCTTAGAACAGTTATTTTTGATTTTAGTTATTCTAAACATATTTACGTTCTTCTTTTTTAGAATGCGTTTTAATTCATGAAAAAAATACAAATTATGCGTAAGTATAAGATGTGGTGAAAAAGAATTTTTATTTTTGCCATCTGCATCAATGAAAGTAGATTTTATCAGTTGTGCAACATTGAACACATATATATGCGACAAGCTTGATATAGGGTCGTCAATTACAATTATTTTTTCTTTTGTATCTTGTTTACTTTCCCTTCCTTTACATAGTTCTATAAAGTAAAGAAAACTGATTACTGTTTTCTCTCCTTCGCTTAAAGATTGAAAGACTTTATCATTATCTTTTCCTCTTTGTATTTTGTATTGGTCTTTATGTTTTACAATATTAAATTCCTCAATACCAAAGTCTTCTAAATGATTATTTATTGCAGCAATAGTTTTATCTATGTTACTGACATTTTTTTGATTGTTTGCAATTATTGTATTTTGTGCATATATTGCGTTAGTAATACGGGAAACTTCTTGCTCAATTTTTTCTTTTTCTTTAGTGAACTTACTTTCTGCTTTTTTATAAGCTTTAATAGTTGTGTCATATTTTTTTCTTTGAATTTTCCAGAATTCTGTTTTTAAGTTTTCTGTTGTTTGTTTTATATTGAGAAGTTTTTTATTAAATGCATCAATCTCTTTGTTTCTTTCTTCAATCCATGTATTAATTTCTTGTAAAATATCTGTGCTTGATTGCAATGATACTGTTTTGCTTAGTTGTTTTATTTTGCTTTCAATCTTAGAGAGATTTGTTTTTAAGATATGAGACAAGTTATTAAATAAGTTTTCAAATTCTTGTTTTTGTTCTGCTGTAAAAAATTCTTTTTTATAATCATCTGATGATAAGTTATTTTTAAAACTTTCATAGGATTCTTTTAGGTCTTTTACAGTCTCTACTTTCTGTTTATAGCTATCGTCAAAGTACTCTTTAATTTTATCTATTAATTCACCTGTGAGAGTTTCTTCTTGACAAAAAGGGCATTGCCTACTCTGCTTAAGCTTGACGTAGTTGTCGAGTCCTTGTTTTACCCAATCGGAATTTTTGAGCCTTGTAATTAACTCAGAGACAGAACTATTTTGCTTTCCTATAATTTCTTCTTGCAAAAGGTTGTGCTTTTCTATGTCTGAAAGTTGAGTAATAATAGAGTTAGCAATTGGGTTTAATGTATCCCTTTCCACTCCATTATCACCCGATAAGTCTTGTAATTCTTGTTTTATTTCTTCTATGGTTTTAGTTGGTTCTTGTAATTTTATACCTAGGAGATGCTTAAATAAGGATTCCTGACTTCCTTTTAATCCATCTAAAAAACCTTCGTCATTAAAAACGTTACCATCTCTTGCGTAGGTTGTTTTTATCTCCCACACAGTTTCTGTAGTCTCATTCGTCTTTTCATTAATGAGGGCTTCTTGTTCTTCTAATTTCTCGTTTTGTTCTATTTTCTGTGTTTCTAGTGTAGTCTTTCTATTTTCTGCTGTATTTATATTTTCTAAAGCTTCTTTATTGTCTGTGCTGAGATTGAAAATTCCTTTTTGGGTATCGTGTTCATAAAAATTTTCTTCAATAAATTTTCTGTTATACACAAGTATTTTTTGATTATTTGGATCAAATCCTTCAAGGCTACAATCTTCATATTGTTCTTCTTGTTCTTCTTTGAATTGAAGAAAATTTGATATGGTTGTTTTCCCCGTTCCGTTTAGTCCATAGACGAGGGTAGTATGCTGCTTTTCTAGTTCTAATGTTTCCCCCTCTTCATTAAAAGATGCGGCGTTCTTTATTGTTATTGTTAAATTTTCCATGGGAGTTACCGTAACTAGTCGACTATGAGGTATACATACACAGTTTTCAATTTTACATATCAATAATTAGTATAGCTGCAAATGCAGATTTTGATAGAAACTTCTTGTTCAATTTTTTCTTTTTCTTTAGTGAACTTACCTTCTGCTTTTTTATAAGCTTTAATAGTTGGGTCATATTTTTTTCTTTGAATTTTTCAGAATTCTGTTTTTAAGTTTTCTGTTGTTTATTCTATATTGCGAAGCTTTTTATTAAATGCATCAATCTCTTTGTTTCTTTCTTCAATCCATGTATTAATTTCTTGTAAAATAAAAAAGTATCAAGTTAAAAATATAAATTTAATAAATTTTTAATTAGTTTTAAAATTTAGATGATTATGAATAGTGTTGAAATACAAAAAATAGAATTACAAGAGGTGTCAATACTACTCGGTGTTTCCGATGCAACAGTGCGTAACTGGGTAAAATCTAATCGCCTTAATCAATATGAAAGTGACACTTTCCATTTAGAAGAAATAATTGATTTTAAGAAAAAACTAGAAAGTGGTGTCTCTGAGAAATTGAGTAGTCGTGCAAATAAGAGAAATTCCAAATTTAGCTTTATTCCGAATGAGTATATATCTGATATTTCAACTTATCAGGCGCTTCAAGCTGTACTAGATTTTGCCAATAACAAAAAAATAAACAAAGAAGAATTATTATATTCCATAAGTCTTTTGTTACTTGAAGAAGAAGGTCTCGTAGAAATTAAAAAAAACGGTAAGTTGAATATGTCAGCGATTAGTCAAAATATAAAAAATGTATTAAGTAATTGGTCAGTGGCAGGAAAATTTAATTTCTCTGAGAATTACTCAAAGTTACGGGAAATAAAATTTCCTCGTAAGTGTGATTTTCTTGGTTTAATATATCAATCATTAACCGTAGAGGGAAAAAAAGCTCAGAGAGGTTCATACTATACACCTAACAAACTGGTTGAAGATATGGTCAAGTATACGATTTCTCCCGATGATTATGTACTTGACCCTTGTTGCGGTACTGGACAGTTCTTAATAGAAGCTTCAAAAAAAGTAAAAAAACCAGAACATATTTGGGGTTTTGATACTGACTTGCAAGCAGTAAACATTGCAAAGATTAACCTTATTCTTGAATTCTCAAATGTAGATTTTTCACCAAATATTTACATCAAAAATACTTTGTTAGATTTACAAACAAATGACTCACTTAACAACCAATACATACCTTTATTTGATAGCATTGTGACAAATCCTCCTTGGGGTTCGCATTTTACAAAAAAAGAAATAGAACAACTTAAGAATAACTATCCTGAAATAAAATCTAATGAAGCGTTCTCTTATTTCGTTACAAAGAGCTACGAGCTTCTTAAAAGTGAAGGAAAGCTATCATTTGTTTTGCCAGAAGCCATCTTGAATATAAAAACACATAGTGATATACGTTATTTTCTGTTAACTCAAACCGAAATTAAAAAAATTATTTATTTAGAGAGAGTTTTTAAGAATGTATTCACTCCAGTTTTAAGGATTGACTTTATAAAATCGAAACCTAAAAAAAATCACAAACTGGTGTCCGAAAAGGAAAGAAATTCCATTCAGGTAACACAAAGTGACTACCTACAAAACAAAGAATATATTCTAAGTGTATTTAACAATGAGCAAGACAATAAATTGTTTAAAAAAATTTACGATTTAAAGCACGTCAGTTTGATAGATGGTGCGGAATGGGCACTGGGTATAGTTACTGGTAACAACAAAAAATATTTGAAAGACAAAGAAGCTAGAGGTCTTGAACCAATATTGACAGGAAAAGAGATTAAAAGATATAGAACAAAGGAAGCAAGTAATTATATATCTTTTGAACCAGAAAGATTCCAGCAAGTAGCACCAGAGAACAAATATCGAGTCAAAGAGAAGCTTTTATATAAATTTATTAGCAAGCAATTGGTCTTTGCTTATGATGACAAACAGACACTATCATTAAACAGTGCAAACTTGTTAATACCTAAATTAGATTATCCAATAAAGACAATTTTGGCACTTTTTAACTCAACTCTGTATCAATTTCTTTATCAAAAAAAATTTGGCACCATTAAAACGTTGAGAAAAAATATTGAACAGCTTCCACTTCCTGAATTGAAAGAAAATCAGCACTCAAAAATTACAAAAATGATTGATCAGTTACTTAGAAAAGATTTGCTTGCAGAGAAAAGAAAATTGAAACATCAATTGCTAGACGATTACATTATAGATTTATTTGGAATATCATCACACGAGAAACAATATATAATGGGAAAGGTCGAAAAATCGGAAAAATTGCTGGAAATGGATAAATAAACATGGAACATTTAAAAGAAAAATTAGACCAGATTATAGAAAAACTTTCAAAAGACAAAAAAGAGATGCTTCAGGATAGACTTAACAATCTAGTGTCGGTTTATCCTTTTAATGAGTATGAATATATTATTTCATCTTTAATGGGTTTTGGGAAAATTACCTTAGATGACTTTAATGAGTATCTTGTGAAATCAAATGAATTAAAGCATGCTGTAATAGAAACTTATAAACGACAAAAATCCTAAAGATATTAAGGCAATAATACACTAAAGACTTAAATCAATAAAAACATAAAGTAAGGCTACAAATAACAACCTTTTGTGTTTCTCAATTTCAAACATTTGATTAAAAATTATTATTAGGATATGTACAAAATTAAAACAAAACTAATTCATTTATTAAGTCGGGTGCAAGTATTGAAGAACATGGGCATTATTAAAAAAATTGTTTAGACATCTATGGAAACCATGTATGTGAATGTGTGAGCGATCTTGTTACGTTACGTGTTGCTCAATGCGTAGGCTTATCGGGACACATGCACATGTATGAATGCAAGTGCTTTGTTTTCTCCGTGTTCAATTGCGAATTCTACCGCTTGGGTTGCAATGTTCAATAAGCCCTTGCTTTGCTTTCGTAAGCGGTGGACTTTTGTAACTTTTTCGGCAATTCCTGCTTGAATAGAGGGAGCGATAAGGGGGATTGTGAGGCTTATGCGATGTCTTTGTTATAGAAATAAAAGCTTATTTTATAAATATCTGTAGTAGTGCAATGCCTAGACCAATGGTAGCAATGGTCAGCGCAACAATGGTATTGCCCCAGGCAAAAGAACTTTTTAAGTCATCCATACGATGATTTATGCTTCTTTCAAGACTATCAATGCGTGTGTTGGTAGCATCAATACGTGTGTTGGTAGCATCAATGCGTGTATTAAGATTCTTTTCAAGGTTATCAATACGGGTATTGGTAGCGTCAATGCAAGTATTGACAGCGTCAATGCGGGTATGCGTGCTTTTGATTTCTGTGAGCAATTCATTCTTCACTGAATCTATCTTTGTATCTAAACTACTCATGCGTTCAGAGAGAAGTTCGTAAGGATTGGTTGGCATTAAGAGCGTATTAGCAAGGGTTTGCTTCGTAAGCTTGGACTTAGATACAGTCTTTGCCTTAGAAGTAATTTTCGGTTTTGTAGCAGCAGTCGCAAGTGCCATGTAAATAGTCTATCATTATTACACGCGTATGTCACAATAAAAAATGAAAATTACTTACAAGTATTAAGGGGGATTGTGAGGCTTACGCGATGTCTTTGTTATAGAAATAAAAGCTTATTTTATAAATATCTGTAGTAGTGCAATGCCTAGACCAATGGTAGCAATGGTCAGCGTAACAATGGCATTGCCCCAGGCAAAAGAACTTTTTAAGTCATCCATACGATGATTTATGCTTCTTTCAAGACTATCAATGCGTGTGTTGGTAGCATCAATGCGAGTATCAAGATTCTTTTCAAGGTTATCAATACGGGTATTGGTAGCGTCAATGCGAGTATGCGTGCTTTTGATTTCTGTGAGCAATTCATTCTTCACTGAATCTATCTTTGTATCTAAACTACTCATGCGTTCAGAGAGAAGTTCGTAAGGATTGGTTGGCGTTAAGAGCGTATTAGCAAGGGTTTGCTTCGTAAGCTTGGACTTAGATACAGTTTTTGCTTTAGAAGTAATTTTCGGTTTTGTAGCAGCAGTCGCAAGTGCCATGTAAATAGTCTATCATTATTACACGCGTATGTCACAATAAAAAATGAAAATTACTTACAAGTATTAAGGGGGATTGTGAGGCTTACGCGATGTCTTTGTTATAGAAATAAAAGCTTATTTTATAAATATCTGTAGTAGTGCAATGCCTAGACCAATGGTAGCAATGGTCAGCGCAACAATGGTATTGCCCCGGGCAAAAGAACTTTTTAAGTCATCCATACGATGATTTATGCTTCTTTCAAGACTATCAATGCGTGTGTTGGTAGCATCAATGCGAGTATTAAGATTCTTTTCAAGGTTATCAATACGGATATTGGTAGCGTCAATGCGAGTATTAAGATTCTTTTCAAGGTTATCAATACGGATATTGGTAGCGTCAATGCGAGTATGAGTGCTTTTGATTTCTGTAAGCAATTCATTCTTCACTGAATCTATCTTTGTATCTAAACTACTCATGCGTTCAGAGAGAAGTTCGTAAGGATTGGTTGGCATTAAGAGCGTATTAGCAAGGGTTTGCTTCGTAAGCTTGGACTTAGATACAGTCTTTGCCTTAGAAGTAATTTTCGGTTTTGTAGCAGCAGTCGCAAGTGCCATGTAAATAGTCTATCATTATTACACGCGTATGTCACAATAAAAAATGAAAATTACTCACAAGTATTCATGCATGCTGCTGTGTTAAGATACGCGAGGGCGGCGGTTTCGTTTTGTTCAATTGCTATTTCTACGGCTTGTTTTGCAATGTTTAATAAGTCCTTGCTTTGCTTTCGTAAGCGGTGGCTTTCGGTAATGTTTTTGGCGATGTCTGCTTGGATGGAGGCATGGATGAGAGGGATAGGCATATTTTTTATTGTAGGTAAATCTGTATTTTGTCGAACACTTGCTTGAGCAATATTGCGTAATAAATAATATTGTTTTGCTATATTTTGAATATACAATCCAATATATAGTGGATTAAATTCTATGATATTTTTTAGTCTTGCTCTAATTGTAAAGGATGCAAATAACCAATCTTCTTCATTTTCTGTAATAACGCCAACATCACCAACTGTACCCATTTGAGAAATAATAATGTCGCCTTTCTTGGTATAAAATTTATCTGATAAATTCTCTGTGTTTTTAATCTTATCTAATTTAGTTTTATCTATTTCGGTATTTTTTAAATTCAAGCCTTTAATATAAGGTGTTCCTGAATTGTCATTAGTATAAGGACTTGTTGGAACTGTTCCATAGTTAATAGTTGAACAAATATTTTGTAATAAGGTATATCCACTTCTAAAGATTATTTTGTTTATCTCGTCATACTTTGGCTGAAAGTACTCGGCATCACAGCGTTTGGCTTGCTTGACTTTTCGCTTTGTTGTTTCAAAGCTACGTTGATGTTGTGGTTCGTAGCCGACAAGTCCCAGCTCTTCTAAGAGCGTGGTTTCTGCGTGTTCGTAGAGCTGCTTTGATTGGCTTTGGGCTTGGTGGGCACATTTGACGATGCGTTCTGTTTCACCTTGAAAGGCTTGTGAGAGCAAGGGGATTAAGAAATATTTTTTAATTCTTTGATAATCTAGAGCAGGGCGTGAAAGTCCGACAATATTTCTATCGCTTTGTTTCTTGCCATATTTGCAATTTAAGAAAGTCGATACATAATAGGGATTAAGTCCATTCTTAAATCTCATAACAACAGAATGTTGATTGATATTTGCTTGATTATATCTTTGCTCTACTATTGCAGACTTTCCATAAGCTCCAGTAATTGTTAATAAGACATCATGAGTCTTGAGAGTACTTCTTTCTATTTCTTTATTTTGACTTTTAGAAATATATACTAAATCATCGTGAAAATAATTCTGCATTATGTTTTGAACTCTTAAAAAAGGAATTCCTTTTCTTGAGTATTCTGCACCTAATGGAGTAGCACCTCCTGTTATCCTCATTAGTACATCTCCAAAGTATTGACTTCCAACTCCTCGTAGTTTTCTCTCAATTTCCAAGTACTCGGGCTTGAAGTACTCGGCGTCAAATCGCTTTGCTTTTTGTACATCTGATAGTTTTACTATGCTAATCTGTGGCATGACTTAGTTATCGTCTCTGTTTTCAATCCCTTGCTTTTCCCTAAAAATGCTACATCAGACTTTGTATATCAATTTCTTCAGCCTTACTTTCAACAATCTTTAACTTATCTTTCTCGTAGCTAGGTTTTCCCTGAATTAAATTTTGTGTATAATCAGCTTCTTCATGAGAAAAGATGCTTTTCAGATTTATTTTAATCGTTTTTGCATTAGGGTCAATAATAATTATAGGTTTGTCTTTATTATTTCTAATAATATCATTAAAGTGTTCATCAGCATAATTAAACGAATAGCCTGCTATTATGATTTTCTCAGCATTCTTAATTTTCTGTTGGGCATTATGCCAAATATCTATGTATTCATTGGATAAAACAGGTTTTAATTTTATGGGAGGAATAAGTGCTGGAATAATAAACTTTTTGTTATCAAAATCTAAATTTGATTCTATTATCTCTGTGATAAACTTTATAATATCTAATTCTTGATAGTTTTCAATATCACACAATTGCCTATCTTTTAGATTGATAAATTTTTGGAGTTGTCCATGAAAGTAAATACTATCTTTGTTTGTCTTTTGGCTAAAACATGTATAGTTAAAACTAATAATATCATAATCATTTAACTTTTGATAAACAGAATTATCAATTTGTATTTGTTTTTCCTTGTTCACTAAATAAGCCCAAAGCGTCCATGAAATATATAAGTATTTTTTTATATCAGATTCTTTTTCATTATAAAAACCCAAAAAGTATTTCAATAACAAATTCTCTAAATCCATAAAGTTTTTATAAATATGCTTGAGTATTGGATCATTAGGTTGTTTAATACTATCTTCAAAGAATGATTCCATTACAGACTCAAAAATCTTTGAAAATGATAGTTTATTTATCCTAATGATATTATCATCTTCTATCTTAAAATTAGGATATATAGCATTTATCAACTTTTCTGTTTCATTATCTAATTTTGCATTTTCTTGTAACCCTTGTATCTTATCTAAAAGTTTTTTTATCAACTTTCCTTTATTTTTTTGCTCTTCAGATAGATCTTTATTATTTTTTAATTCATGTTCTAAGTTTTCTTTTATATTCTTAACTTTCTTAAAATCTGTTGCTAATTTATCCACTGCTTGTTTTATGAAACCATCGTAACTAAACCTTAAATTTGGCAATAACTTTCTTATTTCATCATCAAAATTTTTTCCAACTTCACTTTCTAAAAACTTATGAATTTCTGGTACTAATTCATTGGCTAAAGGCATCCCTAAACCTTTATCAACTCCAGCCCCGATAATTATCAATTTATTAGACATAAAAACTCCTTATAAAGTATTTTAGCCTTATTTTAGGTATCTATCCATCATTTGCTGTTTTTCATCCCCAAAAGCTTAAGCCTTGCGCTTGTGCCCATGTTTCAAAAGCTTCTGCAATCTCTTTCAAATCGTGCTTTTGTATAAGGTGTCCGTGTTTGTCTAGTGTTCTATTTCCATTTTTATCTGTCTTGTACATTTCTTTTCCTGAATTGTCCTTTCCTGAGTTTTGAGATACTGCCATGAAGATGGGGTAATCTTCGACATGGGGGTTCAGTTCTTCGTGCCATTTTTGCACAAACAGTAGCGATGTTTTTGTCCCCGTGTGTGGCTTAAAGGTGTTTCCATCTAGTCCTATTACTGCAATAAGTCGTGCGTGTTCCATAATAAAGTTGCGTATTTTTTCATCGCTGCTGTTGTTATATCTACCCTGTGGTAGTACAATTGCCATGCGTCCGCCATCTTTCAAAAAGTCTAAGTTCCTTTCAATAAAGAGAATGTCTCGTGAGGTTTTTTTGTTTTTATCGGCAAGTTCATATTCAGAAAGCATACGAGAGTCTTTGATGTCTCCTGCAAAGGGTGGGTTTGCCATTACGATATCAAAGGTAAATTCTTTGTAATTATCCTTTTCTTTTGCTAATTCACACAATCTATCATATCCGTCACTGTATGTTTTTCTCCACTCGGAATCTTTTAGTTTTTCTTCCCAGCGTGTGTAATCGAGCGAGTTTAAATGCAATACGTTTGTGCTTCCATCTCCTGCAATCATGTTCAAGGTGCGTGCTACCCGTACTGACTTTTCGTCAAAGTCAATACCAAAGACTTTATTGACATATTTCTTTTGTTCTAGAGTTAGCTTTTGATTGGAAAAGTTAGCAAACTGCGACTTACCTTGATTGACAAGTTTTTTCCACACATTGAAAAGTGTATGCACGGTAAAGCCACACGAACCACAGGCAGTGTCTATCATGTATTCTTCGGGTTTAGGGTTTATCATGTACACTGCCATGTCAATTACGTTTCTCGGGGTAAAGTATTGCCCTTTTTCTCCCTTTGCGGATTTGTTTACCAAGTATTCAAATGCTTCGTCAATTACCACTAAGTTTGAATTAAACAACTTAACGTGTTGTAAAAAACTTACGCAAATTTGCAAGTGGTTTTCATCGCTTATTCGTAAGGGTTCTCCTTTTTCAAATATTCCTTTCCACTTGTCTTTCGCTTTATTAAAGAGATTGTTAAGTACCTTTTTTGTTTCGTGCGCATCGCCTCGACTGCGAAACTCCAATGGTCTAAAACCTTCTGTGTCAATGTTTTGTAAAACTTCTTTGTCTGTCAGATGAGGGTTTTGTTTTTTTACGGTTTTGGATTGCTGTTCAATCGCTATTCTATCGTCCGCGCTTTCCATTTCGTCATACAATTTTGTAAAGATAAGCTTGAATACTTCTTCAAACACATCGACACCTGCATTGGCTAAAACTTCGTCTTCCATGTCTTCAATAAGGGATTTCAGCGTTTTTCTCTCTTCTAAAAGCTTGTCTTTTTGCATGAGTTCACAATAGGTAAATCGTTCATTTTTTACCGCGTCAATGGTTTCGCTGTACTCCGGAATGTTTGAAAGCGGTTCAAAATAATTAGGATCAAGTCGTTCGTAATAGTTTATTTCGCTTCCGTTTGTCCACACGGCAAGCGGTGCGCCTGTAGCATTCGTGTAACTTTTCAGTTGTTCTTTGCCATCCTTTGCCTTGTGCTTTTTTATTTCTAAGACACAATAGACACTTGTTTTGTCTGTCTTGTTTAGAATAACAATGTCGGCAAGCTTTTTCTCTCTGCCAAAGTTTACGGTGTATTCTACCTGTAGTAGATTTTTGGGGTAAGAATATTTATTGAGAAGCGTATCAAGCATCAATTGTCTTATGACTTCTTCTGGTTTTAGTTGAATGCTTTTCTTTCGTACAAGACATTGTATATATGCTTTTTCTACGTTTTTGCTTGTTTTAATTTCTATTTTTTTTTGCAATGATTGCGTTTGTTCTTTTGAAAAAAGCGAAAGAGTATATGGCGAGTCTTTTATTATTGTTTGAATAATATCAGTAGTGTCTTCTTGCATACATTGTCTTTCCTACAGCGTGATTTTCCAATAAAAAAGTCATTTAAATACTTAGGTAAATTCATTATGATTTCTTGTGGTATTTGTTTATTAGTCTAACTGCAAGCAGATTACTATTTTATGACAAAAAGATTACTGTTTTATAACAAGCAGAATTCTAAAAAGTATGTATGCGTTTATATGAACATGCGTGTTAGTGTATATCAACAGCAAAGCGAAACTATGTTGCCACGAGAGAAGCTTTTAAATGAAGGTGCTGCGTTTTTATCTGACGAAGAACTTATAAGCATTTTAATCGGAAGTGGGGTAAAAGGGCATTCTGTGTTTTCGCTTGCGCGAAAGGTGTTAAAAGTAATAGATGAAAACTATGGCAGCGTAAGCTTAGAGCACCTTACCTCAATTGTAGGTTTAGGAAAAACCAAAGCCATGGTAATACTCGCAGCGTTGGAGATGTGCCACCGTATAGGAACTCCTGCGCAGTGGACGATAACAGGTCCCGAAGATGTTTTGCCCTTGCTTATTCACTATGCCGATAGGCAGCAAGAGCACTTTATCGTGTTGTGTTTAAATGGTGCACATTGCGTTATACACAAGCATGTGGTGTTTGTTGGCTTTCTTAATAAGTCGCTTGTACATCCTCGTGAGGTGTTTTCTTTAGCATTTGAGCATCGTTGTGCCGCACTTATTATTGCGCATAATCATCCCAGCGGCAATGTTAAACCAAGCCCTGAAGATATTGAAGTTACAAAAATGCTTGTATCGGTAAGTCATATCATGGCAGTGCCAATTTTAGATCATATAATTTTTTCTATGCATCAACACTATAGTTTTGCATCTCATGGATTTTTTAATGAGCGTAAAAGAAAGGCTAGCTTTTCATAAGGCTACGAGAAAATAATAAAAGCACAAATAGCGCAGAATAAGTGCGGTCTAGGTTACAAATATATCGACGCTTGGGCGGTACTGCAGCAGCGTTTGTATGGGCTTGTGAATTTTGTGGGTTCTAAAAGCATCAAGCGCAGTTGTGTTTGTAATTGCCTTCGCATCAAGTGCGGTGTAGGCACATTGACTGAGAATGTAATCAAAGCGAGGTGCCCATTTTCGCGAGCCGAGTCGGGCGGTGTACGAGCAATTATCTACCATGTAGCTTATTCCCTTATAGTGCATATACGGATTAAGGGAATCTACAGCCTCTATTATTGACTCATTGATAACCTCTGAGTAACAATGCCCTTGTTCTAAGAGCACGTCTACTTGTGCCATCATTGCAGCAATGTATACCCCTGCGGTTGTAGGATTAAGTGGAATGTTTTCTGTACGCTTTGCTCTTACTCTGCATCCTATGACACTCCACATTTCAGTGTTGTCAATAACACCAATGGGAAATTTTTTCATGCGCTCCATCGTCATAATAACAGAGCGTATTTCATTTACTGATTTTACTTCGTCATAAATTTCTTGTAGTATTTCTTTTGCAGGCAGATAGCTCGCGCTGTACGCTGCTTCAAAGGCGTGTTTTTCATCACCTGAAAAAGCCTGATATACGGCTTCTATACCTTTGTGTGAAATAATTTTTGAAATAGGTCCCGTGATGCACTCTACGGTGTTTTGAAATGCATCGTCTTTGCTCATGCCTGCGTTGATGTAGCGTCTGTACAAACTTTCTACAATGCCGTGCACTGCACCTAGCAATATTCCACGTTCGCCAAAAATATCAGAGCGATATTCTTGCTCTAAGCTTGTGCAAAAACTAAATGGTGCGCCTATGCCAATTGCCCAGCCTATGGCGTAGTCGGTAGCTTTGCCTGTAATGTCTTGTTCTATGGCAAAACTGCAGTTTATTCCGGCGCCCTCTTTTTCTTTGCCTTGTTCATACAAGCGCCGTACGGATTTACCCATGCCTTTAGGACAGACGCCAATAATATTTATATTTTTAGGTGGCACTTCTCCAATTGATTGTAAGTATCCTAGCAAAAAGCCATGTGATAAACCAAGTGTTGCGCCATCTTTCATACTTGCAAAAATTTTCTTATAAAGCTGCGATTGCGCAGCGTCTGATATCAGTAGTATTACTAAGTCGCTTTCTTTAATGACGTCAAACATATTGCCAAGCGTGTTTGATTCTTCGCGAAAGCCTTCGGCACGAGCTTCTTCTCTTGAGGGGCTGTCATTGCGCAAACCAACCTTTACGCGTATTTCAGTGTCTTTAAGAGAGTCGCGCAAATTCATAGCATGTGCAGGTCCTTGATTGCCCCATCCTATGACTCCAATGGTTGAAATACCGACAAAAGCTGTCGGAAGTTTTTCATACCAGTGTGTACCACCGCGAATAAGATACTCGGTAGTATCGGCAAGTGTTACTTCTTCTTTTGTAAATACATTAGTGTGATATTGTAATGGCATAATGGTCCTTCTTATCTGATGTTTTATGTATTATAATAGCATACTCTTAGATAAAAACGCTTTTATCGTAAGTACACTCTCGTAATAAAAATATGAGAGCTTCGTTTTTTCTTTGAGAAAATACTACACTAATAATAAGATTTACTAAAAATATCAATATACGGTAATTCTAAATAAAAATCATAAAGAAACTCTATCTACATATTTTTATTGCTTCTGTTGTGAGTTACGCTTTTTACTTCATTTGCGTACATGTAATCTTGTAAGGTGAAAGACTAATTATGATTCATAAAAACTCAATAGTTTATACCACAGAGGTATAAGGCAGATGAATAAATATTGAAATAAAGTACTTAAGGAAACATATTATGGAAAATAAAAAAACATTTGCAGATCTCGGATTATCGAATCAAATATTAGCTGCGATAGAAAAAAAAGGATTTGAAGAGCCTACGGCAATTCAAGCGATGGCTATTCCTGTCATATTAAGAAATGAGGATAACATTATTGCCCAAGCGCAGACAGGCACAGGAAAAACTGCAGCGTTTGGATTACCTCTTCTTGATTTATTGCGTGATGGGGCAGTGAATGTTGAAGTGTTAATTTTAGTTCCTACGCGTGAACTAGCACTTCAAGTAGCAGAAGAAATGAATTCTTTTATTGGGAAAAAGAATATCAAAATAGCGCCTATATACGGAGGACAATCTGTAGAACAACAAATGAAGCGATTGCATACGGGTGTTGATATCATCGTTGGAACACCCGGTCGCATCATCGATCATCTAAAACGTAAGACATTGAACATTGAAAATATTAAGCATCTTGTTATCGATGAAGCGGATGAAATGCTTAACATGGGTTTCATTGATGATTTAGAAGCAATAATGAAGTACACCAATGCAAATAAAAAAACCTTATTGTTTTCTGCAACCATGCCTCAGAGAATAAAGAAACTTGCACAGAAATATATGAAAGACCATACACTGTTGACGGTGAAAAAAAACAAATTAGAAACAGCCCTTACAGAACAAATATATTTTGAAGTGCGCGCTACTGATAAATTTGAGTCACTGTGTAGAATTATTGATATCGAAGAACACTTTTATGGCATGGTATTTTGTAGGACAAAAAGCAATGTGAATTCTGTTGCATCTCATTTACAAAGTAGAGGCTATGATGCAGAAGCTATTCACGGCGATATTCCACAAGCACAGCGAGAACGGACACTTGGCAAATTTAAAAAGCAATTGATAAATATCATGATTGTTACCGATGTTGCCGCGCGTGGTATTGATGTGAATAACTTAACTCATGTTATAAATTATTCACTGCCTCAAAATGCCGAATCCTATGTGCATAGAATAGGACGAACGGGCAGGGCAGGCAATGAAGGCACTGCTATTACTTTTATTACCCCTAATGAATATAAACAACTAATGCTTATTCAAAAATTATCTAATG
The DNA here is from genome assembly GCA_965226065.1 of Spirochaetia bacterium. Taxonomy (GTDB): domain Bacteria; phylum Spirochaetota; class Spirochaetia; order WTKD01; genus CBDAKK01. Next base: position 716,688 of record OZ245332.1, on the reverse strand, counting down.
CAAGTATTAGAAAATCAAAAATACCAAAGGTACAAGATATTATTGAAGTAAAAAAGAAAAAGATAGACAGCGATGTAATGACTCTTTTAGAAAATGATGTAGACGAACTATATTATCAGTGGACGGAGAAAATTATTGAAAAAGGATTTGACCCTATAAAGATAGGAGCGACATTGTTACAGTATTGTTTTGATAAGAAAATAAATCCTAATATTTATAACGAAGTTCAAGAAGCATCTTCGTCTAAAGATGAGTTTTTAGATAAACAAGGTAAAACTAGACTCGTAGTTGCACTTGGTAAAAAACATAATTTTAATGCGAAGAAATTAGCACAGTTTATTGGAGATAAAGCATCTATTAAGATAAATCTCATTCAAGATATAGAGGTAACAAATACCTGTTCTTTTATCACGGTACCTTTCGAAAGAGCTGAAAAAATTATTCTTAGTTTCAAGAAAAAAGGAAAACGCCTTTTAGTACGTCGTGCAAAATAAAAAAGTATTCCACTATTTTTACGCTATTTAAAGCATGCGTTGTCATTGACTTGTGTATTATTAGGCGAAGATAAGAAGTATATAATGACTGTGAAAAATATAGAGAAACTATGTTTCGTTATGGCTTTGTTTTTAGCAAGTGTTCTATCTCTTTGAGATCTATTGTTATTTTTTGTATTCCTTGAGACCCCGCAGCTACTTGGTATTTGTCAAAGAATACAAGCACATTTCCTTCGTTATCAAAAGCTATGTTACGATAGTTTTTCTCAAGAGGGTGTAACTTATCTAAGTAGATAGAATTTTTTTCAGGAAATTTTTCTATGCTTAATTTCGCAATGACTTGTAGTGCCGCATTTGTATTTGTGAAGATATCATCGTATGATAAAACACGCCCATTTTTCGCATTAAATAACAACACCGTATTTTCTCCGCCGAAGTTGTTACCGAAACTTTCCGATACCACGAAGCGCACATTGAGTATGGTATTGGAAGGAGAGTGCCATGCTTCTCCTGTTATATTTGCATTGTATACTCGCAAAGCTTTGCTCTCTCGGCACAGTAGTTCGCGAAAATAACACCGATGAATTTCAAGAGACATTTGAGCTTCATTTCTAAATGTATCTAAGCGCGTTTTAATGAATAGATTGATGTTTTGTTGTATTGCGGTATTTTTTACCAGTGGACTCGATGCGTGGAATTCAATAAATCTTGAAAGCACGATATCAATTGTTGTTTCTTTCTCAATATCTGACTTATATGATGTTTTGTTTTCTGTAACTGTAAAGTATGCGTTCTTAGAATTTGAAAGCATGGAATTGTCAAATTCTGAATATGATTGTATGAGCTGTGAAAAATCAGAGTCAATATTCCATATATCAGGTTTTCCGACGGCATATGAAGGTGCGAGTACTATGGTATTGAGAGCGATACAAAGCAAATTCCATAATATATAATGTTTTTGTGCATGTATAATTTTTTTTAATAATTTCACAATGTCCTCTATTTTTATGTATTTAGAAAATGAAGTTCAATGTAATAATACTATACACTCATGGAAGTTTTTTCAATTACTTATTTGTTTCAGTGTGAATACCATATGTTATAAGAATCTTCGTAGAGCATATCCACAAGAGAAATGTACATTTCTTGTGTTTTTTCGTCTGTTTTTTGCCAGCCTGTATCTATCGTGATTGGGTTTTGTGCATCTTTTTGTAAGCTAATATTGATATGCGATTTTTCCACCGTTTTTTGCACAGAATCTTTTGTTGCATAATCGCCAAGTGCCCATGCTATGTATTTTGGAAATTGCGTTTTGGTGACGACTTGCTCATCAGAAATAAATAAAGAGTGGAAATCTATATTTTCGAAAGCGGGTAATTTGTCTAAAAGAGCTTTGATAAGCTCTCGTGTAATTTGTATGTTGAGTTTTTTGTTCTCTTTTTTTACGGGCACACCAAACTTTGAAAGTAGCATAGGTACATTTGTTGTTTTTATCGTTACAGTAATTGTCTCAGGTTCATTGCTTACGCTGCCGCTTACATAGGATGTATTAGGTTGCTCCTCAAAAAACTTGCGAAATTTTCCTAAGCCAACGATGTCACTGAATGCACGAAAGCCCATGAGGTCACGTAAGTACGCTACAAAAAACGGAGAGAATGCAATATTTACCTGTATTGTTGCGTCAGTGCCATTTTTATCAAGGGTTATAAATGCGCGTGAATTACAACTTATGCTTATACATGATGCAATGATTATGATAATCGCTATACAGAGTTGTGCTGTGCAGCATATTTTTTTGCGCCGATGTTCCATATATTTAGTTTACGTTTTAATGCTATTTCTGCAAGGTGTTGTTTTTCGCTTTCAAATGCATGCTTTTCTACCAAAGGTTGTAAGGCTGCGATACGAAAATTTTCTATAGAAGGGAACTCTCTTGAGAGTTGAAACCTGTCTTGTCTTGAATATTTTATCACAAGTGGCATATCTACGTAGCCTATGTAGTGCTGAGATGTTATACGAAGCCATAGTTCATAGTCTTCTGCTATGCGTAAGTCTTCTCGAAATAAGCCGTGCTTTTCAAAAATGCGGCGGTGTATCATAACGGTTGAAGGACCTATAATACACTTGTGAAGCGAATCTTTAAACATATCGCCATAACGCGTGTGACGTTGTTTGCTTTGGCTTATTTTTTTACCATCGCGTATCCATATTTCTCGGGTATGGCATATATCGTATGTTTTCATAAGAGGAACTTGTAATTCTAATTTATTCGGAAGCCACACATCATCTGAATCTAAAAAGGCTATATACGTACCGCGTGCGTGTTGTATACCTATATTACGCACGGCACCGGGCATGCCGCAATGCGATATGCGAAGTAGGCGAATTGTCATGTGCGGATATAGTGACATGGTTTGAAGTACTTCTGATATGGTCTTGTCTTCTGATCCATCGTCTATCACTAAAATTTCAAGTACTGCAATACTCTGTGATAGTACACTTTGTAGTGCACTTTGTAAAAGATCCGCTCTATTATAGGTTGGAATAACAACCGAGACAGATGAGTGAGGCAAAAGAATCGCTTAGTCTTTGTATTCTTTAGAGAGGAAAAACGTCATGATGTCTTCTTGAAAATTTTCGTAGCCTTGTTTTGACAAAAGATGATCTTGTCCTGCGTAGGTTTTTATTGTTGCGTATGGATAACGCATTTTGTAAAAACGCTGCGATTTTTTTACATCAATAGTTTGATCTTTTTCAGCAAATGCGATAAACACATTTTTGCTTTGTATCTGATGCGTTTCTTTGTTACGTGCCTTACTCCATTTGTGTGCTTCGCGCATCCATTTGCCAGGAATACGGTATATAGTCAGAGGTCCTGATTTTTTTCCGCGAATTGAGCGCGCGAAATAACTTGCAAAATTAAGTATGCCTGAATTTTTTACATAGAGAAATGGCACGATGAGTGCAACTTTATTTATTGAAGAGAATAATGTTTCATTTCTTCTCATTGCATCAAATAGTGAAATCGATCCGGTACTCATTCCTATCATGTGGACTGTTTTTCCAAGCTGTGTGCGGTATTGCGAGAGAAATTCTATCACCATGTTTCCGTAATCTTCAAAATTTTCTACAGATCCTCGATAGCCGCCTGAAAATTCATGCCCCGGTAAATTTAAAAGCACAACCCGATATCCGTTTTTTATAAACTGTTGTGCAAAATATTGAAAGTGTACATAGCGTGAACTTCCTGTGTATCCGTGTACTAAAACAGCAGTTCCTTTATCGCTTTTCTCTCCAGTGAGTATGTGCGCCACGAGTAATAAATCATTTGAAATTTCACCTTGATCCTGCGATAAAAATGGGGTTCTTGGCGAAATATAATATCCTGAATTTATTTTTAAATTTGGTATTATTTTAAAATAACGTTTAAAATAATTTTGTATTGCTAGTGATGCTGATTTTTCTGACTTTATGTTCAAGGGCTCAAGGTTTGACATTAGTAAAAAATCTGTTAAGTCTATAGGTTGCGATATTTCTTGCGATTTACATGAAAACAGAAATGCAGCAATGCATACAAAAATGATAAGGTACTTTTGTAGTTTTTTTTGATTATGGTTTTTATACATCATAGTAATATTATAATAGGTAATTTAATATAATGAGATTTTTCCTATTGTTTACAAGAGGTTCTATGCTTGGCATTACCGCAGTTATTCCAGGTGTAAGTATTGGAACTATGGCACTGGTGCTTGATGTGTATGAAAAATGCATAGAGCATACGGTTGCTTTTTTAAAAATCAGCAATTGGCGAGATAGTACGCGTTTGAAAAATGCCTTGTTATTTTTGTTTCCTCTTTTCTTAGGCGTTCTTATGAGTATGTTTTTTGTCTCAAAAATACTTCTTGCGCTATTTGAACAAAATCGCATTTTTTTACAATGTGTATTTTTAGGAATGATATGCGGTAGCATTCCGCATCTATGCAAAAATTATATCTTTCCCCTCCATAAAGGGAGAACATGGCTGTGGTTTTGTGTATATTGGAGCATCGGATTTATGATGATGTACTTGTTGGGAAGCGGTGAATCTATTTCGCAAGAGAAGGTGGTGTTTTTTTCGCTCGCACAAGCTTTTAAGGCCTTTTTGTACGGCACGGTAGCTGCTGCAGCTGGAGTTATACCGGGCATTAGTGGTTCGTACACCTTGTTGCTCATGGGGTATTACGAAACATTTTTGTACATTATCAGTGCGCCTGTTTTGTCCTTACTTGTATTCTTTCTCGCTGGTAGTATCTTGGGATTTATAGTGATTGCGTTTTCTATACATTTGCTGTTTCGTACATTTCCTGCATTTTCTTATGCTATAGTGTTAGGAATTGTAATCAGTTCTTTGTTACGCATGATTTCCGTAGAACAAATTGCACTACTTACGCTGCCTCAATTATTGATAGCTATTGCATGTGTTTTTTGTGGAATACTGTTTATTACAGTAATTACTGCTCTTCAAAATACACAGGTAAAAAAAATGTAAAATAATCATTATAACGCTAAAATGCGTTTACTGTAACTTTATGTAACACGGTATATATTTCTTTTTTGTAATAATGCTCACACAGCGTTATTTTGACTTACTCTATTTATTTAGGTTAGTAGCATATTAAATATCAAAACTTCGGTAATGGTATTGTGTTATTTTTTATGAATTGATTGCATTTTATATGTGTGCAGTTTCAAAACATTTTTTGGGGATGAAGTGAAGCATACTTTTCTTTGGGCATTAAGCATATTTATCACAGCTTGTTCTGAGCAAGTTGAAGTAGAACCTCGCGTAAAGATTGTAGAAAAAGAAAAAATTGTTTATAAGAATCGCATTGAATATAAGGACAAGGTGGTCTATAAACATAGAACTGTGTACAAAGACAGACGAGTTCCTGTTGAAGTAGTAAAAGTTGTTTATAAAGAACCTAAGCGAGAACCGAGGCAGATTTTAATACTTGTTATGGAAGCAGGTGGAATACGGGGGCTGATGCAAGCGAGATTTTTGGAATTGCTGGAAATAGGATTGGAGAAAGAAAAGACAAAGATACACGAAAAATTTGATTTTTTTGCAGGATCGAGCATTGGCGGACTTCATGCGCTTTTGTTTGCAGTAAAACAAGGTACGGCTAAAGAGCTCATGAAGTTTTATTCAAGAGGATATTATGAGCGTATTTTCAAGAAATTGAGCACCTTCTTGACAAATGCAGCAGATACGGTGGTTAAAAACGCTTATGGCATATTTCAAGCTGCTGTATCTCTGGTTGCTGAATTACCGAAGTGGGAAAAGATACCGACTGTGTTAAGAATTAAATATTATGAGACTGAAAAATTAGCCGTTGTAAACGAGGTTTTCGGTAACCTGAAGCTTTCTGATGCCGTTAAAGATGTTATTGTTCCTACCTATCGATTGAATTCAAGCGATACAACGTTGCACCATTTTATTTTCCTATGAAGCGAATTACTATAGGCGATGAGGTATATGAGTTTATGGATGGTGTCATATCTGATAATAACATGGCTCCGACAGTTATTGATGTGAATGAGATAAAGATTTTATCCCTTGGAACAGGAGAGATGGCTTGTAAGCTTACCAAGGACAAGGTTGAGGAAATTCGCAAATCGGGCATGCTTGCCCTTGTGAATAAAATGAAAATATTTGAAAGATTCATTGAAGGTCCGGCTAAGAAATCTACTTATAGTGCGAAATACCGTCTTGGAGATAATCTTATGCATATTTCGTTTTCTGATGCTGAAATTGCTGACGATATTGATAATCATGAATCTGATAACATTAGACATATGATGGAAGCTGCAGAAAACGCTTTTAATACAAAGAAAGATGCAGTGTTAAATTTTATTTTGACAGATTTAACAATCGAATCCGAAGGCGATGAAATTTTGGATACGAGTTCCAAATAGTGTGAAAAAACACAGCATTGAAAACGATGTTGTATAATATGAGGAGCGGAAGCAAAAAGAATAAAAAAAGAAGCTTACGAGATGTAAAAATGAAAACAAAATCAGAAAAAACCGCGTACAACAAAGCCAATAAAGAGAAGATAAAAGCGCAAAAGAAAGCGCATTACGAAGAGAATAAAGACAAGATACTAGCACGACAGAAAGCGTACAATGAAGCGAATAAAGAGAAGATAAACGCACAGAAGAAAATCTACCGTAAAGCGAATAAAGAGCGGATACGATCGTATAACAAAGCGTACTATGAAAAGAACAAAGAAAAGATACTAGCAAGGTATCATGCGAACAAAAAGAAAAAATAAAGAAGAATTAAAGCAGGAAATCGACAAAGCCATAGCAAGAGATAGCAAAGAGCAAACCTAAACGACATTGATCTTTGCTTATTACAGACATGAGTAAGTTGTTCAGTGTCGCTACGGCATTTAACGGAGACATCAGCGCTTGGGATGTATCAAAGGTAACGGACATGCACGCTATGTTCACTAATGCTACCACATTCAATCAAAACCTAAGCGGTTGGGTCACCTTGACCTCAAGCGTAATCGACAATACAGGCATGTTCGCAGGAGCTAACGCAATGCAAACATCAAACAGACCTTGGTAAGGTAATACATGATGGTTATACTGCCCTCTGTTGTCGGTAAGTGCAGGGGGCTTTTTGTATGACTATGACGCAAGAGCAGAAACATCTTAAGATAAATTGATGAACTCACGGAATTAATACACACAGAACAGACGAACCTGTATCTATATGGAACCCGGACACAGCCTATAGTTATTTAGGATGCTATGACGAAGCATGAGCAGACTTTGAAAAATGGCAAGAGGATATGTGAGAAAGATAGAAAGAATTTCAGTAATCATAGGCTATAGTTCTTTTAACTGATGGAATTTACTTGCCCCGATATATGAAGGACAATATAATGATTACTTAATTATTGGTTTAATTTTGTTAATTGTAGTATAAGAGGTTTTTATGAGTGATTCACATATTCCATATCAAGAATGCATAGAGGGTTGTGCGTTTATCATAATGGGTAGACTCTATGATGAGAAATACGAGCAGTTTTCTTTTGATGACATTAAGAAGATTGAATCTCTACCTTTTGAATACAAAGAAGAAACAGTGTTTAACGATGCTATAAAACATTTGCTTGGTGAAGAGTTTATTACGGGAGAAAACATAACTACTCAGCTTGGTGTTTGTATACTATTGCCACGTATGACTCAAAAAGGTTGCGAGTGGTATCAATATCAAATTGAAAAAAATAAACCTAAGTGGAAAAAATTTCTTACATATGTTGGAAAGAAAGTTCTTGATAAAACAATAAACAGCATAGGACTGTAGTATCAGTCCTCTTTATCTCGTTTGAATACAGGGTACAATATATTTATAAGGATCTATAATGTCACAGCACCAAATAGAACAGACAAAAGGCAGAGCGATGCTCTATTGGGCGGGGAAGCACCCCATCAAAACCATAGCACATTACCCCGCACAGCTTGTAGAAGTGGTACATGGCAAAGCACAAAGCGAAAAACACGCACCCACCTTGAACTACGCCGCACTAGAAAAAGACTGGCAGAATCTCTTGTTTCACGGGGATAACAAAGAAGTGCTAAGCGCGCTTTTAACGAGTGGATTTCGTGGCAAAGTCGACCTCATATATATTGACCCGCCCTTTGACTCTAAGGCAGACTACGTGAAAAAAATTTCTTTACGAGGCGGGGAGAAAAAAGCCGCTGGCGAAGCGCAGAGTTTGTACGAGCAGGTGCAATACACCGACTTGTGGAAGAATGACGAGTACCTGCAGTTTATGTACGAGCGCTTGATACTGCTTCGCGAATTGCTAAGCGAACGAGGTAGTTTATACTTGCACTGCGATTGGCACAAGAGTCACCACTTGCGCATGCTACTTGACGAAGTCTTTGGAGAAGATAATTTTGTGAATGAGATAGTGTGGTGTTATACGGGGCCTACAAGTCCTGGAATGACAAAATTTAATAATAAGCATGATGATATTTTCTTATATGCAAAGAGTAAAAATTTTAATATTTTTAATACTAACAAAATAAGAATTCCTTTTAAAGATTCTAATCAAAGTCTTAGGAAAGCTTTTGGAGAAGATTATTTATCAAAAGAAAAAATAGAAGAGTATCGAAAAAAAGGTAAAATACCTGAAACTTGGTGGAATGATATAGCGATTGCAGTGAGATCAAATCAAAATCTAAACTATCCCACGCAAAAGCCCGAAGCACTATTAGAGCGCATCATCAAGGCATCCTCACACGAGGACAGCATCGTCTTCGACTGCTTTTGTGGCAGTGGCACTACGCAAGCGGTCGCACAAAAGCTTGGCAGAAAATGGATTGGCGCAGACTGCAACAAGGGGGCGATACAAACGACCATGCAGCGCGTGCAAAAAATAATGAATGAAAGTGCAGGCGATATCATGCACACTAATGCCAGCGTGGGCATACGGCACTATCGGGTGAACAACTACGACTTTCAGCAGCACTATTCCATGCGGGAAATTATCTTTGAAAAATACGGCATACAAAAACTCAACGATGCATTCTTCGATGGAACTTTAGCAGACGAACTCGTGAAAATCGCCTCGTGTGATAAACCGCTTACACGGCTTGAAATACAGCAGATACAAGATGAATTTGCACAGAACAAAACAGAAGATACAAGAAATGTCATCGTCATATGCAGCGGGCAAGAAACATCGCTACAGGCAGAACTTGCGCAGTATAACAAGCAAAGCCCGATTAACAAGATAACAATTCGAGACATACAGCACGATGGAGTTATCCAGTACACACCTGCAACTGCACAAGTTTCGATAGTGAAGTCGGATGCGAGTGTGCGCATCACCTTGCAGGAGTACATCTCGCCTAGCATAATCAAACGGTTAGAACTCGATACGCATTTGTTTACAGAACAGCTCACTGATTTTAAACAGCAGATAGAAGCAGTGCTGATCGACACCAACTACGATGGCAAGGTATTCACCATATGTCATTCGGATATTCCAGAGAATAAAAAAGACCTTGTGCGAGGGACTTATGAATTTGAAATACTCACGAAAAGCAATACAGTCGCGGTAAAGATCATAGACCTACTCGGCGAAGAAAGCATGGTGCTAGGCTGATGATGAGTTTGTTTCGTACCTTGCAAAGGATAAAAAAATGAAAGATACAATAAAAATATTTATAAGCTATGCACACAAAGATAAACAATATCTTGATGATTTTGAAAAACACATTGACCCTGTAAAACAAAAATACTCCTTAGAAATATTTCAAGACTCACAAATTAATGCAGGAGAGAAATTCCAACACAAAATTGATGAAAATCTTGATAAATCAGATATTGTTTTATTTTTTGTATCTGCTAATTCTCTAGGATCTCAAGCATGTAAAAGAGAGAAAGAACAGTCCTTAATATTAAAGAGTAAGAGAAACATTGTTTTTATTCCAATAATATTATCTACTTGTCAATGGAAAGAAACTGAACTTAAAGATTTTTTAGCTACGCCAGAAGATGGTAAGCCTATAGATGATTTTCAAGATAAAAATAAAGCATGGAACTGTGTCATTGATTCTCTTAAAAAATCTTTTGAACAGATAGAACAAATTAGAAAAATACAAATAAAAGAAGACTTTAAGAAATTTTTGCAAGATACAGAATCATTGACAAAAGCACATCACAATAAGAATGAAGTTCTATTGGAAGATATTTTTATTGATCCCATGTTAGAATCTTATGATGAAACAAGAAGTAGGGAACATGAAGAAGATATTGAATATTCAAAACTGGAAGACGATATCCTAATACATAGAAATATTGTTATAGCTGGTGAAAATCAGTCTGGTAAAACCACCTTATGTAAAAAGTTATTTTTAGCATTGAGGAAAAAGGGATGGCTTCCTGTATATGTTTTTGATAAAGATAAAAAAATGAAAGGAATAATAAGTAATAGAATTGATAATGCTTTTAAAGAGCAATATGATATACCTAAAGAAGTAAATTATCAAGAATTAGCTAATAGAATAATTCCAATAATAGATAACTTTCATCTAGTTAAAGAAAAAGAAAAACATATAGCGCATTTAGATGATGTATACTCATTTTCTATTTTAACGTTAGATGACATTTTTGATTTAAATATAGAAAACAAAAACATTATAAAGAATTTTAAGCACTTTAAGATAAAAGAATTTTCTCATACTTTAAGAAATGAACTAATCCAAAAATGGCTTCAATTAAAAGACGATACTACAGAGAATTATCAAGAATTAGATGAAAAGACAGAACAAGTTAACTCAACACTGGGAAAAATTATAAATAAGGGGATTGTCCCCTCATATCCATTTTTTATAATTACTATTCTTAGTACGTATGAAACAGCTAAGCCCTTAGATGAAAACATAACTTCCCAAGGACATTGTTATCAAGCACTCATTTACATAGCTCTAAGAAAAAAGATTCAAAATGAAGATGTAGATACTTATCTTAACTTTCTTACAACAATTGCTTATGAATTTTTTAAGTCTAAGAAGAGACATTTTACTCAACATGAATTAGAGGAATTTATAGAAAGATATAAAAAACGGTATAATCTTCCTGAGAGAATAGAGAGAAATTTATTCTCAACGTTACAAGATGTGAAGATCTTAAAAAGAGATTCTCTTAATAATATATATTATACCTATGATTATCAGTACTATTATTTTGTGGCAAAACATATTGCAGAAAACATAGATGAGAATAAAAAAAATATCAATTTCATGATGAATAACTTACATAAAAACGAAAATGCTTATATTGTTATATTTATAGTACATCATTCCAAAAGCAACTATGTACTTGATGAAATATTTTTAAATTCTCTATGCTTATTTGATAAATGCCTTCCTGTAACCCTTGAAAAAAATGAAGTTTCATTTTTAGACGATAAAGCAGCGGAATATATTGATAAAGTGGCACTTCCTAAAACAGATGAAACAGCACAGCATAGTAGAAAAAGAGAATTAGAAAAGAAAGATGAAATTGAGAAATCTCAAACAGATGAAGAAGAGTTAGATATAGAAGATGAAAATGAACTAAGTATAGAAATAAAAAGAAGCGTTAAAACTGTAGAAGTTATAGGGAGTATTATAAAAAATCGCTCAGGTTCTCTAGAAACGAAGAGACTAAAAGAACTTTTTGAAGCAGCAATGAATGTTCATTTTAGATTATTGAAGTCCTTTTTAGAATTGATAAAAGAAGATAAGGATCAAGAATTAATAATATATCTTATTAGAAGCAAATTAGAAAAAATTAGAGAGATTGATAAAAAAATAACGCAAGATGAATTAAATAAATATTCCAGAAAAATATTCTGGAATCTGAATTTTACTATTTTATATGGTTCTATTAATAAAATTGTACGTTCACTTGGTTCAAATAATTTAATAAAAAATATTATTAGTGAAGTATGCGATGAAATAAATACTCCTGCATCCTTCTTAGTAAAACATGGTGTTTTAATGTGGTATTCTAAGAGTCTCCAAGTTGATGAAATAGCAAAAAAGATAAAAGAAGAAAGTTTTTCTGCGACATCAAGACATCTAATAAAATTTATGATTGCAAATCATTGTTCAATGCATCCTACGAAACAGAAAGATAGACAAAAACTAGAGTCAGAACCAGAACTTGGGTTTTCATCAAAAAGGTTATTAAAAGCCAATCTTAAGATTAGAGATAATGATTAGTTCATACGTACCTCGTAAACCGCCTCTTCCTTGTTTACTAAGAGCGTCTCTTAGCATAATCAAACGGTTAGAACTCGATACGCATTTGTTTACAGAACAGCTCACTGATTTTAAACAGCAGATAGAAGCAGTGCTGATCGACACCAACTACGATGGCAAGGTATTTACCATATGTCATTCGGATATTCCAGAGAATAAAAAAGACCTTGTGCGAGGGACTTATGAATTTGAAATACCCACGAAAAGCAATACAGTCGCGGTAAAGATCATAGACCTACTCGGCGAAGAAAGCATGGTGCTAGGCTGATGATGAGTTTGTTTCGTACCTTGCAGCGTGAAGTACAGGCATGGAGGGACTGCGACTATCAATGCACAGAATATCCCGAGTTGCGAGAAATACTCGAGTACCAAAAAACCGAAGAAGAGACTTTGCGCTTTTTACGAACGCCGCAGTTTGAGAGTATAGAGACTTACTTGTATGTCAGATATGTACTGAAAACTCCGCACGTGAGCGCGCTGTACAAGCGTCTCTTTCGCGATGATACAGAGAAGCTTTTTAAGGCACTGGGGATAACGCACATACCCCATGATGCACTGCCTTATGTCAATGCCGATGAGGTCTTGGATGGGATAAAAAACAATAGGGATGGCATTGTTCAAAAACATCAGTACCATGCACTGCAAGAGGCTTTGGCAATAGACTATGCAAGCTATATTCTCGCGCTAGTCATGGGTGCGGGAAAGACTATTTTGATAGGAACTATCATTGGCATTGAGTTTGCCATAGCCTTAAGCCACGAAGAACGCGGGGATGGTGAGAATGCGCTTGTTATGAAAAATGCACTGATTACTGCAAAGGGAATGACTATTATAGAGTCCTTGCGGGAAATTTCTCAGATGGATTTTTCACAAATTCTTCCTCCGCGACTGTATAGAAAATTTGCTCCTAATGTGAAAATACACTACACGGCTGATAATGACAAAGCATGCGATGGTGTACTGGAGGGTAGCAGCTACAATATCGTAATTACCAACAATGAAAAGATTATTCTCAAGAATATCAGTGTACAAGGTAGCTCATTTAAGTTAATCCAAAAAGCACAAGAGAAAGAATTACATGCAAATCTTAGATTAAAAAAAATTAGAAGCCTTCCACAGCTTGCTATTTTCTCCGATGAGGCGCACAATACCTATGGGCAAAAAATTGGCAAAGAACTAAAACGAGTACGAGAAACCATTAACAACATTCACCGCAATAAACCTTTAGTGTGTGTCGTCAATACCACAGGAACACCATATTATCAAAAACAGACGCTCAAAGAAGTCATCTACTGGTATTCATTGGAGCAAGGGATTAAAGACAACATTCTCAAGTCGATAGAGAACAATATTGTATCCTATAGTTTTGAAAAAGAAAGTGAAAACGAAATTATCATACAGGTAGTCGAGGATTTTTTTACATTCTATGAAAACACAAAATTAGAGACGGGGCAACAAGCAAAGATTGCGTTTTATTTTAAGACCATCGCTCATTTGGAAGAGAGCAAGAAAGTCATAGAAAAAACACTGCTACGCTTATCATTAAGCCCCACTTTGATAGTGGTAAACACAGGAGAAAGTAGACTTAAGGAGATAGAAGAATTCAATGCACTGAACAATCCGACAAGTCAAAAGAGAATTATCTTATTAGTGGGCAAAGGCACAGAAGGATGGAACTGCCCCAGTTTGTTTGCAACAGCATTGATAAAAGAGCAAACAACATCAAGTACCTTTGTGTTACAGGCGAGTTCACGATGTTTGCGACAGGTAAAAAACAACAGCATGCCCGCCAAGATGTATTTATCAAGTAAAAACACCACGATATTAGATAAAGAATTGCAATCGACATTTGGCATATCCGTTAACGAGATGAATAGTACCTCGCAACAAAAAGAAGTATTCAAAGAAGCAATCATACGAAAAACGGATATACCAAAACTCATTATGAAAAAGAAAATAAGGCAGGTAAAAAGAAAAAGCAACCAAGAAATCCTACGCCTATCATTACACATACCCGAGGTAAAATCTTGCGCAACATTTACGCATAGATATCGACTAGAAAATGGACAGTTAAAAGAGTCGGATACAGGAGAGACCATGCCTACACACATTGCGTATGGTGGAGCGTATAATGTCGCAATAAAACTCGCAGAGAATTATCACATTGAACATATGCCTCTTGTATCGGCATTAAAGCAACTCTATCCTCATGGCGCTATCCCCATCCATCACGTCAATGCTCTATCGAAGCAGATAGAAGAACAAGTCAATGAGTACGAAATAGTCGAAGAAGTTATTACTCAAGCACTGGCAATTATCAAGCTAAAAGACGCACAAGGCAATTTTAATTTTGAAGTCAATGAAAAAGGATACTTCTATCACACCATCAGATATAAAGAAAAAACACTACGAGAAAGATTGATTACCGACTATGCTGATGATGGGTATAAGAATAACAAGCATGATATAGGATTTCATTTAAGCAAATATGATTTTGATTCTACCTTAGAAAAGAATTTCTTTGATAAATTGTTCAACATTCTGCAAGTGGATAAAAGAGAGGTAGAAGATATATACTTTACGGGATCTCTTACCGATACGCAAAAAACGGATATATACTTTGAATACCAAACAGAATCGGGAAGATTTGCTCCTTATTACCCCGACTTTGTTATAAGAAAAACGGATGAGACATTTTTGATTGTCGAGATAAAGTCCACAAGAGATAAAGACCTTCCTGATGTAAGAGCAAAAGAGAAAGCAGTAAAAACCATAGAAGCTTTGAATACCGATATATTCAAATATGTGATCATATTCTCAGATGATGAAAATATAGCGTATAATAATATAGGTTGGGATGATATTACCGATTGGATAGACGCTAAATTTTCATAAAAAATTACAAAAAAGATAATTAAAAAACTTGACTTTTTTACAAAAAAACCTCATAATCTAATTGTTGACCGGTGAAGTTATGGCAACATAACAACATCAAGCCTGCAGTATACTGCAGGTTTTTTTGTAGTTTTTTATTGAGGCAATCCTTTCATGAACAACGTGTATGCATACATAGATGGCTTTAATGTATATCACGCTCTTCAAAATTATATCAGAGAGAAAAAAATAAATAAAAAATTCGGCTGGATAAACTACCGCACGCTTGTGTCATTTTTTCTATCACCAGAAGATGAACTTAAAGAAACTATATTCTTTTCTGCCATACCTACGCATTTACATAAAGATAAACAAGAGAGACACAAGCTATTTCATACATTTCTTGAACATGCTAACGTTACAATAATTAAGGGCAGATTTGGAAAGAAAATGTTTTCTACCACATGTAGAAGATGCCAAGCAAGAATAGAAGATGAGAAACACGAAGAAAAAGAAACCGATGTAGCATTAGGAATTAAAGTCGTAAGCGATATCTTAACAAAAGATGTAGAGAAAATAATATTGGTAAGTGCCGATACGGATTTTATTCCCGTTGTAAATTATATTTTAAAGAGCACTAATAAACGCATCAAAGTATTAATTCCCTTTAATGCGTCATATTCAGAACCATACGTGATAAAAAACAGCGAGCATTATTCAAAAGAACAGAAAAAAAGGTATTCAATAAAATTGATAAAAGAACAGCACATAAAATGCTCTAAGTTCAATGATATTGTGCTTGTCGATGACAAAGAATACCGCTGTCCATATTCTTAAATAGTCTTCGCTATCTCTCTTTTTTTATCCTTTGTATGATGTTTTGAAGCAAGGGCTTGGTTTCAGAAGTCATGCGAACTGACGACATGCAGCATCAACAGCGTATGGCGAATCTCGATAAAGAATTTGAGAAGATGCAAAGTAATAAAGAAATAGCACTTGCGAATGCGCGCTACTATAAAGAAAATGAAGCACTTGTACTTTAAAATTTTGCAGAGTGTGAGAAAAAAATCTTTTAAATCAATATTAAATACATATCGTTTATTTTTGTGGATATATGCATTTGTTTCTATTGAATGCTTTTTTCTAAAAGCATGTGAGACAGATTTATAGTTTTCTATTTTCTTCTTATAGCCCTTATTAAGGAATTGAGACATTCTCTGTTGAAGTTTTTTTAATCTTTCGTCTTTTGGTGCATGAATAACACGAGGGTCACCTGTTTTTTTAGGAATAGTAAAAATTTTATATCTTTCCTGTTTTGGTTTGTTATATACGACAGCGGTAAAATTTTAAATTTTTTATAACCTAATGTGTATGCAAATATCACTATATCTTCATGTATCATGGCTTTTAGATTTTCATACGCTGTGTCGTTTATATCTTTCATTATGTAAACTCTATTGTAAAGGCTAAAGAAAGGTCAAAGGCACTCACACGAAGTGGTGTTGTCTCAATGCTGTTCATTTTAACATGTTAACATGCAAATATAATAACACTAACAATATATAGCATTATTTTCTTAAACTACGAAACATAGTCATAAATCTGCCTTTGACCCATTTGTTATATTATAAAAAATCGTACTTTTTAAACGTAATTGTTTTATATACACATTATGTGACTCTGTTCTATTGTATTCGCTGCGACTTAAGAATAGATATAAGTTCGCATAAAAGTAAAAGTACACCAATGTTGTATAAAGTTATGTTTTAAATTTTTTTTCATAGTGTCATAGTCACGCAAGCAGTCGCACAAAAGCTCGGCAGAAAGGGGTAATCATTAAAACAAAGCTCTTGAAAATATATCAAAAGCGTCTATTATTAAATAGTAAGCCTTCAAGCTTATAGAAACATTTACATGGTTAAGGAGAAATCTATGATAGACAAGAAATTATATATATAGCAGACGCAGAGAATGCGTACACCGCTTGGATAACAGGGAAAGGCAATAAAGTTCGTAGCGTATACTTGTGCAAAAGATATTGTACAAAACATATACGCATTGGAACACGCAAAGAAAAGTCCATATCTTTTTAGTAATCAAAGAGGTGAACAAATAGACAGAAGCGTAGCATTAGAAAAATATACCATCTCACATAATATTTCTTATGTGATATTTGTAGATTACAAAATGTATTGCAAGTTAAAAATCATCAAACATTGAAGACATGGAGTATCAGACTGTGCAATATGGCTATTGTGTATATGTGCTAATAAAAAATGTAATCTAGCATTCCTTGTACAAGAGGATAAAATTCAGAATCAAAGGCTAGTCTGAATACAAGAGAAATCAATAAAAGAAATAGCATCACTACAATGAATTTCATAGATTACATTTTATCATTATATTAGCATTCTACGATGATAAGAAAGCAGAAGCATACAGACCAACCAAGCAAAAAGAGAGTGCATAAGACTAACGCGAAGAGGTGTTAAGAAAAGTCTAAAATTGAAAGTTCTTCTATCGCAGCATTCCAATTGTATAGTTCCCGTTTTGTAAAAAAATACGGCAGTGTTATGAGGTATCGCGGTTTTTCTGGCATATAAAAGCCCCATTTCCACAGTGTTTCTTGTATGAGCTGATATTTCTCGTCGCTTTTCGTTGTTATTGCTATGTAGATACCCCGCTGCGTCCATCCTTGGGGTAGGGCTAACACGGTAGATCTTGCACGAATATTGTGCAGTTCATCTCGTGAGTGAGTAATGGCGAAAATATTTGCTTTGTTTTTATGCTCTGCAGGAAATTTCCTGTTGTGGTAAGAAGGCATGTCATCGCAGGTTGTCTTATCTTGTTCATGCACGCATTTACGTAACAAAGCAAGTGATGCACAAAATGCAGCATAGAGTACGGGCGATACGGTGCTAAGTTGTAGCATTATATTTATGCCTGCAAGTTCATCTTCTAGCAACAGTGTAGAAGATGTACAAAACTCTAAGTTGCTTGGAAGCAGCAACATATAGAGCGGTGGATCCCACGCGAGTGGCAAAGCTACGCAGATTGGCTTTGATGCACGCAGTACACTGTCGCTGTAACTGCCGGCAAAAGGTTTCCACATGGTGCATTGTATCTTTGACGGAGTTACTTCTTTATCCGTGTGATACATGCGTGTATACATGCCCATGTATTTGTGCTTTGGAAACAATAAGGAAATAATTTTTACAAAGCGATGCTGCCACATAGTGGGGATGTTGTGCAGTATTCCTTTATCAAGGTTTTGTTTTATACGCGAGCCAATGTTTTTCATTTTGTAGCCTAAAACCGCTCTAGCTTCTGCCATGTCCAAATCTATAAAGCGCGTTCCATTTTTGGTATAGAGATAAAAATCGCGGGCACGGTTAAACGTAGTTGTATTAAGTACGTATCGTGTATGTCGTTTTGACTCTTTCGTATTCATTGCACTTAGGTTTTTGCACGGCAAAGAGAAGAATCAAATTTTGGAATAAAATCGCCTTCTTTTTCGTTGTCAAATTCTACGCGCAGTACCATGTGTGAACCTTGTATTTTTGCAGTGCGTACAAAACCGTAGCCAAAGTCTTTGTGATGTACACGCTCACCGACCTCCCATGCGTCATTGTTCATAGTTGCTGATGGCGCGTTATTGTGTTTTGTTGCTGCAGTGTTGTGTTGATACATTTCACGATTACGCGGTTGTTCAGATATTTTTTTCACATCCATAAGATCTTCACAACCTGATAAAAATGACGAGGGTGATGAAACACGCGTTTGTCCGTATTTACGCCGCATGAAGCATGAGGTCAAATACAGTGCTTCCTTCGCTCGCGTTATACCTACGTATAAAAGACGCCTTTCTTCTTCGTATGCGGTGCGAAGTTGTTCATTATTCTCATCGCCTGCTTCATGCGCCTTTATCATAGGAATAGTTTCTTCTTCCACAGCACAAATAATAACGGTATCAAATTCAAGCCCTTTAGAGCGATGCAATGTCATAAGCTGCATTTGTGTACTTTCTTCATGCGGAACATTTTCCGCAAGTGAAACCTCTTCTAAAAAATCTACCCAGCCTTCAGTGGTGTTTTCAAATTTATGTGCGTAGTTTATAAATTCTTCTACGTTGCTTACTCGCTCTATGTTTTTCGCTCTTTCTTCTTTTTTGTAGAATTCTCCAATGCCACTTTCTTCTACGAGAAATGTACATATATCGCCTATACTTATGTGTCTTTCGTGTTTTGCAGATTCAAGAAACGCAGCGAGTTTTTCACAACCTTTTTGTGCGTTTGATGAAATTTGGGCTTTCTTATAAGCTTCTGTCCATGATATACCGCTGTGCATTTCATTTGCAATGTCATCAAGACTTTTTTGCCCTATGCCGCGTGTAGGCTTGTTTGCAATTCGTAAAAAACTTACCGTGTCCTTTGGATTTCTAAAAACTCGCGCTAGTGCTATGGTATCTTTTACTTCTACACGCTGAAAAAAATGTGTTGCACCAACTAACATATAAGGTATTCTTGCAGCGCGGAGTGCAGCTTCGTATTGACGCGACTGCGCATTAGTTCTAAAAAACAGTGCACAGGTTTTTTCTTTTTTAAGAGATTGTTGAATAGTTTTTACGATGAACTTACTTTCTGATTCTTCTGATTCTAGCATTATGAACTTTGGTTTTTCTTTGTCTTGTAGCGTGCTAAAAATGCGTTTACCATGTCGTTCGCTGTTTGGCTCTATAACTGCATTCGCAAGATCTAAAATTGATGGTGTAGAGCGGTAGTTTTGCTCAAGCTTTATCACCGTTACATTAGAAATGAGCTTGTCAAAAGTCAAAATATTTTCTACCATCGCTCCGCGAAATTTGTAGATAGATTGGTCATCATCGCCTACTACGCAGATATTTTGAGTATGTCCGCATAATTCTTTTAGCAGCAAAAACTGTATGCGGTTGGTATCTTGATATTCATCTATGAGAAACCACTGCCACCAGCGTTTCACCAATTCTTTGATTTGCGTGTTTTCACTCAAAAGCTTATGCGTCATTATCAGTAAATCTCCAAAATCTACATTGCCCGTGTTGTTTTTTACTCGTTCGTAATCTCGATATATATCAGGTTTAAACATAAATTCTTTTAGTGTTTCATCGCTTGCATCTGATGAAATACCGAAGTCTTTTGCTCGTGATATTCCTGAAAGCATGCCGCGCAATTTTCCGGAATCTGTAGAGCCACTAATTTGTTTTAGCAGAGCAAGGGAATCATCGGCGTCGTATATTTGAAAATCTGATGCAACGTTTGCATGGCTTGAAAAGCGTCTGAGCATGTAAGCGCCAAAGGAGTGAAAAGTGCTTATGTACGGCTTTTTGTTTATAATACCTATGGTATTTTGCACGCGTAGAAGCATCTCTTTCGCTGCTTTGTTGGTAAACGTCATGGCAAGTATTCCTTCAGGTCTTTGCCCTTGCTCATGAATGAGCCATGCTATCTTCGCGCAAATGACGGTAGTTTTTCCCGAACCCGGACCTGCTAAAATAAGCAGCGGAGAATCTACGTGAGTTACTGCTTGTATTTGTGCTGCATTTAAAGATGCTAGTATGTCTGTCATATAATTTATTCTAAAAAGAAAACGTTATGGTAGTGGAATTAGTAGAAGGGTATGTACATTTGCGCTCTCTTGTTTCCACTGTATGCGAAATACCATAGGGAGGTTTTTTCTTGAAAGCGGAGTCGTCACTTCATTTACGCGCAATTGCACTACGGCAGTGTTTGATACATATATGTCTATGTATTCTTTTGCAGTTATAGTTTTTGAAATGGGTGCACTTAAAATTCCTTGACGTTTTTCTTCGGCTGTTTCGTATTGATAATAGACAGATTCAGGAATGTTTGTCGCTAGCTGTACTTGTATAGATGAAGGTAGAGAAGATGAGAGTATCGTAAATACCTCGCCGTCCGCATTGTTAATTGCGTGTTGTAAAGTATTTTCCTGCGATGTAGAAATTTCTGAATCTTGTGTTTGCGGTATTCGTGGATTGGTCGAACGCGGATCAAAACGCAATAACAAGCTACGTTTTATAACATCAACATTGCGAAGTATAACGACATAGGTTATATCTTTCGTGAGAAAAATGCTTGTTGGAACATTTTCTTCTAGTGTATATTTTTTTTTCTCAACGCTTATCGTAGGTGGCGATATTGATGTTATGACAGCAGTAGCTTTTGTACCTCCTTTAACCAAGAGAATAGCTTCTTTGAGTAGAAATGTGTTTTCGTACACGCTTTCTATCGTTGTTATGTTTGTGCTTTGTGGTAATTTTGACGATTTTTTTTGCACAAAAAATGAATATATCTTGGGATAATTCATCCACAGCACTAAGATACATGCAAGTATCAGTATTACAATTGTTGGTATGATAAATATCTTAGGTGAATATGTACGTTTTGCACGCTTCTTTTTTGATATATTGATAACGTCAAACTGTATCGGTATTTCAGATACGGCTGTAGATCTAAACAATTCGAGAGCGACCTTTTCATCTCCCCCGAGGTATTTTGTGTACAGTTTAATAAAACCGATAAGATGCACTTCAGAAGCTATTTTTTCTTTATTCATGCTTTCGAGCGCTTCAATGACTTCAGTGACAATTTTTGTATCTTCAGATACTTGCTCAATGCTAAGCTTGCGAGCTTCTCTGAGTTCTTTAAGATATTCTCCGTATTGTTTCATGGTTGTAGTTTTTAATCCTTAAAATAAAAAGTTTTCAATAACACTTGCAGTTGGTGGAGGATCGTAGGTAAACCGTGCATTGGGAATTCCTTTGTTCACTTGTATATTGGAAAAATCAAATTGCACAATTTTTCTATTATAGGTAATTGCCTCTACCCGATAAATAAATAAATCTTTCCCTATTGAAAGAGTCAACTTACGGAAACTCTCCGAAGGTGATTTCCACTTCATTTGTATTTTCATAACGTATTTCTTTGGGTTTCTATTTTCCAGCGCAATAAATTTTGGCTTGTCTACATATGATGGGATATAGCGCTTTAGCAGCTGTTCTAAGCCTGTACGGTTTGTAAACGAGCTAGTAGATGTAGCATCATCTTTTAATTGTTCTAATACTATATTTTGTTGAGGAATGTAAATGTAAAACATTTCTCCATCGCTTACCATAACTTGGTCTTTAGGAGTAGAAAAGTTAATACGAAGTTTATTAGGATTTTTAGAAAACAGTACCCCTTTACTTACTTTATTGTTTTGCGTAACGGTTATATTTGCCTGCAAGTCTTCAAATGTAGCGTATTTTTCTGCAACCTGTATCATGAAATTTTGCGCAGTTTCTATTGATGTTTCTTGTGCATTAAGAACATCTATGATAATCATCATCAGTAGTGAGCTTGCAAAATATTTTATAGAGGCACTTTTTCGCTGGCACATGTCGTTGTTTCCTTACTTCTTACCTTAGTACATAGCAGTCTGTACATTTTTATTATGAAATATTCTATGCTTTATAGCAATAAAAAGATGTTACGATGAATGTGCAGGGGTGGATGCAAGATAAGGTTATCACATACATGAATATTGAGGAAAGCAAAAAAAGCGTGTCTTAGTTCGTGCTTACCTTAAGAAATACATGATGAAGAAATGAGGTTACGTATAAAAACTTATCTTTAGCGTGATCGTTGTAAAGCGATATAGAAAATGCATATTTTCATTGTTTATGCAGTATTTCGTAAGTCATCACAGGTAAACAACAGCTACACGGTTTTCTTATTTTCCTATGGCAACACCTTCTCGTCTTGGATCTGCACCACCTTCTATAAGCCCTTTCTTGATTATCGCAATACCATGTAGTCCACTGATAATATCTCGTACCTTTGTTTTGTACCCCATAGCAATAAGTTCATCTTCTAATTCTACTATTTTTGTATCTTTTTCAAGTTCATATGTCCCTTTATGACTAACAATATTAGGCTGATTTATAGCATCTTGAATGTTATAACCCCAATCAAGTGTGGCTATAAGCGTTCGGGCAACGTATTGGATAATACGACTGCCTCCCGGTGATCCTATTGCTATGTATGGACTACCATTTTTAAATACAATTACCGGTGCCATAGATGAGCGTGGGCGTTTGCCTCCCTCTACTCTATTAGCAATTTTCTTTCCATTTTTTTCATATGCAAAGGAAAAGTCTGTTAATTCGTTGTTCAGGATGAATCCGTCTACAAAAATTTTTGATCCCAACACATCTTCAATTGTGGTAGTTAGAGAGACTATATTGCCATGTGTATCTATTATTGCCATGTGGCTTGTTGATGGAAGCTCAAAGGAAAATCCGCTCGTAAGATTTTTTGCAGTGTATCCAAACATACTCAGATCCCCCGCAACGACCTCATCGTTAGTGAGAATTTTTTTCTTATCTGTAGAAGCAGGAATGAGCTTTGCACGTGAAAGAAGGTATTTTTTCTTAAGTAAAATTTTGCTCGGCGTGTTAAAAAAAGCTGGGTCCGCTATGTAGAGAGCTCTATCAGCATATGCAAGGCGAGATGCTTCGCCAAATAATCGCAAAAACTCAGGAGAATTGTAGTCCATGTCTTTGAGGTTAAAGTTTTCTAATATCCCTAATATTTGTCCTACTGTTATGGTTCCTGATCCCGGTGCATCTATGCCACAAATTTTATATTGTTTTCGGTATGAAAAACACAAGGGAGTTCGTTCAATAACTTTGTAGTCTTCAATATCTTTTTTAGTTAAATATCCCGGTTGTGATGCTTGCCTAACTGCATCCGCTATATGCGTACCAATAATTCCCTTGTAAAAAACATCGCTTCCTTCTTCTTGTATCATGGCAAGTGTTTTTGCAAATTCTAGATTTTGTACAATGCTACCTGCTTGTAAGGCTTTGCCATTCGGCATAAAGAAGTTTCGCGCGTTTTTATTTTTTTTAATATCCGATTTTTTTTCTACAATACTCTTGTGGAGTTTGTCTGTTACTACAAAACCACTTTTTGCAAGATCAATAACTGGCTGGATTACATCTTTCCATGGTAAAGTGCCATAACGCTTATGTGCTTTTTCCATGAGTTTAAGTGTTCCCGGTGCACCAACCGCTAAGCCACCTGTTATTGCATCTTCTTGTGTTATTTTTTTTCCATTGCGAAAAAATAATTTTTCATCTGCTGCTTGAGGGGCAGTTTCACGTCCATCAAGTGTTATGTATGTCTTTTTTTTATTATCATAATATACTAAAAATGCACCACCACCTATTCCAGATGATTCTGGTTCGACAATGGTTAATACCAATTGTATTGCTACCATGACATCAATTGCATTGCCACCTTTAGTTAGTATTTCTTCACCTATTGCTACTGCTTGTGGGTTTGCTGCAGCTATCATATACTTTTTACCTTTTGCAACTTTACGAGATTCTCTTGTTCCCACATAACTACGTTTTGGCTGCCCTGTGTCCGCTGTATAGTTTTGGCAAGTGGATAAAAAAAGTATGTAGCCGATAAGAAATATTTTTTTTACAATTTTCATGTACCTTTGCATGTCTTTACCTCCAATAATTTTCACATCAAATACTAATAAAAACATTATCAATTTGTTAATGATAAGGATTAATATATTACTATAATACAATATATCATTATTTCAAATATCGTAAAATAAAGATACTTTTATTGCCTATTCCATTGTTTTTTCATACAATGGAATTACCTTTTACCATGCCTATATCAAGCGAAGAAATAGAAAATCTACATCCTATAGAAACACGTATTTTGCTTTACATTGCAAAAAAAAACTATGTTTCGTTTGGCGTTCATAATATCGTGCGCGAGACTGACTTAGTTTTGGGACAGGTAAATCAAGGTATAAGTTGGCTTTTAAGCAAGGCACTCATAAGTGAAAAAAATCGCACTACAAAAATTGAGTTTACGCTTACTGATTTAGGTCTAGTGTGGGAAGAACAAGGATCTCCGCATATGCGGATTTTTACCTATGTGGCGCAAACTCCCTCTACATTTGCAGAGCTTGCGAGGCAATTTTCTGATATTTCGCAAAGTGATATTGGGTCGGTGTATGGCTTTTTAGCAAAAGAGAATCTTGTGCGCATGGACAGTGAAAAATGCATTCATGTACAGAATGAAATAACAGAAGAAATGCCACCGGTGTTGCGTGCTTTAGAACAAGCTTTGCGTATTGGAAAGAGTAAAGATGAAAAAATGCATAAGCACGTTGAAGAAATGCAAGAAGCGTTTTCAAAAAAACGAGGTGCCGCTGCCGCTCCGTTTAAAAAAACAGAAAGACAAATAGTTAATTATGAAATAAGCGAGTTAGGAAAAAAATGGATTGAAGCGGTGCAGAGAGTTGGCATAACGGGAGAAGAAATAAATGCACTTAGCATTCAAATGCTCAAAGACGGAAGTTGGAAAAGTAAAAAATTTAGAGCTTACAATATCACCATGCCACCGAACCGAGTTGCGCTTGGACGAGAACATGTCTATGCGCAATTTTTGCGTCAGGTTAAAGATAGACTTGTATCACTTGGTTTTGAAGAATTTGATGGGTCACTCGTAGAAACAGAATTTTGGAATTCCGATGCACTTTTTATGCCTCAGTTTCACGCAGCGCGAGATATTCACGATGTGTACTATGTCGATGAACCTACTCATGCAAGGTGTATTCCCAGTGTATACGTTGATGCTGTTGCAGCAGAACATGAGAGGGGATCTGCATCAGGTAGCAGGGGCTGGAACTATTCTTTTGATAAAAATTTTACTAAGCGTTTAATTTTACGTAGTCAAGGCACCGTCATGTCTGCAAAAACTCTGCCAAACGCTGCGGTGCCCGGTAAATACTTTGGCATTCTGCGTGTTTTTCGCCATGACAAAGTTGATGCATCACACCTCTCTGATTTTTATCAAACCGAGGGGATAGTGCTTGGCGACGACGTAAGTTTACAGACGCTGCTCGGTCTTTTGAAAATTTTTGCAGAGCAATTTGCACATGCTGAAGAAGTGAAATACGTTCCGGGCTATTTCCCGTTTACAGAACCATCGGTAGAAGTACACATCAAACATCCGAAAATAGGCTGGATAGAACTAGGCGGCAGTGGTATTTTTCGCCCCGAAGTCACGAAACCTTTAGGCATAAACGTACCTGTCGCGGCATGGGGAATAGGCGTTGATAGAATGGCTACCGTGCAAATGGGTATTACAGATATTCGCGATCTTTTTAGTTTTGATTTGGAACATAATATTCTTCGTCACGGAGCGCGTCTCTAATGCCAAAAATTTCACTTGCAAAGGAGCTTTTTTATTCGCTTTTAGGCGATGCTCCAAGCACTGCTAATTTAGAAAATATGCTGATCTGTGCCAAAGCAGAGCTTGATACAGAAGATGAAATGAGTCTGAAAATAGAACTTAACGATACTAATCGCCCCGATTTGTGGACGACAGCAGGACTTGCCCGTCAGCTGAAAACCTATCATTATACACAGCGTTGTGCACCGTATACCTTTGCGGATGCCCCGGTCTCTGCAACTGCAAAAAAAATCATACAAGTAGATTCATCTGTGAAAGCAGTGCGTCCCTATATCGCGGGATTTCTTATACACGGAAAAACAATAAATTCTCTGATATTAGAAGAACTTATACAAATGCAAGAAAAACTGTGCGAGAATTTTGGACAACGGCGCAAAGCCCTTGCGATAGGATTGTATTGTGAAGAAAAAATACGCTGGCCTATTACATACAAAGCAGAAGATCCTACAAGTTCTCGATTCATTGCTCTCGGTGATAGCGATGAGAAGTTTCTGCAAGATATTGTTACGCAGCATCCAAAGGGCAAAGAGTACGGACATTTGCTTAAAAATGCGGCATCATACCCCATATTGCGAGATGCTAAAGACGAAGTATTATCCATGCCACCTATTATAAACAGTGCTGTTTTAGGTGCGGTAGAAGAAAATGATACTGCACTTTTTGTAGAATGTACGGGTGATAACATGGACATGCTTTTACTAGCTTGTGCAATTTTTGCATGCGATTGTAGCGATATGGGTTTTACCGTAGAGTGTATGGAGACGCACTATCCGTATGAAACACCGTATGGCAATGTTGTCACGACACCGCAGTACTTCCAGCAAAATGTGAGTGTATGTATGTCAAATGTTTCGTCTTTACTCGGTAAAAAAATCAGTGTGCTACAGACAGAAAAAGCCCTTATGGCAATGGGCGTAGCACTTATTGAGAGTAATGAGACAACATGTGTTGTGTGTCCTCCTATTTATAGAAATGATTTTCTACACGAAGTAGATGTTTGCGAAGATATCATGATAGGGTGTGGACTTCATACATTTGCACCAAGTATGCCAACGAGTTTTACGGTAGGTGCATTGCATGCTATAGAACGAGCGTCTCGGAAGATAATTTCTACTATGCTAGGACTTGGATTTCAAGAAATGCTTTTTCCGTATCTTGGGAGCAAGCGGATGTTTGTAGATGCATTATACCCTGAAGATATGCGAAGTGATATCGCGTTGAGCTTAGTAAAAGTATCAAACCCCATTTCTGAAAATTACGAATTTGTGCGTTCATCTGCACTTGCACAGCTGTTAGAAGCAGAACGCATATCAGCGCATAGCCCTTATCCGCATAAAATGTTTGAAATTGGAAAAGTAGCGGTGCGTGATAATAAAAATGACTACGGTATACGCACGGATACTGTACTATCGTTTTTGCTTGCAGGTACAGAAGCAAACTTTACGGAAATAAACTCTGTGATAGCTGCGATACTGTACTATGAAAACATATGTTGGCATGTTCAGCCACTTGTAGATGCACGATTTATAGAAAATCGTTGTGCATGTGTGGTACGCAGTGACGACGATATTGTGCTCGGTGTTTTTGGAGAATTACATCCGAGGGTGCTAGAGGCTTTTGATATTACCATGCCTTGTGCAGGGGGGCAACTGTGCCTAGATTTTTTTATGGACATCGTGTAAACAAATGACTACGGTTATAGCTCATGCAGGCAACTGAGATAGCAGTTGATACTTCGCTGTATGCAAGTGCTCCACAGGTGTTACTCCCGTATCCCGGTTGCGGTAAGGAGAACGAGCAGGATATATTTCTCTTACTTCGTCCTGAAAAAAATAACTACCAAGTAGAAAGCCTCATTTTATCTACATTTCGAGAATCTTGTGAATATAAAAAAACTATTTTTATACAATATTTAGCAAATATTTCAGGATCATTTATAGAAAAAACGAAGTTTTTTCATAAACACTATGCGACGAAGTTTTTTTTCGCCAAGCATAATAAAGACTTTTTCAGTGCTTACATGAAAAAATCTTTTGAAAACCATTTTTCACAGAACATTGCAGATTGTGAAGTTCTCGGTGCATTTGAAGCTTCAAAGAGATTACATCTTTCCTTTGAAGAATTATTTCATATCAATGTACCCTATAATAATATCTTGCGTGTAAGCGGGCAAATCATCAAAAAAATTTTTGATAAAAATAAAAAAGCGGTGTATGTTATTAACAGCGATATTCCTGCGCTTCTTTCACGTGAGTATAGTCAGGAAAATTGCGCCGTAATTATGTTTCGCACCACGCTTTCGTATGATATGTTTAACCAATATATACACAAAGTATATGAAAAGCTTATACATTCAAAGATTATTTTCCCAAAAAATGATGATGAATATGATGTAGGCATTAAAAAAGTATTTCGTTATTCTCGAGGACCTTTTGAGCAATTGCGCGATTCAATAGAGTTTTTGTATCATCCTAATAGAAATAATGTCTCTATTGCCGATATGACTTTTGCGCGCTATTTATATGAAAAAGGGGTTTCGTATGACACTATGGTAAATTTACTGCTATTTCCTATATGTCATGTTTTCACTGATGATACACTAAGTTCTGTCGAAAATTCTGAAGAAAGAACTATATTTGAATGTACAAAATATGCTACCTATGAACAGGCATATGCGTTTTTATATACCTTACGCGATCAGCGTTTAACAAGGTTATCGTAATAGTACGATTATTACTACAATACAAATATGGCATATGAACAAGAACTCATTTTATTAAAACCCGGAGTGCGTGAACAACATATTATTGGCGAAATTATTTCGAGGTTTGAAAGAAAAACCTTGAAGATACTTGCATTGAAATTGATGATGCCAACGAAATTACTCATAGAATGTTTGTATAAGGAACACAAGGACAAAGATTTTTATCATAATCTTGTTTGTTATATGATTTCTGGAGTCCTTGTTGCAATGGTTGTAGGCGGAGAAAATGCCGTGACGGTTTCTCGAGGACTTGTAGGAGCAACAAATCCCATTCATGCTTTACCCGGATCCATACGAGGTGACTTTGGACTTACTATCCCCAACAATGTGGTGCACGCATCGGATTCTACAAAAAATGCTCAGAAAGAAATAAAGTTGTTTTTTAAAGCATCAGAGTTGTTAGTTGCAAAGTGAGGAAGCAAGACCAATATGTTTACAGGCAGTAAGAGAGAGTAACCCGCCTAGTTGGTACAGAAGAAGTAAATAAAAGCGGTTTGTATCATGGCCGCTTTGAGCCTATCAGTTAGTACGCTAATTGATGGGCTCTTTTTTTAAGAAGGAATAACAAATAAAAAAGCAGTATGTTCAACGGTGCTACGATGTTCAATAAAAATCTTAACGATTGGAATGTACAGAGTGTAATAAGCAATCTCTACATGTTTACAGATAGTAGAGTAAAGACCTTGCCTAGTTGGTGTAGAGCTAGAAGGTGCTTATAGATGGTGTAGTATTTTCAGCATGTGATAAATGAATTATTCAATACAAACAGGGGTAAATCATGCTACAAATAAGGAACAAAAAAGAATTATCAGCAGAAATTCGCAAAGCCATAGACCTTAACTACATAGACACATCACTTATTTACAGACATGAGCGGTATGTTTTTTGGAAGCGGTCTTATAAACAATCTGCCTTTATGGTGTGAAAAACAGCATGTAAAGAGAGGCAAGCAGTTTTCTAGCTTTCTATTATATACATTAGATAGAGGCACGTATACTTGCGTGTCTCTTTTTGTTTCATTTCGCCTTACGAGACTCAATGCTAAACGCTTATACAGTAGCACTAATTTTACAAGTAGGCTAAAAAACAAATATACAGACAAAGGTAGAACCACATGTCTTAGCTTTCGTTTGTTTTATAAACACTTACTTTTTTAAGAAGTGTCCATAGCGTCTTTGTTGCCTATATACTTTTTAAATTTAAATTGAAAATACGAGTACTGCCCTTTTTTTCGAAGAGTTTCAAAGAACGCTATTTTTGGATTTTTATTGTCGAGAAGTTGCCATAACAATGTTTTGTTTTTTTCAGGCGTTTCAAGCCCAAAGATAATCTTTGTAATACCTGTGCTGTTTTCTTTCTGGTCTGTTTTTACGCTATAGAATTTCTGTTTTCCAAAGGATACAAAACGCCCCTCACATTCATATTTCCATAATTCATCCTTAATGGCAAAGAATTTTTCCAGACTAGCTGCCCTCGTGTCCTTGCTGTATTGTACAGTGGTGTAAAACATCTTTCCTTTTCCTTGCTTGAGAAAAGGACGATCTATTACGTACTCTATGCATATGCCTTTGTGCGCATCGGCATAGTGGCTAAAAAGTAGCGTGTTTTTTACGACTGCGTATATTCCATTTTCATCTTGCTCATCGCTATAAGGTGGAACTACAAGCGATAAAATACGTGGCTCATACTTATCTGTTAATACTTCTTCTTGCTCAAATACTTTGTCTTTTAATAAAGGGCATTCTAATGGGTCGTTTAGGGATGGAACATCGCTAAAATACACATTGTTTTTTACTAACATGTCTATGCTTTGTTTGTTGATGGGGATGAACTTATAGCAAGTTATTGTTTTAAAGTCTTCTTGTGCATTCTCGCATTTCTTATCAATAGCCTTGCAGTAATCTTGTTTTGCCTCTTTGTGTTTTCCTAAGGCTACTTTTGCAGTTCCTCTGTTCAAGTAAGCCTCGGCATTGTTTGGTTTGAGTTCTATCGCCTTGTTAAAATCCGCAATTGCCTCTTCGTACCTATATAATTCCCCTTTGATAATTCCTCTGCTCAAATAAGCCTCAATATAGTTGGGTTTGAGTTTTGTCACTTTGTCAAAATCCGTTATTGCCTCTTTATATCTGCCTAATTTTTCTTTGGAAGCTCCTCTACAAAAATAAGCCTCGGCATTGTTTGGTTTGAGTTCTATCGCCTTGTCGTAGTCTACTATCGCCTCTTCGTGCATATTTAATTTTTCTTTGGAAGCTCCTCTACAAAAATAAGCATTGGCATAATTTGGTTTGAGTTCTATCGCTTTGTCGTAGTCTACTATCGCTTCTTCATGCTTGCCTAAGTGCTCTTTTGCAATTCCTCTATTTGAGTAAGCTTCGGGATATTTTGGTTTGAGTTCTATCGCCTTGTCGTAGTCTACTATCGCCTCTTTGTACTTGTCTAATTTCATTTTTGCAGTTCCTCTGTCTGAGTAAGCCTCAGCATCGTTTGGTTTGAGTTCTATCATTTTGTCGTAGTCTACTATTGCTTCTTCATACCTACCTAAGTGCTCTTTGGCAATTCTTCTATACGAATAAGTCTCAGCAAAGTCAGGCTTTAACTCTATCATCTTGTCATAATCAATTATTGCCTCTTCGTACTTGCCTAATTTTTCTTTTGCAGTTCCTCTGTTCAAGTAAACCTCAGCATAGTTTGGTTTATATTTTATCGCCTCGTTAAAATCCGCAATCGCCTCTTCGCACTTGCCTAAGTACCCTTTTGCAATTCCTCTATACAAATAAGCCTCAGGATAGTTGGAATTGAATTTTATCGCCTCGTCAAAATCTGTTATCGCCTCTTTATGCATATCTAATTTTGCTTTGGCAAGTCCTCTATACAAATAAGCCTCAGCAAAGTCAGGCTTTAACTCTATCGCCTTGTCGTAATCTACTATCGCCTCTTTGTACTTGTCTAATTTCATTTTTGCAGTTCCTCTGTCTGAGTAAGCCTCAGCATCGTTTGGTTTGAGTTCTATCGTTTTGTCGTAGTCTACTATTGCTTCTTCATACCTACCTAAGTGCTCTTTGGCAATTCTTCTATATAAATAAGCCTCAGCAAAGTCAGGCTTTAACTCTATCATCTTGTCATAATCAATTATTGCCTCTTCGTGCTTGCCTAATTTTTTTTTTGCAGTTCCTCTGTTCAAGTAAACCTCAGCATAGTCTGGTTTATGTTTTATCGCCTCGTTAAAATCCGCAATCGCCTCTTCGCACTTGCCTAAATACCCTTTTGCAATTCCTCTATACAAATAAGTCTCAGGATAGTTGGAATTGAATTTTATCGCCTCGTCAAAATCTGTTATCGCCTCTTTATGCATATCTAATTTTGCTTTGGCAAGTCCTCTGTTCAAATAAGCCTCAGGATAGTTGGAATTGAATTTTATCGCCTTGTCGTAGTCGACTATTGCTTCTTTATATTTGCCTAAATACCCTTTTGCAATTCCTCTATTTGAGTAAGCTTCGGAATAGTTTGGTTTGAGTTCTATCGCCTTGTCGTAGTCTACTATTGCTTCTTCATACCTACCTAAGTGCTCTTTTGCAATTCCTCTATTTGAGTAAGCCATAGCATAGTTTGGTTTGAGTTCTATCGCTTTGTCGTAGTCTACTATTGCTTCTTCATGCTTGCTTAAGTGCCCTTTGAAAACTCCTCTGTTTAAGTAAGCCATAGCATAGTTTGGTTTGAGTTCTATCGCTTTGTCGTAGTCTACTATTGCTTCTTCATGCTTGCCTAAGTGCCCTTTGAAAACTCCTCTGTTTAAGTAAGCCTTTGCTTTGATATCATGTGATTTTTTTGATGAGATAATCAATGTAAGTGTTTTTATTGCTTTATTGTATTTGCCTTCTATAAAATACTGCACTGCTCTGTTAAAGTGAACCGCTATGTCTGAATCCATGGTGTCTTATGCCTCCTTTATCTCTATATACAGCGTAATCTACAAGCACTTGTACCTCTATTGTTTGTCAATAGCTATGTTTCTAGGTTACTACTTTATAGTAATAATTAGTTCTTACTTTATTACGCATTCATTATTTTGCACAGCCAATCATTAAAATAAAGCCCTTGAAAATATATCAAAAGTGTCTATTATATTAGTAAGCCTTAAGCTTATAGAAACATTTACATAGTTAAGGAGTAATCTATGATACACAAGAAGCCATATATATATATATATATATAGTCCTTATAATCTTTTTTATCGCAGCATGCGATAGTCCAAAATCAGAAAAAACATCCAAAGTAGAGGAGAAATCTCAACCCTCAAGCAACACAGAAAAAACAGACAAGTCTGTCGCTATGAAGCCGGCAAACAAGCAAGCTCTTGTAGAGGAAATAAAACGAGCGATAGGTATAGGTGTAGATGGAGTAGTACCCAACTATGAAGTCGACCTGAACTACATAGACATTTCTGCGGTTACTGATATGAGCTATCTTTTTAGTGACAGTAAAACATACGGGTTTAGGCTACACAAATTCAACGGCAACATTAGTGAGTGGGATGTCTCATTGGTTCAAAATATGGGCGCTATGTTTAGTGGAGCTACCGACTTTAACCAGAACATATCGAAATGGAATGTAGTAGCGGTTACAAATATGAACTCTATGTTTGATAGTGCTACTAAGTTTAATAGTGATATTTCGGAATGGAAAGTGGGAGCGGTTCAAAATATGGCCGCTATGTTTTGGGATGCTGCCTCGTTCAATCAAAACCTTGATGCATGGGGAGGAAGAATACACAAAGAAATAGAAAGGGATAAATGGGGGAGAGCAATCGCTATGTTTAGAGGAAGCGGTCTTACGACACTCCCTTCATGGTGTCAGCAAAGCTGTGCAAGAGGATTTACACCGAAATAACAACAGAAACCAAAGAGCTATAATGTTACAGCATCAAAAGCGATAAACACACACGGGCACGAAGCAGACTTACACTACATAGACACATTGAGCATAACAGACATGAGCAGTATGTTTGAAGGAGCTACGGCATTCAATCAACCTCCTAGCAGTTGGAATGTATCAAAGGTAACCAACATGAGTCATATGTTTTATTTTGCTAGTAATTTCAATCAAGACTTATCAAGTTGGAATACATCAAGCCTAAGAATCAAGACCAATATGTTTACAGGCAGTAAGAGAGAGTAACCCGCCTAGTTGGTACAAATAAAAAAATGGTAAAATAAATAATTAAGCGGTTTGTATCATGGCCGCTTGAGCCCACCCAGTTAGTACGCTAATTGATTATCGTTCATTCTGTACCTCCTTATGAACTGCCGCTTGAGCCCACCTAGTTAGTACGCTAATTGATGGGCTCTTTTTTTAAGAAGGAATAACAAATGAAAAAAATTATGTATGCAAAAAATAAAAAAGAGTTAAAAGCAGAAATTACCAAAGCTATAAACAAACGAGGAGATAGTGTAAATTAAACTATATAGATACCTCTGTCGTAAGAGACATGAGCAGGCTTTCTGAAGATAAAACTAATATGTTTAAAGATAGTGAAATGGATAAATTGTCTACTTGGTACACAGGGAGTAAATAACAAACATGTTTAGCAAGCAAAAAAACATACTCATAAGGAGATATATTTTATGAAGAAAAAAACATTTACAGCGATAGTACTTATCGCATCGGCACTATTTCTATTCACAAGTTGTAAAGAGAAAACAAAAGTAGCAAACAAGGCAGACTTAAAAGTACTAATCTATAAGATAGCCTCTATAGAAGCTTTTCTCTTTTTAAGTATGTGTATAATCCTATTTTATCTATAGTGCGTAGCGCTGCTGCGCTGACTTTCAGAGTGATGCTTTTGCCTAACTCTTCTACAAAAAGTCGTTTTTTATGCACATTAGGAAACTGCTTTCGCCTTGTTTTGTTATGTGCATGAGAGATATTGTTGCCTGAAAGTGTTTTTTTCTGTGATAATTCGCATTTTCGTGCCATAATAGAGCCTTTAAAAATCTAAACTTTTCCTGATTCTTTGTATAAAACATGCTTACGTACTACCGGGTCGTATTTTTTAAACGCCATTTTATCAGGAGTATTTTTTTTGTTTTTTACTGTGTAGTAAGAATGCTTACTTTCCGTGCTAGTAAGTCGCACACGTAGTATATTACCTTTTGCCTTTTTTGCCATACTTATTCCTGTAATTCAATATTATAAATAAGTATTGCGTATCTGAATATGCTATGTCAAGAGATGATGTAGCAATAAGGATGTTTGTACATTTCTTGTAAAGTATTTTTTACAGAAAATTATTATAATAATACTAATGTTTCTGCATATAAAAAAAAGCTTTGCAATACGCATTATAGCCACTATTTTTGTTTTTAT
This sequence comes from Spirochaetia bacterium, assembly GCA_965226065.1. Lineage (GTDB taxonomy): Bacteria > Spirochaetota > Spirochaetia > WTKD01 > CBDAKK01. The sequence goes on along the minus strand of OZ245332.1, from coordinate 681,052 downwards.
TGTATTTATAAGTTCTTTTACAAGCTGTGCGAGTAAGGTATTAAAGAACGTAGACGCACAAGAGAGTGCCGTTCTCAAATTGATAATAGCACGCGATATGATAAGTCAAACTCGATATAGTCTTGCACTTCGTATATTAAGAGATATGAAAGAAGAATATGCATCAAATGCACAGATTGTTGTCGAAGTAGATTATGAAATTGCATTCATTTTTTTAAGTCGTAAACGCTATAAGAATGCAAAAGAAAGACTTGAAGCAATTGTTGCGCAGTATGATGAGGTAGAAAGCAAAAATACTCTACCGCAATGGCCGTACTATTTGAGTAAAAAACTGCTTGAAGCTACGGTATATCCCGTTCTTGAAAAACGTAATAGAAAAAAGACGCAGAAAGCACGCAACAAAGAACAGTCTTCGTAAAATATAATTTTAGATATTCGCATAGGCATTGAAAATATCTTCTTTACTCATGGTTCTCGTTATTTCTTGAGCTTCGCTTGAACGAAGATAAAATACATATGGGGTAACCGTAATGCGTGCGTTGTTTTTTATGCGCGTTAGAAGAAATTGTTCTACGGCGGAGGCATATGCCTGAACTTGTAGCGCGTATTTGTCTCTGTTTTTGTGTAAATCTGTTTTGTAATCTACGATGATGCATTGATTTTTTTCTAGTATTATAAGGTCTACAACCATAGGCATCCATATGCATTTTGTATCATCGCAGTGAATTATTTTATATTCGGTAAAAATGTGCGCGTCATTTTGTTTTTCTTTCCACAGTGGACTTTCTAAAAAACGCTGTGCACATTGTTCTGCACATGTTATCAACAATTCATATTCGTTTTCCTTCAGAGTAAGAAAACATGTCTCTAAGGTTGCAGGTAGTCTATGGTAGCGTTTTTTATGTCCTAAGCATGCATGCTTGAGGATTTCGTGGCAGAGTATTCCAAATTCTTTGTGTAAGTTATGCATATCTAATAAGCTATCTACGGAAAGTGTTGGTAGTTTTTCTTGGTCTAATTTTTTTTGTGTTTCGCTATGGCTTTCAGCTTCAGCAGAAGGAGAAATAGTTTTGATACATTTTTGTGGTGTTTCTTGCCATTGCATTTGTACACTGCTTTGGAGTATTTTTTCTATTTTCTGTGTGTATTCTTCATCAGTCATGCTTGTGCTATTGTTCTTTTTTTCTGCTTCACGAAGAGAAGAATCTATTTTGTATATGTCTACATTATTTTCTTGTGTGTATTTTGTATCTAAAACACTGCAGAACATGTCGTAATGAGTTTTTATTTCTTGATGTGCTTCAAATGGCTTTTCAGGTGCCACCCCGCTTATATACAAACGGTTTTGTGCGCGTGTGCACGCAACGTAGAGTACTCGCAGTTCTTCATACAAGTCAGATTTTTCGTGTTGTGTTATTGTACGCTCTATTGCATTGTCTTGTGCTTTGTTGTCGCTTCCGTCTCGCAAAGCATACACAGAATCGTGAGGTAATCCAAAATCTACGTATGTAAGGGTGTTTATTTTTGCATATCTTGATTTATGATTTTTTCTTAAATTCCTGCTTGTGTCGGCGAATATGACAACGGGAAACTCTAAGCCTTTTGATCTATGTATTGTCATAATTTGTACAGCAGCTTCTGTTTGTTCTGAAAGTATGCGAGTGCTTTCAAAACCGTTCTCGCTTGTTTCTTGCAGTATTGCTCGTAGAAAATCAATAAAACTCCCTATATCCTTGCTTGCTGATGATGTAATAAGTGACTTCAGTACGTGGTATTGTTTGAGAAATGGATGCATGTGTGGATTGCGTAGAATTACATATCGATATCCGCATGCAAACCAAAAATGAATGAGTAATTTTTGAAGATTGTTTTCTTCTATGAATTTTCGCGCTTCACGATAAAGTTTCTTCATAATTGCAAGTCGCGCTATGTCGTGTTTTAAAGCGGCATCTTCTGTTATGGTGAAAAGATATGTTTCATCAAAATTGTTTTTGTTATTTTTTCTCTGCGCTAAAATTTGAATAACAGTATCGTCTGAAACATTTGCTAATGGACCGCGCAAGACGCTTACGTATGCGGCGATATCTTCAGGAGTAAGGAGCAGTGTACACCATGCGTAAAAATCGTAGCCAAGATCTTGTCGAAGCGATTCTTCTTTTGTTTGTATTTCATATGGTATGTTTAGCATGAGAAAAATTTTTTGTAAGTACGGAAAGAGTGTACTGCTTCTTGCAAGTACTGCAATGTCTTGTGCTTTGTAGTCTCCGCTTTGTATTATTTCTTGCACGATTTTTGCGATTGAAAAAGCCTCAAGTTCTGATTTTGAATGCATGAGCGGATTTTGATTTTTCTCTTTGTGTATATTTGTGTTTGTTTCGTCTGTGTCTGTTTCTGGCAATTTGAGCATACGAAATTCAATGTGAGAATTTCTAGCACGATGCGTAGTATTTGCTTTTTTCTCATCTCCTGCTGCTTGTTGTTCGGTATACACAATGCCTGAGTAAACATTGTTTTCATTAAATTTTTGTGCAAAGAGATCTGTGAAAACCTCATTGAAAAATGAAATAAGTTCACAAGAGCTTCTGTAATTGTGCAAGAGTTCGTGTTTTTGCATCGTAGAATTTTCAGTTAATGCTATAAATGTTTGTACATCTGCTCCGCGAAATTTGTAGATGGATTGTTTAGGGTCGCCAACAAAAAAGAAATCAGGCGGATTTTTATCGTTTTTTTGTACAATGTTCCGCAGTGAATGTAACAAGTAGTTTTGTTCTTTTGAATTATCTTGTACTTCATCTACGATGATATGTGAAAAAGATGCGAGGTACGCTTGTACTACCGATACTTCTTCAACGGTTTTTTGTGCAAGGTGGCTTACATCGTTGTAGGAAAAAAGCATTGTCTTTTTTTTGTACGCGACCCATGCATTGACTAATGCTGATGATTCTTTATAACTTTGTTCTATCCATTTTCTATGTTTGATGGTGTTTTCTAATGTGAGCAATTGTTCTCTTGCACTTTTTGTATCTGCTGTCTGTTTTTTTAGTGTTCCCGCTACATTCGATTCTTTTATCTTCTTTGTACTTGTTACCCCTTTCAACGATAAGGGTATATGAGAAAGATGTTCTGGTACTGTTTTAGCGTTTGTGCTTTCTGTTACAATTTCCCTTATCGCATTGATGTCTTGTGTAAATTTTTGTATGGACGGAGAGTTTTGTGTAGATGATTCTTGTACGCCTGCGTATTCTAAGGTGTCGCACATACATTGAAGATTCTCAAGTATTTTTTCTTTGCACCTAGGTATGTTTGCTTCTATGGCTTGGAGTACTTTTTCTCCGTGCAACTCTAGTGTTGATGCTGCGTGAAAAATATTTGTATTGAGCAGCAGAGGACTGTATATTTCTTCGGTTAATCTTACAATTCCATGCAAGGTGATAAGTTGCTGAAGCATTGGATTGTTTTTGTGTTCTATCAAATACTGTTGTATAAAGCTTCGTGCATGGGAGTCTATGGTTTCGCTTATCAGAATGTCTCCTAAAATACCGAAGTGAGAACTTCCTTCTTGTGCTATTTTGTACAGAAAGGAGTCTATGGTAGATATATGTGCAAGGTCAAATGTTTTCAATTGCTCTTGTAAAAATAAAATATGTTCATCGGTCAAGGATTCTGTGAGAAATACTTTATCTTCTATGCATTGAAGTAATTGTTTGTGAATGCGTTCATGCATTTCGGATGCTGCTTTGTTGGTAAAGGTGAGCACTAAAATATTCTTTAAGGCTATGCGTTTGTGCACGAGCAAAAAAAGCACTCTGCTGGCAAGTACGGTGGTTTTACCGCTTCCTGCTCCTGCAGTAACTACAATATTGCCATGCGCGTATACGGCATCGCGCTGTTCATTATTTAAGCTCATCGTTTTCTCGGAAAATACTATGTCTTGATATGTAATTTTGATACATGTAGCAATGGTTACGTGTTATGCATGCGTAAGCGATGTCTTCGTATAGTTCTTTTGTAAGTGCTGCCTGTGTAGCGTAAGTGATGTCTTGTGCTGTGTAAATATTTTGCACCTCTTCGGTTTTACAGAAAATAGAAGCAAGGCTGTGTCGTAACAAAGCTTTGTATTTCTGAATGTGTAATTTTTCTTTTTCTCTTGGTATGCGAAAATCTATCGGTTTTTCTTCTTTTGACTTATGCAAGTTCTTAAGAAGTAAGAACAGTGCATAGGGAGCACCATCTGTTTCAGATGCTTTTTCAATGTTCATGTGTAGCGCAGCATACATCCACAGTTGTGCAAAATATGAGAGTGGAGTTTTCAGTTTTGTTTTGTAGTCTACAATGTATTGCACGTGATTTTCTGTGTTATAAAATAATGCATCGCTGCGTCCTTTGATACGAAGCTTTGAAAATACTCCATCAGCCCATTCAAATATTTCGTGAAGAAAACATTCTGTTGTTTCTTCGCTTTTTATTTGCGTGCATTTTTTACTCTGCATAGTGTCTGTGAGAAATTCACGTATGTGTGCAATGTATTGGTACATTTCTTCGTTTTGAAATATTCTTTGTAAAGTCATGTTTACCAATACATGCGTATTCATTTCTAGCGACTGCAGTGCTTTTTGTATTATTACAGGTTCAGAATCGCTCTCAGGTGAGAATATACGCGCAAGTACGGCGTGAAATGCGCTACCTAGCATTATGGGCATTTGTAGATTTTCTTGAATATCTTCAAAAAGAGCCGTGACGGAAAAAACATTTTTGAGCAGAAAGTATATCGGGTCTGCCATAAGCGTTGAAATGCTGCTAATAGGAATGACGCCTTCTTCAAAATTTTCTCGTATTATTTTTTTTGTAGAAGCATGTAAGGAATTGCGGAGCATGCCGGCAGTGTTATTTCGTTTTGTATGTTGTTGTGTTTGCATTCCTTGTTGTTGAAGCTTTGTTATATGCCATTGCATGAGTTCTTTTTCACAAAGGAGATCTGTGTTCCAGATTTGTAATTCATGAGACCACGGGTCGTGAAATAGCACAGGAGAATTTTCTTTTGCTGTGTCTTTTACGTAGTCAATGAAGTTCCACTCGGTTGGAATAATGCGCATGCGTGTGTATCCTTCGCGGCTTGTGCTTATATATACATTTGTACCTCCGTTATCTATAGCAGCTTTATATTGTGCAGCCATTTCGCTTTGGTATCCACGATAGGTGTTTTCAAAAATTTGTAAATCTGTAAATTCATGAAATAGAATAGGTGGGGCACTTGCTTTTTTCAGACCTTCTTGTGAGAGATTTAGAAAGAAATGATGTTTGTAAGATGTGCCAAGTGATTCAGGAAATTCGCATACGAAAATTGCGTTTTCATTTTTAGGGTGTTTTGTCATTCTTCTTAATGCTATTGAACAGAGTACCGCCCAAGTATTTTTTGTTTTAAACGTAGTATGCATATTTTCTTTAGTGTGTTGTACGTAACGTTCTTGTAGAGTAAGTTCTTTTATTATTCCGAAAATGCGCTCTATCATCCTCTTTCCAAACGAAGGTTCTGAATTATGAGTTTTGTTTATGTTCATAAAGCTATGTGCAAAGTGATAAAAAGCTGTTTGAAGCTTTTCGTATGTTTGTGCTCTGAGTATCGCGCGTAGGGCATTGTACAATGAAAAAAAATAGCCTTTCAGTATTTTGTTTTTTGAGTTATTCAGTGCTTCTGTCCATTGTTCCATTTCTGCATTGTCAATACAGTTTCGTTTAAAGCCAAGTGCAATAAGTTCTATGTTCAGAACTCGATTCTTCCATGGTATTGATGGAAAGAGTAAGAGGTTTTTAAGTGTGCTTGGATGCATATTCGCATTGATGCATGCCTCTATGTTTTTTAGAAAAATATGAAGTGTAGTACAGTGTGAAGTATTTTGCATGTACTGCATGTTGAATGTCAGTTCGTATTTTGCAGAAAGCGAGATAAGTTCGGATAGTATGAAATCATCAATGGAACTTATGCTAAATGCTATTTCCTGTGCTGCTATACCGTTTTGTTGCAAGCCTAAGGCAGTGCTACAAGCCCAATTTAGTTCTTCTGCAATGTTTGCAAACACAATATGTTGTGTGCATTGAGGTTTTTGTAAGGACAAAGAATGTGTTTTTTCTGTGTTTTCTATAGGACTGCGGTGTGAAGGTGTTTTCTCGTATCTAAGTGAATCTTTAAATACGTCGTTAAAATGTGTAAGCCACACATTTTGCGAAATGGGAAAAAAAGATGGCGAACAGACAAGAATGTTATTCCAAAAACTCTGCGATGTTTTTGCAGCACATGCATCATATTTTTCGCAGAGGGCAATGGTTGCACATGCGTAGTCTATATATCCAAGGTTTAGCACAAAGTCATAATAACGCGTTACGATAAAATGTACGTTCTCATACGTTTCACGAGAGGGTGCATCGTTTTTTTGTTTAAGTTCACAGATAAGGGAGTAATGAACGAGTATTTTCTCAAGTTTTGATGCGTATTTTTGCTCAAGCGTATTTTCTGATTCGGATGTGTCAAAGCATTTTTCAAGACGCATTATTGCATGCTGTATATCTTTTTGTAAGAGAAATGCTTCGTACATGCTTGCGCGTTCTACAAAAGTCAGAGTACGTAAAGGCATTTCAAGCGAGTAGGCAATGTGCATGCAAAGGTAGTTTTGTAATTCTGTGAAAAGAATATATTGCGTTTCAGTACAGGTGTGTAGTTCTTCCGTAGTTTTTTTGATACATGCATCTCGCAGCACAGGTGAAGCAAATAAGAGGTAGTTTTTAGGATCTTGAAAAAGGAACTGTGCAGCCTGCAAATGGAAATGCATGTGTCTTATTATAATAAATTTATATGACATTTCTTTGGAATAAACAGCAGGTGGGGCAGCTACTTATACATGCAGCGCAATATGCCCTTGCAGCACAAGAAAGCGTGATAGTACGAGAAAAAGGTATTGAGAAAGATTTATACACTGATGCCGATGTAGGCGTTGAAAAGCTGTTTATAAAAGCTTTTGATAATCCGAATAATGGACAATATCTTATAGGAGAAGAGACAGTATTTCAATATATAAAGGGAAAATTGCTTTCTGATATCTTTTCTTCTACAGCGTTTGTGGTAGATCCTATAGATGGAACTTTGAATTATTTTAACAAATTACCGAGCTGGGCTGTGAGTATTGGCATGGTGCGCAACGGAGAGATTGTAGATGGAGCGGTTATACTTCCTGAATTACGCGAGTTGTTTATAAGTGACAATGGCAAGGTCTATTACAAAAAATTTTCTTCGGGTATTGAACACATCGGTGTATCTGAAAACATTGTGTTTGAACAGTTACAAAATGCGTCTGTGCGTTCGCATGGCAAACACTCGTTGTTTGTTTGTTCGTACCCAGGTCAGATTCACGATATACGCACGCCATATCATGTCAATAGATCGTCTGTGTACAGTGCAACAAAGGTACTGACAGGACATTATTGGGGATACGTAAGTAAGGCAAAAATTTGGGATTTAGCGGGATGTATTGGGCTTTTTAGAGCCATGAATAAATCCCTGTATTATGTGGATGGACGACAGCTGAAAACGTTACCGTTTACTATTTCAGAAGATCACTGGGCTAACTTATTATCAGCGCAATATGATATTATTTTTGCACAAAGTAAAGAAGATGCGCAAAAGTTCATAAAGGATGCGTGAATATAAAGAAATTACTTGCTATTTTTGTGTTGCGGTATTCAATTAGAATCTTATGCCTACGCCAAACGATGTATTGATAAACAAAAGGTGTGTGGTAGACTGTAGTTTTACTTTAGTGCTTGATGAGTTGTTACTATCTTTTTGAAAAGTCATCTCCTGTAGCAGAGAATAGGTAGTACTGACATTAAATGATAGCCGTACATATCCTGCTTCTTTTATAGGAATATTGTATGCAAATCCTAATCCACCGCTTACCTGAGGTTGTATTTGTGTGTCATTTTTTATTTTGCCGATATTCTTCTGAAAGATGAGTTTTGCTATAGAGAAAAAACCGCCACCGCCGTATATAGTGGTTTCTATATTTTTTGCAATGGGGAATACTCCACTTACAAGTGCAGTTAGTCCTAAAAGAGAATGAGATTTTTCTTGTGATTTTTCCTTTGCGGGAATAATAAATGGTACTTCAATTCCTAGTGCTAACAGCGGTATTTGCGGAGAAAATGTAACACGCACTGCACCTGAAAATGCGTGTGGAGTACCAAATGCTTTTTTAGAAAGTACTTCATTAGAATACCCGAGCAGAAGATTGGTTGTTACAAGAGAATCAAGAAATGCTATCTTTGATTTTGAGAACACACCTATTTTTTGTTCTTTTTTTGGTTTTTTATTGATTACTACCTTGTATTCATCAAGTATAGGACTTATCACAAATGAACCGACACTTACTTGTTCTTGAAAATCATTTTCTTGTAATACTTCAATAAAATTTTTCTTTCCGTATACCACAATTTGTTTTGGGGAAGGATTTTTTATCATAATTCCATTGATGCGTACAAAATATGGTGTTGCATTTTCTGTGTTTTCATCTTGATAGGTAAATGTAAGTATTGCTTTTTTATGGATACGAGAAAACAACTCGAGCATTTTAGAAAGTTTTTGTGTTATGGAATCGAATATTTCGGGTTTTATGACATCTAAAATATTCAGTGCGTTAAACACATCTTCAAACGTAGTTGTAAATGATGTACTTTTTAAATTTTCTACTTTTTTCCCGAGGTAAAAAAAGTCAATGATGACATTGTATTTCTTTGTGTTGGTATTGTACTGCGTATTGATAATTACCACATTTGTATAATTTTGTTCAATATAGTAGTTTGCAAGTTGTGTAGAATCTTTGCTTTCAAAAGGAGCATTAAATGTAAAATTCATGAGATATTCTTCTTGATATTTCTGATATCCCTTTAGTGATAAGAAGAATTTTTGTACAATTAAATTTGAAACAAGTTGCTCTTGTGCATGTTGAGTTTTATGTTCAGGTACAAGTATCAACATTGATTTTCCTGATGATGTTTGCGCAAGCAAATGAGCAGGAAAGAGTACTGTGAAAAAAATTACTATCAGTGAGGCAATATTATTTTTAGTCAAAAAACGCATATCAGTAAAATTAACTATACTACAATTGTAATGCTTGTTCATATCTTAATATATATTTGCAAAAGGCATAACAATGCGTCACTCTAGTGTTTCTAAAAGCGGTATGCCTTTTTATATTTTTTGGGCAATTATACTATTGCTTACAATCATTGTAGCAATAATAGTCATTTCTAGTATTTTCCCAAATTTTAGGTTTTCATTTTTAAAATTACGTCACTTCGTAACGGACTCCACTAATGTTGCCACGCAGCCTCATATTTCTGGCGATAGGTCTTCAGATTCAAAGAGTGAGGATAGTGTAGCACCTTTGAATTCGACGAATAGCGATAATTCAATGCGTGAAGAAAATATACAAAATACGTCTTCTGCTTCGGATTTTACCGATATATTGAGTAGTGTGGGAGATGATAACGACGAAGAACGACAATCGTCTCTTTTTGCACAGGCACAGTTCATATCTGCACCGAAATTTCTCTCTCGAGATGGAAAGAAATTTTTCGCGGGATCTCTAGAAATACAAGGGCAATTTCCGCACGATTTTCAAGATTCAGATTCTTTTATCAATTTTATGGAAAAATATTCATTTGATACTTCTATTCCCGTGCGTATTGTAATTGACATAGGGTGGAATGATCTTTTATCGTTTGCAGACATAAGCAAAATTTTAAATCCTAGTTCCAGAAAATCGCTGCTTCCTCCCATTGAGATTCCATCTTTAACAATACTCAATATTCTTGTCTCAGTTCCGTCGAATTTTTCTCAGGAGAATACTCGTACTACTCGTGCAATAGATGTGTTTGTAAAAAAACATCTACGTACACTTTTTGATATGCATAATTTTTCTGCTGATGTTCTCTCAGAGATACAACAGGAACTTGCTGTTGCATATGTTTCACATGGATATGAGGATATTGTGTTAGTTTCATCACAAAAAGAATAAAGTGTAGTTTTGTAGTAAAACAACCGTGTTATATCTCATATATATCTTTTTATCGTTACTATTTTCTGCGTTTTTTTCTGCAGTAGAGACTGCTTTTGTTGCATTGACCTCAATGCAAGCAAAAATACTAAAAAGTCGTTATCCTTTTCGTGGGAAAATGATAGAGTTTTTACAAAATCACAAGCCGATTTTTATTAGTGCCATGGTTGCAGGAAATAATGCGGCTAATGTAGTATTTTCGGTTTTTGCAACTCGCTATACTTTGTTAGTTTTTGGTGAACAAGCAGTGTTTGTTGCAACTATTCTTATTATCCTCTCAATGCTTATTTTTGGAGAAATACCACCTAAACAAATTGCACTGCAGTACCATATGCAATTTCTTATTGCATTTGCTCCATTACTTTGTGTGTTTTTTATTCTTTTATGGCCGGTAGCACAATTTTTTTCATTTTTCTCTATGATGGTGCAAATTTTCTCAAAAAATAAAAATGTACATGCGATGGAAAGCATATCGCAAGAACACTTGCTTCATTTTTTATATCAAATGCGTTTTATAAAAAATATTCCACAGGAAAAAACACGGCGTATTACTCGAACCTTAATGCTTTCTGATGTTTCCGTAGAAAATATAATGACGCATAGAAAAGATGTTTTCAGCCTTTCCTCAGATACAAGCATTGGCGAGGCTTCACAAAAATTAGCGCATACTTTCTATACGAGAATCCCGGTGTACGAACACGATGATGTAGAGCATATTATAGGGTTTGTATATGCTTCTGATATTTTCAATAGACTTCTTGAAAATAACACCACAATGCAGATAAAAGCCATAATGCGCAAGGCTGTCGTCTTGCAAGAATCTAATAGTGTAGAAGATGCACTGGCAATTTTTGAGCGACAGGAAACTCAGTTTGCAATTGTTATTGATGAATATGGGGGACTCGCAGGCCTACTTGTGTATACTGATATTTCTGCATATGTGTTGAATATGCATCATTCAAATTCATCGCATTACACTTCTTCTTTTGATGGTGGAGAATTTCTTAAAAAAGATAAGCATATTATTGAAGATGAGAAACACGAAAATGTGTTCTTTGTTCACGGAGAAGCCCCGCTTTCGGAAGTAGAAGAAATAGCCCGAGTGACGCTTGAAAACAGAGGTGAATCTCATACGATAGGGGGATATCTTTCTGAATATACCGGCGGAGGCTATATTGCAGATGAAGATAATGCGCAGAATTTCACCTTCATACAGGCGCAAAAAACCATTGAGCATGAACTTTTAGGAAGTTTTACTATACTGGAAGAAAAAAATGGACGCATTGTTTTTCTCCGTTGGACAATGTTACCACACAATTTTACGGCAGTATTTTAATTGTATAAAGGCATTGATGATGAATTTTAAGTCAAAAACACAGGCTATGATAACCTTGGATTTGGAAGGTGTCCTCATTCCTGAAATATGGCAGCGAATTTCAGAAGTTACAGGTGAGTCTGTTTTTATGCTCACTACGCGTGATATAAGTAATTATGACGAACTTATGAAACTTCGGATAGACGCTGCGAAAAAATATAAGCTAACACTTTCAAAAATACAGCGAATTGTACAAGAAGATATTATACCTTTTGAAGGTGCGCTTGAATTTTTACGTTTTTTACGTACAAAAGCGGAACTGGTAATTCTCTCGGATACTTTTGTGCAATTTATAGAACCGATACGACCTCTTTTAGAATATCCTGTTATTTTTTGTAATTCACTTGCAGTCACAGATGACGTTATACAGCAGCATGTTATGCGAATGCAAAATGGAAAGCAGGCAGCAGTTGAATCTTTTCAGAATTTGCAGTTTACGGTAGCAGCAGCAGGCGATTCGTATAACGATGTTGCGATGTTGCGTACCGCGGATTACGGTGTATTTTTTAAACCATCGCAAAAAGTTGCAAAAGAGCATTGTGATATTCCTCGCTGTGAAACATATGAAAACCTTATACATATGTTTGAAACTTTTTTTGCAAACAAAAAAAACGATGATGCATAGCGATACCGTTGTATTCTTACGTCTTATTATTGACATTTGAGAATGTATTTAGTATCATAAAGTTTCAAAAGAATTGGGGGTATAGCTCAGTTGGCTAGAGCACTAGATTTGCATTCTAGGGGTCATCGGTTCGAATCCGATTACCTCCATTTGCTTACATGTTGCAATAAAGCAAAATGCGGAATGTGTGCGCTATTGGTTTGTTTTGTGAATATAGTTTCATGAATTAAAGCGATGTAAATGCTTGATATATACTTTCACATTATTTTATATTTAGAGAAATACAAAGGAATTACACTATGAATATTGACAATTTTATGTTATTACTTGCATCAGCTCCGTCATCTGGAGCAGGAAACGCATCAGGGGGATCTTCCATCGTAAGTTTAATTACGTTTGGTTTGTTATTTCTTGTTATGTATACCGTACTTATTCGTCCGCAATCGCGTCGAAAAAAACAACATCGACAGCAGCTTGAAATGCTTGCGGTAGGCGATAAAATAGCTACTATAGGTGGTATGCACGGTACGATTGCGCGTGTTGAACAAGCGTATGTCATCGTGAAGGTAGATGAGAATGCAAAAATTAAATTTAGCAAAGAAGCTATTGCTACTGTTTTTCCGAAGTCGAATTCTTCGCAGCCGCAACAAGAAAAATCAAAATCGGTTCCATCAAATGGAACACAAAAATCTGATTCAAAACGTAGAAATGTATCTGAAAAAAAGATATCTAATAACGCACAAAAAACGAGCATCGCGTCTCGCGCAAAAAAAAATACTTCTAATTAAGTATAGTTAGTTCTGTTGTGAGCAGTGCGTATGGATTATAAATGATGAGTAAACGCTTTCGATTTATACTAATAGTTTTTATTGTTGCTTTATGCGGTATGTCGTTGTACCCTACGATACGCTGGTACTTTCTGTTACCCGATTCTCAAAAGCAGCGTGCTGCAAGTCCGCGAGAAGAGATTCGTACTTACGCGCTTAAAAAAGCGAATGCTGATTCTGAGGTTCTTACGCAGATGTTACAAGAAAAAGAAGAGGCATTTATCAATGAAATTATTATGCGAGAGCCGTATAACACCGATGGTATTGTAGCGCTTGTTGAGAGTGCACAAAAGCGCGCAAAAGAGATGAAAAAACCATTGAAGAAAAACGTTACAGCAGAACAAGTTTTTTCAGTTTTTAAAGAAAAACAAGATGTCTTTGATACGCTTGTCAATTTTTATCGAAAATCAGTTATAAAACTTAAAGAACAAAAGGCAAGAATTATCAATTTAGGACTTGACCTCTCAGGTGGAATAAGTGTCGCTTTGCAAGTTGACAAAGCTGATTTAGAAGAACGTCTTGGCTATGCTCCAAAAAAGAGCGATATAATAAGTGCGATAGATCGTGCAATTGTCGTGTTACAAGGGCGTATTGACCGTTTTGGTGTGAGCGACCCGAGAATACGTCGCCAAAATGAAGATGGCATACTGGTAGAAATTCCTGGCGATAATGATAGAGAACGCGTTAATAGCTTTATTCAAGGCAAGGGTTCTATGTCATTTAGAATTGTGCATGAAGAAGCGACACGAGAACTTATCAATGTTCAAGTACGCAATCCTTTGTGGGTGTACGATTCACAAAATCCACCGGAATTTATTCCCGCGGGAATCGAGGTTATTGAATATGTAACACGAGATGAATTTGGCCTTGATAAATTTGAGCGTTGGATAGCTGTCTACAAAGATGTTGACACCTATGGTATAAAAGGTGAATATTTAGAACAAGCACGAATTACTGGTGATAGGCTTACTAACAAGCCTTTAGTTGCATTTCAATTCAATGAAGAAGGTGCAGAGCGACTTTCTAAGCTTACGGGCGATTATATCAATAACTCCATGGCGATAGTCCTTGACGATAAGGTACGCGCTTATGCAACGCTTACGCGTGTGATTAACGATGGACAAGCGGTTATTGAAGGTTTTAGTAAAGAGAAAGCGCAAGATGTTGCAACGATTTTACAAACAGCTATTCTTCCGGTGAAGTTGCTTATTGTAAATCAGCAGGTAATCGGTCCAACCTTAGGAAAAGCAATAATAAATGCAGGATTACGTGCTATGATTGTTGCGCTTGGACTTGTTTTAGTTTTTATGATTGCTTACTATCGCGGACCGGGTATTATTTCTGTTATCTCTCTGATGTTTAATTTGTTGTTTTTGTTAGCAATTTTGGCATCGTTGAATTTTACGATTACGCTTACAAGTATAGCAGGTATTATTTTGACTATTGGTATGGCAGTTGATGCAAATGTTCTGGTATACGAGCGTATTAAAGAAGAACTATGGACGGGAAAAACACGCCGAACAGCCATAAAAAATGGGTTTCAAAAGGCGTTTCTAACTATCATTGATGCAAATATTACGACTTTTATTGCCGCGTTTTTTGTTTCACAAATTGCTTCGGGTTCTGTACAAGGTTTTGCAGTAACGCTTTCAGCGGGTATTGTAACTACGCTTGTTTCTTCGCTATTTGTTTCACGATTTTTCTTTGATATCGGAACTGATCTATTTCGCAAGAAAACGCTCGTAATTACTTGGAGGAAAATACGTTAATGAAAAAAACACTTGTATTTTCAAAATATAATACTCTTGCGCTCATTTTTTCTCTTCTTGTCACGAGTGCTCTTGTCGGAGTTACTGTGTTCAGAGGTGGTTTTAATTTAGGTATAGACTTTCGCTCAGGGCAAAATATTGTCGTATCTCTTCCTTCTGCGGTGTCTTCTGATGATGTATCGCAGGCACTGGTAGAGAGCTTTCCAAAAGTTCTCGTAACACAGGTTAACAATGCCACAGATAAAACTTTCAATATCAAAATAGCTTCAACAGAAAACGCACAACAACAACAGTTTGAGCGCTTGGAAAACATACTTATAAGCCGTTTTGAATCTGTAGAGCTTTTAAGTTCTGCATTTATTGCAGGAACAATTTCTCGTAATTTACTCAGTTCTTCGCTCTTTCTTACCTCAATGGCGATGCTTCTCATTTTACTGTATTTAGGTATTCGATTTAAGTTTCGTTTTGCGCTTGCAGCCATTGCTGCATTATTGCATGATACCTTGTTTGTATTAGGTTTTATAGGAGCATTTCAGATAGAAGTAAGTGTTTCTACGGTTGCAGCGGTGCTTACCATTGTAGGATATTCGCTGAATGACACGATTGTTATATTTGACAGGATCCGCGAAAATATTTCTTTTATGAAAGGGTCTGCGCTGAAAGTCATAACGGATACAAGTATTACTAGTACCTTATCGCGTACTGTTATTACATCGTTTACTACGATGCTTGCAGTTGTAGCGCTTTATATTTTCGCAACAGGGAATGTCCAAATTTTCGCACTTACCTTGCTTGTTGGTTTGATAGAAGGTGTGTGGTCTTCGATTTTTATTGCAACTCCTATGCTGTATGTATTTGGTGGAAAAAAGATAGTCAATGTTTTAGATGAGGGTACAGACTCTTTGCATCACGAGCTTGCGCAAGGGATAAGTCAAGACAGAAGTACGCAGAGTCGCATAGCATCTTCATCAGATGTTGCATTAACTGTAACCAGAGCTGAGAAAATTCGACAAGAAATTCTTAAGAGAAAAAGACGTAAAAACAAATAGCACATGCAATATTTACATGCACTTACTTATAAAGTGCAACCTTCTGTGCGTGCACAGGAAGATTCGTATTATGTATTATTACATGGATTGTTTGGGAATTCGGACAACCTTAAAATTATACAGAAGATGATAGCACCTTTAGGTGGCACGATACTATTATACGATTTACCGAATCATGGTAAATCTCCTTTGTTAGAAGAATGTTCTTTTATTGCGATGGCTCAGATGCTCCATACTACCCTTGTGCGAGATGTGTTTTCACATGTCAGGCGCGTACATATCTTGGGACACTCTTTAGGAGGAAAGATAGCAGGAGTCTATGCTATGCTCTATCCTCATACCGTAGCATCTTTAGTAATTCTTGATATAGCACCGGTCGCGTATCCACCATTTCACAAACAAGAACTTGACGCGTTGTTAAAACTTTTTCATCTCACACCAAAACTCACTTCACGTGAGGAAGCGCGAAGTATTCTTCAAAAAGAAATTTCTGATCCATTGATGGTAGGATTTTTGATGAAAAATGTCGCCGTTGATGATAGAGGAGTATTTCTTTATCTTCGTATTGAGCCTTTGAAAAACTATTACTATCAATTATGTGCGTTTCCTAAAGCACGGTTGGATGGAAAGTACTTCGTTGAACCTACCTTGTTTGTTCGTGCTTTACAATCTGAATATATCGTTCCTGAGCATTTTAAAATCATAGAGCACTTTTTTCCATCGTGGAAGCTAGCAGAAATTAATACGGGGCATATGATACACGCTGAAAAACCTTCAGAGTTAGGTACGGTGCTCACTGAGTTTTATCAGTCTTTGTCGTAGTTATTAGATATTTGCTATAATTATTTAGCATGAACAACATGCAAGATATAAAAATAACTATTTCATTTCAAGGATAGGGGAAGCACACTATACAATAGGAATAGATTTTGTAATAAGGGTTTTTGTTAATTTTAGAGATAAGAACGATATGCATATAAAAGCAGCTGAAATACAATTGTTTGTTATTGAAAATTGCTTGAAATAAAAAAATTCTTATTCTTCTTATTACAAAGATAATTATGCGTTAGGGTAATGACTGCAATTTCTTATAAAAAATGGATAAAACTTGATAACGCTGCAAAGCTCTTCGCTGCGATAGTAAGGAAAAATTACTCTACATTTTTTAGACTTGAAGTGATTTTCTCCGAGAGTATATATGCAGAAGCACTTCAACTTGCCTTACGTGATACTTTGCGTAGGTATCCGTTATTTCAAATGCATCTTCGTAGAGGATTTTTTTGGCATTTTTTAGAAGAATATGAACATGAAAGTCATATTGACTCCATTGAAGATGTAGATGTCTGTCGTTATGAGCAATTGAAGTCTACACGACGTGCGTTGTGGCGCGTGCTTGCAGGTGATACGAGACTTGCACTTGAAGTTTCTCATATTCTTACTGATGGAATAGGCGCGTTAGAATTTTTTAAAACATTGTTGTGTTGTTATTATGAGTACGCGTATAAAAAGATCAGTGATTGGGGAAATGTACGACATGCTGCAGGTGTTAGCGAAGAATCTGAAATGGAAATGAGTTATCAAAAATACAGCGTAAGTTGTGCTCGCTATTATGAAAAAAACACCTCATCATTTCAGTATCCAGAAAAGAGGGAGCGGCGTTATGTGGTAACGCGTATGATTATGAATGCCCGGCAGGTAAAGCGTACCGCAAAAGATATGAACACAAATGTTACCGGTTTTTTAACTGCGGTACATTTATATGCAGTACAACAATTATATGGTACTCAGCTTGTAAAAAAGAATGGCACGGTTCAAGATTTGATTTTAGTAAATTTACGTCCTCTTTTTAGATCGCAAACTCTTCGTAATTTTTATTTGTTTGTAAAGGTAGGTATTGATTTTTCTTTTTGCCATTACGATTTTGATGAAATAGTATACAAGGTACAAGCACAAATGCAAAATTTTGTTGATCTTCATGAGATAAGAAGGCAATTTTCGCATTATGTTGGCATGGAGCGGAATATATGTAACAGAATTGTCCCATGGTTTTTTAAGATCCCTATAATGCGCACAGTGCAATTTCTCTCAGGCGAAACGAAGATGATAGGAAGTATTTCCAACGTGGGAAAATTACAACTACCCGAAGAAGTAAGTGCTAAGATAAAACATGTTTTTTTTATTCCGACGCCATCTCGTTACATGGGTAGAAATATTTCTATTATTGGACATGGTAATGAAATTACCTTAAATACAGGACGCTATCTACATTCTGATAATGTTGAGCGTCAAATGGTAAAAATACTTCTTTCACAAAGTGTTGATGTGGTATATCTTGAATAATACTATGAATATTATCCAATGTCCTTACTGTAAGGTGCGTTATAAAGAAAGTTCTGTAACCTGTCCTATATGCAATAAATCCATTGATGGCATGCTTCAAGTACAAGAAGTAGTTAAAAAATTACCTACAAAAATGCACTTTAGAAATGTATTATTGATTATTGTATTCATAGTATTGCTTATGCCTTGTATCGTAGTTTTGACAAGCAATTATATGCAAGATCATACGTTGACGTGGTCTCCTCTTGTAGTAGTAGTATTGATGTTTTCATATGGGTATTTTTGTTTGCTTATGATGCTCTATAAGCGTAAAGTTTTTCTGTGCATAGTCCTTACGGCTCTGACGATTTTTTTTCTATTTGTTCTTGATACCATGATGCCATCGCGTTGGTTTATTTCTCTTGCATTCCCTATTACAATACTGTGGGTGATCCTTGCATATATAGCTTTCATGTGGATTACAAAGCTCTCAATACATGGATTTGTTATGGTAGGTATAATATTATTTTTTGTTGCTATTGCACTAATGGGTACAGATATTGTGATAAAGTACGAAATTAAGAAAACATTCTCAATAGGATGGTCTGCTATTAGTACAAGTGCGCTCGTGCCTCTTACCGCAGTTATGTTTTACTTGCAGAAACATAAGAGAAAACTTGAGAAGTGGTTACATTTTTAAATGTAGCGAAGTAAATTTCATGTACGAAGAAATGATGTTTAAGATGTGAGATACGCTGCGTATTTTCATGAAGTTTTAATAGGATAGAACTTCTTTATTTTCTTATCTTTTTAGCTTTTATATAAAGCACTACGCTTCGGTATTATTTACTTCGTGCAAAATACAATGATGAGTACGGTGGAGCGTGGTGTGCAAGCCACGAATTTCTTGGAAGAATGTTATTTGAAGTAAAATGGGCATTGTTTGAATAACTTCTACCGAGGAATTGTGTTTTGAGTGGAGCATATTTAAATATTTTGTGCGAAAAGGCGATTATTTCGTTATGAGTGCTGGTTTTCAGTAACCACTGTATCAATTTTTTTGCACTGTGGTTTTTACTAAACGATTCACGTTTTACTGTGCTTATGAAAATTGGAGCGACTATAGGAGTCATATTTTTATCATCAGTAAGAAGCGCAACAGAAAAGAGATTACGAAATGCAAAAGGTTGACTGAAGAATAGATGTGATGGAATAAACTTATATGCAATTGACCTATCTTTTAAGATAGCAAGAAATGGAATGGTATCATATCGTCTTGCAAATGTCTCGGTAGTGTTTGTAATATTTTTTGTTATGCTTTGCATCCATTCTTCGTATGCTTGATCGTTTGGAAAAATTTGTTTGAAATTTTCATGAGGCTTTAATGGAAAGCTCCAGATATTTTTTGATGCATTGATAGGAATTTTATGTATTTGCGCGCGTAGTTCAGAAAAGCTGAGCATTCCATTTGAAGGCATAGGTATGTGAGATGATTTGAGTGTAACAATGAGCGGAAGTGAAAATGCTAAGAGCACAGTTTTTTTGTTTTTTATGTGTACTATATTTTTTACATTTTTTGGTATATGAATATAGAGAAAATTTTCTTCAATATTTTCTTGCGGTATACTATTACTTATGAGAACATTTGCATGTGATTGTATGATGTTTTTATATACATTTTTGTACTTGATTAAACGCAGTAATGGATTGGTGTACTTTGCATTGTATGTTTCTGTTATTTCATATGCAAATTCTCTGTCGCTTGCAATGCTTAAAGATTTTTCAGTGCATGATAGAAGCACCATAGAAAAGCAGAACAATAACGTTGATAATTTATAGCGGGCGTTTATCACTTTTGTTTTATACATTGTGTTAATTTTTTAACACAAGCTCTTGAGTCTCTTTGTAAAGCGTGTCTATAATCTTTGGGATTTGCTCTGCATCAACCGCTGCAAAAGTAAAGCGCAATGTTGTACCGAGTGAAATAAGCGCAATACTTTCATTGTTTAAGTTAAGTAAATGTTTTCGTATTGTTTCAGTTGATACTTTGCTTGGAAAAAATGAAATAAAATACCCCGAGTTGCACGGATACGGCTTAAGAGAACTATGTGGATACTGTGATGAAGCTTCTGTAATTGCTCGTTTAGTAATGAGATAACGATTTTTCATATCTAGAAATTGCTTCTTTATTTGTGAATCGATATCAGGATGCTCTATGGTACGCAGTACTATATTTTGAGATAATTGTGAAGCACTCGTATTACTCGCACGTAGAGCTCCCTTTACTTTTGTTTCTAATGCTTTTTTTACATCTTCGTTCATAGTTTTATTGCCGAGTGTAATAAAACCAACACGTAAACCCCATGAAAATAGTTCCTTAGTAGCGCCATCAAGCTTTACTGCTAAAATGTTTTCGTGCAATTTTGAAAAAACTGAAAATGAAGATTCACAGAAAATGTTTTTTTCATAAAAGAAACCAAAGTATGCATCATCACATATAACAAGTATGGGAATATTTTTTTCTGCAAAAGAATACATGGTATCTTGTAAGCGCAGCATGTCTGTTTCTGTAAGGCTGTAGCCTGTAGGGTTGTTTGGGAAGTTAAGCAGTAAAATTATTTTCCCTTGTTTCTCAGCACTCTGTTTCATGGCATCCTCTAAGCCTACTATGTTAAACCCTTGTTCATTTTCAAAATTTGAAAACATGTTAAATGTTCTGATGCTGCCATCAAATACAGTGTTTGCAATGTGTTCATAGTTCTCCCAAAACATGTCGGGGCTTATAAGTTCTTCACCTTCTTCAAGCATGAGATCAAGTAATATGCGTATTCCGTGTGTTATGCCACTTGTCACTATTGGTTCTGTGATGTTTTTTTGCGCAAGAGATTTGTTTTTCTTTAGCATATAAGCAAGCCATGCATTTCGCAGCGTGTGTAAGCCTGCAACAGGTGCGTATGCTACTGATTCTTTAGTACTGAAGTGTGGAAGCAGTGATGAAATACACTCAAGAGTTGCTGGTTTTCCGTTTGTTATTGTTATTCCTGCTGTCGCTTTTACTGTTGCATGTGCCGATTCTTCTGTTTGTGCTACTATTCCGAGTGGAAACATCATACGCTTTCCTCGTGAAGAAAGTAGACGAATTGCTACATGTTCTAAGAGGAGTGCATTTAGTTCTTTTCGTATTGCTTCGTTGTTCATATGTATCTCCAAACCTGTAAAAGAATGAAACTATTTATTGTATTGAAATTGTAACCACAGTTGGGTATAGAGAAGGTATGGATACACTGACATTCGGAGTAAATTGTATTGAAGACATTCTCTGTAATTGATGATAGGTTTTTTTATTAAACGTAGATTTCGTGTTTGTTTTTTTCCAATCATTAATAGATCTTGAAAGAATAAGCCCAAGTCCTACAATCGTACTAACGGTTCCTACTGAGAACAAAGTTATTGAACTTATAAAATAATTGTTATACACTTCTCGTTTTTTTTTCAGTTTATTTTCTATCTGTTTTGTAAGTTGTTCCTGAAGATCGTATTCAATTTGTAATGGAGAGATTTCTGAGAGGAAATAATTATTTGAGTACATAAAAAAAGCAACACCTGCTGTTTGCAAAGCTAAGCCTAGTGAGAGGGTACTTATAATTGCTCCATTATAATGTTTAAAGGAGGGAACAACTTCAGAAAATATATGCGTTGTTTGGAGTATCAATATGAGAACAAATACATATTTCACAATAAAACTTCTCATACCTATTATTATAAGTAAACTTTGTTCTATGGCAATACATAGCTTTAAAAAAATAAATTTTCATTCATAAGGAAAGTTACCATGGTAGATTTTAGAAATACAAAATCTTTAGTATTACCTAATTGTTTGAAGTGTGTTTTTTTTAAAGTAAGCTGGGATGAGCATAAACCTCGCCAATGTAATTATTTTAACTTTAAAAGTAAAGATATGCCTTCTCATGTGGTATTTCAAGCAAGTGGTATGGTATGTCCACATTTTCAACAAAAAAAAGCATCTAGCATTTGAATATCGATTGGTAGCGTAAGCGTATCTTTTGTAGTTTTTAGGTATGCAGTATTATAATAGTAATGCTTGTATGTAACATAGGTAATACAAATATTGCCATGGCATTTTTCATCAATAATGTATGGAATACCTTGTATCGTATATCATCAAAAAACATTCGTACTTTTGACGAATATAAAACACTATTAACTGCGATGCTTCCGTATTCTTCTCTTAAATGCTGCACTATAGTAGCTGTTTCTTCTGTTGTGCCGTCTTTGACAGCTGTTTTTTGTTCGGCACTTCAATCTGTTGCAAATTGTACCGTACACATGATACATGGTGGTCTTCGTATTTCGCTGCTACATTCACCAAAAGAACTAGGTAATGATTTGTTGGCAAATGCGGTAGCTTCGTTTGAAAACAGTGAAGGTAAAGCGAGTATTACTGCAGATTTTGGAACGGCACTTACCTTGACTGCGGTAAGAAAAACAGGTGAAGTTGCAGGGGTGAGCATAAGTCCTGGTCTCGACATTGCTTTGCAATCACTTGTCCAAAATGCTACACAGCTTTCTACTGTGACATTAGCTATGCCACAAACTGCATTGGGTACCACTACCGAAAGTGCTATCAATGTAGGTATGATGTTAGGGTATCGGCACTTAACCTGCGGAATTATTTCCGAGATGAAAGAAGAACTTGGCGAAGAAACAAAGCTATTTGCAACAGGCGGTTTTGTGAAAGCTATAGCACCCGCATGTGGTATATTTGACGTGATAGACAATTATCATACATTGCAAGGCATTCGTATTATCGCGGAGCAAAATTTTGTAAAGAAAGGTAAAGTGTAGAGTGATACCGCATGCTTTTACGCTTATTGGCTTTCGAAGACCAATGCATATGCGTGATACTCTTACCGCACTTGCGTACAATTACGGTGCGGCAGACATCCCATTGTATATATTTATAGATGGACCTCGAGACAATGATGAAGAGCATGCACAAGTACAAGAAGTACGGTATGTTTGTGAGAATTTTTCGTGGGCAGGTAAAAAAGTGATACATGTTGCACGCAAGAATAAAGGCTTGATGAGTAATGTTCGTTATGCAATTGATACGACTCTCTCAGATTATGAAAGTACTATTATTGTGGAAGATGACATCATAACCAGTCCGTACTTTTATACATTTATCTCAAAAGCACTCAATCGTTTTCGTCACACACAAGAAGTCGCTGCAATCTGTGGACATTGCTATCCTTATTCCAGAAGCTGCTTTAATCCAAAAAATCCTTATTTTTTGCGACATTTTGCTTGTTGGGGATGGGCGACATGGCGGCGTTCTTGGGATGGTGTTTGTTGGGATACTCAGACACTGGTAAAAACACTTGCAAAAAGTAAGCGCAAAAAAGAACTAGACTTCGGCAATACTCGTTGGGTTAGTGGAATATTGGATGCACAGCATAATGGGTGTATAAATACATGGGATGTGCAAACTGGAGTCTCATTTTTTCTCAATGATCAAATGTGTTTGTTTCCACCTGAAACGATTACTAATAATACTGGATGGAGAGCTAACAGTTTAAGTACGCATGTTGTAACAAGTGTCAATCCCAATGCTCCACTCGCATATAAAAACTTTGAAATACCAGAAAATCTGCCTCTTATAGAAGATGTTGATGCACGCGATGCGTATACACGCTTTGTTTGTCCTCCAAAAATTCGCATAAAAAACTATGCAGTAAATACCGTGATTGCGCTTAAGCGTGCAGGAAAACGCCTCTTAAGAAGATAAAACACCATTGGCACGCTTTATGTCGCTGATAATAACAATCATATCATTCGTAAACTAGAGTATAGATAACATACAAGCTGTACAAAAGGGAAGCGCTTTATGCGCTTCCCTTTTTCTTAACTAAAAAACATAAGATGCGTTTAAAGATAACCTGATAGTAGAGTGTAAGTTACCCTCCACGCTTACCAAGCGTAGAGAAATAAGTAATACAAAGAAACATACCAGGACTCATCATATCGCGTGTCTCTTAAGGTAGCCTTACCTGTCGCCACACCATGTAGATACATGACAAAATTGTAATGTATTTTAGGTGAAAAAAAGCTTGAAAAGAATGATATATATATATATATATATATAGATGTAGGTAAATAATGAATTAAATTTTATAAAGGAGATTACTATAATGATATTTATAAAAAGAAAGAGATTTTTTCAAGTATGGAAAAACATAATAGTAGCACAGTTTGCGATGCTACTATTTTCATGTCAAGCGCCTGATACATCATTAGGAAATAAGAAGAACATAAAAACAGATTACTTAGATACGCCGCAAAAGGTGGTAGCAGTCATTACGGCAGCCGATGGAAAGGAGCTTAGGGTAAAAAAATTTGCAAGCAAGGGCTACACAGATATTGAGTTTAAAAAAGTTCACAAGGTTACGAAAATAGGAGTTGGTGCATTTAAAGGAAATAAGCTTACGAAGTTAGACTTGCCAGAAGGAATAGTGAGCATAGGAAAAGATGCATTTATGTATAACCGCTTAGTAGTTGGAAGGTAGCGGAAGTCACCGACATGAGTGGTATGTTCAGAGGAGCTACGGCATTCAATCAAGACATCAGCGGTTGGGTAGCTAAGAGCGGAAGAAACAGTACGGGCATGTTTAAAGAGGCTACCGCAATGCAGGAATCAAATAAGCCAGGTTTGGCACGATAAAAAGGAGAGTATTATTATGAAGAAACTATATACCGCAATACTAATTATTACATTGGCTTTATTCATCTCTTGTGATGAAAAGAAAGCAGAAGATGATATTACAAAAGCAATTACAAAGATTACCGATAAAGCGGCAGATGTGGTGGACGCCGTAGACAAAGCAAAGCCGAAGCCACAAGGAAGCGGTACGCCTACAAATAGCGAAGATGAAGACGCAGGAGGTGAAACAGAAAGCGAGACGGCAGAGGATACACCACCACCGCTAACAAAACCCGCACTAAGTAGCTACCGTGTGAGAACGGGACAAGTCGCTACATTTCCAAAGGTGGAAGGACATAGCTATGAATTGAAACAAGCCGTAAGCGGTGTTACGCTGGAGGTATCAGATGAGAACACGGGAGAAGTCAGAGCTACAGAAGCAGCGACCGGTGTAGTCATTGTTGCCACGTTTGACGGTAATACTGAAGACAGCGACCCTATTGAATTTGTTGATGTTACACTAACGAAACCCGCAATAAGTGCCTACACTTTGAAAGTGGGAGAAGTAGCTACATTTTCAAAAGTGTTAGGACATAGCTATGAATTGAAACAAGCCGTAAACGGTGTAAGTCTTCATGTGTCAAGTGGAAACAAGGGACGGGTAACCTCTACACAAGCAGCTAGCGGTGTTGTTGTTGTTGCCACGCTTGATGATAGTAGCGAAGAAAGCGACCCTATAAATTTTATTGAGCTAACAAAACCCGTACTAAATAGCTACCGTGTGAGAGTGGGACAAGCGGCTACATTCACGAAAGTAGAAGGACATACCTATGAATTAAAAGAAGAAAAAACAGGAGTAGCACTTACAGAGGTTACCGGTAACAGAATGCAAGTAACCGCTACACAAGCAGCCAGCGATGTAATCATAGTCGCTACACTTGACGATAACACCGAGGAAAGCAACCCTATAGAGTTTTTTCTTTTTTATGTAGCAAACAAAAAAGCATTACAAGCCGAAATTAAAAGAGCGATACAAGCACATGGCAACAATGCAAATCTAAACTATATTGATACTTCAGACATAACAGACATGAGCGAGTTATTCAAAGATGATACTACTTTTAATGGTGATATCAGTAAGTGGAACACATCGAAGGTAACAGACATGAGGGAAATGTTCAGAGGTGCTACATCATTCAATCAGCCACTTAATAATTGGGATGTCTCAAAAGTAATAGACATGTACAGAATGTTCCTCCATGCTACATCATTTAATCAGCCACTTAATAATTGGGATGTATCGAGCGTAGGAGACATGGAATCTATGTTTCAAGGTGCTACATCATTCAATCAAAATATTAGCGGCTGGAAAGAATGGACAGACGATGAAAATGATAGACACACAAATAATATGTTCTACCATGCAATCGCAATGCAGGAAGCTTATAAGCCTAACTTGAGCGGCTGGGTAAAATAAGTAAAACAAACAACAAAGAACATCTAAACATCGATGAGGTGCAGGCTAAAATGTAATGTAAGGGTAGTATATTTCAATACTTTTTTACTGTGGATAATCTATTATTCTGTCTACTTATCAGCCGTGACATGATAAAGCGCAACAACGGTAATTTTTTTGTAACGCGTAATTAAGTGGCAAACGGCACAACCGTAAGCCTAAACTACATAGACACATCAAGCATAACAAGCATGAGCAATATGTTCAAAGACGCTAAAACACCATGTAATACATGACAAAATTGTAATGTATTTTAGGTAAAAAAAGGCTTGAAAAAAAGAGTAAATGTACCACTATGTATATAGGTAGAAGTTTGTTTTAATCCTTAGAAAACATTTACATAGTACAGGAGTAATGCATGAGACATAAAAAGCCTATATATATATATATATATATATACTCATTACGATAGCATTAGTAAGCTGTGAACCCGACAAAGTACTATACACAGTAATTCCACAAAAAGCGAAAATTATAGAGTCCTCCTTTGAGAAAAAAGCAGTATTTCTAAAATGGAATGTAAAGAAGCTAAAAGAGGAGAAGGTGGCAGCCTATGGAATATCATATGGCATAGTAGACGGCAAGACTCTTAACAAACGAGAGGTAGTGCCTAAGTTCATGGAAGCAGAAGGATTCACGATACGCAAACTAAAAGAAGGGACTCAATATTGGTTTAAGGTGCAGGCAATCTATGAAGAGTTTGCGGGACCCTGGTCGGAGAAGGTAGAGGGTACAACGGGTAAGCCACAGCCACCGGTAAATTTTAAGGTAGAGAAAAACACGGGAGAGGCAAAATGGTTTGTAGATGTATCGTGGGAAAATGATCCATTGAATGATGAAAGAAAATTAAATATAGAAGAATATAGGGTAAAGTGCTGGGATAGCAATAACCCTACAAGTAAATTTGACAAGACATTTACAGCACCTACAAAGGTATCTACAAAGGGAGTACTGGAGACAAGCGGGAAGGTGAACTATGTTTGTAGTGTGCAGGTGAAAACAGATAAAGGAACGCTAAGCGAGGTAAAGCAAAGCGGAGTACTTGCATTTGATGATATAGAGAAACCAGCGGTAAGTAAAAGAAGCGAGAGGTGGGGTACACCTATCAGACTTACAAAAGTAGCAGAGCATAGCTACACATTGAAACAAGCCGTAAGCGGTGTAGTGTTTGATGAGAAAACCGGGCAGGTAACGGCAACACAGCCAGTAACAAGGATTATTATTGTTGCAAAGCGTAGAGGCTATACGGGAAGCGTAGAAAGCGATCCTATTGAGTTTACAAGGCAAGCAGGTAGTACGCTTAACTTTGCAAATATCGATGTACCAGTACAATACGGCAAGGGAAATACTCATACACAAACGGTTACTAACGATAGAGTAGTAGCAGGAGATACGGGAGTCGTATCGTATAGCATCAGTCCCACGGGAGCAAGTGCAAGCATCGATACGGGAAGCGGTAAAGTAGACTTTACCCTAAGAGCAGTCGGCAAGACATTTACGATAACAGCAAGAAAGGCAGAGAGTGCGAAATACGAAGCACAAAGAGCATCATACCAGCTAAGAGTGCAAGCGAATACAAACACAGTAGATATTACGAAACCAGCGGTAAGTAAAAGAAGCGAGAGCTGGGGTACACCTATCAGAATTACAAAAGTAGCGGATCATAGCTATGAATTAAAACAAGCTATAACCGGGGTAGCGTTTGATGAGAAAACCGGGGAAGTAACAGCAACACAGCCAGTAACAAGGATTATTATTGTTGCAAAGCGTACAGGCTATACGGGAAGCGTAGAAAGCGATCCTATTGAGTTCACAAGGCAAGCAGGTAGTACGCTCCGCTTTGCAACTGCGAATAAGAATACCATGTATAACACAGGTAGCAATACTTATACACAGACTGCTACTAATGATAGAAGCGGAAGCGGTGATACTAGGAACATTGAATATAGCATAAGTCCTATGGGAGTAGGTGCAAGCATAAATACGGGAAGCGGTAAAGTAGACTTTACGCTAGGAGCAGTCGGCAAGACATTTACGATAACAGCAAGCAAGGCAGAGAATGCAAAGTACAAGGTACAAACAGCATCATATTATCTAAGAGTGCAAGCAAATACAAACACAGCAGATATTACGAAACCAGCGGTAAGCAAAAGAAGCGAGAGCTGGGGTACACCTATCAGACTTACAACAGTAGCGGATCATAGCTATGAATTGAAACAAGCTATAACTGGGGTAGCGTTTGATAAGATCACCGGGCAGATAACAGCAACACAGCCAGCAGCAAATATTATTATTGTTGCAAAGCGTACAGGATATACGGGAAGCGTAGAAAGCGATCCTATTGAGTTTACGAGACAAGCAGGTAATACGCTTAACTTTGCAACTGCGAATAAAAATACCATGTATGCAACAGGTAGAAATACTTATACACAGACTGCCACTAATGATAGAAGCGTAAGCGGTGATACTAGAAACATCGAATATAGCATAAGTCCCACGGGAGCAGGTGCAAGCGTAAATACGGGAAGCGGTAAAGTAGACTTTACATTAGCAGCAATAGGCAATACATTTACGATAACAGCAAGAAAGGCAGAGAGTGCGAAGTACGAAGCACAAATAGCATCATACCAGCTAACAGTACAAAAAATATTCAAACCCGCAACCAAAGCAGAATTAAAAGCAGAGATTACGAAAGCCATAGGAGCATACGGCAACGAAGCAGATCTAAACTACATCGATACTTCAGACATAACAAACATGAGTAAACTTTTTTATAACAATGCTACTTTTAATGGAGATGTCAGTAAATGGGATGTATCAAGCGTAGAAAATATGGAATTTATGTTCAGTGGTGCTATAGCATTTAATCAGCCTCTAAATAATTGGGATGTCTCAAGCGTAGTCGGCATGCGCGATATGTTCCACAGTGCTACATCTTTCAATCAGCCACTCAATAATTGGAAAGTATCAAAGGTAACAGACATGAGGTATATGTTCCACAGTGCTACATCATTCAATCAGCCTCTAAATAATTGGGATGTCTCAAGCGTGATAAACATGCACAGTATGTTCATAGGTGCAAGTTCATTCAATAAACCGCTTAATAATTGGAATGTATCGAAGGTAACAGACATGTACAATATGTTCTACAAGGCTACCGCATTTAATCACCCGCTAGATACTTGGAAAGTATCAAAGGTAACAGACATGAGAAATATGTTCTTAGGTGCAACTTCATTCAATCAAGACTTAACCGCTTGGGTAGACAAAAGCGGAAGAAGAACTACAAAAATGTTTGAAGACGCTACCGCAATGAAGAAAGCAAACAAGCCACGCTGGGTACGGTAGAAAAAACAAGCGACAAAGAATGTCTAAACATCGATGAGGTGCAAGCGTAAAATGTAATGGTAGCGTGTTATATTGCAACAACATTTTACTATGTATAATGTACCATTCTATCTACTTATCAGCCGTGACATGATAGAGGGTAACAAGCATAAGCAGTATGTATAAAGACGCTAAAACACCATGTAATACATGACAAAATTGTAATGTATTTTAGGTAAAAAAAGGCTTGAAAAAAAGTGTAAATGTACCATTATGTATATAGGTAAAAGTTTGTTTTAATGCTTAGAAAACTTTTACATAGTACAGGAGTAATTCATGATATATAAGAAACCTATATATATATATATATATATATTTACATACTCATTACGATAGCATTAGTAAACTGTGAACCGGACAAAATACTATATACCGTAATTCCACAGAAAGCGAAAATTATAGAGTCTACCTTTGAGAAAAAAGCGGTATTTCTAAAATGGAATGTAAAGAAGCTAAAAGAGGAGAAGGTGGCAGCCTATGGGATATCATACGGCATCGTAGACGGCAAGACTCTTAACAAACGGGAGGTAGTCCCTAAGTTCATGGAGGCAGAAGGTTTTACAATACGCAAGCTAAAAGAAGGGACTCAATATTGGTTTAAGGTGCAGGCAATCTATGAAGAGTTTGCGGGACCCTGGTCCGAAAAGGTAGAAGGTACAACGGGTAAGCCACAGCCACCGGTAAATTTTAAGGTAAAGAAAAACACGGGAGAGGCAAAATGGTTTGTCAATGTATCATGGGAAAATAACCCATTGAATGATGAAAGAAAATTAAATATAGAAGAATATAGGGTAAAGTGCTGGGATAGCAATAACCCTACAAGTAAATATGAAAAGACGTTTACAGCACCTACAAAGGTATCTACAAAAGGAGTACTGGAGACAAGCGGGAAGGTGAACTATGTTTGTAGTGTGCAGGTAAAAACAGATAAGGGAACATTAAGCGAAGTAAAGCAAAGCGGAGTACTTGCATTTGATGATATAGAGAAACCAGCGGTAAGCAAAAGAAGCGAGAGCTGGGGTACACCTATCAGAATTACAAAAGTAGCACAGCATAGCTACACATTGAAAGACTCTACTATAACCGGGGTAGCGTTTGATGAGAAAACCGGGGAAGTAACAGCAACACAGCCAGCAGCAAGGATTATTATTGTTGCAACGCGTAAAGACTATACCGGAAGCGTAGAAAGTGAGCTTATTGAGTTTACAAGGCAAGCAGGTAGTACGCTTAAATTTGCAAACATCGATGTAGAGGTAGAGTATGGCAAAAGTGGGAATACTCATACACAAACGATTACTAACGATAGAGTAGTAGCAGGAGATACGGGAGTCGTATCATATAGCATAAGTCCTATGGGAGCAGGTGCGAGTATAGATACGGGAAGCGGTAAAGTAGACTTTACATTAGCAGCGATAGGCAAGACATTTACGATAACAGCAAGAAAAGCACAGAGTGAAAAATACGAAGCACAAAGAGCATCATACCAGCTAAAAGTGCAAGCAAACAGAAACACAGCAGATATTACAAAACCAGCGGTAAGCAAGAGAAGCGAGAGCTGGGGTACACCTATCAGACTTACAAAAGTAGCGGATCATAGCTATGAACTAAAACAAGCTATAACCGGGGTAGCGTTTGATAAGAGTACCGGGCAAGTAACAGCAACGCAGGCAGCAGCAAGGATTATTATTGTTGCAACGCGTGCAGGCTATAAGGGAAGCACAGAAAGCGATCCTATTGAGTTCACAAGGCAAGCAGGTAGTACGATCCGCTTTGCAACCGTGAATAAGAATACCATGTATGCAACAGGTGGAAATACTTATACACAGGTTGCTACTGATGATAGAAGCGTACGCGGTGACATTAGGAACATCGAATATAGCATAAGTCCTATAGGAGCAGGTGCGAACATCAATACCGGAAGCGGTAAAGTAGACTTTACCCTAAGAGCAGTCGGCAAGACATTTACAATAACAGCAAGCAAGGCAGAAAATGCAAAGTACAAGGTACAAACAGCATCATACCAGCTAAGAGTGCAAGCGAATACAAACACAGGAGATATTACAAAACCAGCGGTAAGCAAAAGAAGCGAGAGCTGGGGTACACCTATCAGACTTACAAAAGTAGCGGATCATAGCTATGAATTGAAACAAGCCGTAACCGGGGTAGCGTTTGATGAGACTACCGGGGAAGTAACGGCAACAGAGCCAGCAGCAAATATTATTATTGTTGCAAAGCGTACAGGTTATACGGGAAGCGTAGAAAGCGATCCTATTGAGTTTACAAGGCAGGCAGGTAGTACGCTTAACTTTGTAGATGTGAACAAGAATACCATGTATGCAACAGGTAGAAATACTTATACACAAGTTGCTAGCAATGATAGAAGCGTACGCGGTGATACTAGGAACATTGAATATAGCATAAGTCCCACGGGAGCAAGTGCAAGCATCAATACGGGAAGCGGTAAAGTAGACTTTACGCTAGCAGCGATAGGCAATACATTTACGATAACAGCAAGAAAGGCAGAGAGTGCGAAGTACGAAGCACAAAGAGCATCATACCAGCTAACAGTGGCAAAATTCAAACCCGCAAACACAACAGCATTACAAGCCGAAATTACAAAAGCGATACAAGCACACGGTGACGAAGTAGATCTAAACTATATTGATACTTCAGACATAACCGATATGAGCTATTTGTTTTACGAGGCTACTACATTCAATGGAGATATCAGCGGATGGGATGTATCAAAGGTAACAAACATGAGTTATATGTTCTTTAATGCTACCTCATTCAATCAGTCGCTAGATAATTGGAATGTCTCGAGCGTGGAAGACATGAGCGGTATGTTTACCAATGCTACGGCATTCAATCAGCCGCTTAATAAATGGAAAGTCTCAAGCGTAACAAACATGAACAATATGTTCTACGGTGCAACTTCATTCAATCAGTCGCTTAATAAATGGAAAGTCTCAAGTGTGGAAAACATGAGCGGTATGTTCAGCAACGCTACGGCATTCAATCAGCCGCTTAATAAATGGAAAGTCTCAAGCGTAACAAACATGAACAGTATGTTCGCAGATGCTACAGCATTTAACCAGCCGCTTAATCGTTGGAATGTATCGAACGTAACGAAAATGTACGGTATGTTTGAAGCCGCTACGGCATTCAATCAAAATATCAATAAATGGAATGTCTCAAGCGTAATAGACATGAGCGGTATGTTCTACGGTGCTAGTGCATTCAATCAGCCACTAAATAATTGGACAGTATCGAGCGTAGAAGATATGAGCACTATGTTCAGAGGTGCTACGGTATTTAATCAAAGTCTTAATCGTTGGAATGTATCGAGCGTAGAAGATATGAGTAATATGTTCCAAGATGCTACGGCATTCAATCAGAGTCTTAATAATTGGACAGTATCGAGCGTAGAAGACATGAGCAGTATGTTCAGAGATGCTACGGCATTCAATCAGCCGCTTGATAATTGGAATGTATCGAGTGTAACAAACATGCAAACGATGTTCTACGGTGCTACTAAATTTAATCAAGATCTAAACGGCTGGGTAGATAAGATCGGAAGATACAGCCCAAGCATGTTCAGAGGTGCAAAGGCAATGCAGGAAGCAAACAAGCCACGATGGATACGGTAAGAAAACAAGCTACAAAGAATGTCTAAACATCGATGAGGTGCAAGCGTAAAATGTAATGGTAGCGTTGCCCTACTGAAGTAGGTAGCGCGGTATATTTCAGTATTATTTTACTGTGGATAATATACAACGCTGTCTATTTATCATAAGTAAATATAATTGAAACACAAGGAAAAATACTATGAAGAAACTATATACAACAATACTGCTTATTGCAGTAGCTTTGTTCATCTCTTGCGATTATAGAAAAATCAAAACCAGACCCCAATTACAAGAACAAATTGCCCATGAAATAAACGCACTAGGAAACGAAGCAGACTTAAACCACATAGACACCTCACGCGTAACCGACATGAGCTTACTTTTTAAAGACAATACTACCTTTAACGGAGACATTAGTAAATGGGACACCTCACGCGTAACTGATATGCGATATATGTTTAGCGGAGCTACGGCATTTAACGGAGACATTAGTAAGTGGAATACCTCACGCGTAACTGATATGCGATATATGTTCTACAAAGCTACGGCATTTAATAGTGACATTACCAAGTGGGATGTCCCGAAGGTTGTAAATATGCAAGGGATGTTCAGCGGAGCAAGTACATTCAATCAGAATATCAGCAGATGGCTAGCGAAGAGCGAAAGAGACAGTACGCAGATGTTCAAAGACGCAAACGCAATGCAGGAATCAAATAAACCACGCTGGGTACGGTAAAAATATAATCAAAACATAAGTAAACATTGAAGGAATAATTATTATGAAGACACTATATACCGCAATACTAATTATTACCGTGGCTTTGTTCATCTCATGCGAAGAAAGTGTAAGAATAATCGTAAAAAACAAATATAAACTAGAAGACGAAATCAAGAGAGCAATAAGCAAATACGGTAACGATGTAGACCTTAATTACATCGATACTTCGCAAGTAACCGACATGAGTAGTCTTTTTGAAAACAACGCTACTTTTAACGGCAACATTAGTAGGTGGGATGTATCGAAGGTAACAGACATGAGTTATATGTTCAAAAATGCTACGGTATTTAATCAGCCTTTAAATTGTTGGAATGTCTCAAGCGTAACAGACATAAGCGGTATGTTCAGAGGAGCAAGCGCATTTAATCAGCCGCTAGATACATGGAACACATCAAAAGTAATGTACATGAGCGATATGTTCTTTAATGCAACATCATTTAATCAAGACATCAGCGATTGGGATACCTCAAGCATAATCGACATGAGTTTGATGTTCATAGGAGCTAGTGCAATGCAGACAAAAAATAAGCCATAATCGGTACATGGTATAAAAAAAAACAAGCTACAAAGAATGTCCAGACATTGATGAGGTGCAGGCTAAAATGTAATGTAAGCGTGTTATATTGTAATAACATTTTACTGTGGATAATGTACCATTCTGTCTATTTATCAATCAATAAAGTACAATTAAAACAAAAGGAAAAATACTATGAATAAAATATATACAACAATACTAATTATTGCAGTAGCTTTATTCATCTCATGCGACTTAAAAATAGCGGAAGCAGTTAAAGAGAAATTCACAACCAAAGCAGCATTAAAGGCAGAAATTAAGAGAGCAATAGCCGAGCACGGCAACAAAGTAAATCTAAACTATATCGACACCTCAAGCGTAACCGATATGAGCTATCTTTTTTACTACATGTCTACATTCAATGGAGATATTAGCGGCTGGGATGTCTCACGCGTAAAGAACATGAGATATATGTTCGGCAGCGCTACCGCATTTAATCAGCCGCTTGATAATTGGAATGTCTCAAAGGTAACAAACATGTATGCTATGTTCTACAAGGCTACTTCATTTAATGAGAGTCTTAATTCTTGGGATGTATCAAACGTAACCGATATGTACCGTATGTTCTACAGAGCAAAGGCATTCAATCAGCCGCTTGATAATTGGGATGTCTCAAACGTAGAAGACATGTACGCTATGTTCAATGGTGCTAGTGCATTTAATCAAGACATCAGCGGATGGGCAAGGAAAGAAGAAAGAGACATTACAAACATGTTCCAATGTGCAACGGCAATGCAGGAAGATTATAAGCCGAGTTGGGCACGGTAAAAAAACATAGTTGTAAAAACAATACCGCATGCTTAATTGTGTGTGGTGTTGGTAGCCCATCCATCGATGAAGCATGAGCAAAATAAAAACATAATGAAAGTAAAAGACAAAAAAGAATTAGAAGCAGAAATTGAGAAAGCGATACAAACACACGGTAACGAAGTAGATCTAAACTATATCAATACATCGGACATCGTAGACATGAGTTGTCTTTTTTACATAATGAGGTTATTCAATGGTGATGTCAGCCAGTGAAACACATCGAGTGTGCGGAGCATGGCCGCAATGTTTAGCGGTGCAATTTCATTCAATCAAGATCTAAGCGGTTGGGTAGACAAGAGCGGAAGAGACATTGTGGACATGTTCAAAAGAGCTACCGCAATGCAGACATCAAATAAGTAGAAGTTTGTTTTTCTAATCCTTAGAAAACTTTTACGTAGTATAGGAGTAATTCATGATAAGGATTTTTATATGGAAATTAAAAAAAAGAATCAAACTATATAAGTTGGACAATAGATGATAACAACCCTAATTATGTGTATTCCCCTTGTTGATTTCATAATGTTATTTGTATGGTCGTTTGGAGATAGTGTCCTCGCGTCGCAGTCGAACTTTACAAAGGCATCTTTAGCACATAAGAGACTCATCCCATCGCGTTCTTAGGTAGCGCTAACTATTTGATAAGTGTAGGATTAGTAGATGTATTTAGAGCTACTGTGCGGATGGCACGGTACTTAAGCGTATAATAACTGGTTCAAGAGAGGATGCTATTCCAGATGTTTTTAAGTCGTCTATACGCTAAGTGTGCGCCAATAATGTTTCGAGCTGCAATGCCGATTTCAAATTCGGCAAGTGCACCGCTTACAAACAGGTTTGAATGCCATTGAAGCTGGGGTGATACTATAGGAAAATTTCCTGCAAGGTGAGGTAAATTGTAATTGTGTATAAGGCTTTGTATCAGCTTTTGGTGAGGTGCTATGCTTGTAGTCGCTTCGGTACTATGCATAGTTCTTAGCCCATTTGCGCATATGACAGCGTCGCATGTGTATTGATTACCATTTGAAAGTGTAATTTCGTATTCTGTTTCATATGTACCACTACTTTCAACAGCATTTTTTTCAATCTTACGTACTGCTATCACGCGTCCATAGCAAGTAGAAAATCGTTTTGACAGTTTAGAATTTTCTTGAATTTCTTTGTATTCTTTAAATACTGCAGGGTTTATGCTGCCCTGATAGCGATGCTTTTTTAACATTGCCGCACGTTCTTCGTAAGATTTAAGGTTCAAAAATGAAGGTAGACAGCGTGGTCCGATAAAGCAAGGGTTGCTGTCAAAATGCGTTACTGCATGCGGATATGGCAATAGTAAGCGTATTTCATGCTGCTGTTTTTTTACCAAGCGCAGCGCACACTGCGTGCCACTCATGCCGCCACCTATGACGCATACGCGGGTTTGTGGATTTGGTTCTATAAAAGATTCGTGTAATACATGATGTGTTGAATTGAGTGAATTGGTGAATGCCGAAGGTATATTCGCATCGTCTTGTCCCATAGCGAGAATAACACGACGCGCAGAAAGAGTCTCTGTCATTTGTCTTTGGTGTTTTTGATATTCTATGTGCCATGCGTCACCTTCGTATAGCATGCGATTGACATATCCTTGTATCCAGTGGTTTCTTACATTACATTGCTGTAAAAGATCGCGAGCATGAGATGTAAAAACAGCAAGCGATGGCGTGAGGTATCGTCCTAAAAAATGAGATGATCCAAAACCATTATTGCGTGCATAGCGAAATAAACTTCTAAAATCGCGATGGATGGAGTGACTACCGGGAGAGCGTAAATACGAAACTCCGACGGATCTACATTGTGAGATAAAGCGAGCTAAAGGAGCATTATGTGTATCTATGATGACAGTATGTTTTCGTATTTCTTGGGGTATATTTACAAACAATAGAGACCCATGAATGCCTCCACCGATTATGGCAAGTTCTTTCATTGCACAGTAAAAGTCAAGGTTATTTTTTTAACTCTTTACCTTGAAGTGCCCCTGATCCACTTGAAGTTGTGCTAAGACGACGTAAGCGAGTCCGAAGACTTTGGTACCTTCCCGTAAAAAGAAGTAATAACTTTCTGAAAAAACCGAGTTGCTGGTATGCTTGCTCACCTAGTTTTGGTATATTTAAGTTAAATATAACGTACCACTGTAGCAAGCGTTGTGTTTGAATATTGAAGAACAAATTTAAGCGTCCAGAGTTTGAGGAACGTTTTAGATAGTTATCTTGTGTATCATTATCGTTTTTTTGTGCCTCTTTACCGCTTTCGATGATAATTGAAGCAAGTATTATGGGATGTTTGAGTATTTTGTAGTATAGCTCATCAAGTTTCATAATTTTTTCGTGTACCGATGTTTCAAGTGTATCTTCATTAAAAAATACAATTTCTTTTGGAGAAAGGGAGCCAGAAAGATATTTTTTTAAGAGTTTTTGATAATGGTCTGCGAGTTTATTTTCTAGCTTGAAATATCTATCGGATATCACGTGTTTTAAATCGTTGGTGTGAATATAAAATTTATCCATATTGATAATGGGTAGTAAATTATTTCCATTAAAATCACTTGCGCTAATTACCGATTCTGATAAAAATTTTTCAATACACTTATCGGTATCGGTCAGAGAAAGTTTTTGAGCCGTTTCTTGTAATAAATTTTGAAATTGTTGTTCTAACATGCCGTCAGGTGTTTCAAGCATTTTTGTGATGATACTATTTGAAAAACTTACACAGCTCTCATTAAACTGATGTTCGCTTTCTATTTGCAAAATTTTTGTTTTTAAGAGAAAGTGCAAGACACCAAAAATTATAAAAAAATCTGGATATGCCTTGAAATCTTGTTGTCCCTTTAAAGAATCCATTTTTGAATATATGGTGTCCGATAAATTTTTCCATGTCAAAAGATCGCGAGATTCTATTTTTAGTCGCATTTCAGACAATGTTAAGTCAAAAACGCGTGCAAGTGTGTGAATGATATTTCCTTGTTCAGTTAGAGATTGTACCCTTCGAATACACATTTCGCATATAAAGGGCAAAGTTGAAGGAGTAAACAAAAATGTTTCATTTTGTACTTGAATGCTTATGATAGACCAGACTTCATTCACATTTTCAGAGGCTGATTGTTGGAGAGATTTTACAAATTCAGTATTGTATGCTTTTATAAAATTCTTTGGAATTTTTATTCCTTTCTTTTCTATTTCTGAGACTAAAGGTAGTAGGGTATTTGTTCCTCTATTAAGAGCAGTAATCATTTCGGTGATGTATTCTGCATAGAATACTAAAGATCCTTCATCACAGAGACGAACATAATCTTTGTCTTCGGAATTATTTTTTTGAGAGTCGTGTCTAAAAACTGCAATTTGACATTCTTCAAACTTCTCCATTACATTCATGAAGAGCTGTGAATTATTTTTGAGATTTGTCGCTTCAAGTGCATCTTGATATAAGATTTTACTTTTTCGTATTTTAACCAAGCTTTGAAATATATCTATTTCTTTTTGTCCTTGTATGTTAAATCTCTGTAACATTTTTATGATGTCTGAACCATCGCTTTGTAAGTACGAAGGATTTATTGATACACTCATAGTGTTTATTATACTACAAGGAATTATCATACAATAAAATGATAATTACACGAAACATTCTATACATGAGATACAATCATAGATGATAATGAGGACAAAATTATGCACCATGATGCATTTATGAAACAAGCATTGGTTCTTGCCAAAAAAGCGCATGTTTGCGATACACTTCCTAATCCTCGTGTTGGTGCTGTTATCGTAAAAGATGGACGGGTTATTTCCACCGGTTATCACAAAATGCGAGGGTTTTTGCACGCAGAGCGCGATGCTCTTGGAAAGCTTTCTTTTTCTCAAACACGGGGCACAACGCTCTACTGTACCTTAGAACCATGCTGCGGTACGTGGAGTGAAAAAAAGCAAGCTCCATGTGTTGAGGCTATAATTCGCTCTGGCATAACGCATGTATATATTGCGGCAACTGATCCAAATCCAAAGGTGTGTAGACGAGGTATTGAGGCACTTCGCGGGCACAACATTCATGTAGAAATTCTCTCAAATTATACGCATGCCGAAAAAATGATAAATGAAGCGATCTATGCGTTGTATGCCAGTGCGCAGATTGAAAAGAAAAAGCTTGTTTATACGCGTCCGTTTGTGCATGCAAAAATAGCGCAAAGCTTAGATGCACGTATGGCTGCGCAAGATGGAAGTGCCGCATGGATTAGCAACGCTCATGCACGAAAAAAAGTGCACGAAATGCGAAGTCAGACACACATGCTATGCACGGGAGTCGACACAATTATCAAAGATAACCCGAGCTATTCTGTACGTCATGTACGTGGAACTTCACCTTCTCTTGCGATATTTGACAGCATGCTCCAAACTCCACCTACAGCACATGTGTTTACTTTGCCGCGCAGAGATCCTTCTGTTGTCATATTTACTACTGAAGCAGGTTATGATAATAAAACGGCACGTCACACATTAGAACGTGTTGGTGCGCATATTGTATGTGTGAATTCTGATGATGCAGTAGATAACGCTGAGCGAAAGGTAGCAATTGCAAAAGCATTACGCCATTGCGTAAATCTTGGCGTCTATACAATAATGCTTGAAGCGGGGGCAACGCTTACTAAGGCATTTTTAACGAGAGGCTTTGTAGATAAACTGAGCTGTTTTATTGCACCTTTGTTTTTAGGTGGTAGTACATCTTCACAACGCTACGCGCTTAGTGTGAACAAAGTAATACCATCAATGAATGAGTCTATTCGTCTTTCGCATGTACGCGTATCTGTAATAAAAAGCGATGAGTTTGATAATGCAAACTGTCTTTTATCGGGATATGCACGCGATATATTTTCACATAATTTATCTTTCTAGTGAGGCTTCTAGGGTTCTAGCATCTTCTTCGTCTTTTTTTGCTTCTGCATCTCTTCCTAGTTGTTTGTAGGAAAAGGCTCTCTCTTCTAGAAGATCTATTATCTTTCTTAGTAGAATAATTGTAGTATTCTTATTTTTTTCCTTTGCCCATGTCTCTCTATGTAGATTAATAGCTTTTGTAAAATCATTCACTGCACCAGCTGCATCATTGATGTTTGTTTTAGCATATCCTCTTAGGGTATATGCTTCTGCATTTGTTGGATCTTGATTTATTGATGTATCAAGATAAGAAATAGCATTTGTATAATCGCCTGTATCATATGTCTTTTTTGCGTTATTATATGTCTTTTTTGCGTTTTCCTTTGATTTTTGTTTTTTTGTTTCCGTAGGTTTCGATAGTTTTTTGTTGTTTCCAGAGGGTATGAATCCTCCAAACATTGCAGCAATCGTATTGTCGCATGATGTGGAAAAGCTTAGAAGTGTCGTAATGGATATCACATAGAATGTCCGTAATATTTTTATTTTATATTTCATAGTATTCTACCTATTTATATAGTAATATATTTCTATAAAGAGAATAGTGAAATTTTGAATTTTTTATTTGTCAATGCTGAATATGTGTTATAAAGAAACACTGAAAAAATACGTCTTAATATCGTGAGTGTTCAAGTATCAGTTTCTTTGCGAAATTTTCTTCATAATGTTTTGCAATTAATCTCGTATTGTAAAGAATCTGTTATGCTTTGTCCATCATTGAAGGCAAATGCATATGGACATGGTTTGATACAATGTGCAGATGCATTATCGTCTTTAAAAGACTCACAAAAAAAGTGCATCTATGCTTTGGGGCTTGCGCGCGTTTCAGAGGTGTTAGAGCTTCGTCATGCTGCAATGTTCAATCGCGTTATTCTTTATAGTCATGCAACACAAGCAGAACTTACTATGTTATTCTTGACGCAAGTACGTGATAATTCAGGCACTGTGCGCCGTGCGTGTGAAAATGTTGAATTTTTCGTAGGAACTGAACAGTACTTGTGTACGCTTGTTTCACTTACACACAAATGGGATATTCCCCATGATGTATGTATACATATAAAGTGTGATATTGGAATGGGACGACTTGGAGTAATGCC
Organism: Spirochaetia bacterium; assembly: GCA_965226065.1. Taxonomy (GTDB): domain Bacteria; phylum Spirochaetota; class Spirochaetia; order WTKD01; genus CBDAKK01. The sequence continues at coordinate 639,521 of OZ245332.1, read as the reverse complement.
TAAGCAATTTCATAAATTTTATCACGATGCATGTGCGATGAAAGGTATTTCTGTGGTGGGAGTTTGTACGCATTTTAGCGATACAGATAATTTTGTAGTACAAGAACAATGGAAGCAGTTTTCACCTTTGTTGTTACAATTAAAAGAAGAGAAAAATGATCTTTTAGTACATGCGGCGAATAGCGGAAGCATAGAAACATTTCCTCATTCTCATCATAGTATGGTGCGTCCGGGAATTACATTATATGGTGCTTATTCAAACCCGAGAATGCAGCGTTCTTCAATGCTCTCTCTTCGCCCAGTAATGCAGGTAAGATCGAATATTTCATGCATCAAAAAAATACCAAAGAATCACGGTGTTTCATATTTATCTACGTATAAACCTACGCAAGAAACATATATAGCGGTTGTGAACGGAGGATATGGAGATGGCATATCGGTGGCATTGAGTAATGTAGGAAAAGTACGTATAAGGAATAAGAATTATCCAATAGTTGGCAGAGTTTGTATGGATATGTTAATGGTGAACCTCGGACAATCGGTAGGGGAGATAATATGCGACGATGAAGTATTGTTATGGGGAGATACAGTCCTTTCAGTTGATGAGCAGGCAGTTCATGCAAATACTATATCATACGAACTTTTATGTAGTGTAGGTAATAATTGTAGAGTTGAGAAGGTATTTCTGCCTTAAGTAAATTATTGCCAAACATAAAACAGTACAATAGCTTTCAATTTTACATAAAACATACACTTATGAATAATTAGTAAAATGATTACATATGCTTGCAATATTTCACGAGCTTTTTACAAATCAGATATTTAACGCAGCGCTTTTTGGTTGGATCATAGCTCAGCTTATAAAAACTATAATAAATTTTGTAATATTTCGAGAACGACGAGAAGTACATAAAGGTAAATCATTAAAAGATGCGGATGTATTTCAGGATGTTTTCGCAAGCTTGTTATGGAAAAGTGGAGGAATGCCATCGAGTCATTCTAGCATGGTAACAGGAATGACTACTGCTATTGCGATAGAAGAAGGCGTAAGTAACCCTGCATTTTTGGCATCGTTGGGTTTTTCTGTTATTGTGGTAAAAGATGCAATAAGCGTTAGGCAGACTATTGGAATACTATGCAAAAAATTCAATGAACTTGCACAAAAGTATAATAATTCGGTAGATTCCATAAAAGTTGTAGAAGGGCATTCTACCTCTGAAGTTTTTGTGGGTATTTTTTTGGGCTTCTTTGTAGCTCAATGTGTATATTTGTTTTAAAAAGATATGTTTAATAATAATATTTTGCCTCGGAGCAAATTGCATGAAGTTTCACTTGTAACGCATGTTGATTATCCTTCTACGTTTTTTTATCCACTTGCACAAGGTTGTGATAAGGACTCCACACTTGATGTGAAAATAAATCAAGCCTTACGTTCAGGTGATATAATTGCCCGCTCGAAAAAGAATAACTCACAAAATTTACACTCGGCAGTCGGCGGTGTTGTAAAAAGCATACGAAGATTTCGTTATTCTGGTAATTACGATGACACGAAAGCGGTTGAGATTTCCTTTGGAGGATATTTCAATATCTTTCGAGAATTACCTACGGTCAATGTAGAATCACTGAAGATAGACACTATTGCTTCTCGTATTGCATATGCGGGCATTTTTGATTTGGATATAGGACCTATAGAAACAATACTTTCTCAGTTGCGTACGCGTGGTATTACGAAGATAGTGATAAATGCTTTAGAGTGTTCGCCCTTTTTGCTTTTGGAAGAAAAAATTCTTCAATTACATGGTGTGGAAATTTTAAAAGCACTCATTGCTTTGTTGCGTATTTTAAATAAAGATACGAAGAATTCTGAAAATGATCTTAGAGACATAAAGACTATTATATGTTCTAACAATAATAACAGTGCTCGTTATATCAAAAAACTAGCGATGCAGTATATTGGAAAAAAAGATTCTGTGCACACGAAAAACATTCCCCTTGCAATAGAGGATGAGTCACTAATATCGAAAAATCATATTTTTGTATTAAAAAAACTTTTTGAAAAAGAAGAAAATATCCTTGATGTAACGCAGATGTTATCAGATACGCTTATAATTCGTCCTTCAACATTATTTGCTATATATGAGGCGGTATTCTGTAAAAAACCGTATATAGAAAAATATATGCAAATTATTTTTAGTCCTAAAGAATCACTAATACTAAAAGTACCGCTTGGTATGCCTTTGTGTTATCTCATTATGCAGTTATCGCATTATATTTCAGGACACATTGAGCATTTTTTTACGGAAACTTTTATACATCGGGAAATTTTATTTGATTTTACGACACCTGTCTCAAAGCATTTTTCTCATATGTTTATGCTCACTGATAAAAGTTTTGCTGTCATGTATGCGCTTTTGAGTAAACATGCAATTGGAAAATCTCACATTTACGATGTCCGCGAATAGATATCATATATGAAAAAAATATGTAAGTCGTCGTTATTACAGGGTGCTGTATTTAGTTTTCCTCGAAATATCTCGCGTAAGGAATACACTGCATATTATGAACTGTGGGTAAAACCGTATTTATCGCTTGCATATAATCATCCTACAATTCCATTTTTCTTTTATATATCGGGAATTGTGTTTGAAGGTTTTGAAAAATCTTACAAAGAATGCATGGTCGTGTTACAAGAGCTTATAAGTCGAGGACAAGTGGAACTTTTAGGTGGCTTATACTATGATACGGCGCCATTACTACAGGCATCAAAAGATCAAAGAGAACAGATAGAAAAACTCAGTTATTACATAAAAAAGCATTACAAAGTGTTACATAAAGGAGTGTGGATTACTCCCGGTACATTTGACAATACTTCTATACCTCTGTTTAAAAAAACCGGGACTCATTATCTTTTTGTGCAACGAGCGTATGTAGAATTGGTACATCAACAATCTCGGATGGGGCTGATAGAAGAAAAAGGAGAGATGCTTCCATTATTTATCTACGATAAAGTGTTCATGCAGAAAATTCAATCTGAGCATACATGTCATAAAGATTTAGAAAAAATGACGGAGGATTTAAAAAATAGCTTAGGTTCTGTATACATTGCACTTGCAGAATATCATGATATTTTTAATACAAAAATGTACTTCAAATCTTTGGAAACTTTTCAGACTATGTTAGAAAGTAGTAATGTAATATCTTCGTGTCGATTGCCGAGTGATGAACGAAAATTTTGTAAAGAACAATTTACCTTTTGTCGAGTGCGTACGACTGCCTATGGCGATGAAGAAAACGAAACTTTTGTGAAGCAAATTGTATACAGGAGTGAGAGCAGATTATTATACGGAATGCTACAGCATTGTGCGCAAAAAGTTGCAAAGTACAAAAAAGACAAAACGCGTAAGCAATCTGCAAAGCTTATGCTTATGGAAGCACAAAACCATTTTCCGTTTTGGTCTTTCAACACGCCATGGGGCATTCAAGATATGGCAATGCGACAAGGCTTGTATAAGCTTTTTATTTCGATACTAAAGACGCTTCAAGAGCTTGATACTACAAAAAATAAAAGAGGGATGTTGTCAAATATTGATATAAACCTCGACGGTAAAAAAGAACTTATATTTTCATCCTCGTCTTTTATGGGTGCTATTGAGACTGAACACGGATCACTTTGTTTACTGCATCGAATTGGGCGTTCAAAATCATGGAATTATGGTGCGTGCTATTCGCCGTGGTATAATGCACAACATCCTCCGTGGTCTTTTCGAGAAACTATCGTACCAAGAGAAACTTCATTAGAAACACTGCATATGGACATGCTAGAAAATAAATACTCATATCATCCAATTGTGTTTTCTAAAGTTACATCAAAAAATACTGAAGCGACTGTTTATTTTTCAGCAGAGCATGAGAGAAACACATATAATGCGTCTGAGACAGATTCACAAGAAAATGCATCTTATATGGCTATTACAAAAGACTATAAGTTTCAGAACACTGGAGTAGTCGTACATTATAATATTGCTAACGTAAGCGAAGTAGCGCAGCAAGGGTTTTTTATTATTGAAATTAAACTTGCATTTTCGCAAGACAACGCAGATGTTTTGTCCATAACAACATCTGATAACAAAACAGTTTCAGCGTCTCACACGCACATAAAAAGTACGCAAGGTATGCGATTTCACCACATCGTTCAAAAAGAATATCTTACTTTTGATTTTTCTACACGCGCTGATGTACACATTGCTTCTGTGTATGGTGGAGAATATACAAGCGTACAATCTGTATATCAATATACCGACATGCTTGTTCAGTTTCCTTTAGACAATTTCGCTGCGCAGAATGATAAGAATTTTTCCATTACCCTTGGTTTTTCAAGTATAAAATAACAATGATAACTCTTGGGATAGATCTAAGTACTCAAAGTTGTACGGTTGTTGCACTAGAGTGTGATCTTGCCTCTATACTTGGTACATGGAGTTTTTCATTTGGAAACTCCCAGTGCGTTAAAAAATATGGCATAAGCGCTTCGACAAAAACGCTTGTTTCTACGAATGAGGAACGAATAGAAGAAGGCCGATATGTGCAACCGCCGAGCATGTTTTTGTATGCCTTAGATGCGGTTTTTGAAACCATGAAAAGTCAAAAGTTTGATTTTTCAGGAGTCTCTGCTATAGCAGTCTCTGCGCAACAACATGGACACGTATATTTAAATGGTGAATATGTACAGAAATGCGAAACCTTACATCGTAAAAAATACGCATCTTCGACAAGCCTTGAAGAGCGGTTTTTCTCATGTTATTCACATCCGCACGCTCCTATATGGATGACCAGCAACACGGGCAAAGAGGCAAAGCACCTTAAAGAACAAGTTCCCGATATTTTATCGCGTACTGGTTCTGAGAGCCCACTGCGATTTACCGGTGCAATTATACGCAAAGTTATCACAGACTATCCTCGTGACTATCAAAATACGATGCGCATTCATTTATTAAGCAGCTTTATCACGTCTGTGCTTGTTGGCAATGCCGATGCGCCAATAGATTTTGGCAATGGTGCAGGAACAAGTCTGATGCATTACACGCACAAAACATGGGATGAGGCATTACTCGCTGCATGTACTTCCGGTCTTGTAGATGGTGCAGAAACACTTCGCGCTAAATTACCTGATATAGAAAGTCCCTGTAAGCTTTGTGGGCAGATAGCAGCATATTTCGTGCAACGGTATGGATTTTCTTCTTCTTGTGCGGTTGTTGCAGGAAGTGGTGATAACCCCCAAACAAAGGTGCTTTCACACCATGCGCTTTTAAGTTTAGGAAGTAGTTTTGTAATGATGGGATCGTGTTGTGAAAGTGCAGAAGACATCGTGTGTCATCCACATACTCATGCTATGTATGATGGGCTTGAAAATCCATTTCTGTTTGCATGTAGAACCAATGGCGCGCTTGTGTGGGATAAGCTTCGCAGCTTTTATGGTATGAGCATAGCAGATGGGGAAAATGCGTTACGTCGTGTTTCTATTCACGCGCATTCTCGTCCGTTATTTTGGCAGCCTCTAGAAGAATCGTTTCCGCGTTCTACGCCGATAGCATGGACACCGACATCTCGTGAGCGCTGTGATACTCATGAAAATTTTTACCACGATTACGCTGCACTTGTTGATACCACACTCGCTCTCATGGCAGGTTATGCACGTATCGCTATAAAGAGACAAGCGTATGAACAAATAAATATCACGGGCGGACTTGCTTCATCGCAGGAAATATGCAAGCGAGTAAGTGCTTTTTGGAATTGCCCTGTTGTTTCCGTGGGGTCAGTTGGTGCAGGCATGGGAGCTGCCGTATGTGCTGCTAAAGGATCTTGCCCATCGCTTAATGCACGTGCACTGAGTTCTGCACTGTTAGTCCGTGCAAAAATCACAGAGGTCGATGAAACATTACAAAAGCATGCCACGCAGTTTACACAGTGCGTGCACGAACAGTTCCAAAACACACGCAGTGCATTATAAAATGCAATTGTTATCTTAGCAAAGAGAAAGTATTCTACTATGTGTGTCTATGATTCCCGGTGTTACATTGTATATAACTTCCCTTTCTTACACTCACACGCTTGAGCGAGAATGTGAATTGTGCTATGCTAAAGCACAATTAAATATAAACATATCAGGAAGAGTATATATTAAAAATGAGCGAATTAAAAATCAATACACAAAAAACAAGTTTAGATTATTGCGTAGCACATATTGAATATGCCGAATGGGGCAGACGTGAAATAACAATAGCGGAAAAAGAAATGGTAGGGCTTATGCAGTTGCGCGAATTGCATAGCGATGCAAAGCCACTTGATGGCGTACGCATTAGTGGAAGCCTACACATGACGGTGCAAACTGCAGTGCTTATAGAGACGCTTGATGCCTTAGGTGCATCGCTACGCTGGGCAAGTTGTAATATATTTTCTACGCAAGATGAAGCAGCGGCAGCGGTTGTCGTTGGGCTTAAGAATCGTGGTGGCACGCAAGACAACCCTCAAGGAGTGAGTGTTTTTGCATGGAAGGGTGAAACATTGGAAGAGTACTGGGATCAGACTCTCAAAGCACTTACGTTTACAAACGATGACGCTACGCTTATAGGACCTCAACTTATTGTAGATGATGGAGGTGATGCAACGCTTTTGTTTCACAAAGGTGTAGAACTTGAGTGCGGTAGTACATGGGTGCATGAAAAATCTCACGATGAGGAAGAGACTGTTATAAAACAGCTGCTGTTACGACGTTACAAAGAAGACTCGCAATTTTGGACACGTTCTCTCGCGCAATGGAAAGGTGTAAGTGAAGAGACCACTACAGGTGTTTTGCGTCTTTATCAAATGCAAGAAAGCGATGCGCTGCTTGTCCCTGCTATTAACGTAAATGACTCGGTAACAAAAAGCAAATTTGATAATCTCTATGGATGTCGCGAAAGTTTGCTCGATGGCATTAAGCGCGCTACCGATTGTATGATAGCGGGAAAAGAAGCAGTTGTGTGCGGATATGGTGATGTCGGTAAGGGTTGTGCTTCTGCGCTTCAACGCTTTGGTGCGCGCGTTATCGTAACAGAAATAGATCCCATCTGTGCCTTACAAGCTGCCATGGAAGGTTACGTGGTAAAGACACTTGAAAGTGTTGTCAGTACAGTTGATATTTTTATCACCACTACAGGCAATAAAGACGTCATTAGGCTTGAGCACATGCTGAAAATGAAAGATCAAGCCATTGTTTGCAACATAGGGCATTTTAACAATGAAATACAAGTGGATGCACTGAATAAAGAAGTTGAACGAGGATCTATTGTTCGAGAAAATATAAAACCCCAAGTTGATACCTACCGCATGCCTTCAGGAAATACTATCTATCTGCTTGCAGAAGGACGTCTTGTAAATCTCGGTTGTGCGACAGGACACTCAAGTTTTGTTATGAGCATGAGTTTTACTAATCAAGTACTTGCGCAACTTATGCTGTGGAAAGAGAAATCATCGTTGAAATCATGCGTACATATTTTGCCAAAAAATCTTGATGAAGAAGTAGCACGTCTTCATCTAAAACGCTTAAGTGTTGAGCTTACGCATCTGAATGAAACCCAAGCCCAGTATATTGGTGTTTCTGCAGATGGTCCTTATAAAGCTGAACATTATCGATATTAACAGAATGGAGGTACTATGAGACATCTTTTTACATCGGAGTCTGTAGGAGAAGGACACCCCGATAAGGTAGCTGATCAAATATCAGATGCGGTGCTTGATGAGTGTATAAGGCAAGATAAAAACAGCCGCGTTGCATGTGAGGTTTTTACCACGACCGGATGCGTGTTTATCGGCGGTGAAATTACTACGAAAGGTTATGTAAACTTTGACGCCGTAGCGCGTGAAGTAGTGAAGGACATAGGCTATACAAAACTCGGCGCTGGGTTTGATTGCGAATCTATGGCAGTGTTTAATGCAGTGCATAACCAAAGTGTTGATATTTCACAAGGCGTAGATAAGGGCTCGCGTGTTTACGCAGGCGATCAGGGACTTATGTTCGGTTTTGCATGCGATGAAACACCGCAGTATATGCCCGCCGCGCTTCAGTGGTCGCACGATGTGCTGCGTCATGCATCATATGTGCGTAAAAATAATCCTGCTTTTGCGTGGCTTCGTCCTGATTCTAAATGTCAAATAACCCTTGAATATGACAACAAAACCATTAAAAAAATACACACGATTGTGGTAAGCCATCAACATGCTGAAACATGGAATGGAAAAACACTGTCGCATGGGTGGATAGAAAAACAAATACGAGAGGAGCTTATAAAACCTGTATTAGGTTCTACAGGATTTTTGAAGAAAGATACGATATATCACATTAACCCCACAGGCAGATTTGTCATAGGTGGTCCGCATGGAGATGCAGGACTTACAGGGCGGAAAATTATATCTGATACATACGGTGGAATGAGTAGGCACGGCGGTGGTGCGTTTAGTGGCAAAGATGCGAGTAAAGTAGATAGGTCAGCTTCATACATGGCACGTTACATTGCAAAAAACATAGTAGCGTCAGGACTTGCTACGAAATGTGAAATTCAGCTTTCATATGCCATCGGTGTAGAAAACCCTGTAAGCCTATCTGTTTTTACATTTGATACAAACGCAGTACCCGAATCTGTAATTCTGAAAATTATTCGCAAAGAATTTGATTTAACACCGTCAGGTATTATCAGAACACTGAAATTGCAGAGACCTATTTTTAGCTGTACATCTACCTATGGTCATTTTGGACGTACTGGTGATGTCTTTACATGGGAGAAGACAAATAAAATAAAAGCATTGAAATCAGCTTTCTGAATCAAGCCATTGAAACAGAACGAAGTATGAAAAAAGACATGAAAATACGTGACATCTGCAATGCTATTGTTTGTGAGACAGATGTGCAAAAATCCACGCAAGGTACTCGTTTTAGCATAGAAATTTATCCACCGCGTACAGAGGCGGGACTCGAAAAATTACCAAAAATTTTAGAACGTTATATGGAGCTTGGAATAACACATGTTAATGTGACGGGAAAGGTGAATAAAAATTACCAGACTCTTCACTTGATACGTTTTATCAAAGCAAAACTTCCTTCTCTTGTGCTAGTGCCACATCTTGTTGGGTATGGGCTTTGTAAAGCAGAATGTCATGACTTACTATATCAATATGTTGAAATGGGTATCACAAACATATTCGTCATACGAGGCGATATTTCCTATGACGATACGTGGTCTTTTCGTTCATCAAAGATAGATTTTCCCTATGCCTCTGATCTTGTACAAGAAATAAAGTCTCTTGATTCTCGCTTGTGTATCGGTGTTGCGGGGTATCCTTCAGGACATCACGAACAACCTAATTTTTTAGACGATATGCACAATCTTAAACGCAAAGTTGAGTCGGGAGCTGATTACATTATCACGCAGTTGTTTTTTGATAATAATGAGTTTGCAGATTTTGTAGAAAGATGCAGAATCCTAAGCATTGATGTACCAATAATACCGGGAATTACCTATGTAAAGTCAAAGCAGCATATTCAGAGAATATCATCTCTTGCGCTTGGTTCGCTTGTTCCCTCGCAACTTTTACGCGCTATATACTATGCGAAAAACGAAGAAGAAAGCTATGCTCTCGGTGAAGCGTGGTTGAGGCGGCAAGCACAGCTCTTTGTAAAGAGCGAAGAACCCTTGGTGCATTTTTACGTCTTTAATGGAGCTCAGCCTTTCTCAGATATTATCAAATCTACGCAGTCTCAAAAATCTTGCTGTGGTGAAAATGTTGTGTATCAGCCATGCATTGATTAAGGTGCAAAAATTTGTGGGACATTTCCGATAAGACGCATCTTATTAAACTTAATGAAAAAACTATTGCTTTAGAAGATCTCTTGTATTTGATAGAAGAAGCAACAGAGTTACCGTAAAGGCTAGCGCTAAAAATAACAAAGTAGCACGCTCATACTTGCCATAAAGAAACCCAAAAAACGGTAATCATATTCCATGTATGAGCATAGAAAAAGATGTTTGATACGAGATTATTGTAGATCGCATTCTGTGTGATATTCTTTTTTGGAAACGCGCTTATCAGAAAAAGTCCATAGTAGGCTGCGCTAGAACACAAGAGCATAATAATAACAGTACAGGCTTATCATGCGCTGATTCTGCTACTTGAAAGTAACACAGAACGAATAGTGTTGTTATGCCTGCAAGTATAAAAGTAATGAACAGCATGGTTTTTGATTTTATATGTATGCTTGTTTTCGAGTTTATTACATTACGTACATGCATTATCATAGTTTTTATAAAAATAATAGTAACGGCATTGTTAGAATTGAGCAGGTATAAAGCGTAGAGACTTACTATGCCAGATATAATTCCTATTATATTGTAATTTTATTACTAATGTATTAACAATGGTTAATCATGTATTAATAAGGTGTGTGTTATGGTTTATAGTTCTACAATTGCGTTTTCCGATTTATGACAAAACTGTGGAATATGACGCAGGTCTATAAATTTTTCAGTGTTTATAAAATTCATATTTTACTTACATCTTTATTATCACTCTTAGATATTTGTGTTAGTTCTACAAACCTTACTCACATATCTTTTAGAACACATGCTAGTTTTAACGAGGCAGTACGGAGGTATTGTAATTCTTAAAAATAGCGTGAGAGGCCTATGAAGATTTCTCTGTTTGAAGATTCAAGCTTACCATCATGTATTGCTTTTGTAAGATCAACACCGTATGATATGCGCAAAATTATAGAGCGTGAGAACAAAGCAAATGAGAGTATTTCTACACCTATCGTTGCTTTAATATCTTTTTCTAAAGAAAAAGTGCTGTTTTTACCTCTGCGTGTTCTAATGCCAAAGTCCGAGAACAAGCCGAGGTGGAATTCTGTAAATGGTGTAATGGAAAATAATTTTAGTAACAAGCTTACATTGATTGCAAGTGCATTGTTTGCATTTTTGAAATTGTTATCTAATACACCGCGCAGACGATCACCTATCATACTTCCTTCATCTTCAGTATTTTTTTTTGACGAATCTAGATAGGTATAAAAATTTTGAACTCCGTATATACGTGCATCAATTCCAAATATATTGCCGAATGCTCCGTGTAGTTTTGTCTCTATGGAAATTGAATTTCGCCATATTTTGTTTTTTATTGAATAGGAATTTTTATTCTGTAAGACTAACGCAAGCCCCTGACGGAAGTTTTTTATTTCGTTTATTTGTCCAAAACTCAAAGATTGATCAAAGGAAGGAATGATGTTGTATCTTTTTCTCGGACTTGGATCTTTAGGGGTCAAGCTGTAGTCAAAACGTGTGGAAATGCTTGGGTTATAGCGTATGTTGTTAATAATGGGCAATGGCGTGGAGGTAAGGAGAATCGATGATCCTGTTGTGAGTATACTGCTTCCAGTAGAAAATATTCTTTTTTTTGCTGTTTTTAAATCTGTCTCCGAAGTAAAATCTTGTGAGAGCGATGAATTCCAAGAAATTATAGAATTGATGCTGTATGAATGTTGTATAGCAAACGATGCTTTGTTATAAAACTTATTATCACTTCTGTAGCTTATATTTTCCGATAATGCTAAGGTGAATAAATTTTTATTCCCTATTTGTAAAGGGTATTGAAAGCTCGTACTTATACTACCAGAATTTCTATTGTTATCATCATACGTATAATCTAGATCTATAACAAATCGTTGTAGTGATCCTAAAAAATTGTAATCTCTTCCTCGAGCACTGAGCAACAAACCCGAGTTGCTAGAGTATTTGAAGTATGGAAGTACGAGTATGTTAAACCCTGATTTTACTTGTATTGTAAGTGTAATATTGTATTGTTTTTTTTTCTTGTCGTATGTTTTTGTGAATGTAATTTTTGAAGATGCTTCAAGTGTTCGTATATTGATAAGTTCTGCGTTTTTGTTTTCTAAGTACATTTGGAAATTCTTCTCCGATTTAAATTTCCGACTGCCATTTTTTAATTGAAGTTTTTCTTCAAGCGCAGCTTCTAGGACATGTCCTGTTATTTCATATGTTATTTTTGTAATAACATAGTACTCTTCCTGTTGAAATGCATGGTTTTTTATGTTTTCTTGTTTTTGTTCTACTTTTTCATCAGCAACAATATAAGGTAACGGGAGAAATATCAATGCAATTGTTATGAGAAAAAAAACAGAATATGTAGTTTCTTTCAAAGTTGTTTTATTATAACAAATTTTATATAATGAAAGACTATGCATATCCTTGTAACGGGCGCAATTGGGTTTATTGGTATTAACCTTTGTAAAAGATTATTGGATGATGGGCATTCTGTTACAGGTATAGACAATTTTTATTCTAGTAATTCTATGCATATGCCTATACTAAATTGTTATGAAAATTTTCGTTTTGTAAGGCATGATATTACCGAAGCACTTCCTCACGATATAGAATCCGTTGACGTACTTTGTAACCTTGCCTGTCCTGCCAGCCCTAAACAATACTTAAAAGACCCGCTGTACACCATGAAAACAAGTATCTTAGGTACACTTGCCATGCTTGAATATGCTACGAAAAGAAACATTCCTATACTACAAGCTTCAACTAGTGAAGTCTATGGTGACTCGCTTACACATCCACAGCATGAAGAATATTGGGGGCATGTAAATCCCGTAGGGCTGCGTGCATGTTACGACGAAGGCAAACGTGCAGCGGAAAGCCTGTGCTTTGATTTTGTAAGAATGCATCAAACTTGTGTAAAGGTGATACGTGTTTTTAATACGTATGGACCATATATGCAAGCAGATGATGGGAGAGTTCTAGGCAATTTTATTATGCAAGCGCTCAATAAAAAACCGCTTACGGTTTATGGTGATGGTTTACAAACGCGCAGTTTTTGTTTTGTAGATGATTTGGTGCGTGGCATCATATTGTTTTTGCTTATGCCTTGCGAAAACACTCATGGTATACAAGCTCATGTACACGGTCCTATGAATCTAGGAAATCCACATGAAATTACTATTAATGAGCTTGTTTTGTATGTAAAGAAGCATTATCCTGATCTTGTTGTTGAACACAAGCCTTTGCCTCAAGACGACCCTAAACAGCGCAAACCTGACATTACTCGTGCTAAAAAAGTACTGGGGTGGAATCCCGAAATCTCTCTTGAAGAAGGTATAAAAAGAACCATAGAGTGGTTTTCTGCTACGTATACCGCAAAGTTACAAAATGAAGGATAAAGAAGCTTTTACCCATGCAAAGAACTAATAACACAAACGCAAAGATAGCACTTATTACTGGTGTCACTGGTCAAGATGGAGCATATCTTGCTGAATTTCTTCTAGAAAAAGGTTACGTTGTACACGGCATAAAACGCCGGGCAAGTTCGTTTAACACTTCGCGTATTGATCACTTATACAGCGATATCCATGAGCGTAAGAACAATTTTTTTCTTCACTACGGAGACTTAACCGATAGCACAAATCTCATACGCGTTATTCAAGAAGTACAACCAGATGAAATATACAACTTAGGTGCACAAAGCCATGTACACGTAAGTTTTGATACGCCCGAATACACGGCAAACTCAGATGCCCTAGGAGTTTTACGAATATTAGAAGCCTTACGTATTGTAGGCTTACTGAACAAAACAAAATTTTATCAAGCTTCAACTAGCGAGCTGTATGGATTGGTGCAAGAAACACCGCAAACAGAGAAGACAGCATTTTATCCTCGAAGTCCCTACGCGGTTGCAAAATTATATGCTTACTGGATTACCGTAAATTATAGAGAGAGCTATAATATGTTTGCGTGTAATGGTATATTATTTAACCACGAGAGTCCTTTGCGCGGTGAAACATTTGTAACTAGAAAGATAACGCAGGCAGCGGTGAAAGTTTCTCTTGGCTTACAAGAGTGTCTATACTTAGGTAATCCCAACGCGCAGCGTGATTGGGGTTATGCACAAGATTATGTCGAGGCGATGTGGCTTATGATGCAAAGTGATGAACCTGATGACTATGTGGTTGCAACGGGCGAAATGCATTCGGTGCGTGAGTTTGCAAGCGAAGCGTTTGCACGACTTGCTATGGATCTTGTATGGAATGGCGAAGGTGTTAATGAAACCGCCGTTGATTCTAAAACTGGTAAGACCGTCATCCGTATAGATCCGCGTTACTACAGACCTTCAGAAGTTGACCTTCTTGTAGGTGACGCTACGAAGATAAAAGAAAAACTAGGCTGGAAACCGCAGGTTTCTTTTCATCGTCTTATAGACATAATGGTAGAGGCGGATGAAGCAGAACTGAAGAAACGAAGTTAAGGTAGCATACAAAACACTTATGGACAATAATGCAAAAATATATGTGGCGGGGCACCGAGGATTAGTGGGTTCTGCAGTGTGTAATGTACTGCGTGAAGAAGGTTATCGCAATGTTATTTGTAAAACGCATGCCGAGTTGGATCTAACGAGGCAGCAAGAGACAGAAGATTTTTTTCTTTCTGAAAAGCCGCAATACGTGTTTTTATGCGCGGCAAAGGTTGGCGGTATTATGGCAAATAGCACGTATAAGGCGCAGTTTATCTACGATAATATCAGCATTGCTTGTAATGTGATCCACGCAGCCTATCGTGCAGGTGTGAAAAAACTCATTAACCTTGGCTCAAGTTGCATTTATCCTAAATATGCGGCGCAGCCCATTACAGAAAAAAGCTTGCTCACTGGATCACTTGAACAGACAAATGAGTCATATGCCATTGCAAAAATTGCCGCTATCAAACTTTGTCGTTATTATAATGAGCAGTATGGTACATCTTTTATAAGCGCAATGCCAAGTAACATATACGGTCCCGGTGATAACTTTGATTTAGAAACCTCGCATGTCTTACCTGCACTCATTCACAAATTTCACCGTGCGAAGGAAAAAAAAATTCGTGAAGTTGTACTGTGGGGTGACGGTAGCCCAAAGCGCGAGTTCTTATATTCTATTGACCTTGCACATGCGCTGCTTTTTTTGATGAAGCATTGTTCAGTGAGTGATGTAGGTGAGCATGTAAATGTTGGTACCGGTGTGGATATTAGTATACGAGATCTTGTACAGATAATACAGGGTATAGTAAAATCTGATGCTGCTGTGCTGTGGGATACTTCAAAACCCAATGGTACGCCTAAGAAATGTATGGAACTTTCAAAGATGAATGCCTTAGGCTGGCGTGCATCTACGGCACTTGAAGAAGGTATTAAAAACACATATCAGTGGTTTGTGCGCTACGCGTATACACTAAATAATCCTTAAGGAAATTTCATGAAAATGAATGCAAAACACAGAGAACAAAACAGAGGAAAGCAAAGAGGAAAAATACCTAACAAGCTATATCGACAGTCTAAAAAATTGAATATTGTCATGACAGAAGAGGAAGAAGCTGAACTTGTAAAAGAACAAGAGAACTTACGTAAATCGCTACACGCGGTGAAATTTAGTACTACCTTAGGTCAAATATGGTACTTGCTTTCAGGATCGCGTAAAAAACTACCATGGCTTTTTCTCTGCATGGTTACGAGTTCATTTTTGGGACTTGTCGGTATTGGCTTAGTTATTCCATTTGTGGTGTTTTTGCAGCATGCGGATGCCATACATTCAGACATCAGTAATGCAGGAATAATAGTTCAATACACGGTGAAAATTTCTCGATATGTCTTTGAATTTTTTAACTTTAGCTCATCAAATCAACTAGTGATTTTTTTTGCTTTTGCATTTTTTGTCATGTTTGCATTGCGTACGATAATCAGCCTTGTCGTTTTGTATATAACAGATATTTATACGGCGCATGCTACAAAAAACTTATCAGAGAGAATATACACGGTTATTTTATACATGTCCTATAGTTATTATTTAGGGCGTTCGGCGGCACGCACATTGTTTTCTATGAGCCTTTCAGGTAAAGCCTTTGGAATTATTCACGGACTTTTGAGTCTTGTAAATGACTTGCTTTTTGTAATAGTACTGGGATTAGGCATAACACTGATTTCTCCAGGTGCTTTGTTAATTAGTGGAATTATGGCTTTGGTATCATTTACTACGTATAAACTTGTACATAAAGAGTTACAGCGTATTTCACAAATAGAACTTGCACTTTCTAAAAAACAAAGTATGACCTTATATCAAGGTGTGCATAATTTCACATTTAGCCGTCTTTTTAGTGCAGAGCCGTTTTTTTTGCGAATTTTTCATCTCTTTTATAGCAAGACCATATCTTTAGGAGCTTACAAGCGTATTGTTGCTTCATTGCCACGTGTTGTTCTTGAATTATCTGTGGTGTTGTCCTTTGTCGGTTATGCGGTTCTAATCATCGTTTATAATCCTGGAAAAGCATCTGAAATACTTACGACTGCTGCAGTATTTGCTACTGCCGTGTTTAAAGTTATGCCTGCGATGTTGCGTATTACCGGGTATTTAGGTACTTTTACGAACGATCAAATAGCTGTCAATGAATTTTACGAAGAGTATCAAACTGCACTTCAGCATAAGGTTGAGGAAACACAAGAAAATATAAAACCACTGCCGTTTGAAAATAATATAGAAATACAGAATGTATCTTTTTCTTATCCCATATTTAGTGAAAATGGACGCACGTATTCATACGAAAATTCTACCTTAGTTCTGCGCGATATTTCTTTTTCCATTTCCAAAGGGAAAAAAATCGGTATCGTTGGAGGTTCTGGAGGTGGCAAGACAACCTTACTGCATATTCTCATGGCATTTTTAAACCCTACTACAGGAGTGGTAAAAGTAGATGGGGTTGATATTAGCAACAACATGCGGCGTTGGCAGAAAAACATAGGCTATGTACCACAAGAAACCTTGCTTATGGAAGACAGCCTCGTGAATAATGTTGCATTTGGCATCAGTGAACAAGAAGTAGATAGAGAGAAAGTACAGGAAGTATTAAAGATTGCAAATTTGTGGAGTGTTGTGCAAAAAATGCCACAAGGGATAGATACGGCTATAGGTGAACATGGCAAACGCTTAAGTGGAGGGCAACGACAAAGGCTTGGTATTGCTCGGGCTTTGTATCGAGAGCCTGATGTAATTTTTTGTGATGAGGCGACATCACATCTTGATATGAAAACTGAACAAGAAGTACAAAATGCAATAGATAATCTTCCTAAGAGCAAGACGATTATCATCGTTGCCCACCGAATAAACACGCTCGCATTGTGCGATTATATTTATAAAATTGATGAAGGCGCTATTTCTTTTCAAGGCAATTACGATGCCTTGTGTAAGATAATGAATATTTCATAAAAAGCGTGGTAAATATACATGGTATTGTTATTTCCTGTTGCAAAACCACAGCGCAGTATTGATATTATTTCTCATGAAACGGTTGTTCGAACGAAACCATGCAATCTGAGATCCGATGAAGAATTTTTATTCTCTTCAGAATATCGGAGCACTTTTGATAAAGGATATTGTGCCGTGTATGAAGATGCGCTTGTAGTTTCTAAGGGCAGTGCGACACGGGGTATGACGAGCATTTCTCAGAGCGTACATGTTACGCGTATGAATGTTGTAACGCGTGTGAAAATGCATGTGCGAAGCGCATGCTATCTCTCAATGCCACATAAGATTGATGCTGCAATGTTGGTAACTGATTACGTATCATCGGGATATTTTCATTGGATAGCAGATGTGTTACCAAAAGTATTGTTGATGCAAGCTATGATTTCCGTTGAATATCCTGACATGCCGATACTCCTACCCGATGCATATGCCAAGTCGTATTGCACCGATACCTTAGCCCTTTTGGGAATACGCGAAAATCGTATTATTCTTATTCCTAAGAGGCATAAAATACGCGTTAAAAATTTATATGCAATAGGAGATATTCTTGCGCCTGCAGGTTCCGGTAATTTTAGACCATCACTTATGAAACGCATTCGCAGCATGGCACATCAGCATGTTGCTCATACTATAGTTTGCAAAAACACCCGTGCTAAACATGAAAAGAAAAAACGAGTGTATATAAGCCGTAGTGATGCAGCATATCGATATTTGGTAAATGAACATGAAATACTACCGATATTACAGGAACATGATTTTATGGCGGTCACTCTTTCGCATATGAGTATTTCTGAACAAATTGCATTATTTCGTGTTACTGATGTTTTAGTATCCGTGCA
The DNA here is from genome assembly GCA_965226065.1 of Spirochaetia bacterium. Lineage (GTDB taxonomy): Bacteria > Spirochaetota > Spirochaetia > WTKD01 > CBDAKK01. The sequence continues at coordinate 621,311 of OZ245332.1, read as the reverse complement.
TGGTGCAGGACTTACAAATATGCTGTGGATGCGCGAAGGAACACATGTTGCAGAAATACGTCGCGCAGGCGATGCGCATAACAATTGCTATTTTTCTCTTGCACACGCGCTGGATATTTCGTATTGGTATAGTTTGGCATATTCAAATTCTGATGACACACACAAAGCGCATCTGGTATGGGAACTCTCATCTGCTCGGAATCTTATAGAACAATTAGTCAAGAAAATATCGTAAGATATTTCCTTATGCGTATCAAAAATAGACCTATGATTGTCAGTATTTCAAGAAGAGTTTTTTACTCTCTATGACAATTGCGTATTCACGTCTTTTATAAAAAGAGCATATCATATATACAACATGTGCGACATGAGCAAACACAAGCCATTTTTCAGTATTGTAACGGTAGTTAAAGATGATGTAGAGGGTTTATACGAAACTTTATCTTCTGTGAGTATTCAGAGCATCGCTCCTGAGGAACTTGATGTTTTGATTATTGATGGTGGATTTTTACCTGAAATAAAGAAATGTGTAGAAACGCATACCTTGAAAAGTAAGCGAGAGCAGAAGCATGCAATGCGCCATCTACGCGGTGTTGATAGCGGAATATACGATGCGATGAACAAGGGCATAGTCAATGCACGTGGTGTATGGATATTATTTTTAAATACGGCAGATGTATTTTGTGATGCAACAGCACTTCTTCGTATATACAATTCGCTAAAGCATTCGGATTATTTTCTGCAACGAGAAAAAAATTACGCGTATGTTGCTACTGATTTTTATGAAGATTTACGCGGACACCTCATACGTAAAAAGGTTATTCCCTTGCAGGCAATGCCCTTCGCAATGCCAACATCGCACCAAGCTCTGTTTATACGTGCAGAGAAAGCGATGGAGTATTTGTTTGATACACGCTATCGAGTGTGTGCGGATGCTCATCAAATGGCGCGTGTACTTAAAAATGGATATGAAGTATTTGTATGTAATGATTGCATGGTAACGGTGAAAGCACAAGGCTATTCTACAAGAAACTTTACGCGTATGATGAGGGAGAGGTGGTCGATACAACGCAAGTTATACCCGAGCCTGCGAAATTTTTTGTATATGAGTTATTTTATTTGTATGGAATATGCAAAGCGATATCTTCGTATGATGCTTCCGGTGGGTATTAAAGATGCGTTGCGCACTTTCAAATACAAAAATAATAAAAGCATCGCTTCGTACACGGCATACAAGAAATTTGCAAAAAAAAAGAAGCTTTTGTGGCTGACAACCGTACTTGATGAAAGTGCAGTTTCAAAGATATTTTTTCTTCTTGCACCATATATTAAAAAAAAATATGATATTACTTTTATAAGTATACAAGCGACAGAAAGCAGCGCTGCAATGAAAAAATTGTCTGACATGCGTATACCGTTTATATCTCTTGAATGCAAAAAATTGCGTGTGCTTTATGCTGCAAAAAAACTTTCTCAGTATATTGCAGAAACCTCACCTGCAATTGTTCATGCACATCTTGGAAGAGCATATATCGTTGCATGTGCTGCGTATTTACGATTGAAATCGCAAAATAAAAGCCCTGCACTTTTAGCAACATTTCACAATAAGTTTTCGTATTTTTCATTTTTAACGCGTCTTGCAATAACACATATACTGCCGAACTTTCATGGATTAAGCGCAGTTTCACAAGACTGTCTCAATTCTTATGTGCGGATTCTTAACAAAAAGTCGTGTAAGCGAATACGCAAGACAGTGCTTTATAATCCTGTGAAATATGCATATACTTCTGAAAACCCTTATAAAAATGCTGCGGATATACGATCGCCTATTTTATTTTGTGCTTTGCGTCTGTGTAAACACAAGGGGCATGAATATGTACTTCATATGATGAAAGAGTTGCATAAGACTTATTATCCTCACGCTTGTTTGTACCTTGCCGGCGATGGCCCTTTGCGAAAAAAACTTGAAACACTGGTGCATCACTTAAAACTTGTGCAGTATGTGCATTTTCTTGGACATATCAAGAATGTCTATGCCTACATGAAATATGCAGATGTCGTTATATTTCCATCTCAGAGTGAAGGTTTTGGGCTTGTGCCATGCGAAGCGTTTTTGCAAGGGACGCCTGTGATTATGGAAGATACTTTCGTTGCACGCGAGTTATTTACAAGCGATGTGTGGTACACGCCATGCAAAGATAAGCATGCGTTTTGTGTGAAGGTGCACAATGTTATGAAGCATAAAAAAAAGTATCGTTCTTATGCTTTACAAGAAAAACGTGTTCTTGCACAACGATTTCATCCGCAGTCTATTGCACAAAAATACATCCAATGCTTTGATGATTTTGTATAGGACCTAGTACCCATTGTGCGTAACTTCCATCTTTTTTAAAAAATTATATTCTACTTCAGATTTATAAATTATACTGAATATTTTTCAGAAGAGTGCTTTATACTTAGAGGTAGTAGTTACTTTGGCTTATAATAATAAGGTGCGTTTTGTATGCTCATCGTAATTAAAAGTCCAATAAAGAAAGGAGTTTTACTATGAAAAAGCAACCTACGTTTATACAATCAATATTTCCGATAATTTTTATGATAGGATCCTTATCAATTGGATATGGATACTTAGGCTATAGAGCTGAGCCTATTCTTGTTGTTTCTGCGTGTATTGCCGGTGTTATAGCCTATAGTCTTGGGTATAGATGGCAAGATTTACAAAAGGCAATAGTAGATAAGATAGCAAAGGCAATGCCTGCAACACTGGTATTGTGGAGTGTCGGATTTCTTATTGGATCTTGGATGTTTTCTGGTACGGTGCCAATGATTATTTATTATGGCATACAAATTATAAATCCAAAATTTGTGCTAGTTTCTGCGTTTCTTATTACTGCATTAGTTTCTACGGTTACCGGGACATCGTGGGGATCTGCGGGTACTATTGGTGTTGCCATCATGGGTATTGCCAGTGGACTTGGTGTGTCTTTGCCTGCAACTGCTGGAGCTGTAGTAGCAGGGGCATACTTTGGAGATAAAATTTCACCACTGTCCGATACAACCAATCTTGCGCCTATTGCAGCAGGTACGAATTTATACGCTCATATTCGGCACATGTTGTATACAAGCATTCCTGCAACAATAATTGCGGTTTTTGTATACTTATTTGTTGGATTACGTTCAACGGGAAATGCAACGAATTCTGAAGCTGTGAACACACTGCTTACGCAGCTAGATTCTCTATTTCAATGGAATCTACTCTTGCTTGTGCCTGTAGCTGTCATACTTGTAAGTTCTATAATAAAATTTCCCGCAATTCCGACTATGATAGGTACAAGTCTGCTTTCTGTAGCATTGGGTGTTTTGATACAAGGCTTTAGTCTCAATGACGGCTTTGTATCATTAATAAAAGGGTTCTCTGTTTCTATGACGGGTATGAAAGATGTCTCGGCAGAAGTAGTACGACTTATCAATCGCGGTGGAGTAGTATCAGTTACCAGCACCACCGTGCTTATTTTTTGTGCAATGGGATTTGCAGGTATTATGAGTGTTTCCGGTATGCTCGATACTGTTTTAAAGGTTATTCTTGCTCGTATACACTCTGCAACTTCGCTGATACTTTCTACAATACTTTCATGTATTACTATGGCACTTGTCACAGGAAGCTCTTATTTATCAATTTTAATACCGGGGGAATTATTCAAAGATAGTTACATGAAACGAGGACTTGATCCAAAAAATCTTTCGCGAACCCTTGAAGATTCAGGGACAGTTTTTGTTCCGCTCGTACCATGGTCTGCCGCAGGTGCATATATGTCGGTAACGCTTGGAGTTACTACCATTGAGTATCTTCCATGGGCAGTGTTTAACTATATGGGTATTGTCGTTGCCGTGATACTTGCAATAAGTGGCTTCGGCATTGCAAAACTACAAAAAACTGACGAAGAAAAAGAATTAAAATAAAATGTTTACGGTAATAGAAGGCGGACATGTATTTGCTCCACAAGATATAGGAGTAGCTGATATTCTCATATGCAATGATAGAATTATTGGAATTGGAAAAAACATTGCGTATGATACTTTCTCTAATCAAGCTTCTTTTACAAAAATAAATGCTCATGGAAAAATAATAACACCCGGCATTGTAGACCAGCACGTACATATAATTGGAGGAGGAGGTGAGGGTAGTTTCAAAACGCGAACGCCCGAAGCAATGCTCAGTGCGCTTTTAAAATCGGGTATAACTACTGTAGTGGGGCTTCTCGGTACGGATAGTACCACGCGGAGTATAGAAAATCTTTTAGCGAAAACAAAAGCTTTGAGTGAAGAAGGAATCACCGCGTATTGCTTGACAGGCAGTTATGATTATCCAAGCCCTACACTCACTGGCTCCGTCAAAAAAGACATTGTGTTTATCAAAGAAATGCTTGGTGTAAAACTCGCGCTTTCAGATCATAGAGAGCCGCTTATCAGTAAAGATGAATTGAAACAGCTCGCTAGTGATGTGCGTGTTGCGGGCATGATTGCGGGGAAAAACGCCTATATAAAATTGCACATGGGCGATGGGACGCGAGCTTTATCGCAGGTACGTGAAATACTTGAAGAAACAGAAATTCCTATACTGCATTTTCGCCCAACCCATGTAGGACGATGTCTACATCTATTTGATGAGGCAATAGAATTTGCAAAACAAGGGGGTATCATTGACATAACCGCAGGAGATGAGACAAACGCAATTTCTTTTTCACAGTTGATAAAATTGCTGCAAGAAAACGACATAGCCCTCACACAGGTTACAATGAGTTCTGATGGAGGAGGGAGCTGGTCTCGTTATGATAACGATGGGCACTTACAAAAAATTGGATGCTTCCCTTATAACACCGTACATAGAACAATGCAGACTCTTATACAAAACAAGGTCTTAGGCATTGAAGATGCACTATCTCTTGCAACAAGTAATGTGGCTCGGGCATTGGGTATACCGCGTGGAGTTATTGCACATGGAGCTTATGCTGATATTCTCATATGCGATGAAAACTTTGAGATAGAAACACTGCTTGTAGGCGGTAAAATTGGAATAGAAAATGGAGTACTAAAACTAAAGGGGACATATGAATAAGCATATAGTTTTGTCTCATATCATATACTTTGAATACTTTCATTTGTAGCCCTACGCTTTCTTCGACATGTGCGGATTTTTCTTCAATTGTTGTGCTTAGTTTCTATAAGGAGTTCTACATCGTCGGTGCAGCGGTAGAAGTTGTAGGTAGTCAGGCAGTATAACTACATGCTATAATACATATGTCTATCATAGTGCCGTTTGTTTGAATAAAGCAGACGGCTTTTTTATGCGATAAAAAGCATGTAGTTATACTTACGGAAACAGCACAAGGAATAACCCTACATTTTTTTATTGCTTAGTGCTATATAACATACATCATTAAGTTCGTTACTATGTGTGAGGCACTCTCTTATGGTTTCTGCAGTGCCTCTTTGTTTTGTTTTAACCCCCCTCTCCCAATATGGGCTATAACCCACACATATATTACATGCTACATTTTCACAACTCCCCATATGGTAATTGCTTGTGTGCCTTGCAAATAGGTAGCAACACCTTAAGTAAACCAAAACGCACCGCATCAGCTCCCCTATGTTCTCTCTTACATATTGGAGAAAATCATTACAAAAAAATCATTAAAATAGACTTGAACAATATTAGTACTAGTGATATTTATAAAAGTAAGAAGGAGAAAAGAACATGAAGAAACCATTAAGAATATATATATATATATATATATATTCATCATACTTACTTCACTAACAGCATGTGAAGAAAAACCCGTAAACAAGCCCAAGATAACAGTAGAAAAGACTACTGCAGATGATGCCAATAGCTATCAAAATAGAGGTGTCGCGCATGCACGTTTAAAAGAATGGGGCAAAGCAATAAATAACTATAAAAAGCTTGTAGAGCTTAAACCAAAAGATGCACAGGCATGGGTGAGCTTAGGCAGTTCTTATTACTTTCATGCATTGTCGATCCTCCCTAAAGAGAACACAGAAGATAATAGAAAGATGTTTTTCGCTTCTATAAAAGCCGCCCTTTTTTCTTTTAACAAAGCGATAAAGTTGAAGCCTGAGTATGCACAAGCATATAACTATAAAGGATTAGTTTTTTACAAACTGATAAAGTACAAAAACGCGATGGATTACTTCAATAAGGCAATAGACTTAGATTCAAACTATGCAGAGGCGTATTATCATAGAGCCAACACCTGCATTAAGTTAGATGAGTCCTGTGAAGACTACGCAAAAGCACTGATTGATCTTGAAGCATTTGTTCGACTGAAGCCAGAATACAGCAACAATGCAATAATTCGGGCACAATTTACTAAAATTAGAAATTTTATAAGGAAAACAGAACTTAAAGCAGAAGACTTCCCGGCAGGAATTACCGCTATACCCGCCAACAAATATTTCTCCAGAAAATTCCGCAGCGTAACCATTCCCAAAAGTGTTACGAGTATAGGTAACTCGGCTTTTCTTTCTAATCAATTAACCCATTTAACCATTCCCGAAGGTGTTCTTAGTATAGGTCCCTGGGCTTTTAGATTTAACCTACTCCGCAGCGTAACTATTCCCAAAAGTGTTACGAGTATAGGTTCCTGGGCTTTTGGAGAAAATCCGCTTACTACAGTAGTAATGAGTAGAAGCCTGTATAGTTCAACAAACTTACGGCAAGTTTTTGATAATCTTGGCGAAATAACCTTTACCGACCATGAGGGTAATAGGCTCAATTAACGAGTTTGTCCTATATCATGTACTTTGCAATGCTTTCATTTTAGCGTACGTTTTCCATTTGTAAAGACTCAAAGAATTTGAAAGCACGGTGATGGAGCTTAAGCCCATCGCAAGTTCGGCGAAGGCGGGATGTATAACACCAAAAACTGCAAAGGGTAAGGCTATGCCGTTGTAGATGAAAGCCCAAAAAATATTTTGTTGTATTACGCTATATATTTTTTTCGCAAACACTAATGCATAAGCAAGAGATCCGAGTGTGCTTTTCATAAGCACGACATCGCTTGATTCCATTGCAACATCGGTACCACTTCCCATTGCAACGCCAACATCGGCAAGGGCAAGTGCAGGTGCGTCATTTATGCCATCGCCGACCATCAGTATTTTTTTATGCTTCTGTTGCTGAAGTTGTACGTATTTTTGTTTGTCTTGCGGTTTTGCTTGTGCGATAACTTCATCTATATGCGCTTGCTGTGCAATGTACCGCGCAGCTTTTTCGTTATCTCCTGTTATCATGACGGTGTGTAAACGATGTTTGTGAAACATATCTATTGCTTGTGCACTATCGTTTCGTATTGTATCTGAAAACGCAATAAGTCCTAAAGCATGTGTTTTATCTGCAAGTATGCTAATGGTAGAACCCATATCCTGCAGAGCTTGTATTTCTTTGTGCATGGCTTGTGGAATGTCTAGCCCTTGTTTTTCGATAAACGCTTCGGTGCCGATGAAAAATTGCTTTTGATTTATGGTTCCTGAAATACCAAATCCTGCGTGTGCAGTAAAGTCATCTACGTGATAAAGTTGTTGTTTACTATTTGTCGCTTTGCATTGTTCATCGTATTGTAGTATTATCGCTTTTGCTAATGGATGTTCTGAGCTATGTTCTAATGATGCGCTGTAGTGTAAAAGTTTTTGTGAATTATATTCTTCTGCATGCGATGTGATAGATTTTATACGCGGGGCTCCTTCGGTTATGGTGCCTGTTTTGTCCATTGCTATTACGTGAAGCTTACTTATGCTTTCTATAACGCGAGCGTTTTTATATAGAATACCCATGTGCGCGCTGGTGCCAATGCCTACTGAGAGTGCTGCTGGTGTTGCGAGCCCTAAAGCACAAGGGCAGGCTATAACTAACACTGAAATTGACGAAAAAAGTGCACGACTTACATTTGAACCCTCTAACCATTGGGGCGTGAAATTGATAAATTGCGTGACTTGTAAAAATGTATTGGAAAAAAACAGCCATCCTACAAAGGTAAGACCTGCGAGTATTAAAATGATAGGAATTAACACCGATGAAATGCTATCGGCAAGTTTTTGTATGCGCGGTTTCACGCTTTGTACATTTTCTACAAGTGCAATGACATGCTGTAAAAATGTGTTTTCTCCAACGGCATTTATTCGCAGATGTAAAACACCATCTCCATTTATCGTACCACCTATGACGCTGTCATCTACTGTTTTCGTTATCGGTAGACTCTCACCTGTGGCAATTGATTCGTCTATTGCACTGCTACCATGTATTACAACACCATCTGATGGAATTTTTTCGCCGGGGCGCACTATTACGGTATCGCCTACGACAAGCTTGTTAATAGGGATGAGTATCTCTTCATCGTTTCTAATTACATGCGCCTGTTGTGGACTCATTGTTAAAAGAAGTTCCAAAGCTTTTGATGACTTTTTACTCGATAGTGTTTCTATCGTATTACCTGTTACCGCAAAGGCTACTATCATACCTCCTATGCCCGCAAAATTTCCAATTGGCTCAAACATACCAAGCTCATGTGCTATGCGCAATATACCTGAAAGCAGTGCTGCACCCACGCCGCTAAAAGTAAGTACATCCATAGTAAGTGACTTATAGCGCAGCGCATGTAGCGCACCTTTAATAATGGGCATGCCCGGAATAAAAAACAATGCCGTAGAAATGCTTAAGAGAATAATACTTTGCCACAGTGTTGTTATCGGCAATGAAAACTCAAACCAGTGTGCTGCCATTATTGCCATAATAAATGCAAAGCCTGTCCAAACAAATACAAGATTCCAAAGTGTTTTGTGATTTGCGTTTTTAGTATCTGTTATCGTATTAGAATTTTGTAAATACTGTTCGTCATGTGCGGATTTTTCTTCAGTTGTTGCACTATATCCAGAGCGTACTACTGCTTCTATAAGGAGTTCTACATCTACGGTATTTTCATGTTCTACAAATGCTTTATGCGTTATCGTGTTTATAGAAACACTGTGCACACCTGCAACATTTTTCAGTTCTGATTCTATAGAATGTATGCATCCTACACAGTGTATGCCACCGAGAGTGAATTTGGTAGTAGTTTGCTTATTTTCTATCATTTTTTCTTTCCAAATATATTATAGTAAACATAGTTAAGGTCTTATACAGATTACTGAGCTGTAGTATAGTTTTGTAAATTCAAAAATTCACAGAGTGCTCGTTTGTTAAGGGTCAATGAATTTCAAAAGGACAAGAAAAAACTTGAGTCAGGCAAGGCTAGTCTTTAGAAATGCGAAGTGCTAGGATTCGTCGCTATGGGTAGCTTTGTAGCAATCAAACTCCATTGTGAAAGACGCTCTGCCTTGTGTCGCACTGCGTATGCTAGTTGCGTAGCCAAACAGTTTACGTAATGCTGCATATGCGTGAATAATACTTTGCGTTTGTTCTTCATCTACTTTGTGGACTATGCCCATGCGTTGCGTTATTGTGTTTAGCGCATCTCCGACGCATTCTTTTGGGCTTACAACAACCATTTTCATTATTGGCTCCATCTTTACCGGTTGTGCATTATGAGCTGCGAGTTGAAATGCGCGTGATGCGGCGTAAGTATATAAAAGTTCATCGAGAACGGGTGCCGCGTTAAAATCGTAGGCAATGTCTATAAGATTTATACGCATATCGACACAAGGAAATCCAAGAGCAATTCCAGAAAGTGCTGCTTCTTTTACGCCTTTTTCTATAAATGAAATAGCGAGGCATTTTGCAGTTTCTTTTTTTTCTGCTTTTATTTGCGAGTAAAACATAATACCTGTGTTCACGTCTCCTGCGCTAACTTCCAGCGTTATTTCAAGCGGTGTTTTGTGCAATTGAAGATTCTCGTTTTTTTCTGCAGGCATGGATGACATGACAAATGTTTCTTTGTGCGTTTTACGTATCGATTCACGATATTTCACTTGTGGATGACCAAGCCGTGAGGTAATGTTATAGTCGCTTTGTATGCGCTTTGCTATGACTTCTAAATGTAGTTCTCCCATTCCCGATATAACTACTTGTCCTGTACTCTTATCTTCTCCGTAGCGAAGGCTTGGATCTTCTACCGATAGTTTTGATAAAACATCTAACAAAGTGTCTCTTTCTGAAATATTGTGTGCTTCCATCGTTGCAGAGATAACGGGTTCGGGTATCGGAATATATTCTAGTAATATACGCGGTTTAATATCTTCCGCTACGGTATGTCCGGTGCGTACAGTCTTCGGTCCAATGAGAACGCCGATTTCACCTGCATGCAATGCGTCTACTTGTGTGGATTTATTTGCATGCATTTTCAGTACTCGGGTTATGCGTTCTTTTTCTCCTGTAGTTACATTAAAAATGTTTGAGGCGTTTTTTATGCTTCCGCTGTAGACACGCACAAAGTGCATCAGTCCAAAATGCTTGTCGACTATTGATTTGAAAATCAATCCTAGTGCCTTGTTTTTGTAAGTCCATGGCATAGTTTTCTCAATATTCGCAAAGTCATGTACCATAAGTTCTGGTATATCTTCGGGGCTTGGCAAAAAATGTACGATGCCATCAAGCAATGTTTGTATGCCTATGTTTTTTAGACTTGCTCCACAAAATACAGGTAGTATGCTGTGATTTAATACACCTTGTTTTAGTGCAGTAAGTAGCTGTTCATTAGTAATTTCTTCATTTGCGAGGTATTTTTCTGCAATACTATCGCTGTATTCTGAAGCGATATCTACAATGTGATCTCTTGCGTTTTGTGCGATATCGTACAATTCGCTTCGAATGGATTTCTCGGTAAATACCAGTCCGCTTTTTTCCGCATTCCAATGCAACTCTTTCATTCTAAGAAGATCTATAATACCTTCAAAGTTTTTTTCTTTCCCTATGGGCAAGGTCAAAGGCAAGGGTTTTACGGCAAGTTTGCGTGCAATGTCTTCAATTGTTTTCTCGAAATTTGCTCCTAATCTGTCCATTTTATTGATGTATGCTATTTTGCTTACATCGTAGTGCTGTGATTGTTTCCACACTGTTTCAGATTGTGGTTCAACACCTCCTACGGCACAAAAGATTCCCACAGCTCCATCTAAAACCCTCAGTGCGCGTTCTACTTCAATGGTGAAATCTACATGCCCGGGCGTATCTATTATATTTACAGTGTGATTTTTCCATGTAATAGTCGTTGCAGAGGATGAAATGGTAATGCCGCGTTCCTGTTCTTGTTCCATCCAGTCCATTGCTGCGGTTCCTTCATCGACCTCACCCAATTTGTGTGATAATCCTGTAACATATAACAGCCGTTCTGTAGTTGTGGTCTTGCCCGCATCTATATGTGCGATAATTCCTATATTGTGAATAGTATGCATATCTTTATTCATTCTAGTTGAGTATAGATTTTATTGACAAATATTTGACAAATAGTAGCTAACTCTTTTACACTTTAAGAAAACAAGGGTGAATAGCTCAGATGGTAGAGCGCCTGCCTTACAAGCAGGATGTCGTGGGTTCAAGTCCCTCTTCGCCCATGGACATTATACATTTCAATTCTTCTTAATTTTATTGACAACGTATAAGGAATATAATATTCTAACAAATATAAAATTTGCGACTATTCTTAACTTAACATCAATCGGAATTTAAAAAATCTATGGCAACATTAACAAGTATTATACAAGAACTCAAAAATGAAAAAGGTTTTTCAGAAGAACTGATACGAATTGTTCTTGAGGATTCATTAAAGGCTGCGTATAAAAAGCGTTTTGGTACTGATGAGAATGTCGTAGTTGACTTTAGTAGCGATTATTCGGAAGTTGCGTTGTATTCTAAAAAAACCATTGTTGTAGAAAAGCAAGAAGACAAATCAGTTTTTGAAATCGGATTAGAAGATGCAAAGAAATTTGAGCCCGAGTGTGAAATAGGTGATCAGCTTCTTATTGAAATAAAACCTCAGCAATTTACACGCAATGAAACGTTGGTTGCAAGCCAGAGAGCCACGCAGCGTATTAAAGAATTTGAAGGAGATTTACTGCAATCTGAATTTAAGAACAAGCTTAATGAAATTGTAGTTGGCTATTGTTTAAGAGAAGTAAATAATAATGTCATAGTGGACCTTGGAAAAGTCGAAGGCGTGATGCCAAAGCGTTTCCAAACACCAAAGGAAGTATACCGAGTCGGTGATAGAGTAAAGGCGTTGATCCATTCGGTTGAGAGGACACAAGGACATCGTCTTGAGGTTGTTCTTAGTAGAACGCATCCTGAGTTTGTAAAGAAAATTTTTGAGCTTGAGATACCGGAGTTATATGATGGTACTGTTGAAATTGTGAAAATAGTACGCGAGCCGGGTTACCGAACAAAAGTCGCAGTTCGTTCTATGCATTCAGAAATTGACCCTGTTGGCACTTGTGTTGGTGCAAGAGGAATTCGCATAAACAACATTATACTTGAGCTTGATGGAGAGCGCATAGATGTATTGCACTATGACAGTGATCAGCTTACCTTTATTCACAATGCGCTTTCTCCTGCACAAGTAAAGCAAGTAATAGTAATGGATCGCGAAAATCGCGTTGCTATTGCAATTGTAGAAGATGAAAATTTCCCCATAGCAATAGGAAAGCTTGGCTTGAATGTGCGACTTGCAAATAGACTTACGGATTGGAACATCAATGTTAAGACTGAATCTGAATTTAAAGAAATGAACAAAAATAATGAAATGATTCAGTCAGTTTTTAATGACGAATCAGATGCAAATGAAAATCAAAATACTGCAGAAAGTGATATTGCAAAAGTTCGAGAACTTCCTGGCATGCGTGCTGACGTAGTTTCTAAGCTTGAAAGTGCAGGTATAGAATATATAGAAGACTTAATACCAATGTCAGATTCGCAATTATTTGCAAAAAATCTTTCATCCGATGAAGTTACTCATATGCGTAAAGTGTTACGAGAAATTGTTGAAGTACAGGCTTATAATAATATTGAAGATGCTGAAGATGTACATAGACCCGAAGCGCTCAGTGATGAAGAAAGCGATACAGAGAATGAAGAAGATCAAGGTGTCTCTATACGCGAGTTACCATTAAGTGACTTTATAGTAGAAAAGCTTTTTGATAACGGAATTACAAAAATATACGATTTAGCCGTGTGGTATTCTGAGAAAAAACTTAATACCCTTGTAGCATTAAGCGATGATGAGCGGAATATCCTCGAAACTGTTATTAAAGAAAATATAGAATATGAAGAATAACTTATTACTGTTATTGCATTTCGTTGACAAAAGACTCTGTATAGCATTACAATGCTTATATAATTAGAGGAGTTATATTAGTGAGTAGTGGTACTGAGGAAAAAAAAGCTTTATTTGTAAAATATGGCGGCAATGAAAAAAACACGGGTGATACTTGTGTGCAAATTGCACTCTTAACACAGAACATAAATCATCTTACTGCTCATGGTAAGACTTATAAGCGAGATTGGAGTAACAGAAATGTTCTTTTGAAATATGTTGGTCGTCGGCGTAGACTACTGCGATATTTACAAAGAAAAAATCTTGAAAAATATAGAACTCTTATTAAAGAGTTAGGTTTACGTCATTAGTTTGCCTTTCAAGATAAATTTTACAATTACAATTATTATTAAATTTTTATTTCTTTCTGATGAACTATCGTAGTGTTTCATATTGTTACGTATTTGTAAAAATTAACGAGATGGTATTTATGGTCCATCAATACTAGAGTAGATTAAGGAGCATTTTATGATACATACAGATGAAGTTTCTGTGGATATTGGGGATAAAAAACTTGTATTACAAACAGGGTACATGGCAAGGCAGGCAAATGGTTCAGTATTTGCAATGTACGAAAGCGGTACTTCGGTATTAGCTACTGTTTGTTGTTCTAGTTCTCCAAATGAAGATTTAGATTTTATTCCATTACAAGTAGAATACAACGAAAAATACTATGCTGCGGGTAAGATACCGGGCGGATTTATAAAACGAGAAACGCGCCCTAAAGATAAAGAGATACTAGTCTCTCGACTTATTGATAGACCTATGAGACCACTTTTTCATAAAAATTTCAAGCGAGAAATTCAGCTTATCCCGACTACGCTTTCTAGTGATAAAGTAAATCCTGCTGACGTTGTTGCTATGTGCGCTGCTTCTGCCGCTGTTATGGTAAGTGATATACCGTTTGATGGACCCGTTGGTGCAGTACGTATTGCAATGGTAAATGGGGAGTATATTCTTAACCCCATTTTTGAAGAAATAATGCAAGCAGAGCTTGAGTTAATTGTTGCGGGAACACTTGAAGGTATCACTATGGTAGAAGGTGGTGCTCACGAAGTTTCAGAAGATAAGCTTTTAGATGCGATAGATTTTGCGCGACCTGCTATAACAAAAATATGTGAAGCACAAAATGATCTTGTCGCTTTATGCGGTAAAAAGAAGCAGCTGCTGTTAGAAGTAAGTGAATTTTCATTACATGACGATATAAAGACTTTTGCGCGCAGCGAAATGGAAAACGCATGCTACGTCAAAGGCAAAGACAACAGATCGGAAGCTATTAAAGTCGTTATAGAAAATGCCAAAGAGCATTTTTCATCGCAGATTGAAAAAGAAGATGAAAAATATATTTATAAAGCGCTTGATGAATTAGAGCAAGAAATAGTGCGCTCAAACATTTTGACAAAAAAAATACGCACGGATGGAAGAGGACCCGAAGACATACGCGACATAGAATGTAAGACTAGTGTTCTTACCCACACGCACGGTTCATCGCTTTTTACTCGTGGTGAGACACAATCGCTTGGAGTTGTAACCTTAGGTAGTGCTTCTGATGAGCAAATATTTGATGATATTGATGGCGATAGACGAGAACGATTTTTGCTTCATTACAATTTTCCTCCGTATTCTGTAGGTGAAACGGGGCGTCTTATGACAGGAAGAAGAGAGATAGGACATGGGCATCTCGCCTATCGAGCGGTTCAAGCAGTACTGCCTTCTCAAGATGTTTTTCCTTATACTATTCGCGTTGTATCGGAAGTTTTAGAGTCGAATGGTTCTTCATCTATGGCAACAGTATGTTCAGGATCTTTAAGTCTTATGGATGCTGGTGTGCCAATAACAAATTCTGTTGCAGGAATAGCCATGGGACTTATAACCGACGAACGTGGTACGGTGGTACTTTCAGATATTTTAGGCGAAGAAGATCATCTCGGTGATATGGATTTTAAAGTTGCGGGTACAAAAGATGGTATTACTGCATTCCAAATGGATATTAAGGTTAAAAATGTCAGTGCACAGACTATGCGTACGGCACTTGAACAAGCACGAGTAGGACGACTTCATATACTCACTGTTATGAATGATACGATTTCTACCTCTCACGAAGAGCTTTCACCTTATGCGCCGCGCATTATAACTTTTGCAGTTGATACAGAGCATATTGGCACTCTCATTGGGACGGGCGGTAAAACTATTCGTGCGATTACAGAAAAACACAACGTCCAAGCGAACATCGGAGACAATGGGCAAATAACGATTTATTCGCAAGACATGAATGCGGGAAATCTTGCAAAGCAAGATTTGCTAAAGTTACTTGAAGAACCTGAAGTTGGTAAAACCTATACAGGTATTGTAAAGCGAATTACAGACTTTGGAGCGTTTATAGAAGTGTTGCCAGGGAAAGAAGGACTATGTCATATTAGTAGAATTTCTACCGAACGAGTAGAATCTGTAGAAGATGTGTTACAGCTTAATGATGAGGTAGAAGTTAAGATTATAGAAATAGATCGTATGGGGCGCATAAATTTGGCAATGAATGGTGATGATGCTTCGTATTCGACGAGTTCGCATAGAAACAATCGCGGACGTGATGGTAGATCGGGTATGAGAAATGATACTCATAGACGTGGCGGTGGAAGAAGAAACTATGAGAATCATCATTCAAAAAGACACGAACGGTAATTTTATATAATATTTGTATATGAGTGTTCCTACAATTAAGGTATCTGTTTGGGGTTCTGCTCCTGAGTATAAAAGTGCGCTTGCTGCAGGGGCAGATTTGCGCGCGTATCTCAATGAACCTATTCTCATCAAGCCATTTGAGCGTATTCTCGTTCCAACCAACACTTATATAGCGTTGCCACAAGGGTATGAGGGGCAGGTACGTCCTCGTTCGGGCTTATCGTTTGAACATGGCATTACTTTAATAAATGCAGTTGGTACGATAGATGCAGATTATCGTGGAGAAATACATATACCACTTATCAATATGAGTAATACCGCGTATACGATTGAGAATGGTCAGCGCATTGCCCAGCTTGTTATTACGAAGTGCGAACGTGCGACTTTTATGATAACCGAATGTTTTGACGATCTTCCTGCGTGTGATAAAGTGCGCAGTCGATTTACCAATGGGTTTGGGTCTACTGGTAAATTGTAAAAATGTAAGCGTTAGGTTGTGCTATACAATTCATTGCATAAATATACAAAGGTATTTTTTTATCCCATACACGCAATAGAGAAGTTGTGTCTTCCATGGATATTGTGGAGATATATACTCTTTGATTTTATTTTTTCTTTCTTTGTAACATTTGCATTTTTTGTAGTAATATTTATATTTAATCAAATACTACTTTTTGCGAAAGATATTTTAGAAATAAGTATTCCATTTTTTGAAGTATTGCAATTATTGTTGTTTAAACTTCCAGAAATTATTTCACTTTCTATTCCCTTTGCTACTTTGGTTGCCTGTCTTATGAGCGTAGGGGGATTTTCAGCTCAAAATGAGTTTGTTGCAATGCGAGCTCTTGGCGTTTCTTTTCAAAAGACATTTATTCCATATGTATTTATGGCATGTATTGTGATGCTTTTTTCTGTTTTCACTATTGAAGTACTGCGTCCATGGGGAGCAATACAATACAATAAGCAGTTTCAAAAAATATTATCACTTAATCCTCAATTAGGACTTCAAAATAATTCTATTACCAAATATCAAAATGATGTCATCTTGGTAAAGAGCGTGCGTGGCACAGAAATAGAAGGACTTGTTATTGTAGACACTGATAGCAATGATAACAAACGTACTATCGTATCGCAAAATGCAGAAATAAAAAACAGCGATAATGGTGTTATTTCACTAGATTTATATAATGTGGTAAGTATAAGCGACAAAGATAATCCTAATGAGTACAATTACATACAAGGGAAAAAAATATCGTATAATGTGCTTTTGCAAGATATCACGCAGGATGTCAAAAGTATTAGTTTAGATAGTAAGAGCGTGCGAGATCTTGTAAAAGAGGCACGGACAGAGGAGAAAGAGAACGTGATACCCGAAGAGCGGGCGCATATAGATAATCTTTATAGTACGCGTTCTATAGTTTTAGGTGAATATCAGCGTTATGCGAGAGATGTTATCACTTATGATGCAGAACCTTCTTCTAAGCTGCAAAAAACATTTGCCCCTTCTATAAACAATTTTCTTAATCAATATAGCGCACTACAGTCTGAGTCTCTTTTTAATAGTACCATTCACGTATATAAAGTAGTGCTTTATAGAAAGCTCTCATTTCCGTTTGCAACGCTGTTATTTGTATTTTTCGCATTCCCTGTAGGGCTTTTTTACAAGCGTAGCGGCAAATCTGTGGGTTTTGGAACTGGGCTTATTATTTCGTTTATCTATTGGTTTCTTATTATAGTTTTGCAAAGCATTCTTATTGCTAATCCCGAATTGCCCGCATTTATTACGATGTGGATACCGAATATTGTGGTCTTTATTTTGGGGACTATTTTCTTCTATATAAAAAGGAACATATAGTGGCTATTTTCATCTTACGTAGATATTTATTGCGTTTGTTTATTCCGACAGCATTCGGATCTTTATTATTTTTTACGCTTTTTGTAGAGACATTAGATATATTTGTTAATTTACTTCGATATCTTTTTGAAGAAGTTCCATGGAGAACTATTTTAAAAATTCAATATTTGCATTTACCGCAAAGTATTTCTTATGCCTTGCCTGTTGCACTGCTGTTTTCTGTCTCTTTTACTATGAGTAGTCTCTATTCAAACAATGAACTTATCGCGGTCTATGCTTCGGGAATTTCTCTTATTCGTTTTGTTGTACCACTGTTGCTACTAGGATTATTGCTTGGTATAGGGAATTTTTTCTTCAAAGAATATGTTGTCATAGAGACGGTGAAGCAAAAAAATGATCTTACGCGAATATCGTTGAACAAAGAGCTAGCAGGCAGTAATGAGAATGTAGCAGTTATCCAAGGTGGGGGAAAAATATTGTATAGGGCGAATTTTTATGATGACGCAGATAAGTCACTTTCGGATGTTATTGTGATAGAGACAAACTTAACTGATCATAGTTTTGTAAGACGCATAGATGCGTCTCGAGCAGTATGGGATGAAACGCAATGGATGTTTTACAATGTCAAAGTTTTTCAATACGCACAACCACAAAACTATCAAAGCGATTCTTTAGAGATATCGCAAGAACCAGTTCCCATATCATTGACTTTACACGATACGTTTTCTGACCCTGCCTTTAACTTTATTCCCAGTAACTTTAGAAATGTGGTGAGTAATGTCGATGAAATGCGATACGCTGAGGCATTTGAATATGTGCGCACGCTTAAAGAAAATGGGCTTTCATATAGAAAGGTTCTTACGGATACTCACGGACGCATTCCGCTATCGATAAGTCCTTTCATCGTTGTAGTTATAGCCTGCTTTGCTGCAAATGCGTATGGGAAAAATACCTTTTTTGTCAGTTTACTCATGTCTCTTATCATGGCAGTTGTATATTACAGCATAGATCTCATCGGTAGCATCCTTGCCTCGCGTTTTGTGGTTTCGCCATTTATAGGCGCATGGCTGAGTACCATAGTCATATTATTATTTAGTATTCTGCTCTATAAAAAAACATCTCGATAATATGATTCCTAAGCAAAAACAAAACTCCTGTTCATCTACAGAAAACGTTATGCAGGAAAATACCAGATCGACTGAGAATAAAATAAATGAAACAACTTTCATCATTTCATTGTGTACAATGACATCTCGTATTGTCGGATTTATACGAATTGGGATAATTAGTGCGTTTTTTGGAGCGAGTACATTGGCAGATATATTAAATCTTGTCTTATCTATTCCAAACAATTTTAGAAAATTATTTGCGGAAGGAGCGCTGTCGCATGCGTTTATGCCAGTGTTTGCAAAAACAATTACGAAGGATGACAATGGCCTTATTGAAAAAACAGAGGAATCACAACAATTTTTTGCAAGCTTATTATTTTGGATAGGTATACCCGTAAGTTTTTTTACGGCGTTTATGAGTTTTTTTTCTCATAGCATTGTGAAACTGTTTTTTCGTTTTCAATCGCTTAGTGATGAAAAGCTTGCCTCACACTTATTTTCTATTGTCGTATTTTTTCTTTTATTTATGGTGCTTTCCGCAATTGCAGGAGGCATACAACAAACACATAAAAATTTTCTTATTCCCGCGCTTGTCCCGTTGATTCTCTCATTGTGTGTTATCACGTCTATTGTATTTTTTGCAGGTTCTTGGGGCATATACTCTGCTGCATGGGGCTATGTGTTCGGTGGTTTTGTTCAAAGCAGCTTGTTATTTCTTACGCTTCGTCCCATAGGGTATAAACTAAGATTATCTCTTGCCTTTACAAAAGCAATTAAGCAGACATTTGCCCACTTTGTACCAATAAGTCTCGCATTGCTTATACCTATTATTGGACAGCAAGTTGCATTTTATTTTGCAAGCACTTTACCTGAAGGTAGCAGTTCGTTTTTTTCGTATGCTATAATATTTTGGCAATTTCCGATTGGAGTAGTATTTAATTCCATTATTGCGATTGGTTTTTCGTATGTAATAACCACGATTAAAAATAATGACAAGGCACATGCTGCTGATGTACTTCGCTATGAACAAAACAGCGTTCGTATGCTTCTTATATTTGCGGTACCCCTAACAATACTCATGTTTTTTTTCGCACATGCTGGCGTTGCCATCGCTTTACAACGCGGAAAATTTACCGCCGATCATTGCTATGCAACGGCTCGCGTTTTACAAGGATTTTCTTTCTCTCTCATTCCTTTTGCGCTTTATCAAATGCTTAACAAACTTTTGTATGCACGAGAAAAAGCACACATTGTACTCATATTTTCTGCTATCTTTACATGTATCGATATTATTGCTACGATGTTTTTCGTTCGCACGCAACTCGCCGTTACCGGAATATCTGTAGCCTATACCCTTGCATGCTTTGTAGTAACGCCGATACTCTATCTATGTTTCTTTCGTCTTACTTCACACTCACTTATTTCAATACGATATTTGGCAAAAATTATCGCAGGTAATATTCCTCTTTTTATAATTTCGTATGTAATTTTCAGTGTTACAAAAAACTATTGGTATGCAGGAAGCACACTTTTTACTATTGCTTTGTTTATCGGAATTTCTGTGTTTCTTATTGCGACTTGTATAATAGGTTATAGAGGAGTTGGAATATCAGTACTTTCGATGATTCGCACATACAGACGATGAATAAAAATACACAAGAGAAAATGAACACATCTTATAGACTATGTTGCTATATTTTGTGTTTTTGTATGGTTTTTCTTTTCACATCTGTATGCGCTTTTACACAGGAGAACGGAGAAACCATTCAGGACAAGAATGCGGAAATTGAAGAAAGCAAGAATGATACAGAATTTACGCGCATACGACAAACGCTACGGTTTGGTACTGACAATGCGGTGATAGAAAGTCTTAAAACGCTTAGTGCTATGGGACTTACCTCCTTTGTACCTGATGTAATGAAACGTATGCGTAGTAGCAAAAACGAAAAAGTCCTTGTCTCAGCTTTTACGTACTTGCGTGAAGTCAAATCTATCGAAGCTGTAGAGCTAGCACTCTCTTTGGTAAAAGATTTCAGAGACTACCCTTTGAAGGCACTGCAGTTTGCATTTTTTTATATACAAGACATGGTTGATAGTCTTAGTGATGAAATGAAAAATATGCTTAACAAAACGATAATGCATATTCTCGAAAAAGATAACCCTAGATTATCGCTTACTGCGTTAAGTATCGTGCCTTATTATTATAGCGAAGCCGATGAGGCTTATTATGGAGACTCTTTTTTTGAAGATGCGTACCTGTCATCTGAAAACACCAATACTAGCATAAAAAATATGCCTATTGATAGTGATGATCCAAAAAATCGATTGTTATCATGGCAGCTTATAAAAAATTATGAACTCCTTTTTACAAAGGCAGTACAAGATGAAGTTATTATTACGCTTGGAAAAATAAAAGCATATAATGCATTGCCATTTATTTTACGCATTGTAGAAGATGAGAGGCGAATAACCCAGTCGCAAAGACGCTCTGTAATTCTTGCACTTGGTGCCTTTGATTTAACAGACGATACATTTGTCAATGTTCGCAAACGCCGTCTTGAAGTTTTTGAAAATGCACGAAAAGATCCATCTGCACAAATTCGCGAGACACTGTTTCAAGCCTTGTATACACACGACTCTTCTGAAGTCGAACAGCCTATGATGGAATACTATTCCTTTATACCGCAGTGGCTTATCGATGGAATTCGCGATGATACTATTGAAGTAAGAAAGGCTGTGCTCACGCGCATTAAGGCATTGTTTGATTTTTTTTCAGAAGAAGAAAAAGCGTTATTTTTTGATGCTGTATCATTTATAGTTGAAAATGATACCTCTGATGTGGTGCGTGAAAAAGCCGTAGATACGTTTTCAAAATTTTCTGAAGGTAGAACTTTTATTCTCAATGCCGTGAAGAACATAAACACACTTAACGTGGTTAACAGCAAATATATAGAAGTTGCGCTTACAGCCTATGCCGATAATGGTGGCGTAGAAGCATTACAAGCAATGGTAGAAAAAATTATTGATGAGTCGAAGCAAAGACAAGGTTTTTTTTCAGATTCACTTGCACTCATGCAAAAAGTATCGAGTATACTTGCCTCTGAGAATAATGCACAAATAAGCGATATTGCTGCGCTTATGTTACAGCATCCTGATACTACCATACAAAAAAATACGCTTACTATCATTGCCAAAAACAAATTTGCGCAGTTTCTCGACACTGTTCAGCAGATGTCTGAGGATGTCGCGGTTCCTTCTACAATACGCACTCAGGCAAAGCAAACTATCGAAGTTTTGAAAAGTGAATAAAAACTTATCGAGTTTCATGACTATACAAAACAAAGCGACATCATATCTGTCAAGTTAGAATCGATAATAAAAATAAAAGCGTATACCCAAAATTAGGCTTTGTCTGTCCAAATTAGGTTGTGCATAACATGACAAAATTGTAATGTATTTTAGATAAAAAAACACTTGAAAAAAAGAGTAAATGTACCACTATGTATAATGTTGGAAGTTTATTTTTTTTAATTGTTAGAAAAACTATTTCAAATAAAAAATTGTAGAAGAAATCACATGTATCAAATAAATAAAAAACATTGAGCCAATCAATACACATAAGGAATTTTCATGATGAACAAAAGAATATTTATAGCGATATTTATTATCGCATCCTCATTATTGTCTGTGTCTTGCAAAGACTTAAGCAAAAATTGACGCTTGTAAAAGAGATATACAAATGATATATGATGACGCAATCTATGTTTTGAATGCACAAAAAGATATCAACAAGACAGCAGTAAAAAATGTTATTGAAGATGGCAAACAAAAGCTAAGAAAAGAAAGAGACGAAGGACTAAAAAAGTGTGAAAATTTTTAGAAATAAATAATCATAAGGAGAAGATATTATGAAAAAAATATATACCGCAATAATAATTATTGCATTAGCTTTGTTCATCTCTTGCGATGATAAGAAAGCAAAAGACGCAATTACAAAGGCTATTGATGAAACGGTAGCAGAAACGGTAGCAAAAGCGGAGAATGGCACAAGTCTCGCTAATAATGTACAGGGCAATACACAGAGTAAGACCAAAACTATACAGGTTATACAGGGTAAGGTACAGGTTACAGAAGGTGAGGCAGGCAGTAGGCCAGAAGACACCCCAGAGCCAGAAAGTGAAACACCACTAACAAAGCCCGCATTAAGTGCCCAGCGTGTGCGTTGGGAAACACCGATTACATTTCAAAAGGTAGAAGGGCATACGTACAGACTAAAAGATAATAAACAAGGTTTCGTAAGTCTTGGTGATGTGAGTGAGAATATACACCAGGTAAAAGCTACGCAGGTAGTAGTTGATGTGGTAGTAGTTGCTACAAAAGGATCGGAGCAAATCGAAAGCGACCCTATCGACTTTCTCCTTCATGTAGCAAACAAGGTAGCATTACAAGCAGAAATTGAAGTAGATAAAAGACTACGGAAATAATGTAAATCTAAACTACCTTGATACATCAAGCATCACAGACATGAGCGGTCTTTTTAAAGGAAAAGCTAGTTTCAATGGAGACATTAGTAAATGGGATGTATCAAGCGTAACTAATATGGTAAGTATGTTTCATGGAGCTACTGAATTCAATGGTGATATTAGTGAGTGGGATGTGTCAAGCGTAACCAAGATGCGTTTTATGTTTTATAAAGCTACTAAATTTAATCAAGACTTATCAAAATGGGCATCAAAGATATTAAGCAGTGTAAGTAGGACCAATATGTTTACACGTAGTGGGCTAGAGAAAAACAAGCCTAGTTGGTGGTAGCGAAAAAATGGAAATTAAAATCATGTATATGTAGCAATATTATTGCTTGCCTTATTTTTGTGTCTTGCGAAGATAAGAATAAAAAAATTGTACTTTGCAAAGAAGATATGAGAGAAATATATGATAAGGCAATAAGAGTTTTAGACGCACTACAGAAACAAAGCGAAAATGATAAGGAAAAGCTAAAGAAAGAGACGAAGTACTAAAACAATGTGAAAATATATAGCGGTTAATTCATCATCGGTATTTGTTTGTTTTTCAATGGTTTAATAACTGCGTAGGAGTCTAGCAATAGGCTCCTTTTTTATAAGGAATAAAGAATGACATTGATGAGAGCCTTAAAAAAAAAGAATATTCATTGCGATAGCTATTATTGCATTGATACTATTCGTATTCACGAGTTGTGATACAGAAAAGAAGGCTATTACACAACAGGGTAGGATATCACAAGAGATAACACCACCGACAAAACCCGACTTAAGTAGCGAGAGTGTGAGATGGACAATACCGATTACATTTCAAAAGGTAGAAGGGCATACGTACAGATTAAAAGATAATAAAAGCGGTGTTGTATTTCTTAATGAGATGGATGAGAATACAGGTGTAGTAAGTGATGTTGTGGTGGTAGCTACTAAGGGATCCGAAACAATCGACAGCGGTCCTATTGAGTTTACTGTTTTTGTAGCATCCAGTAAGGTAGAATTGATAAAGGAAATTGCCAAAGCCATAGAGGAACACGGAGACGATGTGAACCTAAACTACAGCAATACATTGAGTATTACCGACATGAGTAGTTTGTTTAAGGATAATACTGCATTTAACGGAAATATCAGTGAGTGGGATGTATCAAGCGTAACCACTATGCAAAGTATGTTTAACAGTGCTACTAAGTTTAATCAAGATATATCAGATTGGGATGTATCAAAGGTAACTAATATGTACACTATGTTTGACAATGCTTCTAATTTCAATCAATACATCTCAAGTTGGGATGTATCGAAGGTAGTCAACATGAACTATATGTTTTTCAATGCTAAAAAGTTCAATCAAGCCCTCAATAAATGGGCATATAAGGTATTGAGCTTACAACACAAGCGAGATATGTTCCTAAACAGCGGTGTAACGAGCCCGCCCAGTTGGTACTAAGCTAAATAAAAAACATCGAAAAAATCACAACACAAGGAGAAGATATTATGAATAATAGCACTTTTAGGTGCGGGACTAAAGTTCCTGACACTATTTGTATTTGCAAGTTGTGAAGGGGAGAAAGCGAAGGACGCAATCTAAAGGGCTGTAAAAAACCAGCAGTAGACCCAGTTACAAAACCAAAGCCACCCACGCCGATACTTATCTATACAACAATACTTGGAAATATATCAAAAGTGTCTATTATAAAAACATTTACGTAAATTAAGGAGTAATTCATGATACAAAAGAAACCATATATAACCCTTATAACCTTTACATTTTTATTCTTTTCTTGCGCAGAGAAGAAAGCAGCGGATGCAATAAAAGAGGCTACTAAAAAAACAAAGGACAACACAGATAAGAATAAAAAAATTGTACTTTGCAAAGAAGATATAAAAGAAATATATGATAACGTAATAAAAGTTTTAGACGCACTACAGAAACAAAGCGAAAAAGTAACTACACCTATGAAAATAATAACGAAATCAAATACCCAAGCAACTATAAAAAGCACTTATGAAAATGATAAGGAAAAGCTAAAGAAAAAAAGAGACGAAGACTATAGAAAGTGTGAAGAGAGATTTAAATAATCATTTTATTATCATATGACTACTGTTACTCTAGCCTCCTTGTATCTTAGAGCTTTTGAATACAGAGAGCTTGCTTTCTGAAATAAATCCATGTCGTGTTGATATGAAAATAGAACTTATGTTAGGACAATAACAAAATACTTCCACACGTAAAACAAGTTAAGGAAAGAATAAAATTTTTCGTAAATACGTGGATTATAATTCCTATATCTTTACTTGTATTGAGGATAGTGATAGTGTTAATAATATATTGTTTAATTCTTCATAATCGTATTTACGTTATGTACAAGCATAAGTGTTGAAGTAAGAAGATAATCATAAGGAGTTTCTATGAAAGCATCTGACATTTTTGTAAGTGCCCTTGAGAATGAAGGGGTCGAGTATATTTTTGGTGTTCCCGGTGAAGAGAATCTTGATCTTCTTGAATCAATTAGAACATCACGCATCAAATTTATATTAACACGACATGAACAGACTGCCGGCTTTATGGCAGCGACTTACGGAAGACTTACAGGCAGAACAGGAGTCTGTCTTTCTACGCTCGGACCGGGTGCTACTAATTTTATTACCGCAGTAGCATATGCCTATCTCGGTGGTATGCCTATGCTCGTTATTTCGGGACAGAAACCAATACGCAAGAGTAAGCAAGGACTTTTTCAAATAATCAATGTTGTAAATATGATGCGACCCATTACAAAAAAAACACAACAAATTGTAGATGGAGTGCGTATATCATCGACTATACGAGAATCATTTCGGCTTGCCGAATCGGAGCGTCCCGGACCTGTTCATATAGAACTTCCTGAAGATATTGCATCAGAGGATGTCAGTGAGGATTCATCATATATATTTCCTTTTGTTGAAAATGATATACCTGTTGCGAGCGAAAAGTCGCTTGACAAGGCTGCGCAAATGATACGAGGTGCAAAGACTCCGCTTGTTATAATAGGCGAGGGCTCTAATAGACACGGTGCGCCTGATGGTATTTTACAATTTATAGAAAAAACAGGTATTCCATTTATTTGTACGCAAATGGGCAATGGCGTAGTCGATGAACGGCATCCTTGCTACTTAGGTACGGCGGCACTTTCTGACGAAGATTTCTTGCATAATCTTATCAAAAAATCAGATGTTATTATTAACGTGGGACATCATGTGGTAGAAAAACCACCGTTCCTCATGGAATATGGAAAATATCACGGACGTAAAATTATTCACGTAAGTTTTTCAGAAGCAGTTATAGATAAAATATATTTTCCACAATTAAATGTCGTGGGCGATATTAAAGAATCGATGATACAGTTAGGAACGATGGTGGGCAAACAATCCCAGTGGGATTTTGTTAAATATTATGACGTGAAAAACAAAGTACTTGAACACACTGAACAATATGCCAGTGATACGCGATTTCCAACTTTGCCGCAGCGTGTGGTAAAAATTATGAGAGATGTGATGCCTGAAGATGGTATTGTAACACTTGATAATGGAATTTATAAAATATGGTTTGCTCGTAATTATACGACATATAAACATAATACCTTGCTTTTAGACAATGCCCTTGCTTCTATGGGTGTTGGACTTGCCTCAGCTATTGCTGTGAAGCTGGTAAACCCTGAAAAAGAAGTTGTAACCGTGTGTGGCGATGGTGGTTTCATGATGAATTCACAAGAGATTGAAACAGCACATCGTTTAGGAATTAGTCTTACCATAGTAATACTCAATGATAACGCATATGGAATGATTCAATGGAAACAAAAAGGAATGGGGTTTAAGGATTTTGGCTTAAATTATGGTAATCCTGATTTTGTGAAGTATATAGAGAGTTATGGAGGCAAGGGATTTCGACCACAAAGTGATGAAGAATTTGCTTCTATGCTTGCGGAAGCAATAGTATATCAGGGAATATCGCTTATAGATCTTTCGGTAGATTATTCTGTCAATCATGAAGTGCTCAATGTGACTTTGAAAAAACTCAATTCAACGCTAGAAAAAATATAAAAAAATAGCTTATATATTGGAGGGTTTATGGAAAAATTAGAAGTGCGTTCGCCTTATGATGGAAGTATAATCGGCGAAGTACCAAGAGCCGATGTTAAGGTTATTAGCGAAGCAGTTGCAAAGGCTTATACTTACTTCAGAAATAGAAAGACATGGCTACCTACTTACAAACGTATAGAAATATTAGAGAAAAGTGCTCTCTTGATGAAAGAGAGAATGGAAGATATTATCAAGACGGCAGCAGCTGAGGGTGGAAAACCTTATACGGATTCAAAAATAGAAGTGTTGCGAGCTATTCATGGTCTTCAACTCGCTGCGCAGTGTCTTACAGGGTTTCATGGTGAGCAAGTGCCTATGGGGCTTACAAAAGCTACAGACGGAAGACTTGCATTTACACAGCGAGAGCCCATAGGAGTTGTCGCATCTGTAAGCGCGTTTAATCATCCTGTAAATCTTATAGTGCACCAGAGTGCGCCTGCAATAGCAGTTGGTGCTCCATTTGTAATAAAGCCTGCATCAACTACTCCGCTTTCGTGTTTAAAAGTAATGGATATTTTCAAAGATGCAGGACTCCCCGAAGAATTAGGAGTAGCTCACGCATGTAGTAGAGATGCTGCAGGCGCACTTATTTCAGATAAGCGTGTAAATTATGTATCGTTTATCGGTTCGGGTGAAGTTGGCTGGAAACTGAGAACCCAAATAGCAGCGGGCACGCGTTGCGGACTTGAGCACGGGGGAGTTGCACCTGTTGTTGTTTTTGATGATGCAGATGTTGATGCTATGATACCTCAACTTGTTAAAGGTGGATTTTATCATGCAGGACAGGTGTGTGTTTCTGTACAATGCGTGTATGCGCCACGTTCTATAGCACGAGATGTAGCACAAAAAATAGCGGGCAAAGCGCAAGATTTAATTGTTGGCGATCCGTTGGATCCAAAGACTGAAGTCGGTCCTATCATAACAGAATCAGAACACGATCGCGTTCATCAGTGGGTACAAGAAGCAATAAATTCCGGAGGAGAATTATTATGTGGAGGTGAGAAGTATTCACAGACATGCTATAAGCCTACCGTGTTGTTTAATCCTGCGAAAGATGCACAAGTAAGTTCTCACGAAGTATTTGGTCCTGTCGTATGTGTTTATGAATACGATGATATCGATTCAGTACTTCAGAGAATTAATGATTTACCCTATGGATTTCAGGCATCTTTATATACAAAAGACATAGATAGAGCATTATCATGTGCGACATTCATCAATGCTACCGCAGTCATGATAAATGACCATACCGCGTTTAGAGCAGATTGGATGCCTTTTGGCGGGCGCGATGAATCGGGACTTGGACTCGGTGGTATACCGCATAGCATGCATGAAATGTCTCGTGAGAAAATGTTTGTTTTTAGAAGCAACATTCTCTAAGAATTTAAAGAAAGTGTAATTATTGGTGTATTGTACTTTTGTGTTTCAGCAGTTAATACTCATGTGCAGACACTGTATTCGTAATACTTCATTTTTTATTTATACTTGTATATATTTTATAGCTTTCTTAAGCTCTTGCAATGATGCACAATCGGATAATAAGGTATACAAGCAAATTATTCCAAAAGGGACAGAAGCAATTGTACTAGAGTCTGCATCAGGAGTAGCGGATAATATCGATACAAAGACTGTCGAGCAAAGAAGCATTAGATCTTTTGTTCCCCAAGATTACATCATATTAGATTATGTAAAAGAAGACTTGAGCGGAGATGGTTTAGATGAAGACATTGTATTGTACACGACATATTCTGTCGATACGGTGTATGTATTTATTGCGAGCTTTGACGATGATATTAATGCATATCGTTTTGTTTGGCAATCTTCTACCAATGTAGTTAGCGAAAAATCACTGTCTTTGTCTATACGAGATATTACTGGAGATTCTCGAAAAGAAATTGTAATACGCGGTTCAGTAAAAAAAGATGACAAGTATTTGCAGTCAATAGAAGTATTTCACATACCAAAGACAAAGCGGTATGATATTACAAAGTATCAGAAAATTTTTGAAAATGCTACTAATAGTGATATAGATATTGAGAATGTTTCACAAGATCAAGCTACTGAAATATTGCATTATGGAAAAGCATTACCTATTATTTTGTATAACATTAACGAAGAGACAAGAGATATTGTAAAATCGTTTTATCATTGGGATGTTCATAAAAATACCTACATTTATCATAAAAGTGTTGTATTTAACCGTGCTAATATCGTACAAAAGAAAATTGACTCTTTATATTATGGAGGCACAAGTCAATGGCAAGAATACTTGCATGGAATATGGAGACGAACTGAAAATAATGAATACCCTGTGTTGCTGTATTTTTCAAATATTTTGCCACATGTGAGTATATACACTGACAAGAAATTGCAAGTTATGCAATGGGTAAGAACGGTACGAGCAATAGATACTTCGGGCTTAAGTGCACAAATTTACGTTCGAAACATGGTTCTTTCAAACGTAAAAAAGTGGATAAGTATACGTATTATTGATGATAAAAATATTGATGTATATTTAGGCGATGATATTACCGGATCTCAACATAGCGGAAGATATACTGCAGTACATGACTTTTCAGAACTTATAGTACAAGATACATCATCTCTACGTTTAGCAAATGAAAAATTAGAGAAATTTATCAATAGAAAAGGTGCACATGCGTCTATACATTTATATGGCTCGTTCAAGGATACGCAAGATAATACCTTATATATTTTTCATTACCCAAAGCTCCAAGTAATCTCCTCACAAGTAAAGGAAAAAGAAGAATTTTATTTTGCAACTTTCAATGTATATTCTAAAAAAATCTTACAAATAAAAAATATTTCCAACCTTTATGAAGAACCGATGTTCTACTTTATAGAAATTATTGATGGAAACATATTACTGAAACCGGTGCATATATCTTTTCAAAACATATATAACAATGCCACCGAAGAAATGCTACAATTAGTTCCCATTGATTAGCGAACTATTGAGTTATTATAAACCCTCCTTCAATGTTATATTCTCGTAGTTTTTTTAACAATTTGTGTTGTGCATCTGAGTCATGTACTATTGCATCATCAAAAGGAAAAATTATTTGATAAAAGCGCAATCCCGATACATTTTTTTTTGTGATAATAGGCGCTTTGATAGTATCTGAATTAAAAGAACTCCATATGTTGTAATAGTATTCAAACGCGGTGTGTGCATTGGCAATATCGGTAAAGGCTGCGACTTGATAGCCCGATTGAGGCATATTTTGTATTTCTCTATTTTGTGTTAATGATACAGAATGAGTTGGTTTGAGTTTTAAAGAGTGATTTTGAGATTTGATATCAGCGGTATCATTATCATGTATGATTTTTGAGTGTAAAGTGAAAATTTGGGATGGCAAAGGAAGTGGTTGTACATATAAGGAATTGAGCATATACACTTCAATAGAATATGGAAATTGTTCTGTAAGTGCTTGATGCGCAAGGTTTGCTTCAAGTTTCTTTCCATTTCTTTTTGCAGTATGGTACAACGTATAGTAGAAGTTACTAGTAAGTTTTTCTTGCCCAATGATAAATGGCAGTGTTTGCAATGAAGCAAGTGCGATGTCTGCTAGTCCATCTTGTATGAGAACTTTTGCTTGCGTAATTTTGAGAAATATACGCTGTTCATCTGATAAAGTCATTTTTTCAGCTTGTTCTAAATATGAAAATGCACTCTTCAGGTCTCCTGATTCTAGTGCATGAATGCTTGCGTGTATGAGATGCTTTTCTTGTTTCGTATAGTTATATGCACGAAGGTGCATATTCAATGCTTTTGTAAAATCAAAACTTAATTGTGCAAAATGTGCATAAATAGTATAGGTTGAAGGTGGTATAACCGATACATCGTATGCTTGTATAATAGCGTCCAATGAAGCATATGCTTCTTTTAAATTTTCAACTTTTTTTAAAAACTCTTCTTTTAAAAAGGTATCTATTTCTTTTGAGGAAGCCTTTTTATTTGAGGCTATCCATGCACGAGTGTCAAGTTTGCTTTGAGCATGGGTTATTGAAACTGTATAAAAATAACATATACTTATGAGAAAAACTGCAAAAATACACCGAAAAAAATTCATAATTTGGTGGTATTGGAAGTAATAACAGGAGAATTTTTTCTTTGTTTTTTTTGTTCTTTCTTCTCTTTTTTAAGTCGCTTTTCTTCTTTTTTTAATCGCTTGTTTTCTTGTGTAATACTTTTACTAAAAACTTTTTTTGCATACTTTTTAGAATGCGAAGCAATCATGGGAAGTGTTATTGCAACTCCTATGAGAATTCCAATATACAATAATAAAATTCCTGATAAATCTTTAAAGGTATATACAATAAGAGAAAAATCTATTTTATTATCATAATTTATGATAGTTATGACTATCACGATAATAGATATCACGATAGTACTAATAAATTTTGCCATATCTTTATATGATAGTATCAATTTAAAATACTTACTATGAAAATATACGCTGATTTTTGTTTATTGCATGTTTGATTGTATACATGCCGCATTGACAGTATTTTTCATGAGCATTGCAATAGTCATAGGGCCTATGCCACCCGGTACGGGAGTAATGGCACGTACGGTTTCATACACATCATCAAAATTGACATCACCGACAATTTTGTAGCCTTTTTTTGCATGTTTGTCATCTATGCGATTTATACCTACGTCTATTACAACTGCATCTTTTTTAAGCATTTCTTTACTGATGAAATGAGGCTTGCCTATGGCGGCAATCAGTATGTCTGCTTGTTTTGTGTGAAATGCTATATCTTTTGTCGCAGAATGACAGAGGGTTACTGTTGCATTGCCGTATTCATGCTTCAAAGAGAGTAAAACGGATATGGGACGACCTACTATTTCGCTACGTCCTACTATCACCACATGCGCGCCACGTGTGGCAATGTTGTAAAATTGTAACATTTTCCAAATGCCTTGTGCCGTACATGGTATGTGTGTGTCATCATGCATTTTTTGTAATTTACCTACATTGACCATATGAAATCCGTCTACATCTTTTTTCGGTGATATGAGATGCAGCACTTTTTCGGTATTCACCTGTGGTGGTAGTGGCAACTGTACCAAAATTCCGTGGACACTTGCATCATCGTTAAGTGTTTGTATTTCAGTACAGAGTTGCTCTGTAGATACTGTTTCTGGAAAAGTGATAAGAGAACCATCCATGCATAATTCTTCGCATTTTTTTGCTTTGCGTTTTGTGTAGATTGTGCTTGCGGGATCATTACCGACAAGTATTACGCGCAGCGTTGGTATTATTCCCCGTGTTTTGAGATTTTGTATGTCTTTTTCTACAGTCTTTAACACACTTTCTGCGACCAATGTTCCGTTTAATATTTTTTTAGAATTTTCTTGCATCTTTATTATTATAAAACAGAGTCTGAAATGTATATAGTAATGCGTAACTTTTTGTAACGCTGTGATACACTATCGTGTGATATTTCTTAAGAGAGGGTAGGTAAGCCATAGCGATGTAAAAACATCTTTAGTTGCTTTACCGAATTGACTACGGGTATAGAATACATGCGTTCTATGTAATTTTTTTTACGGTGGAAGAGTACAGGCGTTAACGCTGCATTTTGAGCTCCTATTCCATCGTATGGCAGGCTATTGCCAACATAAATTGTTTTTTCAGGATTACAGCGCAACTTCTTACAGCAGAGTACGAATACTTCTGGCGCAGGTTTCAGCACTCCGTAATCTTCACAATACATAATGGATGAAAAATAGCGTGTAATATTCCACTGTGTTAGTTTTTCTTCAGCTTTAAAATCTGATATCACACCGAGCGGCACACCTTTTCGCACTAAGGTACCGAGTAAGGATCTCATTCCAAAGCGTAGTGATACGTTACGTAGCGCTTGTATCCACATTTTATAAATGTGCTTTTCAAGTACTCTTTCAGCTTCGCGAACACTTAATTTTGCAATGTGTGCAAACATATGTGCACTCTTATGTCGAAGTGTGTTGTTTTCTATTCCTGTATAAAAAGAATTTTTTTGTAAATGCTTACGTAGTAATATACGCATGGTTCTATAACGCATAAGCCAAAGTGATGAACGTATGTATGGAAAAGGTTGCTTTAAGAGCATCGTCATGCTGCTATAAAGCGTATCGTCTATGTCGAAAATAACTGCTTCTGCATGAAAGGGGATGTGTATCTTATTACGATGAATCAGTGTTTTTTTCATAAAATTATTGTATGTAATTATTTTTATTTGGAATACGCAGCGGAGAGAAAAATATCACGCGTCTATAAGCAGTGCTTTGAGCAAAGCTTTTTATACCTTCGTGCGTTGATATGTCTTCTGCATGTTTTAAGAAAGATGCGTTGCGGTTGTATGTATAGAGGTCAAATTTTCCTGAGGGGGTAAAGTAAGGTACTACTATTTGAGCTGAGTCGTACGTAATAATCTGATGAGATTTATGTTTTGGTTTTATGTTTGTGCCCGATGCGATGAGGTAAAATATTTCAGGATTTGAAAGTGAGTAGAAGTATAAACGTGTATAGATAGTATAATGTTCGTATGCTTTTTTGTGATATTGGATATGCTGTCGTTTCGTATGAAACTCAGGAAATGTTTTCAAAAATGCAAAAATGTTCTCGGTATATCGACGTATATATGTAGGATCTTTTATGCCAAATTTCATGCCATTATTGTATGTAGGTAAAAACTGTGTTTCATTTATTTTGTTTTTGCCGATGTACGTGAGCATTTTATTAGTATCAAAATACAGTTGTTTTTGTACTTGCTCTACTGTTGTGTTTATGGTAGTTTTTTGCAGTGCATTATTGCCTGTTGCATTTTTGTTTGTATGTGCTTGTAAGTATATTGCGAAATGTCTTGCACGCTCATATGCCTTAAAATTTCTTTGTCTGGGTAAAATGTTATGCCATACTATGTATTTTTCAGTAGCTTGAATAATATCGTCAAACTTCATTCGAAGCAAGGTCATTAGAGCAATTGATGTAATTACATGTGAAATGTGTTCTTTATTTTCTATGTGTACGGTAATGGAGCTTGTGTTTCTGTGTGTAGAAAATGCTATATTATATTCTGCATTATTATGGAAATAATACACGATTTTTTGTAGTGTATAATCTGCATCTAGCATGATGTCCCATGTCCCGTAGCGGACATCAGAGTTTTCTACTATCGTAGGTGTGCTATGAGGAATAATACGGATGATGTGAGAGTTTTTTTGGTTTGTGTCGCTGTGGTAATAAATTAAAAACCGACTGCCATTTGATTGCGTAAAAATATGTGGATTGTTCTGTGCATTAGCTTCAATATTCAATTGAGCAGTTTGTGTATCTTTCAATTGTTCTGCAACAAATTCTCGTATTTCTATTGAAGAAGCTGTGTAATATACCACTTGCGCTGCGATATGATGCGTTATGAATAGCAGAGAAAATATCGTACCGATACATATGAAAACTTTTTTTTTATCCATGCCTTTATAATTTGTTATGTTCTTGTTGCATCTTAATATCTAAAAGAATGTGGTGTGCCTGATGCAGTAAATCTCGTTGCGAGTCCATGTTTTTTAAAATTGAAAAACACATACTGCGTTTTTTAATATAGTTACTATTTTGAAAAAGTTTCACTAAAGCAATAGTAGCATTTTTTATTCCGTATTTTTTTTTATCGCGCAAGTACTGAAATTGATTGAGTAGGAGTATGTCTTTCCATTCATAGAGACGTTTTCCACTTTCATTTCGTTGTGCAGAAAACAAGCCACTTTGTTTTTCCCAATATCGTATAACATATGCTTTTACTTCTATCATTTCTGAAACTTCTGTAATAGTGTACTTACGCATAGTTTTATAGTAGCCTATAGGCGATATATATGTTATGTGTTTGTAACAAAAAGTACATGAAAAGGAATTTCAGTAAACAAATATTGTTTACGAATTTTATTTTTAATATATAGTCTATAAAACTCGGGGAATAATTTTTTATTGTTCACACGTACTTTAAATGTAGGTGGTAACGTTTGTGTTTGGGAAACATATTTAATTTTTCCGCGTTTCCCTTTTATCAGTGGTGGTGTTTTTTCTGTTACCCAGCGCTGTACGTCATTATTCAAAAGAGGTGTTTTTACTTGTATGCCAAGTTGTGTATGCAAGCGTTTCGCCGTACGCATGATTTCCTGTGTACCAAAGCCCGTACGTGCACTTATTGGCAATACGGGTGCATATTGTATATGTGGAAAAAGAAATTGCAATCTATCTTTTTCTGCTTGCAGTCTATTTTTTGTTACGGCAATGGTATCCCATTTATTCAGTGCTATAATGAGAGCTCGTCCACGTCGGATGACAAGTGATACGAGTTTTTTATCTTGTTCTGAGAATCCTTGGGCGACATCTACGAGAAGCATCGTAACATGGCTTTTCGCTATTGTTTCTATAGCTCTGTGAATTGAGTAATATTCAATGTCGTTTTCTATTTTGTTTTTGCGGCGTATTCCGGCGCTGTCTAATAAAGTATAGGTTTCATTCTCATATACAAAAGTTTCTTCCGCGATATCTCGTGTTGTACCCGGTATGTCTGAAACCATAAAGTGTGATCCTGTTATGCAATTTACAAGGCTCGATTTTCCCGTATTAGGTTTTCCTAGTATTAGTAATCGTGTAGATGAAGATGATCTTATGATGTTTTCTTCATCGTTTTCAACTTGTGTTATTTCCGATTGTGTTATAGGTTTTTTCAACATATCTTTATAAGATAGTGTTTTGCTTATTGTGTCTAAAAGCAGTGTGAGATTTCTCTTGTGTAATGCCGAGACGCATAGCGCTTCTCCAAATCCTAGACGCTGAATTTCATGTATTTCCCATTCTCGTTTTTCATTGTCGACTTTGTTCGCTACGAGAATAACCGGCGTAGTATTTTTATTTTTGCGTAGTGCGTCTGCTATCTCAAAGTCTTCAGCAGTGATAGCTTCTATGGAAATCATAAAAATAATTACTCGTGCTTCTTCTATTGCATTCATGCTGCGATTTTTTATAAGAGAAGCGAAAACTCCATCGTCGGTTATACCTCCCGTATCTTTCAGTAAGAATGTAACTTCATTGTATTCGCAGCGGTGTGTAACGCCTTCATGAGTTACGCCGCTTATTGCATGGGTAATCGCAACGCGTTTATTTATTAGTGCATTGAACAGCGTAGATTTTCCTACATTAGGTCGACCTACGAGTGCGACTTGCGGTATTTTGTTCTTCATGATGTTGTTCCTATAGGTATGAATAAAAAAAGGATGGTGTATCCTTTATGCAATATCGCGTAAAAATTCCTCTACATGTTTTTGTACCGCATCAACAGAAGTACACATGACAGCTTTTTCAAAGAGAGTTCTTGCATCAGAAACCCTTAGCAATGTGGCATGAGATATGACTCGCGAAAGTTGAAATGGTACTACGCTAAAGCGGCGAAGCCCTGCACCTAATAGTAAGCCAATGGCGTTTATTTCACCTGCCATTTCACCGCACATGGTTACCTGCATATTATGCTTAAATGCCGTATAAAAAATATCTCGCAGCACGCGTAAAAAAGCAGGTTGAAAGTGCGAATATAAGTACCCTACATTTGCGTTATTTCTATCTGCTGCCATGGTATATTGTAATAAGTCGTTGGTTCCTATCGACCAAAAGTCACAGTGTGGCGCAATGTCTTCCAACATATAGAGCAATGATGGTACTTCAAGCATAACTCCAAATTCGATAGCTGCGCTGTTTTCTGGTAATTCTGATTGAATAGAATTATATGCCTTTTTATATAATTCTTTGGTTTCTAAAAATTCTTCAATGGTTGCTATCATGGGAATTAAAATACGTAAGGTTCCATGCGCTGATGCTTTGATAAGCATTTGTAGTTGTTTATAAAACAAGCTCTGATGTCCCAAGGCAAAGCGAATACCTCGATATCCAAGCAGTGGATTTTCTTCTTCAAATTGTTGCATCCCAATAGGAATTTTATCTCCGCCTATGTCTATGGTGCGTATGGTCACAGGACGTCCTTTCATACGTGAGAGTACTTCTGAATACACTTTATATTGGTATGTCTGGCTATGATGAATAGAAGTATTTGAGAGAAAAAATTCGGTTCTAAAAAGTCCTATACCATCTGCAAAATTAAGGATATTCGATTCCAGTTCTTCTAGTACATCTATATTTAATTCAAATGAAAGTTTTTGTTTATCAACGCTTACGTGTTTCATATGGCATGCTTTTTCTTCAAGAACACGTATTTCATGCGTTTCATTTTTTGCAATGGTATTATATTGTGCGACAATAGATTCATCTGCATCTATGAGCACCTGTCCCGAATGAGCGTTAAGAATGAGAGATTGTCCTTCTGTAACTACTTCTAAAATATCTGATGCATTAATGACCATAGGTATACCTAATGCTCGTGCAACAATAACGGTGTGTGAAGTTTTTCCGCCTTGTTCAAGCACAATGCCTTTAATATATTCTTTTGGATATTGCAGTAGCTGTGAGGTGAAAAGTGAATCTGCGACAAGGATGTGTGGTTTATTGATGCTGCTTAGATCTTGTAATGATTCATTTTTGAGATATGAAATAATCCGCACCATGATATCATTGATATCTTGTGTACGTTCTCGTAATGTGACATCTTTAGATTCTCGCAATTTTTTTTCGTAGGATTTCATGGTCTGATGCACAGCCCATTCTGCGTTATGATTATGTCTTTCAATGCTATATGTTACTTTAGTATGAAACTCAGCATCATTTATGATAAGCAAATATGTCTCTAGTATTTCTTCGGTTATTCTATGATCTTTTTTATTTTGTATTGCCTTAATATCTGTATCTATTTTTGGCAAAACATCGTGAAAACGTTGTTGTTCATTTGCGATGTTGTGAGATTGTATGAAGTATTTTGGTATGTTCAGGTGAGAATTCGAAACTACGTGAGCCGTGCCTACGATAATTCCCGGAGAAACTGGAGTTGCATGTATTACTTCCATTTGTAAATTATATCACGGAATAACACTATCATTTAGCGTTGAATACATCGCAAAACCTTGTAGTACATTATTTTAACCTTATATATTTTGTTGTGTCACGATACCTGTTATAATTATAAAAATGCCACAAGTGAAAAAACGCAAAACTCAGAAAAAAAGAAAACTTTCTCTTAATGCCATGTTATGGCTTGTGGTGGTTAGTATTATTTTTCTTTTGATCCTCAGTAATTTCAAAAAAATATCTGAGATTATCTCTAATCTTTCTTCTAAAGAGCAAGGTACAAAGTTGCAAAATAACAATGATCCTAGTACTACAGAAAATACTAAAACTGATGAAGCTGAGCAGCAGAAAGATTTAGAAAAAACCGAAGAAAAACCTGCCGATGACACACAAGAGAACAATGACGAAGAGTTGCAAAGTACCATTTCTTCACATGTTTATTTTGTAAAAATACACGATGATGGGTCATTTTATTTGATAAAGAAGACGCGAAGTATAAAAAAAACACAAGCGGTTTTGACAAAGACGCTTGCTGTGTTATTTCAAGGTACCACGCCAGAAGAAGAACGCAATGGTATTAAAAGTTTTATTCCTGAAAAGAGTGTGGTAAAATCTGCTGTGGTAAAGAATGGCATAGCGTATATAAATATTAGTGATGATTTTCAATTTAATACCTTTGGTCCAACTGCGCTTGAGGCACAGGTATATCAGATAATTTATACTAGTACGGAATTTCCGACAATTGATAAAGTGCAAATATTAATTAATGGGCAGAAGATATCGTATTTAAGTGGTGAAGGTGGACTATCTTTGGCAGAGCCGATTTCTCGTCAAGATCTTTCTTCAGCACGCTAGAGAATAGCACTGTATTTGCAATTTCTTACATTATTGAATTAGTATACGTATCAGTTATAAAAAAATAGCATTGAAGTTTATGTTTTTATTGGGCATAGTATCGGTAGTTTCTAAAAAAAACTCTTTATTGCCTTTTTTTCCTCGTATTCCCGCAGCTTGTATTTTGTGTGTAAAAACTCCTTCTTGAGCTAGTATTTCTATGGTATTTAGTACTATTTTTTCTCGTAATTTATTGTCATGTACAACTCCAGAAAAATTTTCAAAACCTTCTATGCTATTTTCATCACTTTGAATATCTAAGCGTGTATGATGTTTTTTATAATATGCAAGTTCAAACTGTGGTTTGCATAATGCGATTATGTATTTTTGTTTGCACAATGTTAAGGTGTGTGCGAGTATTTTTGAAAGCGATCGAAAAGATACATCTACCACCGCACAGTCTGGTTTAGGGTCTAGTGAATGTACTTGTAGTATGTTTGTTCGTTCATGGACGCGTACGCGCGGATGGGTACGCAGCTTATACGAGAGTAGGTTATATCCTACATCTACTGCGTGAACAAGTTGAGCACCGCGTTCTAAAAGACAATCGGTAAAACCACCAGTAGAACTGCCTACATCAAGCCATACTTTTCCCATTATTGAGGTATTCCATTTATCAAATATAGGACTTATTTTGTACGCACCACGAGAAGCATAATGTGATACGCTCGCATTCACACGCAGTAGATCGCCTTTTTTTATTTTTTGATTGTGGTGTCTTATCGTGTCTCCGTTTATAGAAACAAGACCAGATAAGATAAAAGAGAGTAGGTGCTGTTTTTGCCATTCGGGAAAAGATGCTTGCATAATAGTAAGCAACATTCCCGATTTTTGTGCTACAATTTTTTTTGTCGATTGAGATTCAGCACTGGCAGTTTTTCCGCATGACATAAGGTTCTGCTATGCTTGTCTCATCTTGCTTTTACAACACTATCGGG
Organism: Spirochaetia bacterium; assembly: GCA_965226065.1. Lineage (GTDB taxonomy): Bacteria > Spirochaetota > Spirochaetia > WTKD01 > CBDAKK01. The sequence continues at coordinate 580,869 of OZ245332.1, read as the reverse complement.
CATACTCTGTTATGCGTGTTTCTCGTATTGCTACTACCTTTACTTTGCCGGGGTACTTTAAATTGTTTTCCACATTTTTACAAATGGCTTGTGCGATGTCTTGTACTTTATTATCAGATACCTCATGGCTTTTTATAATTACACGAAGCTCACGCCCCGCGTGAACTGCATATGAACTTTGTACACCATCGATGGTATTTGCAATAGTTTCCAATTTTTCAAGTCGTTCTATGTAGGTTTCTAGTGTCTCTCTTCGAGCTCCCGGGCGCGCTGCTGATATTGCATCTGCCGTTTGTACAATGACCGATTCAATGCATTTATACGGTACATCTCCGTGGTGCGCTGCGATGCAATTTATTACGTCTGCACTCTCACCTATGCGCTTTGCAAGATCGACACCAAGTTCAACATGGGTGAGCGAACTATTTGAATCTAGTCCCTTACCTACGTCGTGTAAGAGTGCCCCGCGTTTTGTGATATCGACATTTACCGTGCCACCGATTTCTTTTGCGATAATTCCTGCGATTGATGAAACTTCTTTTGAATGACTTAAGACATTTTGGCCGTAGCTTGTTCTAAACTTTAAGCGTCCTATAGAACGCAAGCCATCTACGTGCATGGTTCCATGTATACCAAGATCTAAAAATGCTTTTTCACCTTCTTCGTATGCAACTTTATTTAAGCTTTGCGTTGCTTTTACTACTTCTTCTTCTATTCGACTGGGGTGAATGCGACCATCGCGTACAAGATTTGATAGTGTCTGCACTGCGATTGCGCGACGAATTGGATTAAAGCACGATACTACAACCGCATCAGGTGTATCATCAATGATAATGTCTGCACCAGTAAGTGTTTCTATAGCGCGTATGTTACGTCCATCTTTTCCAATAATACGCCCTTTCATTTCGTCATTTGGTAACTGAACTAAAGACATAGTAATTTCAGCACTTACTTCAGATGCTAAACGTTGAACCGTTGTTATAATAAGCTCTCTACCCTTGCGTTCTGAGTTTTGAATAGCTTCTTGTTCTATTTTCCGTGTCGTATCTTGTATTTCTTGTTTTGCTCGTGCTTCAACATTTGTGAGTATAAGCTTTTTTGCTTCTTCTCTTGTGAGTTTTGCAATGGATTCTAATTGATTATCAATTTCATTCTCTTGCTTCTCTAATTCAAAATTTTTGTTTCGTATCTCATCTTCTTGAGTTTGTAATTTCGTTTGTGCTTTTTCTAAATCAGCAAGCTTTTTATCAAGCAAGTCTTCTTTACGTTGCAAACGCGTTTCTGTTTGGTTAAGTTCTCTGTATCTATCACGTATCTCTCGTTCTTGCTCAGATTTTTCTTTTTGTAATTTTTCCCGAGCTTCATAGAGTATATCTTTCTTTGTAGTCTCAGCATTTCTTTGAACATTTGCGAGAGTTCGCTGTGTACGTTGTTCAACAGAAGTGAGAGTAAATTTTGCATATATCCATCTACTTAACCAACCACTAGTTACACCAAGAAGAACGAGGATCACCCATGTTATTATTGTCATGATCCACTCCTTCACATAATCTATTAGTTTATATCACTTATCAATAAGTATATTGTTTTTGTGTAATCATTACAATGTCAAATTTTGTGCACATATTTGGTAGGGTATAGCAAAAGATACATTACAATGATAATTTTATATGCGGATTTTTATTTGGATATTTTGAAGCTGAGATATTTTGGTTTAGTGCTTCAGATATGGAAAGACGACAACAAAAAGTGTACAAGATTTGGCATATCGCTTGAACTTTCAAACGATTATTTGTAATTCGTGGCTTTTCGTCAAATGGAGCCAAGCGGGATCGAACCGCTGACCTCAACAATGCCATTGTCGCGCTCTACCAACTGAGCTATGACCCCAAATATTCATTTATTATAGTATGTCTGTCTTCTAAATTTAGGAAGTTATATACGCGTAACCGTGAAAAAAGAAATAAGATTTTTATAGATTTGCTCAATAAAGATGTTAGATAGAACCACGCGCATGTAAAACCTCTTTTTGTTCCATTCAAGGGTGCATGAGATTTCTGTATTGATAGTAAGATACTCAAATAGCTGCATTCGCGAATGTTTTCCCGGGGCTGCGCTTCAATTATGATATCAATGACTCATTGTTTCTGTATGTGCCGTATGTTTTATCATTTTTTGTATTGGAGAAAATCATTACACGGGTGTTTTTTTCTATCGCTTTTTTTGTAATCTCGTATGCGTTGTGCAAAATCATATCGTACCGTAGCTCAATAGTGGATAATGCGTGTAAATGATAAAGCGTCTTGTCCATCCGTATACAAGGTTAAATCTACCTTGTTCATCATCTTCATTGGTTGTCTTGCCGCAGCTGTGCTCATCATACAGACTCCTTACTATTTAGAAAATGGAATAGACATAGAGAAAATCAGCTTTATTACTGCGCAATATCTGTATATGTTTGTTCTTATAGATATTATCAGTTCCTATGTTTTGACAAAATAAGTAAGCGATTTTCCATCTTTCTTGCGTTTGCGCTGTATGGGTATTCATTTTTGATAATAGGATATGTGCATGTACCGTATTTTTTCGTACATACTCGTTGCCACATTTTTTGCAAGTGGCTTTCAAGCGTGCATTTCGGGAGCTACCACCGCGCTTGTATTAGAAAAAGTAGGCGATAACAAAAACATAAAGACGGATATGGCGTATTTTGTTGCTTCTCTGACGGGCTATTGTATTGGATTAGTGAGTGCTCAATTCTTAAGCTACAAGTACATGTTGGGATATTGTGTTTGTTCGTTATATGCTCTTAAATATACTAGGCATTGTAAATTCAAAGATGGGTATTTGCATGCGCACACGTACCATGATAAAGATGTCTTTCATGCTTTCAATGCTCACCATCTTGCTTAAGTTATAATGCAGGTTCAGATAGCCCGTGTGCCTATGAGACAATTTATATTATTCGCCATCATGGTTATAAGTTCTAGTACACCCTTTTATGTGCTGTTTCCTATATCCGCATATTTTCAAAGAAAGATATCGCATAGACTACGCTCTACCATCATATCGTATCGTAGATCCTTTACCATGCTTATAGAAGCAAGTATGCTGCCACTTTTTAGGCTTGTTATATAGCAAAAATGGCAATGTTGTCTTTGTGATAGCAGTATTTTTCGTGCAGTTTCAATGTATCAAATCTAAGGATTTTGATGTTAAAAATCACGCCGATATTTAGTTTTTCTACCACGAAGCACTAAATATAAGAGGTAGGTGGTCTGAAACTGCGTGTGCTCGATTGTTTTTATAGAATCTATTGGGCAATCCTTTATTGGTTATAAACGGCTGTTGCGCAATAATTGTGTTTTGTTTGTTTTGTACTATTTTGTCAAACACCACATCTATAAGTATGTGGTCTATCTGTTGCCATTGCGATTTGTAATAATACGTGCCAGAAATATCAATGCCGCGGTAGCCTTGTGCATTTTGGCTTGTGCTTGTAGGCAATTGTAAAACTTGAGCGTCATAACGTAATAAGTGCTCTATAGGCGCGGTATCGTTAAAGTCGCCTGCGATGATGCTTGGAATGCGAGTGTCGATAACTTGTGAAATGAGTTGGTATTGATAAGATCGTATTTCATCGGATGAGAGCGCTGTGCGTGATTTCCTATGAGATTTAAGATGTACTCCTAGTATTTGCAGTTTTTCGTATGTTGGCGTAGAAAAGGCAATAGAAACATCGAGCACAGGACGCAAGGTGTGAAACTGTGCGTCGGGTTTTATATCTTGAAGTGTATGAGTATTTGTAGAAAGAATTTCATGCCGAGACATAATGGCAACTTCCACCGCGCCGTGTGGATTATCAGTTATCGCAATGTGTTTGAATGTAGGCAGATAGTATCGTTGCAAATCCTCAAGCACGCCTTGATTTTCTACTTCTTGGAGAACAATAAGGTCTATAGATTGCTTTACTGATTGTATCGCCTTACCTATAGCAATAAGTCTCTCTTCATATGCGTTTTTATTCCATTTTGGTGGACGATATTCTTTGTACTCTTCGCCGTTTTTGATACCATCAAATAAATTCTGAACATTGAATGTCATCACGCTTATACTCTTAGGGTATAAATTTTCACAAGCAAGAAAGAATATTATGAAACACGGAAAGACAAGGCATAAAAACTGATTTATTGTTTTCATCACTAAATGATTATAAAATCAACATACCAATACATGCAATATAACAATGTGTCTGTGCATAAGAGTACCTTATGTAAAAATGAAGGTTTGTTACTTTTTTGTGCGTGTCTTTGTGCTTGTAGAAGTGCTTTTTTTCGTAGTACTGGATTTTGCTCCCGTGCTTGTTGTTTTTTTCTTTTGTACCGTCTTTTTTGATCCGGAGAATATACCCTCAAGCTCTTGTTTATTTTGAACAATTTTACCGACAAGTCCGTACTGATACGCTGCTTCGGCAGTAAGCCAAAAATCTCTGTCGGTATCTTTCTCAACTTTTTTAAAAGATTTGCATGTTGCATCTGAAAGAATAGTATTTATAAGATGCTTGATGCTGTCTATTTCTTTAGAATAAATTTCTAAATCAGTTACGACACCTCGCATACCCGAAAGTGGCTGATGCAAGAGATATCGTGAGTGGGGCATTGATATGCGATGCGTCTTAGGAACTGCTGCGTATATGAGTGCGGCTGCACTCGCTATAAGTCCTGCGCCTATTACGTATACTTCAGAGTGTAAAAAACGTATGCAATCAAAAATTGCAAAACCTGAGTTTACTTCGCCTCCCGGCGAGTTAATAAAAAGCTTTATAGGATCGTGTGATATTTCATCGAGGAGGAGCAAACTTAAGCATACTTCATATGCGCTTTCATCATCAACGCTACCTGATAAATGTATAATGCGACTTTCAACTTCGGCTTTTTCTAATTGCGCAGTAGCTTGTTCTGTTTCTTTTTTCTTTGTAGGCATATGTTTACAATAATACTATGCCTTCTTCCTGTATTCAAGATACAAGCCAAGACACAAGCACTGATATCAATACGCGTTTTTCATCGGGGTTTATTGCAATTGTAGGAAGACCATCAGTTGGAAAGTCGACTTTTATCAACGCTGTCTGTGGAAAAAACACCGCCATAACATCAGTATATCCGCAGACAACGCGCAGTATAATACGTGGCATAGTAACACGTGATACATTTCAGATTATTTTTCTTGATACACCGGGCTTGCATACATCTTCTACTACCTTAGGTCTACACTTACACCAACGTGCGGTAGAAGCATTGAAAGAGTGCGAGGGTATTTTGTATATGGTCGACATAACTCGTGCTCCTAAGGGAGAAGAAGAGAATATTGCAAAGCTCATTTCACACTTTCTTTCGACGCATAAAAGGTCTCTTTTTATCGCGTGCAACAAATGCGATGTGCAAAATACGTATGGAAAAATCAGCGAAGAATACGCATCACATTTCGCATGTAATTTTCCAAGTACTGCATTGCATTTTATATCCGCAGAAACCGGTGAGGGGATACCATCACTTCTACAGGCTATTGCTGCATCTTTACCTCAGCATGCGCCTTTTTATCCCAATGAATACTATACCGACCAGAGTGCCGAATTTAGAATATGCGAGCAAGTTCGTGGAGCTGCAATAGAGAAACTTACTGAGGAATTACCGCATGCGCTTTATACCAGAATACTCGAGTCTTCTGTAAAGCACCGTAATGTCCATGATGAGGTAGAACATGTATTTGTGCGTGTAGAACTTGTGGTTGAAACGGAAAGTCAGCGTGGTATTCTCATAGGTAAGGGTGGAAAAATGATAAAAGCTATTCGCATTGAAGCGACAAAGCGCATAGCAAAACTTTTTTCCTATAAAGTGCAATTACAACTTCGTGTCGGCGTGCAAAAAAAATGGCGCAAGAACAGACAAACGTTTGCAGAAATTCTTTGTTAAATTTTATAACTAATTTAGTATTGTTTTCCTATGAGTATCTATTTGTTGTAAGGTCTATCTACCACAAGACGGTCTTTTCTGTTTGCAAATTCCCATGCAGTATAAAATACAAGTTGTGTTCGTTTTGCAAGTACTTTATAGTTTATTTTATCTTCAGTGTCACTTGGCTTACGGTAATCTTTGTGCGTACCGTTCTTATAATAAATTGCAGGAACATTGTTTTTTATAAAGTTATATTGATTCTGAATTACGATAATTGTTAGAGCTATAGTCGAGTAATAAAGATATGTATTTTTTATTAATTTCTTCGTGTATGCTTTGCAGCGTACTGCTAACTTTATCAGCTCCTACGACATATACATAGTTTGGATTAGCACTATGCTTTGTATCTATTCTTCTTACCATGTCGAGGTTTATATTTAAGACAGTTTTGTAAAGAAAATATGGGATCTTCTACGTAATATTGTGATCCCAACAATACTATTTCTTCTGCTGCAAAATGAATAAACATTACAGATCGCTTTGATATATCCCGATTTTTTTAGCCTTTTGAAATGCTTTAGCAATTTCAAGCAATGCTATGGTTCCAGAGGTATTATCATCTGCACCATTGTAAATGTCATTAGGTTTACAAGGAAAAACCAAGAATCTGTTATTTAACACATTTCTCTACGTGATCCATATGTGCGCTTATAATGACGACTTCTTCTGGTTTTTCACTTCCTTTAATAAATGCGATAACGTTTTTGTCATCTTTATAATCTAAGTTGAAGGTCTTATGTATTCTTTTGTAGCGGGGTAGTGTATATTTTTTTGTATATAGGATTTGGGAATTTTCTGATAGTGGTTTTTAAAATTTGCAGGTGCTTTTATTTTTTGCTGTTGGTAAAAATTTTTTAGATATGTCGTAATTTTTGTACTTTCGTAGGGTCTTCCTTCGTAGTCATCAGATGCAATAATGCGTAAGTGTCGCTGCAAGTCTTCAGTCGTTATAGATTGAGCAAAAGATCTTGCTACACTATCAGTGAATTTTTTTAGTGCGGGATTACTACAGTTTATTAGTATAAGACTTAAGAAAAATACTATAAAAGCGGAAGTTTCTTTTTCTAAAAATTTTCCTCTTTTATCTTCTTTTGTAGATAAAATTAAGGAAAAATTAGAAAATAAATAGGCACTAAATACAAAGCATTGAAGACAAAAACTGCGGTTAATTGTAGATTGTTTTTGGTGAATTTTAAAAATGTTGAAACCTGCGTAAAAGCATGATATCGCATATATTCTTAAGTTTACGTGCTTTTTTACTATTCTTCCCAAGGAATGTGTCCATTTACATCATGCTTTTCAAAAATTCGTAAGATATCCTTGCAAAATTTCATAAGTGTTTTATCGTTAGATGATTTCGCAAGTTCGTATAGTCGTATGAACATTTTTTTACCTGTTTCTGTTTGTTTGAATGTCTTTTTTTGATAATTGTGCTTAGCGCACAGTGTCTGTCCGTTTTCTACAATTGCTTCTCCTCCAAGTTCTTTTGGTTTAATATGATCTACGTGTAGCTCTATTGCGTCTTTTGTTCCTGCTCCACATATCACGCATTTATAGCCATCTCTTTTCTTAATAAATGCTTTTTGTTTTTCTGTAAAATCTTCTAGTGTTCTTTGTACTACCAATGCGGGGTCATATCTATAAACACCTTTTGCAATTTTTATCAAGAAACCTGATTGAGATAATTTTCTAATCCCTCTGTCAGGATCTCGAAATACGCCTCCTGTTCTTTTTTTATATTCTGCAATAAGCCAATCTACTGCTTCTTGATGAGAAATATCTCTGTGAGAATTATTTTCATAAAATTCTTTTATAAGATCATTTTGACTTACTTTCTTATTTTTCATCATCAAAAATTCCTACGCTGTTATTAATTCTCGTTTTAGCAATTTCAAAGTAGCCTTTATCTATCTCAATGCCGGTAAAGTTTCTGCCTAATTCCCTTGCTACTACTCCCGTGCTTCCACTACCCATAAAAGGGTCAAATACGTGGTCGCCTTGATATGAAAATAACTTAATACATCTGTAGGGTAATTCTTCTGGAAATGGTGCAGGATGTTTTACTCGTTTTGCACTTTCGCCGTTAAATGTCCACAGTCCATTCGTCCAGAGTATAAATTCTTCTTTACTCATATCGCTTTTCCCCTTGTGTGCTTTCTTCCATTCATTTTTGTAAAAAATTATAATGAGTTCTACGGGTGCTATAATATGCGGTGCTGATGCGCTTAGCCAACTGCCCCAAGCTGTTCTTTTGCTAATGTTTTGTTCATTCCATACAACAGTGCAATGATATTTCCACCCTGTGTCTTTTGCTATTGCGGTAATATCCGCACCAACACTTTGTTTACCTCCTTTGTTTTTATCCAGCGGTATGTTTAAGCAAAGTCTACCGGTGCTTTTTGTCCAGTCATATACATTTTTAAGATACGCGTGTGTAAACTGTAGATACGCTTTATAGCTTATGCCATCATCATTAGATTCGTAATTCATACTTACGTTATAGGGTGGAGAAGTGATGGTAAGGTCGACAAAAGCTTCTGAAAACAAACTTTCTGTCGTACAATCTTTATTATGCAATGTAATCATCACTCTTTAGAATAGCATTGTTACCTTAAGTACTGTCATAGAAAAAAGCAAATGCAGCGTTTATAATAAAAATATGGTGCACGAGTTTCGATATTGTATCCATATCTTTATGAGTAATTGCAACTAGCGTATGAATCCCTTACGCATTCGTATACGTATTCCTGACGATTTTCATGTGCATTTTCGGCGTGGAGAAAATATGCCTGCATATGTGCGCCGTAGTGCGATGTGGGCTGCGCGTGCGCTTGTTATGCCAAACACGGTGCCATCTATACGCTACGCATCTGATGCTTTGCGTTACAAAGAAGAAATACTAGATGTAGCTAAAAACTTTATGCCGCTTATGACGTGTAAGCTTTATTCTTCTCACACCCCTGTGCAGATACGCGAGATGAAGAAGGCGGGTATTATCGCATGTAAGCTTTACCCGCACGGAGTTACCACTCATGCAGAAGACGGAGTAAGCGATGCACTTGCCCTTCGCTCTGTGTATCGCGAAATGGAAGCGCAAGAAATGGTTTTATGCATACATGGTGAATGTCCCGACTCATTTGTACTAGAACGCGAAAAAAATTTCTTACAGACACTTGCGCAAATACAAGAAGTAGCACCGCGACTGCGTATCGTACTTGAACACGTAAGCAGTAGAGAAGCAGTTGAATACGTACAAGCTGACACCTCTGGATTGCTTGCGGCAACGGTCACGGTACACCATGCACTTTTTAGCTTGCAAGAGATGATGGGAGATTTTCTAAACCCGCATTTGTTTTGCAAGCCTGTACTTAAAAGCCCCCAAGATATGCACGCAATTCAAAACGCATTGCTAGAAGAAAACGATAAGTTTTTTTTAGGCACTGATTCCGCGCCACATAGGCCTGAAAACAAAGAATGTGCCTGTGCTTGTGCAGGTGTGTATTCTGCACCTGTTGCATTACCTCTTATTACTGAGTTTTTTTACCATGCACGCGATAATTTTGACTCACCTGAAGCTTGGATACATGCCTTAGAAAAATTTACTTCTCTTTACGGAGCGCATTTTTACAAACTTGTGCCCAATGTCGAAACGCTTACGCTTGTTCAAGAGTCGTGGACGGTACCATCGATGGTAGATGGTATAGTGCCTTTGTGTGCAGGAGAGAAAATGCAGTGGAAAGTAGAGCTATCTTTATAGTTCTATGAAATTTATTGTCATTGTTTGAAGTATTTCCTCCATTTTATGCGATTATTTTTTTTGAGGCAGACGATATACTTCAATTTAGTTACGCAGAAATATGCATGTGCAATTTTTATAAGAAACATTTTAGATTCTGAGAGATTACAGCAAAAGTGAAGTTTGTACATTGCTTGGTTTTTTTTCATAAAACGATATTTTTTTGTTAAAAATAATAATTGTGTTTTAATATTCTCTTAAAAATCTTTTTTTATACTTAAACTTAAGAATATATTTTAAAGGAGAAAATATGAAAAAATTTACATTTTTATATTACACATGTTTTTCTGTATATATGTTTATTGTGATGGTGAGTTGTACATCACATGTATCAAATAAAATACTGAAGCAAAATAGCAACTCATGATACCAAGAAGGGCAGGAGACTTTACGAAAGAAACTTGCACTTAAGAAAAACATGAGGCGAGCGAAGAATGTTATTTTGTTTATAGGTGATGGCAATGGTATTACATCAAATTATGTTAATCGGCTTTTTATAGGACAAATGAAAGGTGAAGTTGGTGAAAAGTACATGCAAGTTCATGAGCAGTTTCCCTATCTAGGGCTCATAAAGACGTATAATTCAAACGCACAGATGCCCGACTCTGCAGGTACATCGACCGCGCTGCATTCCGGGGGGAAAACTCGTGAGGGTCTTATTGGCGTTGATGAAACTCTTATATGTGGTGAATGTGATAACGTGGCTTCGTCAGTTGTTGATGTTTCTTCTGATATTTTTACCGAGATGGGCAAATCTGTAGGAATTGTTTCCACTGCTCGTATTACTCATGCTACTCCCGCTTCTGTATACGCTCATTCGGCTGATAGAGGTTACGAAAATAATTCTGAAAAACCGAAAGATTGCAGATATCCCGATATCGCTCAGCAGCTTATTAAAAAACTAGAGATGGGAAAAGTAGATGTTGCCCTTGGAGGAGCTGCGGTGCATTTTGTTTCTGAAAATGAAAAAATACACAGTCGTTCCGGAAGGCGAACCGATGGATTGAATTTAATTAGAGATGCACAAGCGCATGGCGTTGTGTATGTTTCTACAGCTCAGCAGTTACGCAATGCGGTAAATGGCATTGCAACTTCATCTCTTTTGGGACTTTTTTCAAGTTCACACATGGCATATGAAGAAGATAGATTAAAGCAACAAAAATCAGAGAGAGAACCATCGTTAGCTGATATGTCTGAAGCGGCGATAACCGTGCTTGAAAAAAATAAGCAGGGATACTTTCTTAGTATTGAAGCAGGACGAATTGATCATGCACATCATGCTGCACAAGATGGGCTCGCTTTTGCGCAGGCAATAGAGCGAGTTATGAAGAAAGTAGATACAAAAGATACGCTGGTAATTGTTACAGCTGATCATGCGCATGGACTTGCTCTTTCAGGTGTTTGCGGGCTTTATTCTCCTATTACTGCTTTATGTTATCGTGTTGACTCTGCTGGTAGCGTTCATAGTTCTGAGCCTAATCTCGCAAAAGATGGAAAACCTTATACTGTTGCGGGGTACATAACTGGCACTGAAGAGTCTTCTGTTATTGGAAAGACTGATGAACGCGATGATTTAACCAATGAGCAGGTTATGGATCCCGATTATCATCAAGAGTCTCTCATACCCTTAAATTATGAAGAGCATGGAGGTCAGGATGTAGCTGTGTATGCTATAGGTCCGTGGGCACATTTGCTTACGGGTACTATAGAGCAAAATTTTATTTTTAATGTTATGATGCATGCAGTAGGGCGATAAATGTATAGCATCTGCGAATATCACAGGTAAATTATAAAGACTGAAGGTGGGGCATACTGCATGCAAAGCACCTTCAGTTTTCTACAGAGCATAAAAAAGAGTTATGATGTTACTCGTGCGCACGACTTATGTATTATGTATTGTATCTATGTTCTTCTTTTAGAAAATGTAGTACCAAAGCGCGCTATGTTTTAATTAATTTTCAATGATAGCTTCAAAAATAAAAAAGAACTACATCAATAGGGATAGTAGAAAACAATTCTTTGTATAGTAATTTTTCTATAATAGATCATTTACTATTACTATAATTTTATTAGGAGATTTGCTATGAAAGAATTATTGTTCCTTCTAGTACAGCAGTTAAATAGCAGTGTTATTATACTTGTTGTGATACTAAACTAAGTTCAATCAAGAGAACAGCGATAGAGCCATTGGGAGCATGTTCTACGGAGCTACGGCAATGGCTACATTGAATAAGCCAGAATGGGCACGGTAATAAATGATGGTTATACTACCCTCTGTTGTTAGTAAGTGCAGAGGGCTTTTTATAACACGATGATACAGGAACAAAAATCAAGTTACTTTTTAATAAATGAAAAGAGTAAGTTATGAACAAGCTCACAACATTTAGCAACAAAGCTCTTGAAAATATATCAAAAGTGTCTATTATAAATAGTAAGCTTTGAGCTTATAGAAACATTTACATGGTTAAGGAGTAATCTATGATAAACAAGAAATTATATATATATATATATATATAGCCCTTATAACCTTTGCGCTTTTACTATTTTCGTGTGAAGAGAAGAAAGCAAAAGACACAATTAAAAAGGTATCCGAAACAGAAAATAACAATGATAGTGCGCAGGGTAACAGCCCAGCACCAAAGCTAACGAAGCCCGCATTAAGTAGTACCCGTGTGAGAGTAGGAAAAGTGGTTACATTTACAAAAATAGCAGGGCATAGCTACGCACTGAAAACCGCTACAAGCGGCGCAGTTCTTAGCGATGTGGAAGGAGATACCACCAAGAAACAACTAAGCTCTACGAAAGTAATAAGCGGTGTAATAGTTGTTGCTACAAAAGGGAGCGATACCATGGACAGCGACCCTATAGACTTTCTTTTTTATGTTGCAGACAAAACCGCATTACAAGAAGAAATTAAAAAAAGGATAGACGCAGAAGGAGTAACGGCAAACCTTAACTATATTGATACTTCGGAAGTAATCGACATGAGTATACTTTTTCAAGATGATACTAATTTTAACGGTGATATTAGTAAGTGGGACACATCAAGCGTAACGAACATGAGCCGTATGTTTAGCGGTGCTACTACATTCAATCAGTCGCTTGATAGGTGGACTGTATCAAGCGTAGAAGACATGTTTGCTATGTTTTACGGAGCTAGGGCATTCAATCAGAACCTAAATAGTTGGAATGTATCAAAAGCAACCGACATGAGCGAGATGTTCAGCGGTGCTAGTGCATTTAATAAACCCCTTAATACTTGGGATGTATCAAAAGTAACCGACATGCGCGGTATGTTCAAAGACGCTAGGGCATTCAATCAGGACCTAAATAGTTGGACTGTATCAAAAGTAACAGAAATGAGCAGTATGTTCAAAGACGCTAGGGCATTCAATCAGAACCTAAATAGTTGGAATGTATCAAAAGTAACCGACATGAGCGAGATGTTCAGAGACGCTAGGGCATTCAATCAGAACCTTAATAGTTGGACTGTATCGAGTGTAACAAACATGAGCTATATGTTCGCAAACGCTAAAGCATTCAATCAGAACCTAAATAGTTGGACTGTATCAAAAGTAACAAACATGCGCGGTATGTTTAACAATGCTACTTCATTCAATCAGCCGCTAAATAATTGGGATGTATCAAAAGTAACCGACATGTTTTCTATGTTTGATGGAGCTACTTCATTCAATCAGAACCTTAATAGTTGGACTGTATCGAAGGTAGTAAACATGTGGGGTATGTTTCAAGTTGCTACTTCATTCAATCAGCCGCTAAATAATTGGGATGTATCAAAAGTAACCGACATGTTCGCTATGTTCAATGGTGCTACATTATTCAATCAAGACATTAGCGGATGGGCAGATAAAAGCGGAAGAGACACCGAATACATGTTTGAAAGTGCAACGGCAATGGAGACATCGCACAAGCCTAGTTGGGCACGGTGATACATGATGTTTATACTGCTCTCTGTTGTTAGTAAGTGCAGAGGGCTTTTTATAACACGATGATACAGGAACAAAAATCAAGTTACTTTTTTAATAAATGAAAAGAGTAAGTTATGAACAAGCTCACAACATTTAGCAATAAAGTTCTTGAAAATATATCAAAAGTGTCTATTATAAATAGTAAGCTTTGAGCTTATAGAAACATTTACATGGTTAAGGAGTAATCTATGATAAACAAGAAATTATATATATATATATATATATAGCCCTTATAACCTTTGCGCTTTTACTATTTTCGTGCGAAGAGAAGAAAGCAAAAGACGCAATTGAAGAGATTGCTAAAAAAACACCACCGACACTAACTAAACCCGTACTAAGTGCTTACCGTATTCGCAAAGAAACACCTATTACATTCCCGAAAATAGAAGGGCATACCTATGCCTTAAAAAACCCCGCTAGTTTTCTAACGCTTGATGTATCAGATGAAAACACGGGACAAGTACGATCTACAGAAGTAGCAAGCGGTGTAATCGTAGTCGCCACGCTTGACGGTAATAGCATTGATAGCGAACCTGTAGACTTTCTTTTTTATGTTGCAGACAAAACCGCATTACAAGAAGAAATTAAAAAAAGGATAGACGCAGAAGGAGTAACGGCAAACCTTAACTATATTGATACTTCGGAAGTAATCGACATGAGTAAGCTTTTTCAAGATGATACTAATTTTAACGGTGATATTAGTAAGTGGGACACATCGAGCGTAACCAACATGACTTTTATGTTTTACGGAGCTACGGCATTCAATCAGAGTCTTAATTCTTGGGATGTCTCAAGCGTAACGAACATGGGCCGTATGTTCAGCGGTGCTACTACATTCAATCAGTCGCTTGATAAGTGGACTGTATCAAGCGTAGAAGACATGTTTGCTATGTTTTACGGAGCTACGGCATTCAATCAGCCGCTTGATAGTTGGACTGTATCAAAGGTGTGGGACATGAGTTATATGTTCTACGAGGCTATTTCATTCAATCAGAGTCTTAATTCTTGGACTGTATCGAGCGTAACAGACATGAACGCTATGTTCAGAGGAGCTACGGCATTCAATCAGCCGCTTAATTCTTGGAATGTCTCAAGCGTAACCAACATGTACAGTATGTTCGACGAAGCTACTTCATTCAATCAAGACCTAACCGCTTGGGCAGATAAGAGCGGAAGAAACACAGGAAACATGTTCTACGGAGCTACGGCAATGGCTACATTGAATAAGCCAGAATGGGCACGGTAATACATGATGGTTATACGGATCTCTGTTGTTAGTAAGTGCAGAGGGCTTTTTATAACACGATGCCACAGGAACAAAAATCAAGTTACTTTTTAATAAATGAAAAGAGTAAGTTATGAACAAGCTCACAACATTTAGCAACAAAGCTCTTGAAAATATATCAAAAGTGTCTATTATAAATAGTAAGCTTTGAGCTTATAGAAACATTTACATGGTTAAGGAGTAATCTATGATAAACAAGAAATTATATATATATATATATATATATAGCCCTTATAACCTTTGCGCTTTTACTATTTTCGTGCGAAGAGAAGAAGACAAAGGACGCAATTGAAGAGATTGCTAAAAAAACAGTTGTAGACCAAACAAAAAAAACACCACCGACACTAACTAAACCCGTACTAAGTGCTTACCGTATTCGCAAAGAAACACCTATTATATTCCCGAAAATAGAAGGGCATACCTATGCCTTAAAAAACCCCGCTAGTTTTCTAACGCTTGATGTATCAGATGAAAACACGGGACAAGTACGATCTACAGAAGTAGCAAGCGGTGTAATCGTAGTCGCCACGCTTGACGGTAATAGCATTGATAGCGAACCTATAGACTTTCTTTTTCATGTAGCAAACAAAACAGCATTACAAGCCGAAATTAAAAAGGCAATTGATGAGCACGGCAACGAAGTAGACCTAAACTACATCGATACTTCAGACATAATCGATATGAAAGAGTTGTTTAGAAACAATGCTACTTTTGACGGTAATATTAGTAGGTGGGATGTATCGAAAGTAACAAACATGGAGAGCATGTTCCGAGACGCTACCGCATTCAACCAACCGCTTAATAGTTGGGATGTATCAAAAGTAACAGAAATGGTCTTTATGTTCAGCGGTGCTAGTACATTCAATCAGCCACTTAATGGTTGGAATGTATCAAGCGTAACAAGCATCGGCTATATGTTCCATGATGCCACCGCATTCAACCAACCGCTTAATAATTGGGATGTATCAAGTGTAACAAACATGCGGTATATGTTTGACGGTGCTAGTTCATTCAATCAAGACATCAGCGGTTGGGCAGAGAACAGCGATAGAGCCATTGGGGGCATGTTCAACGGTGCAACGGCAATGGAGACATCGCACAAGCCTAGTTGGGCACGGTAATACATGATGTTTATACTACCCTCTGTTGTTAGTAAGTGCAGAGGGCTTTTTATAACACGATGATACAGGAACAAAAATCAAGTTACTTTTTTAGTGAAAAGTTCTTGAAAATATATCAAAAGTGTCTATTATAAATAGTAAGCTTTAAGCTTATAGAAACATTTACATGGTTAAGGAGTAATCTATGATAAACAAGAAATTATATATATATATATATATATATATAGCCCTTATAATCTTTGCGCTTTTACTATTTTCGTGCGAAGAGAAGAAAGCAAAAGACACAATTAAAAAAGCTATTGATGAAATCGTGACGGAGGAAGATAAAAACACCGTTAAACCACAAAGTACCCCACAGGGAAGCAGTGTCCCTACTAACACAGGAGGTGATACAGAAGGAGAAGGTACGCCTACTAACACAGGAAGTGACACGCCAGGTGCGAGCTCACCATTAGATATGATTAGGTTCGCAGTAAGTAGCTACCGTGTGAGAGTTGGGAAAGCGGCTAAATTTACAAAACTTACAGGCTATACCTATGCCTTGAAAACCGCTACAAAAGGTGTGACACTTAGCGGTGTGCCAGGAGACACCACAAAAGGGCAAGTAACTTCTACGGAAGCAGTAAGCGGTATTATCATTGTTGGAACAAAAGACGGTACTACCATTGAGTGTAACCCTATAGAGTTTTTTCTGTTGCGGGTAGCAAACAAAAAAGCGTTACAAGATGAAATTACAAAAGCGGTAGCAGAGCACGGCAACGATGTAGACCTAAACTACATTGATACCTCGGCAATAACCGATATGAAAGAGTTGTTCCAAAGAACCGCATTCAATGGAGACATCAGCAAATGGGATGTATCGAGCGTAGAAACCATGGAAGCTATATTCTTCCGTGCTACTTCATTCAATCAGAGCCTTAATAGTTGGACTGTATCGGAAGTAAGAAACATGAGCTATATGTTCAGTGGTGCAACTTCATTCAATCAATCGCTTAATTCTTGGGATGTATCGAAAGTAGAAAACATGAACTATATGTTCAACAATGCTACGGCATTCAATCAGAACCTTAATACTTGGACTGTATCGGAAGTAACAGATATGATTGCAATGTTTGATGGTGCTACATCATTCAACCAATCGCTTAATACTTGGACTGTATCAAAAGTAGAAAACATGCACGGTATGTTCAGAAGCGCTACCGCATTCAATCAGCCGCTTGATAAGTGGAATGTCTCAAGCGTAGAAAACATGGGCGATATGTTCTACGGTGCTACTTCATTCAATCAAGACATCAGCGGTTGGGCAGAAAAAAGCGACAGAAACATTGCGAATATGTTCCACGGAGCTAGTGCAATGTTGGAATCATACAAGCCAAGTTGGGCAAGGTGATACATGATGGTTATACGGATCTCTGTTGTTAGTAAGTGCAGAGGGCTTTTTATTCAAAATAATAAGTTATGAGAGTAGCAGACAAAAAAGAATTACAAACCGAAATCAAGAGAGTCATAAAAAAGTACGGAGCAACAGCAAGCCTAAACTACATAGATACTTCAGAAGAAACCGACATGAGTAGGCTCTTTTACAATAATGCTACATTCAACGGAGACATCAGTAAGTGGAACACCTCAAGCGTAACCGACATGAAACATATATTCAGCGGCGCTATCTCATTCAACCAACCGCTTAACACTTGGAATACCTTGAGCGTAACCAACATGCGCGCTATGTTCTACGGCGCTACTGAATTCAACCAATTGCTCTATTCTGGTTCGTCTATCGTGTAGGCGTCTTCACAGCAACCTTTAGCGCAAACTCTCGGGTAACAAACGAAAAAATAGAAAAGCTTGGAGGGTTACACGATACGGTTATTGAAATAAAAACAAAAGTAGATTTACTCTATCGAAATCTGAATCCTAATTCCCCCGTTAAAAATTTTAGTCCGCTATCATTGACCGATATTGGAAAACACATCAGTAAAGAAATTAAAGCGGAAGATATTTTCCGTAGGTTAGGTTATTAGATAATTTAGAGCGTGAAATTGATGCAATGAATCCTGTAAATGCGTATGATATCCAACAGTCTGCTGTTGCTATTGCGAAAAAAGACATTGAAAAACAACTGAACAGCGAAGCGCTTTTGAAAATAAAAGATGTCGCCTATAAAAACGGGATTCTTGTAGAGGATATAATGCTTATGTTTGGAATTTTTCTTATGAGATCATGTCTTAAAGAAAAAAGGTATATCTATTTTAGAAGTAGACAAACATGCTCCGAATTCATTATAAAGAGTAAAGATAAGGGAAATAAACACAATGTAGTGATGTGTATCTTTCAAAGCTCTATCTGTGTAATAAGCAACGGATTCACGTATTGTTTTTTTAAGTACGCGCACTGCGACAAAAGACATTTTAAGGACTAACGCAAGATGCTTTAAGCACGAATACTATACTAAAACTATGTCGCAATTTATGCTTAGTTCTTCTTTTAGAAAATGTAGTACCCAAGCGCGCTATGTTCAATTACAAAAGGCACGAGAAAATCCTGCGCACATTGCAGCGTTCAAAGAGGTAAGTGATTTTATCGCGCCTAATGCACAGGTACAAAATCTTGCTGATACGATGACGGAGTGCGCGATTGGAGCTATGCCGATACCTTTAGGCATTGTGAACAATTTGTGTGTAGATGATGTGTTGTTTCATGTGCCGATAGCAACGGAAGAACCTTCGGTTTCTGCTGCTGCATCTTTTGCTGCAAAGCTACTTGGCTCAATACGCACTGAATGCGATGAACCTTTACAAGATGCACACATAGCTTTGCATGGGGTAAGTGCGGAGGGTGAAGCTCGATTTTCCGCGAAGCTTATAGAAATAACGAACAAGCTTATGTCGTTTTTGAAAAACATGCATAAGCGAGGCGGAGGCTTGCGTGGCGTGTATCATTATAGAACCGAGGATGCTTTGTTTGTCGTGCTCATTCGCGTGGATGTGCGAGATGCACTTGGTGCAAATGTGGTCAATACGGCAGCTGAGTACATTGCGTCTTTTGTAGCGCAGTGCACAGGTGGAACGCTTCTTTCGGCAATAGTGAGCAACTACAGCGACATGCGTTTTGTGCGAGCTAGGTGTATTGTAAATACACAGACCATTTCAAAATTTCGTGGTAAGGAAATTGCCCGAAATATAGAGCGCATGTGCAGCTGGGCTAAAGACGATGTGAGGCGCGCTGTTACGCACAACAAGGGTATTATGAATGGCGTTAGTTCCTTTGCTTTAGCAACGGGAAATGATACGCGCGCGATTGAAGCGGCAGCGCATGCACATGCCTCTAGTGGTGGAGTATACCGTCCTTTGAGCAGCTTTGAATACGATGAAAACAAGGACACTTTGCACGGCAAGGTAGAAATACCCGCGCTTTTTGCAACAGTTGGCGGTGGTACTAGCCACCCTGTCGCGCAGTGGGTACGCACCGTGCTTGCTATTAACTACCCTAAACGCATGACTGCGCATGTGCTTAATCGCATTGCAGCATCTCTTGCACTTGCGCAAAACTTCGCAGCCTTGCGTGCACTTGTAAACGAAGGAATACAAAAAGGACATATGAAATTTCATATAAAACGCGAGGCTCTTTCGTGAACATGGAACATAAAAAAGAAAAACACCACAGCGCTATAGCGTGTGCGCATCCCTCGTTGGCGCTGGTGAAGTATTGGGGGAAAAAAAAGCGCGGAGTAAACATTCCTGCATGCACAAGCGTAGCAGTAACGCTTTCAAAATTACATTCTAGAGCATGTGTATATTTTCCTGAAAAGTCTCTTTCAAAGGATGAAGCAGATAAGGCTGAAACAGATATGGTGAGTTTTACGCTCAATGGTGTTCCTCACGATGATACACGATTACATGTTTTGTCTATGGCGATAGATGCAATGTTTCATGCTACGCATAAGGTCGGAATTGTGCAAATGCTAAAATCACACAAAATAGCAGTGCGAGCTGAAAACAACTTTGCAACTTCTGCAGGGCTTGCAAGCAGCGCAAGCGGTGGTGCTGCACTTACTCTTGCATTGCTTTCATCGTTAGGGATACATACATCTGAAAAAAATGCGTCTATGCTTGCGCGCAGTTATTCAGGTTCGGCTTGTCGTTCTATTTTTGGCGGATTTGTTCAGTGGAGACGTGCTGCGAATTACGCAGTGCCATTAGCTGATGAAACTCATTGGAACGACTTTCGCGTCATCGTGCTTACCGTGACAAAGACTAGCAAAAGCGTAACTTCGCGCACGGCGATGGAAACCACGCGTGAAACATCTGCATATTATGCGAAATGGCTGCGTTATAACAATGAACTTGCGCGTGAAGCTATGCATGCGATAGTACACAAAAATATAGAAAAGCTGGGAGAAATTGCCGTGCGCAGTTACACTGCAATGCATGCGACTACGTTCGCTGCATATCCACCTATTTTGTATTGGCATCCTGCTACTATTGCGGTTTTGCATTCGGTGCATGCAATGAGAAAAAATAACATTGCCGTGTGGGAGACCATGGATGCAGGTCCGCAAGTGAAACTTATCACTCTTGAAGTGCATGTTGATGCAATACAAAAGACTCTGGAAAATCTTTTATCAGATGAGTTTGGACTATCTGTTGATATGCAAGTATGCGGCGTAGGTGGGGCGGCTACGCTTGTAGCGTAGTTATGCCGTATGTCGATACTGTTGTTTCATCAGAGTGTGCATTGCACGCAGAAAATACAAATTCAGATACATCGCTTACCTTGCGTGTACCCGCTTCACTATTACTTTGTGGTGAGTACTTTGTAACGCAGAGACGCGGACAGGGTTTATGCCTTGCTCTAGATCCGAGTGCTCGTTGCACAATAACGTGGCATAGACAAAAAACAGAAAGATGCACAAATACGCCTTATCTTATAACGCATTTTGCACATCGAAAGCATGTGTTTGAAAATGCGTATGAAAATAAAATGTACATGCTCTGCGAGCAGTGTAAAGATCCGTACTTGAAGATGTATAAATCGCACAACATGCATAACGCTCGGCGTATTAGCATAAGCATGAACACGAATGCGTTTTATACCGAAGTGCGCAGAAATCAAAAGGATGTGCAAAAACGAGGGCTTGGCTCAAGTGAGAGTGCGGCATTGCTGATGTGTGCATCACTTGCACTATGTAATGGAAAAGATCCTTTGACTAATCGTCAGGTACTTGCATCACACGCAGCGCATGTACATTACTTGTGGCAAGGTGGGCGAGGCAGTGGTTATGGCGTGTGGACTGCTACGTTCGGTGGCATGGGCATTTATACAAACAACGCCGATACAAACGCTTCTATGCCCTTTGTACAAAATATTTGGAATGCGCTACCTCATGAGATTTTTTCATCGCTGCACTGGTGGTTTTGGAATTGTGGACACACACAGTCTTCTCAAAATGCACTTCTATGTTATCGTGCATGGCAGCGAGAAAATCCAGAGGATGAACAAAAATTTCTTGCACAATACGCACAGTTATTTCGTGTATTTGAGCGAGATGTATCAAAGTATCAACAAGATATGCTATACGCTCGCTCTGTAGTACAAGTGATGAAACAGGCAAAGGCGCTAGGATTATGGCTTGGTACGCGTATAGGCGTAAGTGCAGAGGTACAGAGATCTAACACTGCTGAAACTATACCTAATATGTCTACGTATAAAGCAGTAGGTGCAGGATGCGAATGTGCAGTTGGTGTTTCTTATGATAATGAACAAGATAATCATGTAAGTGATGTGAAGAGTTTAATGGTAGCAGAGGGCATACACTATGTTGCATCAGAAAAACGTTTTTAGTTGTCGCGTATATGGTAAGCTTTTACTCTGTGGTGAACATGTTGCGCTCTGCGGTGCAGGAGCAGCCGGCGTACCCGTACTTCAAAATCTTACCTTACACTTCCAAGCTCATGATGGTGCATTTGCGTGTATTTCGCAGCTCGTAGTCCCTGACGGGAGTAGTAATGAGCTTTCTATGAATAATGCATTTTTTTCTTTTGTGAATGACATATGTAAAGCGCATGCACTACCAGTACTGGGGCAAACGCTAAATGGCACAATTACGATAAGAAGTAGCATTCCTCTAGGCTGTGGCTTAGGTTCATCAGCTGCCTTGTGTTGTGCTATTGCGCAGCTTATTTTGCATTATCAAAAAGATGAAAATTATCATATTGATTATCAAAGGAGGGTTTGGCATCTCGCGCACAGGTTTGAACAATTTTTTCATGTGCGTGCATCAGGTATAGACACGGCACTTTGTACCTATGGTGTGCCGCTTGTTTTAAGCCCTGCACAGATAGATCATGCTCATGAGGATGTTTATGCCCCTCCGCAGTTTCGCATATCTCCTATCTCGTGTGAAATTTTAACGCAGCTCCATCTTGTTTATGGTTCAATTTCACGAGAAGCGTCGTGTGCAAAAATCATACACATGGTGCAGAAAAATTTATGTATGTCTGATAATGCGCGTGTATTGAAAAGAGATACCATCCAAGTCTTGCGTTTTTTACAAAATGCACAGGTGAACGAACTTCACGCTGTTCTTGCACCTATCTTGACGCGCATTCATACGCATTTAGTGCAGTTAGGTGCGAGTACTCCTACGATGGAAGTAATCATTGCTTGTGCATATGATAGTGGTGCCTGTGCGGCAAAATTAAGCGGCGCTGGAGCAGGTGGAAGCTTTGTGTGTTTGTGCAAATCGAATAAAAATGCGCATCATGTTTCTGCGATGCTTATGAAAAAACTCACGGCTTCTTTTTCTCCTCATACATGTAAGACATACGTCGTATCTTTTGGAAAAACTCTATGAAGTAGTACCATGATACTGTAGCGCATGGACAGTAGTTCTTTTATGGATGGGCTGTTATTGACATAATTGTTAGCCTAGTCTAATATTAAAGGTATTAAAAAATCTGGAGGTTCTTATGAAGAATTATGTATGGAAGCGGTCTTTTACCGTTGTTATACTAGCAATAGTCAGCACAGTGGCATTATATGCTGCAGGGGAGTCTGATTCAAAAGAGGTGAATGTATATTCCCATCGTCACTATGACGTAGATGCTGCGTTGTATGAGGAATTTACAAAACAGACGGAAATACGTGTTAATCTTATATCTGGTGGATCGGGCGAAATTGTCGAGCGCGCATCAATTGAAGGTGAGAACACAGATGCGGATGTTTTTTTTGTAACGGGCGCTGGTATTCTTGCACAGTTGAAAAATAATGGATCTTTGCAGGCTATTTCTTCTTCCGCAATTAAAAAAGTTCCAAAAGCATTTCGAGATTCAGATAAAACGTGGGTTGCGTTTTCAAAGCGCGCACGTGTTATTGTCTATAACAAAATGAAAAATCCTAATCCTTCTGTTACATCATATGAAGACTTAGTTACCGGCAAGAATAAAATCGCTATACGTTCTTCAAGCAATTCGTATAATCGTATGCTTCTCGCATCCATTATCTACCATAATGGAGAAGTAATGGCTCGCAAGTGGGTGTATGACCTTGTTGCGCATATGGCACGTGCGCCACAGGGCAATGATAGAGCACAGGCAAAGGCAGTTGTTGCGGGCATAGCAGACTATGCGGTTATGAACACATATTATGTGGGGCTTATGCAAAGATCATCTAAAGCGGATGAAAAGAAAGTAGGTGACTCGCTTGGAATTATATTTCCTAATCAGAAGGGACGCGGTACTCATGTAAATATAGCAGGGCTTGGACTTTCTAAATATTCTAAAAACAAAAAGAATGCAATAAAGTTAATTGAGTTTCTTTTATCAGATTATGCACAAAAGAAAATAACAAGTGAAAACTATGAATATCCTGCAGTTTCTTCGGTTTCTGCTGATGAGCTCGTTCAATCTTGGGGTACTTTCGTAGAAGATCTTCCGGAAGACATGAACAAAGTAGGTATGCTTGTACCACTTGCTGCAAAAGTAGCAGATGAAGAAGGATGGAAATAGTTTTTTCTTTCTGAATGCATGCATGTAACAATAAAGGCATTGGAGCATCATTAGGATTAGTCGCACTTGCGATTCTTTTTCTTGCTCCTTTTGCCTTTCTTTTTTCGGGGCTCTGGTCTGCTGATTATTCAGTTTTGCAGACGGTGTTCTCTTCAGTTTTTTACTCTTATCTTTTAAATACAGTTATATTAGCTATTTTTGTCATCATAGGATCGGTGGCTATAGGTGCAAGCACGGCATGGCTTACTAATTATTATGAATTTCCTTTACGCCGTTTTATAAAAATTTTACTTCCCATTTCGGTGGTTATTTCTCCTTATATGCGTGCCATCGTTTTTTCAGAATACGCTGATGCACTTTCTTTTTCTTTTATTCCTTTTATAAAAAACATCGCACCAAACATTGCATCGTTTATTATTCCATGGGTTAACATACCGTTCTTAATTGCAACGCTTGTATTTTCGTTATATCCGTATGTCTATTTTTTAGTCGATGCTGCATACATGCGCAGCTCGCAGACACTCATGGAATCTGCGCGTATTCTCAATGCAGGGCAGCGCAGTTTGTTTCGAGCAATAGGTATTCCCATTGCACGCACGGCGCTTATCGGTGCTATTGCGCTTGTGTTTATGGATGTACTTAACGAATACGCTGCAGTCGTGTACTTTGGATTTCCGACTATCAGCAGTGGAATTTACCGAACATGGTTTTCTTATGGAGATTTAGGTGCATCAAAGGTTCTTGCCTTGTGTGTGTTGATTATTGTGATTATGAGCTTGTATCTTATGAAGCGCGGTAGTAGTAAATCTGTGCAGTATGATATACAATATTATGCTCCGATTATACGAAGTACGCTTCCACGGCATGTTGCCATTGCAACGTTATTATATTGCAGTATACCGGTGATTTTTGGTTTTGCTGTGCCCGTATGTCAATTTATCTATTGGTCGACATTTGCACTGCGCGATGGTATTTCTTATAGCATCATGGTGCTTATAAAAAACACCATTTTTCTTATGAGTGTTGCTGTGCCTTGTGCCGCAGCTCTTGCCATTGCGGTTAGTTTTGCATGTCATATACGTTGTACTAAAACGCGTTTATTTATTTACAAAAGCACCACACTTGGGTATGCCGTACCGAGTGTAATTATAGCAATTGCCATACTAAGTTTTTTTTATCTTTTAAATACACTACTTGCTTATATTTTTCCAAATGAAAATATTGCACATTTTTTCTTAGGTAAAACCATTATCGCACTTGTTTTTGCAAGCATTCTGCGCTTTTTTTTTGTTATAGCAAATCCCATTTATACGGGATTTCATCACTATGGTTCACGATACGAAAACGCAGCGCGTAGTCTCGGCGTTTCTATTAAAGACACATTTTTCAAAATTTCGTTTCCACTTAATACGCCTTTTATTGTAAATGGAATATTACTTTTTATCGTAGAAGTTCTGAAAGAGATACCTATGACGCTTATGCTTCGTCCTTTTAATTTTGATACACTATCAATAAAAACATATCTTCTTGCGCGAGACGAAATGATTATTCAATCATCCATACCTATGCTTATTACTGTTGCAATAGGGCTAGTTTGCATTGCTGGGTTTCACGTAAGTCAATGGAATATACGAAGAGAAGCGCGAAGCGTAAATACATGAATACTGGACTTGCAACTATAGATGTATGTTATCCTCCTCATCATAAACGCTGTTTGCATAATCTTTCCTTTGATATTGCTTCATGCGGTATCACAGCGTTAGTTGGAGAAAGTGGCTCTGGTAAGACGACTGTTCTGCGTATTTTAGCAGGGTTCATGAGGCCTTGCGTGGGTACTGTGTATGTACATGGGCGAGAGGTTGCTTCAAAACATACATGGATAGCACCCGAAGAAAGACAGGTTGGTGTTTTGTTTCAAGATTATGCACTTTTTCCACATCTTACCGTAGAAGAAAATATTTTATTTGGTGTTCCTAAAAAAAAATCAAGACGAGAACGACAGGATATTCTTCAGACTTTGCTTGAGGTATGCGACCTTACACGCTTTGATATTACTATGCGCTATCCTCACGAGCTTTCTGGAGGACAAATGCAGCGTATAGCACTTGCTCGTTCTCTCGCTGCGCGTCCACGAGTGTTAATACTTGACGAGCCGTTTAGCAACATCGATATAGAGCTTCAAGAGCGAATGATTCCGCATTTGAAACAAGTTGTGCACATGTACGATATGAATGTTTTGTACATTACGCATGAAAAAAACGAAGCTTTCGCTGTTTCTGATAATCTTGCGATAATTCGAGACGGGCGGCTCTTGCAACAGGGGACAGCGCAGTGTTTGTATGAAAGTCCTATTGATGCATATGTTGCAAAATACTTTGATACTGCCAATATCCTTTCTATGCACTTTAATACACAGTTAGCTATGTTTGAAAGCCCCATAGGAAGTTTTGCACCACGTAGCATTACGACAAAGCACATGCACGATGGGAGAATACACGAGAATGCAGCGCAATCTTTGCATCTGTGTGTCAGGCCACATGAGCTATGCTTTACGCCACGTGTTGATGAAGATGATTTGGCACCTTGCAAATCGTCTCGTGCTTATCACATACCGAAACATCGCGGCATGGTACGCGTGCAAGAGGTATTGTATTACGGTAGCTACTACGAAGTAAAGTGCATAAGTACTAGTGAACGTTTTCACCATGCACCAATAACCGTGCGATGCGAAAGCATGCCACCTGCACGCGATAGCGTTGTGAGTATAAGTTTGAAAGATATACGCCGTTATGAAGAAGAAAACCAACTACATGTTATCAGTCAGTAAGTATATCATGAGCTTTGTAGAATATAGGATGCGCTATTTACGTATGTTTTTATTGCGTATGAGATTTATAATGGTACTCTGTACTTCCTTCGGATAGTGCGTACGTATCTCACTCTCGGTAAGTCCGTCTAGTTCATGGCTAAGATAATGTATCCATGTATCGTCTTCGGGCTTTTCTATGATTATTTTTCTGCTGTAGTAGTCGGGTATAAAGGTATGTTGTATATTTTCAAAGGTGCGTATTTTGTAGTCGTGCACGGCTATTTTTATACGTTCTTTTGATACACCATGTGCAATTATTTCTTGCACCAATGCATTAAGAGTTTTCCCAGAATCGAAGATATCATCAATGAGCATGATGAAATCTGAAGATTGTATAGATTGCGGCTTGAATGTCCAACCGTCAATATGCACCTTGTCGCTATTGAATGTGTCGTATGAGCGTGCAACTACTGCAGCGTACAGCGGCTTATGCGTTGCGTGTGAAGCAAGCTTGAAATATTCACTTATTGCATTGCCAAATGTTGCTCCGCCGCGCAAACTCACGTACATGATTGTTGGAATAAACGCATCAGCGTGTATTTTTTCGGCGAGCAGCAATGCATTATTGCGTATAGTTTGAGGCGATAAAAATTCTTTATTCATTTCTTTATAGTACTAATCTTTGTATAAGATGTTTTAATTATCTTTGTAGTGAAGTTTAGACATGGTTATGTGCTTTATAACATTGTGTAAAAATATTGAATATTTTCTTTTATATCCTTAGGAGATACGAGTACTTTTATTGACAAGATATCATAAACATAAGATAATAAATGTTCATATGGCACGATTAATGAAAGCAAAAGGAAAATTAGTACGACGATTTGGTATTAATATATTTGGCAACGCAAAATACGATAGGCTTCTTAAACGCAAGCCTAGTCCGCCGGGTGAAGTGCGTCAAAGACGTCCTAAGCAGACGAGTTTTTCACGACAGCTTATAGAAAAGCAAAAACTCAAATTTTCTTATGGCGTAAGCGAAAAGCAACTTCGACGCGTTTTTGATCGTGCAAAAGCACAGCCGGGTGTTACCGGAGACAACATGCTTTTTTTGCTTGAGCGTAGACTTGATAATGTGGTATATAAGCTAGGCATGGCTCGTAGTCGATCTCAAGCACGACAACTTGTAACGCATGGACACTTTTATTTTAATGGTCGCAGAGTGGATGTTCCGTCTATTCAAGTGCGTGTCGGCGACAAAATAGAAACTCGTTCTCATCAAAATTCTGTTACGCTTTTACGCAAGTTGATATCGGAAAATAACAATAGAGCGGTACCTGAATGGCTAAAGCGAGATGAGATATCAGGTGAAGTTACCATGCTTCCAACGCGCGATATGATTACCACTGTTTCTGAAGAACAGCAAATTGTAGAGTTTTTCTCGCGGTAGTTCTTACACATTCTTCTTACGATACGTACATTTTATTTTCCAAGGTGTTTTCATAAATGTGAAAATACCTCTTTGGTATTTTAAATTCCGCATGCGAGAGAATTTTAGTTATCGAAAGATTTTTTCGCAATGAGATATGATGCACCGGTATTTGTATCTTTTTTCTTATCAATAAAAAGCGTGTTGACGTATAAATTTTCGGTACGTCTTGGTACAATGTTTTTATTTTGAGGATCTAAAATATCGTAGTTACCAACTTGAAAATAATAGTAATATGCACCTTCATCTAAGTAAACATCTGCGTAATAAAGATTCTCTTGTTCGGGATATTCGTGCATGCGTATAAGAAAGGGATCCCATGCAGTAAAATTTCCAACTACATACACGGGAACATATTCTATAAGCTTAGGATTTATAGAGCGTAGTGAAGTATCAGTAAGTGTTTGATATTTCTTTTTATCAAGGTATAAGAAAAAACGCAGTTGCTTTTTGTTTTTATTGTATACAAAAGAAGGAAAAAATAAATGTGGTAATGCCTTCATGGTAACAACTGATACACGGATGCTGTTATCATCTACGATGGAATTTGGATTTTGATAGTCGTAAGTCCATACGCTATTTATCACAAGCCTATAATAGCGAGTTGTCTCAATTTCTTTTTTTGGAAGTACGTATACTAAAATACGCGGATTGCTTGTCAATCGTGCAAAGTGATGTACTTGTGCGTAATTTTCTTCTGCAAATGCTATAGATACTCGTGCATCTTCGGATTTATCGTAGTGTATGAATACGGTGTATTGCCCGTATGAAAATGGAGCAGTTGCTGCTGTAATACCCGCTACCATTCCATAGAGCATGATATCTGAAAGTGCTTGTTTTGTAGCTTTTTCAATGCGTCCGGTAGGAAATGATGGACGAATGATGTTTGTTATTGTTTTTGTAAGAGTATTGACAATGCTCGGTTTTTCGGTATTTTCTTCAGTGGTATTTTGAGCAAGTACCGCATGGGTTATGAGCACTGTAAGGAAGAATACTGCGATATTCGTTATGCTTTTTTTTTGAAAAAAGAAGAATTTATGCGTATACATGTTCATACAATCGGCATATTTCCTAGAATGGCAAAGAACTATTTTAGTTTACAAGGATATCATGCTAATACAAATTTTTTATAAGATTTTCGTATTTCTTGAGTATGAAATGACGTTTAAGTTTTAAGGTTTGCGTCAATTCTTCGCCAATTTTAAATTGGCAAGATAGTATGTGATAGCTTATCACTCGTTCGTATGTATTAAGATGAGTATTTGCTTGTGCGACTACTTCAGACATTAAAGAGCGTACTATCTGCGATTCGCTTATTTGTGTATCTGTATACGTATTTTCATGTTCTTGTATATATTCTTTGACTGCGTCAAAGTTTGGAACTATGAGGGCAACAATATATTTTTGGTTTTGTCCAAATACAATGATATTGTCAATGTACTCGGATATTTTTAGTATATTTTCTACTCGCGTAGGCGATATGTTTTTCCCTGATTTTAATACTAAGGTCTCAGTAGCGCGTCCTTCTACTTTTATAGCACCACTTGGATCATGCATAATAATATCACCGGTATTCAGCCATCCGTCTGTATCAAGTATTGCAGCGGTTGCCCTAGGGTCTTTGTAATAGCCTTGCATTACATTAGGGCTACGTACGTGTAGCACACCTTGTGTTCCGTAAGGGACAAGACGCCTTGTTTTTTCATCTAGTACTTTGTATTCAATTCCTGTAAGCATTTTCCCTACGCTATTTGTCTCAGGATATTTTTGATTTCTCACGGCAAGTATAGGAGATGCTTCAGTAAGTCCATAGCCTTCAAGTATTTTTATATTTGCTGATTGAAAAAACCACTCAATATGCTGTGGTAAGGCAGCACCACCTGAGGCACCTGCAATAAAACGTTTTCCTAACAGCATGCGTATTTTTCTAAATACTACCGTATCAAGGAGAAGGCGTATGGGAAAAAAGAACAGAAATAACGGTAATATGCTTATTATTTCAAAAAAGCGTGATACCTTATTTTTCTTTTTTATGTTTGTATAGTGAATATAGGTGTTGCGCAAAATGTGTTTGAAGTATGATTGCTTTTTTCCTACCTCAACGGCTATTTTGAAAATATACTTTTTTATTGGTGAGGCGCTGCGTATTTTTCTGTAGATTGCAGCATATATACTTTCCCAAATGCGTGGTACTGACGACATAAAGTGTGCTTGTACTGCTTGCAAATCTTCAAGAATTATTTTCCCAATGGGCTTAGAGTAGGCGATAGAGCTTCCTGCTGTTAGTATCGCGTATTGTATAGCTCGTTCGTATGCATGCCATAAAGGTAGAAAACTTAAAAAAACATGATGAGAACAAAATTGCAGAGTTTTAGGGACTAACGCGTCAATTTGAAAGAGAAATCCTTTGTGCATTAGACATACACCTTTAGGATGTTCAGTGGTTCCGGAAGTGTAGAGTATCGTTGCAATATCGTCTATTTTTCCTGAAGCAATACTATTTTGTACCATTTCGATAGCATTGGCACTTATTTCGTAGTTGATAATATCATCGTAAAGATGTATAGAGGGCTTGCCTTTTTTCTCGTCTTGTTTTTCATGATTTTTGGGAGTATCTAAAAATAATATAAATGAGAGTTTTTCTATGACTTTAGGATCATGTTTTTTTACCAGTTCGTATGTTGTGATATCCTCAAAAATTGCACCTTTTGCGTCAGAGTGCGCGAGAATGTATGCAATTTCAGTTGCTATGGTATCGCTACCTCTTGGTACATCTATAGCTCCAAGTCCTAAAATAGCGAGGTCAAGCAATAACCATTCAGCTCTGCTTTGACTTATGAGTGCTATTTTATCGCCATTTGTAATCTTAAGCTTTGTATGGAAGTAATACGCAATTTTGTATACTTCATTCATAAATTGTTTGTAATTGCGAGAGGTGAAAATGCCTTCTTTATTTTTTATGTGCTGAGCTGTTTTCAGAGGGTGCTTTTTTGCAATTGCTTGTATACGTTGTACTATAGTGGTATAACCTAGCTTGTCTTTTGTAAATGTCTCAGTAGTGCTCATCGTTGCAAAGCATTTCCAACAAGACACATCCACGATGCTTGTGCGCACACTACATTGCTTTTAGAAACTGTGCCTGTCTGCTTTATCATACGAGAGCTTATGGTATCATTGTGTATTTCAAATTGTACGGTATCATCGGGAAACACAGGTTTGCGAAATTTTACTTTGTCTATAGTTGCCAAAAAAAACAAATGTTCTTCTGCTATTTTCCCTAATGCTCGTACCCCTGCACCACCGCATTGTGCCATTGCTTCTACTAAAATAACGCCGGGCACTATAGGATATTGTGGGAAGTGTCCTTCAAAAAAGGCACTAGTTTTTTCAAATTTCTGAGTACCTCGTATAACTTCTTCACTTACATACGTCAGTGAATCGACAAATAAAAATGGAGGTCTGTGCGGTATAAGGGTAGTAATTTCTTTCATATATATCATGATACTATGGTAAGCATGAAATGTCATAGCTTTGTGCGTGGTGTAGTTGTTTCTACGAAAGCCTTAGGCGAAGCGAATAGCATCGTGAACATATATACTGAGTCTGGACTTATTTATGCTACCGCCTATGGTGGGCGAAGTCTCAAAAGTGCAATCCGCGGAAGTAATGCCCTGTTTACTATGGGGCGTTTTGCACTTGAGCAAAATAAAAATCACTATTACAAAATATACGATGTTCTTGTTCACGAGCATTGCTATGAGCTTTCTTCTTTTTTGCAATGTTACTATACCGCATGTACCTGTGTAGAGTTAGTACGTTATTTAGAAGGCTCGCACCATGATATGCAATTTAAAACGCTTGTGGATGTGTTACTCTATTTAGTTGCGATATGTCGCAATAAGAAAAGCGAGAACGATTTGCATACATACGCTGCACTTATGGTGTATTTGTGGCGTAGTCTGTGTTGTAATGGATGGCATCCTCAAACAATTGATAACTCACGGTATGAGAATGCGAATTGTTTTATCCTTGATATGGAACATGGTGTTTTTGTTCCATATGATGATACGCGCGCGTATAAAAAAACGACCGGCGAGTCATATATCTCGCGTCAATACATTGATATCTTGCAAAAAACAATTCAAAAGCCATTTGCTTACGGTGTCGATTACATATATCACGCTAGCTCGCAGGCACAAGAAGAAAGACTTCGCTTTGCAGTAAAACACTTGCTTTATGTATGGCAGCAGATTTTAGAACGTGTACTGCGTTCAGCTTCTTTTTTCTCTTTGTAGCATATCTTCAAAACATCGATCTTGTTATACTCATTGCCTTATGGTTTTACACTATTTTTATGTAATTACTAGCATCATATTTTTATGATATTCTTATGGGTATGAAAAAATTATACGTGATTCTTACAGAATTAGTAGTAGTATTTACAATATTCATGACTTTTTCTTGTAGTAACGTTACCATTCCACTTACGATAAAGAATAAATATCATGAAACAATAGACACAGTAATCATCGGCATTAAATACATAAAAGATGATATACGTCTTGGTGAATCAAAAACAATAATGTCTCCGCTGGGTACAGTATTAGTAAGGGTTTATACGAAATCAAATAAAGTTGTATATAAAACTTTTCATTTATATCCACATAACGCTCACAATGTTATGATAATTACTGTAGAAGGACGACTCATACTGCAATAAGTAACAGCGTTTTCTGCTTCACGGTATAAATTATTGACATATTATAATAAACTTATATTACAATTATATTTATGAGTTCAGAAGGCACAGCACTCTTTCGAGTTTTAAGTGAAGTAAATAGAAGGCGAATTCTCTCAGCGTTATACAAGCGAGAGTTTTCTGTACAAGATCTTCAGGATATACTACTTATTGGGCAAAGCACCATATCAGCTCATCTTGCACAGCTTAAGTTGAGTAACCTTGTTTCTTCAAGACGCAATGGTAGATTTATTCTGTATCGGATAGCCACAGGGATAAGTGACACAACTGATACTTTTGTCAGTGCGGTTATAGAATTTTCCAAGAATGAGTCGTGGTATCAAAAAGATGAGAGAAGAATTGTCTTATCTTTAAAAAAGAAAAATGAAGCTTCACTTTCATTTTATGAAGGTGTCGCAATGCAAAACAAACGTTCTCCGGGGCAAACTGATTTTGCGCTTGCCATAGGGCTTATGCGAGCTATTCGCGGTAAGCGAATTGTGGATATAGGATGTGGCATCGGAAATTTAGTGCGAGAATTTAGTTATCTAAACGACTCTGTCGTGGGTATAGACATTGAAAAAAAACAAATAGATGTTGCGCGCAAAATTCGCCGCAATAAAAAAGCACAAGGTTCTTTGTCATTTTTAGTGGCAAGTGGTGAAAATACGCAACAAGCGGATAAGAGTGCAGACATTGTGATATTTGCTCATTCATTACATCATATAGAACATCCTCATCGGGCAATTGCAGAAGGATATCGTATTTTAGATGACAATGGAATACTCATTATTATCGACTTGCAAAAGCATGAAGAGTTGTGGGTGCGCGATATTTACCGAGATGTCCACATGGGCTTCGCGCAAGATTCTCTTACGCAGTGGTTGCGTAAAGTAGGATTTAAAAATATTAAGATAGATTTAGATTCTAGCGATGTTGATTTTCCACAATTTGAGACGCTTATTGCAACAGCAGAAAAAAAATAAATTCATAGTAGTAACATTCGTTATTATGAGTATCAATAAAAGTTAAGGAATACAGATGAAGCATATATACAGTACTATTTTAGGATTTCCCCGCATTGGTGCACAGCGTGAACTGAAACGCGTGTTAGAAAAATATTGGAAAGGAGAAGCATCTGAATCTGATCTTTATCGCGAGTCGCGTTCTTTACGTGCGATGCATTGGCAGAAGCAAATTGATGCAGGTATAGACATATTGCCGGTAAACGATTTTTCACTGTACGATGGAGTGTTAGACTTAACATTTCAGCTAAAAGCTATTCCAAAGCGCTATGAACAGCTTGGAGATAAAAGCCCTTTGCGTCAGTATTTTGCCATGGCGCGCGGGGAGAAAAGCGAAAGCATTACGGCAATGGAGATGAGTAAGTGGTTTGATACGAACTATCATTACATTGTGCCGGAATTTTCTTCTGAAACAACATTTGCAGATTTATCAGAAACACCTGAAAGTGAAATAAAAATACTACAAGAAATAAAAGAAGCACAAGTAGTGATAGGCGATGACATGAACCGCATTCGACCTGTAATTATAGGACCAGTGACGTATTTTAAGCTAGGCAAATGTAGTGATGATGAAGATATTCTTCCACTTTTTTCAAAAATGCTGGAGTCGTATATTACACTACTACGACATGTTAAAAACGCAGGTGTTATTCAAGTACAACTTGATG
This sequence comes from Spirochaetia bacterium, assembly GCA_965226065.1. Classification (GTDB taxonomy): domain Bacteria; phylum Spirochaetota; class Spirochaetia; order WTKD01; genus CBDAKK01. The sequence goes on along the minus strand of OZ245332.1, from coordinate 545,929 downwards.
AACCAATGCTTGCTACCGATTTAGATGAAACTACGAAGGCATTGTATATTCTAGCATATGAAAAAATAGCGCAGGCATTTCCACAGCTGCAAATTTTTCTTGCAACATACTTTGATGATCTGCATGAGAATGTGGAACTGGTAGCAAAATTACCTGTACACATCGTACATCTTGACCTTGTTCGTGGAAGTGAGCATGCAGTATCAGTACTTGCAAAGGCAGGCAAGAGATTATCTTTAGGACTTATAGATGGAAGAAATATCTGGAAAAATGATTTAAATGCCACCGTAGTGCGCATGAAGAAGCTTGTCAGTGAAAACAAAAACCAAGAAGATGGACCGTGGTTTATTTCGTCTTCTTGCTCTTTACTTCATTGCCCTTTTGATGTGAGTTATGAAAAAACTATTCCTGCGGAGATAGTACAGTGGTTTTCTTTTTCTTTGCAAAAATTGCGAGAAATATCGATTTTATCACTTGCATATCAAGAGAGTAGTGCGAACATAGAACGCGAGATCCAAGAAAATTCCGCAGCGGTTGAAAGCCGCAAAAATAGTACATTGGTACACAAAGCAGATGTCGTAGAACGTATACGCACGGTAAGCCTCGAAATGGCGCAGCGCAAGAGTCCATTTTCAGAGCGAAAAATCATACAAAAAGAAATTTTTCACTTACCATTGTTTCCAACAAGCACTATAGGTAGCTATCCACAGACAAGCGATATCAGAAAAGCTCGCGCGGATTTAAAGAAAAATCTCATATCAGAAGATGAATACACGCGTGCGATGAAAAAAAATATCGAAGATGTGGTGCGATTTCAAGAAGAAGTTGACATTGATGTGCTTGTGCATGGCGAGCCTGAACGAAATGATATGGTCGAGTACTTTGGTGAGCACTTTGACGGCTATGTATCTACGGTAAACGGGTGGGTTCAAAGCTACGGTAGTCGCTGTGTCAAGCCACCAATTATTTATGGAGATCTTTCACGCATTAGTCCCATTACTGTTGAGTGGATATGCTACGCACAGTCGCTTACAAAACGCCCAATGAAAGCCATGCTCACAGGTCCTATTACGATATTGCAGTGGTCTTTTGTGCGAGACGACCAAGCGAGAGCAGACACTGCAATGCAAATAGCGTTACTAATACGCGATGAAGTTATGGACTTAGAACAGGCGGGAGTATCCGTAGTTCAAGTTGACGAACCTGCAATACGCGAAGGTTTACCCTTAAGAAAACGCGACCATGCATCTTATCTTCAATGGTCCATCAAATCTTTTAAAGTTGCAACCTGCTGTGTAAAAGACGAAACACAGATACACACACACATGTGCTATTCTGAGTTTAACGAAATGATAGAATCTATTGCAGCCCTTGATGCAGATGTTATATCTATAGAAGCATCGCGTTCAGACATGGACTTACTTAATGCCTTTAAGAATTTTCAATATCCTAACGACATAGGACCGGGTGTGTATGACATACATTCTCCGCGTGTGCCTTCTGTAGATGAAATAGTCGAACTTTTAGAAAAGGCAATGCAATACATTCCAAAAGAGCAAATCTGGGTAAACCCCGATTGTGGATTAAAAACTCGTGCGTGGACAGAAGTTCGTATGTCGCTTGCAAATTTAGTCGCTGCTGCAAAAATACTTAGAAAACGTTGTGAAGCTTAAGTATCTGCGTAGTATGTAATTACTACAGATATATGATGTACAGTCTGTATGTTATCTATCCATAGCTAAGGTGGTGTATGTTTCGATGGGTATTGGTAAGCTCGTTGAGTTGTGCGAGTATCTTACGTGTCTATATCCTAAAGAACATATACATATATGTGCCGATAACGATATAAAAGATAACGGCAGTAACCTAGGGATTAGCAAAGCTCTAGAATGTTTTACAAAATTCCCAGCGATAAAAGTTGTACCCCGGTGAGCGAGGTGACATTAACGATATCTACGCGGAAAAAGGAGCAACACAGGCAAAGAAGGTATTAAATAATTATCCCGAGTTTGTGGCTTGCAACGATGAGAGATTTGCGTACAACGGTAGTAGTATTTCTAAAAAGCCAAAAACAGCAAACACACCAGGCACGGAGATTATGAGAGGCGCGAAATTTTTATCTGAATATCTTTTATATGATGAGGTTGAAAAAAGAAAAAAGCGCTACCGCAATGTAGACATCGCATAAGCCTACTTGGGCAAGGTAATACATGATGTTTATACGGATCTCTGTTGTTAGTAAGTGCAGAGGGTTTTTTATAACACTATGCTACAGGGAAAAATACGTACGAAAATTGATTTACTTTTCTAATAAATGAAAGGAGTAAATCATAAACAATCTTACAACATTTAGCAACAAAGCTCTTGAAAATATATCAAAAGTGTCTATTATAAATAGTAAGCCTTGAGCTTATAGAAACATTTACATGGTTAAGGAGTAATCTATGATACACAAGAAATTATATATATATATATATATATAGCCCTTATAACCTTTGCGCTTTTACTATTTTCGTGTGAAGAGAAGAAAGCAAAGGACGTAGTCGAGAATGCTACAAAAAAAACAGCAGTAGACCAAACAAAAAAAACACCACCACCACTAACAGAGCCGAAAGGCAATATACCAGACGCTCCGCAAGGTGAAGAGTTACCACCACCACTAACAAAGCCCGCATTAAGTGCCTACCGTGTGCGGAAAGAAACACCAATTACTTTTCCAAAAGTAGCAGGGCATAGCTATGCACTGAAAACCGTTACAAGCGGTGTAACGCTTAGCGATGTAGAAGGTGATACCACTAAAAAACAAGTAAGCTCTACGAAAGTAGTCAGCGGTGTTATTGTTGTTGCCACGCTTGACGGTAATGCCATTGATAGCGAACCTATAGACTTTCTTTTTTATGTTGCAGATAGAGGAGCATTACGAGCCGAAATTAACAGAGCAATAAAAGCACACGGCAACGCAGTAAATCTAAATTACATTGATACATCGGAAATAACCGACATGAGCGAGTTGTTTAGAGACAAATCTAATTTTAACGGTGATATTAGTAAGTGGGACACATCGAGCGTAACCAACATGTGGGCTATGTTTGACGGTGCTACCGCATTTAATCAGCCTCTTAATAGTTGGACTGTATCGAGCGTAGAAGACATGAGCGTTATGTTTGACGGTGCTAGCGCATTCAATCAGCCGCTTAATAATTGGACTGTATCAGAAGTAACAGACATGAACAATATGTTTAGAAGGGCTACGGCATTCAATCAGAGCCTAAACAGTTGGGACGTATCAAGCGTAACAAACATGAGCGTTATGTTTGACGGTGCTACCGCATTTAATCAGCCTCTTAATAGTTGGACTGTATCGAGCGTAGAAGACATGAGCTTTATGTTTGACGGTGCTAGCGCATTCAATCAGCTGCTAAATAATTGGAATGTATCAAGCGTAATAAACATGAGAAGTATGTTCTACGATGCTACTTCATTCAATCAAGACATCAGCGGTTGGGCAGACAAGAGCGGAAGAAACACCGAATACATGTTTGACGGTGCAACGGCAATGGAGACATCGCACAAGCCTAGTTGGGCACGGTAAAAAAAGAAGAGTATTATTATGAGGAATTTACTTACAGGGATAGTATGTATCGCATTGACCATTGCATCATTAGGATGTGATGAGAAAAAAGCAAAAGACGAAATTAAAAAAGCCTTTGATGAAGTGGTAACAGAGGAAGACGGAAAAAGAACATCTACAAAAGGTAGTACACAGAGTAAGACAAAAACTATTAAGCCAACAAAGCCCGTATTAAGTGCTTACCGTGTTAGAAAGGAAACACCGATCAAATTTACAAAAGTAGCAGGGTATACCTACGCATTGAAGAGCGTTATCAGTGGCGTATCTCTTGGCGATGTAGTGGGAGACTCCACTAAGAAACAAGTAAGCTCCACGAAAGTAATAAGCGGTGTTGTGGTTGTTGCCCGAAGGACGGCAGGCATATTGATAGCGAACCTATCGACTTTCTTTTACATGTAGCAAACAAAAAAGCATTACAAGACGAAATTACCGAAGCCATAAAAACACACGGCAACTGTAAATTTCAAACAATAGGAATTACCCGCTGCGCAATGTCCACAGGATTAGACGCACCATTTCATGTATTAATCGTGAGTTTTACAACATTTACCTACGGCCTTGCGATTAACAACGAATCTGAAAGTTGTAGCTCTGTTTCTAACTGTAAAAATTTCAAATTTACCGAAAAAGAAAAAGCAAATTTTGAATACCTCGAAACAATTGCAAGGGAGATTATCGAGGATATTGAAAATATAAATCAAAAAAAAAGACTCCAAGATAGGAGTCTCAACAAAAGGAGGTAAGCCCACCGACAAGAAGTGGATCAACCCATAATGAGTAATTAGAATAACATTATACAAAATAATAGTCAAGCTACTAAATATGAATCAATTGGCAATGAGAAAATCTTAAACATAGCTTTAGAAGCATTGCGAGCAAAAGGATTCCCAAAAATCAGTTTAGAGCTTGTACAGGAAGCTTTTTTAAAGAAAGGCATGAATATCAATTTCAAAGAGAGCGATAATACACGGACAGATACTAATACTAGCCTTATATGTAATGAGCGCGCTTACGAAAATTAAGGGCTTTATTTTTTATATCTATTCTTTTTCAAGAGGTGAAACGATTAATATTTCGGTGGACTCTCAGCGGTTGAGCGGGGCTAAAAAACGCATGCTGTAACAAAGACAGTTGAAAAATAAAAAGCATTATCAGTGATCGAGCCGGTAGATAACAGAAATGTATCTACGGTAGAAATAGAAGGATTTAACGATAATGTTTTAAGGACAGTAGAAGGCTGTAAAAAGCTTAGGGAATCAGAACAGGCATTTTCATATAATGCATACTTCATTGAAAAAAACTTTCTTTTCGCGATATACAATTATTGAATGAAGTGTATATTAATTCAAATAATGAAATTATCATACTTATAAAAAATTTAGCGACCAATTTATACACTTCAGCGCAGATTATAAAGGTAGATAGCACCGCAAAAATGGTTTTTCTAAAAAGTTCCTCTACGGGAATAGGCTTGTACCTTCTTATGCCCATGTTATTAATTGCCAGGGTGAGAAGGGTAAAATATTCGTAGCCGAGGGAGTAGCTACAGCACTGAACTCTAGCTTACGAATGATATGCTTTTCATAATCAGTGACATAAAGCGTGTCACTCTCGTCAATGGCTATTCCCGCTGGGTTCTTAAATTGCGCGGATGTACTTGATGAGTTTTTTTACAAAAAGCACGATGCTGTAGAGAGCTGCTATAGACAGTGCATATAACCCTAAATATATCCATGGTACCATGCTCCATGATATATTTTCTATGAAAAAATACTTTGTGATTTTAAGTAATAAAAAGAAAATAGCTGCGAGTACAAATGCTATGACTGAGAAAAAAAGAAACCACATAAGAGCCTTCTGTAAAGTAGATTTCTTTTTAATTTTTTGTACTTTTATTTCAATTGGTATTTTATATTTTTTAGATTTGCTTTTACGCACCACTTTTTATGATAGATGAAATGTATTTGTATAAGCAAAAGTGAATTATCAGCTATGTTTTAGAGGCATGAATATTCTTTTCATCGTCGTGTGTTTTCTCTAAATGAGGTTCTATCGGCGCATGCTTTTCTTCTTTTATGAAAAATACAAAAGCAATCCATAGAAGCATGCTTATGACAATTGAGCTATCGGCTACATTAAATGTTGGCCAACGCTGCATGCCAAAAAGACCGTACATATTCACGCTTATAAAGTCGACAACGCCATCAGGTCGTAAAAATCTATCTATCATATTTCCTATTCCTCCGCCTGCGATGGTAGCAGTAAGAAACTTAAAACACATGTGCCACTTTATAAAGATTGTTATGTACAACAGATAGAGAATAAGCGCAATTGGAACAATGAATAATACTATTACACGAAGATAGCTCTCAAACTCTGCACCTAAGCTAAATGCTGCACCTGTGTTACGCACATGTATAATCCACAAGAAATCTCCTAATACTCTTTTTATATCGGCATATGAATCTAGTGGAATAAGAATTGTGATACTGTATTTTGACAATTGGTCAATAGCAATTACAAATGCTGTCATAATAAGAGGTGAAAATGTTAATTTTGATTTCTTGAATATATTCATATTTTTATCATATAGTAATTTGTCTTATTAAATTTATGAGTAAATTTCATGTATCATCATGTTACATGAGGTGATAGATTTGTACACGAAATTAATAGAATTTATTGAGACTAAGGTATAGTGAAATGGTATTAGTATTTCATGAGTTTGACCTAAATGCTTTAAAACAAATATAATGATGTGAGGAAAGCTGCGAGCGTCGTATAATGGTTATTACCTCAGCCTTCCAAGCTGATGATGTGGGTTCGATTCCCATCGCTCGCTTACGCAGATTTATTTTACAAATAGGAAATTATAATATGGGCGTGCGTGGTGAATTATATTCTGAAAAATTGACTGTAGCAGATGGGAAGAGATCATACTTTTTCAATGTCAAACAAAACCGTAATGGTGATCATTTCATCGTTATTGCAGAAAATGTATTTAAATTTGATGATAGGGTTGATAGACAACAAATAGTAGTCTATGAAGAACATCTTGATGATTTTCGATATGCCTTGAACAAGGCAATAACCATGATGAAAAAAACGACGGATATGCAAAAAAAACAAAACACGCTACCGCGAGATACTTATAAAAAGTATCGAAAAAAACTTGATTAGCCTTTCAGACATTTGAAATATTCTGTTTGAATTTTACCAACATATCTCTAAAACACTTCCAAAAAACATTCAAAGAAGCGACTATCTCTCAATAACAGCGATATAATTTGTATTTTATGAGGATCTTGTTTTTTATTCAGAATTTTGCACTTCTTGTATAAGTGCCGCTAGTTTTTTATAGCCCCAAGCCTGCGCTAAAAACGCAGCAGTTTTACCTCTATTATTTACTGCCTTTGCATTAGCACCTGCTTTTAAAAGTAGTGTGACAATTTTTCCAAAACCTCTATTCGCTGCTATCATAAGTGCAGTCCAGTCTTTAAAATTTCGAATATTAGGATTTGCATCAGATGCTAAAAGCATCTTGACTATTTTAATAGAGTTTCTAAATGCAGCTTCCATGAGTGGGCTTTGTGTATATTTGTCAATGATGTTGGGATTTGCATTAGCTTGTAAGAGTAAGGCCGTGCTTCGTTCATCTTCTAGGTATGCTGCGTACATCAGTGCTGTACGTCCACGAGCGTCTCGAATATTTAGATCTGCACCTTCGTTAATGAGCATCTGTACCATTGTGTGTTCTTGCATCTCAACTGCACTGATAAGTGGACTTTGTTGCTTATTTCCCCCAAGTGCATTTATATCGGCACCTGCTGCGATAAGCACACGAGCTGATTTAAGACTACCGGTTTCTGCTGCAATCATCAGTGCTGTTCTATTAAAATTATCACGTTCATTGGGCGATGTTCCCCCTTTGAGCAAGGTATATATGGTTTGTATATCATCAAAATATACTGCATCGATGAGTGTAAATACATCAGCGTAAAAGCTAAAGTCTTTTGCTTCAAGATGTATACCTGTAAGCAAAATGAGCAGCATGCTTGCAACCGCGATTTTTTTCTTATGAAACATTCTATTCGCGATAATAAACACATACAGAAATATCGGTGTTTTTTTTAGAAATATAAGGAATATAATAAATTAGTACACTGCCATGTATGAAAATTATTCTACAAATAGAAGATAATACCGTGAAAATTTCTTTATTGTAAACAATTATTGCTATATCGTGAAAAATAAATTACCATATATTTAACAAGATTTAAAAATTACATTTAATTAATTTTATACCACTAATCAACTACTAGGAGATTAATTTCATGGGTAGAACAAGATACATTTTTATGCACATAGCCGTTATTGTAGCATTTTTTTTAACTGTATTGAGTTGTAAATTTTTCTTAGCTGTAAAAGAGATAAACAAGCAAGAATCAGAAGAATCAAAAAGCCTGATAGACAATACTCAAAAGAAAGAAAATAAACTCGTGGGTGTTGTTCTTAGTTTTAGCGATAAAAAAGTCCAGTATATTCGTACTGAGAATTCTTATACGCAAGAAGTAAGTAAAACAAGTGTAGCTGATGATTATGGAGGAATTAGCTACGATTCTAGCAATGAAGAGGTAGCGAGAGTCGATAATAGTGGAGCAGTAACATTTGTAAAAGTAGGAGAAGTTACGATAACAGCGACAAAAGCAGAGACGATAGACAAGTACAAAGCAAGTTCGGCTGCATATGAATTGACTATTGAGAATTCTTTTCCTGTGAAAGATTTTTCAGCAGGAGAGAAGCACAGCCTTGCGATAAAGAATGATGGCACGCTTCATGCATGGGGAGAAAATGACGGAGAACAAATAGGAAGTCGTAGTTTTGGAGTTTGAATTCTACTACCTAAGCAAGTCGGAAGCAAAAACGATTGGGTTATGGTATGCGGGTTCTACTTATTCGATAGCGTTAAGACAAGTTAATACTCTCTATTTGTGGGAGGTGGCAGCCACGGACAATTAGGAATTGGCGCTACTAATAACGAAGCTACTCCTAAAGTGATAGGCAAATAAGACTGGTAAATAAAAACTTACTAAAACATAAAAAAGAGACACATATAATTAAAACTATGAATGCATCTACAAATTCTGCATCAATTTCGCGCACGCGCAAGACAAAAGAGACGGATATTTCGATACATCTTCGTTGTAATGTCGATGATAGTAAAGGTGAGAATAAAAATCTAGCGGTGAAAACACCTATTGCAGTTTTTTCTCATATGCTTAGTGCCATGCTTTTTCATGGATCGTTCTCAGGTACCTTACATGCACAGAGCGAAACAGAAATAGATGCTCAGCATATGGTAGAACAGGTGGGCATTGTGCTCGGTGACATACTCGCTGAATATGCGTTTGCTACGCAACCTATACGCCGTTTTGGACATGCGATAACACCAATCGATGATGCACTTGCAGAATGTGCAGTTGATATGTGCAATAGATCTTTTTTACATTATGATGTGCATTTTCCACAGGTTTACGTAGGCACTTTTGATGTTGCGCTTGGAAGAGAATTTTTTATGGCACTTGCACATAATGCACACATGAACTTACATCTTATAGCACGCTATGGACTTAATAGCTATCATATATTAGAGGCACTTTTTAAATCCTGTGGACGTGCTCTTCATATAGCATTACAAAGCGTACACGGCGATATGTGATAATCTACAAAAGGCTTAACTATATGAAAGGTTTCTTTGACACTTTGTTTTCTTTGCACCCATGTGGTAATTCTCAAGCAGCGAAGAAGCGACATGCTCAAAAAGCAAGAGAGAAGGAGAAAACAAAACCTCAAGGCGTTTTTGTAAAAACGGGCGTTAATACCAATACTCAAAAAGTAGCCGATACGAGTGCTTTGAATTCTGTGCAAAAAGCACAACTGGCGAAAAAGGGCATGGATTTTTTAGAAAAAGGTAATACCATCATGGCGCATAAAATATTTCGTGCTTTAAAAGTATACGATGGACTTATGAGCGTAAGTAAAGCGTACTATCTGCAGGGTAACATGGCAGATGCGCATGGAGCTGCGCGCGAGGCATGGTCACATCGAGATGTGTCACAAATGACAAATTCAGTTTCTGATGCACTGCGTATGTGGCTTATCTCTCATGGATTGAGTTTTCCTTATGAGCAGCCGAGTAAAGAAAACAGACATGCGGTGCTTGAGTTTTACAAAAATCGCCATTAATGCGTAAGCAAAAACGAGAAAACCTCGCTATTTTTGAAAACAGTCTCGTTATGTTTTACAGCACTTAATCGCTATGAGAAAATGTAATCGTTAATTTATCCTCAAGATTACATATAGTTAATATAGATTTAATTTCATTAACTATATTTTTACTACTAAAATTTCCTTCAACAAAATATATGTCATTAATTGGCAAAGGACTGCGGAAAATCTTTTTGTTTTTTTGTAGGTTTATTCTTTCTTTCATTTTTTCGCTAAAAAATAATTCTTGTCGAAAATTAAATAAGCGTATTAGTATTTCTTGGTATAATTTACGCCAAGAGTTTGTCAAAATTTTTTCATCCATAAAAATTATGTATTTGGGTTTTGTATCTGTCGGATCATCCACATCAAAAAAATTTACTTCGTCTTCTCTTTCGTTTATTGTTATTGTAGGAAATTTCCATACATTGAAAAATCGCTCGGTAAGTTCTTTGCATCGTTTTTCTATTTCTTTTCCATTCCATGTATTGAGAAAGCTCAGGCTTTTATTAAGCCAAAGACGGCTGTTCTTGTAGCCATTTTCTTGCAGGTCTCTTTTTTCTTGAAAAGATTTATTTCCTAAGTTGCTGTTGTTTCCGCTTAAGGTTAGGTTTCCAATGGTATGAAGATAATTCTCTGAGATAGTATCGCAGTCATCTTTTCCTAATTCATCTATCCAAATTTTATCTGGTTTTTGTGGAAAGATATGTTCAATAGTAAGGTTATCTATCAATACGCGTTCCTTATTTTTATGGTTTTCGAGCCTATCAAATAAGTACTTTTTATTTTTTGTATTCATGTTATATATTTCTTTTTGTTTCAAGGACTGTTCTACTTCTGTATTGTGAGGGAATCGGGCATTGCCACTTTTCTTTAAGAGAATTTCTTGAATGGAATGCAGATAATTATCAGTATCGATCTTGTCATATAGTGACATGAAAAGTTGGTTTAGGACACTTGTAGGCAAGTCAATAATAGTACGTCTAAAGACAAATGATTGTACGAGTTGTAACACTGCAATAAAGGTTTTTGCATCAATATGTTGTTGGGTTACGTAATCATCATATACTTTCATCAAAAAAGGATGAGCAACGCTTACATCAAGCATATGCAGGTATTCAAGTTCTGTTTGAATATTCTTATCGTATTCTTTTTTTGGATTTATCAGCTTGTGATACAGTTTTACCAGCCTTACCATTTCTGCTAAATCTGTTTTTAATTGTTCAAATTCTCTTAAGGGGTATTTTTTCTTAAATGCAAAATATACCTTGCCTTTGGGGTGGATATTCTTATCTTTAAGGGTAAGATAGTCGCGAATAAAGGCACTCGCGTCAACTTTAGTAGTATCGTTGCCTTCTTCATCCTTAGCATGCGTTTCAATTATTTCCCAGTAGTTTTTATACAATTCTTTTTGTTCGTTTGAGTTGCGTCCCATTAAAATATAATTTCTAATCAAATCAGCTTGAGAAAGATTTAATCCCGTAGAATTAAGACTTTCAAATATTTTTTGCGGATCATCATAGGTTCTATCAAGTACTATTTCTACAAACATTAATTTGCTTAAGCCCTCTCGTACCTTTTGAAATTTTTCATTGTCAATGTGATTATGAAAATAACTAAAGGCATCAATGATTTTTGATTGGTCGCAATATTTCTTACTATCATTACCATTTAGTAGATGTGCTAATGCCGCATCATCTCCTTCAATTGGTTTCAGTTTTATTTTTTCAGCATCATTTTCTGAAAATTTATTGGTAAGATAAGTCTCGTATATTTCTGCTGCTAAGTCTGTATTGCCTAATGCTTGTGCTTTTAAATATAACACTATGTATATCAAAGTTAAGGTTGTCAAGCGCTGTTGTCCATCGACAATAATGAATTCTTTTGTGCTAGAAGTAGTAGCGTGATTATCTTGAACATATACAATGCTTCCAATGAAATGTGCAGCATTCTTTTCATCGTGGGCAGCTATTTCAAGAATATCAGTGAAGAGCTGCTTACACTGTTCTATGTTCCAGCTGTAGTTTCTTTGATACAGTGGTATTACAAATTGCGTTTTCGTATTGGATAAAAAATCTTCAACCCTTGTTTTGTTTGCTTTCATGGTTTCTCTTTAGGTATTTGTATTGCTATAGTATAATCTATTATGACCATGAGGTGTTGTTAGTGTGTGTGAAATTTTGAAAAATACTCGTCTATTTCCTTATGCATTTCAATACCTATGTGTTGAAAACAATGTAATACATCATCGTAGGCATTTTCACCACCTAAGAAATTCCAAAATTCTTCAGCGACTTTTAGTTCGTGTTTTAAATCAAGCATACCCGCCATTGTCCAGCGATTGTACGGTGCAGGTGCGTACGGATTATATGGTATGGCGATAAGTGTATTGATGTTCGTATGAGGATACTCTGATAAAATAGATGCCACCCATTCTAGCAGAGTTCTTTTGAATTCTTTAAAATTATCTTTGTTTGGTTTCGCTGTTTTTATGTCAATCAAATAAATTTCATCATTCTTGCTTTTAAGATACATATCCACTCGTGTAGGTTTAACAGTTTGCATTTCTCCTTTTTGACATACACTTCGGATCATTTCAATTTCACGTTGTTTATTTGGCTTTATTTTCGCGGTACTTAAATCATTCATGATCTTTTGAATTTCATCTTGTGCATGTTTACTGATTTTTGTTCCAGATTTCATTTGATATTTAACAACCTTAAAATTTTCTGAAGCAAGTGTAACAGCAACAGGTTCAAAAATTGTCGTACCAAAATTAGTATTCAATGAATGTATAAACGAGTATAAAGCAAGTCTGTCTTTACCTAATAATCTTGTATGAAATGGCATTATTGCAGGTTCAGGATTATAAGATTCAAATTTTTTTCTTAAACTATTTTTGATTATCTGTTCTATGAGTTGTCTTTGTTCTTTTGATAAAGCCATTACTTCTCCTTGAGATGAAATATGATTTCGGCATATGCTGATTTGTCTTTTTCAGTTCTATTTAATACAGGACGTGTGTATTGATTGAATATTTCCATTCCTGATTTCTGTGCAATGGTGGGGTACATATTATATTTATCATTTGCTACAAGAAAAACATCATAATTTTTTTGTAAAAATTGCTTTGTATTATTTAGGACCTTCACAATACCTTCTATATAAGAATTTCTTGCTTCTTTACTTTGTCCTTTACGCAAAGATCCAATTTCATATTCATCATTTCGTGTAAAACCAAATAAATCATATGCGTATGCGTGTTGTTCATGATAATCAATCAACCCAATGTACGGTGGACTTGAAAATACACCTCTTATTTTTTTCTTTTGTACAAGTGCTTGAAACTCACTATTTATTTTTGATAATTCAGCCAGTACATCAATGTTTCGTGCATCTCCTTGTATACAGGTTTGAAATGTATTAGTTCTTAAAGAATTAAAGTCAAGAAGGCGATTTTTTGTATCTGTAGAATATCGTTTCCACCATGAAAGTGTTGAGAATAGAGGTTTGCATATCTTGCCATGCTTTGCGCAATAATATGGTTTTGTTACGGGTTCTTTCAGTGTTGCTAAATCTGCATGTGTTGTTGCGCGGCAAGAACGAAGTGTTCGGCTTATTATTATTGTTATAATATTCTTCGTTATAGGGTCTGTGATATTTTGAAGCTCTTCATACATGGTGTCAATTTCTTTTCGTATCGGTGCGAGATACCATTTTTCAATAAACGTACTTGAACCTGTTTGTTGTATTTTTAGATTGTGCTTTTTTTGAATATTTTGAAATAAAGTTACAAACTCAATTTCTTTTTCTTGTCCGTATGATTTTTCATCTATCTTATTTTGATAAACTTTTATTTTGTATTCGGGTGATGGAAAATGCTTTTTATTAAAGACAGATAAGACTTGAAGTAGTTCATTGTCAAATTGTATATTTTTATTTTTTGTAATGCATTTTTCTAAAGCATGCGTTATATTTTCAATCGAGTAGTTTAAATCTTCAAAGTTAACTTTTGTTACTTTTGCATTTGATATCAGTGTGTTGAATGAAGAAATATCCACACCAATTGCGTGCATTCCCAATTCATTTGCTTGTACCATAGTGGTCCCACTGCCACAAAATGGATCGAGGATAATGTCTTCTTTTTGAAAATAAGCTTCTTTTTTATGTGTATCAATGTGTGAATCCATAAAATATTCTACGAGTTGTGGAATGAATTTTCCTTTGTAGGGATGTAGTCTATGAACATGTTTTGTGGTATCTTTTTCTTTTACATGTTCAAAAGACAAAGCCCAGTTCAAGTCTTTTCCGAGTTTTTCTTGCCAGTTATCTTCTCGCTTGCGGTTGTACTTTTTGTAGTAGTCGAGTAAGTTTTGCTTATCTACGATAGTGCTACCGTTTTTGCTGTGTTTCTTAATTTTTCCATATTGAATAAGATACGATATATTAGAAGGTGTAACTTCTTTCTGTAAATATGCGCTTGCAAAAAGACTTGCTTGTTTTATACTTAAGTATTCCTTCGTATTCATGAAACTAATTTTTAATTGTATCACAGCACTTACGTACAATTGATTTTTTGATACACGCATTTCAGAGCTGGAGAATAACTTCGTATACAATGATTATATGGAAAAGTCTCACCACGATGTGTATGTGCCGATTGCACAGGCAGTAATACGCATAGCACGAGAGAGAAATCCGCGCGGTTACTTTGGACGATATGGTGGATGCTATGTGCCAGAAGTTTTACATGCCCCTATAAAAGAGCTTGAAGATGCGTTTTTTGCGCTTGAAAACGACTACGATTTTTGGCGTATTTACGATGATATTTTGTGTAATTATGTCGCGCGCCCTACACCCTTATATTATGCTGAAAATGTTACTAAGCACCTGCGCGAAAATTTAGGCAAAGAACACGGCGCGCGCGTGTTTGTAAAACTTGAAGGATTTGCGCATACCGGAGCTCACAAAATAAACAACGCACTCGGGCAGGTATTACTTGCAAAACATCTTGGGAAAACGCGTATTATCGCAGAAACAGGTGCAGGACAACACGGACTCGCAACGGCAACTGCTTGTGCAAAGATAGGACTAAATTGTTCAATATACATGGGCGCGGTGGATCTACGCCGTCAGCGTCCTAATGTACACATTATGCAAACCTTGGGCGCGGAGGTTATTCCCGTAGAAAGTGGACAGCAGACACTCAAAGATGCAATAAATGAAGCCATGCGTGATTGGTCTGCAAGCTTTTCCTCAACCCATTATGTCATAGGTTCAGCACTGGGACCGTCACCCTTTCCTGATATAGTACAGTGTTTTCAGTCGGTTATAGGTGCAGAACTTATTATGCAGTGTAAAGGACAAAACATACACCCTTCAGCACTTGTTTCTTGTGTAGGCGGAGGTTCAAATGCACTTGGTATATGCACGCCGTTTTTGCCTGAAGTTCACAGAATGCTTGAAAATCACAATTTTCATCCGTCTTTACACATAGTAGAAGCAGGCGGACATGGTAGGGGACTTGGCGAACATGCGACGCGTCTTGCTTGTACAAAGGAAATGAATGAAAGTGTACGTGAAGCTGTAGTTCACGGTTATAGATCGCGATTTATTTCAAATAGCGATGGGCAATTATGTCATACTTATTCTATTTCTGCGGGACTTGATTACCCCGGCGTTGGTCCGCATATCGCGCATCTTGTAGAACAAGGGCATATTCGTGCTACAAGCATAAGCGATGTACAAGCGCTTGAAGGGCTAAAAATGTTTGCCAAAAAAGAAGGTGTTGTTTTTGCACTTGAATCGGCACACGCAATTGTACCTGCATGCGAAATCGCTGCTGCTATAAAACGCGATGACGTTGTCATTCTGCACATGTCAGGACGTGGCGATAAAGATTTATTTATAACGGCAGCTCAAAATGACAAAGAAGTATGGAAAGAATTTCTCTCTTTAGAGCTTGCACGCCTTTCTTAAAAGCATAACAGTGTAATAAAAAAGTAAGGTCAAGAGGTTTAGTCATGAAAAATGAAAGCGGAATAATAGTAAGAGATTCTTATTCGGCTACACTTATGGCACATTGTATTTCACACTTCCCTAATGAACAAACATCGCTTGATATTGCGTGTGCTTTAGCCTCTGCGGGCGCTCGCTATTTAGAAGTTCAGTTTCCATTTTCAGATCCCTTTGCGGATGGTGCACTCATACAAAGTGCATGCGCTGCTGCGCTTACAGAACCAGATGCTTTTACGGTAAAAAAAGGATTTGCGATGCTAAAAAAACTTACAGAACACATTGCCAATAATGGTAAATCTGCGACGGTGTTTCTTATGTGTTATGGAAATACTACCATCGCCTATGGCATAAAAGATTTTATCAATTATGCACGACAAGTTGGAGTTGCAGGAATTATTATTCCTGACATTCCCTTTGATAGTGATGTCGGCAATGACATACAACATGCGTGCAAAAATGCAGGTATACATTATATACCTGTTGTTGTTGTAACGAGCGAAAGGCAGAGACTTTTCTCTGTTATACAGACACTCAATCCATATTATCTGTACGTGTCGCTACGCGCAGGTATAACAGGAAGTAAAACTATTATTAGTGATGACATCATAAGGTTTTTATCCGATGATATGTTCTCATCAATACATATCTTAGGAGGCTTTGGTATACAAAATGCCCAGCAAGTGCAGGCCTTATCACCATACGTGCACGCATGTGTCATCGGCAGTGCTTTTGTAAAAGTTATTATGAATGCAAAAGAGAACGCTTCTTCTATTTCACAAGCGGTCTACCATGCGTGCAAGGATCTACGTAAATTTGTTCCAGCATCTTTGGCATACGGCATACGAGCGAATTGAAAAGCTTCTTTGTATAATAAAATGAATATCACATGATGCGTAAATTTTTATTCGGATTTTTAGTAATAGTTTCTGTGCTCTTCACATCGTGTGGAAAATTTTACACGATAGGACTGATGTTTGTCGATGACAAGGATCTTGCTCCTACAATGCTCGGTTCATCGCAAATTGAAGATGCGCTTACACGGATACGTCAGAATATAAAAAATAATCGCGATAGCAGCACGCGTCTACCAAAATGGGTAGCTCGCAAGGTGCCAAGGACTTTGTGTGCGGATGACGAAAATCAATCCGCAGCGATGAGTGAAAAAGATGAAAAGAAGCTTCGGCGTATGCTTCGTTCTTTTTCTCGTCGAGGGAATGTAGTCTTTGATTACACATGCGAGAAGGCACTTCGCGTACTGGCGCCTTTGTATGCACAACATAAGCTTATTGTCGTATCGCCGTATGGACAAGGCATGAAAACATTGGAAGCAGCACATGATGTGACACATATCTTTAGCACGGCGCTAGGTTTTGATACTGAGACTTATACAATGTTGAATTTTTTAGTAGAACAAGGAGTTAAACGCATAAGCGTAATAGATGACGGATTGCGTTATAGTCGCGTAAATACAAATCTACTCATAGAGAACTTAAAAAACTTTGATATTAACCTTGCGTTCAGAGGACAAGTGCTTCCTAATGGAATTGATAGCAAGAGCCTTGTCAAACGCATCACCGTAGAAAACAATGATGCGCTTCTATACATGGGTGCACCTGCGAGTGCTGCACAGTTTATAAAGCAGCTGCGTATGGCGGGATATGCCAATCCTATTGTACTATCGCGTATTGCGGAAAGTAAAACCTTTCGCGCGCGTGTTGCTTCTTTTTCTGACAAACTTTATTTTGTGCGTAGAAATACTCCTACTGAGAGCGCTTCATTTCGTATTTTTAGTGCATGGTTTAAAAACTTTTACGCACCTTTACCTTTTACGCAGGCAGTAGCAGAAAGCTATGTCGCACTTGAAGTTGCTCTTGCCTTTGCGCAAAATAATACCCTTGTTTCACACGTGATAAATGCTACAAACACAGCAGACAAAACTATGAACAATGAGCGTATTCCTACGCTTTTTGGTGATGTGTATTTTGATGCACAAAATATCATGCGTGGAATTTATCACGTTTCTGTGCTAAAAGATGAAAATTAAGAAATGATAAAAAATAGATTCCAGCGTACATTTTTTGCATATGCGTTTGCAAGTCTATGTATGAAAATTAGCAATTGATCAAGGAGAAAGCTAAGGCATGAAAGAATTTTCGCAGTTTTTACAACAGCATCGTCCAGCACTTGAAGAATCAATAAAAAATCACATTGGCGTGTTGTGCAATGAAGTACTTTCAGATTCTTTTGCTATGGATTTTTCATGGCAAGACATACTGAACAAAAAACTCGTCGACTATGCATCAGGCGGTAAAATGCTGCGCGGGATACTTGTGCTTTATTGGGCTCATTTATACGGTCATGCAGTAGAGCGTGATAGCTCATTGTTTTCTGTTGCCGCATCATTGGAGCTTTTACAAATGTTTCTTCTCATCCACGATGATATCATGGATGAAGATGAAATGCGCCGCAATATGCCAAGCATGCATGTACAACTTACAAAAGTTGTGCGCTCTTATGCATCCTCTGTACCTTCATTAACAAATTCTGATGCCTCGCGTAACTTTGCACATATTGGAAAATCTCTTGCCATATGTGTTGGTGATATTGTGTTTTCTCATGCGATAGGCACGATGCAAGCGGCAATGCCTCTTTGTCATGCTGGACGTGCCGTGAATATTTTTAGCAACTATGTAAGTAAAGTCGGACTTGCGCAAATGAACGACATGTATTGGGAATGTAGTAATACTTCTTTTACAAGAGAAAGCATATTGTCAATGTACGCAGGAAAGACGGGACATTACACATTTACGCTTCCTTCCTTGATGGGATATTTGTATTTTTTAGCTTCTATCGAAAAGAGTATCGATGAAGATGAGATACTGAGATTGATGCAACTCGGAAGCTTGATGGGGCAGGTATTTCAAATTTACGATGATGTGCTTGATATACGATATTCTTCATCAGTTACCGGTAAAACTCGTGGTTCAGATTGTATGAAAAAAAAGCAGACTTTTTTTCAATGGAAGCTTTTTGAATGTGCTGTTAATCATGGCAAGCGTACAGAATTAGAGACTATGTTCAGATCTGATATTACTACTACAGAGGTAGATATTATTGGAAAATGGGCAGAGCAATGGGGCGTATACGATGAAATACAAAAGGAATGTGACGATATTGTAGACGATATTGCGGTATGTATACGAGATCTTCGCATAAATGCACAAGGAAAAGAGCGTGTGTTATCTTTTGTGCAGTATCTTACAAAGCGTAGTTCGTAATTATTGTACCGTTATTATTCTGTGCTTTAGAGGACTATCTTTTTACTTTACAAGCTGTTGTAGAAAAAATGCATGAAGAGAATCATCGCCTGCAGCTTCGGGATGAAATGTAGACATGAGCATTGATTTTTGCATTACGATGACAGGTTGATCGTTGTATGTAGCGAGTACTTGTACATCTTCGCCTACGTTTGTGATAATCGGCGCTCGTATGAATACGCCTTCGACATCAAACCCCATTGTAGTTTCAATGCTCGTACTAAAACTATATGATTGCCTTCCATATCCATTTCTTTGTATTGTAATGTTCGCAGCTGAAAATGCCACAGCCATTGGATCATCTGCTTTTTTTTTAACAAAAGATGACGAGTATATTTCTTTATGAATATGTTTTGCAAGAAGAATAGTTCCCGCACATGTTGCAAGTAGTGGTATACCACTGCAGATAAGACGATGTATAGGCTCGAAAAGTCCACATTTATGAAGCAAGATTCTCATAGTGCTGCTTTCACCGCCCGGTAATATTAAGGCATCGTATTTGTTTATAAGAGACATTGTACTTGTGATAAAATGTACATGAACATTTTGTAGTATTTTAGTACATGCAGTGTCTAAAACTTCTTGGTGTTGTTTAAAATTGCCTTGTAGTGCAAGTATTCCTACGTGTATGTCTGTTTTCATTTTCCTAGAAAATAGTATATAGTAATCAATATCCTCTGTCTGCCATGTGCTCTACATCTTCCATTTCATGTACTGATATACTTTTCATGGGTAATCCGAGATCATAAGAAACTTTTGCTATTACATCGGGGTTTTCATAGTTTGCTACAGCTTCAACCATTGCCTTTGCTCGTTTTAACGGGTTTTCAGATTTAAATATTCCCGACCCTACAAACACTGCCTCTGCACCGAGTTGACACATAAGTGCTGCATCAGCAGGAATTGCAACGCCACCTGCAGAAAAATTTGGTACAGGTAGTTTGCCTGTCTGTGAAACTTCTGCTACAAGTTCGTACGGTGCAGAAAGTGTTTTCGCAGCGTTTATAAGCTCGTCTTGTCTCAATGTTGTGAGAATTTTTATTTCCTTCATAAGAGTGCGCATGTGTTTGACCGCTTCGACAATATCTCCCGTACCTGCTTCGCCCTTGGTGCGTATGAGTACTGCTCCTTCGCCTATTCTACGCAGTGCTTCTGCGAGATTTCTACATCCGCATACGAATGGCACGGTAAAATCATGTTTATACACATGATACGTATCGTCTGCAGGAGTAAGTACTTCGCTTTCGTCTATGAAGTCTACTTCAAGGGCTTGTAAAACTTGAGCTTCTACAATATGTCCTATACGACATTTTGCCATTACAGGTATTTGGACGGCTTTTTTTATTTCTTCTATCATTTTTGGATCTGACATACGAGCAACTCCACCGTCGCGACGTATGTCTGCAGGTACACGCTCCAATGCCATAACTGATTGCGCTCCTGCATCCTCTGCAATTTTTGCTTCTTCAGAATTGACAACATCCATGATAACGCCTCCTTTGAGCATTTCTGCCAAAGAACGCTTTACATTCCATTTTTCATTTTGAGCTTTGCTGTAATTCACACATATTATTATGTAACATTTTCAAGAAAAAAAACAATATAATAAGAACATATTTCATGAATGTTTCTCATCATTTTTTGGATATTTATATGAAGTTTATGCGTACTATAAAACATACAGCTATACAATGTGGGCGTAGTGTTGATGCGGTACGACTTATGGCAGTAAGTAAAAATGTTGGTATTGATGATATCATGCAAGCATATCATGTAGGGCAGAGGCTTTTTGGAGAAAGCAGAGTTCAGGAAGCTGAAGAAAAGTTTAGCTCAGAGATGCTTACGCTCATGCCGGATATTGAATTACATTGCATAGGCACTATACAGGGCAATAAAATAAAAAAAGTATTGAAATTATTTTCTTGCATTCAGAGCATTGGAAGTATACCCTTACTTGCGGGACTTGCGAAAATTTCTAAGACCATGCCAACAGAAATAATAAAAACTCGCGGTATTTTTTTTCAAGTGAATCCACTTGCATCTCCTGCAAAAAGTGGTTTTTGTGATTACGATACACTTCTTAAAGCTTCGTACTATGCCTTAGAATATGACGCATCCCCAATATTTCGTGTCTATGGTCTTATGACTATAGCGCCTTTTTATAAAGATGATGAAGCGCGTACACGAAAAGAGACACAGCAAACATTCGCACTGACACGCCTTTGGAAAGAACGCTTAGAAAAAGACATGAAGTATGATTATAACTTAGAGCTTTCTATGGGAATGAGCAGTGATTTTGTTTCTGCAATACGTGAGCATAGTACTATGCTACGAATAGGTTCTGCACTCTTTGGAAATAAGATAATAGAATGAATAGAAGTTTACCTTACGTATGTAAAATATGTGTAGTACTTTTTTGTTTCACATATTTGGGAATATACGCCCATGCAGATACAAGTGAGAAAAATTCTTATGAAAATAAAAAAGAGCGTTTAAAGAATCCTGAAAAGTACTTATTGCCTCCTGAAGAGAAAAAGAAACATGTACCAGAGCCTTATAAAACTACCTTAGCACCTTGGGCTTATTTTACGGTGCGCTTTGTAGCAGTTACAGTAGGTTCATTTCCATTTTCCATTCTTTTAGGCGGAATTGGTTTTGATACATACAAAACAATAGTCGAAAGTCAAAATGCGGGTAAATTTCAATCAAAATACTTGCCTTTGTTTTTTGGTGGTGCAGAAAAACCACAATATACGAGTGAAGAAGTTGGTACTTTGTTATTTACTGCACTAGGTATTTCATTTGCCGTAGGTATTACTGACCTTATCATAGCATTGGTAAAGCATTATAAAAAACAAGAGATAAATGAATTGTTTCTTGAATCTCAAAAAAAATAGAATGATACAATGTCGCGTATACTATGTTGTTCTTATGCCTCTCATACGGTTCAGCGCTTAGACCTTGTGCTTGCGCGTATTCTTCCGCATATAAGTCGTAGTAAACTTTTACGATACTGCACTCGTATAAGCGTAAATGATATTCCCGTTAAGTTTTCTCATAAGCTGCAGTATCAAGATTGCATAAAAGCGTTTATAGAAACGCCGCTTACTTTTGATTCGCAAAATAGCGTATACGAAGTTCCACTTGATTCTTTTTTTGCCCAGCGTATACAAGAAAGCATAATATATCGCGATGAAGGACTTATTGTATTAAACAAGCAACGTGGCGATGTAGTTCATATTGGTTCAGGGCACAACAATTCGACAATTGCACAGGCTGTTTTCCACATGCTCTCTAGCTATAAAGAAAACCATGCACGCGAAGGTAGAGCGGGAATTGTGCATAGACTTGATAAAGATACTTCTGGAATTTTGCTTATAGCGAAAACGGTAGATGCGCATAATTTTTATGCACAGAAATTTGCTCATCGTGCTGTTAAAAAAACCTACCTTTCAATTGTCAAAGGATCTCCGCCTCTCGCAGAGTCAGAAGTTGTAACGTATATAGCACGTCACACCAAGAATAGAAAAAAATTTTGCAATTATACAGATGCCTCTGTCGGTAAAGAAGCACGCTCTCATTATACTGTTCTTAATTCAAATGGAAAATACAGCCTTGTGAGATGGAATATTCTGACCGGGCGCACGCATCAAATACGTCTACACGCACAATATATCGGAACTCCGATTTTAGGTGATCCACTGTATTCGCGTGCTGTACCTGATTCTGATCTGCGTTATGTTTCGCTTATGCTGCATGCCTGGAAACTTGAGATTGCATTGTATAATACTAAGTGCAGTGCAGAGAAAAAAGAATTTTGTGCAGCTCTTCCGCAAGACATGGTAGGTATATGTGAGAAGTTTTTCCTAGTCGATTTCACTTCAATGCATTGAAATGAAATATTTCATTGTTGTGATTTCTTTTCACACGCTATCTTTGTGATAAATTTTTCTTACGCTTACGGGGTGTAAACTTCAGTAGAATTAGTTGCTCCAAAGGTAGATTTACGCGTATTTACAATATACCAATCATCTACGCTATTGGTGTCATTTTTTTCTTTTCTGTTTATTGAACGCGTTGTTGTACTATTTGTCGGGTCCAGCGTATCTGAGGGGAATACCACTGATGCATTTTTTGATTGCCACATATTCCACGTTTCAATTTCCTTTACCCATGCGTACATTTCTTTTTGTATAAAGCCTCGTTTCTCTTTTGTCGTATCGTCTTTTTTGTTTGAATAAATAACTGCATCAAGAGGATCTCCATTAGGATTTTTAAGTAAAACAAGCGCTCCATTTGAGTTTCCTATACCTGTGAGTTTTTCGTGCGAGTGAAATACATCCCACGCTTCTTCGTACGCAATGTCTAATTTCGATTCACCTTTGTGTGTTGTTTCTGAGACAGCGTCTTTCGGTGCTCTAAAGTGTACAATGATAAAATCATTTTTTTTCACTTGTATTGCAGGCAATATAACGCGTTGTTTATAAGTACGTATTCCACCTTCCTGTAGTGTAATACCTGCAGTATTACCGTCTGAGATACTAAGTATTTCTACCTTATCAGGATTTTTTTTTGACCCTTCGGTAATAAATTCATTTATGAGAAGCATGGGAATGCGTGGATTAAAGCCATATATTTTTTCTACGATGAGTGCGGAATTACCTACTAAATCTTGTACTGAAGCGGTAATGGTGTATTCTTTGCCAGGATCACCGGGTTTATCAACCTCAAAGCTTAACGTATTCTCTGTTATCTTTGCAGATGTAACGTTTAGATTATTATCAATTTCAATGGCAGATATTTTTGATGACAAAGGTTCGTTAAATTCCATAATAAAACTTTTTGCAGTATCTGCCTTTATGCGTGTCAATGTTGGTGCCATGATATCTCCACCGTTGTAGAGTTTTACCGCTTTTGATAATTTTTCTTCACAGTTTGAATTTATTAAAAATAGAAATATTATAAAAAAACACACAATGTTTTGCATATGTTTGTAGCGTTTCATGTTGATAAATACTTGTGTGCATATGCATTTGCTTTATATTTTTTGATTATATCTTTATAAGAAATTAACCGATAAAAGTTATATGTATCGTGTACTTTTTGGAGTAGTTTTGACGCTTGTTTTTTTTGCTACAGGCAGTATAGCTTTTGCTGCTAAGGAAAGCTTGAAAATTACACCCGATGATCTTCGTATAAAAGATGCTCCTTCAGAAGAGGGCATTTATCTCTATGTGAGAAAGAAACCTGATATACAGTCTGTGCTCTTAACTGAATCTGCTGAGCTTGATGATAATGCGGTAGCAACCTATGCATTTCGCACTTACTCATATCATTCGGAAAATGCACAAGAGAAAAGGATACTTGACGGTAAATTCATACGTACGAAAGTCAATGAAGGATACTATATTATAGATAGCACGCCTAAGACAGATTTTGTTTTTGAACAAGCCTTTGTATTATTTCTTCCCTATAAAATGCATTTCGGTTATGATGCCACGCGAAAAGGTTTTGTAAATCTTGAAGAAGGTGGCGTGTATATAAGCGTTCGTACTTTTGATAAACCTTATGCAGATTATGCAGGAAGCTATCGAGATAATTCGTTTTACATTCAAAAGCAGGTATTTGTTGTTACTACTTCTCAAGTATCAGAGGATAATCCTGAATATGATGCAAAAACAGTTGAGTCGTTTAAAGATATTGCCATAAATAACAAAACGCTGCCTACTTTTGTAAATAACGATATTCCCTTGATTGATGCTATCAAAGATATTTTAATACGCGTACCTCGAAATTCATCTCTTGATATAGTTATTGCTCTTGATACTACTCGTAGCATGAAAGATGATATAGATGACATACGTGCAAAATTAATACCGATGCTTCAAGATGTAGTAAAAGATATAACGCAATTTCGTATTGGTTTTGTAGAATACAAAGATGTAAATGAGATATATCTTACGAGAAAACATGAGTTTTCAAACGATTTTCAAAATGTAAAAAATATTATCCAGTCTATAAAACTTGGTGGTGGAAAAGATTTTCCTGAAGAGGTGTATGCAGCACTTCATGTTGCAACAAATTCTTTTGAGTGGAGAGCTGACCATAGAATGATATTACTGATAGGCGATGCGCCTGCACATGATCCACCTAAAAGCAGTGTTGAGAAAGAAGCGGTTTTTGCACGTGCTGAGGAATTGGGAATAAAAATATATCCTTTTATTATTCCGAAAAAGAAGTCTTAAATATACGAAAAGTTGCACTACGAAGTTAGTTTTTCTAGTAGTGTGCGAGCGCCTTTACTTACTCGTGGTTCAAGTATATTTTTACATGTAGTTTGATAATCGTAAAACCACGTTTTTTCTAACTCTGTAAGATTTTCTGTAATAACGAGATTCCCTTGAAAAGGAAAAAATGAGATAGTTTCAAATTGTAAAAATTGTGCATGCGTTCCTTCGCACACACGCAGCATGTTTTCAAGACGGATGCCCCATATATCTTGTACATAATATCCTGGCTCGTTGCTCAAAATCATATTTGGTTTTACGCAATGTTCACATAATCCTTGTGTGCTTATGCTATAACTACCTTCGTGAACATCCGTACAAAATCCTATGCCATGTCCTGTACCGTGCTCATATGTTCGATTGTTTTGTTTTCTCAATACATCACGCACTTTTTCATGTAAATCCTTTCCCTTTGTATTTGATGGAAAGATACTAGTTGCCAGTGCAATATGTGCTTTTAATACTGCGGTATAGTCTGCTTTATATGCTTGTATTTGTTTAGTGTCTTCATGCATTGTTTCACATGGAATGAGTTTTGAAAATAGAAAGCTTCGTGTTATATCCGTAGTACCTGCATGTGTTGCACATGCATAATGAGCGCCACAATCAAGAAGATAAGGCTCATTGCTTTGTATGCGATTTCCCTTTGTGTTTGCTATTGCGTAATGTGGCAATGCGCCGTTTTTACCCGCTGCTGAAATGCTTTGAAAACTTTCTTCTAGAAATCCTGACTGTGCTTTTCTGTGTTTTTGTACAATTTCTACAACACTTTTTTCGTAAAGCGTTTCGCCATGCGTGAGTTTTTCTACAACTTCATGAAAGGCTTCTAAAAGTGCCGTGCAATCTACTAAGGCACTTTCTTTTATCAAAGTAATTTCGTTATCGTTACGCACATCTTTTCTGTGTTTTAGTGGCGATTCTATTGCCTGAAGCATAGCAGTATCGTTTTGCAGCGCATGTACCAAGGCAACGGGCAAAGAGTCGGGATCATACAACATGATAGGCTTGTGGTATTGTGCAAGCAGTTTTGTAATATGAGAAAGATCAATAGTTTCTTTCAGAAGATTTTCGTATGGAAGGCATTGTATAGTTTCGATAGAAACATTGAGATATTTAGAGAGTTTTTGCATAAAAGAAGCATTGCAGAGCTTTTGAGGGAGCATGAATACATAGTGATTCTTTTGTATCGTTGCGTTATATATAACGGCAAGTACACAGGGACATAGCATGAGATGGGGTAGTATATTGCTACGTAATCCTGTAAGGAATGCTATTTCGTGTAGGTTTGCACTTATGAAACAATGTGCATGTTTTTCTTCTTTGTAATGTTCTATAATTTGAAGTTTTTCTTGTATGTTATAAAAAACATTTTTATCATGAATATGCCATACATCTGTATCCTTTGTAAGAATGCTTGTATTTGAAAGTGTGTCGATGCCCCGTACATCATTTTGTTCTTGTAAAAAATGTACAGCACGCGTGTGTAATACGGCATGTGGAATGTTTTTTACTATAAATCCTGCTTTTTGTGCATATGACTTTATTTTCATATATTCGCTGTACGAATGTTGTAATTCGCATAAGACAATTGATGCACCCTGAGATAGGGTATCTGATGATATATTTGTATGTACATTTATTTGCGATTGCTGGGAAATCCACTGCACTTGCGATTCCCATGAATTTTCTGTTTGTATGAATAAATCCCATTTCCGTGCCCTACATATATCTTTTGCAACTATTTCATATCTACTGTCTGTCCATAATGCTACGGCGTTATTTTTGTGAATTACTAAGGTTCCCGATGATCCGTAAAAGCCACTTAATGCGTGGCGGATCATAAACAATGCATGAGGCATCTCCATACCATGTATGTCTGTGCCGCGAATGATAAGGGCTTCGCACTGCATGCCCTGTAACAAACTTGCATGATTCATAGGAACATAAGGTTATTTTGTAGTCATAATAAAAACACCATTCCAATTTTTTGGCGGTGGTTTTTGTATGTATTTTTCACATCGTTCTATGTACAGTTGAGCGAGAAAATCATTGTCGAGTATTTTCATTATTTTATTGAAAATAAGTATTGCCTTTGAAAATTCTCTTTCAAAATACAACTGTACTGCTTGATTATGCAGTGCGAAACTATCAATAATGCTCGCATCAAATTCTGATACTGTAGTGTAAATTTTTTCTCCTACGGTCTTACCTTTTGCTTGAACAGAATCTACAATACGACATGGAATAATGTTTCGTATTTTATCGCATACAGAATTAGAAAATATGAGCCCTTGTTTGTATTCTTTTGTTAATCCTTCAAGTCGAGAAGCTAAATTTACTGCATCTCCTATTACCGTGTAATCCATTTTGTGTTCAGAGCCAATATTTCCTACGGTAACTTGTCCATAATTAATGCCCATACCCGTTATAAATTGAGGCTTATTTTTTTTATAGAGGTACTGATTAAATTCACGTATTTGTGCTTGCATTTCAAGTGCTGACTGCACTGCAGACAAAGAGCTATTTTTTATTGCAATTGGAGCACCGAAAAATGCCATGATTGCATCCCCAATGTATTTATCTATAATACCCTGATGTTTTACAATACTTCCGACTGCTTTTTCAAAATATATGTTTAACTCCGCTACTAATTCGCTGGGTTTGTATGATTCGGATATGGTAGTAAAACTTCGTATGTCAGTAAAAAGTATAGCAAGATTTTTTTCTTCGCCCGATAGCATGCGAGTGGGGTCCTTAAAAAGGCTATCTATTACAGAGTTTGGTACATATTTTTGAAAAATGTGTCTTATTTTACTTTCTTGTTTTTTTGCAAGAACTGATTCAAATGCAAAGGTACGTATTTCCTTATATGCTTCTTCAAGTTCTTCAGTAGTTACATTAAACGTATGGCTAAGTACACCTATTTCGTCGTTGTAGACAACAGGAACACGCTGGGTTAAATCTTTTGAACGAATAATGTTATGCATGGATGAGATGAGTCTCTGAATAGGTTTTGTAAGTGCACGAGTGAACATGATGATGATAAAAATACCGATAAGAAGCGAAATTACTATTACGCTTAACGTTATATATACAATATTTCTAACGCTCTGGAAAAATTTTTCTTGAGATTCTGTTACGAAAATTGTCCACTGCAATGGTTCAAAGATAAAAAAGTATCCAATATATTTTTGATTATCAATCATAAAGGATTTTTCTATCCACTTTCGAGTTATTTCGGCATTTTTGTCTTTCATCGCTTTTACGACGGATTGTGCATCAAGCGCATTTTCTGTAGAGACGGTGTTGGGGCTCGTACTTGCTTTTATTGCATTTTGTGTATCTACTATAAAAATTATTTCCGAATTACTGCGTATTAGACTTGATGAGAATGAAATAATATCCTTTGCAAATACTTCAAGATATGATTTTGTCGTTTCTATCTTACTGTCTTGCAATATGTTCCACTGATTATTCATATACTGCTCTATTTGATATGCCTTCAATGATTGATACTGTATACCGAGATGTTTTAGTCCAAAGTATGCTGACAATGCAGATATAGCGCCTGAAGTAGTGAGGGTAATGAGTACCAATGGAATTATAACTAAAAATATTTTACTTTGTATTCGCATTTTAAATTATTATAGTATAAGAGTACCATGATATAGTACAATGTTTCTATGAAAATTGAAGATTCTGAACTTGAAAATGAGCAAAACATCACAAAGGAAGAGCGCATCAGCATTGCACAAGAGATGGAGGAAATTCTCGCTGCACGACAGAAAGTATCAGCACCTGATAAATTGACGATATCCAGCAATACAAGATTATTTTCATTTCCCATATATGTAAATATTGTGATATTTACCTTATTGATTTTATCAGTAAGTGGTGTCTATATATATTTCACTACTCAAGACAAGCGATTTCTTAATATACAGGAAAATACCAGCTTTTCTGAAAATGTATTAGCGCGTTTACTTATAGATGAAGCGCAAAAAGCAATTGAGGAACAAGAAAATAAAATAAAGTCGATTAACGATCAACTCGTAGAGGAAGGAAAGAAGAAATCTCTTCTTGAGAAAAGATTTGATGAGCAAGTGCAAGAATTTATTGAAGAAGAAGAGAAGAAGTTTAATGCAGAGATTGAAAAATATCGCAAAAAACTTGAAATTGAGAATATATCGTCTGAAGAAATCAAAAGACGAGTGCAAGCGTATGAACGTGAGCTACGTATAACGCAGGAACAAACATTAGCTCGTTATAAACAGGAACAAAACGAAAAGCGACAGAGAGATCTCGCGCAATTTGATGCTAAAGTTATTCTTCTTAAGCAACAGGTTGAAGATAGAAAATTGCAATTGCAATCTTTAGAGCAGAATATAAATAGCGAAAAAGAAATACTTGAGAAAGAATTACAGCAACAACGAGAAGAAAGTAAGCAAGAGATAGTGAAAGTACAAAATCAAATTACAAGCCTTAAAAAGCGTAATGAGAAGCGTGCCTTAGCATTAGAATCTTTTGCTGTTACCTATAGAGTAGCCTTAAATTCTTTCAATACTGGCAAATATGGTGATGCTCAAAACGTTATACAAAATTTTAATAGTGCTGTAGAACAAAGCGAATATAAAAATGATAAAGAATTACTACGCATGAAAAATTCTCTTTTCTCGATTTCTCGTGCCTTAGAAGCAATCAATATACTTGAAAAGCAAGTATCTCAGCAATCGCAAGTGTTAGAAGATCCAAGTTACATGCAGAACAGCGAGGAAATACAAGCAATGCTTACGAGTGGAAAAGAAAAAATAGAGTCTTTGGAGCAAGAACTTGCGAATTTAAATGAAGATTCTCAATCGGAAAGAGCCGCTAATGAGAAAAAGCTTAAAACACTTATTGACCGTTACGATAGTTTGGAAAATAAATATAAGGCTATTCAAACTAATGGGAATAAGAATATGCAAGTTATTATTAATTACTTGATGTTAAAAAAACAAAACGCAGATACCACAAGCATTGCTTCTCTTAAAGCCTTTGTAGATGATCTTGTTGTGCAGGATAAGTATTATGGAGTTCTTGGAGTGCTTTTAGCACAGGCTTTAGACCCTAGTGGTGAATTACAGTTTTAGCTTTGGGTGAAATTTAATTTCAACACCTCCTCAATACTATATGTCGCATTACCTAGTGCATAAGGTTTGTTAGTATACACGCAACTTTATAGATGTCATAGTTCTATATATTACAACGTAAGAATTGTGGATATTTCCTAATCTTTTTTCTATGAGAAAACAAATTCAGTCTATTTTCAGTGATATTTGGAGCTATAAACTGTAGAATATCTCTATGAAATGAAGTAAATATATGAATTAAGTAAATTGCCACGATTGCGTATGGTTTTTGTAATGTATTCTTTGTTAGAATGTTTATATGGTTAAACATGACCCAGATTACACTAAACCAGAATATAATCAAAAAAGTTTTCATTGTCCGTATTGTGGTATTTTTTCTTCTCAAAAATGGAGCAATTTTTATTCTGTAAACCGAATAAACAATGATGATGTACAGCACTTTATGTCTTCATCGTATGAATTTATTAAAGCCATTCATGATAGACATACGGTTAGCTCAAATGTTGCTCAGAGTATTATAACTTTAGGCTGTTCAATGTTCAAAAACTTTCGTCCAACTCATTATTATGCTGCGAATTGTCAGAATTGTAATAGTTATTCAATCTGGGTAAATGAGAATATGATATACCCTCCTATGATTGCTGCTCCCCCTGCACATAATGATATGCCTGAAAACATTAAAGAAGTGTATGAGGAAGCACGATTGATCTTTGCTCACTCACCGAGAGCAACAGCTGCCTTATTACGTGTTACCTTAGAAAAATTGACAGAGTACTTTGAAGAAAAAGAAGGATGTCTATACATGAGAATACAAAAACTTGTACAGAAAGGACTACCTGAAGCAATTATTAAAACTTTACCTACTATGGGAATTGTCATTAGTGAAGACAGTGAAAATATTGGGGCTATCGACTTAGATGGTAATGATGACAGTAATTTAGCATTTAAGTTGTTTAGGTTAGTAAACTTTATAATAAGAGAGACAATTACTAAACCAAAAGAAATTGATAGCATGTTTAATGCGTCGTTTCAAGATATATCAGACTAAAGAGCTACTGTGCTGTTGTATATGAAGAAATCTTGATGTTTTAAGTAAAGAATTTTTCTTCTATTCTGCATTTTCAGCAAAGCAGAGTGTAAAGCGAGATTATACAAAATTTCATGCGGTAAAAATAAGTAAGAAGCTTCATTGCTCTTACTCTGCGAAAGTAGATGCAGGTATCAATATTAAAAATAAATGAAGTAGCGATGTCCTCGGGAGAGGACTTATATTGTAAGTAATGCACCTTCTCTATGGAGTAGTATTTTTTTCATTGTTATGCCTCCCGCGTAATTTTTTACGTCTCGTGCACTATGGTTTTTTTTGTTATAGTTGCATTGCAATACAACCCGATGACACGGAACTAAAATAGGGAGTGTGTTTTTTGCAAGTGCGTTTCCTATAGCGCGTGCGGCGCGTGGTACGCCTAATAAGTGCGCTATGCGTCCATATGTGGTAACGGTACCGTATGGTATTTTCAGCAATGAATTCCATACTTTTTTTTCAAAGACACTTGTATTGCTTCGGGCAATGCATGCAGTTACTTCATCATGAGAAAGCACATGCCGTATTTTACCTGCCAAGTATTTCTGTATTTTTTTCGTAATATCTTGGTAGCTTTGGTAGATAGTACCATGTGTGGGGAGAGGATGCAAATAAGTAGTAATTGAAGAAGTATTAAAAAGTAGAGCACTAAGACGCGCAGCTTCATCAAATACAATATCAATAGCATGTTCTCGTATGTAAAATTTTTTTGTGTAAAACATACTGTATCTTAAAGATTATTCAGTGTTTCGACGTCACTTAAAAAGTCATCTATAGCATTTTGTAACACGGCATTGTTTTCAAATTTGATGTCTGCACAAGCAAGTGCTTCAAGCGGAAATTTCGATCCGCCACATTTTAAGAAGCGTAAGTATTTTTCTGCACTTTGTAACGAGGCCTTATTAGTGCTTTTATATTCTTGATAAATACGCTTTCCAAGGGTAAAAGCAGCAGCGATGCCTGTAGCATATTGATACACATAATAACTTCGATAAAAATGCGGAATGCGTAGCCCTTCAATCGCATGGTTTTTGGGTACTATAATGTGTGGTCCGCAATATTCTGATAGAAGTGTTTTATATTCTGAAAGAAAAAACTCTGCTGTCAGCGGTATGCCTTCGGCATCTTTTTTATGTGCGTTGTGTTCAAATTCTGCAAACATGGTTTGTCTAAAAAATGTACTTACAAAATCCGAAGTCTTATGCCACAAGTAAAATTTTTTTTCTTCATCTGATTGTGCGTTATCTATTAAGTATTGATATAACAGATACTCGTTAAGCGTTGATGCTATTTCTGCGCAAAAAATGCTGTAATGAAAATTGGCAAATGAATTGCTTTCAGATGAGAGTTGAGAGTGCATGCTATGTCCACTTTCGTGTGCGAGGGTAAAAACATCTCGCAGATTTTGTGCTTGGTAATTTACTAAAATATACGGAGGTGCTTTGTATATAGGGTAGCTAAATGCTCCACTATTTTTGCCTTTGTTTTCGTAGCGATCTACCCAGCGCCCGTGTAAAAGCCCCTCGCAAAGTGTATTAATATAATCTTCTCCAAGTGGTTGTAGAGCGTTTCGTATGATATCCACTGCTTCTTCATATGGAGTGATTTTACGCGGAGAAGTAATGACGCAGTAAGATTTATCGTACAGTGCGAAGTCAGAGAGTTTCGAGATATCACGTAGCACTTCGTAATATCTATGCAGATGTTTTATATTTTCTCGTACGGTGTTAATGAGTAAGTCATGTAATGATACGGGGATTTTATCCGCAGTTAATGCTGCTTCTAGTGCGCTGTTGTACTTTCGTATTTCTGCGTGTGCATTATCTTGCTTGATGCTTGAAATATACAAACTACTTAATACTTGCATATGTTCGGAAAAAGTGGAAAAGTATTTCTCGTATACTTCTTTGCGTATGCTTCGTTTTTCATGCTGCATAAGAGATCGGAAACTTGCGTGAGAAATTGGCAATTCCTCATTATCAGGCATGACTACCGTGCCAAATTTCATGTCTGCATCTACAAGCGCATTAAAACTTTGCGCAAAGCCTTGCGAATATCCTGATTGTATTGCGAGCAGTGTTTCTTCGCTTCTTGAAAGTCTATGTGGAATGCGTTGAATAATTTCGCGGATTTTTTGTGCGAATGTTTCAAAGCGCGCATCTTCAATAAGCGAAGTTAAAAAATCTTTGCTTAGAGTAAGTAATTCTTGTTCAAAAAAAACACTTAGCTTATGGCAGGATACTGATTGATTTACAAATATTGCGTATGTTTCTTGGTAAGTGGTATTGGTAATATCGCTTTGATAAAGCAAACTTGCGTATGATCCAATTCGAGCAAAAGTTTCATTTACCTTGTAGTATTCTTGAAATAAAGGTAACAGTGTATCGGCATTAGGAGCAATATTTCCCTCATGTGCAGAGAATTTTTGAAATTGTGCTACGGTATCTTCAAGCGTTTTTTTCCATTCATCGGTGTTTACAAATAATTTTGTAAGATCCCATGTGTGTTCTTCTTGTTGTTGTGCTCTACTGATAATTTCTTTTGTAGTGTTTTTCTTAATATTGCCCATTTCTTTAGTATATATTATTTAATGCAGATTTTATATGAGGGAGAAGGGCACGCAATGCCTTTCCTCTATGAGAAATAGCATTTTTTTTATGTGGTTCTAATTCTGCAGAAACGCAGTTTTCGGTTGGTACAAAAAATATAGGATCATATCCAAAGCCCTGTATTCCCTGTGGTGCTGTGCTAATAATGCTTCCGTACCATGTCGTTTGTACGCTTGTAAATTCATGAGGGTTTCGTAGCAGCACGGCACAGCAGGTGAAATGCGCGCTGCGTTCTTTTATGTGTTGCATTTCTTCTTGCAACTTTATGCATTGCCAATGTTTGTGTTTTTCTCTTTGATTGTGAACATTGTTCTCCATGCCGTAGCGTGCAGAATGAATACCCGGTCTATTGTGAAGTGCATGTACGCATATACCGGAGTCTTCAACTAGTATTGATTTTACATAATTTTTGTGCATGTCCTGCACCGCTTTGTAATAGTGCAAAGCTTTTGAAAATGCATTTTCAAAAAATGTACTTCCACATTCTTGCGCATTGCTTTGTATGTTATATTCTTCTAATGATGCAAGCGGGATGTTTTCTAAAATGGTCTTACATTCTATATATTTGTGCTTATTGCCACTTCCAAACAATATCAGAGAATTGTTATTCATATTGTTTGTGTATACTCTATCTTTTGTGAAATTGCAAGCATGATGAAATCACATATAATATACAGAATAAAAATTGATAAGAGAGCGATGTATTATGTTATTGCAAGAAAAGATAAAAAAAGCGTATTTTTCTGGTGGATGTTTTTGGTGTATGGAGAGTATATTTGAAGCACAGCAGGGTGTAATCGATGCTATTTCAGGTTATGCTGGCGGCGAAATGCAGAATCCAAGTTATGAGGATGTTCTCTCGGATATTACCGGACATCGTGAAGCAATAGAAGTTCAGTATAACCACAATCTTATAAGCTATAAAAAACTTTTACATGTTTTTTGGCGCAATATTGACCCAACAGATAATGCAGGACAATTTGCTGATAGAGGATTTCACTATACAACTGCTATTTTTTATCGTAATAATGTTGAAAAGATAATGGCGCAGGAGACTAAGCAAGAACTTATTGATTCTAAAATATTTACGAAAGAAATTGTCACAGAGATAATACCCTTAAAAAATTTTTACAAAGCTGAAGATTATCATCAAAATTATCATCAAAATTTCGCACAGCAATATAAGCGTTATGTAATGGCATCTGGACGTTTGCAGTTTAGCGAACGTTTTTGGAAGATGGTATAAATTCTACTACATTCAAGATTTTGTAAAAGTTGTTGCAGCCTTACGAGAGCTAGAAAAGCATATCAGACAAAAAACGGCGTTGTTTTTATAGACAGATTTAGAGTTTAGAAATTCGTATGATTAACGAGAGTTTTGCTTATCTTTTTTACTAATGCCCAAAATCGCGAAAGCATATGCAACAAAGGATTGCGTGCGATTTCTTTTCTGCGAAATAAAGACTTTGTGTTAGTTGTTCGCCATATGCTGTAGCTGTGGTGTAATACAAATACTTCTGAATTTTTACGCAATTTTTTGTATTGAGAATGTGTCAGCGGATGCGCAAAAGGCATGTGGAAATGCTCGCGTTTTATTACAGTGCACGATGCTTTTGTAGTAGTATCTAGATTTTCAAAAACTTCTTGTACGAGTTTAGGACCGGTAAGTGTTATAATACGATTTTTTTCTTTTTGTGTAAGCTGCACTATTTCATTTTTATGTTCCCATATACGCATAAGTACTTTGTGCCAAAAAGCATGCTTCGGCTTTGACGCGAGTATTGCATTTCCGATTTGATCATATGAATTTCCAAATGCAATGCTAGACTCAAGCGGTAAAAGTATTTCGTGCTTGCAAAATATGTCAAGAGTTTGTAATGCCTCACAATCCATATCAAAGTACCAGCCTCCACAGTGCTCAAGTACCATGTATCGTATGATATCGGCCTGTGCGACAGGGTAAGGAATATCGCGAAAAAATTGCTGCCATTTCGGATAATACTTTTGCATAAATGGAAAAGCATTTTCATAATTCCATAGTATATGCTGCCATGTAGGGTGTAGTTTTTGAAAGGTTTTTCTGTATCCTTTCCATACTTTTGGAATGATGCCTGCACCGTTTTTTTCATTATTGGTAAAAAAAACTTGATGTATTATATGGGGTATCATAGTTTTGTTGTATAGTTAAGCATATCATGAATATTGATTTTTACATACGTCCATTAGAAGAGTCTGATTATCATAAACACTATCTTGAATTAACCGCGCAGCTGTCTTCAGTTGAGACGATAGACTCTGATTTATTTTTTGCTATTGTAAAAGAACGGAAAATTCAAGGTATTGTAACGTGGGTTATTGAACATGATAATCGTATTATCGCTACAATATCGCTTTTTGTGGAGCGAAAGTTTTATCACTCAGGAAGATACGCCGGACACATTGAAGATGTCATAGTCGATAAAGACTATAGGCACCATGGGCTTGGAAGTATGCTTCTAGAGCATGCCTTATGCGAGGCAGAAAAACAAAATTGTTACAAAATTATACTCGATTGTAAAGAAAGTTTAGAATATTTTTACGCATATTCGGGGTTTGAAAAATGTAATATACAAATGGCGTATTATACGTGATTGTTTCTTTGATGAAATATACTACTCTATAGTGATCGTACATTGAAGTATTTGTAAATTAAGGGAAGATGAGAATGATGTCAAAAAATTATCAATTTGAGACTTTGCAGCTCCACGCCGGGCAAAAGCCTGATCTTGAATATGCTGCACGCGCCGTGCCTATTTATCAAACTTCTTCGTATGTGTTTGAAGATACCGATACTGCTGCACAGATGTTTAATCAACAAGTACCGGGCTTTACGTACTCGCGTCATAAGAACCCTACTCTAAGAGTTTTTGAAGAACGCATGGCAGCACTTGAAGGTGGTGTTGATGCCGTATCGTGTGCATCGGGCATGGCAGCGCAGTTTTTAGCCATAAATGCGCTTGCTTCTAGTGGAGATTCCCTTGTGGCAAGTAGCTGCTTATATGGTGGTACCACTATGCAGTTAAAATATTCACTTGCGCGACTTGGCATACACACCGAGTTTGTAGATTCTGAAAATTCTGATGCATATGCAGCAAAAATAAATAAAAATACGAAAGCGATTTTTATAGAAACTATGGCAAATCCCAGAATGAGTATTCTAGACATACGAGCAATCGCAGATGTCGCGCATGAGCATAACATTCCTTTAATAGTAGATAATACCTTTGGTGCAGGTGCTTACCTCTGTGCTCCGATAGCGCATGGAGCGGATATTGTCACGCATTCTGCAACAAAGTGGATAGGTGGACACGGAACTTCCCTTGGAGGCGTTGTAATAGATGCTGGAACTTTTGATTGGAAAAAAGGAAATTTCCCAAACCTAATGAGTCCTGTTTCTACGTGTAGAAATGTTATTTTTGCAGACGTCTATGGACAAAAAGCACTTTCGGCATTTATACGACTAGAGCTTTTGAAACATTTTGGACCTTCACTAAGTCCCTTTAACGCTTTTTTATTATTGCAGGGGCTTGAAACACTCTCATTGCGTGTTGAAAGACATTGCCAAAATGCAAAAAAACTTGCCCAGTGGTTGGAGAGGCATCCTAAAGTGCAATGGGTGTGGTATCCAGGGCTTACAAGTAGCCCTTACTATAGTGCTGCAAAAAAATATTTTAGAAAAGAACTTTTTGGAAGCATGATTTCCTTTGGCATTGTTGGAGGCGTAGAAGCGGGGAAAAAGACGATAGAATCCTTTACGCTTGTAAGTCACCTTGCTAACGTTGGAGATGCAAAAACGCTTGCTATACATCCCGCTAGCACCACACATAACAGTTTAAGCGAACGTGAACTTCTTAACAGTGGTGTACTTCCAGAAGCAATACGCGTTTCTGTGGGTATAGAAAACATTGAAGATATCATACAAGATTTTAAGAAAGCACTTTCTTACATTACATAGCATTCGTTATAAGTATTCTACTATTACTAAACTTGCAACTGATCCTCTTTTTAGATTTATGGTGAAATAAGGAAATCCTGCATTATTAACTTTGAATACTCCTTCCTTAGAATCTTCTTTTTCAGATAGCCGTCCACCGAGATATGCTACGCCGTATTTGCCGTGTTGTATGTCATAAGAGGGGTTTCTATTTCCTATTGCTTTCTTCGCTTCAAAAATGATGTTATCTCGTGAGATAATACGTTCAGGGGCTATAATATTAGTGCTTATAATAGAAATTTCTTCATTGATTTCTGTCAAATTGATTTCTGCATTAGATTTTTTCTTTAATTCATTACATTCAATGGGTTTGGTTTTTCTTGTTCTATTATTTTCTGTGAAAAATTTGTAGTTGTGCGATG
This sequence comes from Spirochaetia bacterium, assembly GCA_965226065.1. Lineage (GTDB taxonomy): Bacteria > Spirochaetota > Spirochaetia > WTKD01 > CBDAKK01. The sequence continues at coordinate 507,192 of OZ245332.1, read as the reverse complement.
TGTCATCAAGATTTTGCACAAGGTCAGAGGTAAATATAGAAGTGAAAAACTGTATGAGTATGTCTTCTATTGTTTTAGGTCGTAGATGTTCAGGTATTTTCCAGTATTTCGCAGTGTCTTTTGCTGCTTGTACTAATGTGTAACTGTTTCTGTGAGTGTTTTTTAATGCTTTTGTTATAATTTCCAGTCCATAGTTTTGTATTAAGTATGAAACAAGCATATAAGCAATTTTGTATGAAGCAGCAGTGAAATTTTCATTATTTGTAAGCGATGCTTTGCGCAATACTTCATTGTTATTTTCATACCATTCACAAGAATTGACTTCCTGAATTGATGTTTTTGGTTTTTTTGATTTAAGATTTTCACTGTTTATAAGATATTGCATAGCGACCGATAATGTTTCGTCTATCCATGTATCTACTCCATCGGTAAGTGCATATATAGAAGAACTTTGTTGCATTACTTTTTGATAGTAGGTGAACACATGCTGTAATTCGTGAGTGATAGTACTTAAGATGGTGTTTTGAAAAGCTATCCTGTTGTGTGCAAAAGAAAAATTCTTCTTTGAATTTGTATTTATGTAAATTGTTGGAGCAGTGTTTTCTTCTGGTACTGGTGTATAGTTAGGTGCTTTGACATTGTAGTAAAATGATCGCGTATCTACGAAGCCTCGAAGAATAATGTTATCTTGTGTATGGTGTTTTAAATTTTCCAATACAATGTGAATGATGGAATCACCTACCGCATAATCTTCAAAGTTATGATATCCCCATATGTGATTGTCATTTATTGCGTAGAGTTTCTTATATAAATTTTCAAACTTTCCTGGAGTTAACTCTAGAGTATCGAGTTTTAGTTTTTCCGTATCGTCACCGTCACTCCACAAAGCAAAGTATAGATGTTTTCCCTTATGGGGAAAATCTATTTTTTTATAGAGAATCTTCTCTATCTTCTTGGAATCTTGTGTATTGAAGAAAAATGAACGCTTGCTAGGTCTTGTATAATCACAACTCTGGGTGTCTTTGTCGGGAGTCGATGCGCATAACTTGTTATAGGTATCTTCTGGGGTTTCTTGTGTTTTTTGTGCGTGTACATGAGATGATGAAGATACCTTTTTTTCTATGCTAAATGGCTCTTTATGTACAGGATATAAGCTGTCATGAGTATATTTTTTTATGTAATGAGAAATATTTTCCTTATTTCCACCGGCATTTACTATTACTGCGAAATATCCTTTGTCTCTAAATTCTGAATTTTCGATACTGTCTAAAGTTACGGACAACTCAAGAGAAGATGCATAGGTAGTTTCTGTAAGATATGGTAGTTTATATATGTGATATTTTTTTTTCTTCCCTTCAAGTGTCGTTTTTTCTAATTCATTCAAATCTATATTTTGTTTAATATCGTAAGATGTACTCGGTTGTGGTGTACACGATGTAATAAAAATAATTTCAGCCACTACCACCGATAGTTTTAATAATAATAATATGGTATGTCGTGAAATATTCATGATATATAAGATAATAGGAATTATTTTGTAAAAAATCAAATGTTAATTATAGTAATTTTTTATGTATTTCACGGATTTAATTTTTGTTAATACGATATTGAATAAAATTATAGTTTTGTAATTGTGAGAATTACAATGATTATGATAAAATATATTCTCATACGTTATTTTTTCTTTATTGTTTTAACTGGATATGAATAATTGTGGAGGTTTTATGTAATTATGGAAAAAATCTACAGAGGGTTTTCTCAAAAACGTTTGCGAGAATTATTGAAAGAAATGATTCTTATTCGAGTTTTTGAAGACAAAGCAGGCTTTGATTATAGACTACGCAAAATAGGGGGGTTTTGTCACCTCTGTGCAGGGCAAGAAGCGATATATGCAGCAACTTATGCGCTTATAGATTCTTCTAAAGATTATGTTCTTACCTCATATCGAGATCATGGACAAGGCATTTCATCAGGCATAGATCCCAAAAAAATTATGGCAGAATTGTATGGCAAGGCTAGTGGATGTTCGCGGGGGAAAGGCGGATCAATGCACTTGTTTAATGTCGAAAAAGGATTTCTCGGAGGTAATGGTATTGTTGGCGGACAAATACCCGTTGCAACTGGTACAGCCTTTGCACAAAAATATAATAAAACCAAGGGAATTACTTTGTGTTTTTTCGGAGATGGTGCAGTAAGTCAAGGTGCATTTCATGAATCTATCAATCTTGCAAAATTATGGAATTTACCGTGTATCTATGTGATAGAAAACAATAAATATGGAATGGGCACTGCAGTAGAACGTGCATCCGCGTTTACTACTCTTTCTAAAGTAGGAACATCCTATGGAGTTGAAGGCGTAGCAGTTGATGCAATGAACTTTTTTTCTACTTATGAAGCTTTTGCGAAAGTTATAAAAACTACGCGCAAAACGAATAATCCTTTCGTAATAGAATGTCAAACCTATCGTTATTACGGACATTCTATGAGCGATCCTGCAAAATATAGAACGAAAGAAGAGTTGGATGCATTTAAACAGCAAGATCCTATAGAACAAATGAAGGAAGAATTGCGGAAAAATAACGTGATAAACGATGAGGAAATTGCTATCATGGAAAAGGATGTCGATGCTTTAGTAAAAAGCGCACAAAAATTTGCAGAAGACAGCCCTGATCCGAATGTACAAACCATGTACGAAGATATACTTGCATAAAATATATTATTTGTGGAGAAACAATGGCAGAATTAACAGTACGAGATGCATTAAATGAAGCACTTGATGAGGAAATGTCGCGCGATGATGCGGTGTTTCTTATAGGAGAAGAAGTTGCCGAGTATAACGGTGCATATAAAATATCGAAGGGACTTTTAGAAAAATATGGAGACCGACGAGTGATAGATACGCCTATATCTGAGTTGGGTTTTACCGGGCTTGGTGTTGGCGCTGCCCTTGTAGGGTTGCGACCGGTAGTTGAGTGGATGACGCTTAATTTTTCGTTACTTGCGATAGATCAAGTTATAAACAACGCAGCGAAAATGCGACATATGTCGGGAGGCCAACTTCGTTGTCCTATAGTATTTCGTGCGCCTAATGGACCTGCGGAGTATTTAGCATCGCAACATTCTCAAGCTTTGCAAAGTTTTTACGCGCATGTCCCAGGCTTGAAAGTAGTAGCTCCCGCTACGGCATATGACGCAAAAGGGCTTTTGAAAAGTGCGATACGCGATGATAACCCGGTGGTTTTTTTAGAATCAGAGCTTGCTTATAATTGGAAAGGCGAGGTACCTGAAGGTGAATTTACGATTGAAATAGGTAAGGCGGATATAAAACGCGAAGGCGGCGATGTGTCGATAATTGTGCATGGAAAACCTGTCTATTATGCTTTGGATGCCGAGAAAATTTTAAGAGAGCAAGGTATAAAAGCAGAAATTGTGGACTTACGAAGTTTGCGTCCCCTTGATGAAGAGGCATTATTTAAATCTGTTGCAAAGACACATCGTGCGGTTGTCGTAGATGAATCTTGGCCTATGTGTAGCTACGGGAGTTACATAAGTCATCTCATATCCACAAAATGCTTTGATGATCTAGATGCCCCGGTGGAATTTGTCGCTTCGGAAGATGTACCCATGCCGTATAATCACAAGCTTGAACTCGCAGTACAACCTTCTATTGAAAAAATAGTAGCTGCTGCAAAAGCAGCATGCTATTTTTAAAAACAAAACTACAAATAATGGAATTTTAAGGAGATAGAAGTGGAAAAAATGTTCATGATAGCACTTACTCCTACTATGGAAGATGGTAAGATTGCAAAATGGATCAAAAAAGAATCTGATACTATACAAATTGGCGATATTATATGCGAAGTTGAAACTGATAAATCAAGCATGGAGTACGAAGCTATTAACGAAGGAACGATATTAAAGATTCTTGTTCCAGAGGGTGATAGTGCAAAGGTAGGAGATGTGATAGCCATTGTCGGCAAAGAAGGCGAGGATATTTCAAGTATGCTTGCTGAAGTATCTGATAAATCTTCTGATAAATCTTTGGGGGAGAAAAATTCTTCCTCAGCTTCAGAATTGCAGAGTTCAATGTCGCAAGAAAATAAGCATAGCGATGCAAGTGCTAAAACGCAGGGATCTACAAAAGCAAAACATGAAGGTCGCGTACGCATATCGCCTCTTGCTCGAAAAATTGCTACAAAAAAAGCACTGGATATACACACGATTACAGGCACTGGACCTAAGGGTCGCATTATAAAACAAGATGTGGAAAATTTTGTGCCTGATACTACGATGACAAGCTTTGCTTCAGAACCGCAGGCAGGAAAGAACAGCGAAATACCCGTAAGTGGCGTGCGAGAAATTATTGCACGGCGCTTATCAGAATCAAAATTCAGTGCGCCACATTTTTACTTAAAGACATCGCTAAGAACCGAGCGTGTTATAGCACTTCGCGGTACGCTTAATGAAACGCTACAAAAGCAAAAGAAAAACAAGTTGTCTATGAATGCGTTTTTTATTAAGTTTGTCGCTGAAGCCTTAAAGCGCAATCTACAAATAAATAGTTCATGGCAAGGAAGTAAAATTGTACAGTTTGGAAGCATTGATATAGGACTTGCGGTTGACTTAGGTACGGGACTACTCACGCCTATTGTACGAAATTGTGCTTACAAAGGCATTGAAGCGATAGATGCTCAATTACAGACATTGATAGAAAAGGTAAGAAATGGCAGCATAAGCGCACAAGAATATACAGGTGCGACTTTTACCATAAGCAACTTAGGATCTTTTGGAGTGGATGAGTTTACGGCAATTATTAATCCACCCGGCGCAGCTATTCTCGCAATAGGGCAAAATAGACGCGTTCCTGTTGTAAGTGAGCAAGGCAGCTTAGAGGTCGGTTCTTTAATAACGCTAAGTTTAAGCTGTGATCATAGAGTTATCGATGGCTCAATGGCTGCACATTTTATTACAAGTCTTAAAGAGATATTTGAAAATCCGGCAAGAGCACTATTATAGGAGTCTGTATGGCAGAACAATATGATGTTGGAATTATAGGTGCGGGACCTGGCGGCTATGTCGCTGCTATTAGAGCATGTCAACTAGGACTTAAAACACTTTTGATAGAAAAAGAGGCTGTCGGTGGTGTCTGCCTTAATTGGGGTTGTATTCCTTCCAAGTCCTTGATACATCAAGCAGAAATTGTAAGCAAGATAGAGTACTTACAAAGTATAGGAATTACGCTAGATACCACGTCACTGCACTATGAAAAAGTACAAAAGCAGTCTAGAGCTGCTGCTGCGAAGCTTACCCGCGGTGTTCAAGGGCTTATTAAAAAAAACAAAGTGACATATGTTTCTGGTACGGCGTATATTGAAACGCCTCAAAAAATAAAAGTTGATGAAAAATCGTTTTCGGTTAAAAACATCATCATAGCAACGGGATCGCGTCCTAAAGAGATTTCGGGATTTGAATTTGATGAGAAGACTGTTCTTTCATCCACTGGAATACTTGCTATGACTACACTGCCGAAGAGTCTTGTTATTTTGGGATCGGGTGCAATAGGTATGGAATTTGCATACGTGATGAATACTTTCGGCGTCAATGTTACGGTGGTTGAAATGCTTTCACAAGTATTACCTTTGGAAGATGCCGCTGTCTCTGCGGTAGTTACGAAGGAATTTAGCGCTTCGGGAGTGAAAATTTTAACTGCTACTAAGGCTATGAAGCTTGTGAAAAACAAAGGTTCTGTCGATGTTATCGTAGAGCGTGAAGATGGTAAAGAAGAAGCATTGAATGCTGAAAAATTACTAGTCGCGGTAGGAAGAAGCCCTAACACTGAAAATCTCGGACTTGAGGCACTTGGTATTACATGTGAGCGAGGTTTTATTCCCGTACAAGATTATGGACAGAGCGTTGTTTCTGGTGTTTATGCAATTGGTGATGTAGTAGCTGGCACGCCCTTACTTGCGCATGTTGCAAGCAAAGAGGGTGAAATTGCAGTAGAGCATATTGCAAATAAAGCACATTGCACGCGTGTAGATTTGTTAAGCATTCCTTCCGCGGTGTATTGCAATCCACAAGTTGGGAGCTTTGGACTTAGCGAAGAGGAAGCGAAACGTCAAAATATAGCGTACAAAGCCTCCACGTTTCCCTTAGTAGGTGTTGGGAAGGCAGTTGCCATAGGCAAGAGTGAGGGGTTTGTAAAAATACTTACCTGTGCTAAGACAAGTGAAATACTAGGAGTACATGCGGTAGGATATAATGCAACTGAAATAATCCATGAGCTTTTAGTAGCTCGGATAGGTGAGTTACTACCTTTTGATATTGCTACTATGATTCATGCTCATCCCACTATTTCCGAAGGGGTTATGGAGGCTGCGCGTACTAGTGAAGGTTGGGCTATACATGCTTGAGCTCCCTTCTCGTATGAACTATGAAATGTATTTACATATATGATGACAAATAGATTTTTTAAGTTTTCAATTTTTATTATAACTTTTGTACTTTTCAGTTATTTTTTGAAAACTATCGCTTCTATTGCTGTACCGGCAGTTTTAGGTGCGTTATTCGGATTTGTGTTTTCTTCTATGGTTTCATGGCTTAAACAAAAACGCGTTCCTGCAAGTCTTACCATTCCTATTACCGTGATATTTTTTGTACTTGTAAGTATTCTTATTATAAGCATATTTTTGAGCACGATAAATTCTATTGTAGAAAAATTTGCTTTTTATCAACAACGTGGGACTGCAGTTTTGACAGTACTAGCAGATGTGGTCCCATTTGTGCAGGGTAATATACTTTTAGAAATACAAGATAAGATTTTCGCTTTTATTACTACAAGTGTTGTTTCAATTTCTAAAGGTGTAGTAGGACTTTCTCGTGGTTTTGTAGTAGCCTTGTTTGTCATGATATTTGTGCTTCTTGAACGCAATTTTTTATACTTCAAACTTTTAGAAATGTTTCCACAGCCGCGAAAAGGAAAAAAAATATTTGAAGCTGTCGAGAGCATGGATGTTCAAGTGAGTAAATTTCTTATTTTAAAGTTGCTTATGAGCGCAATAACAGGTGCTATAATTTACATTGGCTTTAGCGTAATAGGTGTAGATTTTCCTTTATCCTGGGGTATTCTTACCCTCGGATTTAACTTCATTCCTTCAATTGGTTCAATAGTGATAACGGCAATAAGCATTGTTTTTTCTGTATTGCAATTTTATCCATATTGGACTCCGGTTATTGGAGTTGCAATTGTAACCTTAGCAACGCAAATGATAATTGGCAATGTTATCGATCCTCTATTAACAGGAGATAAGCTTAATATAAGCCCACTTGTTATATTTTGCTTTTTGCTGTACTGGGGATGGGTATGGGGCATTGTTGGTATGTTGCTTGCAGTACCCATAGCGGTAATAGTTCAAGTAATTTGCAAGGCACTTGGACTTCATTCCGTGAGTATCTTGTTTACAAATGCTCGCATTATTTATAAAAAACAGAAGAGTGAACAAAAAAACCATAGAAATTTTAATAGCACACGTAACGACGATATATGACAGTACAAACATGGAACATACTGAACAATACATACGAAGATGCACTTAAAGTAAAATATGAGACTTTAAGATTATGACATCATCAACAAATTCTCAGAAGCAGCGCTTACTTACCGGCGATAGACCAACAGGACCTTTGCATTTAGGGCACTATGTGGGATCGTTACAGCATCGGATAGAACTTCAAGATAAGTACGAATCTTTTATATTGATAGCTGACTACCATATGCTGACTACCAAGCAAAGCAAAGAAGATATACAGAAAACAGATGTACATGCACGAGAATTGATGAATGCATATTTAGCAGTTGGCTTAGACCCATGTAAGACTACCTTTTACTTGCAGTCTCAGGTAAGCGAGGTGGCTGAACTTACGCTTTTGCTTTCGATGATGGTGAGCGTACCGCGTTTGCAACGGCTGCCTAGCCTTAAAGAGATGGCGCAGAACGCGAATTTAAGCGAAATGCCCTTAGGTTTATTAAGCTATCCTGTATTACAGTCGGCAGATATACTCTTACCTCGCGCACATATAGTGCCAGTTGGCAAGGATAATGAAGCGCATATAGAACTTACGCGAGAGCTTGTAAGGCGTTTTAACTATTTGTATGAAGATAAAGTATTTTTAGAACCTGAAGTGTTGGTAGGGAGTGCAGGTACGCTTGTAGGCATTGACGGTAATGCGAAAATGAGTAAATCCTTACATAATACTATCAATTTATTTGATGATGAAAAAACAGTTGAGAAGAAAGTTATGCGTATGTATACCGACCCTAATCGTATTCATGCAAATGTTCCCGGATGTGTTGAAAACAACGCAGTATTTTTATATCACGATGCCTTCAATCCAAATAAGGCAGAAGTTGAAGAATTAAAGACACGCTATCGTGAAGGTAGCGTAGGAGATGTGGAAGTGAAACAAAAATTGTTTCGAGTACTCAATGAGTTTTTGAATCCCATACGTGAGAAAAAGTGTAGCTTAGATAACAAGAAAGGTTATGTCGATGAAATATTGCATGAAGGCACCATGCGCATGCGACATATTGCTAAAGAAACCATTCTTATGGTGCGCAAGGCAATGGGACTTTCCGGTGTGTGGAATCGTATACGTAGAGGAATGGAAAAACATCGTAAAAATATGTAATGTACTTGTCGCAAATGTTTCTATAATGCGTCTATGGAAGAAAATATTCACCCTCAATCTAAAGAAAAAGTAGCTCAGTTTATAGATATAGTGTGGAATGTGTATCAAAAATCTTATCGCATAGCCATGCCGTGGCGCGAAAATCATAATCCTTATTATGTATTGCTTTCAGAACTAATGCTTCAGCAAACTCAACTAACTCGCGTGATAGGCTACTTCGATTCATTTACAAGCCGTTGGCCTTCTCTTGGTGATCTTGCAGCTGCACCACTAGGTGATATATTGAAAGCGTGGATGGGCTTAGGCTACTACAGACGTGCTAAGTATTTGCACGCTTGTGCTTCTATTATTTGCAAAGATTATAAGGGTATTGTGCCTTGTGATAAAAAAATTCTCCTTACTTTGCCCGGAATAGGTGATTATACGAGTTCTGCCATTCTTGCGTTTGCCTATAATATATCGACTGTTGTTGTAGAAACAAATATACGCCGTGCTATTATACATCATTTTTTTGAAGGAGAAACTCGAGTTTTAGAAAAAAAAGTTCGTGAATATGTACAGCTTACAATGGATAAAGCGCGTCCTCGCCTGTGGTATTGGGCACTTATGGATTATGGAGCTTCACTTGCTTATAAGGTAAAAAATCCAAACCGAAGAAGTTCAATGTATGTCAAACAATCAAAATTTGAAGGTTCAAATCGACAAGTGCGTGCTGCAATTTTGCGTGTAGTGGTACATGCTAAGAACATGCATGCACATGATATTGTAGATGCGGTTAGAGAGGAACTTGTAAAGACAGAAACAAAAGATGAAATCATATACAAAAACATACAAAAACTTACGGAAGAACAACTGATGGTTTGCGAAAACAATGTATATTACGTAAAGTAAGCGTTTTGTCAGTTTCACACGGTAGAATTTATGTTTCTCTTGACGTAGTGAAAGTATTCATTTTATGATACAGTAATAATTATGCCTTTGTAGCTCAGCTGGTAGAGCGCATCCATGGTAAGGATGAGGTCATCGGTTCAATCCCGATCGAAGGCTGTGCGAAGGTCAGTAGCTCCAATGGTAGAGCGTCGGTCTCCAAAACCGAGTGTTGTAGGTTCGAGTCCTACCTGACCTGCGTTTATGTTGTGTTTTAATATATTTTCTGCAGAAAATAGTTATTATTTTGTGATTATATATTACACTATACAGTAATAGTTAAGAGGAATTATGAAGAAAATTACAGTATTTTTCAAAGAATGTGTAGGAGAGCTTAGAAAGGTTAATTGGCCAACAAAAGATGATGTGATTATTTCTACAAAGACCGTTGTGGTATCTGTTCTTGCCATATCCATTATACTAGGCTTGTTAGATTATGCGTTATTTTACGTTGTAAATCTTATTTTGTAGAGTGCAATTTCTTTAGCTAGGGTATATTACGAGAAAATTATGGTGAAAAAATGGTATGCATTACGGGTAGTTTCCGGACAAGAAAATAAAATAAGTCAACTTATTCGCGTTATGGTAGAGCATGAGGAACTTTCACCTCTCATTGGGAAAACATATATTCCTATGTACGAAGCATCAAGGATGCGTGGAGGCAAGCAATATACTCAAAAGCAGCGAGTAGTACCGGGCTATTTATTAATAGAAATCGATATGCCTGCGAAGGGTTGGCGAGATATTGTTACTGGTATGCGTGCAATAGATGGCGTTATTAGTTTTGCCAGTGTTACTAGTGCGGGCGATAAACCAAAGCCTTTGACCGAAGAGGAAACTCGCATGATGTTAAGTTATGGTAAAGAAGGAGAACATGCAGCAATCCCTGTAGTTCGCGCTAGGCAGCGTTTTAGCAAAGGTGAAGTGGTTAAAATTAAAAGCGGGCTTTTTAATTTTTGTGAAGGAACCATAGAAGAAGTCGATGCAGAAAAAGCGACATTGAAAATTGTGGTAGGTATTTTTAATCGCAGTCTTTCTATAGAGCTCAAGCACGATGAGGTTGAAAAAATTTAATTAAATTGATAGAATTGTCTAAAAATGTACAATAAAAATATATGTGGGAGCTCTACAAGTAATTTTACAAGTAATAGGATAATGTTGTTTGTCCTATTTTTTTGTGTAAAAGGGCGTTAGACCACAGGAGGCTTTATGGCTAAAAAAGTATTCCGGGAAGTGAAATTTCAAGTTCCTGCAGGAAAGGCTACGCCTGCACCACCAGTAGGTACCGCACTTGGTCCATTAGGTGTTTCATCACCTCAGTTTTGTCAGCAATTTAACGATCAAACAAAAAATGTTGAAGCTGGCATGACTGTTTCTGTTGTAGTTACGGTTTACGAAGATAGATCCTATTCATTCATCGTTAAATCTCCGCCGGCTTCAGTGCTGATTAAAAAAGAACTATCTCTTGAAAAAGGTTCGTCTACTCCTCATAGTGAGAAAGTTGCAACTATCACAAAGGCACAATTACAGAAAATTGTAGAGGTGAAAATGCAAGACTTAAATTCTCAGGATACAGATGCTGCTATGAAAATTATTGCAGGTACTGCGAGAAGTATGGGCGTAAAAGTAGAGGCTTAGTATGGCGAAAAAGAGATATAAAAAAGCTTTAGAAATCTTTGATAAAACGCAAGAATATTCGTCTGATGATGCTATGAATTTCGTAAAGAAAACAGCTACGGCAAAATTTGATGAAACTATTGAGCTTGCCATTAAGCTTAAAATGAAAAAAGGTCAAAGTTTTCGAGATACTATGGTGCTACCACATCAGTTTGGAAGTGAAAAGAAAATATTAGTTTTTGCTCGAGGTGAAAAAGCTGCAGAGGCTGAAAAAGTAGGAGCTACCTATGTTGGTGATACGGAGTATGTCGAAAAAGTGAAAGGTGGCTGGCTTGACTTTGATGTAGTAGTAGCAACGCCAGACATGATGAAAGATATAGGAAAGTTAGGACCTGTACTTGGAAGACGCGGGCTTATGCCAACCCCAAAGACAAAAACTATTACAACCGATATTGCCGGTGTAGTGCAAGAACTTAAAAAGGGGCGGGTAGAAATACGTGCTGATAAGACGGGGGTAGTTCATGTAGCAATTGGTAAGGCATCCATGGATTTAGAAAAACTTATTTCAAATGCAAATGCTGTTATACAAGAAATTGATATAAGAAAACCCAGTGATACGAAGGGTGATTTTATACTTTCTATAGCAACATCTTCGACGATGGGGCCCGGTATACGCATTGAGGCACCTTTAAAATAAAGAATATAAAACGGAAGTACACATGAAAGAAGGACAAAGACTAAGAGAAGAAAAAATAAATGCAATAGTTGAAAAGCTTGACTCTTCAGATTCGCTTATTTTTAACGATTACAGAGGATTAAGCGTGTTGCAAATAAGCACAATACGCAAGGCTTTAAGAGAAAAAGAGGCAAGAATTCATGTGCATAAGAATCGCTTGGTAAAACATGCAGTACGTAAAAAAAAATATGATACTGCAATAGAAGAATATTTATATGGTCCTACGGCTATAGCGTATGTGAAAGGAGATGCTTCTCCGGTATTGAAAATATTGTTTCAATTTATAAAAGAAGATTATCCTATTGCTGTGCGCGGTGCTTATGTAGATAATGTTGTTCTTAATGCCACAGATGCAGAAAAGATATCTAAGCTTCCAGGAAGAGAAGAAATGCTTGCCACGTTATTGGCAACTTTAAATGCGCCTGCACAAAGTTTTGCACTTGCGCTAAATGATGTTATCGTGCGGTTTGTGCGTGCTTTGAGTACAGTCGCTGATATTAAAAAATAAAAAAAATTTGGCGTTAGTCTTCGTACTATTTATTGCAAAGCCTGCTATCGTCAAAAGAAATTCTAATTATTTGTGAATTAAGGAGGAAGATAATATGGCTTTAAATAAAGAAGAGATGTTGGAAGCTATTTCCAATATGAGTGTTTTAGAAATTTCAGAGCTTGTAAAAGCAATGGAAGAGAAATTTGGTATTAGCGCATCGGCGCCTGTGGCAGTAGCAGCGCCCGCAGCTGCAGGTGGTGCTACTTCAGAAGTAGAAGAAAAGACAAGCTTTGATGTCATTATTAAATCGGTTCAGAATAAAATACCGGTAATAAAAGTAGTAAAAGCAATTACGGGACTTGGGCTTAAGGAAGCAAGCGAGCTCGTTTCTGCCGGAGGCAAAGCAGTAAAAGAGGGTGTTCCAAAGGCTGAAGCTGAAGAACTAAAGCAAAAAATTGAAGAAGCAGGAGCTGTTGTAGAAATTGCTTAAGTTAAAAGCTCGTTTTATATTGTTATGTATACTCACGCTATAGTTTTGTTGCTGTGACAATCGGACTTTGTTTTTATGGCTATAGCTATACAGTCCGATATTGTGGTATAGTTACTGAACTATTTATGAGCACATACTACATAATTTTCTTCTACGGTTTATACCGTAGAAGTGACTTTAAAAATGGAGAATCATTATGATAGCCCCTAAAAATGCTGTTTTTCGAGAGGTTCTTGAAAAATATAATACTGGTGTTGAAGTAACAATGCCGGATCTTGTAGAGATACAGCTTAATTCATATGAGCGTTTTTTGCAAACAAAGAAACTTAAGAGTGGCGAGCCTGTTGAAAAACTAGGTTTAGAAGAAGTATTTCACGAAGTATTTCCTATAGAAAGTAGTAGAGGAAACTTTGTACTGGATTATCATTCCTATCAATTAGAATTCTCTGCGATGAAATACACAGAACGAGAATGTGTAGATCATGGCATTTCATATGCAATTCCGTTAAAGATTAAAGTCAGCTTGTATCATAAAGAGACAGGTGAGTTTCGAGAACGAGAGTTGTATCTTGGCGATATTCCGCTTATGACTGAAAGAGGAACATTTATCATCAATGGGGCTGAGCGTGTTGTTGTAAGTCAAATTCACAGAAGTCCAGGAATTGTTTTTGAAGAAGGTGTAGGAAGTAGAGGCAAAGAATTTCTTATTGCACGGATTATTCCATATCGTGGTTCATGGCTTGAGTTTGAAGTTGATAATCGCAAAAATGTTATTTGGGTAAAAATAGATAAAAACACTCGTATACTTGCTACATTGTTTTTGCGAATATTGGGTTTTGATACACGTAAAAAAATATTAGAAGCATTTTATCCCGAGACCGATACGGTTACTATTACGCCTGAAAATAAATCTGAACTTGAAGGACGTGTACTTGCAGATGATGTAGTAGTACATCGTGAAGAGAGTAGTTATTGCAAGAGTGCAGGTGAAAAATTACTACTTGCAGATGTTGATGATTTTATTGAACATGGAATTAAAACCATTACACTAATATCGGGAATTAATACCGCAATTCCCGCAGATAGATTACTCATATCATGTCTTGAACAGGAAAGTGTAAAGTATCAAAACGAAGGCGAGACTGAGCCAAACATAACAACAATTTGCTCTGTTATTAGTGAAGTCTTAAAGATGAGTGATAGATACGAAGAAGCACGAGTACAGCAAGAAATAAATAATATGTTTTTTAACCCCAAGCGTTATGACCTTGGACGAGTCGGACGCTTTAAATTAAACAAAAAATTCAATTATAAAGAAGACATTACCGCTATGACATTGCTGCCTGATGATTTTATAAATGCTATGAAGTTTCTTATAAAATTGCATAAAGGTGAAGAACGTGTCGATGATATAGATCATTTAGGCAATAGACGTGTTCGTGCAGTCGGTGAGTTAGTTGCACTTGAATTTAAGAAGGCGATGTCTCGTATGGCAAAGAATGCACGTGATAAACTTGCGCTTAAAGAAAGACGCAGTGATATACGACTGCAAGATTTATTTACTATCAAACCAATTTTAAGTGCGGTAAAAGACTTTTTTTGTTCATCACAGCTCTGTCAGTTTATGGATCAGGTAAATCCGCTTGCGGCGCTTACTCATAAAAGGCGTATCAATGCACTTGGACCCGGTGGACTTTCTCGGGAGCGTGCGGGGTTTGATGTACGTGATGTACATTATTCTCATTATGGACGCGTGTGTCCTATCGAATCACCAGAAGGACCGAACATTGGACTCATTATGTCTCTTACTAATTATTCACGTGTAAATGATTATGGGTTTTTAGAATCTCCTTATCGCAAAGTTGTAAATGGCAAAGTAACCGATAAGATAGAATATCTTACTGCGATGGAAGAAGATTATTATTACATTGCACAGTCTGATGTACCTTTGAATGTTGATGGAACATTCACGCAACAATATATTCCTGCAAGAAAGAAAGGTGATTACATTACTTGTTCTATTGACGAAGTACAATACATGGACGCATCACCAAAACAAATTGTATCAGTCTCTACATCTCTTATACCATTCTTAGAGCATGATGATGCAAACCGCGCGCTCATGGGATCAAACATGCAGAGGCAAGCAGTACCGCTTTTATACCCTGAACCACCTCGAGTTGGAACTGGTATGGAACGCAAAGCAGCGTATGACTCAGGCGTTGTAATTATCGCAAAACGTGGTGGGGTAGTTACGCATGCAAGTGCAGAAACTATCGAAATCACCCCTGAAAATTCAAAAAATGATGATAAAGATATATATTCGCTGATAAAATATAAACGCACGAACCATGATACATGCTTTATTCAAAAATCGATTGTAGAGTTGGGACAAACTATACAAGAAGGCGAAGTGATTGCTGATGGACAGGCTACAAAAGACGGAGAACTTGCGCTAGGACGCAATGTATTAGTTGGGATTTTACCATGGAATGGATATAATTTTGAAGATGCGATAATCGTATCTGAAAAGCTTGTGAAAGAAGATGTATTTACTTCTATACATATAAAGGAATTTAAGCTTGAAGTTCACGATACGAGACAAGGCATGGAGACTATTACCAATGATATTCCGAATGCACCTGAGCGAATGCTTGCGAAGCTTGATGAAAATGGAATTGTGCGGATAGGTTCTAAAGTACAATCTAATGACATTCTTGTGGGAAAAATTACCCCAAAGATGGATTCAGAAATAGAACCTGAAAGACGCCTTATCACGCAAATATTTGGAGAAAAAGGACAAGAAGTTCAAGATACTTCGCTTCGATTACCGCATGGTGTAGAAGGTACGGTTATAGATGTACGGCGTATTAGTCGCAAAGACGGAAGTACTTTTTCTGTCGGTGTAGAAGAAGAAGTAACTGTACTTATTGCTGCGAAGCGAAGGCTTAAAGAAGGCGATAAAATGGCAGGACGACACGGAAATAAAGGTGTTGTTGCTCGAATTGTTCCAGAAGAGGACATGCCGTTTATGGATGATGGAACGCGTCTTGATATTTGTTTGAGCCCGCTTGGTATACCTTCGCGTATGAACATAGGGCAGCTTTTAGAAACCGAATTGGGATGGGCTGCAACGAAGTTAGGTAAGTGGTTTGCCACGCCTGTATTTCAGTCTGTGCTTTCTGATAAAATAAAACAGCTTTTGAAAGAAGCTTCGTTATCTGAGGATTCGAAAGTGACATTATACGATGGCAGAACAGGAGATAAATTGCTTAATCCCGTTATGGTTGGTTGTATGTATATTCTCAAACTTAATCATCTTGTCGATGAAAAGATGCATGCGAGGTGCACCGGTTCTTATTCTCTTGTAACGCAGCAACCCTTAGGTGGTAAAGCGCAATTTGGTGGACAACGTTTAGGTGAAATGGAAGTATGGGCTTTAGAAGCATATGGAGCAGCACATACGCTTAATGAATTTATTACCGTGAAATCTGATGATTTACAAGGACGTCTTAAAATATATGAATCTATCGTTAAAGGACGCAATTATACTAGCACGGGAGTACCAGAATCGTTTCGAGTGCTTATGCATGAAATGCGAGGACTTGGCATTGATGTAACGGTATACGATAAAAAAGGTAAAAATCTTCCGCTTACTGAAAGAGATAGAGAAATTATAAAAAAGCGGGAGGAATCGTTTTGATGTTTTTAAAAAATAAAAAAACCATAGCATCATTGCAATGCAGTTTCTTGAGCATAAGGAGCACAATATGGTAAATGCAGCAGCAAAAATGGATATTGCGAGTGTTATGATACATTTAGCTTCTCCTGAAAAAATTCGTAAGTGGAGTTATGGAGAAGTTAAAACACAAGAGACCATAAATTATAGAACTCTCAAGCCAGAAAAAGATGGGTTATTTTGTGAACGTATATTTGGCACTACAAAAGATTGGGAGTGCCAATGTGGCAAATTTCGTTCTAATCGATATCAAGGAGTAGTCTGCGATAGATGTGGAGTTGAAGTTACGCATTCAAGAGTGCGGCGAGAGCGCATGGGCAGCATTGAGCTTGTCGCGCCGGTAGCACATGTATGGTTTTATCGATCGGTTCCTTCAAAACTCGCTGCGTTTCTCGGTGTTTCAGGATCAAATATAAAAGCTGTGGTGATGTATGACAAGTACATCATAACTGATCCCGGCGAAACCGATATGCAAAAATGTGACGTAATAAGTAAAAGAGAATACGAAGAATTACAAGAGAGTGGACTTGCTTTTTCTGCAGGAAAAGGTGCAGAAGCAATTAAACAGATATTAGAAAGTATTGATCTTAAAGAACTGATACAAAATCTTCGTAAAGAAATACAAGAGAAGTCAACAAAAATCAACCCTACCTTACTTCGTCGTCTTGAAATAGTAGAACACTTTAAAAAATCAGATAGTCTTCCTTCGTGGATGATTATGGACGTAGTGCCGGTATTGCCACCAGATTTAAGACCAATGGTACAGCTTGACGGTGGAAGATTTGCTTCGTCAGATTTAAATGATTTATATCGACGCGTTATTCGTATTAACGGACGTGTTCAAAAGATGATATCCATACATGCGCCTGAAATTATGATAGAAAGTGAAAAGAGACTTCTACAACAAGCAGTTGATTCTTTATTTGATAATACTAAAGATACGCGTGTGGTTGGCAAATCTGTAAAGTGTCTCTCGGATATGCTTCGAGGTAAACAAGGACGATTTCGTCAAAATCTTCTTGGAAAACGCGTAGATTATTCAGGGCGATCTGTTATTGTCGTTGGTCCGGATTTAAAGCTTCATCAATGTGGTGTACCTGTAAAAATGGCAATGGAGCTCTTTAAACCTTTTATAGAGCGAAGGCTTATAGAAAAAGGTATTATTCTTAATATTAAACGTGCGCGCTCCATTATAGAGCAAGAAGGTAGTCAAGTATTTGAGGTTTTAGATTCAGTAATAAAAGAACATCCTGTGTTATTAAATCGCGCACCTACCTTGCATAGATTGGGCTTTCAAGCTTTTGAGCCGGTGCTTGTGGAAGGCAAAGCAATACGACTTCATCCGCTAGTTTGTCATGCCTATAATGCTGACTTTGATGGAGATCAAATGGCCATTCACGTACCACTTTCGCACGCTGCGCAGGCAGAGTGCTGGGGACTTATGCTCTCAGCTCGAAATTTACTTAATCCTGCTAACGGAGATCCTATTATTTTTCCATCACAAGACATGGTTTTGGGAAATTATTACTTAACAGCGGTAAAAAAAGGAGCAAAAGGTGAAGGTCGGCGTTTTTCCAACGAACGAGAAGTATTCTTTGCGCTTGAAAATGCTTACATAGAGCATCAAGCACTTATACGCGTTTCTATTGATGGACAGATGATGGAAACAACACCTGGACGTATTATATTTTCGCGAGCCATTCCTTCAAAAGTAGGATTTCAAAATAAGACTTTTGGTGAAAAAGAATTACAAAGACTTATAAGTGATGTGCTTATGTTTTATGGAGCGGATGTTTTAGTTGAGATGCTTGATGTGTTGAAACAGTTAGGATTTAAGTATGCAACTTCTTTTGGAGCTACTATTGGAGTAAGCGATGTATTAATTCCAAAAAACAAACAGAAACTTATTAGTGAAGCAGACGCTGAAGTTAATAAAATTCAACAGCAGTATAGAAGTGGTACCATGACCAACGAAGAACGTTATAACCGTGTAGTTGAGTTGTGGAGTAGAACGAATGACAAGCTTACAGAAAAACTTATGGAAGATTTGAAAAAAGATAATGAAGGGTTTAATCCTATATATCTTATGGCTCATTCAGGTGCACGAGGGAGTAAAAATCAAATTCGTCAACTTGCAGGTATGCGTGGACTTATGGCGAAACCTTCTGGTGATATTATTGAGCTTCCTATTCGTTCAAATTTTAAAGAGGGACTTAACGTTTTAGAATTTTTTATTTCTACGAACGGTGCACGTAAGGGACTTGCCGATACTGCTCTTAAAACTGCAGATGCAGGATATCTTACGAGAAGACTTGTAGATATTTCACAAAATGTCGTGGTAGTCGTAGAAGATTGTAATACGATAAATGGCGTAGAAATACAGGCTTTGAAAGAAGGCGAAGAAATTGTCGAAAGATTATCAGATAGAATAAAAGGTCGCTATGCACTTGAAAGAGTCATGCATCCTATTACTGGAGAAATAATTATTGACGTTAATGACGCTATAGATGAGCGAAAAGCCTTATATATAGAAGAAATTGGCATAGAAAAAGTCATGATACGTTCAGTACTTTCCTGTGAAGTGGAAAATGGCGTGTGTCAAAAATGCTATGGATATAATCTGGCAACAAACAGGCCTGTCAATAAAGGAGAAGCGGTTGGTGTTATCGCTGCACAATCTATTGGACAACCCGGTACTCAACTTACAATGCGGACATTCCACATTGGAGGCGTTGCAACTCGGGAGACTGAAGACAATTTTATTGCTTTTAAATATCCCGTACTCATAGGAAAAATTACAGGAAATGTCGTTTCTCTGCCATCACAAACAATGGTTATGACACGCAAGGGTTACTTAAAAGTATCGCGTATATTTGTAAAATATAGTATTTCTGATTTTAAGAAAATCATGGTAAGTGATAATCAGCGTGTTGCAAAAGACACAGAAATCGGAATACTCAAAGATGATACAAGAGTAAAAGCAGAAAAACCATGCATTGCCAATATATCGGTTAAAGATACCTTATTACTTGTAAATGTAGAACAAGAAATAGAGTTACGCAATGGTGCTGAGCTTCGTGTGCAAGAAGGCGATATAGTCGAAGAAGGAGAGAAAATAGTAATTTTTGATATTTTTACTGAGCCTATTATCTGCGAATTTAATGGTACTGCTCGCTATGAAGATATACTTCCGGGTAATACCATGCGCGAAGAGATAAATGAAGATACGGGAAAAGTAGAAAAGAAAATTGTACAATCAAATACGTCAACCTTAAATCCAAGTGTCAAAATTTTAGACGATGATGGCAATACTATCTTTACGTATACGCTGCCATTCGATGCGTATTTGAATGTGGACAATAACTCAAAAGTAGAAATAGGACAAGTGCTTGCAAAAATTCCGCAAGGAAGTGTTAAGACACGTGATATTACCGGTGGACTTCCACGCATCAGTAAGTTATTTGAAGCGTATAATCCTAAAACAACGGCGGCAGTGCTTGCGAAAATTGATGGTATGGTAAAATCATCTTTTGCAAATGAACGAAACAGGCAAATTCTTATTGAAGATCAATTTGGTAAAGAATTTAAGCACATCGTTCCTCTAGGAAGATATCTGTTTGTTCGTGACGGAGATACCGTGAGAGCTGGTGAGATGCTTTGTGATGGAGAGATAAATCCGCACGATATCCTTGATATACTTGGCGAGCATGCGCTTCATTCTTTTTTGATAAATGAGATACAAGAAGTATATAGATTGCAAGGTGTGACTATTAATGATAAACATATAGGTATAATTATTCGGCAGATGATGCGTACTCTTGAAGTTGTTGATTCAGGTGATACATCTTTTATTCAAGGACAACTTGTAGGAAGAATGAAATTTAAAAAAGAAAATGAAAAAGTAATTCAACAAGGTGGAGAGCCCGCGGTAGCTCGACCATGTCTTTTGGGTGTTAAAAAAGCAAGTGTAAATGTCGATTCATTTTTATCTGCGGCATCATTTCAAGAGACTACTAAAGTGCTCACAAATAAGGCAATTGAAGGGGCTGTTGATAATTTGACGGGATTAAAAGAAAATCTCATTCTTGGGCAGCTTATTCCTGCAGGAACGGGAATACGACAAATTGAGTCAATAAAGCTTTATGGTGAGGATGCACAAAATCTTGATGAGAAAGTGCAAAAAATTTTAGAAGAACGAGAACGCGAAAAAGAGACAATACGACAAACTGCACAAGAAGAAGAAAAAGAAATGTTTGATGCATAGTTTCCGTTTTATAAATCATGCAAAATTGCACTCAGAGTACGATTGATGATTCTGTAATCGTAATGAAATTTGGAGGCAGCTCTGTACAAGACGCTGCAAGACTTGCGCATGTTGCCTCAATTATAGTTAGTGAACGCAATAGGCATAGTATTGCGAAGAAAGATACGCATATGTTTCATTACCCTCGTATCGCAGTAGTACTTTCTGCGATGAAAGGCGTCACCGAGCAATTACTTGCTATGGCAGAACTTGCGCAATCAAGTGAGTTACAAATGAGCTCTAATTCTCAACGAGCACTTTCTTACAAAAAAGAATACGATGCATGTATTGCTCGTCATAAAGATGTGTGGAGTGTTTTGAGCAAAGGCGCTGACTTACCTTCTGATATTGTAGAGGCGTTTCACGATTTAGAAGAATTGCTCCACGGCATTGCATTTGTCAAAGAGTGTACTTTGCGTACCAATGATCTTATTTTGAGTTTTGGCGAGCGACTTGTCTGCATGATACTCGCACACTATCTTCAAAACTATTATTCATTTGAAGATACCTGTGATTCTCATTCTGTACAATTTATCGATGCTCGATCTTGCATTGTTACAAATGCATCTCATGGAGAGGCAAGCGTGTTATTTGATGCAAGTTATGCAAATATACGGCGTTCTCTTTCAGGTTGTGCGATAAGCATTGTAACGGGATTTATCGGAGCAACAGAAGATGATATTACCACCACCTTAGGACGCAATGGCAGTGATTACACGGCATCTCTTATCGGAGCTGCAGTAAACGCGCAGTGTGTACAAATTTGGACAGATGTTGATGGTGTTTTAAGTGCTGATCCACGTATTGTGGATGATGTATTTGTTATTCCGCGCATAAGCTACACTGAAGCGATGGAGCTTTCATATTTTGGAGCACAGGTAATACATCCTCAAACTGTTGTTCCTACTCTTGAAAAAAATATTCCAATAGTTATTAAAAATACGCTTAATCCAGAATATTCTGGAACGATTATAGGTCAAGAAAATTACAAAATGAGCCGTGAAATTACGGGCATAGCTTCCACAACTTACGCTACTATGCTTATGATAGAAGGTGTAGGGCTTTCAGGTAATTTTTATTTTTTACCGCGTATATTCAATGTTTTTGCACACAATCATATTAAACCACTTATGATATCGCAGTCTTCAAGCGAACATAGTATTTGCTTTGTATTACAAGAAAAGCAAAGCGAGAGAGTTGTGGATCTTTTTAAGAACGAATTTCGCACTGAGTTAGAGCAGCGACTTATACAAAATATTTCTACGATGCGCGCTGTTTCTATTATCTCTATTATTGGTGTAAAAATGCGAGGGGTAAAAGGGCTTTCTGGACGTATCTTTAGTGCCATAGGAAGTGCAGGTATCAATGTCATAGCAATAGCACAGGGTTCTAACGAAATTAACATATCCTTTGTTGTTTTAAGAGAGCATGAAAAGCATGCAATACGTGTACTGCATCACGAGTTTTTTTCATAAATTTTGTACTATCTACAGCAATTTATAATTATGCATTGATTATAGTGCACTGGTGATGCATTATACTTTAAGTACATGTCAGTATCATCTTCTCATACGTCAGAGAGTTTACGTTTTGTAAGCACGCGTTATATCACACAGAATTTACCACTGCGCGAAAAAGACTCTACGATATCATTTGTTGAGGCTGTTTTTAAAGGGCTTGCGGATGACGGAGGTCTGTATTATCCGACATGCGATTCAGATTTATCATATATATTTGAAAAAGATTTTGAGCAAAAGAGTTTCGTACAATTAGCAGGTATGTGTACGCATAGACTTTTCTTTGATGAGTTTTCGTATGAAGAGGCTATTCGTTTATGTGCACAAGCGTTCTCTTTTACGCCACGGTTTAGACCTTTAGACGATGAAATAACGCTTCTTGAATTATTTGATGGACCATCATGTGCATTTAAAGATTTTGGTGCGGCATATTTAGCTGCTGTTATGGAGCATAAAGCTTCAAATATGAGCGAGCCGATAACAGTACTTACTGCGACAAGCGGAGATACTGGCAGTGCGGTAGCACAAGCATTTTTCAAAAAAGAAAATGTTCGTGTTGTTCTTTTGTATCCTATGGGACGAGTAAGTCCCTTACAAGAAAAACAACTTACAGGGCTTGGAGAAAACATCGTCGCATTAGAAGTTCGCGGTAGTTTTGATGATTGCCAGCGCATGGTAAAAAATGCTTTTGCAGATGCTAGTTTATGTAAGAAGCTACAGTTGACATCAGCGAACAGCATTAACATAGGCAGACTTATTCCTCAATCATTTTATTACATGTATGCATGGCAGCTTTTTCGTGATATGGAGCATAGCGACCGTGCATTGTTTTGTGTGCCAAGTGGTAATTTTGGTAATCTTACTGCCGGACTTTTTGCATGGAGATGGGGCATGCCTGTTTCTCATTTTATTGCTGCTACAAATGCAAACAGAACGGTACCACATTATTTACAGACGAATATTTACAGAGCAAAGCAGTCTGTGCAAACTTTTGCAAATGCCATGGATGTTGGAGATCCGAGTAACTTTGAAAGAATGCGTGCGATGTTTCACATTCTCAATATGCCTATGCGTAACATACTTTACGGTGCTTGGGCAAATGACAAGCAAATAGCACAGACAATGCGTAATGTATACGATATCTATAAGGCCTATGTATGTCCTCACACGGCTGCAGGAATATATGCTGCAAGAACTATTTTAAAACAGAAGAATTGCCCCTATAAGCATTCCATTGTTCTTTCAACCGCTCACGCAGGTAAATTTTCTGAAGTTGTAGAAAATATATGTAAAAGTACTCCACCGCTTCCACAGAGGCTTGCCGTGTTTTTAGAAAAACAAAAGAATGCGAAGATCATTGATGCAAGCAGCGCTGCGTTAGGTGATGTTTTACGGGCACTGTAATAAACAAGAGCTATGGTAGGCAAAAATCGCGGTTTTGCTATCCTCCGAAAAAGAAGTCTATAATATTGCCACCCATGCTGCTCGTGTTTTTAAAAAACTGCGTGTGTCCACATTTCGTGCAACTTATAGTTGTAAATTGCTTGTTTTGTACGTCAAAGAAACGAGAGAGCACACCACTTACGCGTATTTTATCTTTTGTATAGCTTGTGTTTTGACACATAGTACATTGATATATTTTTGTATTGTTGTCCATAAAAATATCTCTGATTTTTATCATATCACAGCTTTGTTGTGCCGTTACTAAGATGTAAAAAATACGCGTGTATTGTTAAATTGTTAAGAAAATTAATATTATTTTTATATACTTCTAATATTTCGTTGTTACAATTATCTTGTACGAACTAATTTAAATAGTAACGTAATAAAATATTTGGAGGCTTTTATGAATAAAGTAAAAACACAAAAAAATTCTAGAGTGTTTCTATCGTTGATAATTGTATTGATGACACTACTGATAACACTACTGGGATCTTGCGGTGGTGCGTCTAAATCTTCGGACATGGCAGACTGGTACATTCCACAAGCAGAAGGTGAATTGCCAAATGTCAATGCATTGAAAGTATACGGTGATATTACCATAGCTGGTAGTTCAACGGTATATCCTCTTGTCGAAAGACTTGCAGACATGTTTACCGAAGAAGGATATTCAGACATTATAGAAATTTCTAGCATTGGTAGTGGTGCAGGTTTTGAACGATGGGCAGTTGCAGGAGAGACTGATATTTCTAATGCGAGTCGTCCTATAAAAGAAAAAGAATTTTCTGCTGCACAAGAAATAGGCAGAGAACCTCTTGAATTTCGTGTAGGAACCGATGCCTTAGCGGTTGTTGTAAACAAAGAAAATACATGGCTACGTGACGTAAGTGCAGAAGATCTTGCAAAAATTTTCACATCAGAAAAATGGAGTGATGTAAATGCTTCGTGGCCTGAAGAAGATATTTTAAAATTTTCTCCTGGCACTGACAGCGGAACTTTTGATTATTTTGTAGAAAAAATTTTCGCTAAAGATAAAGAACCTATTTTGAATGCAATGCATATTCAATTTTCAGAAGATGATAATATTTTAAGCCGCGGTGTTCAAGGAAATAAATATGCCATTGGATATTTTGGATATGCGTACTATACGGAAGAAGCAAGTAATCTATCAATATTGAACATAGATGGAATTGAAGCGAATAATGCTTCTGTAGAAAATGCAACATATCCTCTTGCGAGACCTTTGTTTATGTACAGCTCGGCTTCAATAATGCAAAAGAAACCACAAGTTGCGGCGTTTCTTGCGTATGTGCTTAACAATGTAAACAGCGTTATAACTGATGTAGGATATTTTCCTGCAAGTATGGATGGTATTGAAAATTCTATAAAGTATTGGTTGTCTTCTGTAGATTTTCAGTAAGTAATAAAATTTTATTTTTGATTATGTAAAACTTTAATGTATGTTTATTATGTATATAAGTTTCACATGCGTATTTTGATTGTCAGAGGCGGGTTTTGAAAAACCAAGATTTAGATTTATCTTTTCAAGGCAAGAAAAGACCGCTTGAAAAATTTATAGAGATAGTACTGAAACTTTGTTGTTTTTTTTCAGTTTTTATTACTATAGGTTTTGTCGTGCTTTTAGGAAAAGATGCATTATTATTTTTTATAAATGATGATGTTTCTATACGCGAATTTCTCACATCTACAAAATGGCAACCTGCGATAGGTAATGTCGGTGTTCTTCCGCTTATTACTGCAACTTTTGTGACAAGCTTTATTGCATTGCTTGTTGCTACACCATTGAGCATTTTAGTTGCCATTTATTTAAGTGAATTTTCAAGTGAAAAAGTCCGAGGTTTTTTAAAGCCATTGTTGGAACTTCTTGCGAGCATTCCTTCGGTAGTGTATGGTTTTTTCGCCGTAACCTTTGTAACGCCTGTGTTAAAACTTATAATTGGAGAAAATGTTGTAGAAATTTATAATAACCTCTCGGCAGGCATTGTCATGGGTATTTTAATATTTCCGCTTATTACTTCAATGATTGAGGATGCACTTCACGCCGTACCGAAATCTCTTCGTTTTGTAGCACTTGCATTGGGTGCGAATAAAGTTGAGACGGCACTACAGGTAGTAGTACCTGCTTCCTTATCAGGTGTAATATCAGCAATTATTGTGGGGTTCTCGCGCGCTGTGGGTGAGACTATGATAGTTGCGCTTGCAGCGGGAGCAGGTCCTAATTTTACGCTTAATCCGCTAAAGGCTGCTGAAACTATTACCGGATATATGGTTCGTATTAGTGGCGGCGATGTAAGCTATAACACGATAGACTACAACAGCATATTTGCACTTGGTTTTATATTACTTTGCATTACCCTTGTGTTGAATTCTTTGAGTAATATCATAGCAAAAAAGTTTAACGAGGTATACGAATGATGTACGGTAACGGTACCGCACAACTTTCACTGCATACACGTAAAAAGCGTATTTTTTCGTTATGTTGGATGATAGCGTTTTATTGTGCCATGTGCATATCTATTATTATGTTGATAACGCTTATGCTACGAATTGTCAACGATTCATTTGGCTTTGTTGCACTAAAGTCTCAAAACAGTGCCTCAGAAATTTTAGGTACTTCTTTGAAAGAAGCGAATACGCAATCCTTACGTCGAGCACTAAAGAATACCTTAAGTACGGGATTATATCGTCGGTTTAATACTGAAAAACCTTTTGAAGAGAGGAGTATAGAAAGTTTGCAAAAAATTTTCCGTATACATGTCATTAAAGAGCGCGTTGCAAACGCATGGACTTTAACAGAATCTTTGTTTGCACAAAAAAAAATACGTGCAATTGCTAGAGATAAAAATTTGAATCTGCGTTTTAGAAACTGGGTGAATATTCAGTTTTTGATAAGTCCACAATCTTCTGAAGCAGATGTATCAGGTATACGTACTGCATTGTTTGGATCCTTGCTTCTTATTATTATCGCGATACTTTTTTCTGTACCCGTAGGGGTAGCCACGGCATTGTATTTAGAAGAATATGCACGACATAGTCGATTTAATACGCTTATACAGGTAAATATTTATAACCTCGCAGGCATTCCTTCAATTGTCTATGGACTTTTAGGACTTGTGGTATTTGTGCGTATATTAGAACCACTGACGCGCGGGCGAACTATACTCTCAGCGGGGTTAACCTTGGGACTTATGTGCCTACCAATTATCATCATTAACAGTCAAGAGGCGCTTCGAGCGGTTCCAAATTCACTGCGCTATTCTAGCTATGGACTCGGAGCTACAAAATGGCAAACGATATGGTCGCATGTCTTACCGTATTCTGCTGAACGCATACTTACGGGAATTATTCTTGCTATATCGCGCGCGGTTGGAGAAACTGCTCCGCTTGTAGTAGTTGGAGCTGCGACATTTATAAGTGTGGATCCCACAGGTATTTTTTCACGTTTTACCGCCTTACCTATACAGATTTACCAGTGGGCATCAAGGCCGCAAAAAATATATCAGCATACCGCTGCGGCGGCGGTAGTTGTATTGATAATACTAATATTGCTACTCAATTTGACACTTTTTATATTGAGAAATCATCTTTCTAAACAGGATAAATTATAAATGGAAGAACAAAAAGCTATTGTATATACAAAAAATTTGAACTTTTACTATGGAGAAGATCAGGCATTGAAAAATGTTAGTTTATCTTTTTTAAACAAAGAAGTTATGGCACTCATTGGTCCATCAGGTTGTGGAAAAAGCACGTTTTTACGCTGTCTTAACAGAATGAATGATTTAATAGCTGATACGCGTGTCGAAGGGATGGTGAGCGTACACGGGGTAAATATCTATGATGAAAAAATAGATCCCGTGGAAATACGACGCAAAGTTGGGATGGTTTTTCAAAAGCCAAATCCTTTTCCTAAAAGCATCTACGAAAACATTGTGTGGGGTGCGCGTATTAACGGCATAGGACATAAAAATTATGACGAGCTGGTAGAGCGTAGTTTACGCGAAACTGGGCTTTGGAAAGAAGTAAAGGATAAGCTTAAAAAAAGTGCATTGTCTTTATCCGGTGGTCAACAACAAAGGTTGTGTATTGCGCGTGCCATTGCTATAAATCCTGAGGTAATTCTTATGGATGAACCAACGAGTGCTTTAGATCCAATCTCAACAACGCGTATTGAAAATTTGCTTGAAACCTTGAAGAAAGATTACACTATAATAATAGTTACTCACAACATGCAACAAGCAGGGAGAATTGCTGATAAAACGACGTTTTTTTTAAACGGCGAAGTGATTGAGTGTGGAGCTACAAGCAAAATATTTTATAATCCTCAGGATGAACGAACTGAAGATTATATATCGGGTAAATTCGGATAGTATTTATAAAAATAAAATAGCAGGAGATATTATGGCACAAGTGCAAGTACGACAGCATTTGCAGACTGCAATAGAAGAAATAGAGCAAAAAATTTTACGTTTATCTTCTGTAATAGACGAAACACTTCTACGAGCGTTAACTGTCTGCGTTACTAAGGATTTAAGCTTAGCACAGCAAATTATTGATGACGATAAAGAAATTGATATTACTCAAAAAGAAATAGAAGATTACTGTGCGCAAACCATCGCAACTGAGCAACCTGTTGCCACGCATTTGCGTTATCTTATTGCTTCTATTAAAGTAGCCGCATCTTTGGAGCGTATGGGTGACTATATTCGTCACATATGTCAAAATATAGATGCAGTTTCGTCATTGTCTTTGAAAAAATACATTCACGTGATTCAAGAGATGGCACAAACATGTTCTCGAATGATAAAGGGATCTATGGACGCCTTTATATCAAGAGATGAAAATCTTGCGCACGATATTGCAGATATTGATAAAACGATTGATGCCATTCATATAAAACTATATCGTGAAATTATTGCTGTACTTGAAGATGAGAAAGGAGATACCGAATCTTCAATAGCATTTATACATATTATCCGAGCATTTGAACGTATTGGAGATATGGTTGCCAATATCTGTGAGCATATTATATATGTTGCTACAGGAGATCATGTAGATCTTAATTAGCATATAAGCATTTTTCGCTTTTGCTTTTTCATTGTTCATGGGTGTAAATAGTGACAGAGAACAATCTTTGATACTCATTGTAGAAGATGAAGAAGATATAGCCGAACTTATTGTAGCGTCTCTCTCACCTTTGAAGGATCATTTTAATATCACATGTACATGTACAGCTTCGGGTGAAGAAGCATTGCGTATTCATAAAAAACAAAAGCCACGCATCGTTATTCTCGATTTGCAACTTCCGGATTTAGATGGACTTTCTATTTGTTCTCGTATAAAAAAACGCGATGATGAATCAAATACCTCAACATTTGTGGTAATAGTAACAGCTCGCAATACAGAAAAAGATATGATACTAGGATACGATCTCGGTGTCGATGATTATATTACCAAGCCTTTTAGTCCTCGAGTATTGCGTGCGAAAATTCGCTCTATATTTATGAAGATACTGAGCATGCATTCTCTACACAATATGCAGAAGCATGATGTGTTATATATTGATCAAAACACAGGCATACGCTACGGAGATGTAATGCTTAACAGAGAAATGAAAACCTTGCACATAAAATCTTATAAACAATTTTTATCTTTCATAGAATGGAATATATTGAAGCTTTTTCTAGAGCATCCTGAGCGCGTATTTTCGCGTGTAGAAATTATAAACATCGTGAAAGGAAAAAATCATCCGGTTACATTGCGCTCTGTCGATGTACAGATTTACGCACTTCGCAAGAAGCTTGACATTAGCACAGAGGTGACCATACAGACTGTTCGCAGCATGGGTTATAAACTTACGTCTAAGAATATTCAAGCAACATGAGTATTGCAATACTATTCGGTGTTTTTTTTATAGGCGTATTATGCGGAGTTTTTCTGTATTCTGCTTATATTTTGAAGTGCCGAAAAAATTCTAAATCACTTCAGCATTTTTCGCCCAAAGTGAAAAATACAAAAGATATACAGAAACCTTTGCTGGAATTTTTGCAAGAGCAATTGTTAAAAAGTAGTCCTTTTCAAATGCTGTGGTGCATCGTAGATTCTCATAAAAAAATTGTGCTTACGCACGAAGCTTTTTTGCAGCGAGCTAGAGTATACCAGCCTGCCTACGCATTACAGCTTTTTCGTAGCACCGAAGTAGAGAATCGCATTGAATACGTACTACATGAAAAGAAACCTGAGTATGTATGGAATGTGTCATTTCTTGAAGCGCAGTGGGATATACATATCATTCCATTTATCTGCAATGATGTGAGCACCGATGATATTAGATTAGAAAAATATTCACGCTCTGATGAAAGCTTTGCATTTGTTACGTGTATGCCTACGACAAAAAATCGCAGTCATGAGTCTGATGAGATAGAAGAAGAGTTTCTTCAAAATGTCGCACATGAAATTAAGAACCCGCTTACTGCAATCATAGGGTTTGCAGAACTCCTGCACAAGGATATGCAGAACCAAAGCACTGTTGAGAGAATACAACGGCAGAGCAAAAGATTATTTAGCATTGTCGAAAATATAGCGCTACTAACACAGCATAGCGATGATGCGCATTTTGATAAGATATCTATATATAATTGTGTGACCGATGCAATGGAGCAATTGGAAGATCAGGCACAATTAAGACAGGTATGCTTGGAGTGTAGATTGCATGAAACTGAGATTTTGAGTGTTATGGGGAATGCGACATTATTAACTATTGCTTACAAAAATGTGTTAGAAAATGCTATTAAACATAGTAAAAGTCATGATAGCGTTATTGTACAAAGTGCAATACGCAATCTAGAAAATAAATGCTACACAATTATATGCATTACCGATAGAGGAGAAGGAATAGCATCTGTCGATAAAGATAAAATTTTCGACAGGTTTTATCGAAGTAATGTGGGCAAATCAAGAGCACAAGGCGGTACAGGACTTGGGCTTGCAATTACAAAAAAAGTACTTGATATACACGGTGGCACTGTATCGGTTGAGAGTACTATAAATAAAGGAAGTGTTTTTACAATTTCTATTCCTAGCATAGGGTAAAAATATTTATTTTGGTATAGTAAAGTGAGAGAAAGGTTACGATGCAAAAAAGTTGGAAGCGAGAACATCCACAATATACAAAGTATAAACTAGGTGATGAAAATCTCCCTAGCTCCCCATGGCACTTGTGGAATACATGGCATAGTGATGCGTGCACTGTTTTACCATATACAAATGAAGTAGCAATCAGTACTTGTGGTACCGTTTCATTGCAAGATATGCATCATCACCTTCAGCCAACGCTGCGTATGGTCTTGCTGAAGTACTATGACGAAGCACTGGGGTTTTGTTGGTACAGTAAGGCATATAGCGAGAAAGGTACACAATTGTCTGAATATCCTTATGCAGAGTTGTTGTGGTATGTACGTGAGATGCAGCGACAAATGCGAGTGCGTGGCAATGTTAGCACTATTTCGTCTGAAGAAGCGAAAAAGTATGCTCGCGAGCGCCCCCGCTTAAGTCAAATAAGCGCGTATATTTCTCAGCAAAGTTCTGTAATAGAATCTCGCGATGTCTTAGAACAAATTTATAAAAAAGCACAAGATATGTATAAAAATGTAGATATTCCTATTGCAGAAGACTGGACAGGGTATGTGCTGCAACCTACGCGATTTGAATTTTGGCAGGGTCGAGAAGATAGACTACACGATAGAATTGTCTATACTCGCGTGTATTCTAATAGTTCTCATAAAAAGAGTGCATGGAACATTACTCGATTACAGCCTTAAGTTTTTTTTCTTTGTTATAAAAGGTATCGTACCTGTTGTAACGACATAGCTGCTGAAAATTATAAGAATTACCCCACATATGAAAAATATGTTGAAGGCATCAGTTTCCTTAAAAAACAAAAACCCAAATAATGTACCCCATAGTATTTGCGTGTATTGCATGGCTATTGAAATGTGTGTTGAAATGTGTGAGAACGAAAATATAATAAGTGCTTGTGCCAATATATAGAAAATACTTCCGGCAACAAAAATAAGCGTATGCCATGTTGAGATAAGGGTAAGAGATACTCCTAGATTTATGGCGATGATTATTAAAATGACCATGGAAATCAACGATACGTAGACAAGTATACTGAAAGGATCTTCGCCTTTGTGGTAGTATCGTGCCATAATAAAAAACGGTGCTTCGGCTATAACTCCTACAAAAAAGCTTACGTATCCCCATGAGAAGGAAATTAAACCGGGACGTAGTACAATGAGAATGCCCAAGAATCCACCACATATTGCAAATGCGCTTATTTTTGAAATGTGTTCTTTGAAGAAAATCGCACCAAATAAGGCAGTGAAAATAGGCAAGAGAAATATTATTGTATATCCCAGCGAAAGTGGTAGTTGTGTAAAGCCGTAAGTAAAAGAAAAAGAGATGATGACCATCAATAGTCCTCGTATAACGTGCGAGAATGGATGATGCATAGCAAATGGTTGTAGAGACCGACGGAAAATTGATTTTATTATGAGTACAAGGACTAATATAATAGTGCCGTATATTCTTAAGTATACGCTTATTGCTAATGCAGAGTACCAGTGAGACGCAAGTTTCACAAGTGAATCTAGCAGTGAAAATGATAAAAATCCGCATATGGCTGCGAATATACTTAATCCGTATAAGTTATTTTTCATGGAATGTGCACCTTTTATCTTAATAAATATAAATTTAGGTATAATTTTGCTTGTACTGTGAAAACAGTGCTCTCGATATACGCAAAAGAGATTCTTCTAGTGTTATACGAGGACAAGTAAAGTTAAGTCGCATATGATTTACTCCACTTTTTCCAATGCGATCCGTAGGTATATGCAGCGCGCATGCTAGTTATTTCAAATATGTCGACGTGCGATCCAAGACATATTTTTTGATACTGTGCTATACGCGTTCGTTTCTCTTTATCGGGTACTATCATCATCAAAATTTTAATGCCGTTGGTGTTAAATGTTTTGTTAGGGGAAAGTAAGGTTATAATATTGTCGAGAAATTCAGGAGCTATCTCTTGAGCTATGCGTTCTATGGGCTTATAAATATGAGGTGTGTATACAATATTCAAATGGACATCATCGCTGCATATAATAACGTTATGCTTTTTGCATAATGTTATTATTGTTGTAAGATCTTCATAACTCCACACGGTTCCCGTTGGATTGTGAGGATTGCACAATACAAATACGCGTGCATTTTTCAGCGCAGCTTCCAATTCGAGAAAATTTATGCTATAGTGCTTTTTGCAAGATGAATCTTTTGACTGTGTTTCTTTTAAACTTAGTACTTCAAGCTGCCTTTCAATATCTTGTATGCACTTAAATATAGGCAGATATGTGGGTTCATGCGTGACAATAGTATCTCCTTTTTCTGTAAGGCTTTGTAATACAAAATGTAACCCTGTCATAGCAGTGCTTGTGTAGAGTATTGAAGATAATTTTACAGCCCATGCGTGTTCTTTTTGTAACCACGTAACGATGCATTTTTCTATATCAGGTGGCAAGTCTGAATACCCGTATATGCCGTGTTCTACTACAGATTTAAGTGCATCGGTAATTGATGGAGCTGCCTTAAAATCCCTGTCAGCTATCCACATCGGAATAACATTATCGGGTATGTATGAGTTTTTATTTCCAAGATATTTTGCGTAGAAATCCCATTTAGATGAATAGGTGTTTTTTCTGTTAATGGGGGTATCAAAGTCATATTGTATATCGTTGGAAAAGTATGAAGATATAGAAACTTGCATTCTTTTATTGTACAAAATAATAAAAATTAACGTATTATAGAAATTTCATGTACAGAAAAGTTAATTATTGCAATTGAGATTGAAATATTGCAGCGTAATGAAGATTGGTTTGTAAGCGTCGAGTTCTCTGTTGTAAAAGTACGAAAAGCAATACAATGTCTTTTTCTATATAAGAAATTTTCTCACAAATTTCGTGGTATTTTTTTATATAATGGTTTTTTAGTTGCAAAGAATCTGCATGAATAAAAGATTCTATGCACATTTGATACTGTTGAATTCTTTGAAGTTTTCGACATATATCGTCTATGTATTTTTCTACACGATGTGCGTTTATTTCTTCAGAATTTTTTTCACAGTATTTCGCGCATGTACATATACGATCTTGTGTGTAATATATGGTGTTCTCTTGTGAGACAATCCATGTTTCAAATAATGCAAGAATACTTTGTTTCATAATTATACTGTATAGTTATATTATCCTTTTAGCCTTTTACATTAAGCGGTGGTTGTGCTGTAGTAGATTCTTTTTCAGCAGAGCTATTTGATTCTATGGTTTGTTTCCAGCTCTTAAGTAATGATGACAACATGTCGTATATTGGACGTATTTTTTTTGCACTTTTTTCAAAATTTGCGTCACGTAACTCTTTGTTAAAGTAGAAATACAAATTTAAAAGACTCTCGCATAATTCGGGAAATACACTTTTATCAAGTGACGCACCTAATTCTAAAATAATTTCTTGTGCTTTTGTAATGTGCATGTTGACTTTGTCGTATTTTTCAAAATTATGGTTTTCTAAAAGATCCATGGCATCATCTAAATGTTGTAATGTTTTTTCATACAACATAATAATGATTGTTTTTTTATCTGCAGTTTTTATTGCAGTATCTTGATATACCTTCGCAGCATTAAATACGTCCATAACTACATTTGGTCCTTATGTAAATACTATCGGTATATTTTTTCAAATGTTATACTACAGAATATTTATAGCGTAGTGAATCATGAGAAATTGGGGAATGTGAGTAATTCTTCCTCAGTATAGAGTTCAGAAATGGGCTCGGGATTAAGTTTGTGTAAAAACGATAAATCATAACAGAGCTTTGTACGCCATTGAAGGTTATTCTGTTCTTCAAATTTTATTTTTCTTCGTATCTCTACGCTTGTTTTGTATTTTTTGTTTTTTGTAGTAGGATATGCTACTACCGCAAAATATCCACCGCCAATGTATACAATAGTTTCATCATGTTGCAGAGTTTCAGTTTTTTTCAAACTTTCCAAGGCCTCGTCAAAACTTATAATTTTTTGTGTTGATGGCTCTTCTAAAGCCGTAAATATATCTTTTACATCTTCTGGAATTGTGACACTACTGAGATCAGGTTTTGTAATAGGAAGATCTTGTTCACTGTTTTTGCTCTTACTTGATCTTCTCAGTATTTTTTTTATTTCTTCTTTTTTTCTAATATCTTGCAAGGATTCATTTAGTATTTCGTTATGATAGGAGCTAAACTTTTTTCTATTGTCTTTATTTTTTTTATTTCTTCTAATCATAATGCATTCTATTATAAGATAATTTATAATTTAATTCATGCAACACAATACTACGTTTTTTTTACTAGATGGTCACGGAGTGATATTCCGTTCATATTATGCACATATCAGAAACCCTTTGCGAAATTCAAAAAATGAAAATACTTCTGCTATTTTTGGTTTTTTTCAGGTTGTGAAAAAAATATTTGATGTATATGCCCCAGAAGAGTTTTGTATTGTATTTGATCATAGAGAACCATCTTTTAGAAAAAGTATTTACAGCAAATACAAGGCAAATCGACAAGAAGCGCCAGAAGATTTAGTAAGCCAAATTCCTATTATTTTGCGCATAGTAGAAGCCTTGGGTATTCCTACCATTATGGTGCCTTCGGTTGAAGCAGATGATGTACTTGCTACCCTTGCAACTACTCGGAGTACGAAAGGTTTACACACTGCTATTGTAACAAGTGATAAAGATATTTTTCAGGTCTTAAGTGAACATACATGTATTTTTCGTCCGAGTTCTAAACAGACACAGTGGGTACATATAACACCTCAATGGCTTAAAAACGAATTTTCACTTATACCACAGCAGATACAGGACTATTTAGCACTTGTCGGAGATACAAGCGATAATGTACCCGGTGTATCAGGCGTAGGTGAAAAAACAGCTTTGACACTTTTACAGAACTATGGTTCACTTGCAAACATATACAAGTGCATAGATGAAATAAAACCTTTGTGGGCAAAAAAACTTACATCAGATAAAGAGAATGCTATGCTCAGCTACGATCTCGTGCGCTTGCTACAAGATGTACCCATACCTCCTATGTCTTTTGAATATAACAATGTCCTATGGGACAATGCATATGAAATATTTTCTGAACATGAAATATTTTCGTTTACAAAGGCGAGGGGGCGTATCTCTTCTTCGCTACGATCTTCTGAAAATGCTTTCAAGAGCTCTAACAATACCTTACAAGAATCTTCATTGAACACATCGTTACATACAAAGGGACTGTACCATTGTGTGAAATCTCTTACAGATATAGACAAGATAGTTGAGCAGGCACTTGCACAAAAATATATCAGTATAGATGTAGAGACGAGTAGTTTATGTATGTTCACTGCTGATATCGTAGGTATATCGCTTAGTGTGACAGAAGGTGAAGGGTATTACATTCCACTTATAATGTCGCCACCAGACCGACATGAGGCAGAACGCGAAGGAACTATTCTCGATAAAGCGCACGTGAAAGCAGCATTGCAACCCTTGTTTGAAGATGAAGTCTGCACACTCATTTTTCACAACTGCAAATTCGACATCCCTTTTTTGTCGCGATGGGGTTTAGTAAAAAATCCTCGCGCGAAAAATCCGTTTTTTGACACGCTGTTAGCAAGCTGGCTTTGCGATGTTACCTTACGCAATTATGCCATGAACAATCTTGCACGACATTTTCTTTCTTACAATCCGATATCCTTTCGTTCTTTACGTGCCTATAATGAAATTATAGAGTTAGATAAAAAAAATAACAAAGCTCCAAGTAATTTCGCAGATGTACCGTTGAGGCAAGCAGTAGATTATTCAGCAGAAGATGCCGATGTTACGCTACGTTTGTATATGGTCTTATGCAAACTCTTACGTAAAAGCAACATGGAATCTTTGTTTTACTCGCTTGAAATGCCAATATCAGACATTTTGATGAGAATGGAATTATGTGGTATTGAGATAAACACGCATTATTTATCGACGCTCTCCAAAGAGTTTACGCATATGCAAGAGACACTGAAGCAGGAAATATATGAGATGTGTGGAGAGACGTTTAATATAAATTCTACAAAGCAGTTACAAAAGGTATTATTTGAAGATTTAAAGCTACCTACATTGAAAAAAAATGCTACGGGCTTTAGTACCGATGCATCGGTACTTGCTGACTTAGCGTATATACACCCCGTTCCACAAAAAATAGTTAAATATCGCCATGTTGTAAAATTGCAAAACACGTATATTGATTCGTTACCAAAACAAATTCAAGAAAAAACACGGCGCATCCACACATCGTTTTTGCAGCATGGAACAGAGACAGGTCGTCTTTCTAGCGTAAGTCCAAATTTGCAGAATATTCCGATAAAAGATGTATTTGGTCAAAAAATACGAAATGCCTTTGTTGCACCTGAAGGTTCTATTTTTATTAGTGCCGACTATTCACAAATTGAGCTCATTGTTCTCGCACATCTTTCTCAAGATGAAAATCTCATGCAAGCTTTTTTTGATAACGTAGACATTCACAAGCGTACGGCTGCTATTCTTATGAAAAAGAAAGAAGACGAAATAAACGATGAGCAGAGGCGCATAGCCAAGAGCATAAACTTTGGAATAATTTACGGCATGTCTGCATTTCGTTTAGCTAATCAGCTACGCATATCTCAAAAAGATGCACGAGAGTTTATAGATGATTATTTTATACAGTTTCAGGGCATTTCAAAATTTATTGAAGATACGGAAAAAGCAACTGAAGAACTTGGCTATGCCGAAACCATACTCAAGCGGCGCAGAATTATTCCGACTATTCGCAGCACAAACAAAAACCTTCAAAATGCAGCAAAGCGTATGGCGGTTAATACTGTCATTCAAGGCTCGGCAGCGGACATTGTAAAATGTGCCATGCTTTCCCTCGATAAAGCCCTACGTGCGCGCGATATGAAAAGTATGCTGATACTACAAATACACGATGAACTTGTTTTAGAATGCCCACTTTCAGAGCATGAGGATGCAAAATATATCTTAGAAGATACGATGAAAAATGCGTATACGCTTTCTGTTCCCTTATCGGTTTTTGTACATTCAGGTAGTACATGGGGTGAACTAAAGTAATGATTTTAGGAATAACAGGCAAGTACTGTAGTGGAAAAAGCGTGCTTGCGAGCGTGTTTATATCATCGGGGGTTACGCTTATTGATGTTGATATGATAGGACACGAGGCACTTGACCTAAAGTGCGATGAAATATGTACTGCCTTTGGTAAAGAAATACTCATCGATTCTGAAAAAAATCAAAAGCGGTATATCAATAGAAAAGTTCTTGGAAATATTATCTTTCGTGATAAAAAAAAACGTGCACTTCTTGAAGAAATTGTACATCCGTGGATGAGAGAAAAAGTAATTACAATGCTCAATACCACGCATACCGATAGTTCGCAGCATTATGTTATTTCCGCCGCACTTTTACATAAAATAAAACTTGATGTCTTGTGCGATGTAATAGTGCTTGTAGAGACGAATGTAATTCTAAGAGCATGGCGAGCGTACAAACGCGATAGACTTTCGTTTTTTAACATTATCAGACGTTTTAGTGCTCAAACATATATACCTACACGAAAAGTACTTGAAACATCGAATAAAACCGCCGAAATAAAGATTATACGGGGCGTACATTCTGTTGATGAGTGCAAAAAGAGATTGCAAAAGTATGTGAAATGCGTAAGTAACTCATAATATATGAATTGTATGCCTATGGATATTACGTTTTGTAAGATGAAGTAGGAGTTTTATGCATAACGAGAATGAACAAAATAAAGAATACGGCGATTCTGAAACACAGAAAGAATTTGAACAAAATCAAGAAAGTGTTAAAAGTCAGAATACGTATGTACCTCATGCGGATAAAGATACCAATAACGGACATGAACTATCACAGAAAAATAAAAACGAAAGGTTTATTGTTTTTGCACTCATTGCAGGTGTTGTAATTGTAAGCGTACTTGTTGGGTCTGCTATGATATTCTTTTACCCCGCACAAAATACTATCGCAACTACCGCTACTACAGAGTCGCTTGAAAATGAAGATTCTGTGAGTGAAAGCGAAGAAAATGATGATGGCGATTTTGTTATAATTTACAACGGTTCTGAAGAAAGCACTGAAGATACTGAGAATGTTGCAGACAATGACAATGTCAATGATTATTCTGATAATGATGAGAAATCTGAGAAATCTACGAGTGCAGAGATGACTTCTGCTTCAGCATCTTCTCATGGTGTTTCTGAAAGAAAAAGTACACAAAAAACAAAAAAGACTTCTGAACCTCTTGTTACAGAAACAAAGCCAAGATCAACAACAAAAAGCGCAGCAGTTCCAAAAATACGCAAATATAAGAATAACGATACGCTTATAAAGCCCAATGTTTCTCCTATAACAAAGAAGCAAATACCATCATCGTCTGTCAATAATAAAGAACAAATTTACTGGGTGCAAGTATTTTCTACAAGTAATCGCAATAAGGCTTACTCTATCAAAAATGAATTTGAAAAACGCGGCATTACTCTTGTCGTGATAACAAAGACAATTAACAGTAAACTTTACTATCGTTTAAGAATTGGTCCTTATTATAAAAAATCCGAAGGTAATAAATTTTTACAATGGGTGAAAAAAATAGATGTTTATAAAGATGCCTATCTTACGATGAATTATATTTAAATTTTCGGAATGTTCACTTACAAGAAAGTGATACGATTGGGAGATACTCCACGATGTGTGTATTGCGGTGGTGATAAGGTTTCAAGACACAACGCAAAAAATAAGACACCAAGATTACACAATGTAGCACTTGCAAAAAATCCTTTAGCGTAACAGTCAATACAATAGCACGATACACGCTTCATGGACCGCTTGGTAATTATACTAGGTGTATAAGGCTATATATAGTGGCTATTTAATAAAACTAGTATTATATGCAGTATTAATTGAAATATTTATTATTATAATAATTTGCATGAGTAAAAATATAGATTCAAAAAAAAGATGAAGAAATCAATAAAAACTTTGAATTTTTTAATTCTCAACTACCATCCCTTATGCAAAAACACGCAGGAGAATATGCTTTAATAAAAAATCAAAAAATAATAGGATTTTTTAGTTCTGCGAAAGATGTTCAACAAGCATCTTCTCTTATCAAAGATAATATATTTTCTATACAGAAAGTAGAAGTTACTCCCAAAAATTTAGGGTATTTTTCTTATGCCATGGCATAGAGGAAAAGTAAATAACAATCAGATTATTATTGATTTACTTACTTATAAACCCTAATAATAAAAGTGATGATGGGGTTTAAATTACAAATAGAAATCAATTTAGAGCGTTCCTAGATATTGGGGCTCAAAGTTTTTGTATAAATAAAAAAAGTAATAGATGCTATAGAATTATCTAATCTCGGACTTACCAAGTCTGTAGGCATTCATGGAGTAAATGATACAAAAACATATATTGTAGATATAATGTTTCCTATCACAAACCAACAAGGATTAGTGCTTAAAGGTAAGAATTCTTGTATTGTTATTGAAATGAACTTGCAGAAGCTAATTTGATGTATTATTAGGAATGGATTTTATACGACAAATACTTGATGATTATATCAAATTAGCGATAAGTCAATTAAGTGAACATTCTGTAAATTTTTTTGTGTCCATATATTTTTATATAATTTCAGCATAGTAGATACGTGCAGTCATTGCTCACAAAGAATGCAGTGTCGTAAGAAGAGAGGCCTCATCTATTGTTGAGGCAATAGTAGCATCTGCGCTAATGTCATAATTTACAAAATCTTTTTTATTGCAGTAATCGCCCCCAGTTATATTGAGCATTATGTAATCATCGGTATTTATTCGTTTGTAAGCACATGCTTTACAGAGCGCTGCCAGTGCAATTTCAGAAGAAGCTGATACTTTAAAGCCTTCAAGTTTTTCAAAAAGTGTACCAGCCTCTCTGCCTTCTTCGTTCGTACAGGCATAAGCGTATCCATCGCAGTCGCAGAGCATTTCATATAATCCACCTGCTACTTCGTAAGGGGGATTATTGTTTGCTAAGACGCTCGCGTAGATATGATTGAGGTGTTTTATTTCATCTTTTGAATTAAGAGGCTGAAATTTTTTAGAACCTGTATTCCAACTTTGTACGACAGGAGCAAAAGGTGCATTTTGGGCAAGGTGCATTATCGGATGTCCTGTGCGTGTTTTTTCTGATGGCTTCGGATATTGTATTTCTTGTGTATGTTTTGTATGCATGCCTAACTTTTGTAATCGTATAGAAGATTCCCATGCG
This sequence comes from Spirochaetia bacterium, assembly GCA_965226065.1. GTDB lineage: Bacteria > Spirochaetota > Spirochaetia > WTKD01 > CBDAKK01. The sequence goes on along the minus strand of OZ245332.1, from coordinate 465,782 downwards.
CTTATTGCACCACTTCCACTCCCTATAGCTTGTATGTAATGGTCGGGTATGCGGTTCATGCATGCTACGGCAGAGAGAAATGTTGTCGCAAGCCCATCGCGCCGTCCTATGTTGTACACACCTCCTTCAGGAATATACCCATCGTACTGTGATATTTTTTTCGCTATTGCAATTGCATCGTTATACGTTCCATCAACGGCTATAATACGTATGTACGGGTGTTTTTGCGTAGTTGTCCAAAGGTTTTGTACCGCATGCTGTGGTACTACTACTATGATGTGTGCATGAAGCTTAGATCCTATTTCGCAAAATGCGCGCGCGGTATTGCCTGCAGATGCGAGGACAAGTTTTGTATGCGAATTATATCCCTGTCGAGAAAACACTCCAATGGCTTCAAACTCCTTAAACGTACCGGTGTAATTGTATGCACCAATATCGGGATTATAGCCCGAGTAACTAAGATATAAGTGAGAAAGTTCAAGATATTCTGCAAGTTTTTTACTTTTGTATGTTATAGGATATGAGGTACAAGGAAACTGATAATTATTTGGTAACCAAGAAAATGCAAACAAGCCTAGAGTATTTGTATCTCCAATGCTAAGGGGCTTGTAATAATTAGTACGTAGCAAAGAAATGTTATCGGTCGGACTTTGCAAAAAAAAAGAACCGTCTGCATTGGCAACATCGGCAAAGCACTTTTCCGAAGAGGTGCATCTAAGCATGTAGTGATTGGGCATAGCTGTTAAATGTGCTTACTATTATAGTGTTTCTACAAAATTTAAAAGCTTTATATAGTTATTTATTGATTATTTAGTATAGACAGGGTATAACGGTATTATGTCTGTAAGTACTGAGTATCGTGAATTCGTAGTGTTTGATACGCTTGATATGCTTGTACAATTTTGTGGTACAAACAATATGCATATCGTTCACCTTGAATCGTTGTTGCAAGTATCGATCTTTGTATCGGGTATTCGTATTGAAATGGTATCGAGTGAAAAATCACGTATACAAGATTGTAAAAAAATATGCGATTATCTCATAGTATGTATGAAGCGTTCTGTTGCTATAACGCGAGAACTTATATCCGCAGCACTATATCAAATAGTGGGAAGAGAAGCATTACAAGGAGATGAAGGTTCAAATATCGTTTCAAAACAAAATAATATATATGCCCATAATCGCAACGATTGTGCCGATGATGCGGTACCGATGATTGATTTTCCTTCGATAAAGAAACGTATTATCGCGAGAACAAGGGGACAAGCTGCTGTTTTGAATGCCTTGAATAATTATAAACTTTCATTTCTTGTGGGACCTGCAGGTACGGGTAAAACGTTTCTTTCCACTGCGTTTGCGCTTTCGACTCTTTTACAAAAAAAAATGCGGCGCTATGTTATCACTCGCCCGGTTATTGAAGCGGGTGAACATTTAGGTTTTTTACCGGGCGATTTGGTACAAAAAATATTACCATATTTGCGTCCTATTTATGATGCCTTATACGAATTAGGCGGAAATACCATGCTTGAGTACTTTCGTGAAAATGAATACATAGAGACTGCACCGCTTGCGTATATGCGAGGACGTACACTTCACAAAAGTATTGTCTTGCTTGATGAGGCACAAAACTGTACCATACAACAAATGAAAATGTTTTTAACCCGAGTAGGGGAGAACAGCAAAATTATAGTTAATGGAGATTTATCGCAATCAGATTTGCATAATAAAAAAAATGGACTTGAACATGCCTTAGGTATTTTTTCACGTGTGTCACAAGCATGTATTGTGCATCTTCATGAATCAGATGTGCAGCGTAGTTCATTAGCAAAAATTATAGTAGAAGCGTATAATAAAAATACATAATGAGTATTGTTACTATTCATAACCTTGATTGTGAATTTGATGGAAATGGAAATCGGTTAGAACATTCTGACGAAAGTGATATTCCCTTATATCAAAGAGAAATTTTTCAAAACTCTACCCGTAAAAATAACCCTGCTATTACTTCCTTTATTCAAGGCCTTGTACATCATGTACTATGTTGTGAAAACGTAATTGAAAAAGAAGTTGCTATAGCACTGGTTTCTAAAAATTGCATAAGACAGTACAACGCGAAATTTCGTGCTAAGGACTTTGTAACGGATGTGTTAAGTTTTTCTGCCTCTGATATGTCTCCATACAAAGCTTGTGAGAATTATCGTGGAAAAGAGAATGCTTTCTCACTGACACAGAAGCCACAAAATCTTGAGCATGCTGATAATTTTCACGCTTTTGCAAAATTAGATTCTGCATTTTCTGACGAAATGCATAATTACTTAGGTGATATTCTTGTATGTTACGAGCATATTATAGAGCAAGCACAGGCGCACGGAGAAGTGTTTGAACGAGAATTGGCACGAGTTATTATTCATGCCGTGTTACATCTCTTAGGATACACTCATACAAGTTATGACATGAAACGTGACTCTATGCTGAAAAAACAAGAGCACATTCTCAGACTATTGGTAGTTCCAAAAATAGAATAATTAACAGAATATTGAAGGATATAAATATGAAAAATGTCTTTAAGTTTCTTAAAGCGATTATGAAAAAAAAATCACCATTAAGTGAAAAACAAATCTCGATGGTTCAGCGAATTGGTGAATTTGTGACCATGGATGCACGTAGCGTTATGGTACCGCGCGTTGATGTTGTGGCAATAGATGACTCGCTTCCGCCACAGGAGATTGTCAAATATATGGCTAATTCCATTTATTCGCGATTTCCTATGTATCATGAGACCATAGACACCATTGTTGGAATTTTATACATAAAAGATGTAATTCGCGAGATGGAAGACATTGCAAAGGTAAAACTCTCATCTCTTTTGCGACAGCCGTTTTTTGTTCCTGAAACCATACATCTTGATACTCTTTTGCATGAAATGCAACGTAGGCGTATGCACATGGCGATAGCAGTCGATGAATATGGCGGAGTCTCAGGCATTGTGTGCATGGAAGACATAATTGAAGAGATTGTAGGTGAAATTCGCGATGAGTTTGATAATGAAACAGAAGAATGCATCAAGATAAATGACTCCACATATTTAATTGATGGACGAATGCCTATACTAAAGTGTAATGAGGAACTTTCCATTGTTTTGCCTGATGATGATTACGATACCGTTGGTGGTTTTGTATATCACTTGTTTGGAAAAATTCCATTTCGATACGAACAAGCGGAAAAAATATTTGGCGATAAAACAATACGTTTTATTGTCAATGCTATGGCAGGTAATAAAATTAAATCTATAAAAATTGAAATTATAAAAGGCAATAAAATAAAACCACCATCACATAGTACTTCATAAAATATATGTATGCGAAAGTACCGTACTAAGGCTGTTACAATAGAAAAAGGATTATTGTATGCGTGGAGCTCATAAAAATAAAAAGCAAAAAAGACGACATCTTGTACATGCGGTGCTTGCGTTTCTTTTTGTCGCAGTAGTATTTCATTCATTAGATATTGTACTTATTGCTCAAGAAAAGACGCATAGCCTTGTAGATGAATATCAGAAGATATCTGAAAAACTCGATGATGTAATTGCATACGGAACGATTTCTGAAATAAAAGATGCAGTAGAAACTTTACATAAAATCTATGATAAAAATCCATATTTTTTTGAAGTGATAAAAGATATTGCATATAGCTATTACATGCTTGGTGATTTTACCACTGCGCTTTTCTACACAAAAAAAGCACTGAAGCTTCGAAATGACAAAAATTTACAGACCTTGCGTTTGCAGCTTTTGATGAAAACAATCCGTATGGAAGACATCACAATGAATACGGTGGATGCACAAGAAATACAAAGATCTGTTACAGCGCTTCTTAACAATGCTTCATACGAAGCTGATGTATTATACGCTGCATCTGTGTATTTCAGCGTCATAGGCGATGAAAAAAATTATCGCAAAATTATTTCTCAGTTTCGCAGTCTATACGGATTTGACAAAAGATATCAGCATATCTTGCACATGTATAGCTTGATAGATGCAATAAATCGCCAAAATATGTCTTCGGAATCTGAGAAAGCCTTTGTTGCTTTGCAAAATTACGACTCTCAGGTGTGGTTTGTCTGGCTTTTGTTGCAATACATGATTGTGTTTTATATCGATTCTAATGGCTTTTTCCCCGATACTAAGATGCTTCAAGTATTTAATGATTATACTGAGCGCTTGATACAGAGCGATATTGATTTTTTACAAAACGCAGCATATGTAATGCGCTTTAATTTTTTCTTTTCGCGTTCTGAAATGCAAGAAGCGCGCAATGTCGTAGAACGGTACAGCAAGCAATTTCCAAAAAACAGTAATGCATGGTTACGCTATGGCTTTGTGTTATATGATTTGAAAGATTATGGCAATGCGTTACAGGCATTTTTGCGTGCAGATTCTGATAATGATTTTGTACATTTTATGTATGATGCTACGCTTAAAGAAGCACTTTCAGTTTCTTATGAAGGCGTAAAAACACGCGCAGAAGCACGAGTGAAATCACTCATAGACGCAGGTGCGACTGCATTTTCACGTGGCGATATACGCAGTGCACAAAAACATGCACGGCGCGCATTATTTATTATGCCTCTTTCTATTCAAGCGCGTATTCTTTTATCTGATATATACATAAAACAAGGGTACATATCACAGGCTGAAGAAGAACTGAGTCTTCTAGAAAACATCAATGGCGTGCCATCACGTATTATAAGACAACTTGAAAGCATACGCACTGAAATACGATCTGAATTTGATGATTACCCCGCTATACGCACACTTCTTGATGCAGGATCGTTTTCCCGTACTTCTTATGACCCCATTGCATGGAATGTACGAATAAAAACCGTTGAATATAATGAACATTCTCATGCGCCTGTTCTTACTATTTTTGATGATATAAGATATGCTGAGAGTTTTTTTACAAAATTCTTTGAGTATTCACTAGTAAAATTTCCTACGATGTTCGTTTCGCATGATGGAAATACTGAAACTTTTTCTGACGCACCAAGTATAGACTTAGAATTTTCATATTCTGAAAAAAATGGTATTTTTAGTGCACAAGCGCATCTTGTGAATGCGGAATCTCTTGAGCATATTGCAACATTTATAGAAAAAAGAGACGGTAATGATAGAGTGCTGAAAACCTTAGACGCACTCGCACAACGATTATATAATGCACTTCCTACTATTGTCCCCGTTCTTGCCATAAACGGTAGTACGGTAATTTTAGGAAATAGAAACTATACCACGAAAGAGAATTTTGTGCTGCCTATTTTTGATAAAGGTATTTTGAAACTATCTACGCAAAGCCCATATTTAAAATCTTCAGGACAACTTATAGGCTTTGCACGGGTAGAGCAAAATCTTCCGCGTAGTGTTGTTGCAAGGTTACAAACGACTATTGGTGCTAATTCATCGTCGTCTTCACCAAATATTGAACGCGATAAAGAATCGGATAATGATGGGTTGAATATCTTATTACGCATATATGGCGAAAAAACATTTAGTCTTTTTGATATGCGTTCGCGTGTTAATAGCGGTGATGTCGCAGTAATTTTTTCTACTCCATGGGTTGATGATACAGGCTCTCAACACTCTATTGAAAATTTAAAACAAACAATGCTTCTTACTACGATGAGAATACCTTTTCGCTAACAAATACAGACGCGAAATTAATTTTAGCTCAAGTGGCAGAGTTTCTTCCTATTTTTGCGGTCTTGTTAGCAAAATGCGATGTACAAGTTGCGATTTAAAGTCGAGGTTGTTGTAGTTTTTTTTATAAATTTCTACTATAACTATATATGATAGAAATGCTAACTGGAGGAAGTTATGGCAAAAGTTTCAAAAAACGCCCAACGTGAGGGATCAAAAGTACTGGTAAGTAAATGGGGTGGCACTATACAAATGAAGTCTGTGTTTAGCAATGGCAGATTGCGACATTTTGCAGTATGTGAAAAAACAGGCACACAAGCACGCAAGCCAAGCGACTTGATGTAATTTTTGTTTTTATTGTTCTTATCACATTTAAAAGCTACTAGTCTATCATGATACTCTCAGGAAAGTGTATTCAAGCATTTCGAGGATCTAAAATTCATATCGATCCTTTTAATGAAGAGAGCGTAAATCCTAATAGTTACAACTTGTCGTTACATAATGAGTTGTATGTCTATGATAAGGTGCCGCTTGATATGAAGAAAAAAAATGCAATTTCACGCATTGAAATACCTTCGGATGGACTTGTTCTAGAACCACATCGTTTGTATTTAGGACGAACGGTAGAATATACCAAGACCTATGATTTAGTCCCCATGCTTGAAGGGAGATCTTCTGTAGGGCGACTTGGACTTTTTGTACATGTTACTGCAGGGTTCGGTGATGTAGGGTTTGAAGGCTACTGGACCTTAGAAATGCATTGCATTGAACCAGTGAGAATATATGCCTCTGTGCATATTTGTCAAATTTTCTATCATACGATAGAAGGTGAATATGAATCTTATATTTCTAACAAATATCAAAGAAACAGCGGTATTCAAGAAAGTATGATGTACAAAGATTTTCAAAATCGCTAAGCTATTGCGATAGTTCGTGGTATTAATTTTTTATTTTCTTCAAGTAATTTTGAGAGTATGTAAATATGAATAAAAATGTAGGCTTTATTTCATTTCGATTTGCGGGTATAGATGGAGTAACGTTGGAGACTGCAAAGTGGTCTGAAATTTTCACTCGCAATAATTGGAATTGCTACTTTTGTTCAGGAGAGTGTGAATTTTCATCGTCGCATTCTCTTATAGATGAACGATTGCATTTTAATACCCCCGAAACTTTATCGATTACGACACGATGTTTTGATAGTAATGTGCGCTCTGCGCATCTTACTGCTGAACTACATAGTAAGAAAGAAGAAATTAAAAAGATCTTGTATAAATTTATCAAGATATTTGACCTTGATTTGCTTGTTTTACAAAATATACTCGCTATACCGATGAATATTCCCTTAAGCATGGCAGTAGTTGAGATGCTTGCAGAAACACATATTCCAACTATTGCACACCATCACGATTTTTATTGGGAGCGTGTACGTTATAGCATAAATTGTGTGCAGGATATTTTATCGGGATGTTTTCCTCCAAATTTGTCAAATGTAGTGCATGTTACGATAAATTCATTAGCAGATGCACAACTTGGATATCGCACCGGTGTATCTTCTACGATTATTCCAAATGTCATGGAGTTTGAAAGACATCCTTCAGGAATTGATGACTTTAGTAATGATTTACGCCAGAGCTTTGGAATTTGTGAAAAAGATACACTTATATTACAACCTACGCGTATTGTACAAAGAAAGGGTATAGAACATGCGATAGAGTTGGTGCGGCGCTTAAATGGAAACGCAAAGTTGCTTATATCTCATTCTTCTGGTGATGAAGGCAATGAGTATCAAAATCGCGTATTGGAATTTGCTGAAATGCTTGGTGTTTCAGTTATTCTCGGCGATGGTAAAATAGGTGAACAGCGTGGACTTTCGAAAGACGGGCAAAAAATATACAGCCTTTCAGATGTGTATTTCCATGCGGATTTAGTTACCTATCCTTCGCTAATAGAAGGCTTTGGTAATGCATTTTTAGAGGCAGTTTATTTTCGAGTACCGGTTGTTATCAATCGATATCCTGTGTATATTACAGATATACGTTCCAAAGGATTTGAATGTATTGAATTTGATAATTTTATTTCTTCAAAAACTATTAAGGAAGTAGAAAATATGCTTGTAGATAAGAAAAAAATGAAGACGATGACAGATACAAACTATACACTAGCTTTGCAACATTTTTCCTTTAGTTTGCTTAATAAAAGAATACAAGATATTCTTACATCTTTTTATGGTATATGAAATCTAAAAAATTATGCTGCTGGTAGTCGCAGCACTTCATGAAGAAGTTGCGGGACTTTTGTCTTTGTTACGGAGAAATGCGGTACGTATTGTAGATGGATTGCCGCGTCCTGTGTGTTTTTCATATGATATTGATACTATCCAACGTGTCGTTCCCACTTTCGCTGCTTTTGAAATACCTGTACGTAGCGATATACTTCGTATTGGAGTACTGATAACAGGAGTAGGTAAAGTAGCATCGGCGACTGCAGCAAGTACCGCTTGTGCGGTATATACACCTCATTTGCTTTTATGCATTGGTTGTGCACTTGATCTTGCACAGGGTACCAAACGTGAAAAAACAATGAATACATCCATATATAAGGCATTAGCTTGTATTTCTACTGCTATTGAGCACGATGTAGATTGTGTGCATATGCCACACATAAAAGTATACAATTCCGATACTAAAACCAAGGAGTATAAAAAATGCAGCTATGGTGAGTTTATACATATATCAACGCAGCGATATTCAAACGGTGATTTCCACAATGCCATTGTATCCATAGTACGCGAATATTCTCATCTTCATAATAGTACGTTTTATGAGAACGCTGCCATGCTTTCAGGCGATGTATTTCTTCCACATAACAAGGCATCTTTAATTCCACAATCTGTAAGAGTAGTAGGTACGCACATGGCGCAGCAATATGAGGCAGTACTTCTTGACATGGAAACGGCGGCAATATTTTATGCAGCTTCGTTTTTCAAAATACCTGTTGCGGCACTGGCAGTAATACTTGACTCTGTTGCAGATCCAAGTCCCGTGGTATTTTCAAAGGCTATTTCAGAAATATCAGAGATGCTTTGTAGCCTTTCGATGAAAGTCATAGAAAACGCTAAGATAGTCGAGATGATTTTGAAACGGTAGTTATAGTATAAGCTGAGCTACGGTGAAATATATGGTTAATCCGACTAAGTCTATGATAGTCGCCATAAATGGTGTTGCTACTACGGTTGGGTCAATACGCATAGTAGAGAGTATTAGTGGAAATACTGCGCCAATTATAGCTGAAAATATCACCACAAAAACGAGCGAAAAACTAATTGCAGTAGCTTCTAAAAATGCTACTTGTGGTGGAAAGAAGATACCACGCGCAATCATAACAACACCAAGACAGAGCCCAATCAGAAGTGCTACAATCAGTTCCTTAAGAATGACAAAGAATACATCGCTTGGGCTTAGTTCATTTCTGACAAGTCCACAAATTATGAGGGTTGAACTTTGTGTTGCAATATTGCCACCAGTAGATGTCACAACAGGAATAAAAAGTATGAGATAATGTGCAAGTGTTATAGTTGAGTTGAACATGCTGATAATATTTGATGTAAGTGTTCCTGCTACTAAAAGAAAAACAAGCCACGGTATTCTCGTTTTAAATTGTTGAAATATAGAGCTTTCTAAGTACGTGAAATTTTGCGGCTGTGAACCTATAGCACTCATATGGAGCGCATCTTCATTGTACTCTTCGTGAATGACGTGTATGACATCACTGAACATGATAATACCTTGCAGTGTATTATCATCATCGACAACAGGCACTGCTAAGAGATCATTTTCTCGTAAGATAGCAGCGACTATTTCTTGATCTGTGTTTTTCTGAACACTATAGATGTCTTTCGTCATAAAATCTTGTATCTGTGCGCTTTTTTTTTGCCGTATGAGATCGCGTAGCGAAATTACTCCTTGTAATTTCCTTTCATCATTGATGACGTATAGATAATAAATGGTTTCTACGTTATCTATATTTTTTTTGATATAGGTAAATACTTCTTCAGCTGTTGCATTTGATGCTATTGTTAAAGGATATTTAGTAGTCATAATTCCTTCAGCATCATCACCGGTAAATGCTAATATAAAACTTGAACGATTATTCGCATCAAGGTTATTTTGGGAATACAATAATTTTTTATGTACTTCAGGAGGAATGGCGCATGATAAAGAATTTATTTGTTCATCTGAATAAATTGTGCCTATGTCGTCTTGACTAAAGATGTCAGAAAAAAGCTGTACTTGCACTTCATGTGAAATATAAGAGAGCATTGTAATTTGAGTTTTGAACGGAAGTAATACGAAATAAATCCAAAACTTCTCTGCGTGTTTTTCTATCTGTGTCCACTGATTTTGTATATTTGATATATCCGCTGTTGCTATGGTTTTTTTCCATTCATTTAGGGATATTCTTGTTGTTTCGTTTAAGTGTTTCTTTTGGAAGAAAGGCGAGGTTTCTGTGTTGTGTTCTTTTTTTTCCATAGCCTTGCACTTCCTAATAGAACGATTTCTCTTTCAAGCGTTATAGAAAGTGTATCATATGCTTTGCGTCTCATGTTTTCTGAGAGTTCAAACACATCGTACGATTGCGCATTGGGATGAGTTATGATGATGTTAGCATGCCGTGTACTTACCGTAGCACCACCGACCCGTGTACCTTTGTATCCCAATGCATCAAGAATATGACCCGCAGGCTTTTTGTGATCGTGGTTGTTTTTAAAAACTGACCCTGCACATGGGGCACTGTAATGACCTTTGTGGCGTCTATCCATTTCGTGATTGAGCATGATGCGCCATAATTTATGCGCATCTTCATTACATAGTGCTACTTCACATTCAGTTATGATGTGTGAAGTAGTTTGGAATGGTGATTTTTTATAAGAAAAATCTTCTTTTTTATATTCGTATTTCCACGCATCTCCCTCTATGGTATATCCTTGTACGCTTCGCAATACATTGCTTATTTCTTTGTCATAACATCGTGCATTCATCCATAGTGCTCCTCCTATGGTACCTGGCATTCCGTACAAAAATTCTAAGGCAGATTTACCATAACCTGCTAAGTATGCAGATGCATGACTTACTAATTCGCCTGCCATAATGCATGCAGTATTTTTCTTGTTATCAATACCTATGCCTCGTATGTGTGTCATTACAATTACGAGATGAGGTAGTGTTTCATCTGGTGGTAATACGTTTGTTCCTTTGCCAAGAAGTGTTATAGGTATTGCATGTGCATGCGCTAACTTCAGTATTATTACAAGTTGCGTAATATCTTGTGGTATATAAAAATATTGCGCATTTCCACCGGTTTTAAATGAGCAATGCTTTGCAAGAGATTCTTCTACACATATGCAAATAGAATGTTCTTTGCATGCATGAAGAAACTTTGCATGATTCATCGTAATTATAAATTATAGTACAATGCAATACAATGGCGAAAAATACTATTTCCCACAGTACTCTTACAAAAGGTATATTATATGCAGTATTATTTTTTATACTCGTAGTATTTTTACGAATACTTCTTATTTTTATTCCGCCCATTATAGTGCGTGTTTCACCTAAAGTTGTAAGCGTAGGACAGACTATTACCTTATGGGGATTTATGGGGTCTGAAAATGTTAGAAATGCCTCAACACTTATGCTCAACAATGCACCGATAAATGATGCAAACATACAGAAATGGAACTTTTTTTCTATTCATTTTAAGATTACAGAACAAGATACACAGAAGCTTAAGAACAGTATTCACGGTATTGTGTACCTGCAATACAAAAAGTATCGCAGTACTCGTTTTCTCATATCTCTTTCACACGAGGATGTAAGGGGAAGGATGCTACCGGAGCCATCTTTTCCAAAGCTTAGTATGCGTAACAACGAGACTGTTTATCCGAAAGATACTCTTGTGTTTTCTTTTAACACTTCACCATCAAATACAAATGAAGTTTTTATTGAAGAATATTTTTTTACTGTGAAAACAAAGAATGTGACACATACGTTGTATTCTCATGAATGGAATACATTTTCTAGTGAATCTATTGAATTTGCTATTCCTATTTCGCTCTTTCCTATTCCACCAAAAGAGCATGTAAATGCAGATATTCATGTTATGTATAAAAACAAAATTGTCAGTACTCACCAAGTATTGCTCACGGTGCCACCTATACTAAGTTCTGCCGCGTACGAGTTTGAGGTAGAGTTTGCATATGACGCTGCATCTGAAAAATATCCCACCACGATTATTCCGCTTTCACGGCTTTGGCAGCGCGTGCGTTTTGCTGATAAACAAGTAGATTCAAAAGGAGACAGAAGTGATGGGCAATTTCGTACTGCTATCTCACAAGGTTTTATAAAAAATTTTGAGAAAAAAAAATTATCATTTCTGATAACCAATTATCCATTTCATACTTTTGCGTGGAAAAATCTTTTAGCTTCGGATGAACGCGCTGCGTTTTTTTTTGCTCCTGCTATTGATGACACGAACAGTGCATTAGCAGGTGCCGCTGCTTCTGTTACTGATGACACGAACAGTGCATTAGCAGGCGCTGCTGTTTCTATTACCGATGAAACGAACGAACAATTAGCACACAATGCTTTTTCTATTCCGTATTATTTGCGAGATAGCGATGGATATTTTAATACAGCCTTGAATGAGGTGATATCTCGTAGTGTAGATAATGTAAGAGAAAATGCGTTATCTGTAGAAGATCTTATAAAATATTTTTTTTCTCACGAATCTGAACGCATTTTAAGCAATGCTGCGAGACAGAGTGAATTTCGTATTTCAGAAATAATGGATAGGATATTACGGGGATCTCCACAGATCTTTCAAAGACCTAAAGTTTTTCAAAATGTAAAAAAACTTGCAATAAGCGCAGCGCTTTTGCGCAATTATGGAATACCTGCACAAGTAGTTATTGGATTTATTTATGATAAAAGAAAAGAATCGGTAGAAAAACTATCAATAAAACCTGCCGTGTGGCTAGAAGTATTTACTTCTAGCTACGGTATTATTCCACTACATGTTACAAAAAATGCATCTACGATTTCAGTAATGCGTACTGATTATCGATTTATCGGATATGCAGTTTTAGAACAGATGATATATTTAGTGCATCGTAATCAAAAACCGTATTTTTTTACAGAGCTACGCTCTTTTACCTTACGTAATTGATCTTTGTATAGTATGGTTAAGCTCTGATGAATGAAGAACATACATACCATGAGGCAGTAGAATGAATGTTCACGTAAGACATATTGTTCTAAAACTGCATTTTGTACCTGTTGGAAAAATTACAGAAGTTACTATGAACTCCACTTGGAATACTCCGAATTTTTCGGGAAATTTTTTACCCGATTCACAAGAGATTACAGAAGATTGATTTTCCGCACCTTGGAATATTCTATACTTTAATCGTAGCTTCCCCCAACTTGTGGCGCTGAACATCAGTAGTGTGCGTTTGATGTGTATTACTGTTGATATGCGAGAATCTAGCGTATTTCGTACATTGATATAAACGCTTGAATTTTTTCTTTTTCTGCCTGCACGCGAAGTGTTTTTGTATTTGTAGGTATTACTTGTGCTATGCTGTTTTTGATACGGCGTAAATATTTTACTTTTGTGTATGTAACATCAACATATGTTTCGTTTTTCGCTTTGCTAAACATTACTGCAATGCGCGCACAGTCCAGTAAAATTTCAAGGGGCGCGCTTTGAATTTTCTGTTTGTTTTTTACATTACTCGTTGCGCGAGGACAGCGTAAAAATACAAAAGATCCTTTTATTCCTAAAGCGTGCATCCATATATCTTCTCCTCGTGCGTAGGTGCGAAGAAGTAAGTCACTTTCTATCGCGTTGCGTCCTATTGCAATGGTAAATTTTCCTTTTTGTAAGAATATTCCATTCTTTTTTCTCTCACGTTTTTCTTCACGCTGTATTGATGATTTTGTATGGTGATTTCGCACGTATTCTAAAACACGTTCAGGAATGGCAAGTGTGGAATAATTGTTACTATTTTTTTCATTTTCATTTTCTGTATACTCTGACAATAAGCTTTGAAGTTCTTCTACATTTTTTAGTTCTGCTTCACAGATTTTGTATCGTTCTGCTCTCGCTGTTGCTGCCTTCTTTGCTTTTTTTGCTTTTTTAAAGTAGCGTTGTGCATTTTCAATTGCGCTTTGCTTGTTATCTAATGGAATTGTTTTTTTTGTATTTTCTCCATTGCAGGGTATATGCAATAGAGAGTCTTCACCGGTGATGGTTGAGGCATTCTGAAGTATTGCATTGCCGTATTCGGTATATAACTGTGCGTCACTATAACCATTCATCTGGTTTTTCAATTCCACACATATGATATGTAAATAGAGTATTCTTTTCTTCAGTATTAGTGAGGCTTCTTGCATCATGGTTTTGTTTACGCAATGCTCGTGTTTTTTTTTGTAGTATTTTTCGATGTATTGATTAAACGATTGTCCTTGCCATGTACGTATAGTAGTTGCTGAAAGCGCATTACTTGGTGGATTTTTCGGAAGAGTGAAAAGTTGCTTGGGTATTAGATTTTGTTTAGGGCTACGGTATAATAAATCTATAATAGTATTTTTTTCATCAGTGTAAATTATATTGACGTTGTTGCTCCACAACTTAAAGTATAAATAACGATGCATCATACTATTCTTGACATAATTTTCGCAAAGGCTTTGCGGCTTTTCTCGTCGATTGATATTTCGTACAAGGTGCATTTTCACAATTCTATTATTGTCCATATGTACAATATCTTTGATATACATGCCTATTACTTTTGACTGTAAAAGTTGTTGAAAGCGCTGCGGTTTTGAAGGCTTGATAAGTTTTTTCGCAGAGCTGTGAAGTCGTACCATAGCTTGTGATAAATATACATGAATGCGCTGTAATGCACCGTGTATGTATAGCTCCATGTAGAGTGTTTGTATGTTCGGTTGGTATATTTCTTGTATACGCGCATTTGCAAATTGCCATTCTGAGAGTATAAGATCTATTTCTTTTCGATTAAGCGACATAGCTTATTTCATTATTCACGGTTTTACTAGTGTACGACATGCACTACATAAGTATAAAGATCCAATGACTCCTATGACAGAATTTTGATATTCATTTTTGATAGTAGTACTATTGATGTGCGTGTTACAAAAATCTTCTGCAGCACTAAGTGCATCTTTTATTCTTAAACACATTTGCGCGGTAGGAAAATGTTCACGCAACATCTCGTATAGTGTTTCGTGTGCAGAGTCAAGTTTTTCTCCGCAGGTAGTTACAATAACATGTGAGAAAAAATCTTTCTGTTTTCGTAGCACTTCAGATACAGCACGATGGTTTTTTCCTTTTAGCATTCCTATGACAAGGCAAGCTTTAGGAAACAAGGCTTGTAGGCATGCACAAGAATTTTCTATTGAGCGCTCGGTGTGTGCTCCATCAAGAAAAATATTGGGATTGCCTCGCAGTAATTCACAACGAGCAGGCAGATTTATTTCTTGTCTCATTTGTATTTGATTACTTATAATTTTATGAATTGTCTCATTTTCGTTTTTTGTATCTATGAAATAATGTGCTAAAGCGGTATATGCAAGTATTTGATCATCTAAAAGTGCTTTACTGAGCGTTATGGTTTCGTACTTGAAAGTGTGTTTTATTCCATGAAGCGTAAGCGATACATCTGCAGAAGTACCTTGCGTGTGTATTGCGATATTTTCTATAATGCAGTGTTCTTTCATATAGAAGAAAGGGCTTTGTTTCATTTCTGCTGTTTTTTTAAGTATGTGTAATACTTCTTGATAAGGTTGTATTGCAACCCATACAGGAACTTTATCTTTAATGATACCCGCTTTTTCATGAGCAATTTCTGTAATAGTGGGACCGAGTATATTAATGTGTTCATATTCTATTTCTGTAATAATGCATAGTTTAGGTTCTATGATATTTGTTGTATCATAGCGACCTCCTATGCCTACTTCTATAACTGCCCATTCGCACTTTGCATCGCGAAATGCACAGAATGCTGCAGCGGTAAGTATTTCAAAAACAGTGAAGATAAACTGTGGATTATGGCGCTGATACTCAATTACCTTTACATGAATGTATGTAAGTACGCATAAAAACTTTTTATCTGATATCATTTGCCCATCTATGCAAATACGTTCGTTATATACATTGACGTGAGGTGATATGAAAAGTCCTACTTTGTATTTTTGTAAGCCTAATAGTGCATGTGCTGTTTTTGCTACCGTGCTTTTGCCTTTTGAACCAGTTATGTGAATGAGATGCAGCTTTTTTTGTGGATTATCACAAAGTGCAAGAAGCGTTTTGATCGTTTCAACTTTTTTTCTGTTTGAGTGATGTGTGCGCGATGATGACTTTGGTAAGCTTTCAAGCCAACGTAATGCACATTGTAATGTATCAAATGATGCCATCTTACTATACTATTTTGTGCGTGTTTCAAGTGCCTGACTATGGAAATAAAGGCCTTCATATTGGGCGAGTTTTTGTACATAAGGACTTAACGCTGTATGTCCTTCTTTTGATATGTTAATGATGCTTGTTTTTTTTAAAAAATCTGAAACAGAAACTCTAGAATATGTTTTACTCATGCCTCCGCTAGGAAGTACAGCACTTGAACCTGCCATATAGTTTGCAAGACTAAATTGTGAGTATTCTCCCATAAGAATTTCTCCTGCATTTCGTATGTCTGCGACTATAAACGATGGAGATTTTGAGTGTATCATTAAATGTTCAGGAGCTATGGTATTACAGATATTCATAACCATTTCTTCACTTTCTGCAATTATCACTGGAGGATATTTTTCAAAAACTTTTTGTACTATGCTTTTGGGAGGATCAGGAGTTTGATCGAGTATCTTGTTTACATTATCACATATTTGACTAGCATATTCTGCTTTGTGGGTAAGTACCAGTGACATAGTGTCTATTCCATGTTCTGCTTCTATGCACATATCATATGCAACAAAGCGCGCAGGTGTCGATCCATCTGATATTATGACAGATTCTGAAGGACCAATAGGTAACCCTATATGTACTACATTGCTTACGTAGCGTTTTGCAGCATCGACAAAGGCACTACCTTGCCCAGTTATTTTTACTACAGGAGCAATGCGCTTTGTACCGTAGGCAAGTGCTGCAATGCTTTGTGCTCCACCAACTTTATACACCTCGTGTATTCCTGAAAGTTTTGCGGCATACAAACACGCTGCATCAACGCTTCCATCTTTATTCGGGGGAATTACCATAACTCGACGCGGTACTTTTGCTATGCGCGCAGGTACGGCAAGCATATATACCATAGAGGAAAAATTTCTTTTTTCTTCCGGTATGTATATACCTACTGATTCTATGGGCGTAACACGCTTTCCCGAAAATACACCTTTGCGTACTTCTGATATTACATTGTCGCGATATATTGTTTCTTTGTTATGATAACTTTCTACGTTTCGTATTGCATGCTGTATAGATTCTTTTACTTCATTCTCAAGCGATGATTCAGCATGTTTAAATTCTTTTTCGCTTACTCTTATTTTTGCAGGAGGTATTACTGCGTTCTGGAATTTTTTTGTGTACTTAGCTATAGCAACGTCACCTTTTATTCGCACTTCCTCCATAATCGGCTTTACTATTTTTGTGAAATTGTCTATGTCTCGTTGTGAACGATAGAGTATTTCGCTTTTTTTTTCATTTGATATGCGATTCCATTTTTTAGGTGAAATAGATGACTTCATGCTTATTAGTGTAGTCTAAAAATAGCGCGTATTTGTCATGTGTTATGCGTATGTGTTAATTATTACATTTTATGACTTACTTTTACACATTTTATTTTAAATTTGCGTTTTTTTTAAAAGTATTTTATAATAATAATAGTATGAAACTTATAGTCTGCAATAGCTCTTCTGAAGTATCGCGTTGGGTAGCAAATTATATACAAAGTACTATTGTACGAAATGTTACTACTCGTGGCAAAGTAGTTCTAGGACTACCAACGGGTGGTAGCATTGAGCAAACGTATGCCCTTCTTGTAGAAAAACATGTTCAAAATACCTTATCATTTCAGTCAGTTACTACGTTTAACATGGATGAATATGTTGGATTATCACCAGATAATCCCAATAGCTATCACGCATTCATGCATAAACATTTATTTTCACAGGTAGATATTCCTCTCGAAAATGTGCATATTCCCAATGGCATGGCAGATAACATAGAAAAAGAATGTCGAGAATATGAGCAAAGCATTGTCGCAGCGGGAGGAATAGATTTATTTGTAGGTGGCGTAGGTGTTGATGGACATCTTGCATTTAACGAACCCGGATCGTCTTTGCAATCTCGTACTCGAGAAAAAACGCTTATGCATGATACTCGCGTGAAAAACTCACGGTTCTTTTCGTCAATAAATGAGGTGCCACGTACTGCTATTACGGTTGGTATACAAACTATTTTAGATGCCTACGAAGTGTTAATTATAGCTACGGGTGAGAGCAAGGCACGTGCGGTATATCATTTGGTTGAAGGTAGCATTAATGCTATGTGGACTTCAAGCATGTTACAAATGCATCCACGTACTCTCATTGTATGTGATGAGGATGCAACGGTGGAATTAAAAGTTGGAACTGTTCGGTATTTTAAAGAATTACATGATAATTAATACGCTATTCATAATACATGGAGAATAAATAAAAATATAAATAAATTCGGAGGTGTACTATGTACATTACTAATACTTTTAGTTCATTTCAGAAGCTTGGGAAATCCTTAATGCTTCCAATTGCAGTTCTGCCTATCGCAGCACTCTTATTACGGTTTGGAGTTTTGTTAAAACTTGACTTCATAACAGCGGCAGGTAGTGCGGTATTTGATAATCTCGCACTGATATTTGGTATTGGAGTTGCTGTGGGGCTTGCTTTTGACGGAAATGGAGCTGCGGGACTTGCAGGTGCAGTAGCACACTTTGTTATTGTAAAAGGCGCACAAGCAATTAATCCTGATATAAACATGGGTGTTCTTTCAGGAATAATAGGCGGTATAGTTGCAGCAGCGTGTTACAATAAGTTTTACAACATTAGTCTTCCTAGCTATTTAGGCTTTTTTGCTGGTAGACGTTTTGTTCCAATTATAACGGGACTTATTTCTGTCATTATTGCATTTATTTTTGGGTATCTGTGGATGTACATTCAAAATGCACTCTCTAGTACAACTGCGGGATTGGCATCTTTAGGAGCTGTAGGATTATTTATCTACGGCACGCTTAATCGCTTATTGATACCGCTGGGATTGCATCACATATTGAACACGTATTTTTGGTTTCAATTTGGAGAATACGAAGGTGCTGATGGCGCAGTTAATGGAGATTTAACGCGTTTCTTCGCAGGAGATACTACAGCAGGTGATTATATGACAGGATTTTTTCCAATTATGATGTTTGCCTTACCCGCTGCGGCAATTGCAATGTATATATTGGCGAAAAAAGAACGAAAATCAGCTGCTGCTGGAATATTGTTTTCTGTAGCCTTTACTTCTTTTCTCACGGGTATTACTGAACCTCTTGAATTTGCGTTTATGTTTTTAGCACCAATGCTCTATGTATTCCATGCGCTTTTTACAGGTCTTGCCCTCGCTATTACCCATGCCTTAGGAATAAAGCTTGGTTTTGGATTTTCTGCAGGATTGATAGACTACATTCTTAATTGGAACTTAGCGACAAAACCGGGTCTTATGATACCAGTAGGGATTATATTTGCACTTTTATATTTTGTTGTTTTTATTTTTGTAATAAAGACTTTTAATCTTAAAACCATAGGGCGCGAAGATGAAGCACAAGCAGAGACTAAAATAATGACATTATCTGTCCAAGAAGAAGCGCAGGCATTTGCAGAAGCACTAGGCGGACTTGCCAATATATTGAGTATTTCTTCCTGTGTAACTCGTTTGAGATCCGATGTAGTTGACGGAACAAAAGTTGACAAAGATAGAATTAAAGCACTTGGTTCAAGTGGAATTATCATGCCCTCAAACAACGCGGTGCAAATAGTGCTGGGACAAAAAGCAGAGGCGCTTTCAGATGCCATTAATGTACTAAAGCGCGGATAGAACATGGGTATATTTGATTTTTTAAAGAAAAAATCTCGAGAAGTGCAAGTGTTTTCTCCCTTTAAGGGTAGTGCGGTCATGCTTGACGATGTTCCTGATGAAGCGTTTGCAAAGCGAATGATAGGCGATGGTATTGCAGTGTTGCCTAGCGCAGATATAGTAAAAAATGCACTTACAGCGCAGGTAGATGTATTTAAAACTAACCACGCACTTGCCTATGAAATTGGAGAATTTGAACTTATCGTACATATAGGCATAGAGACAGTTTCTTTGAAAGGTGAAGGCTTTCGCTTACTTGTTGAAAATGGAAAGCAATATTCTGTAAAAACGGATATAGTGGAAGTCGATAGGGCATTTATAGAAGGAAAAGGCTTATCGATGATTTCTCCCATTGTAAGTCCTACAATGCATATGGTGGAATCGCTTGAAGTATTGGTAAACGCAGGGCAAGAAATAAACTATGGAGATCCATTGTTAAAATTTACCTTGAAATAATTTTATGTGTAGTAGCCACAACCTACATTGCTTGTGGCTCGCTATGCAAAATAGCGATGTATTTTAGGAATTAGTGAACAACGATGTAGGTACTTCAATTCCACACGCAGCACAAAATAGCTTGAGTTTTTCTATAAGTTGTGGTTCAAGCCAAAACTTTGCATGGCGCATATCATGCATTGTCCGTGCTTTGTTTAAAACAAATAATTTTTTTAAATCAGATATTAGTGTTGATAAATACGAAACAAGTGTTTTCGTGCTTTGTGCGTGCTGCAAGACAGGAAGAGCTAAGCCTACAGTCTCAGCTCCTAAGGCAATACTTACTGCAATATCGTGAGCATTTCGTATTCCGCCAGAGGCGATTATGTTTTGTGTGCCGTATAGTGCTAAAAGTAAGAGTGCTGAAGGATTGCCCCAGCGAGAAAAGGTTTCAATTGATACATTGCAATTTTCTTCTTTTTCATGCGCGCGCAGCAGTTCTACTACTGCCCAATTTGTACCTCCGCTGCCTGCAATATCCACATATCTTACCCCTATGTCGAGTAATGCCTTTGCTTCTTGTGGAGCTATGCCAGAGCCTGTTTCTTTTACAATAATCGGCACGGTGCTCTTAGAAACATATGACCGCAGTGTTTCAAAAATATGAGTAAAAGATAGCTCTCCCTGTATCTGAGATAATTCTTGTGCTGGATTCAAATGCACTGCAATTGCATCCGCATGTAGTTTTGCGATAATATCATTTAATGCCTTGAACGGTATCGTGCGTAATTGCGCTGCTCCAATATTAGCGACAAGCGGGACAGAAGGAGCAATGGTTTTTAATTGAAATTCCTTTAAGAGTTCTTTATGTTCTAAAAGTATGCGTATAGAACCTAGCCCGACTGGAATGCGAAGTTGTTCCGCAGCTTCGGCAAACCGCTTGTTGTACTCATATGCGTTTGAGCTTCCGCCGGTCATACATGATATGAATATCGGCGCTGATATTGTATGTTCTAAAAATGACAACGATGTATCTACATCGCTTAATTGCATTTCAGGAAGTGCATTATGAATAAAATGTATATTCTGAAATTCGGTAGATCCACGCTCAACGGATTCCTTTAAACAAATATCAAGGTGTGCTTGTTTTCGTTCTGAGATGCTCATGTAGTAAAGTGTTGTTATAACACATCGTATATTCGGTATTCGTCTTTTCTCAGCCCTCGCAAATATACTGATGGTTTTAGCGCCTCGGGTATCAACTGTGTTTCAGCGTAGATATTTTTCGGACTTCCAATAATATGAGACATATTTTCTTCATTTTGCAATTTTTCTTGCTCTAAATGAGATGATGAACAGCTATACATTGTTTTATGTGATATCCATTCCTCATACGCATTTAGGGCATTTTGTTGTGCATGATTTACTTGTTTCCATAAATTCCATGTACTTACCACTGCATTAGTGTTTTGTGTAGTTGTACCACGTAGTACAATACTCGTATTACCTGATCCGTATGATATTAAGAGAATTTTTTTATTATTTATATTTTTCTTTTCACTATGATGCTTTTCTAGCAGTCCTCCCAACGCAAAAAAAGTCGATGCAGTATAGGTATTGCCAATCCGTGATATTATTTCGCTTGATTCATGAATGTATTTTCTTTGTATAAAAGATTCGTATTCTGCTTGCGTATATCCAAGTTTTTTTCTTAGTATAAATCGAAGCGCGATAAGAGGCATTGAGTAAAAGGGAATATGAAATATAACATAGTCACTTTCTTCTAGTAGTGTTTGAGTACTTATGTTGTACTGTCGCGATAAATCTTCTAACGCTGAGTATACTGCAGTGTTATAACACTTTATTGAAAACTGTCCTTTAACTTGTGCTTCATTTCTATGTGGTGGTCTAAAAAAATCGTCAACATCTGATGAAAAAAATCCGCTGTGTTCTACATCTATTTCAATGAGTTGTGGGTTTTTAGATATGTGCATTGCGACAGCACCACTGCCTTGTGTTATTTCTGCTGCGGTATTTTTTGAATAGCGAGCTATATCAGATGTAGTAATAATTGCAGAGGTATCATTTTTGAAAGAGCGTATCATTGTCATTGCTTGAAGTATGCTGATTGTACCCGCCGCACATGCATGTTGCGTTTGGTAATTTATAAGATTTTTTGGAATGTGAACTCCAGATTTTTCTAAGATACCAATTATAAACGATGCAAGTGGTTTTGAAGCGTCAACAGAAGTTTCAGTTGCTGATATAAGAAATTTAAGCGTATCAAATGAAATATGTTTTGCTATATTCAAAACTGATTCTGCGGCAAGTGTTACTGAGTCTTGCCATTTTTGAGTAAAGCGAATAAAGCGTTGCTTCGTAGTTTTTACTGCATTTTGAAGACGAGCGGAAACTTCAGGGTTTTCACTTGTGCGTTTTGCAATAATATCCATGACGCTTACACATAAAGGAGGGACATAAAATCCCATAGTATTAATACCAACTGTAGACATGCTTATTTCATAATACAATAAATTATGTTTTCATGCCTTAGCTTAAAGTACTTTATTCGTGTATTCAATACACCGACTATTGTAGTATGCGTGTAAGAAATTTTTTCTTCCTTTGGGGACAACTGTTATTGTATGTTTATTTTGTTGCATCGATATATCCACAAGCACACAATTGGCGGACTATAGGTTTTGAATACCTCAATGCAGGAGATCCTCAGAAAGCAATTTCTTTTTTTCGATTAGCGGCAAGTGCTGATCCTACACAAGGCAGATATCGCGAAGAGCTTGCATATGCACTTCAAGAAAGTGGCATGTATGATGAAGCACTCAATGAATACACTGCAGCGCTCGGACTTTCTGGTGCATCGGTAAAAAATATTAAGTATAACATGGCTTTAGTGTATGCTGCGAAACAAGACTATACTAATGCCAATCAATACATATCTGAAGTTATTTCTCTTGCACCTGAAGTAAGTAGTGCCTATCTCAATAGAGCGAATTTTCAAATACACAGAAAAAATTATGCAGGTGCGGAGGGCGACTATAAAAAATATTTAGAGATGGAACCTGATACAAATCAACGCGAAGCTATAGAACGTATGATAGCAATACTTGCAAATTTAAGAATGTTTCCTACCAATGCGTTAGAAAAAGAAGAATACAATAGAAAAAAGCAACTTGAAAGTGATCTCAATGAACAGCGAAAAAGAATAGATGATGAATCTATACACAATCAATTTTTAGGAACTCAGTGATATTAGTAAATAAGATAAGATTTGTGACATTATTTCAATACAAGCAATAGTAGTTATAAATTAGATGATATTGAAAAAGCAATTTGTGCAGTAACGCTATTTTGTAATACATGACCTTCTATAAAACCTGCGCTTTTATATCCTAATTGAAACGTTATTCCCAGTACATTGCTTATAAAATTGTCATAATCGTAAGTAATGAAAAACGCATAGCCAAAGCCTTGTGATTTTTGTAGTATGTTATTTACAAAAAATTCTATTTTCGGTTGCATCCATATTTGTGCATCAATGTCTATTGAGGTATCTTTTGTAATAAGAATATTCCATATTTTTGTCTGTATTCGCCATGAAGGTTCAAATGTACCATCAGTAGTTCCAATGATAAAAGCATACACGGTATCTTCATATGCAAGGTAGGTATTGATAAAAAGTTCCACTCCGTAAGGAGTTAACCCAAATCTTACTTTTGGTAAGTATTTTACTTCATATATAGGAATCCACGGAATACGAAAACTTGTCTTGCCGTCAAATAAATAACTTTTGAAAATGTTATAAAACGAATAATAATTAAGTGGATCGCCTAAAATTCCTATAATTCCGTATGTAAGCAACTTTGTATTATCAATTTTTTTACTACGGTTTTTATATAATATTTCATTGATCAAATATTTATAGTGTGCAATATCTGATATTTGAGGTGCAAAGGCAGCATATCCGTTTAAGTCATTGTTAGCGTAGAGATACAAAAAAGAAGATTGATAGCTAAATGAACCTGATACAAGCACAGTTTTCCGCACTATATTTGCCATGCTAGTATTAGCTTCAGAACCTCCGATAGTAGAGAGAATAGATTGTTGGATAGTAGCGTTATCAGTGCCAAAGTCCGCGTTAATATATGGAAATGTGCTTTGAAAAGGGGGAGGTAATGGAAGATATATGTTTGTAAGATCAAGCCCTTGCTGATAATATCTCATACCATGTCCAAAAAATTCATGATTTAAAGAAGGAATGATAAAATAAATAGGATAATCAATGAGAAATAACTTCGTTAATCTATAGAAAATATTTATTGTTTTTGAAGACGCGTTTCTGTTTTTTAAAAAAGGTAGTGACGCTGGAATAAATGTACTATCTATTACAGACCATGTATAGTGAAGCGTAAATAAATTTTCAATATGATTCATTTGGAAATTATAGAAAAATGGAAATGAAGAAAAAAAGTAGAGACGTATTTTTCTATTTTTTATGTCTGTATTGATGCTTGTGTTATTTGTTATTTTTTCTTTAGGAATTAATGCAATGGCATTCCAAGTGAATAAAAGAAGGTATTGAGGTAGTTCTTTTATCCGTTGTGCGTGCGGCATTTCGTTTGTATTGTCTCTTGTCTGTGCAGGTAGTATGAATATGCTTATGGTAATTTTTATGATAATAATGAAAAATATTTTACTCATAAATTTTGATACATGACTTTCTTAGTAAAGAATTACTTTCTATCTACATAATGGAAAAATATAGTGTATAACTCAAGAGAGAATTATTAAAAATTAGTAATAAAACACTAGGTCTTTCATAGCGTGAGATGTAGAGGACTATGCACTATATGTCTGTTTTCTGCTCTTACAGTGTTTTTTCTTTGTTGCTACTTTCACGCAATTGAAGCGCTAAGTCAGGCCTATCGGATGTTATGTTTACAAGAGGTAGTGCAAGGGCTTGTTTGATATTGTGTTCGTCATTTGCACCCCATACACTTACACTGATATTGTTTTGCTTCAGTGTTACAATTTCATCATAGCTGAGAGTTGCAATATTAGCACCTATTACTGTAATGTTATTTGTGTGTATAAGCGTAAGCAATTCATCCATCCCCAAAATTCTCTGTGCATATTGCGAGAGTAAAAATTGTGTAGAAGGAGGAAAAAAATTAGAATTTTGTAATTGTTTGATGTATGCGAGTGAAAAACTGATAGGGATTACGCGTTTTTCATAGCCAAAATCTTTTATAAGTTTTACCAAAGATTGAACTATATGAGGATAAGGATTGCCGTCGGATTTCGTTTTTAGTTCTACTTGCAGAATATAGTCAGTTTCTTTATGAAGATTAAAGAGTGTTTCAAGTAAAAATATTGTATCTTTGAGAGTATATTTAAGTTTTGCCATGCGTAAGTATTTAAAAGAATGCTCTGCAATATCACCGTGACCATTTTCTGTAAGACGCTCTAAAGTATTATCATGAAATACTACAATATACCCATCGTTACTTTCATGTATATCGCATTCAATACAATCAACGGGAAGTGCTCGTATGTTTTTGTGTGCTTCCATACTATTTTCAACCCATAAAAGTGAGCCACCGCGATGAGCTGTAATAGTCGGATATGTTTCAAGTATCAAAGTGCATGTCCCGTTGCTTTGTCATATATGAGTATGTTTTTTAGTGCTATGTGCGCATCTATGTACTTATGAGTATCAATAAGCATGCTAGTATTATATACAAGTACGCGCAAGTTTGATTTCTCACGTTCTGTTTGTGTCTTCTGTTCATTTGATGTTTCAATTTTTAGATGTAGTAAGTATTGAGATCCTAAGTGTTCTTTTTCGACAATACGAGTTTTAAACCTAATATGTGGTTCTTGGGGTTTTTTAGATGACAACAATATATCTTCGGGACGTATGGCGATAATAATATCTGCATTGTTTTCCATAAGTTTTTTATGTGGTAGAGGAATACGCTGTTCATGGCATAGAATGGTTTCGTTTTCGTATCGTGCCTCAAAACAATTTATAGCGGGAGAACCAATGAAATTTGCAACAAATAAGGTGCGAGGTTTTTTATAAACTTCTTCAGGAGTACCAATTTGTTCTATACTTCCTTTGTTCAAAACGACAATGCGCGAAGCCATAGTCATCGCTTCAACTTGATCGTGTGTGACGTATAGGGAAGTTGTTTTCAGTCTTTGATGCAAGTGCTTAATTTCGTTACGCATGTGCGTGCGTAGTTTTGCATCGAGGTTTGATAGTGGCTCGTCAAATAAAAATAAAACAGGATGACGTGCAATTGCTCGCCCCATTGCCACGCGCTGTTTTTCCCCACCAGAGAGCTGTGCAGGTTTATTGTGCAGAAGATGACTTATGCCTAATGTTTTTGCTGTTTCGTGTACTCGCTGTTGTATTTCATTTTTAGGATAACCGTGATTTTTTAAACCATAGGACATGTTTTTATATACATTCATGTGTGGGTATAATGCATAATTTTGAAATACCATTGCAATGTTTCTATCTCCCGGTTCTATATCATTTGCCTTTTTATTTTGTATATACAAGTTACCGCTTGTGATGCTTTCTAATCCCGCTATCATGCGTAATATAGTAGATTTTCCGCATCCTGAAGGTCCGAGGAGTACAATAAATTCTCCATCTTCTACAGTCAGTGAAATACCATCGCCTTGTATCGCTTTAAAGCCATTGGAATAGGTTTTCGTAAGATGTTCTAAACGTGTATGTATCATAAAATCTCCTATTTTTCTGTTTGTATGAGTCCTTTTACAAAACACTTTTGCATTATATACACCACTATCAAGGGCGGAAGAATAGTAAGTAAAGACAAGAGCATCATTTGTGGCCACTGCGGAAGAGAGTCGCTTATAACCATTAAGCGTTGAATAGCCATGGTGATGGTATAATAGCGGGCATTTGATGTTATAACTAGAGGCCAAAGATATTGATTCCATCCGTATACAAACAAAATAACAAAAAGTGCTGCGATGTTTGTTTTTGATACAGGTAATAGTATGTCAAAAAAAAATCGCCAGAAACCTGCTTTGTCGAGCTTTGCAGCTTCAAGTAATTCATTTGGTATGGTGAGAAAAAACTGTCGAAAGAAAAATGTCGCGGTAGCAGAAGCAATGAGCGGAAGACTTAAACCTGCGTAGGTGTTTATCATGCCTAAGCGAGCTACTACTTCGTAGGTAGGTAGTATGCGTACTTCTACAGGAAGCATGAGAGTTATAAAGATAATCCAGAATGCTGTTTTCTTATACGGAAATTCAAAGTACACAATGGCATAGGCAGAAAGTATTGAAATGATAATTTTTCCAACAGAGATGCAAAGTGCTATGATGAGCGTATTGCATAAAAGTCGTGCGATAGAAGCAATATTGAGAATAGTACTATTGTTCAATGAATTCCATGTGCTAAGAAGATGTTTTCCTGGAAGCAAGGGAATGGGATTTGATGATAAGTCTTGTAAGGTGTGTGTTGATACGACAAATGCAATGTACAAGGGGAATATGACTATAAGAGAACCTGCAATAAGAATAGCGTGACGCATAAGTGTACGTGCAATTTTTTTGTAACATATCATAAGTAATGAACTTTTTTTTCTACGTATTTAAATTGCATCATGGTAAGTACAATGACAATAATAAGTAAGATTGTAGACTGCGCTGAAGAAGAACCGATGTCAAGTCCTAAAAACCCATCTCTGTACACTCTATATATAAGAGTTGCGGTGCTATACTCCGGTCCTCCTTGAGTGGTAATATCTATAATCCCAAAAATTTCGAAAAAGGCGTATATCATATTTACAATCAAGAGAAAAAAGATTGTTGGTGAGAGCATCGGAAACGTGATAGTCCAAAATCGCCTAAAGGATCTTGCTCTGTCCATAGTCGCAGCTTCTACAAGTGATGGTGGAATGTAATGTAATCCTGCAAGAAAAAATAAAAAATTGTAGCTTATTTGTTTCCATGCAGCGGCAATAATAATAAGTGTTATTGCATTTGTTGCGTTTGTATACGGTTGCCATTCTATTCCAAATTTTTGTAGATAGTATGCTATCACACCAACACTGGGATCGAAAAGAAACTTCCATAATACTCCCGCTACAACCGGAGCAATTGCGTAGGGAATTATGAGAATGACTTTATACAATGTAGCAAACTTACCTACAAGATTGTGCACCATTGTTGCAAAAAGTAAGGATATACTCATTGAGCTTAATGCAATTGTAAAGCTAATAAAAATAGAAATACTTATTGCATACAAGTATGTTGGGTCTCTAAAAATGTTTGCGAAATTTTCAAACCATATAAATTCATGTGAAAGTCCAAAAGGATCTGAGAGAAAGAACGCATTTTTTATGCCAACAAATGCTGGTACAAGAAAAAATATGATACTTATAATAAGTTGAGGAGCAAGTAAGAAAAACGCGAGAGAAGGTTTATTGCGAAATGCAGCGTGCTTCATGATATTTCTTAGTCTCGTGTAATTGTAATATATTTTTTCTTGAATGTAACTTGTAAGACTATTTTACAGAACGAGCAAATCTCTGCAGTAGTGCGTTCGCTTTTTTTTGAATATTTTTAATTGCCTGTCGAACTGTGATTTTCCCGTTAATCATTGCTTCATATTCTTCGTAAGCACTAGTTCTAATTTGTGGATTAAACCCTAAGCGATAGCCTTTACTATTTTTCGTAGGTTTTTTGTTTGCTAATTGTTTTACTGCTATTTCTCTTTGAGGGTTTTGTTTATAAAAATTTTCTTTTTTAAGTTCTTCGTATGCCGACATTGTAATTGGAACATACCCTGTCTCTTTTGCCCACTCTTTTTGTTTTCCAATTGATGCAAGATATGCAAGAAACAACGCGGTACCCTTTGCTCTCTTTTGAGAATGTCCTTTTAATGCCCACAGTGAAGATCCTCCTATAATTGAATTTTGCATTTCAGATGCTACTTTGGTATTAATTGGTAGTGGCGCTACTGCAAATTTAAATTTTACTTGTCCGCTTAGGCTTGATATTGTAGATGAACTTCCTGTCATCATAGCAACTTCACCCGCAGGAAACGAAGCTTCGGCTTTTTCACTTCGCCCTTTATATACATACAACCCTTCATCGGAAAGTTCTTTCAATGTTTCCCAATGCTTTATGAAAGGCGTGGAATTTGGCAGATACTTTACGTTTTTAACGCTATCGTAGCCATTGTTTTTAGATGCAAGTGCCACGTTGTGCAATGCGGCAAAATTTTCCATATGCACCCACATTGTCCATGCCGATGTTATGGGGCTATCGGTTACCGTTTTCAGTTTTTGAGCTACGCGCTTTACATCATCCCATGTTTTCAAAGATACATTGATGTCAATGCCTGCTTTTTTAAAAAGATCGACGTTGTAGTACAGCACAGGAGTTGAAGCATTAAAGGGGTATGAGAGTAGTTTTCCATCTGATGTTATGTAATAACTCTTAATAGCCGGGTTTATATCATCTACATCAAAATCAATATCTGAATCCTTAAAAAGCTGGTGAAGTGGGTAGATGATTTTTTTACTTCCTATCATTGTTGCAGTTCCTGCATCGTAAACCATGATAATATCGGGGTGTGTGTTTGTGCGTATTGCCGCGATACCGAATGCTAGCGTTTGTTCGTAATTACCCTTATATGTTTCTATCACTTTATAGTCAGGGTGTTTTTCATTGAATTCTTGCACAAATTGTGAAACTAGTTCAGCGAGTTTACCACTTCCAAAAGCATGCCAAAATTCTATTTTTGTTTGCGTACTTTCATGTGCATGTATATTGCTTACAATTGTGAAACTGAATGCAATGATAAATAAAAAAGATAAAAATTTATGTTTCATAGTTATTTCCTCGTATATTAAATTGCGTGTATTGATGAACACATTTATATTATAAAAGATAGCATCATATACAAATGATTCTTTTGTGTTAATTAAATTAATATATTATTAATGTTTTTGTTGTTTTTTTGTTCTTGTGAAATTAAAGGAATGTCATAGTCGATATATTTACCTGTGTAGAAACTTATCTGCTTTTCGAGTATTCACGATACTATCGCGTAGCTTTAAGCATATCTCTTGTCTAACTTGTTGCGGTTTAATGCCAAGAATTTTTATATATTCTGTTCATCTTCTTCAGCAATGATTTTCACGAGCTGTCCACAGCCTTTTTTCATTACAAGCACGCGGTTATTTTTTACCACAACTACAATATCAGAAAGTCCGCAAACCCCTACGGGTACCTCTGTAAATACACTGACGTTTCTAGCATCTGCAAGATATACAAGCTCTTTTTGTGTTTCTTGTAATTGAGATACTTCGTCCCAACTTCCAACATCGTTCCACGAAAATGAAGCGGGGATTGCAATAACGTTTTCAGCAGCTTCCATAACTGCATAGTCTATGGATTTTTTTTCAACCGTAGTATAGTCTATGTTCTGTGGTATTAAGTGCTGCATATCGTGTAAAAAATCCATCTTCCACCTTATGTGAGGAGTAAGGAGTTTTTCTGCAATTGACGGAGCTTGTCTGTAAAGTTCTGTACGCATTCTCTGTGCACAAAAGCAAAACATACCGCTGTTCCACATAAAATTACCTTGTTTTATGTAGTGATATGCTCTTTCTTTATTCGGCTTCTCATGAAATGCACGTACCTTATATCCTCCGTGACTTTTAGTCGATGATATGTACTCTATATACCCGTAGCCTGTTTCAGCTCTTGTGGGAATAATACCAAACGTTACGATGGAATTTTTTTCAGCATAAGCGCGCGCAAGGATTAGGTCTTGTACGAATGCATCCAAAGGTTCTATGAGGTGATCCGCGGTAATAATGAGGAGGATGATTTCTTCTTTTGGATATGCATGTTCTATGTAGCGAAGTGCTAATGCAATAGCAGGTGCGGTATTTCTCCCTGTAGGTTCGCCTATAAGTCGTATGCGCGATGCATCCTCAAGTGGGAGAGAAAGCTGCGTAGGAAATAATGGCAGATAGCTTTCGTTTGTCACAATTATTACATCCATATCAGTGACTGCAAGTGCGCGTTTTATTGCACGGTGCATCAAGGTTTTCTCGTCAATAGAAAGAAATTGCTTCGGCATGTTGTGAAGTGAGGCAGGCCATAGACGAGTGCCTTGTCCCCCTGCGAGTATAACGGGAATGAGTGTACTCATGGCTTTTATTGTAGTTCATTATATCTGCACATAAGACACACTGCGATAGGTGCGTCATTATTACATGAAGTTTTCTCGTATTTATGCCGATATTCACTAATACGTACTAAAATATGAATGTCAATTTCGTTGTGCTGTTACACTCTCATTCGCGTTATACGTTTCATTCGTGTAGCGATGGCTCATCGGCATGGAAGCACACACTAGCTTGTTCTGAAGCACTTACACATGCAGGTGTGGTACAAGCTTGTACGCTACTGTATGTAGATTCAAGTAAAAAATCAGATACAGATAGTATAAAAAATCTGTATACAGACAGGTATATCGGTTTTACAGAAAAGTATCGTATCTCAAACTCTCTAGACTCACTTGTAGTAAAGCTGTGTGATATTGCACAAGATAACACACATATTTGTCTAATGTTTGCCGATTCTATGATTTCATACGAACCCTTATATACAAAGATGATAGAAACGCATAGAAAGTATGCATCGCACTATACACGTAGCGAAGGCTATCCTGAATCGGTAACGCCTGAAATATTCTCGCCTAATGCGTGTAAAATGCTTTCATATACACTCTCAGAGCTAAAAACAAATGCAAAAATTACAGAGTATCCATCGCCTATAACTCGTGGTGCATTGTTTTCGCTTGTAGAAAAACGCATCAACGATTATGACATAGAAGCAGTGCTTGCGCCACAAGACATGCGTATGCTCCGTGTATCACTTTCTGCAGATACGCGTACGAATTTTACGCTTAGTAAGCAATTATGGGATTCGGGACTTCGCAATCCTGATGATTTGTTGCTTTTGTATGAAGATAAACCACAGCTTTTCCGTAGTCTTCCTCGTTATGTATACATACAACTTACCGATGCAGTGCACCCTACGATTTACGACCCTCATTATTTCATAATGCATTCTTCTGACAAAGAATCTGGTGAAATAACGCAGCGTAGAGCATGTAAAAGCATGCGCGGCGATGTGTGGAATGCTATAATTTCCAAACTTACTGAAGATGCCGAAGATGCGATACTCGCGCTAGGCTTTGCAGGTGAAGTAGCACTGCATCCCGATGTTTTTTCTTTCATGAGTGAGGCATCCGAAGCATTTTCTGCTGTCTATGTTGAAACAAACGGATATGAATGGGATACTACATCGTCGTGGTGGAATATGGTTCCGAGTAATATCTCATGGATTGTGTATCTTGATGCACACAATACTGAAGTGTATAAAAACGTGCACAAGAGTTCGGATTGTGGGGGGCTTTCAGAACAAGAAGCGTATACAAAGGCGCATTCGTTTGTAGAAATGCTTATTGAAAAAGCCACAGCTCGCAATGTCTTTGTACAAGCTACACGCATGGTAGAAAACGAATCGGATCTTGATGCTTTTTGCAAGTATTGGGATGGAAAGGGAGCACAACCTATTATTCAAAAGTACAATAATGTGTGCGGAATGCTTCCAGATAAAAAAACCGTTGATCTCGCGCCCATGCATCGCTTTGCATGTCGTCATTTAGAACGCGATATGCTCATAGATATTGATGGAAATATACGTATGTGTTTTCAAGATTTGCAGAAAAAGCATCTACAAGGTAACATAATTGACGAATCAATTGAAACGTTATGGAAGCGTAATGAGAATCTCTTTGTAGAACATACACGCGGACATTATCCTGATATATGTAAGAATTGTGATGAGTACTATACCTGCAATGCGTAAAGCAAAATCTATCGGCGATACTTCTTCTTTTGAAGACCTTGCGTATGTTATAAGCGGGAAACATACTGAAATATCTTCTGCATATGCAAGTGTAGGAATTATTTTATTACATGACAGTAGTAGAAAAAACATTTCCATTAGAAATGCCTTAGAGCACTATACGGCAATTTATTCTGATAAAATTTTATTTGCATATTCTAATAGTGATGTTGTACCTGCAAACATACGCAATATGTTTCCCAATGTCTATTTTTTCCACACAGCAGAAGGGCAGCAAAATCCTGCATCTGTTGGAGCTCTTTTAAATACACTTTTTTCTGAGATACACACTGATTTAGTTTTTGTTTCGTGGACGCATATAGAGCCTTATGGTATATCTACGCGAATGCTGTTGCATGCGGTAGAAGACATGCCCTTATGTGTCGCTCCTCTGTGCGAAGATTCCAATGGAAATCCCATACCCGTATCGTACAAGCCTAAAATTACCATGTGGGGAATATCTATGAATTTAGATCGCAATACTTCGTTTTTTTCCTACACGTTTTTCCCTCACGATTTTGTGGGTATTTTTAATCGAAAAAAAGTATGTGAATTACAAGGTTTTGATGCCAATATACTTAACCCATTTTGGCAGCTTTGTGATTTTGCCATTCGCGCATATGGCAGTGGACATTATGTGAGGGTAAGCTCCTGTTTTAGAGTAAAACACGTGACTAATACGAAGCGCAAACGGCGTTATAAAAAAGATTATATGTACCATTACATGTGTCTTAAATATGCGGTAGGCTTACGCATTGTTCATACAGTCCAAAGCTTATTGTTATTTTTTTCAGGACAACATGGAATAAAATTTTATAAAAAGTACGATACTACAAAAAACATAAAATCTACGACTTTATTAAAAAATGTCTTAAAGAAAAAAATAACTGAGTACTGGTAAATACAGTAAAAAGTTTACATTTTTTCAAATACATCTAAAAACCTGATGTCTTTTGTATTTATTTTGTACTTTCGCGATATCTATGATTTAAAGAATTTCATAGCATTTGAAAATTGAAAATAGGGCTTTATAGTCTAAATTTGCTACAATGATGAGTTATCCATGCATACGCCACAGTATCTCTATGTATCGTTTCTAAGGCATCGTTCAGGTTTTGGACACGCCATGCGTGCCTTTGCATGTGCACATCAGTGTATTAACTTAGGACATTCACTTGATATTGTGTTTACTTCTTGTGAAGAAAATACAGATCTGAGAAACACTCATGAGTATAACGCGTTATTGTACATGCACAGCGATATACTCAATCATCCAAATGTACGTGTAGTATCGCATCCTCTGCAGCATTATGATGCTATTTTTTTAGACCTACAGAATCTTGACTATGAGCGTTTCTGCTTTTATCAGAAATATGGTTTTTGCATAGGTATAGACTTAGGTGGTCCGGCACGGAAATGCGTGCCATATCTTATTGATACAATTCCCAATACACTCAGTGATCCGAACATCTACGATCCTGCAGGCTTTGTTGATACGATGATGCTAAGGCGTAAAACGCCACCGCGCCATTGCAAACATATCTTGTTGTATGCGATTCATTCTACTTATGAGCAGTATCACGTTATCATTCAAGCATGCGTAACACATAATATACATTGCACCGTTGTGACAAATTTGCCTTCTAAAAATGAAGAAGAAAAACCTGGGCGCGATGCAGAACAGTATGTGCATTTTGTGCCATTTTCTCGTAACTTTGCACATACCTTACATCAATACGATCTGGTGATAACTCATTTTGGGCTTACTGCATTTGAAGCACATTATGCAAACGTGCCAACCGTGCTGGTAAATCCGAGTGCGTATCACACTCATTTAAGTAAGCGCGCAGGATTTTTGCATTATTATCGCTCTTACAGAAGTGCTGCGAAATTACTTAGTCGTTTCTCTCTCGATGAAAATTTATTTCACGCAGCAGTAAATGCTATAACTGATATGAACAAAATCAATCAGGGGTTGAGTGTATATGATAGGCTTTTTACTTGTGCGGATAAAATAAAAAGCTGGTACGGACAGCGGGGCATTAGTAATCCTTTTGATTTAGAAAATAATCGTATGCCAATTGCATTGTTTCGTGATGAAGAAAAAAGTGTTTTCATGTGTAGAACAACAAAACTGATGTTTCAAATACCTTTTTCTGATCCAGTTACCTATGATGATGCATACTTTTTTAGCGAATACAAAGCACAATATGGACGTACGTATCTCGAAGATTTTGAGGCAATTTGTAAAAAGGCTGATGAGCGTTTACATTGCATTGAGCGTATTATATCTCATAAGCAGGATATCAAAAAACATGATGAACCCTTACGACTTATTGATCTTGGGTGTGCCTATGGGGCTATGCTTACCCGTACAAAAGCGCGCGGGTTTATCTCTTGTGGCGTTGATATAAGCGAAGACGCCTGTGCCTATGTGACGAATACTCTTAAAATTCCCGCACTGTGTGCAAGCATTTTCCACAATGATTTTGATGCATCTCACGCAGCATTTAGCAAGAAACACAGCTCTTATTTTCAAATTCCTGAAGCAGAAGGTACTAATCTGCACTATGATGTACTCTCGTGCTGGTATGTGCTTGAGCATGCACCGCATTTTGATAGTACCGTTGACATTATCAAACGCTTGTTAAAACCGCGCGGTATCTTTGCACTTGCAGTTCCTAACGGTAGGGGCATTTCTGCACGAAGATATCGCACGAGTTTTTTACGTGCAAATCCTATAGATCACTTTAGTATTTTTTCACCCAAAATGCTTGTCAAAATCTTGCATGCACATGGTTTTGTTATCCGTGCTTTACGCATTACCGGAAATCATCCATCGCGCTTTCTTCCTTCGGCACTACAGTGGGTTTTATATCCACCGGTACAGTCTCTAGTATGTGCGCTAAGTAAGCTATTTCATTTAGGCGATACATTTGAATTATATTTGGAAAAACGCAATGAAACGTAAACGCGTACTTA
The DNA here is from genome assembly GCA_965226065.1 of Spirochaetia bacterium. Lineage (GTDB taxonomy): Bacteria > Spirochaetota > Spirochaetia > WTKD01 > CBDAKK01. Next base: position 429,462 of record OZ245332.1, on the reverse strand, counting down.
TACTCGGTGCTTCTCTTATGCAGGTGTCTGTGATACAAGCGACAAAACGCATGGGACATATCGCCATAACAGCTGACGCAAATGCTTTTGCGGTAGGCAAAAATTATGCAGATGAATTTCTCCATGTTGATTTACAAAATATAAAAGAACTTATATTTCATGCACAACGTTTGCGTATAGATGCCGTACTCACTTGTGCTACCGATTTTTCGTATGCGGTGAGCGTAATAGCAGAAGCATGTTCTTTGCACGGAATTTCTGCGAATGTAGCAAGACGTGCAAATTTCAAAGATCTCATGCGCAAATGCTTTGCAGAACATGGCATTGCATCGCCAAAATATCAAGTGTTTCACTGTCCTGAAAAAACAGAGCAAAACAGAGATAATTTTCTAAAAAACATAGATATGATTACTTCTAAAACGCTTGAATTTCCCCTTGTGTTAAAGCCGGTAGATAACATGGGCGCACGCGGTGTTTCGTTGGTACATGGCACTGAAGGATTTTCTTCTGCACTTCAATTGGCATTTTTACATAGTCGTTCAGATACAATCATTGTCGAAAAAAAACTAAGTGGTCCTGAATTAAGTATAGATTCTTTTGTATTAAAGGGGACGTTTTACCCTATCGGTATTGCCGATAGGCATATTGCGTTTGCACCGTATTTCGTGGAGATGGGGCATACGATACCGTCTAAACTTTCGCGTGAGTTACAAAGCGATGCGTTACATGTTTTGGAACAAGCAGCTGCTGCCTTAGGTATGACTACCGGTGTTTGTAAGGGTGATATTATTTTTGATGATGAGAAAGCGTACATAGGAGAATGTGCAGCGAGGCTTTCAGGTGGTTATATGTCAGGATTGACTATACCGTATGCGTATGGCATAGACCCTGCAGAATACGCGGTGATGCTTGCATTGCATGGAAGACTTCCTCAGCATGTGAAAAAAACATTGCGTGAAATTGTCCCTTCTTGTACGGTGGCAGAGCGTGCTCTTATAACACTGCCCGGTACGCTACGGCGTATACAGGTACCGAAACAATTACAGCATTTTACTGATACCGTTTTCACATTTTCAAAACACGAATCACAAATACCGACAAACTCGCAAATACCAAAAAATCAAATTGAAGCTTCTTTTCCTTCTGTACGCAATGTAATACTAAACGCATCTATTGGTAGGCACTACGGTTTGCCAAAAAATAATACAGATAAAGTCGGAAGCGTAATAGCTACAGGATCCACCCCGAGCGAAGCACATAACGCTGCTGCGCTTGCGCTTGCACAAATCTATTTTGACGTAGAGCGTGACGATACCACACACGCTTTTTTATATTCTCATAATTCTCGTGATGAAGACAAATATCGCGCATGGTATTGCTATAGTGCATCTCATGAGATATTTCGCGAAGATGTGCTGCAAAATTTACAAAATCTTACGGAGAATATCGATGATTGTTGCAAGCATAATTCTATGACTGTGTATATTCCCGATGCTTTGCAACATAGTATCGAAATAGGAACATGGACACATCTCAATCCATTTAATGCGTTTGTGCATGCACAGACATATATGCCCATTCGAATAGTATCAAAGAAAGAAAAAAGTATTAATGCAATTGCCTTGCGTGCATTTTTTCGAGCAGGATGGCAAGGACTGCATTATACTTTACAATTAATACAGACATGTACAACACATACGTTAAAAAACCTTTGCATACTTGCTCATTCGTAGTTCTTTTTTACATTGTAAGTAGCGTCTTTATAATAGCGCAACCACTGAATGCAAATAAAGACTTGCTAAATTTTATCAATAAAAATGAATTACAGTTTTATTGGGATACAACATACAATCTTGGAATGATTACCAGTAATAATACGGTAGTAAGCTTTACACCTGGAATTTCAATAGCCTTGGTAAATTTTACTTCCGTATACAATATTGACGCGGCTGTACATACTGAAGATGGCTTGAAAGTTACAAGTAGGTTCATCAATTTTTTGAGAAAAACATTTTCTGAAACGAGTGTAAAAGAAAGAGATCCTTCAAAGAAAAAAGATGTCGATATTACGGCGACATTGCTTACTAATAACAAAGCGACTTTTAATACTATTTCTGTTGTTGTTATAGATCCGGGACATGGTGGAAAGGACCCCGGTGCTATTGGTTCTTTCACTTATCAAGGCAAATCGTATAGAATTTTAGAAAAAACTATAGTTTTGAGAGTAGCTTTGAAGGTAAAAAAACTGTTACAAAAAGAATTTCCACAATTAAAAATTGTTATGACTCGCGACACGGATACATTTATCTCGCTTGAGAAACGCACTATCATAGCGAATAGACATCTTGCGAGATTAAAAGCTGACGAAGCAATTTTGTTTGTATCAATACATGCTAATGCATCTTTGAAGCAAAAACCAAGTGGATATGAAGTTTGGTACTTGCCACCCGAGCATCGAAGAAATTTAGTTGAAAAAAATGTTGTGAGTAATAAAAATATTTACTCTGTACTTAATAGTATTAGAGAAGAGGAGCTTATATTGGAAAATATTCAATTAGCAAAAAACATTATAAGTGGTATGTCAGTAGCTATAGGAAATAAATCTCACAATAGGGGAATAAAAGAAGAATTATGGTATGTAGTACGCAATGCGAAAATGCCGGCAGTGTTAATAGAGTTAGGTTTTGTGAGCAATCCTCATGAGGGTGCTATGTTATCTACAAATACATATCAAGATATCTTAAGTGGCGGTATTTTACAGGGTATCAAAAAATATATAGAGTTATTTGATGTTTCACAAATTAAATAAAGGTAAAAAAGTACATGACGCATAAAAAAGGTATTTCTGTTTTTTATTTACAATTTGTAATTGCGTGTATAGGCATTGTATGTGGTGTAAGTTTTTACCTTTATGTGCAAGCAAATGAGATTCAAGAGAAGATTCCAATTTACTTTCCTAGCAATGAGGTATTTGAAAATGACAAGGACATTAATAATACGATTTATGTTCCTGAATTTCGCATAATTCCAGGAGTGAGTATTTATGATATTGTTTTTCATTTTAATACTCCTGTCATGATTAAGAAAGTTTTACGAGAATTATTACTTGGTTCACATTCTCTTTATACAAGACAGATTGTTCCTCAAGGCGTTTTTGTGCATTCTGTATTTATAGGAACACAAAATAAAAATAATAAATATAAGATTTTTATACAATTAGAAGGTACGCGCGCAAATATAACAAAGTATGATTTTGATAGAATAGAGCATTGGCTTACGTATAATATGAATATATACTTTCCTTTATACGATGTACAATTAATATAGTTTTACCATGCTAAATTACTTGACATGCATTCTTTATATATACATAATCATATATACAATGGAGATAGAATATCATCTTTTAGAAATATGGATGTGAGTATCAATAATTAAGGAGTAATTATTATGAACATGAGAAAAGTTATTTTATTAATTCTGGGATTATTTTCTGTAGGAGGAGTAATTGTTGCACAAGATACTCCAGAAGATACACCGAAAACAATTTTCCAGAAACAGATTGATGAGACACAGGAAGACAGAGAAGGTTTTTCTCAAACACTTATAGATTTTTCAGAATTTGACCCTGAATATGATAAGGCAACAGAGATAGATTATAGTAATTTCTTAACTGCTTTTACGCTTTCATCAGAGGAGCTGGAACAGCTAAAAATGACTTATGGTATTAATTCTTGGATGATTCGCCCAAGAAGTTCTATAGAATTTCCTGACATTATCAAAAATAGCTTTGTGAGAGCCGTAGTAGTGAACGATACTGCACAAAATTATGCAGGTGAAACTATACTTGGTGCTCGTATTGCATTTCCGGAATATCCCTTTGAGATGTTTGCGGAAATAGTACCACCGTTTCGAGCAAATCATTCAGGTGATGCATTTGTCGGAAAAGGACTACTGAATAATGTCGGTATTGTCCGAAGTGCATATATTACTGTTTATGGGCTAAATCAACCCGAGAGATTGTATGTGGTGACAGAAGATGTAACAGGCAATGAATATGAGTATTCATTTGGTGATTTGAAATTTATTGGATGGAAAACTTTAGAGTGGGCTAATCCTAATTACTTGCGTGACATTCGTTCTCGTGAGCTCCAATCTATGCCGCTATATCCTCAAGCCTCTTCAAACAGAAGATTAAAAGCTATTAAAGTTGTTCGCTCTGGAAGTATTTATGGAGGTGCCGATTTTGTGACCTACATAAAAGATATTAAGCTTACTTTTGATAAAGCAGTTGACGATGAACTCATTGGTAGAGACTTTGATAATGAAGGCGTATGGGGAATTGTAGAAAAAAGAATTGGCATAAGAGATTCTGTATTATATAAACGAGGTCTCGTACAACATGCACTTGAGTACCTTGAAAAACGTAAAAAATATAATTATCCTGAAGACTCTAAAATTGATTCTACGGGTGGCAGTGATCAGCAGACAACAGATGATCAAACTACAGCACAAGAAGAGCAAGGACAATAGAAGGAAGAAAATATTCTGATTTTGTTATATATTATCAACACCGTGGTATCTTTTGTTAAACTGCAAAAAATAAGATAAATGTTACTTTTTTAAGGAAGTGCTACATTACAGTACTTCCTTAAGTTTTTTAGAAGTTATGAATAAAGTTGATAAAAAAAAACAAAATAAAAATGTTTTTATAGATAATACTTCATTTGTTTTATCATCTGTTTTTAATTTATCTCCGAAGATTTTTTATAAAAGTAAAGATTCTGTAGAATTAAAAAGTAATTTGAATAATTACTTTCGTTTCATCATAGAAGTAAGAAACAACGATAAAAGTTATCGTATGATTTTTGTTATTTCTAAAAATGAAAAGCATTTACAACTAATACAATCTTCTATTATTTCTACGATATATGATAGTTCTAGTTTTTTTGAGAATGGAAAACCTCCATTACTGATAGACTTTTGGTATAACTTTGCTGCAATATATATGTTTTCGTTTTTAGATAGTATTAACTGTATCGGAGATAGTAGTATATATGACTATTTTGAAATATCTCAGAACGAATGTTGTACGTATTTTTCATCGCAACCTATTCCTATCGTTATGGGTATAGATATAAGTTCTGCTTCAGCTAATAACGGCGTTATTGCATATATAGGGATGCTATCGTAACATAAAAACTTTGTTGATGAACATACACATTTTGTGAGATTAGTATGTATGTTACAATACAGATTCTTAAACTATATTGAAAAAAGTATACAGGCGGTTAGCTCAGTTGGTTAGAGTGCTTGCTTGACATGCAAGAGGTCGCTGGTTCAAATCCAGTACCGCCTATTGTGTTTTTCATGAGAATAACATTGCAGATTGAGGAAATACGGGGCAGTGAAAATAAACATATATGATTTGATAGTGTGAAATGGAAATTATATACTTCGTTGTACTAATCCTACTTGAGATAAATAATTTAGTACAATTAAATATAAGGGCTACTATCAAATGTGGGTATATTGGAATTTGCCACCACTGAAGTAAGAAACACATGAAACGATATATTGATGAATTTTCTTATAGATATAACCATAAAAACCAGAGTCGAAAAATTGCTAATTAATTATTGAAAATATAACTGTTATTTGTAGTAAATTAGGTGAAGAAATTAATTTTTTAATAGGCATGGACATCATTACTTAAGGTGATTTTGCATTAACACATTATGGCAACGAAACCTTATTTACTTTTAGTATGCCTTCACATTCCAATAAAATAGATTTTGTAGAAAGAGCAGATACGATTAATAGAAAAAAATAAAATTGTTCTTTAAGTTTATCCGTTTTTATAATTTTCCAGTACAATGAAGTATATAAATCCCTTTGAAATTGTACTTGACAAGTTTTTATACCTAACATATTATAGTAAACACATCGCAGGGTAGAGCAGTTGGCAGCTCGTTGGGCTCATAACCCAAAGGTCGCAGGTTCAAGTCCTGCCCCTGCAATTTATTGCCATTATAATTAGTTATCTTTATTTCATTTATGTTAGTATGCAATCTTATTCGTTGATAGACTATTTTTTTCAGTATTCTCATAATGTTCCTCCATTAGTTTTTTCATTCCTTACGTTTTTTATCGCTTATAGCGCTATTATATTTTTTGCAAGATACTTTGGCGAAGCGGGTTTGTATTCGTTTATAGTCATTGCAATTATTGCCGCAAATATACAAGTCTTAAAAGTATCTCAGTTTTATTTTTTTGACAGTCCTGTAGCATTGGGTACAGAGTTATTTGCTGCTATCTTTCTTGCTACCGATATACTAAATGAAATATACGGAAAAAAAGCAGCTCAAAAGGGAGTTTTTATAGGGTTTGCTGCTATGATATTATGGACCTCAATAGTGCTATTAACCTTAGCGTTTCGACCGATTGACGGCGATACAGTGCATGAAAGTATGAAAGTACTTTTTACACCTGCGCCGATTTTGCTTATTGCGAGTTTTATATCGTATCTTATAAGCCAATTAAGCGATGTTTCTATATTTAACGCGTTGCGAACACGCACGTCAGGAAAGCGTTTGTGGCTTAGAAATAATGTCTCTACGCTCATATCGGCACTTATTGATAATAGTGTCTTTAGTGCACTCGCATTTTTTATATTACCTCGCTTTGTTTTTAGTACTGAGTATGTGCCTATACATACGCTTATTTTTACTTTTATATTAGGCACCTATGTTTTTAGAGTTTTTGCGGCAATTATTGACACTCCGTTTATATATTTCGCGCAAAAAATGCTGTTGCGTAGCAATTCCCTGAAACTTGAAAAATAGTGCTTGTTCAGATAAGAAATAATTTTTGACAAATCAAATATGGTAACAGATCTTCCATTTTTTTTTTCATATAGAGAAAGCGTTTGTGGAAATGCGAGACTTGGAAGCATAGACACACCGCATGGGAAAATTCCAACTCCTAATTTTATTTTTTGTGCTACAAAGGCGAGTATAAAATGCGTTCCAAGCTATCGAGTTGAAAAAATAGGTGTAGATATTATACTTGCGAATACTTACCATCTCATGCTTCGCCCCGGTGCTAAGCACATTGCGGCTATGGGTGGTTTGCATCGATTTATGCACTGGAATAAACCTATGTTTACAGATTCGGGAGGTTATCAAGTATTTGCAATGGGGCATGGTAGTGTTTCAGAGGAAATAAAGAAAAGTTTCAATAGGTCTATTCCGAAAAGTCTTATTTCAATAGGAGAAGATGAAGTTCAATTTAAATCTTATGTGAACGGTGATATCATAACGATAAGTCCAGAGATATCTGTTGATGCACAATGTCAAATTGGTGCTGATCTTATAGTTCAATTTGATGAATGTACACCGTATCATGTCGATAAACAGTACACGAAGGAAGCCATGAGACGCTCTGTGCGTTGGGGAGATCGTAGTATTGCGCGTCTTGAAATGCATAATAAAAAATTTGCTGAAGAAAAAGGGCATGGCGATATAATTCCTCAAGCTATGTATGGTGTGATACAAGGCGGAGTATATGACGATCTGCGTAGAGAAAGTGTTAATTGTGTAGAAAACCAATCGTTTTTTGCAACTGCCATAGGCGGAAGTCTCGGTAGCGAAAAACGTGAAATGTATGAGGTAGTATCGAAAACGTGTTCGTTATTACAGCGTAGAGAACGTCCATTACATCTTTTAGGTATAGGGGATATCCCAGATATTTTTCACGGCGTTACACAAGGTATCGACACTTTTGATTGCGTACATCCAACGCGTATTGCTCGACATGCTGTTGCCATAGTACCAGCTACTATAGATATGAAAGGTATACTTCATATGAAATCGCAGCAGTACAAAACGCAAGATTTACCTATAGACAGTCAATGTTCTTTACCTTGTTGCCAAAAATACTCAAGAGCTTATATTCACTATTTGTTTAAAGCACGCGAGTTTTTAGGACTATATTTGCTTAGTCTTCATAACATAGGGCAAATAACTCGTCTTATGCGAGAAATACGCAAGGTATTACAGGAACAAAGTACAGATTCTTTTGATGCATTGCGCAAATTTTGGATAGGATTCTAGTTTTTGCGTGTAATGTAAGTGTATGTTAAATTTTCTGATGGATGGATATTGCGAAATTGTACATTAGGTATGAGTGGCTTTTTCAGTGGTAGAGACATTTTTTATATTCTTATGCGTTTTTAACATATCTATATATGGGTGTTTTTTTAATGTATCTTGCGAAAGATTATATGCTTTAGCCGTGCGCGATATTGTGTTATAAAAAGACTTAAGATTTTTTTCATTTTTATTTGCAATACACTCAATTTCAAAAAAATATCCAAGCGGTGGCACTTTTACAAGTTCTACGATGACAGTATTTCCATAGAGATAGTGCGGTAAGGTAAATGATTCTGAAATCTTATGTTTTTTTATATATAGCGTTGCCCCTAGCGCATTTAGCATAGCGTGCATTGCTTTCTCGTTGTCAATTTTTACTTCATATTCTATGTTTTCTTCAATGCCATGTGGATGGAGTTTATTCTTTTTGTATGTCAAAACGCAGGCATTTTTTGTACGTCGTAAGCGTATGAGTTTTTTGTCATCATTAACAATGAGTAAGTAATATGTGTCGTGCTTTTCAATGCAGTGATGCTTTATGCATTGTTTGCGCAAAATTTTTCGTAATGCAGGTACTTCATGAGATGCTATCTGATATTTGCATTCTATTTCTATCTGCTGTGTCACGCTTATTTGTTATGCTTTACCCTGATTTGCAACTTCTGCCTGTGCTTTTGTTACCGCTTCGGTATCGCCTAAATATTTATGCTGTATGGGAGAAAGATTGTCATCAAGCTCATACAAAAGTGGAATACCCGTTGGTATATTGATTGAGATGATCTGTTCATCACTTATGCCGTCAAGATATTTTATCAAAGCTCTAAGGCTATTTCCATGTGCTGCAATAATCACATTTTTTCCTGTGCGTACAGCTGGTGCAATTGTTTGTTGCCAATAAGGAACGAAGCGACTGACGGTGTCTTTAAGACATTCTGTATACGGAAGTTCGGATTCACTTATTTTTTTATAACGTGGATCATTGCTAGGCTTGCGCTTGTCATCTTTTTCAAGTGGAGGTGGACAAATATCGTAGCTACGGCGCCATATTTTCACTTGCTCTTCACCGTGTTTTTGTGTAACCTCTGTCTTGTTAAGACCTTGAAGTGCACCGTAGTGACGTTCGTTTAGTCGCCAATGTTTTTCGATAGGTATCCATAATTTATCCATTTCTTCAAGTATGATATGGAGTGTTTTAATAGCACGTGTAAGTACAGAACTAAACGCAATATCAATATTATAGCCTTCATTTTTCAGGATTTTACCTGCATCTTTTGCTTCTTGTATTCCTTGTTCACTTAAAGAAACATCCGTCCATCCGGTAAATCGGTTTTCTTTATTCCATTCGCTTTGTCCATGCCGTACTAGTAATAATTTATACATATGCACCTACCTTTTTATTTTTATTCTGTGTTCATTGTATGTATTATTTTAGTCAATATTTTGTAAGGCAACATTAGGCATGCACGCCTTTGTTTTGAAATCGTTTTTGTATATAGTTGTAAAAATATTTCTAGTGCTTCGTTCTTAGTGTTTTCAGATGTGCTATTTATGGTATTCTTATTAGCATTTGTAATATTTTCTAAAAGTAAACTCCACTGATTGTGAGGTGATTGTGAGATTATTTCACACAGTAGTTCACATGAGAGATGTACTAGTGTGCAATACGAACCACAATGAAGCGCTTTGTAGTTTTTATGTGACGGTGTATCTTTTATTATGTGAATAGTAAGTACATCTGTACAAAGGTCATTGCTTTGAGTCTTAGAATACAGTATCTTAGCATAAGACTGTGGGGTATACACATAGGTATTTTTTCTTGCATAAAAATGCAATTGTTCATCAAACATTGATTGTAGTTTACGAAAAAGTTTTCGATAGAGATTCTAAAGTATTTTTAAGCACTGCGATTTCTTCAAGTGTATTGTAAAAGTAACATGATATTCTCGCGACAAATTCACAATTAAAACGGCGTAGTAGCGGCATTGCACAGAGGTGACCTACGCGAATGTAAATGTTTTGTTGTTCTAATGCAAAGGCTATGTCATGTGCATGTATAACATCGCTTACAAAGCTTACAATAGGTACATTGCTCACATTTGGATCACCAATATATCGAAGGCCCGGTAGTACTGAAATTGCATTACGTAGGGCACTGTGCAGTTTTGTATCATGCGCATGTATGGCATTTATTCCAATATTCTTAAGATATTTTAGCGCTGCTGCTAGTCCTATTGCTCCTGCTATGTGTGGAGTACCCGCTTCGTAGAGATCAGGAGATTCGTGAAATTCTGTTTTGTTTATTGATACTGTTTTAATAGTACCGCCACCTGTGCGTGTCGGAGTAAAAGTGCAAAGCCAGTCTCGGCGTATGCACAAAACGCCTATGCCAGTAGGACCACACAATTTATGTCCTGAAAATGCCACAGCATCGACAGGGGTATTTCGTAATGATAACCCATGATGCGCTATTAACTGCGCTCCATCAAGTACAAGACGACAATATCCACGACGACATTGTGTGAGGAGATTTTGTATGTTTGGTGTATAACCTGTTACGTTAGACATTCCTGTTATGCAGAGTATATCGCTTTTATATATCATATCTCTTGTATTACGGTACTCTAATGTACCTTTATTGGTAGTAGGTATGATATAAAAAGTACCATTCATTTTTTTACACAATTGTTGCCACGGAACAAATACCGAGTGATGATCCATTTCACTTACGGTAACAACAGCGTTTTTACAGCGATGTATCAAAGTATTTTCATACATTGCACATATCAGATTTATAGAGTCTGTGGTGCCTGCGGTGAAAATAATTTCGTAGTCATTTGACGCTTCTAAAAAAGAGCGTACTTGTTCGCGAGCATCTTCATATGCCTTACTTGCACGCATGCTTAATGCATGCGTGCCTCTGTGAACATTCGCAGGATACTCGGTATAATATTCGGTAATTGCCTGTATTACAGATTTCGGTTTTAATGCTGTCGCTGCATTATCAAAATAGCATGGTACATTATCAGAACATAAAAGCGAGAAATCGGATCTTATGTTTTTTAAAGATGATGTAGACTTTACGCTCATAACGTGGATTGAAAAAAATTATTGCATTTTCTTGTATAAAGTATCGACTAGATCCCATGCAATAATGTTAAAAAATGCGTCTATGTATTCAGGACGACGATTTTGATATTTTAGATAATATGCATGTTCCCATACATCCAAACCAAGTATGGGCGTAGCTCCGTTCATGTACGGTGAATCTTGATTGGGGGTGCTAATAACGGCAAGTGCTCCATTTTGTACTACAAGCCAAGCCCAACCACTACCAAAACGATTTGCTGCTGCTTGCGAAAATACTTGCTTAAATTCTTCAAAAGAACCAAATGCTGTATTTATTGCATTTTCTATATTTTTGCCGGTAATGTCTTTTACACTTTCGTCTTTTGAATCTGTAAGTATGCTCCAAAACAAACTGTGATTTGCATGCCCTCCGCCGTTATTTCGTACTGCAGTTCGTATTGTTTCTGGAACACTATCAATATTTTGTAATATTTCTTCTATTGATTGTGACGCAAAATTAGTACCTTCAAGTGCAGCATTGAGTTTTGTAACATACCCCGCATGATGTTTACTATGGTGAATTTCCATAGTTTTTGCATCAATATATGGTTCAAGTGCATCATAGGTATAAGTAAGTTCTGGTAAAGTAAAAGCCATAATGACCTCCTAATTTAATATAAAAAATATAAAATTTTTTGTAGTTTATAACATCCTTTTTACTAGTATAGCGTAAGTATAGTATAAAAAACCTTTAACACTTCTATGATTTTCATGAAATAATTTGATAAGATTTTTTTCTTTACGATGAACTATGGCTTTGGCGTTTTATTATTATTTTTTTTAGTATGTTGCGGAAAAAAAGTTTTATAAAGCGTGTATTTTTCCAAAATTCAGGGGTGTATGTAAAGCGCTTTTTTTGTGCAATAGCACTAATAGCAGTGTGTGCACACTTATCTACGCTTACACTACTTCGTGAATGCCATTTGTGTTTATCTCTTCCAATAATTACGTTACCCATGCCATCTATTGCATTTGAGCGTAATGCTGTTCCGCGTATCCATCCCGGTAGCAACTCTACAATAGAAATTTCAGGGTGTTCAAGTTCTAGAGTTTCAAGGTATCCTGTAACGGCATGTTTTGCAGCGACATACGCTGCGTGATTTGGAACACCGATAATCGCTTGTATAGAAGTAACAGCACAGATAATTCCCTTGCGTTTTATAATATGCGGTAGCGAATGTTGAATGACATTTACCGCAGTATAGTAATTACTGTTTATCATTGCGTTAAAAACGCCTGACATACATTCGCTGATAGGCGCGTGCATACTTTTGCCTGCATTTGCAATCACTATATCAATTTCGCTAAGTTTTGCTTGGGTATATGTTATTACTTGTTGAGCTTGTTCCCATATACTGACATCTGCTTTGTAGTAATAAATTTCTGTATTATGCTGTCCTTGTTTTTGCGAATAGGCATGACAGGCTTGTACACTCTCACTGAGCGTTTTTTCGGTTCTACCAACGAGCATGAGACGTGCACCGAGCGCACTTAAGCCGATTGCAATTTCTTTTCCTAGTCCTGTACCTGCACCGGTAATTAAGATATTTTTCCCTTCAATTTTTCTTCTATATTTTGCTATGCTTTTGTATAACACGATTATTATTACCCCTTTGTCTCATGTCAATATAGCATGAATATGCTATAATGTGATGTAGAAATTTTAACGGATAGTTACTTTTAAGAAGTATTTTTTGCCTTTTCTTACGATAATAGCGCTATTGATACAGTCTTTTAAACTAATAGTACTCTTTGTATCTGTAATTTTACTTCCATTGATGGCAATTCCACCTTGTGTAATTAACCTTCGTGCTTCGGACTTCGACTCAATAAAATTAGTCTCCACAAGAAATGAGATAATATCCATGCCATTTTGTAATGTCTTACTGTTTATAACAACTGAAGGCATATTCTCTATAGTATCCGAGTGATTATAAAGCGCATGCAAAGATTGTGTTACTTTCTGTGCTTCGTCTTCACCGTGTACGAGTTTTGTGATTTCGTAAGCCATGGTTTTTTTTGCTTTTACAATATCTGTTGATAGTAGATTTTGTATTTCATCTTGTGGAATTTTTGTAAATAATTTTAGTAATTTTTCAATGTTTTCATCGCCGACATTATAAAAATACTGGTAAAAATCAAAGATGGTGGTTTTTTCGCGTGCTACCCACAGTGTGCCACTTTCTGTTTTTCCCATTTTCGCACCATCTTTGGTGGTAAGCAGGGGACAAGTTACCCCATAAATAGCGCGAGTGCGCTCTGTATTTTCAAGCTTGCGATGCAAGGCAACACCAGCTACGATATTTCCCCACTGGTCGCTTCCGCCAATTTGCAATACACAGTTATGATTTTTGTTAAGATATACAAAATCATATGCCTGCATTAGCATGTAGCCCATTTCCAAAAAGGTAAGTCCGCCTACTGCTAGTCTCTTCGCGTAAGCATCGCTATTAAGCATGGTATTGATATTAAAGTGGGTTCCCACATCTCGCAGAAAATTCGTGTAACTATAGTTATTTATCCAATCTGCATTATTGAGAATGAGCGCGGGATTTTCGCCATGCACTGTGATAAATTGTGTAATAAGTTTTTTTACTTCGTTAAGATTGTGCTGAACTTCTTCGTAAGAAAGTATTTTTCGAAGATCGCTTTTACCGGTAGGATCTCCAACTAAAGCTGTTGCGCCTCCAATAACTAGAATTCCCTTATGACCTGCTTCTTGCAAATATCGAAACATCATCAATGCGAAAAAATGTCCTATGTGGAGACTCTCGGCAGTAGGATCTATGCCCATATAAAATGTAAACGGTTCTTTTTTCTTAAGAAGTTCTACAATATTTTTTTCATCGGTGTATTGATATAAATATTCTCGTGATGAAAGGGTTTGATATAAATTTTCCATTGTTACTCTTTTTCTCGCATATAGATAGTATAGAAAGAATTTAGAATTTTGATCTTTCATTCGTAGAATATTTTTGTCTATGTTGATTACGATATTTCAAAAGAAAGCATAGAGAATATGCCATTGATATACATGGTATTGTAAATATGCTAAAATAATGAAGAAATACGGAGACTGTAGTTCAATCGGTAGAGCGCCAGATTGTGGTTCTGGTTGTTGCGGGTTCAAGTCCCGTCAGTCTCCCACTGCCCCTGTAGCTCAGTTGGATAGAGCGTCGGACTTCGAATCCGCAGGTCGCACGTTCAAGTCGTGTCGGGGGCGAGTGGGCCGATAGCTCAGCTGGCAGAGCAGCAGACTCTTAATCTGCGGGTCGTGGGTTCGATCCCCACTCGGCTCTTCTCTATAACTTATCGTAGGCGTTAAGGGATGGATACGTAAAAATTTACGCGAGAGTGGTGAAATTTGGTAGACACGCAAGATTTAGGATCTTGTGCCGCAAGGTGTAAGGGTTCAAGTCCCTTCTCTCGCATTTTTAGAAATGTAAGATTTTCTCATTTTTGTTTTATACTGGTTATTACATGAGCAATGCTTTCTTATGTAAACATCACATTCTTAGCGGTAAAAAGAACGCGAGGAACACCTCACTTGCGGTGTATTTGCTCGCACGCGATTGTCAAAAGTATTTGACTAAGACATTGCGTAATCTTCAGCGTATAGGATCGTATTTCAAGCATGTTGAGTTTTTCGTGGCAGAAAATGATAGCGTTGATGCTACGACTGATATTCTTTTACGATGGTGTCACGAAGATTCAAATCATAGACATTCTGTAGATGTGCGTACATATGTTGCACAACATATACCGCTCTATACTTCACATGACGATGAAGGACATAATCAAAGCAGTGTGTTTACCAGAGAGCATGATGCAAGTTTAGAACACACACATATGCGCAAGCGCACCATGCGCATCGCTGCAGTAAGAGATAGTGCTTTGTATGCGATAAAAAACTCTCAGACGGAATTTGAGTATGTTCTCATGCTTGATGCTGATGTTTTTTCTTTTTCTGTACGCGGTATTCTTTCGTGTTTTTCAGATTACTTTCCTCCGTGGGATGTGCTTACAGCAAATGGAAGATTGTTTTATTTTTACATGCTAAAAAAATTCATTCCTTTTTTAAAGGAGGTGTATTATGATACTTTTGCCATACAGCGCATACATGAAGATGCGCGCCCCTTTGATAGAAATATAAATCTATTGAGAGAGTTCTCACTTTTGAAAAAACGATCCATGCTCTTTCCTGTGAATAGTGCCTTTGGAGGCATGGGCTTGTATAAATACCATGTATTGAAAGACGTAGAATATTTTACTTCAGTTGAAGAAGATAAGTTTCGATTTTGTGAGCACATTTCATTCCATAGAAAGCTACGGACTATGGGATTTTGTAACATTTTTGTAAATCCTGCGATGCTATTGCATTATAATAATGCCTCGCGTGCATTTTTTTCAGGTTTTGTGAAACACTTTTTTGGAATGACAGTTCACAAAATTATAAAAATGTATTTCCAAAATAAAAATCGTATTAAAGTATAAAGATGAAAGTGCATATAGTATGACATTAAGAGATACACGTACTTATTCTCAAGATATACAAAAAGGTACAAACATATTAAAACATAAGCGTATTGCAGTATGTGTACTTGCGCGCAATTGTGAAAAACAGATTGCAAAAAATATGAAACGCCTGCGTGCTCTTGAAAAAAAATGTGCAGAATTACGTGTATATGTGCTTGAAAATGATAGTGTCGATAATACACGAGCTGTGTTAAAAAAATATACGCATAATTCTGATATGAGCGTACAGCTCTATGATTCGGCAATATGTAAAGAAGCTTATCATCACATTGTAGGTGAAACTCGTTCTCATACAAACATTGATGAAATCATGCATTCCAATGATAGATCAATTACTGAAATTCGTATGAAGCGTATGGCATTGCTGCGCGATGGTCTGTTATATGTAGTGAAAAAGGATGCTTTTGTTCCACACGTGCTTCTACAAATAGACATTGATGTACATTGGTTTGATGTAAGAGGCATTATACATAGCTTTGCCTCTTACGATGAGTGGGATGCGCTTAATGCAAACGGACGTCTTTTTACGTTTTGTCAGTACGCTTTGTCATACGATTTATTTTTTGATAGTTATGCCTTGCTTCCGTATAACACTGAACTTAAAGGGAATTTTACTTCGTATGTATACAATCAATATAAATACGCTTCATTGAAAAAAGGACAACCTCACTATCCGGTATACTCTGCCTTTGGAGGAATAAGTTTGCAAAAATACCCACTTATTAAGGATGAATCATATTACAAAAGCGCAGAGATTTATAATTTTGAATGCTGCGAACACGTATCGTGGTACAAGTACTTACGTGAAAAATACGGCATGCGCATATACATAAATCCCTCAATGCTTGTACATTACAATTCGCGTTTGAATGTCTTTGTTTATTCAGTCGCTGTGAAAAAAATACGTTACAAAGGATTGTTTTTGAAGAGTCTCATAAAAACCTTACACCTATGTTTTTTGCCTTGTATTTTTATGCTCAAATTATGTGGAGTAGAGCATATGATTAAAACTAAGCAAAAAGCCTAGCCTTCATTGCCGTGAGAAAGCGTGTTTGGTATACGAGAAAGCTCTGATTTGATTTTTTTCATAATGCTATCGTCTATAAGCTTTACATCGTCTAATGCCTTTAGATTTTCTTTTAATTGCTCAACGCGAGAAGCACCGAGGATTACGGTACTGACATTTGAGTTTTTCAAAGTCCACGCTATAGCAAGTCGAGCAAGTGGTATTCCTACATTATCTGCGATAACTGACAATTTTCTAATAACCTTAAGACGCGTAGGTGCGTACTGATCTATGAGGAGTTTTTTAAGCCATTCATAACCGGGAAGATTGATGCGCGAATTTTCAGGAATACCATCATTATATTTTCCGGTAAGTAAGCCTGATGCCAAAGGTGACCATATGGTAGTGCCATACCTAAGTTTATCATAGAGAATCTTATATTCATTTTCTACGCGATTTCTATGTAGCATATTATATTGTGGCTGTTCTGTCACGGGAGGTATAAGATGACGATCTTGTGCTACGGCATAAGCGTGCATAATCTGTGCTGCGCTCCATTCTGATGTTCCCCAATAGAGTACTTTTCCTTGACGAATGAGGGTTGTCATAGTTTCTACTACTTCTTCCATCGGGGTGCTAGTATCAGGCCTATGACAAAAAAACACATCTATATATTCTACCTGCAGTCTTTTTAGTGCAGCATGGCATGCTTCTATGACGTGTTTTCTATGCAATCCGCACTGTGTTGGTTTTGGCTTAGGATTGTCTCCAAAAAATACTTTACTTGATACCGAAAAACTATCTCGTGTCCAACTAAGTTCTGCAAGCGCCTTGCCCATAATACGTTCTGCTTCGCCGTATTCATATACTTCTGCATTATCAAAAAAATTAATACCTTCGTCATACGCGAGTGTTAAGCATTGTTTTCCTTTTTTAATATCAATCTGTGGACCAAAGGTAATCCATGCACCAAATGATAAAACACTTACCGGGAGGCCACTGCTTCCTAATTTTTTATAAACCATAATTTTACTATAGCGTATATTGCAGACATCTTAACATACTATAAATCATAAGCGTTAAAAAAATCATTATTACATTGTTATTATTAAACCTCTTTGTATTTAGTACCTACACAAGGGACAAAGAAATACTAAAAACGCTAACAGTAAAAAACAAATATGAGTTAGAGCAAAAAATCAAAAGAGCAATAGAAGGACATGGCAACGAAGTAAACCTAAACTACATCGACACATCGCTTATCACTGATATGAGCGAGCTATTTGAAGATAACACTACTTTCAATGGTGACATTAGCAGATGGAATGTATCAAAGGTAACCAACATGAGCTGGATGTTCAATACTGCTACTGAAGTTCAATCAAAATATCAGCGGTTGGGCAGATAAGACGAGAAGATACATTACAAACATGTTCAGTGGCGCTACGGCAATGGAGACATTGAATAAGCCAAGTTGGGCACGGTGATACATGATGTTTATACTGCCCTCTGTTGTTAGGAAGCGCAGGGGGCTTTTTAGGCAACAGCACAAGGAGTAAATTATGAACAAGCTGAAAACATTTAGTAATAAAGCTCTTGAAAATATATCAAAAGTGTCTATTATAAATAGTAAGCCATGAGCTTATAGAAACATTTACATGGTTAAGGAGTAACTTATGATAGACAAGAAATTATATATATATATATATATATAGCCCTTATAACCTTTGCACTTTTACTATTTTCGTGTGAAGAGAAGAAAGCAAAAGCCGAAATTAAAACGGCAGACAAGAACACCGATAGTACACAGGGTAAGAGCCCGGCACCGACACTAACTAAACCCGCAGTAAGTACCTACCGTGCAAGAGTAGGAACAGCGGTTACATTTCCAAAAGTACCAGAGTATAGCTATGCATTAAAACAAGCCGTAAACGGTGTGACGCTTAATGTGTCAGATAAAAACACAGGACAAGTAACCTCTACACAAGCAGCTAGCGGTGTTGTTGTAGTTGCGACTAAGGACGGTAAAAGTATCGAGAGCAACCCTATAGAATTTGTTATTATTGAGCTAACAAAACCGGCAGTAAGTAGCTACCGTGTGAGAGTAGGACAAGTGGCTACATTCCAGAAAGTATTAGGACATACCTATGAATTGAAAGAGCAAAAAACAGGAGTAGCACTTACAGAGGCTACCGGTGGTAACAGAATGCAAATCACCGCTACACAAGCAGCCAGCGATGTAATCATAGTCGCTACACTTGACGATAACACCGAGGATAGCGACCCTATAGAATTTGTTGAGATAACAAAACCCGTATTTAGCCAAGCGTCAGCACCCTGGGACACAGTAATTACATTTCCAAAAGTACCAGGGTATAGCTATGCTTTGAAAGAGAAAAAAACAGGGATAGCACTAAGCGAGGCTACCAGTGACACAATGCAAGTCACCGCTACACAGTCCGCACAAAATGTAATCATAGTCGCCACGCTTGCCGGCTTAAGTTCAGAAAGTAACCCTATTGAGTTTACAAGAATACAGGGTAATACCTTGAGCTTTGCACGCGCAAGACTGACGCAAGCCCCAATAACTACTTTTACTCAAAAAGCTACTAAAAGTGGAGGAGTTGCAGGAGATACCAGAACTATAAGATATAGCTTAAATCGTACAGGCTGGAATGTTAACATTAACAGCAACAGCGGCGAAGTTGAAATTAAATGGAATGCCGATCCTAGTTCATTTATAATTACCGCAGAGTTACCGCAAAACGCAAAATACGAAAGAAGCACCGCAACATATACACTTGTTGTTAAGTAGCGGTAACGCATGAAAAGCGAAGACATGAAAGGCTTAAAAGCAGAAAGAAAATGTAATGTAAGCGTGTTATATTGCAATAACATTTTACCATGCATAATGTGCAATTCTGTTTGCAGAAAGCAAGCGGTATAACACCATGTAATACATGACAAAATTGTAATGTATTTTAGGTAAAAAAAGGCTTGAAAAAAAGAATAAATGTACCATTATGTATATAGGTAGAAGTTTGTTTTAATCCTTAGAAAACATTTACATAGTACAGGAGTAATGCATGAGACATAAAAAGCCTATATATATATATATATATATATACTCATTACGATAGCATTAGTAAGCTGTGAACCCGACAAAGTACTATATACAGTAATTCCACAGAAAGCGAAGATTATAGAGTCCTCCTTTGAGAAAAAAGCAGTATTTCTAAAATGGAATGTAAAGAAGCTAAAAGAGGAAAAAGTGGCAGCCTATGGAATATCATACGGTATAGTAGACGGCAAGACTCTTAACAAACGGGAGGTAGTCCCTAAGTTCATGGAGGCAGAAGGCTTTACAATACGCAAGCTAAAAGAAGGGACTCAATATTGGTTTAAGGTGCAGGCAATCTATGAAGAGTTTGCGGGACCCTGGTCGGAGAAGGTAGAGGGTACAACGGGTAAGCCACAGCCACCGGTAAATTTTAAGGTAAAGAAAAACACGGCAGGGACAAAATGGTATGTCGATGTATCGTGGGAAAATGATCCATTGAATGATGAAAGAAAATTAAATATAGAAGAATATAGGGTAAAGTGCTGGGATAGTAATAACCCTACGAATAAATACGAAAAGACATTTTCATCTTTACTGTGGATAATGTACCATTCTGTCTACTTATCAGCCGATAAAGTATAAGTAAAACAAAGGGAGAAATACTATGAAAAGAATACATACAACAATACTAATTATTGCCTTAGCCTTATTCATCTCATGCGATGAAAAGAAAGCCGAAGACGATATAAAAAAAGCATTTACAAAGATTACCGATAAAGCGGCGGACGTGGTGGACGCGGTAGACAAGGCAACACCCAAGCTAACAAAACCCGCAATAAATAGCCAGCGCGCAAGAGTAGGTACAGCGGTTACATTTCCAAAAGTAGAAGGGTATAGCTATGAATTGAAACAAGCAATAAGCGGTGTAATACTTAATGTGTCAGACAAGAACACGGGAGAAGTTAGAGCTACAGAAGCATTGAGCGGTATTATTATTGTTGCGACTAAAGACGGTAAAAGTATCGAGAGCAACCCTATAGAGTTTGTTGAGATAATAAAACCCGACTTAAGTAGCGAGCGTGTAGCTTGGGATACGCCTATTACATTCCCTAAAGTAGCAGACTATACCTATAGACTGAAAGAAGAAAAAACAGGGATAGCCTTAAGCGAGACCACAGGTAACAGAATGCAAATCACTGCCACGCAGTCCGCACAAAATGTAATTATAGTTGTAACAGATAACGGATTAAGTGCAGAAAGTGAGCCTATTGAGTTTACAAAGAAACAGGGGAACGGGCTAAGCTTTGCTAATAAATATGTTAATAAGACTCTAGGTGACGGCAGACAAGCAACACACACGCAAACCGCTACCAATGACGGTACGGTAACAGGGGACAACAGAGAGATAATATATGAAATAAGCAGCCAAGCAGGGCAAGGGGCTGCTATTAACAGCAACAGCGGAGAAATAACGCTTACAGAAGAGTCATCTAGACGCACTTTTACGGTAACGGCAATACTTGAAGAAGATGAAAAATATATAAGATCTGCCGCAAGTTATTTTATTACCATAGCTTCTCTTAATCCGATCGTTCCCGCATTAAGCAGGTTTTCTGCACCGTGGGGAGAAGAAATTACATTTCCAATTGAGCTAAATCATAGGTATGAAGTGTATGATGATATCGATAAAATTGTGACGCTTACCATAGACGGAACAACAGGCAGGCTAACCGCTACAGAGTCAATTAAAGCGCCTACCTTAGCCATATACGCAATACTAGGGGGAGACAGCGCAGGGAGCGGTTTTGAGTTTACAAGAAAGCAAGGCAATACCTTGAGCTTTACGGAAGTGAAAAAAATAAACCACAACCCTAGCAATGCAGCGGTGTACCTAGTCGCTAGCAATAGCGGAACAGTTGCGGAAGACGATAGAGTAATACGATACAGCATAAGCCCTACAGGTGAAGGTGTCACCATTGATAGCAGTAGCGGAGAAGTTACGGCAACTTCATCAGCCACGGAGGGAGACTATACTATTACCGCAGAACTTCCAGAAACTGAAAAATATACAAGAGCCACCGCATCCTATACGTTTGTAGTTAGATAGCGTAACCATGAAAAGCGAAGACATGAACGCTTTAGCGTAGCATGCATGAAAGGCTTAGAAGCTAATGAATAAAGGAGCAATTATTATGAAAAAATTACATGTAGCAATCGTATGTATTTTCTTAGTCTTATTCATCTCATGCGATGAGAAGAAAGCCGAAGATGATATTACAAAAGCAATTACAAAGATTACCGATAAAGCGGGAGATGTAATAGACGCCGTAGACAAGACAACACCGAAGCCGAAAGGAAGCGGAACGCTTACGAATACCGAAGGTGAAGACGCAGGAGGTGAAGAGGCAGAAAGTGAAGGAGTTGAAGAGCCAGAAGACACACCAACACTAATAAAACCCGTACTAAACCGTGAAAATGCACCGTGGAGCAGAAGAATTGTATTTGCAAAAATAGCACAGCACACCTACAAATTAAAAGAAGAAAAAACAGGAGTAGCACTTACGGAGTATAACAGGGATATAATGCAAGTTACTGCTACACAGTCCGCACAAAATGTAATCGTAGTCGCCACGTTTGACGGCAGGACTTCAGAAAGTAACCCTATTGAGTTTACAAGAGTACAAGGCAATACCTTGAGCTTTGCACAGGCAAAACGAACGGTAAACCCAGGTACTACCGCAAGCTATACCCAAACAGCTACTAACAGCGGAACAGTTGCAGGAGATAACAGAAATATACAATATAGCGTAAGTCCTACAGGTGAAGGTGTTATTATTGATAGCAGTAGCGGAGAAATTACCTTTAAAAGGGAAGCCGATATTGCGGGAGACTATACTATTACCGCAGAACTTCAGCAAAACGCAAAATATACAAGAGCCACCGCAACATACAGCCTTACCGTTGAGTAGCGTAACGCATGAAAAACGAAGACATGAGAGACTTAAAGGCAGATTACAAAATGTATAAACGACTTGAAAAGAAAGAAAGTAAAAGACTTAAAAAACTTGGCTAAAGAGGAAAGAAAAAGACGCTAAAACACCATGTAATACATGACAAAATTGTAATGTATTTTAGGTGAAAAAAGCTTGAAAAAAAGAGTAAATGTACCATTATGTATATAGGTGGAAGTTTGTTTTTTTATCCTTAGAAAACTTTTACGTAGTACAGGAGTAATTCATGATATATAAGAAACCTATATATATATATATATATATATCCTAATTACAATAGCATTAGTAAGCTGTGAACCCGACAAAGTACTATACACAGTAATTCCACAAAAAGCAAAAATTATAGAGTCCTCCTTTGAAAAAGAAGCGGTATTCTTGAAATGGAATGTAAAGAAGCTAAAAGAAGAAAAGGTGGCAGCCTATGGAATATCATATGGCATAGTAGACGGAAAGACTCTTAACAAGCGAGAGGTAGTGCCTAAGTTCATGGAGGCAGAAGGCTTTACAATACGCAAGCTAAAAGAAGGGACTCAATATTGGTTTAAGGTGCAGGCAATTTATGAAGAGTTTGCGGGACCCTGGTCCGAAAAGGTAGAGGGTACAACGGGTAAGCCACAGCCACCGGTAAATTTTACGGTAGATAAAAACACGAAAGCGGCAAAATGGTTTGTCAATGTATCATGGGAAAATAACCCATTGAATGATGAAAGAAAATTAAATATAGAAGAATATAGGGTAAAGTGCTGGGATAGCAATAACCCTACAAGTAAATATGAAAAGACATTTACAGCACCTACAAAGGTATCTACAAAAGGAGTACTGGAGACAAGCGGGAAGGTGAACTATGTTTGTAGTGTGCAGGTAAAAACAGATAAGGGAACATTAAGCGAAGTAAAGCAAAGCGGAGTACTTGCGTTTGATGATATAGAGAAACCAGCGGTAAGTAAAAGAAGCGAGAGGTGGGGTACAACAATTACACTTACAAAAGTAGCAGAGCATAGCTACACATTGAAAGACCCTACAATAAGCGGTGTAGTATTTGATAAGAGTACCGGGCAAGTAACAGCAACAGAGCCAGCAGCAAATATTATTATTGTAGCAACGCGTAAAGACTATACGGGAAGCGTAGAAAGCGATCCTATTGAGTTCACAAGGCAAGCAGGTAGTACGCTTAAATTTGCAAACATCGATGTAGAGGTAGAGTATGGCAAGGGAAATACTCATACACAAACGGTTACTAACGATAGAGTAGTAGCAGGAGATACGGGAGTCGTAGTGTATAGCATCAGTCCTATGGGAGCAGGTGCAAGCGTAGATACGGGAAGCGGTAAAGTAGACTTTGCATTAGCAGCGATAGGCAATACATTTACAATAACAGCAAGAAAGGCACAGAGTGCAAAATACGAAGCACAAAGAGCATCATATCAGCTAAGAGTGCAAGCAAATACAAACACAGGAGATATTACAAAACCAGCAGCAAGCAAAAGAAGCGAGAGGTGGGGTACACCTATCAGACTTACAAAAGTAGCAGAACACACCTACAGATTAAAAACCGCTATAAGCGGTGTAGCGTTTGATGAGAGTACCGGGCAGGTAACAGCAACACAGCCAGTAACAAGGATTATTATTGTTGCAAAGCGTACAGGCTATGAGGGAAGCACAGAAAGCGATCCTATTGAATTCACAAGACAAGCAGGTAGTACGCTTACCTTTGCAAACATCGATGTAGAGGTAGAGTATGGCAAGGGAAATACTCATACACAAACGATTACTAACGATAGAGTAGTAGCAGAAGATACGGGAGTCGTATCGTATAGCATAAGTCCCACGGGAGCAGGTGCGAGCATAGATACGGGAAGCGGTAAAGTAGACTTTGCATTAGGAGCAATAGGCAATACATTCACAATAACAGCAAGAAAGGCACAGAGTGCGAAATACGAAGCACAAAGAGCATCATACCAGCTAAGAGTGCAAGCGAATACAAACACAGCAGATATTACGAAACCAGCAGTAAGTAAAAGAAGCGAGAGGTGGGGTACACCTATCAGAATTACAAAAGTAGCGGATCATAGCTATGAATTGAAACAAGCTATAACCGGGGTAGCGTTTGATGAGAGTACCGGGCAAGTAACGGCAACGCAAGCAGCAACAGGCATTATTATTGTAGCAACGCGTGCAGGTTATACGGGAAGCGTAGAAAGCGATCCTATTGAGTTTAGAAGGCAAGCAGGTAGTACGATCCGCTTTATAAACATCGATGTACCAGTACAATACGGCAAAAGCGGGAATTCTTACACACAAATAAGCGGAATCGTAAGCAGTAGCGGTGATCTTAGGGACATCGAATATAGCATAAGTCCTATGGGAGCAGGTGCGAGCATAGATACGGGAAGCGGTAAAGTAGACTTTACCCTAGCAGCAATAGGCAATACATTTACGATAACAGCAAGGAAGGCACAGAGTGCAAAGTATGAAGCACAAACAGCATCATACCAGCTAAGAGTGCAAGCGAATACAAACACAGGAGATATTACAAAACCAGCGGTAAGTAAAAGAAGCGAGAGCTGGGGTACACCTATCAGACTTACAAAAGTAGTAGATCATAGCTATGAATTGAAACAAGCTATAACCGGGGTAGTGTTTGATAAGAGTACTGGGCAGGTAACAGCAACGCAGGCAGCAACAGGCATTATTATTGTTGCAACGCGTGCAGGCTATACGGGAAGCGTAGAAAGCGATCCTATTGAGTTTACAAGGCAGGCAGGTAGTACGCTTAACTTTGTATATGTGAACAAGAATACCATGTATGCAACAGGTAGAAATACTTATACACAGGTTGCTACTAATGATAGAAGCGTACGCGGTGATACTAGAAACATCGAATATAGCATAAGTCCTATGGGAGTAGGTGCAAGCATAAATACGGTAAGCGGTAAAGTAGACTTTACCCTAGCAGCAATAGGCAATACATTTACGATAACAGCAAGGAAGGCACAGAGTGCAAAGTATGAAGCACAAACAGCATCATACCAGCTAACAGTGGCAAAATTCAAAACCGCAACTAAAGCAGAATTGAGATACGAAATTAAGCAAGCGATAAGAGCACACGGTAACGAAGTAGACCTAAATTACATCGATACTTCACAAGTAACCGACATGAGCAATCTTTTTGAAAGCAATACTACTTTTAATGGAGACATCAGCAAATGGAACACATCAAAAGTAACGAATATGAGTCTTATGTTTTACGAAGCTACTAATTTCAATCAACCGCTTAATAATTGGAATGTATCAAAAGTAACCAACATGTATGGTATGTTTAACTTTGCGTCCGCCTTCGATCAGCCGCTTAATAAATGGGATGTCTCAAGCGTAAAAGACATGAGCTATATGTTTGC
This sequence comes from Spirochaetia bacterium, assembly GCA_965226065.1. Taxonomy (GTDB): domain Bacteria; phylum Spirochaetota; class Spirochaetia; order WTKD01; genus CBDAKK01. Next base: position 403,171 of record OZ245332.1, on the reverse strand, counting down.
TTACGCCACTTTATTTAATCAAGATCTAACTGCTTGGGGAGACATAAGCAAAAAAAGAACTACCGGTATGTTTGCAGACGCTAAGGCAATGCATAAAAACCAATTGCCGCCAAGCATGTGGAGTAAGCCGTAAATATGAAGCCGAATTTTACCAAATTACAAGGCTACTTCATTGTAAAATGTAATGTAAGCGTGTTATATTTCAGTATTATTTTACTGTGAATAAATTTCATTCTGTCTACTTTTCAGTCGTGACATGATAGAGGCTAACAAGCATAGCAGTATGTATAAAGACGCTAAAACACTATGTAATACATGACAAAATTGTAATGTATTTTAGGTAAAAAAAGGCTTGAAAAAAAGAATAAATGTACCATTATGTATATAGGTGGAAGTTTGTTTTAATCCTTAGAAAACTTTTACATAGTACAGGAGTAATTCATGACATATAAGAAACCTATATATATATATATATATATATACTCATTACGATAGCATTAGTAAGCTGTGAACCCGACAAAGTACTATACACAGTAATTCCACAAAAAGCGAAGATTATAGAGTCTTCCTTTGAGAAAAAAGCAGTATTTCTAAAATGGAATGTAAAGAAGCTAAAAGAAGAGAAGGTGGCAGCCTATGGGATATCGTATGGCATAGTAAATGGAAAGACGCTTAAAAAGCGAGAGGTAGTGCCAAAGTTCATGGAAGCAGAAGGATTCACGATAGACAAACTAGAAGAAGGAACGCAGTACTGGTTTAAGGTGCAGGCAATCTACGAAGAATTTGCGGGACCGTGGTCGGAGAAAGCAGAAGGAACAACGGGCAAGCCACAGCCGCCGGTAGATTTTGACGTAAAGAAAAACACGAAAGCGGCAAAATGGTTTGTAGATGTATCGTGGGAAAATGATCCATTGAATGATGAAAGAAAACTGAAAATAGAAGAATACAAAGTAAAATGTTGGGATAGTGGTAATCCTACGAATAAATACGAAAAGACATTTTCATCTTTACTGTGGATAATGTACCAATCTGTCTACCTATCAGCCGATAAAGTATAAGTAAAACAAAGGGAGAAATACTATGAAGAAATTGTACACCGCAATAATGATTATTTCATTGGCTTTATTCATCTCATGTAATGAGCAGAAAGCAATGGATGATATTAAAAAAGCATTTACAGAGATTACCGATGAAGCGGCGGATGTGGTAGATAAGGCAACACCGAAGCCACAAGGAAGCGGAACGCCTACAAATGCCGAAGGTGAAGAGGTAGGAGGTAAAGAGGCAGGAGGTGAAACAGAAAGCGAGACGACAGAGGATACACCACCACCAGCACTAACAAAACCCGTATTTAGCCAAACATCAGCACCCTGGGATACACCTATTACATTCCCTAAAGTAGCAGAGCATACCTACCGTTTGAAAGAAGAAAAAACAGGGATAGCATTAAGCGAGGCAGCGAGTGACACAATGCAACTCACCGCTACACAGCCCGCACAGAATGTAATTATAGTCGCCACGTTTAACGGCAAAACTTCAGAAAGTAACCCTATTGAGTTTACAAGAATACAAGGCAATACCTTAAGCTTTCCAGGAGCAAGCCGCAAAGAAGACCCAACCAGTATTGCAGACTTTACTTTAACGGCTACTAAAAGTGAAACAGTTGCAGAAGATACCCGAGACATCGAATATAGCATAAGTCCCACAGGAGCAGGACTTACTATTGATAGCAGTAGCGGAAAAGTTACGATAGCTTTAGACGCCACAGAAAGAGATTACACCATTATCGCAGAACTTCAGCAAAACGCATTCTACAAAAGAAGTACCGCAATGTACACGCTTACAATCTCAAAAGAATAGCATGAAAAGCGAGGACATGAAAGGCTTAGAAGCAGAAAGAAAATGTAATGTAAGCGTGTTATATTGCAATAACATTTTACCATGCATAATGAGCCATTCTGTCTAGTTATCAGCCGTGACATGATAGAGGCTAACAAGCATGAGCAGTATGTTCAAAGACGCTAAAACACCATGTAATACATGACAAAATTGTAATGTATTTTAGGTGAAAAAAGCTTGAAAAAAAGAGTAAATGTACCATTATGTATATAGGTGGAAGTTTGTTTTTTTATCCTTAGAAAACTTTTACGTAGTACAGGAGTAATTCATGATATATAAGAAACCTATATATATATATATATATATATCCTAATTACAATAGCATTAGTAAGCTGTGAACCCGACAAAGTACTATACACAGTAATTCCACAAAAAGCAAAAATTATAGAGTCCTCCTTTGAAAAAGAAGCGGTATTCTTGAAATGGAATGTAAAGAAGCTAAAAGAAGAAAAGGTGGCAGCCTATGGAATATCATATGGCATAGTAGACGGAAAGACTCTTAACAAGCGAGAGGTAGTGCCTAAGTTCATGGAGGCAGAAGGCTTTACAATACGCAAGCTAAAAGAAGGGACTCAATATTGGTTTAAGGTGCAGGCAATCTATGAAGAATTTGCGGGACCCTGGTCGGAGAAGGTAGAGGGTACAACGGGTAAGCCACAGCCACCGGTAAATTTTAAGGTAGATAAAAACACGCTAGGTACAAAATGGTTTGTAGATGTATCATGGGAAAATAACCCATTGAATGATGAAAGAAAATTAAATATAGAAGAATATAGGGTAAAGTGCTGGGACAGCAATAACCCTACAAGTAAATTTGACAAGACATTTACAGCACCTACAAAGGTATCTACAAAAGGAGTACTGGAGACAAGCGGGAAGGTGAACTATGTTTGTAGTGTGCAGGTGAAAACAGATAAAGGAACGCTAAGCGAAGTGAAGCAAAGCGGAGTACTTGCGTTTGATGATATAGAGAAACCAGCGGTAAGTAAAAGAAGCGAGAGGTGGGGTACAACAATTACACTTACAAAAGTAGCAGAGCATAGCTACACATTGAAAGACCCTACAATAAGCGGTGTAGTGTTTGATGAGAAAACCGGGCAAATAACAGCAACAGAGCCAGCAGCTAAGATTATTATTGTTGCAACGCGTACAGGCTATACAGGAAGCGTAGAAAGCGATCCTATTGAGTTTACAAGGCAAGCAGGTAGTACGCTTAAATTTGCAAACATCGATGTAGAGGTAGAGTATGGCAAGGGAAATACTCATACACAGACGATTACTAACGATAGAGTAATAGCAGGAGATACGGGAGTCGTATCGTATAGCATCAGTCCTATGGGAGCAGGTGCAAGCATCGATACGGTAAGCGGTAAAGTAGACTTTACGCTAGGAGCAGTCGGCAAGACATTTACGATAACAGCAAGCAAGGCACAGAGTGAAAAATACGAAGCACAAAGAGCCTCATACCAGCTAAGAGTGCAAGCGAATACAAACACAGGAGATATTACAAAACCAGCGGTAAGTAAAAGAAGCGAAAGGTGGGGTAAACCTATCATAGTTAGAAAAGTAGCAGATCATAGCTATGAATTGAAACAAGCTATAACCGGGGTAGCGTTTGATGAGAGTACCGGGCAGGTAACAGCAACACAGCCAGCAGCAAGGATTATTATTGTTGCAAAGCGTGCAGGTTATGCGGGAAGCGTAGAAAGCGATCCTATTGAGTTTACAAGGCAAGCAGGTAGTACGCTTACCTTTGCAAACATCGATGTAGAGGTAGAGTATGGCAAAAGCGGGAATACTCATACACAGACGGTTACTAACGATAGAGTGGTAGCAGGAGATACGGGAGTCGTATCGTATAGCATCAGTCCTATGGGAGTAGGTGCGAACATCGATACGGCAAGCGGTAAAGTAGACTTTGCAATAAGAGCGATAGGGACAACATTTACGATAACAGCAAGAAAGACAGAGAGTACAAAATACGAAGCACAAACAGCATCATACCAGCTAAGAGTGGAAGCAAACACAAACACAAGAGATATTACAAAGCCAGCGGTAAGCAAAAGAAGCGAGAGCTGGGGTACACCTATCAGACTTACAAAAGTAGCGGATCATAGCTATGAATTGAAACAAGCCGTAAGCGGTGTAGTGTTTGATAAGAGTACCGGGCAAGTAACGGCAACGCAGGCAGCAACAAGGATTATTATTGTGGCAAAGCGTACAGGCTATGCGGGAAGCGTAGAAAGTGACTCTATTGAGTTTACGAAGCAAGCAGGTAGTACGCTCCGCTTTGCAACTGCGAATAAAAATACCATGTATGCAACAGGTAGAAATACTTATACACAGAGTGCTACTAATGATAGAAGTGTAAGCGGTGATACTAGGAACATCGAATATAGCATCAGTCCCACGGGAGCAGGTGCGAGCGTAGATACGGTAAGCGGTAAAGTAGACTTTACATTAGCAGCGATAGGGACAACATTTACGATAACAGCGAGGAAGGCACAGAGTGCAAAGTATGAAGCACAAAGAGCATCATACCAGCTAATAGTGGCAAAATTCAAAACCCCAACTAAAGCAGAATTGAGATACGAAATTAAGCAAGCCATAAGAGCACACGGTAACGAAGTAGACCTTAATTACATCGATACTTCAGATGTAACAGACATGAGCGGGCTTTTTCAAAACATGCGTACATTCAATGGAGACATCAGCAAATGGAATGTCTCAAGCGTAGAAGACATGTACGGTATGTTCTACAATGCAAAGGCATTCAATCAGCCGCTTAATAATTGGAATGTCTCAAGCGTAAAAAAAATGGTCTCTATGTTCTATGGTGCTACATCATTCAATCAGCCGCTTAATAATTGGAATGTCTCAAGCGTAACAAACATGTGGGCTATGTTCAATGGTGCTACATCATTCAATCAAAACATCAGCGGTTGGGCAAAAAAGAGCGGAAGAGACACTAGAAAAATGTTCAGAGGTGCGACCGCAATGCAGAAATCGAATAAACCTAGCTGGTGACGGTAAGAAAAACAAGCACAAAGAACATCTAAACATCAATGAGGTGCAGGCTAAAATGTAATGGTAGCGTGTTATATTGCAATGCTATTTTACTGCGAATAATGCATGTTCTGTCTACTTTTCAGTCGTGACATGATAGAGGCTAACAATCATGAGCAGTATGTATAAAGACGCTAAAACATCATGTAATACATGACAAAATTGTAATGTATTTTAGGTAAAAAAAGGCTTGAAAAAAAGAGTAAATGTACCATTATATATAGGTAAAAGTTTGTTTTAATTCTTAGAAAACTTTTACATACTACAGGAGTAATTCATGATACATAAAAAGCCTATATATATATATATATATATATACTCATTACGATAGCATTAGTAAGCTGTGAACCCGACAAAGTACTATATACAGTAATTCCACAGAAAGCGAAGATTATAGAGTCTTCCTTTGAGAAAAAAGCAGTATTCCTAAAATGGGATGTAAAGAAGCTAAAAGAAGAGAAGGTGGCAGCCTATGGAATATCATATGGCATAGTAGACGGCAAGACTCTTAACAAACGGGAGGTAGTCCCTAAGTTCATGGAGGCAGAAGGATTCACGATAGACAAACTAGAAGAAGGAACGCAGTACTGGTTTAAGGTGCAGGCAATCTACGAAGAATTTGCGGGACCCTGGTCCGAAAAGGTAGAGGGTACAACGGGTAAGCCACAGCCACCGGTAAATTTTAAGGTAGATAAAAACACGAAAGCGGCAAAATGGTTTGTAGATGTATCGTGGGAAAATGATCCATTGAATGATGAAAGAAAACTGAAAATAGAAGAATACAAAGTAAAATGTTGGGATAGTGGTAATCCTACGAATAAATACGAAAAGACATTTTCATCTAAAGGAACGCTAAGCGAAGTGAAGCAGAGCGGAGTACTTGCATTTGATGACATAGAGAAACCAGCCGTAAGAAAAAGAAGCGAGAGATGGGGCACTGCTATTACCTTTACAAAAGCAGCAGAGCATACCTACACACTGAAACAAGCTATAAGCGGTGTAGCGTTTGATGAAAGCACCGGGCAAGTAACAGCAACGCAGCCGGCAACAGGCATTGTTATTGTTGCAAAGCGTACAGGCTATGCGGGAAGTGTAGAAAGCGACCCGATAGATTTTCTTTTACATGTAGCAGATAAACCCGCACTAGTGGCAGAAATTAAAAAAGCGATAGATGCAGACGGTGCAACCGCAGACCTTAACTACATTGATACTTCAGACATAACAGACATGAGCGAACTTTTTTACTACGTCAGTACGTTCAATGGAGATGTTAGTAAGTGGGACACTTCAAAAGTAACGACCATGCTCGGTATGTTTTACGCAGCTAGTGCATTCAATCAGAGTCTTAATTCTTGGGATGTCTCAAAAGTAACAAACGTGAGCAACATGTTCGGCTTTGCTATTTCATTCAATCAAGACTTAACAAGTTGGGCAGACAAGAGCGGAAGACAAACATACAACATGTTCTACGGTGCTACCGCAATGCAGACATCAAATAAGCCATGTTGGGCACGGTAAGGTAAAAGAATAAAAATATAAAAAATAAACAATAAGAAACGTAGTTAAAACATAAGGAGTTATACTATGAAAAAAATATATATAGCAATCGTATGTATTGCATTGGCTTTGTTTGTCTCATGCGATGAAAAGAAAGCAAAGGATGAAATTAAAAAGGCACTTGATAAAACGGTAGAAGAGAAAGATAAAGCAACACCAAAACTAAATAAACCCGCAATAAATAGCCAGCGCGCAAGAGTAGGTACAGCGGTTACATTTCCAAAAGTAGAAGGGTATAGCTATGAATTGAAACAAGCCGTAAACGGTGTGACGCTTAATGTGTCAGACAAGAACACGGGAGAAGTCAGAGCTACAGAAGCAGCGAGCGGTATTATTATTGTTGCGACTAAGGACGGTACTAGTATCGAGAGCAACCCCATAGAGTTTGTTATTATTGTGCTAACAAAACCCGCAATAAATAGCCAGCGCGTAACAGTAGGTACAGTGGTTTCATTCCCGAAAGTGTTAGGACATACCTATGAACTGAAAGAAGAAAAAACAGGAGTCACATTAAGCGAGGCTAACAGTGAGAGAATGCAAGTCAGAGCTACACAAGCAGCGAGTAATGTAATCATAGTAGCCACGCTAGACGGCAGAACTTCAGAAAGCAACCCTATAAAATTTATTGAGCTAACAAAACCCGCAATAAATAGCCAGCGTGTAAAAGTAGGTACAGCGGTTACATTTCCAAAAGTAGAAGGACATACCTACAGTTTGAAAGACCCTACAATAAGCGGTGTAAGCCTTGAGCTATCAAGTGAAAGAATGGGAGAAGTTAGAGCTACAGAAGCATTGAGTAATGTAATCATAGTAGCCACACTTGACGGTAATAGTATCGACAGCGACCCTATAGAGTTTATTGAGATAATAAAGCCCACATTTTCCCCAGGAGCGTCCGCGCCGTGGAACACACCACCTATTACATTCCCTAAAATACCAGGGTATAGCTATGCTTTGAAAGAGAAAAAAACAGGAGTCACATTAAGCGAGGCAGCGAGTAACACAATGGAAGTCGCCGCCACGCAGTCCGCACAAAATGTAATTATAGTCGTAACAGATAACGGATTAAATGAAGACAGCGACCCTATAGAGTTTACGAGAATACCAGGTAATACCTTAAGCTTTGCACAAGCAAGACGTACGCAAAAGTGGACGCCTAGTACTGTTACTTTTACGCAAACAGCTACTAAAAGCAGAACAGTTGCAGGAGATACCCGAAATATAAGATATAGCACGCGGTGCCGCGATTATACCCCAGAGTCACAAGGTGTAAGACTTAACAGCAACACGGGACAGGTTACAATTAGAGGAGCATCCGCCATTAAAGGAACATGTACTATTACCGCAGAACTTCCCCAAACCGCAAAGTACGAAAGAAGCACCGCAACATATACACTTGTTATTAACTAGCGTAACCATAAAAAGCGAAGACCTAAAAGGCTTAGAAGCTAATGAACAAAGGAGCAATTATTATGAAAAAATTATATGTAGCAATACTACTAATTACAGTAACTTTATTCATCTCATGCGATGAGAAGAAGGCAAAGGATGAAATTAAAAAGGCACTTGATAAAACGATAGAAGAGAAAGATAAAGCAACACCGAAACTAACAAAGCCCGCATTTTCCCAACCGTCCGCGAATTGGGATACACCTATTACATTCCCAAAAGTAGCAGAGCACACCTATAGACTGAAAGAGAAGAAAACAGGAGTCGCACTAAGCGAAGCTACAGGTAATAAAATGGCAGTCACCGCCACGCAGTCGGCACAAAATGTAATTATAGTCGCCACGCTTGACGGCAGAACTATAGAAAGTAACTCTATTGAATTTACAAGAATACCAGGCAATGCCTTGAGTTTTCAATATAATTCATTAGCGACAAGTAGAGGAATTACCACATCAGCACAAACAGCTACTAAAAGCGGAGGAGTTGCAGGAGATACCCGAAACATACAATATAGCGTAAGTCCCACGGGACAAGGCATTACTATTGATAGCAGTAGCGGAGCAGTTACCTTAACTTCATCAGCCACGGAGGGAGACTATACTATTACCGCAGAGCTACCGCAAACCGCAAAGTACGAAAGAGTCACCGCATCCTATACGCTTGTGGTTAGATAGTGTAACCATGAAAAGCGAAGACCTAAAAGGCTTAGAAGCCAATGAGCGAATGCATAAACGCCTTGAAAAGAAGGAAATGAAACGCCTTAAAAAGCTTGCAAAAATCGCAAAGAAAAAAGAAAAAAAAATGCCTTGCCAATCAAAGCAAGGCATAAAATCACTTTCATTTTGAGGTACAAAAATGATACAGACTATAAGCGCAAATACTCATAAGCGTAAACATAAGTGTAAACACAAATGTAAACACAAGCGCGAATATAAGCGCGAATATCTATGAACAGTATACCACAAAGAACAAATAAAAAAACTTATTCACCGTACGGTAGAAAGTACGAAACCCATTCATTAAGCGAACGGTATAAAATTATTACCGACATCAAACAATGTGAAAAAGAGCGATTATATAAAGTACCGCACACATTCAATACAGAGACCAAAACAGGTTTTAAGAGTAGAGCCCCTCGAACCCCCGTGTACGAGTTTGAAAGGCAGTATGTAGCGGAATGTTACGCCGAAGAGTTTACTAAGTGTATTAAGCTAGTAGAAAATAAAGACGGAACACTAACGACAAACGCTATTCATGTTACTTTTACCGCAGACGAAGAATTATACAAAGATATAAATGCTATTGAAGTAGAAGGCTTACACTTCCAGCATCTAAAGGCATATAATCGAACACTAAAAACAAGGCACAAGCCTTGTAAGGAAGCGTACGAGCTACTTAGAGCGTGGTTATTGTTTCATCATTGGTTTACCCAGCAGTTACCCGCTATTAAAAGAGCCTTGAAAATAAGCCAGTATATACTAACCTTTGAGGCTAACGACCGATTATTTCCCCATGTCCACCTATACGCAATATTGAAGAATCCGATTACTTGTAAAAAAAAGAAAAACACAAACGAATTAGAGTATAAAGCACCCGCCGACTATGTAAAGAAAGCACAAGCAAAGTGGGAGTACGGCAATATTTGTATTAGCCCTAGCCATAACCGCAATCATCATAATTATGTATTGAGAAAAAGAAGCATGAGAGGTAAAGAGGTTAAAGATAAAACCCTACAGGTATGTACTACATATTTTATGCTTATGTGTGGCTACCCATCGATTACAGGCAGTGAAATACCACAACTTAAAAAACGAGTAAAAGAAAAGAGAGCTAAGGCAGTAGCATTGTATTATGAGAATAAAGAGAAAAATAAAGCGATTACCGCCAGCGAATATATTGCCTACTCAAGACACTTAAGCAAACAAGGCAAGTACCTTGAGGCAGAAAGGCAAGCAAGGAAAGCCAGAGCATTAGAACCAGGTAATACGGTAGCAAAAGAAGTTCAATCAATCGCATTACTGATACTAAAAATAAGGGAGTTTACAAAACTTATAACGAAATTCAGACCAGGAAGAAAACCGCTTAAGCTTTGCGACACCACGAAGCGAGTATACGCCTTTGCATTACGCGAAGAAATCGAACTACTAAAAAAGCATAAACCGCATCAGTACCATCATAAAACCATTGAGTGAATATTACAAAACTCATCTAAAAATGAGCACGCCCCTTGATATTATATATAGTACTAACTAGGCCAAACCCCCTAAGAAAGAAAGACCCTCACAACAAGAAAAAGGGTAAGCAAGCGAAAAATAATGAGCGAGCGCCACAACAGCGAAGGCATCTAAAAGAGAAGAAAGAATGCCATAAGGGAACGTATACCCGTAGCCCTAAGCAAGCTACTACAAAACTCGCACCCTCAAAGCCAACCGCACTAAGCCCTCTACCTCAAAGTAGTATTTTTACGATACAAGAACCCAACCCAAGAAGGCATATTATGATAACGCTAGCTACTTCAAAGGCTCGCTAATAGCGTGAAGGGTAAGAGCATGCAAGCTATACGGTAGCACGCTTACCCCAACAACGCATATTAAGCGTAAGCGAGCTTATCGCAAGAATGCTTATAACTATAAGAATGCTAAGAGTAAGCGAGCTTATACATTTCAGCACTTCCCCCATGCATCCTTACGCCCTCGAGCTATGGCATGGACAAGCACCGTGAACACCTGCGAGCTTAGCAGTGGCAAGACTTGCACCGTGAAGGCTTTGAGCATGCGAGCTTGTGGCCTTGTGAACCGTGAATATTTATCAAGGTTATGCAAAATTGGCCATGGAAAACCAGCAGCGGTAGAAACCAATAAAGCCAGTCCCTTTGTTTTTCAAAAAAGGGAAAAGAGCAATACGGTTGCCGAATGTAAAAAAATTGTACAAGCAGACTACGATTACAACATACGGCATATAACCCGAATAAAAAACACCAGCCCGACAGCATATAATAATGTTCTTGAAGAAAGTAAGCGGTTAATGAGAAAAATAAGAGACATAGGACTAAAAGAATGCGAAAATCTTTAGAAAGAATTAGCATGAACGTACCCGACATGAGTAAACTTTTTTACAATATGAAAAAACAAAATATACTACAAACATAAAAACTTCTATTGCCTTAGTTTTTTAGCTTATGGCAGCTTCGGCATTATGGAACGCATGTAAGCGGAATGTATTGAAGGTAACGAACATGCGCGCTATGTTCTACACGGCTACGGCATTTAATCAGAGTCTTAATTCTTGGAATGTATCAAGCGTAACAAGCATGCGCAGTATGCTTGAGCTGCTACACTTCATTCAATCATTCGCTTAATAAGTGGAATGTATTGAAGGTAACCAACATGAGCTCCATGTTCAGCGGCGCAACCTCATTCAATCAAGACATCAGCGGTTGGAGTGTATCAAGAGGCACAAACAAGTCCAATATGTTTACACGAAGCGGACTAGCAAGCAATGAGATGGTACAATGCTAAATAATATTTATTAATACTTAGTTTGTTTTTAGCAGACTGCTTTTTTATGCCTATGACGCAAGAGCAGAAACATCTAGAAAAATTGATGAACTCACGGGACTAATACACAAGGTTAGGCAAGTGGTGCAATATGGCTCAGCATGCGAATACCTATGGAAACAGCATAAGGAGAAAAGGAGAAGATGATAAATGCACAGGCGAAGGCTCAGTATGAAGCTAACAAAGATATGATATATGATGCTTGACGTTATATTTGTCTATTAAAAATATTTTACTGTTATCTATTGTACTTACGAGAGAGAAACTTTTTTCACTATTTTTGTAGCAAGTCGTACTCCTTTACTACTAATGCCCTTAAGGATAAAAGATTCTATGGCAAATGTTTCGTCAAATTTTTTGATACGCGGTATGGGCTTATATTTTAGTGTGATGTTTCCTTCTTTTTTAGTGGTAAAAACTTGTAATCGAGTTTCATTAGGGATAAAGTTATACGTTTTATTTACAAGAAATTTTTCTATTTTAAACCGCTTCACGAAGGTATAATTGTCGACTTTGTCGGTATACACCGCAGTGAATTCACTTTTTTCAAGTTTCTCTTTTTCGACGAGTCCTATTAAAATGACATCCTTGCCAATAAAATGTTTTGCTTCTACATTTCGTACCATCCATATACCTGATTGTTTAAAAATTAGTATTTTGTCGAAATGAGAAACGCTTTCTATTTTTTTACCGGAATTAAGAGCGTAGCCTATGTAGCCTGTTTCTTTATTGTAAAAAAACGATAAATTACGTTGTGCAACGTCGCGTTTACTTACCGTTTCAAAAGACATGATAGTAGTTTTACGAGGGAATTGAGAGCCATATTTTTCAACAAGCGTTCTAAGATATGCTATGGTATATGTGCGTATATTTTTAATATTTTTTCGTATTTCTTTTATGTGCATAGTAAGTTCTATAAGTTCTTTTTTATGCTTTTCAATATCATAAGCTGATATTCTGCGTATAGGAATTTTAAGCAATCGTTCTATGTCATCAATGTTTATTTCCCGTCCTATTTCATTCTGAAAAGACTGTAATCCTATCGTTACTGCACTTATAATTGCAGTGCTGCTTTTGCAATCTTCTATTGTTTTGTATATTTTTTGTTCTATGAAAATACGTTCTAAGGTACGTGCATGTATCGTAGCGAGCGTTTTCTTTTCTTCCACTTCAAGCTCAGCTTTCAAAAGAGCAGGGGCGCGCTTTTTGTACCATGCAATGATATCAGATACGCTCATAAGCTTTGGTTTATTGTCTACGATGAGCATGGGATTTACGCTTATGCTGCACTGGCAGTCGGTAAATGCGTATAATGATTCTACAACATCGCTCGCGTGTACCCCGCGCGATAAATGAAGGACTATTTCTACTTCATGCCTTGTGTAGTCATCAATACTTGTTATTGATATTTTACCGTTACGCGCTGCATTTTCTATAGATGTCATTAGTTTCTCTGTGGTAATTCCAAACGGTACTTCGCGTATTACAACTCGTTTAGGATCGCTTATGTCTAGTTTTGCTCTGACTTTGACTTTGCCCATGCCGTCTTGATATTCGGAAACATCCATGAGGGCAGCGCTTAAAAAATCGGGATAAAGTGTGAATGGCTTTTCTTCAAGTGCATCTATTACTGCTTGTATTACTTCGCAAAAATTATGCGGGAGTATTGATGTTGCCATAACAACCGCAATACCTTCAGCACCTGTTATCAGAACTATGGGTATTTTTGCAGGAAAGGTCACCGGCTCTTTATTTCGTCCATCGTAAGTATCTATGTATTGCGTTATTTCTGGTTTGTAGAGTAATTCTCTTCCAAGTTTACTTATGCGACATTCTATGTAACGTGCAGCTGATGCAGGATCTCCTGTGAGAATGTTTCCAAAATTTCCTTGTTTTTCCATGAACAGTTCTTTATTTGCAAGCGTTACTAATGCTTCAAATATGGGAACATTGCCGTGTGGATGATATTTCATACATTCTCCGGTTACGTTTGCAACTTTGTAAAACTTGCCATCATCCATTGAGAGCATGGTATGAAGTACCCGTCTTTGTACGGGTTTACATCCATCGTCTAAGTGAGGAATAGAACGCTCTTTTATGACGTATGAAGCGTATTCTACAAAATTTTTTTTCATTATTTGTTCAAAATACGGCATCAGTGGCACTCCTTGTTTGTAATATGTTTGGGGTATGAACGCTGTAAAATTAGACGAGATTTTCTGCCATGAATTTTTTTCGTTCTTCGGTGTTTTTACCCATGTAAAATTCTAAAGTGTTTCCAACAGTTTTTAATGTTTTAATAGTAACAGGAACAAGTCGTATGTCTTTTCCAAGAAATTGTCCAAATTCTTTTGGTGATATTTCACCAAGTCCTTTAAAGCGAGTAATTTCAACGCCTTTTCCTATTAGTTCTACTGCTTTATCGCGTTCTTGAATCGTGTAACAGTAGATGAGTTTGCTCTTATTTCGTACGCGGAAGAGAGGTGTTTCAAGAATATACAAATGATTATCAAGCACCAATTTTTTGAAATAGGTTAGAAAAAACGTTATTAACAAATTTCGTATGTGAAACCCATCAAAGTCGGCATCGGTTGCTATGACTACGTTTTGAAACCGCAAATTTTCTACACTGTTTTCTATTCCAAGCGCAACCATCATATTGTATAGTTCAGAGTCCTTGTAAATTTTCGTGCGTTTTCCGTCTACAACATTTGCAAGTTTTCCCCGCAAAGAAAATATTGCTTGTGTTTCTACATTGCGAGCGGGGACTATGGAGCCAGATGCGGAAAGCCCTTCGGTGATAAAAATAGTCGTTTCATCAGATTGTTTTTTATCACCTTTGTGTATTTTGCAATCTCGAAAATTTGGCACTTTGATGGAAACTTTTTTCGCAGCTTCACGCGCTTCTTTTCGTACGCTGTTAAGTTCTTTTCTAATTTTTTGATTTTGCTGAAGTTTTTCAAAAAGTATATCTGCAGTTTTTTTGTTTTTGTATAACAAATCAACTATCGCGTTTCGTGTTTGTTGCACGATAGGTGTTTTAATTTCAATGTTTCCTAATTTATTTTTTGTTTGACTTTCAAATATAGGATTTTGAATTCGCAACGCAATAGCTGCGGTCAATCCATCTTTCAGATCCGCCGAGGTATATGATGCATTATAAAACTCATTTACACCACGAAGTAACCCTTCTAAAAATGCACTGAGATGCGTACCTCCATCTGCCGTGTGTTGTCCATTTACAAATGAAAAAACTGCGATATTATCGCCATGGGCATGCGTAAAGGCAAACTCAAATTGTTGCTGTTCGTGACGTATTATTGAATAGCTTAGTTTTTCTCCAATTTCATCTGCCAGTAAATCCGCTATTCCATTTTTTGAAAGAATAACTTCATTATTAAAGTGTAAGGGAAGATTTTTGTTCAAATAGGCATAGTTCCATAAGCGTTTCTTTATTATTTCTATATCGAATGCGTATGTGGTAAATATTTCATCATCGGGAATAAATTCAACATAGGTTCCGTTTTTCTCTTTTGTTGTTCCTTCACGTTCTTCTTGTAATGTACCTTGAGAAAATACTGCCTGTTTGTATGAGCCATCTCGAAACGATCTTACGAGAAAATGCGATGAGAGCGCATTGACTGCCTTTGTGCCTACGCCGTTAAGTCCCACGCTAAACTGAAAAACAGAGCTGTTGTACTTTGCGCCCGTGTTTATTTTCGATACGCAGTCTATCACTTTTCCTAGTGGTATTCCACGTCCAAAGTCACGTACTAAGAGACTCTGTGTTTTTGAATTAAGAGACATGACTATTTTTGTGCCATGTCCCATGATGTATTCGTCAATGGCGTTGTCAATAATCTCTTTCATCAAAATATATATGCCATCATCTTGATGAGTTCCATCGCCAAGTCTTCCTATATACATGCCTGAGCGCAATCTAATGTGCTCAAGCGATTCAAGGGACTCAATTGCACTTTCATCATATACCGCTATATTTCTCTTTTTCTTAGTACTAGTTTTTTTCATTATTCTTTACATGTCTAAACATGAACAAGTTGCCTGCAATATTTTCAATGAACTACTCTTGTAGCTGTTTTGTACTTAAAAATTCAGAAACAACTTTTGCCGGTGTTTTCTTATCTACTTCTACACCCCATGAGAGTTGTATAACTTCTTCTTCACTTAAACTGTTTTCTAAAGATTTTAAGATTACTGCAATTTGAGGGTGTTTTTCAATGGTATCTTTGCGTATTATCGGCACGAGAGCATATGATGGAAAGAATTTCTTGTCATCTTCAAGCATCGCAATATTAAAGCGTTTTATTTGTACATCGGTGGTATATACATCGGTAATATCTGCTGCATTTTCCATGAGAGTTTTGTATCGTAGTCCGATTTCTACCATTATGTAAGGTTTTGTTGGTTTTATGCCATAAAATTTGAAGAGCTCGTTGGCACCATCTTTGCGCCCTGAAAATTCATGGTCAAAGACGTAGCGTATTTCGGGGTATTGAATTAAGTCAGATATTTTCTCTAAATTGTATTTTTCCTTAAACTCTTTTGTCATTCCCAATGCATAGTTATTCTCATAACCTAGATCGGGGAAAATTTCTAGGTCGTATAAATTTCTCATCTCTTGCTGTATATATTGAAATACTTCTTCAGAACCAAGTCGTTTTGTTTGATGGAGGTTTGCTTGATATATAGTACCGGTATAATCGGGATATAAGTCTATGTCGCCTTTTTTGATAGCTTCAAATACAACAAAAGTACTTCCAAGATTTTCTAATACTTTTACTTTAATATC
Organism: Spirochaetia bacterium; assembly: GCA_965226065.1. Classification (GTDB taxonomy): domain Bacteria; phylum Spirochaetota; class Spirochaetia; order WTKD01; genus CBDAKK01. The sequence continues at coordinate 386,833 of OZ245332.1, read as the reverse complement.
TGTTCTTGCCTCTATTACTTGTTTAAAGAGATGTGCAATAATAATGTTTTCTGTGTAATTTTTTGATCCTATCGTAATTGACATATCATTTTTGTTTTTGCACGCAATCAGTGATATAAATACCATGTTGATAATGACTATGCATGCAAGTAGTTTTCGTGTAAGAACGATTTTTTTATTTTTCATAATTTCTCCTTTGAAAATACGTTATTTTTTTAAAATTTTTTCTATTATTATGAATATAGAATCGAAAATAATCGCGAGCAATGCTGCGGGAATTGCTCCTAAGAGTATAAGTTGTCCGTCAATAACGGCTATTCCGCGAAATATAATACTTCCTAAACCACCTGCACCTACCGCTGCAGTTATGGTAGCTATGCCGACACAGGTTACAGAAGCTACTCTAATGCCTGCTATGATTACCGGTAGGGCAAGTGGTATTTGCACTTGAAACAATACTTGAATTTTATTCATGCCTATGCCTACGGCACTTTCTAAGACTGATTTGTCAACTTGTTGTACACCGACAACAGTGTTTTGTACAATAACCAGCAAGGAATAAAGTACAAGCGCTATGATACTTGGTTTTACTCCAATACCTACGATAGGTATTAAAAAGCCTAAAAGTGCAAGACTTGGAATGGTTTGCAATATTGATAAAAAATATTGCGTCGGGCGTGCTATTTTGGGAAATCGAACTAAAAACAAGCCTATAGGAACTCCAATGCTCACTGAAAATACTATCGCTAAAAGCGTAAGGTTAATATGACGAATAAACTCGGGAATTACCATGTCAATTCTTTGTATAAAAAAGGTAAAAAAACTCATTGTGTCTCTTACTTTACTCTAGTTCACTTGTGAGCACTTTTCTATGTCTATGAATAAATCGCTCAACAAATTCACTCGCAGGATTTTCTAATAGTTCTCGTTTTGTCCCAATTTGCTCAATAGATCCTTTTTCCATAATGCATATCCTATCGGCAATGGTAAATGCTTCGTGAATATCATGTGTTACAAATACTATCGTTTTTTTTATATAGGCTTTTAGTGATGAAAATTCATCTTGTATACTTTCACGCGTAATGGGATCTAAGGCGCCAAAGGGTTCATCCATTAGAACTATATCGGGGTTTCCCATAAGTGCTCTGCCAACGCCTACGCGTTGCCGTTGTCCACCTGAGAGTTGTTTGGGACTTCTTTTGAGAAATGCCTTTTCTATATGCATCGTATCGCAGACTTGTTCAAGTTGCGTTTCTATCTTTTCCTTTTCCCATTTCAAAAGTTTAGGAACTATACATAAGTTTTCTTTCACGGTGAAATGAGGAAGAAGTCCTATATTTTGAAACACATATCCAATGCTTCGGCGTAATGTTATCGGACATGTCTCCATAATGCTTTGACCGCGTATTTGTATATCGCCCGCATCAAATGATATAAGACGATTTATCATTTTGAGCGTGGTTGTTTTTCCGCAACCGCTTGATCCGAGCAAAACAAGCGTTTCACTTTTTGCAATTTCTAAGCTTAAATCATGGATTATAGAAATAGAGTTATAAGTCTTGCGAACATTTTTTAAAACAATCATAAAGTTTAAAATTTTGAGCGTCTTTTTTAGTGACAGAGCTCATGTAAGGCAAAATTAGGATTGCAAAACTAATTTGCTACTGTGAAACTACAATAGGTATTTCACTATAACATCATTATACTATGAAATGAATTATTGTGTAAATTCAGTGAAGAATACTTAATGTTACAGAAAAGTAAATGAAAACTGTATACTACAAATTATAATAATTACAAGATAACGTAAGGAGCATGTAAAATTATGTCATCATACATTGCACAAATACAAGCACGTCAAATATTCGATTCAAGGGGAAATCCTACCGTTGAGGTTGACGTTGAGTTGGAAGATGGATCTTTTGGAAGGGCAGCGGTACCTTCGGGAGCTTCAACAGGAGAGAGTGAAGCTGTTGAGCTGCGAGATGCTGGAAAACACTACATGGGCAAAGGGGTTTTGAAGGCAGTAGAAAATGTCAACATTATTATTGCTCCAAAATTATTAGAAATGGATGCTTTAAACCAAGGGAGCATTGACCAGACAATGATAGACCTTGATGGTACGCCTAATAAAAACAAGCTAGGAGCAAACGCAATTTTAGGTGTTTCTATGGCAACCGCACGAGCTGCAGCAGACTGTCTTGAAATTCCGCTTTATCGTTATTTAGGTCCGTATCTTACAAGAACCTTGCCCGTGCCTATGGCAAACATCATTAATGGAGGATCTCATGCAGATAACTCTGTCGACTTTCAGGAGTTTATGATAATGCCTGTGAATGCGCCATCTTTTACAGAATGTATGCGTATGATAAGTGAAATTTTCCACACCTTAAAGAGTCTACTCAAACAAAAAGGTTATGCAACATCAGTAGGTGATGAAGGAGGCTTCGCTCCCAATCTTCGTTCTAACGATGAAGCAGTAGAAATTATTTTAGAGGCTATAACTGCCTCGGGGTATAAAGCACAAGATGAAGTGATGATAGCTCTTGACCCTGCTTCAAGTGAATTTTATAACAAAGAAGAAAAATACTATGAGCTGAAGTGGTCAAGTAAAGAAAAATACACAAGCGAACAAATGGTTGATTTTTATGCAAATTGGGTTAAAAAATATCCCATCATCAGTATAGAAGATGGTATGGCAGAACACGACTGGAATGGCTGGAAGATGCTCACCGATGCGATAGGGAAGACGGTACAACTTGTGGGGGATGATTTATTTGTGACGAATGTTTCGTTTTTACAAAAAGGTATCGCACAAGGTGTGGCAAATAGCATACTGGTAAAAGTCAATCAAATAGGTACGCTTACCGAAACATTTGAGGCAGTTGAGCTTGCAAAAAAATCAAACTACACCGCTGTTATGAGTCACCGCAGCGGTGAAACCGAAGATGCTTTTATAGCGGATTTGGCAGTAGGGCTTGGACTTGGGCAGATTAAAACAGGATCCTTATCTCGTACCGATAGGCTTGCAAAATACAATCAATTGCTTCGTATAGAAGAAGAGCTTGGCACAGAAGCACGCTATTGTGGAAAAGATGCTTTTTATTCCATATACACATATAGTCCGTCTGGAAAGTTTTGATGCTCAAGTAAATATATCAAATCCTTGGTCCTAAGCATTGGAAAATAAAAATATTCTTGTCATTCATCCTTTTGAAAATATGAAAAATGCGCTCACTTATCTTCAAATCTTAAAGTACTCCCACATTTCACACTTAAAACGCTAAAACCAGTCCAGTTTTTAGGTTCTTATGGTATACAGACATGCGGATATGAGACATGGTTTTATGCGCTTGATGTCATGTGTAAAAAAATTGATAAAATCGATTTTGATATTGCGCTTATTGGAGCGGGAGGCTATGGAATATTTCTTGCACAATATATAAAAAGCATAAGAAAAAAAGCCATGCATAGTTGAAGGAGTAACACAGATATTCTTTGGCATTAAAAGTTCTCGCGAGTATAAGCGTGGTTACGATAACACTATTTATAATGAGAATTGGATATCTCCTGACAAGAGCGAAATTCTACAATTAAAAGATGGAGATGTTGATAATTCTTACTGGTAATAAATTAAGGATGCACACGAAAGAAAATGAATTCTTCTTAATAAAAAAATAAAAAGTGGTGTTTTAATCGTAACACCACTTTTATATAAAAATATAACTTGTTTTTGTTATTTGTACAGATTATTGCAATCTAATAAATCTTACTTTATTATTGTAAGAGCTGTAATACTTGCGCGCTTTGATTTTTCGCTTGTGCGAGCATCGCACGTGAAGTTTGTACAATGATTTGATCTCGTGTATAATCTACAACTTGCTTTGCCATGTTGGTGTCTCTTATACGAGATTCTGCAGCTTGAAGATTTTCTTCGCCGATAGACAAACTTTTACGGTTGAAATCAAGACGTGTTTGAACGGCTCCTAAATTTGCGCGTTGTGAAGATACTCTTTGTATTGCTTCGCTTATTTGTGCAATCGCTCTATTTGCCTTGTCTTGTGTAGAAAGTGATATCATCGGTGCTGCTTGAGTAGTAGGTCCTACTTCTTGTAAACCAAGGCCTTGTGCTGTCATTGTACCAATGTATACACGAATACGTTGATCTACATTTGCTCCAATGTGAAGCCACATACTTCCTGTAACGGTATTTGTTCCCGTATCTTCGGCAAAGCGTCCTGTAAGCAAATTCAGTCCGTTGAACTGTGCATTTGTTGCAACACGATTTAACTCGTCTACAAGTTGATAGACTTCAACTTGAATATTTCGGCGATCATCTGATGAGTAAATACCGTTTGCAGATTGTATTGCTAATTCTCGTAATCTCTGAAGAAGTGAATGCGTTGTATCTAAATATCCTTCAGACGTTTGTATCATAGAGATACCATCAGCAGAGTTTTTTTCTGCTCGACTAAGTCCTCGAATTTGTGAACGCATTTTTTCAGACACTGCAAGCCCGGAAGCATCGTCTCCTGCACGGTTAATACGCATACCAGAAGAAAGCTTTTCAGAACTCTTTTGCATGGATATGTCGTTAAACTTCCCTGCACGTTGTGCAAACATTGCACTAAGATTATGATTGATGACCATAAGCCACCTCCTTCCATGGTAATATCTCGGCATCCTTGCCGATAACTTTTGTTTCGGTATTTTTTTTACTAGTCTTTATGATAATATTTAATAATTAACAATGCGTATTCCTAAAAAAAGTGCAATGATTTACATAGGTGGCGATATGCCATCACAAGATATATCATTATGGCATGCTGATATGCACATCGCCGCAGATTCGGGAGTTCGTACTTGTCAGCACTTTGGCTGTAAAGCAGATGTTGTAATTGGTGATTTTGATTCTGTCTCATATGATGAGACAAGTCAAATATTTCCCCATGCAGAGATGATAGTGCATGATGCATATAAAGACAAAACCGATACCGAGCTTGCGATTATCCACGCATATACATGTGACTGTGACGATATAACTATCATAGGTGGCGGCGGTGGAAGTATCGATCACTTTATTGGTATTTTGTATATATTTTCTCGCACTTATGCACCTCATCGCATGATTATGAAAGATGCACAAGTTGAATTAATTACCGAGTCTTTTGTAGCACAAATAGAAAAAGGACAGCATATTTCATTTTTTCCTGTTATAGGTCAAAGCGTAGCGACAAAGCAACGTAGTACTGGGCTTCAGTGGAACCTAGATAAACACGCACTTTCCGAGAATTTTACTAGTCTGAGAAACATTGCAAGTGATACATCAGTAAGCGTTACTATGGAATGTGGAAATCTTATTGCGGTATGGAATCACCACGGTAAAGTGCAACGATGTTCTTAAAATCTGAAAATTTACTAATGGTATGTCTTACCATATCACTATCTATTATTGATACTTATTCGGGTAAAATATCTTGAGGAGGAATTATGTTCATAATCTCTTTTATTTTTGGATTTGCACCTACTAGTCCCGTCAGTCTTTGTATGAAGTGTAAATAAAAAATCAATGCATCTTTGTTATTTTTAAACCCTGCTATTTCTTCCGAGTTTGTATTATTCAATGGACTCTTATTGAGCATGTTTTTAAAATTATCTTGCATGTATTGATACAGTACAATATTGGGCTCATTTATTATTTTCACCGTTACGGTTTCAATATGTATTGGCAATGATGATACTTCAGATTGTAAGCGAGACTTTATATTTTTTTGAATATCAAGTGCTGTTGTATTCTTTTCTATTAGATGAGAGTTTTTTCGTAATAAGCGAGAGGCAGCACTTGATATTTCTGTAAGTAATATTCTCTCTAAGGCATGGGCACTGATTATGCTATTTTGTTCTACATATTTTGATACGGTAGATCTTTCTATCGTGTATTGAAGATCCACGGTAGCATCTAAGATAAATGATTCAATGCTTTCTGAACTCAGCGCAGCGTATTCAAAGGCATTTGGTAATGTAAATCTCATATCAAATGTGTATGTGCGTAGTGTATCTTCAAGCTCTACTATACTCGTAAGTCCCGGTACGAATCTTTGCCAAAGCCAAGAAAAGCCTTTGCGTGTTATCACTGATACGGAAGTCGGATTTTTATCTGTCTCAGAAAATGATTCTACACGTACTATTGCAACATGATGAGGTGCAACCCATATGTTTACCCATCCTATACAAAATAAAGGAATTGCAATGAAAATACAGAATAATAAAAATTTCAAAAATTTCATATGCTTATACAATAATAGTTCAAATATATCGTATTTTTCAATGCATTACATAATGCTAGAAATATTATAAATGGTGTCAGTTGATTGTTATTCTTCAATTATTACATAAAAAATTTTACAATTACGAGTTATAGTGTATCTTTTTGTAAATAAAGCATTATAACAGCGTTACTATTGTGTTTATGATTGATTTTTTTACATTGGAGTTATAGTAAGTGAGAAAAACTAATATTGGTAAAAATGAACCCATTCAAATTTTTTAAGGCAATTACATCGGTAGCATTTACTGCATTTAACACTTGTAACTCATCAGCTACATTACCGATTACGATTAAGTCTGCTCGTGAGAATTTAGGTATATCTAATAGAGCTTCTAGTTTTGTTCTTCGTTATAGGCGATATTTTGTGTGCGTTTATTGTAGCAAAATATGAAGTAATCTATAATATGATGCAGAGGTTTCTGATGAAAAAAATAGTAGGTATTATTGGTGGAATGGGAACTATGGCAACGGTTGATCTATTTAGAAAAATTGTCGAAAATACACCGGCAAAATCTGATCAAGAACATTTACACATATTAATAGATAATAACAGTGAAATTCCTGATAGAATTGCTCATATCCTCAAAGGAGAGGCAAATCCTGTAGAAAAAATAACAGAATCTGCGCGTAATCTTATCTCTATTGGGGCAAAAATAATTATGATGGGCTGTAATACGGTTCATTATTTTTATGAGCAAGTCAAAGAATCGCTTGGCACCTTGTTAGATGAAGAGAATGTTGAGTTTTTACACCTCATAAATGAAACGGTGAGGTACATAGAAAAAGAAGTATCAAAAAGTGATAGTGTGTATCTTCTCGGTACTGAAGTTACGTATAAGTTTATGCTTTATAAAAAACCATTAGAAGAAAAAGGCATGAAATTTGTTTGTCCAAGTGAAGAACTGCAGCGTGTAACGATGGAGATGATTTACAATTATAAAAATGGTGTCAATATAGACAATACTGAAAATATACGAAAATTACAGGAACATGCAGATTTGTGTGGAGCAAAAAAAATAATACTTGGATGCACTGAGTTGCCTCTTATATTTGCACAAAGTAACGACAAAAGATTATTAGACCCCACAGATATACTCGCCAAAGCAACGGTGCAGAAGGCACAAAATGCTAACGATAATTTGAAACAATAGATAGAACAATCGCCGTCAGTGTAATGAATAAAATGAAGTTGTAGGTATTCCTGTATCTCGTTAACCTAAAGTCAGGCTAAGAATTACAGAGCACCTATAATTAATTGATGTATTGATTTAAGCACCTTAAGATTAATATATAAGCACTTTTTTGAAAAAATTTTCGACAGTCGTATTTTGTGTATGATTAAATACTTCGTCAGGACTGCCGTGTGCCAGTACATGACCATCGCTTATGAATAACATGTGATTTGAAACACGCCGTGCAAAATTCATATGATGGGTTATTATGATGATATCAATATTTTCTTCTCTCTGTAGCTCATCTATCATATCAAGAACTTCGGCTGTAAATTCGGGATCAAGCGCACTGGTAGGTTCATCAAAGAGCAGATAGGTTGGTTGCACAGCCATTGCTCGTGAAATTGCAATACGCTGTTTTTGTCCGCCGGAAAGTTGACTTGGTTTTTTATGTCCATGATCTATGAGTTGAAAGCGTCGTAGTAAATTCTCTGCGCGCATGTTCGCTTCATCAGTAGAGAGCTTGTGAACTTTTTCTAGCGGAAGCGTAATATTTCGAAATGCAGTGAGGTGAGGAAACAAATTATAATTTTGGAATACTATCCCTATTTTTTTTCGATATTCTAATAATTCATGTGAATGGTCGGTTGGTACATCTGGTACATAGGGTATTGGATAATCATTGACTGCTATACTTCCACTTGTTGGTTTTTCCAATCCTGCTATCATGCGAAGAAGTGTAGTTTTGCCTCCTCCTGACGGACCTATAAAAGCGATGGAATGAGCATCTTTAATTTCAAGCGATATTGAGTTGAGAACCGTGTGATCTTTATCAAATGTTTTTGTAAGGTTTGTAAATTTAAGTTTCATATTTAAATTTCCTTTCTAAAATCCTTGAAATATGTGAAATAGGAAATGTCAACAAAAGATAGCCGATTGCTAACGGAATATATGTTTCAAGGGTGGAGTAGGTAGCAGAATTTACCTCGCGTGCTGCCATAGTAAATTCTCGTATAGATATGATAGAGAGCAGTGAAGAGTCCTTAACAAGCGATACAAGCTGTCCGGCAAGTGGCGGGAGAATTTGTTTTATAACTTGAGGAAATACAATGTAGTGAAATGTTTGTATTTTAGTAAATCCGACTGCTTGTGCAGATTCAAGCTGTGTTTTGCTTACATTTTGTATGCTTGCTCTTAATATTTCTGCAACATATGCACTTGAGAAAATTGATAAGATTATAACACTACTTATATATACGTTAGTAATACCTATGGCGTTTGCTATTACGTAATAAAAAATAAGTATTTGTACAAGAAAAGGAGTTCCTCGTATCATCTCTATATAAATTCTTGCAAAAACCTGAAGTGGGATAATACGCAAGCCTTGTAGCATGCTTATAAACAAGCCTAAACATATACTTCCAAACAATGAGAATATTGTAATAATAATTGTGTTAGAAAAGCCAATCATCAGCAATTTTCGATAGCTCCACACAGAGTCCCAACGAAAATTAAATGAAAAACTGGTAAAAGCACTGTAAAAAAAGAATGCAAACAACAATCCTATAAAAATATAATTTATGATAATAACGCGCTTTGATATCGTTTCGTGTTTATGAGATTGAAGAAATAATTTTTTCATAATAATCGTTTCGTTGTGTTTACGAATCTTACTATCTACAGGTTTTTACGATTATTCAAAAAATGCAGAAAAGCCTTGCTCTTGTATTTGTTTATTTATTTCTTCTAAGTATTTTTTTGATATACGAGAAATTGTCCCATCTTTTTTCGCTTGTGTAATAAATGCATTTACTTTTTCTTTTAAGCGATCATTGTCTTTTTTTAGAGCTGCAGCTATATTGTTACCATGATTCTCAATAGGTTGATAGAAAGCTTTCGTCGTTTGAGGATATTTCATATGTGCCTTGTATACGGAGATAGGGTCGTATAGTGCAACATCTGCACGTCCTTGTGCTACTTCAAGCACGGCAGCGTCCCATGTATCAAATTTTTTCACTTCCGCTTTTGGCAGCTTTTCTAAAGCAATAACTTCTGCGGTAGTGCCGATTTTTACCGCTACAACATGTTGTGAATTATTAAGTTCATCAACTTTTTTGATCTTGTGTTTTTGATTAAGTAAACTCACGATATACCATGTATTGTAGGGAATGCTAAAATCAACAGATTTTTTACGTTCTTCGGTTTCTGCCATGGAAGAAATAACGATGTCTACGATTTCTGTTTGTACTGCGGGAATAAGTCCTGTCCACGCAATATTTTTTATTTCAATTTCCATATTCAAATATTCTGCAAGTGCATGGGCAAAATCGACAGACCACCCTGAGGGATTGCCAGAAGTATCTGTAGTTTCAAAAGGAGGAAATTGCAATTCCATGCCTACGACGAGTTTTTTAGCATCATTTTTTTCTCCGAGTGCAAATACTGCAATAGTAAACGACATAAGAAGAAATAGCGTAAAAATAAAAATACGATAATTATTAGCCATTAAGTTCCTCCAGTTAACTGTGATTATAAGAAGATATTAAAGTATTTATAGTAAACTTACTATGATAAGAGTAGTAAATTGTCTCACAGATTTGTATAGTATATACTACTTTATCTAGTTCGTGTTAGCCTATGTTTTTAAGATATCTATGTAATTTGAGATAGTAAAGAATTGACATCAGGTATTTTTTATTTTTATACTTAAATAACAGTATGCGGTAGTGGTGGAATCGGTAGACACGCTAGCTTGAGGGGCTAGTGACTGAAAAGTCGTGAAGGTTCAAGTCCTTTCTACCGCAAACAATTTTAAGAAAAAGCTCGTACATGCATGTTACATTTATACAATTACTTTACTCACAGCAAAGAGAAATTTTCTCCTATATTAAATAAGCATGTTGGCATGTACGTATGTGGTCCGACGGTTTACGGAGACCCACACATAGGGCATGCGCGCAGTGCGGTAGTTTTTGATATTTTGTATCGATATTTGCTGTACAAGAACTACACCGTTCGCTATGTTCGTAATATAACAGACGTAGGGCACTTAGAAGATGAAATTGCAGAAGAGGGCGAAGATAAACTTGCAAAAAAAGCGCGACATACTCAACGTGAACCTATGGAAATTGCACATTATTATACTAAGCGATATCAAAATACGCTTACAAAATTAGGAGTACTCTCTCCATCTATAGAGCCTAGTGCAAGCGGTCATATACCAGAGCAACAGGAGTATATTACGCAGCTGCTTGCAAGTAAATGGGCATATGTTGTCAATAATTCTGTGTATTTCGATCTTACAAAATTTCTCAACACATATTCTGAATACGGGAAGCTTTCGGGAAAAAAAACCGAAGATTTACTAGAAGCACAGCGCACGCTTGTAAAACAAGATGAAAAACGCAGTGCTTTGGATTTTGCATTGTGGAAACATGCCGATTCTTCGCATTTGATGAAATGGAATTTTTTATTGCGCGATAAGGGAAAAAACGATAACGTGCAAAATACAAATTTACAGGGATTTCCGGGATGGCACATTGAATGTAGTGCTATGAGTGAAAAGTATCTCGGCGTGCCATTTGACATACATGGTGGTGGATTAGATTTGCAGTTTCCTCATCATGAAGCAGAAATAGCACAGTGCTATGCACGACATCAGGTGCTACCTGCTCGTTACTGGCTTTACAACAACATGGTAACAATAGAGCATCGAAAAATGAGTAAATCCCTTGGCAATTTTATAACATTAGAAGAATTTTTTCGTGGCGAACATACGAAGCTAGACCAAGCATATACTCCAAACGTGCTGCGGTTTTTTCTTATACGTTCGCATTACCGTAGCGTTATAGACATATCAAACGAAGCGCTTTTTTCTGTTGCTCGAGGTTTGAATAAGCTTTCCACCGCATTTGAATTTTCTCGGACAATGCTGCAGGCTGAGGGATTTTCATCAGATTTATCTATTTCACAAAAAGTGCTAGAAATTGCAATAGATGCTACGCTAAAAGAACATGAAGCACAAGAAACATACCATACATTATGCGCTCATATGGACAATGATATGGACACGCCGGCGGTAGTAGCGACATTGTTTTCTATGACTTCTCGTATAGAGCAACTTTCAAAGGAAGAAAGCAATAAGATATGTTGCATCTCACTCGCTGCAGTGTACTATGACTTTTATATACAAGTACTTGGCATGCACTTTGAAGAAAATTCTAATCATTGCGATGTACCACACCTTGTGAAGGCATTGCTTGCGTTGAGACAGCAGGCACGAAAAGAGAAAAACTTTCAGCTTTCCGATGCACTGCGAGATGCACTTCTAAATTCAGGAATAAGTATTCTCGATAATTCTGACGGAACGAGTTCATGGAACTATAGCATCGTAAGCAATAACAAATAAAAATGTGTAAAGAAACATCAAAATCTTCTGAAGCTGCGTATACTCAATATTTAAAAAAAATTTCTGACGAGTTTATTGATGTAAAAGTATTAGATGTATCTGAAATGTTTCGATATCTTATGAACTTTGGAAGCATGCTACCATCGTTACAAGAACATGAATTTACCGAAGAAAATTTTGTGCACGGCTGTGTTTCAAACGCTTATGTGCTCGTAGAATTAAACAAAGATGATAAGGCTTGTGCACATATACGCGGACATTCCGATGTCATGGTGGTCAAAGGATTTATGGGTATTATATCAAGTGCATGCGTCTTGGTACCAATGAGAGAACTTATTATCTATGGGAAACATGGTATAGAAACATTTTTACACGATGTTGAACTAGATATTATACTCACTCCCACACGAGCAAATGCCTTTGGTAATATTATAGCGATGATATTTAAAAAGATATCACTACTTATTTCTTAAATTTTTCAGGTGTTTATGATGCATATTTCTTTGAATACACTATTGTTTTCTTTTGGTGATATCAATGTTACGGTGTTACAATTAGTTTCAAAGTTTATTATTCCAACGCTTATAAGTGTTGGACTTTTGGGAATAATACGATTTGGATATGCAGTTCTCTTAAAAAATAACCTTAAAAATAATTTTCAGAAAAAGCGCAAAAAAACGAATTTGGTACAGGATGAAGAATATAAAAAGGAGCAAGAATCACTTAAGAAGCATCTTCACAAAATAACGCGAAGTATCATAGCGCTGTTTTGGATTAGTGAAATTATTATAGGAGTCATTTTTCTTGATGCTATTATTCCCAGTGTGCAGATAACAAATATATTTACAAAATCCTTTTTCAGTTCAGGAAAAACAAGCATTTCCATAATATCAATATTTTTGTTATGTGTATTGGTATATGTATCGAATTTTTTTTCAATTCAAATTAAACGTATTGCAAGCGATCTTTTAAGTCATCAAAAGCGTTTTAATACTCATACGGCATCAATTTTTTCAAGCATCTTACGATATAGCTCTTGGTTTATGGTTTTTCTTATAGGACTCCCGATTATAGGAATAGACATATCTTCACTCATGGTCATATTTGGTGCATTGGGTATAGGTATTGGTTTTGGTTTACAAGATTTTATTGCAAATTATGTCGCAGGAATATCGATTAATTTTTCAAATGTTATTTCTGAAGGGGATAGAGTTATCATTGACAAAGTGGAAGGAGATGTACAAAAAATAAGCTTACTTAATACAGTCATACGGAGCGTATTACAAGAAGAGCTTATCGTTCCAAATAAACTTATTGTAGGACAACCTATACAAAATCTCTCTCATTCCGATAGCTTGTTGAGTATTGGCACTGTTGTACAAGTAAGTTACAACAGCGATCTTCATAAAGTTAAGCGTGTTATGGAAGAAGCCGCATATAAACTGAAATACTTACATTCTCGCAATCACGTATGGTTTCGTCTTCGTTCTTTTGACGACTCGGGAATAACAGTTTCGGTATGGGTTACCATTATTTATGCACATACACATTTCGCCGCGCAGTCCGATTTGAATCTGTTAATTTGGGAAGCTTTCAAACAAAATCAAATAGACATTCCTTTTCCTCAGCTTGACTTACATGTAAAAAATGATACACCTTCACAATTACAAACAATGCTAGATACCAAGACTCAAGAATAAAATATAAACCCATGCTCTTACATAACTCTTAAAATAGCAACTTCGCTGCATGTATTATGACGAATTGTACTAAATCTTTATAAGATTACTGTGATAAGTACGGATGAAATTATAATTGTAGAAAAATTATTCCATAAGATGTATAATTTTCTTAGAGATTGTATTATTAATGGATACGTTAATTTCTCATGCTAACTATGTAAATTAGAGGATTGTATGGATAAAGCAAAAATAGGATTGATAGGACTTGCTGTTATGGGGCAAAATCTTGTAAGAAATTTTGCCAACAAAGGTATTCCCATTGCAGTATTTAACAGAACAACGTCAAAAATGGAGAACTTTGTTCAATCTTTCTCAGACATTCCCATAATAGGAAAAAAAACTATTGAAGAATTTGTGCTTACTATAGAGCGTCCGCGTAAAATAATCCTTCTTGTGCAAGCGGGTACGGCAGTTGATGCGATGATAGAAACCATTCTTCCGCACCTTGATGCAGATGATATCATCATAGATGGTGGTAATTCATATTTTCAAGACACGATAAGGCGACATGCGTATTTACGTGAAAAAAACATACGCTTTTTAGGCATGGGTGTTTCCGGTGGAGAGAAAGGGGCATTAGAAGGACCTTCACTTATGCCCGGTGGAGATAGAGAAACGTATGCAGAGTTAGAGACCTTACTTACAAAAGTAGCGGCTCAAGATCCCGCACCTTGTGTCGATTTTATAGGAAGTGGGGGAGCCGGACATTTTGTAAAAATGGTGCATAATGGCATTGAGTATGCAGATATGCAACTTATTGCAGAAGTGTACGATATTGCAAAATATGTGTTCAATTTTTCAGAAGACGATGTGATAAAACTCTTTGATTATTTTCAAACTACAGATTTAAATTCTTATCTTATTGATATTACTACAAAAATACTTCGTGTCAGAGATCCTGAAAGTGGAAAGTTATTGGTAAATCTTGTTAAAGACGAAGCAAAAGGAAAAGGAACAGGAACGTGGACAGTCCAAGAATCAGCGGCAATAGGTTCTGCCGTTCCTGCCATAGCTGCTGCATTGGATCTTAGAAATATATCGAGCAATATTGAATTACGCAAAACTTTTGCTCGTTTGTTTGGATCTGACTTCCATAAAATCACCCATGAATTTACTTCAGACGAAGTTCGTAAAATGCTCGCAGGAGTTTTGTTAGTCGGGAAAGTTCTTGCCTATGAGCAAGGGTTTTCAATGCTGCGTATTGCAGATAATACCTACAAATTTGAACTGAGACTTTCCTCGATTGCAAAAATATGGCGTAACGGCTGTATTATTCGTTCTACGATGCTCGATGAAATGTCACGAGCACTTGAAAATGATAATCTCATTTCTTTAATAGAAGATACATACTTTAAAGTTCGCATTGCAGATAATATAAAATTTATGAGAAACATTGTAGCCTACGCCGTTACTGCAGGAATACCCACACCCGCACTTTGTACTTCTTTATCGTATTTTGATACATTGCGTTCTCAGCGACTACCGGCTGCACTTATTCAAGCACAGCGAGATTTTTTCGGCGCTCACACATATCAGCGCATTGATAAAGCCGGTGATTTTCATACACAGTGGGAGTAACGCGTGTCTGATATCTTACTTAATCAAATTACTCCACATGATGGATGTACGCTGGTAATATTTGGTGCTTCGGGAGATCTCGCAAAAAGAAAATTATATCCATCGCTATATCAGCTCTATAAGCGAAAACTTCTTCCGAAGAATTTTCATGTAATAGGTTACTCACGTACAAAAATGACAAATGAAAAATTTCAAAAAAATCTTTCTTCGTTTCATGCATATAAAGATACTTCATTTTTCTCGCATATTTCTTATATCAGTGGAGAGTCCTACTCAGATGAAAAGGCATTGGCACAATTGCGTAAAATTTTTGAAAAGCATTCTCAAAATAGAATTTTCTATTTATCTTTACCTCCTTCGGAATTTCGTAACGTGTGTACAGGTCTTAAGAAAACAGGGATCATAACACAAAATTCAGGCAGCAAAGACAATGCACATACAGTGCTTGGTCGACAACCTTTTACGCGTATTATTTTTGAAAAACCATTTGGAAGAGATTATACATCTGCATTGAAATTAAAAAAGTTTATTTCTAATCACTTCAAAGCAGAACAAATTTTTCCTGTAGATCACTATCTTGGCAAAGAACCTTTGCAAAATGTTTTATATTTTCGCTTTGCAAACTCTGTATTTGAAAACTTGTGGAACGGTCGTTACATTGACCACATGCAAATTACTTTGAATGAGGATATACGCGTTGAAAAACGCGCAGGATATTTTGATAACAACGGAATTATGCGCGACATGATACAATCTCACGCTTTGCAAGTACTTGCACTTTCTTGTATGGAACCGCCAAGCGTTTTTACTGCAGAAGCAATACGTGCTGAAAAAACAAAATTTCTTCAACTTTTACAACCATTTGATTCATCAAATGTTATGATGGGTTCAGGAATTATACGAGCTCAATATGAAAAGTATTTACAAGAAGAGGGTGTTGCACCTCAATCAAAAACAGAAACGCTGGTTGCAATGAAAATATCTTTGAATAATTGGCGTTGGTCGGGCATGCCTGTTTACATACGTACAGGAAAAGCACTGTCGCGAAAATGCGCTGAGCTTGTCGTTTACTTTAAAAATGTGCCGTATAATATGTTTGGAGACACGCATGCTTTGTCAGGCAACAAGCTTATATTTCGTTTCCAACCTGAGACCTTTGTAAGGTTTAGCATACAGACAAAAGTACCGGTAAACGAAATGACACTGAAAAGCACAGATATGAACTTTATGTATTCAGATGAATTTAAGCATATTGATTATAGCAATGGCTATGATAGAATACTGCACAGCGCATTTGCAAATGATGGGACGCTCTTTTTATCTCAAGATGAAATTTTAGCACAATGGAAATTTGCTGATTCTATCTTACAAGAATGGCAGAATGATAAATACATCCCTTTGTACAAATATAAAATAGGTTCTGATGGTCCACAAGAATTGTATGAATTGCTGCATAAGGACAATAGGGCGTGGAACAAAAATTAATAGATGATGCAGATATAGTACAAGAAACAGCCGATTATATTTGCAAGCAGCTTGAGAACGCAGCAAAGTGCGGAGTATCTCGCATTGTTTTAGGACTTTCAGGCGGCAACAGCCCAAAGGCTCTATACGCTTATCTCGCGCAATTATTATCATCGGATATTGCATCTAAACTTGTCATTATTCAAATAGATGAGCGAGTAGTAGAGGCAAGACACCAAGACAGCAACCAAAACATGATACGCGAGCATGCCTCGCTCTTACTAGAAAAAGGTGCGACATTCCATCCTATTGTGCTTAGTGATGCATCGGATATCTTAGAAAATAGACAGCACATCGTACGAGAATACAATGCTATGCTCGTAGAGCTTTTCGCGAAATCGCAGTACACACTTGCTATTTTAGGTGCAGGAGAAGATGGACATACCGCGTCAATATTTCCTAGCGCTATTTTAGAAGAACAAGATTCTGCGCATGGCAAAGACATGGTATTTTCTACTATACATAAGCATCTTGGATATTACCGCATTTCGCTAAGCTATCGTGCAATTTTTTCATTTCAGACTGCGCTGTTTTATATTCCCGGACTTGCGAAACAAAGCATTGTAAAACGCATTATTAATACTAAGAAACAATCAGAATATCCTGCATCCTATGTTTTACACAAGCATAAAAACAGCATACTAGTTGCATCTGAAATACCTAATACCAAAAGCAATGACAGTATACCGCATGTTACTACAGAAGATGAAAAAAATGCCTTTGCGAAAGTTACCGATGTACTGCGTTATTTACGTGGTCCTTCAGGATGTCCGTGGGATAGAAAACAAACCTTAGAAAGTATACGCACACATATGCTCGAAGAATCTGCAGAACTTGTCGATGCAATTCATCGTTATGAAAATGCAAAAACGTACGATACAAAACAAGAAATTCTAGAAGATGCAAAGAATCACATTCGTGAGGAATTTGGAGATGTGCTTTTGGTGTGGATTATGATGATGATAATATACCAAGAAGAAGAAAAAGGATCAATGCAAACTACTTTACAAGAACTTGCAGAAAAACTTATTCGTCGTCATCCGCATGTGTTTTCAATAAATTCCGATAGTAAGAAAAATGAAAAAGATGACACTGAACTTGCAAAACAGTGGAACGCTATTAAAATGCACCAAGAAGGTAAAACACATACGAACATATCATTTCAAGACTTTCACCCCGTGCTTGACATATTAGAAAGAACGAAAAAATTTCAAAATCAGCATGCGAAAGCTACCAATATAAAGCAAAACGATGGAAGAGAAATACCACGAATAATAGCAGCTATCCATACTATGCTTTCTTCGCTTTCTACCGACATTCCCACTAAGATTTCAAAATCTGAGCAAGATATCGCGGAAATTTTATATGCCGTGGTAGAGCTTTCTCGAGCGTATAAGGTATCTCCTACTGCAGCATTGATGCGTTATAATACAATCAATAGTGTATAGTTTTTATTTAAATTCTTTTTCCAATACAAAATAATTGCTATTAAATTGCATTTATATTACAAGCAACTGTGCATAAAAAACAATATATTGTTTCTCCCTATGCGTGTTGTTATTTTTTTGATGGGTACTTGATTTTTGGATCAGGAGCAAGAGCAGTATCTATCAAAGATGTAAATCAACAAAAATGCATGATAGAAATATTAGATAATCAAGATGAGAAATTTTCAAAAAACGATATTTTTGAAAAATATTCATTAAGGTATGATGAAAAAAAATATCAGAATCATTTCATGCATTAGTGAAATCTAAATCTATAACGAGTAATGTAATTCTTAAAGATATGAATAGTCGATTTTCTCGACAAAATATTTTTTATGACATTCTAGGAGCACATGAAATAAAAGAATCTATTTTCTCGAAAAAAAGAGTAATGTTATTGGGGTGCGGAGGAATTGGGAATTATATTTCATATGGACTAGCTGGTGCTGGAGTAGGACATCTCATTCTTGTAGATGGTGATATTATAGAAGAATCAAATCTTAATAGACAATGCATGTTCACTAGTTCTGATGTAGGAGATAGAAAAGTACATGTTTTAAAACGAGAGCTACAGAAAAGAAATCTAAATATAAAAATAGAAACAGTTTCTCAAAAAATAAGTAACAAAGAAGATATGCAGATTCAGATGGATTGGTTTTATTAGTCAATAGTTTTGTATCAAAGAAAACATAGCATATGTAAATAATGGATACATAGATGATATAGCAACCGTCGGACCATTTGTTATACCAAATAAAACAGGATGTTTCTGTTGTGGAGACGATTTTTATATAAGACATAAACCTGAAAATTTTGAGGGAAAAAGAATTAAAAATTGAATATTTGAAATTTAAAAGAAAAATAAACTGTCCTGTATGCAAAGAAAAATAAGAAACATCATAGTATGGATGACAGTATATTCATCAGCAAAAATGATGATTGGTTCTACGTCATCATTATTTCTTATATCTAAGGACTTGCAGTAGAAAGTATTATCACACTAAAAGGACTTCAGTTTCTTCTCATATGGATGAGTATAACTGCATATTCTCCTACAGTTATTTTTTTGTATGTTGGTGAATTTTTTAATGCTCTTTCAATTGATACAATCTTTCTCGGGTTTTTTTGTAAGTAAACAAAATACCAGTACTAACAAAAATTTCTATAAAATAAACTCACTGATATTTTTTCTCTCAATGGTATTTTTATATGTAGGAATACAATTTAAAGTGTATTCATTTTTTATTGTAATATCGCTCTTAATAATTTTTTTCATAACATCTAATTTTACTATATCAACCTCTGCAACAATCAATTATATGATAAAAGATAATAATAGATCATTGTACTTGTCTGTCATTTCTACAATATTTAGAATAACAATTTTCTTATTATCATTCTTGCTATCACCTCTTATAAAAAACAATACATTGTATTTCTTTATCGCTATGCGTGTTATCAGTAATTATTCCCATGGATACTATGAAAAATATGAAAAAAAGGGGGTATGCAAAGACTTTTAACTAACGTCATGATTTGAGACATCCCAACTATTTAGCGATTGATTGAATGAAGTAGCTCTTCTGAACATGTGGCTCATGGTTTTTACTTTTGATACACATGGCATTCTTGTATGTTGTTTAGCGGTGCGGTTGTGCATTCTCTGCCTTCGCTCATCAAGTCAGTTATTATGTGTTACGGCACTAATAACCTTGGTGCTTTATTTTTTTACCGTGCCGTTGCCCAATGTGGTTTATTTGATGCCTGCATTGCATTAGCGTCTTTGAACATCCAAACCGTGTATCTTCCGCTTTTATCTGCCCATCCGCTGATGTCTTGATTGAATGAAGTTGCTCCTTCAAACATATCGCCCATGCCTTCTACATTTGAGACATCCCAATTATTTAGGGGCTGATTGAATGAAGCAGCGCCTTTGAACATAGCACTCATGTTTGTTACGCTTGAGACATCCCAAGAGTTTAGATTCTGATTGAATGCGGTTGCACCGTAGAACACATCTCTCATGTCTGTTACTTTTGAAGTATTCCACTTACTGACATCTCCATTGAATGTAGTATTATTTCTAAAAAGCCCGCTGAAGTCGGTGACTTGCGAAGTGTCAATGTAATTAAGGTTTGAATTGTCGCCGTGTTCTTTTATTGCTTTGGCAATTTCGGCTTGTAATGCAACCTTGTTTGCAACCAATACGGGCTTTGGTGTTTTAGCGGGCTTCTTGTCTACCTCTACCGTTTTATCAAGTGCCTTTTTAATTTCATCCTTTGCCTTCTTATCATCGCAAGAGATGAATAAAGTCAATGAAATAATAATTATTACTGTAAGTAATTTACTCATGTGTTTTCTCCTTTTTTTAGTTTTTATCGTGCTCGTGCCTCATCGATTGGATGGGCTATACAATACCACACACGATTAAGTATGTGGTATTTTTGTTTTTACAACTACGTTTTTTTTATCGTGGTCGTACCCAAGGTGGCATATTTGCTGTAATCATTGCCGTAGCTTTTCTGAACATGTTTGTACTGTCTCTTCCGCTCTTGTTTACCCATTCGCTAATATTTTGATTGAATGCGCTAGCTTCTTGAAACATAGCGCTCATGTCTTCTACGCTTGAGACATCCCATTTATCTAGTGGCTGATTGAATGCGGTAGCACCATAGAACATATTGCGCGTGTCTCTTACACTTGATACATCCCATGTATTAAGGCTCTGATTAAATGCGGTAGTTCCTTCAAACGTGGATACCATAAGTTCCACATTTGATGTATCCCACTTATCCACTTTTCCATTGAACCTAGAATCAAGGAATATAGTAGTAAGGTTAACTACACTAGATGTGTCAATGTAATTCAAGTCTACATTATTGCCGTATCTGTTTATTGTTCTTTTAATTTCTTCTTTTAATGCTGTTCTGTCTGCTACATGTAAAAGAAAGTCAATCGGGTCACTCTCGATACTATTACCGTCAAGTGTAGCAACAACAATAATACCGCTTAATACTACCGTAGAGCTTACTTGTTTCTTTGTGACGTCTCCCATTACATCGCTAATAGTAACATCACTTGTAGCGTTCTTCAGTGTGTAGGTATGTCCTGTAACTTTTGTAAATGTAATCGGTGTTTCTTTTCTAATTCGTTGGGCACTTAATACGGGTTTCGTTAGTGTCGGTGGTGGTGTATCACCTCCTGCCTCTTCACCTTCTGTAATTTGTACCTTACCTTGCACAACCTGTATAGTTTTAGTTTTTGTCTGTGTACTACCTTGTGTATTACCTTTTTTAGATGTTCCTTTTTCATCTTCTTTTGCTACTTTATCAATAGCTTTTTTAATTTCATCTTTTGCTTTTTTATCATCGCAAGAGATGAATAAAGCCAATGCAATAATTATTATTGCTATATATATATATATATATATATTTCATAGTATTGCTCCTTATGTTTTTTTAATTACTACTATTTTACACAAAATGCATAGGGCGGGGGGCTTTATTTTTTTACCGTGCCCAACTTGGCTTGTTTGATTCTTGTATTGCATTAGCATAGCCGAACATGGTTGTAATGTTTCTTCCGCTAAGGTCTGCCAACCGCTAATATTTTGATTGAATGATGTAGCATTGTAGAACATAAAGTTCATATTCGCTACTTTTGCTACATCCCACCTATTGAGCGGCTGGTCAAATGAAGTAGCACCGAAGAACATACCGCGCATGGTTGTTACTTCGGCTACATTCCATGCTGATATATTTTGATTAGCGGTATTCCATTTGCTTATGTCTCCATTGAATGTAGCATTCTTGTAAAACAACTTTACCATGTCGGTTACATCTGAAGTATTGATATAGTTTAGGTTTACCGTTGCTCAGTGCTCTCTTATTGCCTTGGCAATTTCTGCCTGTAGTGCTCTTTTGTTTGCTACATGAAAAAGAAAAAACTCTATAAGGTCGCTCTCGATGTTTTCGCTTCCTTTTGTTGCAACAACAATAATACCGCTTACCGCTTCCGTAGAACTTACTCGCTTCTTTGTAGTATCTCCTGGTACATCGCTAAGCGATACACCACTTGTAACGGTTTTCAAAGCATAGGTATAGCCTGCAACTTTTGTAAATGTAGCCGCTTGTCCTACTCTTACACGGTAGCTACTTAATACGGGTTTTGTTAATGAAATAGTAGGGGTACTGCCTGCATTTGCGGGCTTTGTGTCCTTGTCCGCTCACGGGTGTAAGTAGACAGAATATATATTATCCACAGTAAAATAATACTGAAATATAACACACTTACATTACATTTTACGCTGTCAATCATCAATGTTTGGACGTTCTTTATTGCTTGTTTTTCTTACGCGTAACTACTAAAATAAAGAACATAGTAATACTTTCTAAATAGTTTCAGTTTTAGCGTACGGCTTAATGGCTGTACGCTTTTTTTTGTATAATGAATAGATGAACAGTCTCATAATATGTTCACGTTTTTAGCACATCGCTTATGGTGGTGTGCTTTTTTATGCACACAGAAAACACACACGCACACCATACCTCAAACGTTTATGTAGTAATGTTCTCCTGCACTCTTACGACTGTGCTTACTCGATTGAATTACTATGCGTTACCGTACTACTAGCATAGTGCTTTATTTTGTGCCTCTTATCAATACTTAAATAGGGCCATAAAAAAACACCTTAGCAGAATTATACACAAGGAAAAAAAACTGCCAAGGTGTAAAAACTTTCTTGAGGAGGTACAAGTTTCATGCCTCCCATACTGTCGGAACAATTCCGAAGCTGCCATACGCTATTTTCATAGGAAGGCATAAAGTTTTTATGTTTGTAGTATATTTTATATTTTCATATTATAAAAAACTTTACTCATTGCAATAGTCTCTACGTTGTTGCCTTTTTCTTGACTAGAATTCTGAAATACGGACATTTACCGCTGATTGATAAATCTTTATCATCATCACCTTTTCTAAATTTAACAATCTCAAACTGTGTAGGGTTGTACTTGTCAAGAAAAGTAATCGGTACTCCCATAACTCCTGCATAGTCGGCGGGTATGTCTTTGGTCTTATCTACATTGATTGCATCGTAGTTGTCGTAGTGCGGGTACGCTTCGGGGCTGTATTGTTTGTACAATATAAGGTCTTCATGGCGTTTTGCGATGTCAAGATTGGTGTACCAAGTTGCGTTACGAAATTTAACAAGCCCCGTTTGCTCATTGTAAACTCCCTTTGCATACTCTTCGGCGTTTACTGTCTTGAAATATGCATTGCCTCCCTTAAAGCCATGCCCTAGCCAAATTTGATTATGCTTTATCAGCTTGAAAATTTCTTTGTATGTGATAGCATTATAGCTCCCTATGATAATGAACTTCTTTTTATGTTCCACCAATTGCTCTACGTATTCTCTAAACAAAGAAAATGGCGGATTTGTTACCACAATATCGGCTTGCTTCAAGAGTGCTATACACTCCTCACTGCGGAAGTCACCGTCTCCCTTAAGGGGCAATACCTCTATCTCTTCACGGTCGGGTATTTTGTTGCGGTTTTTATCTCCCGTGTATTCTAAATACACCGCTCTCTCGCTCTCGTGTGCACTAAACAAGTCAATGTCTTTGCTCTTGTAGCAAGTGGTAATTAATTTTTCCAATTTTAGTTCTTCAAAGTTGTAAGAAAAATAATGAAAAAAATTGCTTACTCTTGGGTCATCGCAATTACAATATACAACCTTGTTTTTAAAATGCTTCTTGTAGTGTTTTAGCTCTTCTTCAATGTCGTAAAGTTGCGTGTAGAATTCGTCTTTTTTGTTCCTTTTCGCTTTGTGTAGATTGGTGTTTAGCGATTGTGAGTAACTCATATATATATATATATATATATATCGCTATGTGTAATTTCTTCATAATAAGTTACTCCTTTTACTTCTTGGTTTATTTATTTCTAAAGATTTCCACACCTTTTAAGCGCTTCGTCTTTTGTAAGGTGGTCGGGTATCTTAATAAGGTTAGGTACTTTCATCTTGTTAGTAACGGGTATGTATTTCCGTCCCATATCAATATATGTAGATTTACCATATGCTTTGACACTCTATAAGCCTTAAATACATTCTTTTTTCTTCTTCTTCCTGTACTTTTTCAAAAGAGCTTCTATATATCTCCTTAAAAATATCATCATCTCGTAAGTTCTTTAGAGCGTTTTTATACGATAACTCATTAGCATCTTGTGATTCCTTTAGTTCAATCATCCTATCAAAATGGTCTAGCATTACATTTGATTTACATCTACGAATACGCTCATTCTGTCTTTCGTACATGGTCTTACATCCTAATAATGCAATAGCCAATGCAATACCTATTACTACATATGTTTTTTTCATACTAATACTCTCCTTCAATATTTAATTTATGAGTTTTTCGTATTCCTTTAGTCCTATGTCTCTTATTTTTCTCATTAACCGCTTACTTTCTTCAAGAACATTATTATATGCACTCGGGCTGATGTTTTTTATTCGGGTTATATGCCGTATGTTGTAATCGTAGTCTGCTTGTACCTCTTTTTTACATTCGGCAACCGTGTTGCTCCCTTTCCTTTTTTGAAAAACAAAGGGACTGGCTTTATTGGTTTCTACTGCTGCGGTTTCACATCCGAATACTGCAAGGGCCAACGCAATACCTATTGCTACATATGTTTTTTTCATAATAATACTCTCCTTATGTTTTTTAACTACGTGATATACGTTTTTTTTGAATACACCACATTCTATTTTGATTCTGTTTGTGTTCTCAAGCTCGCGAATATAGCGCGTAACACTTCTGTATTTGATAGCTAGATGTTCCGCTATTTGCTTATAGCCAACGGTGGGGCAATCGGTTACAAGCTCAATAAACTTGCATAGCCTCCCTTCTTTTTCCCTCGCTCTGACTTGGCTTATGTGTTTATCAGTTAAACGCAAGAGGCTTGCACCTCATTGATGGGCTTTGATATCGTGCGGTCCTTGTTCCCATTCAATACATCGTATTGTGTGCCAATGTGCCAACCGCTAGAGCGGACAACTTCATATAACATTTCTTTTTTACTCATAAATAATAATTCACTTCTTACCGTATATATATATATATATATATACGGTCTACAGACAAATAAACAAGCGCTTTATATCTAACTTTTTTGTAATGTAGTTGTGGTTTGCGTTTTTTAGTGGTAAAAAGTGCGTTAGTAGGAAGTATATAAGTGGCCCTTACTCCTACTTCACAAATGCAATATGTAAGGGCGTTTTGCCTCGTTTTCGTCTTAATGAAAATATTTTTTTGCTTGATGTCTAGTCGCTCTAAATGCTTACGATGCAAGGATTTAAAAATTTAGAATTGAAAAAAAGTATGTTGTATTTAAAAGAACAGCCTTACAGTAAAACTGTAAAGCTGTGAAATATTGTAAAATGATAAAGCGGCAACTTTAATGTATACAACATGTCCATTATGTAGAGTAGAGTTGATAGGAAAGAAATTTTACACAAATATTTGATTTGATATTACAATTCTATAGGTTTATTTTCATACCATGCAACTTGATCAATAAGTGATTGAGCTAATGGTCTTGGGAATATGCCTAATTCGCTTTCTAAACGAATAGATTTCATCTTAAGACAACTTTCCAATATTCGTGCTGAACCAGAAGAAAATAATGGTTTTTTCATGCTAAGGAGTCCCCATAATTCTATCAATGGTGAAATATTTTTAAGAATTCGCGTTGAGATGTATAGCTTTGGCATTGGAACGCTTGCATGTTCTGAAATTATCTTAAACAATGCACTTTGTTCTATGTATTCTGATGAAACAATATAATGAGAACCGGGCATTCCTCTTTCTACCGATGCAATTGCTGCATCGGCAACATCTCGCACATCAACAAAACAAAATCCACCTTTTTTGATACTTGCAGGTATTTTTTTGTTAACAAAATCACGTACCATTTTCCCTATTATGGATGTGCCAAAATCAAAGGGACCTGTTATACCTGCGGGACATAATATTATCGCATTCAATTTTTCTGATTGCGTTGCGTTCAAGACATCTAACGCAGCGAGCGCTTTACTTTTTCCATACTCAATAAGCGTATTTTCTGGACTAAAGCCATCTTCTTCAGTGTGTACTTCTTCATGCTGTTTTCCTATGGCTTCTATTGAACTTATATGTATAAGTCGCATTTCGTTCTCTAAGGCAACCTTTATAACATTTTGAGTTCCTTTTACGTTTATATCGTGAAGTTTTTTCTTCTCATACGAAGCTATCGAAATATATGCAGCACAATGATAGAGTGTTTTACAATCTTTACATAAGGTACGTAAGGCACTGATGTCTTGTATATCTCCATGTATTCGCACTATATTTAATCCTTCAAGAGATTGAGTATCTTTATGTACTAATGCTCTCACTGATACACCTTGCTTAAGCAATTTTCGTATGATAACATTGCCGAGGTGTCCTGATGCTCCGGTAATTGCCACACTATTCATGATAAATTTTCTTCCTCATTTTTTTCTTACTTTACTTATACAAAAAATGGAACAATGATCTTTCGATTATGTGGATATTCAGGGAAATTTTTTCTATACCATTGTCTATGTTTATACGCACGAGGAATAAGGTTTGAACAAGTAAAAAATACAAATGCAAGTGCGGCAGGAGAATATGTGGCAAGATAAAAACCAAACCATTGTATAATTTCACCAAAATAATTAGGCGATGCTATATACTTATGCAAAAACGTATTGGGAACTCCATAATTTCCTTTGTGAATACGCTTGATATCTCGCAATACTTTATCACTGATAACATGTATCGTAAACCCAATAAAGAACACTATTATGCCGATATATACATGGACATTTCCTATGCTTGTCGTTTTGAGCAATGGCGTAAAAAACAAAGCCCATCCATTTATAAAACCATTGACGATATTAAACACAAATCCACTTACGACAACAGAAACGGTAAATGCACGCGTTTTGTTTGCACTTAGAAATGGAAATATAAACGTTCTATACATGTAGTGAATACTCCACATGCTTATAAATACTATCCCGATAGTATTTAATCTTCCATGCAGTGCAGCATATGTAGCTACCACAAGTATTGTAAAAACCGCTGGTAGTTCCATTAGTAGCCACCCTACTCTATTAGAAATAAAGTATGTTTTCCGTTGCCGCGTAGCACTGCTTGCATAGCGTCCATAAGTAGCTACATACTTAAACAACACTGCAAAAACAACGAGTGCCATTGTATATTCTGCTATAAGCATTACTCGATATATATTCATGAATATTCCGTATTCCATTTATAACAACCTTTTGTATACTAATCACGCGATTATTTATTAAGTAATATATCGTATGGACCTATGCGAAACATCATGGTATCGGTTTGACGATAATACAGATATACAGAAAATCGTACTACATCTTCAGAATCAAACGCAATACCACTTCCATCGAAAATTTTATAAAACGCTCCATTAACCCCTAACAATGAACTGATATCTTTTGTTTGCCCATTAATTGTAATTTGAGCATCTTTCGGATGCATAATTTGTAAAAATCCAAAAGGTATCTCTTGTTCTTTTTCAGTGCTAGTAGTACTTTTAAAATATGGCGTGTATGTTCCCTCGTTATCTACACCTATACTCGGAAGTGATGCATGAGTATACTGTGCTGCAGTTTTACGCAGCGTAAACTTTTTTTCAGTTTCATATCCTGATAAGTCACGCAAAAGAACTCGATACTCACCGCGTGGTAAATACATTTCATCCTCTGTTTTAAGTGCATTAACACCTATCCATTTTTTTTCATTGTCAGTAAACTCGCTCCATTCTTCAGATGTTATACGCCAATACAACTCACTATCATTGTGTATTACGTACAGTTCATAGAGCTCTTCAAAGCCATCTTCATCATCTGCTAAAACATGTAAAATAAGGCTTTCAACACTTTTATCTAAAATATTCGGATCTACATTTACTTGTAAAGTCCAATCTAGTTTATAGATAACTGGATCTGCTCCGCTACATGATAAAAACACAAAAAAGAAAATAACAGTACATAGCAAAATTTCCACTGTTCTACTGAAATTCTTGTGCTTCATAGAGTGTGTGTATTTGATATAAAAGAATTTACAAATCTTAAAGGCTAGTAATTCTTGCCTGCCTGCGCGCGCCGAAGCCGTTTTGCTAATTTGCGTTGTAATGCTTTTTTATTTCTATTTCGAATTGTAGAGGGTTTTTCAAAGAATTCTCGCTTCTTACACTCTCGAATAATACTCTCTTTGTCTACAAGACGCTTAAATCGTCTTATTGCTTTCTCAGGAGGCTCGTTAGTCCCCACTTCTATACTTGCGATAATATTCTCCTTAGATTTGAAATTACTTTATTTATTATAGATGATAAACATAAATTTGTATGTACGTCAAGTTTATTCGTAAAAAAGTACTGATTACTCATTTTTTTACTTAAATGGTGCTTCACGATGTTCTTGTAATTTCGGAAGATCTTTAATGCTCGAAAGTCCGAATATACGTAAAAATTCCTGCGTGGTTCCATATTCGTTAGGTGTGCCTACCACAGATTTTTTTCCTACTACTTGTACAATACCTTGTTCTATAAGGAGTTTTATTGCATTTTCTGAATTAACACCACGCAGTGCTTGTATTTCAGCTTTTGTAATAGGTTGTGAATATGCTATGATTGCAAGAGTCTCTAACAATACTCGAGAAAGTTTTTGTTGTAACTTGCTAGGATATAAGTTACGTAGTTCTTCAATCAGTTCTTTTTTTATCACAAGCATAAAATTTCCATCGCGTTCAAGCACTGTCATAGCATGTCCATGTTTGCAATACAAGGCGCGTAGTTTATCAATATGCATTGTTACCTGCGATACATCGTACCCTGATTTATCGCACAGCTCTTCACAAGACACAAATTTATTTTCTAAAAATAAAATACTTTCAATAATTGCATGCCCGTCATGTGCACCTTTACGCGATGCTATCGTTGTCTTTTTTTCTTGTAATAAGAGTGTTTGTTTTTTCATACGTTATTTTCTATGAATGACTATTTCATCATAATGGATGTTTTGAAATACCGTTATTTTTTGTTGTTTCATCAGCTCCAGTACTGCAAGAAAAGAGCACACTAAGGACATAACACTTCCTCCTGCTATGATACTTTCAAAGCTACAAGTTTTATGTTTTTCGAGTATTTCAAAAATAAGCGCAATTTTTTCACGCACCGTTACCGCTTCATGCAAGTCTATTATTCTTTCAATGTGTGCGTTTTTAGAATTGTTGATGCTGCGCATAAATAATGAAAGCAATTTCATTGCATCAATTTCTTTCCATACCTCTTCTTTAGGAATTTCAAAAAGGATTTCAGATTCTTTTGCACGTGTTATGTCATACACATATGTTTCTTGGTTATTTTCAAGTAAATAAGATAACTGTTTGTAATGACTGTATTCTATAAGCGTTTGTACAAGTTCGGTTCTAGGATCATCTATTTCATCTTCATCAATATGGGTATTTACCGGAAGCAACATCTGCGATTTGATATGCAAAAGCCATGCAGCCATCTTGTAAAAATTAGTAAGATTCTCAAGCGTATGAACAAGTGTTTCGTCAATGTAACGTAGATATTGCTTTGTTATGTGGGCAATAGGAATGTCATAAATATCTATTTTATGCTGTCCTACAAGAGAAAGTAATAAGGCAAGTGGACCTTCAAATTCTCGTATTTTTACAGAAATACTACTATCTCCACCATCATCTTCTCCATCGCCACTTTTTATCAGTAACGCGTTTTCTTCTGAGGAGTTATCAAGTAAAGAAGATTTCATGACTTAATTTCTACAAGCTCATCATCTTGTGATTGTGTAGTACTTGCTACAGATTCGCGAGATTTCGGTACTTCAGTAGTTTTTTCTTGTTTTTTCACATCTTCATTAGACGAAGATGTGTTTAATACTGATGGAAAAATACTTTCTCGTATTTTTGATTCTAAATTATCTGTTATATCTTTATGCTGATTTAAATATTCTATGGCGTTTTCTTTTCCTTGTCCAAGCTTTTCGTTTCCTAAGGCGTACCAACTTCCACTTTTCTGTGCAAAGTCTAATTCCACTGCTAAATCTAAAATACCCTCAATACGTGAAATACCTTTTCCAAAATAAATAGAAAAATCAGCGACTTTGAACGGAGGAGCCACTTTATTTTTTGCTATTTTTATACGTACTTTGTTTCCTATGTAATTATCGGTACCACCTTGAGATATTCGCTCTGTACGACGTATATCTATGCGTACTGAAGCGTAAAATTTCAGTGCATTTCCTCCACTTGTGGTTTCAGGGCTTCCAAACATCACCCCTATTTTCATGCGTATTTGGTTTATAAATATGAGACAACACGATGTTTTATGAAGAATGCCCGTAAGTTTTCTTAAAGCTTGGCTCATAAGTCGTGCCTGCGCTCCGACCTGCACATCTCCCATAACACCCGCTATTTCAGCCTTTGGGGTAAGTGCTGCAACTGAATCTATGACGATAATATCAACTGAACCTGAACGAATAAGCTGCTCTGCTATTTCAAGTGCTTGCTCTCCATCATCTGGTTGCGATATCCACAGGGCATCAGTGTCAACTCCAAGATTCTTTGCATAGACAGGATCTATAGCATGTTCTGCATCTATAAAGGCAGCCGTGCCGCCTTGTTTTTGCGATTCTGCTATCGCATGAAGTGCAAGAGTCGTTTTTCCACTAGATTCGGGCCCAAAAATTTCTATGACACGGCCTTTAGGATATCCTCCAACGCCAAGAGCTCTATCTATTACCAAAGAACCGCTTGGAATTGTCATAACATCCTGAGTAGTTTTATCGCCAAGACGCATAATTGAACCCGTGCCAAATTGTTTTTCTATAAGAGAACGCGCAGATTCAAATGCTTTTATACGTTCTTCTTCGTTTGGTATGCGTTTTGCAGATTTTTTTTCAGTTCGTACTGCCATAGCTTTGCTCCTTTTACTAACCGTGACTTGTACTATTATACTAGTATTGAAATTATCTGATTGAGGAACACGCTCTTAAGACAAATGTGGGATAGAATTATATCCTACCCCCATCTTAATTTATGTGCAAATTTTGAATAAGAATAGTATCTTATTACCGCTATTGTACTTTAACGTATACACCGTTTTTCACTTGATATACAGAAAAACCTAAGCCTACCGCATCTCCATTTTTATTAAAAGATATAGTACCGACTGTAGTTTCAAATGAGTTTTTGCCATTTGCTATATATGAGGCAACGGCTTTTTGAGTAATTGGTTCTCCCCTATTATGCAAGGCTGAAATGGCTTGTTTTACAACAAGTGCTGCAGCATAACCTTCGTAGAAAAAAGCACCCGGTTCTTCAGAATATTTTTTCAAATGAAGTTGCTTAGCTTTTTTGTATAATGGATTAGATGCATTGTTTTTCGGTCCTGTGGAGTATACTCCTTCCGAAGCTTTGCCCGCAAGTTTCACAAACGCTGGACTTTTTATGCCATCCCCACCAATAAATGCAGTCTTAACACCTCGTCTTTTCAATTGAATAATCAACTTTGATGCTTCGGGGTGATATCCTCCAAATATAATGGCATCTACATTCAGTGATGCTATTTTATTTACAATCGTCGAATAATCTGCAGAACCGATGGTAATGCCTTGAAAAAGTTTTACCGAAGTCCCACTTGATTTTAACGCCTTCTGTGAATATTCTGCCAAGCCTTTACCATATTCTCCCTTGTCGTGAATAATAGCAACTGTTTTAACTTTTAGCGTCTTTACAAGAAATTGAACTTGAGTTTTACCTTGTGCATTATCTGGTGCTATGGTTCTGAAAAATATCCCCTTGTATTTTCCACTTTGAGTCAAAGCAGGATCTGTCGCTGATGGTGATATAACACCTACTCCTGTTTGTTTGTATACATTAAGTGCAGCTTCTGTTGCACCAGAACAAATATGCCCAATAACAACGACGGCTTTTGTACCAACTATACCAGATGCAACATTTGCTGCGCTATTTGCTTGACACTCGTCATCTTGGTAACTCATAGTTACATTTTCAACATCGTCAAAAACAAGCTCAACCGCACGTCGTGTCGGAATACCAAATGGTGCAAGATCACCTGAATACGGACCTGCTATAGCAATTTCTACTGCAGTACCTGCTTCACCTTTTGCAAATACGCAAAATATTTGAAGAAACATTCCTAACATAGTTATCAATACAATTTTTTTCATTTTTTCCTCCTTTTAGAATTATATGTATTAAAGATAACAATAATATAATTATTCTGTTACGTCAACAATCTTATGTGTAAGTGCTTAATTTTGTATGTATTTCATGAGATAGATAAGTAAATCAAAAGTATGTGATATCTTAAAATTGATATACTAATATTAACAATGATCACAGTAAAAACAGATAAACAAATATCAAATATTCACGTAGCGGGAAGCATAATAAAACATATTTTTGCAACAATTCCTGAAATCTTGCAGCCATCAATAAGTACCTCGGATATAGATGCATATATACATCAATCCATTATCAAAGAAGGTGGTACTCCATCATTCTTAGGATACCATGGATTTCCCGCCTCATGTTGTGTGTCAATAAATGATGAAATTATACACGGAAGACCTTCAAAGACAACATTGCTTGCTTCCGGTGATGTAGTGAGTATTGATGTGGGAGTCATGTATCAAGGTGGCTTTGCAGACAGTGCTCATACATTTTACGTTGGAGATAAGACATGTACTTTAGAAATACAGCGATTACTTACGGTAACAAAAGAAGCGCTTTTTCACGGCATTGCCGCAGTAAAGCCTCAAAATAGAATTTCCGATATCGCTCGTGCTATATATGCATGTGCAAAAAAACAGAAGCTTGGAGTAGTACGTGAATATTGTGGACATGGTGTCGGAAACGCCGTTCATGAAGCACCGAATATTCCTAATTACTACCCTTTCATAGGACAGAATGCAAGACTCATCCCCAATATGGTCATTGCAATAGAACCGATGTTTTCACTTGGAGCTAATGCTATTATTCATGGAGATGATAATTTCACGGTCAAAACAGCTGATGCTGCACTTGCTGCACATTTTGAACATACCGTTTTAGTAACACAAGATGGGTATAACGTATTAACATAAGTAGTAACACAATTTCACCATTAACAGAAGGAATATTTCATGAATCCTTATAGTAAAACCATACAAACAATAGCACGCAGTGTTTTACTTCTATGTTTTGCGCTATATAATACGGTGATACTACCTGCTCAAACATGTGATACAAAAACAAATGAAGTCGTGCAGACAATTATACAATCAACCGTATTATTGATGAGTGAAAAAGTATATTACGATAACCCACTCATTTCAGATAGTGGATTGATTACGGCATTTGAAGATGTAAATGAGAATAACAATAGTATTTCTTCAGATGTCTTCGGTGCGCAACAGCAAACTAACTTAGGTTCTGGAGTATTGTTTAAAAAAAACTCTGTAGATTCCACTACGAAATATTATGTCATTACTAATGCACATGTTATAAAAGATTTTACAGCCATATGGGTTGTTTTATCTGATGACACATTTTTTGAGGCAACATTGGAAGGTGTTGATGAAACAATAGACATCGCTATTGTTTCATTTTCTACACAAAAAAATCTACCGCTTATCAGCATAGGAGATTCTAATACTATTGCAATGGGAGAAAGCGTGTATGCACTGGGAAACCCTTTAGGCGTTTCCTTCACTGTTACAAAAGGGATTATATCTCACGTAAACCGATATACCGAATATAGGAGCGATACAATATTTTCTGGACCGTATTTGCAAACAGATGCTGCGGTAAATCAAGGTAATAGCGGTGGTGTATTGGTAAATACCTGTGGTGATGCTATTGGTATTACGACTTTTATAATATCAGGCAATAACAGAAACAACATCGGACTTAATTTTGCGCTACCTATGAATATTGTCATGCAAAGTGTAGCAAATATATTACAGCACAAAGAATATGAATTTGGATGGATTGGCATTGTAGTAAACGATTACAATTTAGACATACGTAAAGAATTGGGAATTACAACTCGTGCTGGTATTTTTGTGCAAAATGTATTTTTTAATTCTCCTGCATATAAGGCTGGTATTCGTCCTGGACATTTTCTGAAGAAAATTGATGGTACTCCAATTGTTACGCGTGATAACTATAGTTCAATATTTTCGACTATTTCGAAAAAAAATGTTGGACAAAATATACGCTTGAATGTACAAAACTTACACAATGAAAGTCATAATATTTTAGAAATGAATATTCAAATAGAAAAGCGACCTAATAACATTACTTCAAAACAGCATCGCATGAAATTATGGCCGGGCATGGCAGTAAAACCCTTGCAAAATTATGAAAAAGAGCTGTACGGTGTGCCCGATGAAAAATCAGGAATATTTGTATTAAAAGTCTTCAAAGATACCGCAGCGGATATTTCAGGTATTAAGGCTTACGATCTTATTTTAAAAATAAATGACACAATAGTTCATTCGTGGAAAGATTATGCAAATGCATTTACCAATACCGATGCAAAAAACATAACAGTTATGAGAATGGGAAAACATGTCAACATATTTTTTAAAGAAGCTAACAAATTATTCTAAAAACCAATCTATATCAAGAGTATTTGTGTAACTTCCTCTCCAAAGTCCACTTCCTTTTGTTAAGACAAAAAATATATTTTCTTCTTCATCAAGAAAAAAACCCAATACATCTGCTTTATACAAGGCACCTGAAGTGTATTTATTGCCGCTTGGAGTGTTAAAAGACTTCGAGTCGTCACTGAGCTCTTTGTATCCATCTGATTTTCCTAAGAAATTATAGATTCTCGTTCCTACAAGTAACCCAGTAAATGCACGTTGCTCAATATAGATAGCATCGGTGAAAAAAGTAGATGCGCTGCCTTTGATAATTTCCCAATCTTTCCCATCCTCAGTTTTCCAAATGTTATTTTTATCTGTTAATATGAGCTGCTCTTTTTTATCGGCATCGCTATAACTAAGTAGTCCTCTCCCCGTCAGTATAAAAGGATCGCTATCTTTATCTATACTTGCTTTTACATCCTTAAACTCTGATCCTTGTAGTGTACGTAATCCTGTTTGTGTTAATACATAGGTCTTATTTTGAAACTCCGCCGCATCTAAAATAATACCATCTGCAGCTTCGGCAAGAATACTAGGAGATTCTTTTTCATATTCGCCATAATAGGTATATGTATCGTCATTGCCGCGCACAGAAACAGAAGCAAATAATTGTCCACCTGAGGTAATAGAGAGAGATTGAAGTTTATTTTCTTTCTTAATGAGCTCTACGCCTTTTTCTGCTGTTATTTTAAATAAGGCTTCTTTACTAATTTCTCCATTTTTTTCTGCATAGGCAATGAAGTATATTGGCTCATCTACTTTTGCTTGTACCAATTTAGAAATTCGAGAATATCCGTGCTTTAATTTAGTTTTTCCCCAGTTTTGCGATCTTGTTTCTCTATCAAACATTCTCGCACCTGTCGAGACATAATATCGACCGTTTATCTTTCCCATACCAACTATAGAAGCTTTATCAGGAAAATTACTTGTTTTTATTTTTTCTTCATTTTCTAAACTCGCAAAGATAGCAACTTTTTCTTCGCAACTTTGAATAAACAATAACAAAAACAGAATGATTACTGTTTGAATTGATTTATGTGTAGTATTATATGACATCTTAAAAGACATAAGAACATCCTATTGAAATATCCAAAAAATTACCTAGGCGAGAAAATTTATTTCCAAGCGTTGCCTGATATGATTGAACGATAAACCAATATGACATGAAAATACCCGCCGACCAGTTTTGGTTTATTCGATATGTTGCACCAAATTTTGGTTTAAGAATAAAGTCTAATTTTAAATTATCCTGTAAGGAAGAAATGTTCATGCCAAGTCCAAGTGATATTGGTATTTCTATGGGATAAATTTGGAATACATACCGTGTATGTGCAGTGATAGGTGCCATAAATAACACTCTCGTATTTGGCGACAATGCAAACATTCCTCCAATTTCTATCCCTACCGATAAGGCTTTCCATAAAAAGATATCAGCTGCGAACCAGACATTTCCTCCTGCTGAAATATTGGTCTTTTGCACATACTCTCCGGTAAACTTTTGAAAAAAAAGCGGAACTAAAACTCCAAGTCCAAAAGTAACACCTGCTTGTCCCGCCTCATATTTCGGCACGTAGCGTGCTTGACTTTTAA
Source organism: Spirochaetia bacterium (assembly GCA_965226065.1). Taxonomy (GTDB): domain Bacteria; phylum Spirochaetota; class Spirochaetia; order WTKD01; genus CBDAKK01. Next base: position 350,215 of record OZ245332.1, on the reverse strand, counting down.
TTTTTGGACGATTTTCCTCTGGTTTCTCTGAATTCTGCGAAAATGACATGGCAGAACAAGAAATCAAAAATAAAATGACTAGGAAGAATTTTTTACTGCACACAAAATGTGCTCTGAAGTAATGCGTATGTTTATTCATATATCTCAATCTTTAAAGAAAGTTATATCTATATATACTACTAAAATTTTTTTTTTTTTTCAATTTCAATTATCTCAGTAAAAAGGTAGCTACTCTTTGAATTCTTGAAGATATACAAAAGTAGACTCTGCATGTCGTATCTTCTTGATAAAAGTTTGCATAGTAGCCATATCGTTTTTTTCTCTCGCAGCATATGCATATTGCATCCAGATATACGGCATATATGGATATTTATCATGATGATAAGAATTACGATATAGATCCTCGGCTTTTTGCAAAGCATTTTGCGCGTTTTTATAATCCATTTGTGCGTTATAATACACTGCTACGTTATAGTAATGCCACCAAGGAAATTCATACTGCACATCTTCAAGATTGCCGCTTTTTATAGCATTAGTAAATTTCTTGAATAAGGTATTTTTAATCGATGTATTCTGCTTTTTCTTGCTGAGAAAAAATTCGTACGGAAGCATTTCTATATCATTTTTGTGTTTTTCTTGCAGGATAAAAAACTCATCATACAACGCATACCGCAGAAAATAAGATGCTAAAATATGTTTCCAAAGTTGCGTATTTTCATCACTATTGTATGCACGCCACAAAGCAGTATGTGTAGGTTGTGGTGATACGCTCCTATGAGTCTTTTCTTTCTGTAAAAATGCTACTTTGGAACTGGTAAAAAATTTATCTGGAAATAGCGATACATCCAGTTTTTTTGTATCTTTTTGATAAAAATATATCCAATATTCGTATGCAAAAAAATACAAGTTAGAATATTTTTCACGCAAGCTTTGAAACAATGCTAATATTTCACTATACGAAAATTTAGATTCGCGACTTGCAAGCCAAAAATAAACACTGTCCCACATCTCTGAATGACTTTGAATACGCCCATGGTGTTTTTCAAGTACTTTCCACGATTTATTTTGTTTTCCTGTATAAATATAAGCAGAAGCAAGATTTAATAATGTTTCTTCTGATATTTCACGTTCTGCTATATTACGTAACATAGAAATATCACGCATTATTAACGAAAGATATGAAATAATGAAACCGTGCTGTGAAATATGTAAATTTGTATATGTCTTTAAAAAAGTTTTATAAGCATTTGCTGCTACCGTACTTTCTCCTGCTTGCTTCGCATATGCGGTAAGTAAATAGAGAAATACACGTTCATTTGTCAATTTCCATAACTTTTCATAATCATTCCACGATTCATTATTGAAATAAATTTTTTTGTATAAACTTAATAAGTCATCTTCAGTAAAAGACTTCGGAAATGTACTTTCATTGTTATCTTCAAAGGTGGTAATTACGTAATAAAGTCGTACCATATTTGGATATCTATCCCATAGAATATCTATAGCATTATCTAAGAATTTTTTGAGTTCTTTACGAACTACAGAATCATGTGCATTTGATGTGATAATTTGATTGTTTTCAATTGAATATTGCTGCAAAAAATAATCTACTCCAAGTGCAACAATGCTACTTAGCTCTTTGTATTTCCATAACGATCGTATGAGTACTTTTTCATAAGGTTTCTGTAAATTATATGCATGTAATCGTTTTAAAAGCATAAGATAATGTGTAGATGTTTTTGCCTTAGATGCAAGATTTGGCCACGCTTGTGCGAGTAGTGCTTCTGAAGTTTCGTATTTCTTCAAGGCCTTAAGAAAGTACGCGGTATTCTTTTTATATATAGTGTGATATATAAGTATGGTAAAAATACAGAATACTATTATTCCGCTTGCTACATATGTTAAAATACGTAATGATTTTTTTCTATTCCTTGTAAAATGAGTAAAAATTTTCATAAGTCTGTGTATCTAAAAACAATAAAAAGTACTTGGTAAATACTTTTAACTTTCTGTTTCTAATGAAACATGGTATACAGTATTGAGTACTCCGTTTATAAATTTATATGAGTTATCAGACGATAATAACTTTGCTATTTTTACATATTCTTGTACTACTATAGCAAAATCAATAGTAGTATCTATATAATACAGTTCCGCAAGTGCAACTCTTAATATACACGCATCGCATTGGTAAATAATCTTTGCGCTTCGTCCTGAACTCTTATGCCATATTTTATCAATTGCCCTAATATTACTAAACGCAGCAGTATAAAGTGATAGTGCATATGAAATATCATTTACTGAAACATTTCTAATCCATGTAAAATCATCAATGCATATACTTTTTTTATGTTGTACAATTGTTGCATACAAAGTTTGTACGGCATATTGTCTTTGCATACGGCGGGATATCATTGCTGTTTATAAGTTAGTAAGAAAATATTTTATTTCTGCTTTTTTTCTAAGTTCTTCTACTTCTTTTTTTACAAGTTCTATAACTTTTTTCTCACGCTCTACATTTTGGAGTATGTCTTTTATTCTGTCTTTTACCGTAATGTTTTGTCCCGGTAGTATTGGATCGTTAAGAGTCAAAAGACGTGGCGAACGCTTATCAGTTATCTTGACAATATGGTATCCACTTAAAGATTCAATAACGCCACTTACCTTATTTTTATCTAAGGCAAATAATTTACTAAGAAAATTTGTCCCTAATATTTCTTCCGAACGCGCGTCTCGTACGACGTAACCGAGATCTTCTCCTACATAGTTTGTATCATCTACTGACTCTTGGAGATACTTGTCGAATAGAGTCACATTGCTATTTATTTTGGCAGCTAATTCAAATGCTTTTTTCTTTATCTCTTCTTGAGAGTTTTTAGAAGTTCTGGTATCAAAATAGAGATGCGAAATTCGTACCATAGCAGGATTAGTAAAATTAGTTGCATATTGGTCGTAAAATTGTGCTATCTCCTTTGCATCTGGTTCTGGAATTTTCTTTATTTCATCACTATACTTGAGCGTAATATACTGCTGCTGTATCAGTACGCTTTTAAGCTTATTTCTATATTCACTCCAACTTAATTGGAATTGTGATTTTATCCACTGCTTGTAATCTTGTTCTGATATCGGCGTCCCTAAAGATTGCTTTTGTACTTCTATCGCATTATCTATTTGCTGTTCCGTAATGGCAATGCTTCGGTACTTGCCAGAAGTGGCAGCTTGACTAATGAGAATATCATTTATCAACGAATCCAGTACTTCTTTTTTATCGTCTTCTGCAAGATTTCCTCTTGTCTGCTGTGCTAAGAATTTGTATTGTTGTTCAAGCTTTTGTTTAGAAATATTTTCAGTTTTATACAATCTTACAATTGCCACTGTTTTATCTAAAACTTGCGCTTTTAGCAATTGAGTGTTTACGAAGAGAAATAAAATAAATACTATAAGTAAAACTCGCGTACAAGTGCCTCTCTGTGTGCTACGCATAAGTACCTCTTTAATTTTTTTGAATGAATAAATTTGGAAGTAAATGTCAATTATTGCAATAAAAATTATATCAAATTATTACACTCATAAAAATTATACATAGAATTCTATAAGTTTTCTAGAGTGAAAACATGAAGATTACAATCTTTAACAGATTTCATCTTTTATCATTGATTTGAAGATTTGAATTTTTTGTAAGTGCTATAATCATTTCTTTCATGATATGTGCTTCGTCTTTTGCTTTGTTTTTTTCTACTGAAAATACATCATTCATTATACGTTCAATATCATGTCTATAATAGCCCATTTCCAGAAGTGCATCACGGATATCTTCATAAACACCGTGTTTTTTCTTTACATCTAGACTACTTTTTTTCTTATCAGTAGCAACAAAGACATTTTCTAGCGTAACTAGTATTTTATTTGCTTTTTTCACACCAATTCCGGGCAATTTGGCAAGTGCAGTAACATCATACGCATACACCAGTGTAAAAAACTCATCTGCGGTAGTATGTCCTACTATTTTCAACGCAGCTTTCGGACCTATACCATCAACTTTGAGTAAGGCAAAAAAAAGCATACGCTCTGAAGCAGACGAAAACCCATACAATTCTATATTTCGTTCCGTTATATGCAAATAAGTAAGTATACGCTGCGTGGTATCGACAAGTTTTTCAAAAATCTCAGATGCCGGATGCGAAATAAAAAGCATATACTCTACTCCACCTACATCGACGTAGAGCATAGAAGCACTGACTTCTCTTATAACTCCGCGTAAACTTTGTATCATCGCGTAAGTCCTGTAGGAATAGAAGAATTAAGATACGAACGTTCTAGCGCATAACACTGTACCAGTGCAACGGCAAGTGCATCTGAAGCATGATGCGGCTTTATTATGTCCATGTTCAATTGCATGCACATAAACTTTTCAACGCTTTCTTTACTTGCACGAGCATTGCCAGTAATGCGTTTTTTTATAGTAGATGGTGTAAAGCTTTGCGCTTGTATGTTATATTTTGCACAGTAAAGCAGCAATATACCAAGTGTATGCGCAACTTCTAATCCACTGCTTACATTTTTTACAAAAAACTGCTGTTCATAGCCTAAAACAAACGGTGAATAGCGTGCAAGTATTGCCATAAATTTTTGTTCTATTTCTAAGAGTCGTTGTGGAAGACAAAGCGAAGCAGAGGTATTGATAACTCCGTGCGCTTTATAACGTATGTCAATCGCGCCACCATTCCAATCGTAAGAGATAACTCCCCAACCTAAAGACGCAAGTCCCGGATCTACGCCTAACACTATTTTCATAATCTTATTATAATTTGTACAATATTTTCACATCGATTGATGATCTTTATATTAGCTATGTAATAACGAAAAGATACGTTATTATTTTAATAAAATTATCAATCATACTGATGATGTTCAATAGGCGTCACGGTAAGATTATCCCCCATATCTTGTTTTATTTCTTTTATTAGTTGCTGTGCTTTGCGAGAAAGTGTACGAGGATTTTGTACTTTTACCACTACAATCATATCACCAGTTAAACTTCTTTCGGAACTAATTCCTTTTCTTGAAAGTCGTATTGTTTTTTCATTATCTGTATTCGGTGGAATTTTTACCGAGATAAGCTCTCCTGTAATAGAGGTAAAGCGCACCGTACCGCCGACCATTGCGGTAATACAATCAACCGGTATATATACAATGAGATGATTGTGATCGCGTAAATATAAGTGGTGTGGTGCAACTTGTAGCGTAATAACTACATCCCCTACTCGATTATTTATAGAGTGTCCCATATTTTTCAATGCTAAGACTTCATTTGAATTAGAATTCTTGGGAACTTTCACTTTTACCGTTTGTTTTTTTGTAAGTACACCTTCACCACGACATGTTCGGCAGCGATTTCTTATAATGGTTCCACTTCCTCCACAATATTGACAGGTAGAACGAAAAGCGAAAAACCCGCCCAATCCTCCACCTTGCATTTCTCCCGTACCGCCGCAATGCCGACACGATGCCATGCTATTATCTTGCGAACCACTTCCATTACAAGATTCGCAAGAAATATATTTTTCATATGAAAAACGTTTTTCAGTTCCTTGTATAGATTCTTCTAAGCTGATGCGCATAGCAACACGGATATCTCGTTTGTCAAGTACACGCTCATTTCTCCCTGATCTTCCCGTGCCAAAAATAGTATCAAAGATACTACCTGAACCACCGCTGCTAAAAAAGCTTTCAAAACCGCTGCCGAATATATCACTAAATTCTCTAAAAACACTTGAGTAATCGTGTCCACTACTTGCAGCACCATCAACGCCTTGATGTCCATATTGATCATACATCTGACGCTTTTGCGCATTACTTAATACTTCGTAAGCCTCCGTAGCTTCCTTAAAAGATTGCTCAGCTTCAGTATTACCTTGATTTTTATCAGGATGATATTTAACCGCAAGTTTTCGATATGCTTTTTTTATTTCACTATCATTTGCATTTGTAGAAACACCGAGAACTTCGTAGTAATCACGCTTACTTGCAGACATTTGTATATAATTTTCCTTCAATGTGCTTAGATACTTCGCCGAGGAAGAATAGCACTATGCATTGCTATTCATCAACAACTTCGTAATCTGCTTCTTGAGATTTTGAACCATCTTTAGGTTTTTTATTGTCTGCATTGTTAGTACTTTCTGCATTATTCTCTTGTGCCTTTGCATTTGCATCTTTGTACATATGCTCGGCAAGTGAATGTGCAGCCTTAGTCATCACTTCAGTTTTTGCTTTGATGTCCTCAAGATCTTCAGAACTTTGCACAGCTTTTAAGTCTTCAAGTGCTTTTTCGACATTTTTCTTATCATCTTCAGATATTTTATCCCCATAATCTTTTAGAGATTTTTCCGTCGAATAAATAAGTTGTTCTGCCATATTGCGTGTTTCAATAAGCTCTCGATGTTTCTTATCATCTTCTGCATGCGTCTTCGCATCATCTACCATACGATTTATTTCTTCTTCCGATAAGCCTGATGAAGTTTCAATGCGTATTTTTTGCTCTTTACCCGTACCGAGGTCTTTTGCAGAAACATGCACGATACCGTTTGCATCTATATCAAAAGTAACTTCTATTTGAGGAACTCCTCGAGGAGCAGCAGGTATACCTACAAGCTCAAAACGTCCCAGCGTTCGGTTACTACTAGCTACTTCACGCTCACCTTGCAGTACATGTATGGTGACACCTGTTTGATTATCAGCAGCGGTGGAAAAAATCTGCGATTTTTTTGTAGGGATGGTTGTATTACGTTCTATAAGACGTGTAAATGTTCCGCCAAGTGTTTCAATACCTAATGAAAGTGGCGTTACATCAAGCAATAAAATATCCTTTACATCTCCTGCAAGAATACCGCCTTGTATGGCAGCTCCCATCGCAACTACTTCATCAGGGTTTACTCCTTTGTGTGGTTTTTTCTTAAAAAGCTCTTCCACTGTTTTTTGAACCATAGGAATACGAGTAGAACCTCCGACGAGTATTACTTCATCAATTTCAGAGGCACTTATTCCTGCGTCTTTTAACGCTTTTATACACGGATCTTTTGTAGCTTCGACAAGCTTGCTTATCATTTTTTCAAATTTTGCACGGGTGAGGTTTGTTTGCAAATGCTTCGGACCGCTACTATCAGCAGTGATAAACGGAAGATTAATATCAGTAGATTGCGTAGATGATAATTCACGTTTTGCTTTTTCAGCGGCTTCTTTCAAGCGTTGTAAAGCCATGCGATCTTTGCTTAAATCTATACCCTGCGATGATTTAAAATCTGATATGAGAAAATCAATAATAGCATCATCAAAATTATCTCCACCGAGATGGGTATCTCCGTTCGTGGAGCGTACTTCAAAAACGCCATCTCCAAGCTCTAATATGGATATGTCAAAAGTACCGCCGCCAAGGTCATAGACCGCTATTTTTTCTTCTTTATTTTCTTTATTAAGCCCATATGCCAAGGCAGCCGCAGTAGGTTCGTTTACAATGCGTTTCACGTCTAATCCTGCAATGCGCCCCGCATCTTTTGTAGCTTGCCTTTGCGCGTCGTTAAAATATGCAGGTACGGTAATAACAGCTTCTTTTACTGTTTCACCGAGATAATCTTCGGCAGTTTTCTTCATTTTTTGAAGTATGGCAGATGATATCTCCGGCGGAGAATATGATTTATCGTGTGCTTGTACCTGTACACCACCTTTGCCGTCATCTTTTACCACGTATGGACATCGTTTTGTTTCAACACTTACTTCGCCAAAATTCCGCCCCATAAAGCGTTTTATGGAATATATCGTGTTTTCTGGATTCGTTACCATCTGGTTTTTTGCACTTTGTCCCACTACTCTATCGACTTGTGAGTCTTTTTTCACAAAACCTATAATTGACGGTGTCGTGCGCTGCCCTTCTTCGTTTTGTATAACAATTGGCTCGCCACCTTCTATGACAGCAACACAACTATTTGTAGTACCAAGATCGATACCTATAACTTTACCCATGTAACTATACCTCTATTTAATTAATAATTCTTTTTATTAACCACGTTATTATTTTTTATTCAGACATTTTTGGAACAGCAACTTTCACTTTTGCTGGTCGAATTACTTTTTCGTAAAACATATACCCTTTCATAAATTCTTCTGTAACAGTTTCACAGCTTACTTTATCAGAATATTCTTTCATCATTGCCTCATGGAGCGATGGATCAAATGCTAAATTTACAGAATTATAACGTGTAAGTCCCCATTTATTAGAAAGAGTTTGCAAAAATTCCTCTTCCATCATTTTAATACCTTGTACAACCGCGTGAGTAGAATCTGATGTCTTCTCACTTTGCTTAGAAGTTTCTCCTGCACTCATCGCGCGCTCAAAATTATCAAGCAAAGTTATAATATCAAGCAAGAGCAGCTTGTTTTTCTCTTGTGATTTTTCTTCAAAAAGACGCTGAAGACGCTTTTTTGAATTTTCCATTTCAGCACGCATACGAAGCATTTCTTCTGCAAGACGCTTGTTCTCAGCCTCTAAAGAAGCTTTTTCGTTATCACACATAAAGCTATTCGTGTCTGCGGTACTTTTACACGAGCAAGCGTTTTGTTCATCTTCACCACAACAGGCATCTTCTTTGAAAGAAGTACAATCTTGTATCGTGTTACTTGCCTCAATAGGTGCTTCTGTTGAAGCATGTTCTGACTTTTTTTCAGATGATGAGATAGCATTTTCTGAAGAATCTTTCATAATCGATACCTTATTAGAGTCTTTTATATCACTTGTTTTCATAGTATTTATTAAACGATAATTTCTTAATTGTATGTAAAAACCTAACACTAGAGTGTGTCGTATAATACTGTATTTTTAAGAATAATATGTATTTTTATCAACGTCAAGTACATCATTATAAAATTACCATTATTTTATAAACATATTTTCTAGTACCATTTGTACTTCATTGGTACTAATTCCGACAATTTTTGCAATTCTATCAGGCTTGAAACTATTTTCATTTAATCCAACAATAATATCTTTTGTTTTCTCATCTATTTTTGTAGTTTTCCCTTTTCTTTGAGACGGCGTAGTAACAAGTGAAAGCAATGTTAATTTGTTTGCTGCTTCTTCATTGAGTTTTTGCAGCCTTGTTTCAAGCTCTGCAACACGACCTTGCTCATCTTTTATCTCGCTTAATTTATGCACAATTTCTGGAATATTTTTTTTCGTGGCATCTACTTTTGCCGCAATGCTTTGTATTTCTTCTTGGCTTTTTGTAATAGTAGTAATTGTTTCCGATGTTTGATCTATCTGTTCTTTCCAGTTGTTCATGGTATCTTGCAAAGAATTCGATTTTTCCTCAAGTGAATTTACTTCATGTTCAAGTGAATTTATAGAATCCTGCACAAGTTGATACTGGGCCTTATCATTCTCAATACCTTTTTTGTGCTTTTCTATATCCTTTTGCATTATTTGTATTTCAGTAAGGCTTTCTTTTACTCGACGTATTTTTTCTTCTTTACTTTGCAAAAGTTCAATGGTTTCGTGTATCTTTCCTGAACGCACATCAATTTTATCAACTTGCTTGCTCATTTTTTCATGATCCTTTATGATACGCCGCAACTCTAAATCTTTATTTTTTACTACTCCAAGTACATCGTTCAGTGCATCAACATCTTTTGAAATATTATGCAATTTTTTCTCTAATTTTTCGCTTTCAACGTATTTCGCCTTAAGATCTACAAGAATAGCTTCTGATTTTACAAAATTCTTATCAATATCAAGATGCAATTTCTCCAATGTTTTTATAGATTCAGTATCTTCGTCCATAAGTGTCACTTGTTTTTGGTGCTTTTCCTGTAATACAGATACGAGCCTTTGTATACTTTGCAACTTATGTTCTATAACTTCTTCAGAAGAATTAAAGTGCTCTTGCATGGATGTAATTTTTTGTTGCATAGTGTCTTCGGTATTGTCTATAGAGCTTTTTACTTGCTCAAGCGATTTATTCACATCATCGACAATACGAAACACATCTGCTTCAGTACGATCTTCTATTATTTTGGTATAATTTTTCAATTGTGCAGTAATAGTGGTTTCAAGTTCTTTGATTTTCTGTGCATACTCTACATGTTTTTGTTCAAGGTACTCATTTTTTTGTTCGTATTGCATTTGTGCATTATCATAGAATGTTTTATATTCATGTAGTACTTGAAGTATTTGTTCCTTACGCTCCGTATGCATGTTTTGCATAGTTTCCTCAAGTTCTCTTTTTTTGATATCGAAATGTTCTTTTATAAAGGTATGGGCATCTTCTATTGAGTTGTCTATGTGATTCGTAAGATGTACATTGATAGTCTGAAATGCATTATTTTTCTCTTTTTCATACTCTTGCATAATATCATGCAATATCTCTTCGTGCGATACACACAAGGTAGCTATCTGTTCCTTATGTTTTGCAATGCTCTCTTCTAGTTGCACCTCATAATCTTGTATTTTCTTCGCCCATAATTTCTGATACTCTTTCGTAGAATTGTCACATTCTCGACACACACTCTCGCGTACGCTTATCATTTCTTCTTGCGTTTTATATAATTGAGCTTCAACAAGCTTTTGGTGTTGAGAAATTTCTGTAAGTTCTTCTGTCGTAGATACCTGCAAAACATTGTATTGTTCTTGCACCTCTGTACAAGTATTACGAGTCTCACTTTCAAGATTTTGAACCATGTTCGTAATCGTTGCAGAGGACTGCTTTATCTCCGCAACTTCTTGATTGTGTTTTTCTTGAAGCGTGTTTAGCGAATATTCTAGTTTTTCATCAAACGTAGAGAGTATTTGCGCAAGCTTATGATGCTTTGATGATACTGCTTCTTCTAATTCAGAAAACGTTTCAGATTTCAACGTAGCCATCATCTGTTTTTGCGAATCTATAAATACATTGTACTCTTTTTTATGAGAATCTATTTCATGAATATATTCTTGAAATTTTTCAAAGGTATTTTTTGAGATGTGATTTGTCTCTTTTTCAAAAAGATCTTTATATTCACCAAGTGTGTCATGAATTTTTTCTGTATAACGATTTTCATACTCGGAAAATTTGTGTTCAGTTTTTTCAAGCACATCATCGGCATGACAAGAAATATCACCTATGAGGTTTCTCATTGTTTCTTTTCCACTTTCAACAACGCTATGCATTTGATTTTCAAGTCGTCCAAGTCTATCATGCAAATGTGTTTCACGAACATCACATTGTTCTAACATTGTTTGAGCCTGCGATATTTTTGCAATGACGTCAGTACGTACGCCATCGGCTTGTGTAATAATACGCTCTAAATTTTCTTGTACGGTATGAGCTTCAGGTACTATGTCAAAAAATTGTTTATTTTTTTTGCTCAGCTGCTCTATCCGTAATTTCTCTGCACGCATCTCGGTGTGCATTTTTTGGATAAGATCAGTTCTATGAGCTATTTCTTGAAAAATCCCTGCAACATTTCTTTCAACAGCATTCGCTTCAATTGCAAGTGCTTCTATAACACGTTGTTTTTGTTCAACCATGTTTTGTACTTCATTTGTAATTTTTTTAACGCCGCTTATGCTGTCCTGATTTCTGCGTTGTATGACATGTAACCTATGCAGTACAAAAAGTGTCACAAGACATAAAAAAAGTATGCCATCAAAAATAGATATCATTATCCCCTCTCCCTTTGTCATTATAAAATACCTTGTACATCTAATCAAGATATATCTTTAATGCGAAATAAAAAACAAAAGATACAATCTAGCAATGAAAATATTGATACTTCCTTACTACTATCACTAGATTTTATGTAATAAGTAATCTGCTATGATTATTATAAAGGTATTAAAGCTTACTATGACGAGCATAATAGTAATTACATTGTACTTTGCACTACTTTTATTTTTAGGAATATATTTTCGTAAACATAATAAAACGGTAGATGATTTTTTCTATGGTAGCGGAAAAGTTCCGTGGTTATGGGTTGGCGCATCAGCATTTGTAAGTCAATTTTCTGCATATAGCTTTACCATTATTGCAGCGCGTGCTTACACTGACGGATATAGTGTTCTCATAGTTTACTGGGCGAATGCGCTTTCTTTTGTATTGGCTGCTTTGTACTTTGCTCCAAAATTGAGGCAGTTGAAAATTGCTAATCCTATTGAAGCAGTGCGTATGCGTTTTGGCAAAAAAAATGAAAAAATTCTTGCACTATTGAATATTCCAAGCTATCTTATATTTCCGGGACTGTGGTTAAACAGTCTTGCCGTGTTCATAAGTGCTGCGTTTAATATATCGCCTGTGTCGATCATTCTCATTATCGGAATTGTTACGATTGTGATGAGTGCGCTCGGTGGAAGTTGGAGCATTATTTCATCTGATTTTATTCAATGTATTATCATCTTTACACTGGGCATATGCGCTGCAAGCATTGCACTTGGGAAATTCAGCGGTATTTCTGGGCTTTTAGATGCAATACCAATATCTAGAATTATGCCAAACAACATGCAAGTGCTGGTATTTAGTGTGTGGGTTACTTACATGAGCATGCTAAAACTCATAAATACCAACACAGTCATGAATACCCTGCGCTTTAATGCAGTAACAAGTTCGCGCGCTGCACGTAAGGCAGCGTGGACTACGGTGTTCATTTACGTTATCGGTTCACTGATTTGGTTTATACCCGCATGGGCTTCGTCTATTTTTATTCCTAATCTCGGTGAGCTGTATCCTAAACTTACGCGACCTACTATGGCGGCATATCTCGCATTTATACAAACTTTTATGCCTGCAGGGATGCTCGGGTTCGCAATAGCTGCCTTGTTTTCAGCGACGATGTCTTCTTTAGATTCAAGTCTCAATTGGTGTGCTGGCTTTGTAACAAAAAGTTTTTATGCCTATGGAAAAACTCCTGAGAAAGAAATTCACATTGCACGACTATACACCGTACTTTTTGGCATTATTGTCATAGTTTTGGCACTCTACTACGAAACGCTTAAAAACACATCACTCTTTGACCTTATGTATAGGCTTATAACCTATATATACATTCCTATCGCAATCCCTATGTTATTGATGATATGGATAAAACGAACGCCTGATTGGAGTTTACCTGCAACTGTTATACTTGGCTTTGTCATTTCTATACTTTTTACGTATATGCAAAAGCCTATAGGAAATTTTATTGCCTATATGAGTAACACCCTAAATATGCAAGATTTGAGTAACCGAGATATAAAAACACTTACTACCGCTGCAGCACTTGTTGCACAAATTATTATCACAGGTGGCTTTTTTGTATTTAGTCAATTCTTTTTCAAAGCATATACCGATGAGCGTAAAAACGATGTAGAAGAATTTTACAGAAGATTAGCAAGTCCCGTGTTAGAACCTAAGCAAACCGCCGCATCTATACAAAAAAACATATCAGAAATTCACTTACTCTCATGTCTCATCGTAGTATTGATGCTCGAATTTTTTCTTCTGCCATATGTAACAGCTATGCAGTTTTTTCTTATACTGTTTGTTTCAGCTTCCGTCATTGTCTTAACATACAGAGCTTTTATAAAGCGTATGCAAAGATGAATATATATATATATATATATATGTTCATAGTAAAAATACAAGGTGGATTAGGAACTCAACTCTTTCAATATGCATTTGGACAATATCTTAAAAAAATTCATCCTACAAAAACAGTAGTATATGACGTATGTTTTTTTAAGCATCAATCAAAAAGAAAATTTCTCCTTCAAAGATTACTTTCTTGCAAAATACGAACCATTGATAGTTCACAGTTCTTATGGAAAAGAAAACTAAAAAGATTTTCAGTCTTTCACGAAATTAGAAACTTAACCTTCGACAAGAAAATACAAAATATACAAAGCGATACCATATTTGATGGTTATTTTCAGCATTATAAATATGTAGAGCCTATCAAAGAAAAACTACGTCAATCGCTACGAAGCTTTCCTATTGCACACAAATATCGCGTGTTAAAAGAAAAACACGCACTCATCGCCTTGCACATACGCCGTGGCGATTACATTGAAGATGAAAAAATAGGCGGGCTGTATGGATACTGTAGTCTTGCGTATTATACGCAAGCATTGGAAGAAATGCAAAAAAAAGTGAAAAATCCATATGTGCTTATTTTTAGCGACGACATAGCATGGGCGAAAAAGAACTTACAAATTGATATTCCTCATATCTACGAAGATAATAATCATTCTCATGATAACACGAACGCGAGTTTTATCCTCATGCAATTTTGCGACCACTTCATCCTTGCAAACAGCAGTTTCAGTTGGATTGCTGCATTTCTCGGAAGCACGAAAGAGTCGAAAGTCATTGCGCCGTATTTTTTCAACTTTCATCGTAACGCACAGACAAAGCAATTTTCACCACCGAAGTGGAAGGCATTGGCATATCAGTTTGCAAAGACGAAGCCTAAGATTCCGAAAATATCGATAATAATTCCCGTATACAATGTAGAAAAATACCTCGCGCGCTGCTTAGAATCGGTGTGTAATCAATCGCTCCAAGACATAGAGATTATCATAGTCAATGACTGCTCGCCCGATAACTCAGAAAAAATAATACACGAATATCAGAAACGAGATGCGCGAATACGCTACATAAAGCACGAAAAAAACTTGCAAATTGGAGGAGCGCGCAATAGCGGCATACGTCAGGCTAAAGCAGACTGGTTTTTATTTGTCGACAGCGATGATTGGATTCACAAAGACATGGCGCTTATCATGCATGAGAAAGCACAGCAATATAAGGTAAAAGCCGTAGCCTGTAATATAATGGCCGTATTTGAAAAAAGTGGAACAGCTTTCTCTTTTAGAAAACCAATTTTAAAAGACATTACAATTAAAAATCCATTTTTTCACTTTTGTTATGAAAAAAGCCCTTATATTCAATCAGCAGTATGGGATACACTATGGCATCGAAGTGTGTTTACAGAGAAAAAAATACACTTCCCTACGCATACTGTTCATGAAGATAATATAACTGCTCCTCATTTATTTTTGGAAATAAATACGCTCGTTTTAATACCTCAATATCTTTATTTTTATCTCAGAGACAGAAATATGAACACTTCAAATAAACTACCATCTCAAGTATTGTCAAGAATGGCTTCTTATACACGATGTCTTATGGAAAATAAGAAAAAATTTGCAAAAGAAAATTCAAAAGTTCAAAAAGCGTATGAGTACTTTCTAAAAAATAATGCAACAATACACTACAATTCATTGATGCAAAATGCTTCTCCTAAAGAATATATTATATATTTACAAACATTTATAGCACATTATGAAAAATACATCGCTTATCCTATTTACAACATAATACAAGAACTCTCAGAAAACCGCTGGTATAAATTTGGACAGCTTTCAAAAAAAGAAAAAATAAAATTTCTTTTAACATTTGGCATGAAGAAAATACTACAAAAAATAAAAAGAATTTTAAAAAAAATGTAGAAAACAAATTGAGAAACCTTTTACAATTTTCACATGAACACATGCTTTAAAAATCCAGCTCCTATAGTACTTTTTTGTTATAATCGTTCTATCGTTTTACAAAAAACTATTGCTGCACTACAAAAAAACACGCTTGCTGCTCAGAGCGACTTGTTTATATATTCTGATGCTGCAAAACCGGGTTCAGAAAAAGCAGTAGCAAAGGTACGAAAAATTCTTAAAACTATACGCGGCTTCAAATCCATTCACATACGAGAAAGTTTCACCAATAAGGGATCTATGAATTCTGTGAAAGACGGAATTACAGAAGTGATAGACACATACGATAGAGTAATCGTATTTGAAGATGACATACTCTCATCCCCTTATACGCTTTTGTACTGCAATAAGGCTTTAGAAAAATACAAGAATGCTAAAAACGTCTTTTGTATCAATGCAATGGCATACTTAAAGGCAGAGCATCTACCTGCGCACTATAAAGAAGATAGCTACTTCGTATACCGCAACACATCGCATGGCTGGGCTACATGGAAAGATAGATGGAATAAAACAATATGGAATGAGAAAATTCTTTCAAAAGAAATACAAAACCCTAACACCAAATTGTCTTTTAATAAAGGAGGCAATGATCTCTTGAGAATGCTTGAAAATAAAATTGACAATCAAATAGATTCTTGGGATATACAATTTTCATATAGCATTGCAAAACACAATGGACTGTGTATAACTCCGCGTTACTCATACACAAGCCACCTTGACGATGAAGCTGGTACGCATATTAGTAAGAGTCCTCCTTCTTTTGTCCATGATGTAAGAAAGGCATTAGAAAACATAACGTATCCAAGAACCCTACAAGTAAACGAAGATATTGCGTTGGAATTTGCAAAAGTATACGGAAGTGTTCCGCAGTATTTCTATCCATACATAAGAGACAAAAACAATAGTACAATGCACAAAACCCTTAGTTCTTTGCGCACTATTACACCAATATGTACTGACACGTATAAAAATCGGGAAAGTACACGCATAAAAGAAAGACACACTAGTAGTAATAAAGTCGCTCATCTGCAAACTATGAATGTAGGTGGTGCGTTTATTGCAGCAAAGCGACTACATCAATCGCTATGGAATCAGTATCCTAAAAACTCTTCAAACCTCAGTAGTTATATGTTTCTCAAAAAAGCGTATCCTCATATTTCTATGTATATTCCCCATACATATACTATTTCTGGAAAGTATTCCGATGATTTATATCTACAATTTAGAAACATGCGCAACAATCAATATGACAAAAGTGCCATGTTCAGCAATAATTACCCCAGTTTATATTTTGATGAAATAGCGTTTCTACGCGCTTTTAATGTGATACATTTACACTGGGTAAGCGCGATGCTCTCAGTAGAAGATATTGCATACCTCTCACATACAGATGTACCTCTAGTGTGGACAGCTCATGACAAAAACATTCTCACCGGTGGCTGGCATGATTTTTATAGCTATGAAGCATGGAAAAGAAATTGCAATAATTACCGACAACGTAAAACTAATGATGAACTTTGTGCAAAAATCCTAAAATTCAAAAAGAAGTACTGGAATACAAAAAATATGACAATAGTCGCGCTTAATCCTAATCTCGTACATAACTATAAGACAAGCCCCGTGCTCAAGAACGCGAGGATAGAAACCATCTACAACAGCATAGACACGACATTTTTTACCACAGTAACTGAAGAAGAGAAAAAACGATTGCGTAAAAAACTACGCCTGCCACAAAAGAAAACCATATTGATGTATTCTGCCGATTATATTTCGGCTATAAAAGGCTACAAAGAGTGCCTTGAAACACTTACATTATTAGAAAACAAGCAAACATTTCATCTCATAATTCTCGGAAATGTCGCCAATACGAAGAATATACCGATTTCACATACATATTTTGGACATGTCGCATCAGATACCATGAAACAATTTTATAATGCCGCAGATATTACAATAATGTCTTCTTTAGAAGAAACGCTGCCCAATATAATGTTAGAAAGTTTAGCCTGCGGCACACCCCTCGTTGCATTTGCCGGCGTGGGCGGATGCGAACATTTTGTTAAAAATAGCATAACAGGCTATACCGTCCCCATAGGAAATGTCGCAGAACTTGCACAAGCCATTGAAAAAATCTCTCAAGCTTCTTTCGAGAAATATCGTGCAATGTGCAAGGCATGTAGGGATTGTGCTACAAAATACTTTAGCTCAGAAGTGCAAGCGAAACAATATAACAATTTATACAAAAGCGTTATTGCTCAAAGCAAAAAAATACAGAAAAAACCGTATGTCGTAAACACCTCTATTCCACAGTATAATTCTGAAACATTAGACCACGCGGTACAAATTTTGAGTGAAATAGTAGAAACTATATCAAAAAACAAGTGGTATGCTTTTGGACAACTTTCACGAAAGAGAAAGATTATTACAATGCTTCTGTTTGCTTTGAGAAAACTAAGACTGTATCGCTTTGCAAAGTTTATCGTACAGCGTATAAAAAAATAAAATATTTAACGCTTCCGCCGCTCATAATACGCAATAATGCTATCTCTTATGGGCATTATAACCCAATAGAGTTTTATTTTCTTTGCGAATGCTGCGAGCAAAAACGCGTACTTACGCTTAAATGGTAAGCGTTGTGAACGAGCCCATACTGAGTCCACAACATGAGAAAGCGACATTTTCTTTTTATTTCTTCCGCTCGAATCGTCAAAAACAAGACTTAAAATAGCAAAATACAGTTCTTGCGCAAGATTTATATGCTGTATTGAATGAGATTGTTTTTTTATTTTTGCAAGTATATCGTACAATTTTTTTCTTTGCTCTTTCATAAACCATGTGTCTGTTCCATCATCTATTAAAAAGCGTACTTCATCGCGACTTAAAGACAGTGTATTTCCATAACAGCGCATAGCAATATCAACGCATTCATTCACAGCTTGCTCTCGTTGCCTCCACGATATTCCACAATCTCTCATAACCGCAACACTTTTACCTACTGATGCACATTTTTTTCCTTTCATATAAAGAGAAAGAATTTGCGCAAGATCAGCAGCTATTTTATAGCTTTCGTCAAAAACACCATATTCAACAAATACATCTTTTCTGAGCATAAGACCTTGATGACAGGGGTTATAACACAGAAATATTCTCTCTATACTTGCATGCCAAATGTTTAGAAGCTCTTTTTTTCTTTTCGTATGAGTAAACTCTACGTGCACATCGCCAATACTGTAATCCGCATTTTCTTTCTCTAATGTTGCTACGCTATGTTTTATTCCATCTGGTAGTAAATAATCGTCGCTGTTTATGAACATAAGATACTTCCCTGTTGCTATAAGCGCGCCTTTGTTCATTGCATTGTATATGCCGGTATCTTTTTCACTTATCCAATGCGCAAAGTAGTTTTTATCCGCATATTCTTTGATAAGTTCTAGTGTACCGTCAGTGCTGCTACCATCTACAATTATATGCTCAATATGTGCTGCACCATATGTTTGAGTATGCACAGATTCTACAAGCTGTCTAAAGTAAGACTCTCTACCATTTTCTATAAGTTGGTATACCGGAGTAATTATACTTACCTTTGGTGTATGAGAAGACATGCTTACCTATTTATTTGCTAAGTCGAAATGTAGGGTTATATATAAAAATAGTACGAAATACTTTAAACATTGACATTTTCTTATTGTAACAAAATTTGTATACATTACTGAAAAATAGAAAGTAGTTTCAAAATACTTCAATCATTCTATATCGTGTAAATATGATGCATAGAGATCAGGTCTATAGCGTTGTGTTATAGAACATTGCTGCTCTTTGCGCCATGCCTGTATGTGCTGATGGTTTCCTGATAACAACACATTTGGAACAGCTCTTCCTGCAAATACGGCTGGCCTTGTATAGTGAGGATATTCCAATAATCCATTTTCATAGCTTTCTTCTACCAGCGAAGCGGTAGTTATCACTCCATCTACAAGTCTATGAATAGCATCGGCAATAACAAGCGATGCTAATTCACCTGAAGATACTACATATTCTCCTATGGAAAAGACCTCATGTACATGCATGTCAATAATTCGTTGGTCTATGCCTTCATAACGTCCGCATAAAAATATAATTTCTTTTTTTTTCGAGAGTCTTCGTGCATCGTTATGAGTAAGTAACGGCGCAGCAGGTGTTGCAAAAACAACATGTGAGTTGTTAGTTTTTACAGAACATAGTGCTTTATCAAGCGGCTCAGGTAATAGTACCATGCCACTGCCTCCTCCATAAGGAGCATCATCGCATTGTTTATATGCACCATCGGCAAAATTCCGTATATTCACAGTCTCTACCTCTATATGTTGGATTTCACGACTACGTCCGAAAATTGAGCTACTCGTATATTGTTCTATAATATCGGGGAAAATTGTAATAAAAGTAAATTTCATATATCAATTAATCCATTATAAAAAGTAGAAACACGATTTGCTGTATTTTTTATATTACATTATTTTTCATTACAATTCTGTACAAGATGATTTAATATTCCAGATCTTATGTCAAAAACCAATCCATGAACAGTAATGCTTTGCCTCATACGTGCTTCTTTTATCATAGGCAAAGATACGATATTATGACATTGTTTTTCTACATGCATGTCGAGAAGTTTTTTATAACGTGCTTCTTCATCGGCTATTGCAAGCAAGGTTTTTCTATGCTGTTCATAAAGATGCGTAATGGGATTGAGCCACACGTCAAGCACTGTCTTAGGCGATACATCAGCTTGTGCATTCATAGCTGCCTTCACTCCGCCGCAGCCATAATGTCCGCATACAATAATGTGAGAAATATGCAAATGATGCACCGCATATTGAATGACAGACATTATATTTTTATCTTCAGATGAGACAATATTCGCTATATTTCTATGAACAAAAACCTCACCAGGTCCGACACCCATAAAATCTTCCGCAAGCACTCTACTATCCGAACAACCAATGTATAAGATGCTGGGCTTTTGCGGTGCAGAAAGTTTTTCAAAATAACGAGAATCCTTTTGTAATTGCAGCTGAACCCATTGCGTGTTATTGTGCAATATTTTTTCAATAGCCATACTTCGTATTATACCGTGTTGCAAATATATATGAACATTGCTTTTTATGTCAGTTTTGGATATTCTAATTTTATATCCATGAATAAGACATACAGAGATGCAATAAAAAATATACAATATGAGAACTTGGTTTCTTAAAGACCGCTGAGTCCACTAACACATGTATATATCTTTTTTATAGCATTGATGCATGTATAAATGCTCCCTTAATACTTTTATACATTCCTTTTCTAATGATTTCAGGGGCATCTTTTGAACATTTGACACTTTTTTCTGTTATCAATAGTGCTGTTTTTATGTCTTTTGATATCTTGACATCGTATCTATCGGATAATATATCGCTGAAACTTGGTATTTTCTTATTCATATTGTTTTTAATACAAAATATTCTCAATATAAGCATGAAATTTCTCCCCTTGCGTAAAGCAAGTATGTACGCATTGATTCTTCTGCTGGGAATAGTACCGATAAATTATTTCATAAGAATGACAGCACTCATAAAAACAGACATCATCGTATAATGGGCATAGGTAAGCGCTTTCTATGCGTACATACAAGAAAAAATTAACAATAGCATAAGAGCGTCTTTTTTTTCTTTTAATGGATTACTCTGCGATAGCATTATCATTTTAACAACATGGATTTTCAGTATACTTTTTAAATCCTATTCTGACATCACAATACCAAATACCAATACTTATATTGTTTTTATCACTGCTCTGTTATGCCTTCCATAGATATATTATGATGAGTAAAAATAGCGATGCACAGGACTCATAAGTAAGATATGACAATATAATGCCTTAGCACCTCTGAACATAAAGATCATGTCTTCTGCACTTGAGGTGTTCCACCTGTTGCGTTCATAACTTATTTTTTTTGAATAAAAGCCCTCTGTACTTCCTAACAACAGAGGGCAGTATAAACATCATGTATCACCGTGCCCAACTTGGCTTGCTCAATGTCTGCATTGCCGTAGCTCCTCTGAACATAGTGTGGTATTTTCAAACATCCTGTGATAAAAAATACTCATACATTTTGCACTTATCATTCAAGCAAGCTAAGATCATACAACTCAATTCCATAGGAACTATCATTCATGACCTCACTACCGTTTTCTTGGACTTTCAATGGCTCTGAAACAAACCTTTTCATAAAGGGTATAAGTTTTTTTACGGGTTTACTTTTTTTATTGCTGTCCGCATATGTTCTTTCAGAATTATGATGTATGGTAATTTCTAAAAGAGGCACATAAGTATCGGTAAAAATAGCGGTAATTACCCCAATCATTTTTCCAATATGCATAACATGCATACCGATTAAATCACTTATATAATATTCGCCTTTTTCACATCGTGTCGCCTGCGCGCGAGGAACATACATGTTTTGACCTACGAAACAATGGACACTTTCAGGTGAATCAAAGCCCAAAATTTTACAGCGAATTGTCTTATTTCCTTGTATATGCCATGTTTCTATTTCATAGCTTTTTGCAGAATCAATTTGATTTGTTGATACTACACTCGTATAAAACATCTTTATAGTAGCTAAATGTTCAATATTACCAGAATAAGAACGCAACTTTATAAACCCTTTTACTCCAAAGGTGCTTAAAAATTTACCTACTGCAAGCACAATGTAATAATACTACATATCCAAAATACACAATACAATATTCATTGTATGAATATTTCTATGTATGTAGCATAATTACTTATAAATACTACCTTATACAATAACCTGAAAAACTAGTCATCTATAATGTGCAAGGTAACTCGTCTATTAGAACGAGTAGACATAGCGCCAAGCAGTGCACGAATTGACACAGCAATTCTTCCTTCTCGTCCAATGATTTTTCCAACGTCATCTGGAGCAACTTTCAATTCAAGTATTAAAGATTTAATACCAGTAACCTCGTTGACTTCAACGCTATCAGGGTCATCGACAAGCGACTTTGCAATATATTCGACAAATTCTTTTTCCATACAATACCTCTTAGTGAAGATAGAACTTCATATTATTTTTATTTCTTTTTTTCCTTATTTATCAGATCTCTGACCGTATCGGTGGGCTGAGCACCTTTACCCATCCACGAATCCACTTTATCAAGATCAATACGAATTTGAGTATTTCTATCTTTTTGTAAAGGGTGATAAAAACCAATTTCATCAAGAGCTCTTCCATCTCTACTAGAACGAGAATTCATAACAACTATTCTGTATGAGGGCTGTCTCTTCTTACCAAATCTCTTAAGTCTAATCTTAACCATTAAAAACTCCTTTATATTTTGTTATATAAACTTTATTATCTGTATAAATTGTATCATAAAAACATTATTATATTTGCTTATTTCTAAAATTTTAATAATATTTAAAGTTATTTTATCATTCTAAAGCTAAATCTTGCATTTTTTTACTTTTCATTGCTTTTTTCATCATAATTTTTGTTTTCTCAAATTTCTTCAAAAGTGAATTCACTTGTGCAACAGATGTTCCACTTCCGCAAGCTATGCGCGCTTTTCGAGTAGAGCCTATTATTTTTACATTTTCTCGCTCTTCCATTGTCATGGACAATATAATAGCTTCTTCTCTTCGCATAGCTTTTTGATCTATATTTTGTACCATAGAATGCGTAACACCGGGGATCATTTCAGCTATTTTTTCCATACTACCCATATCTCGCATACTCTGAAATTGTTTCAAATAATCAGCAAGCGTAAAGGTTTTTTTCATAATTTTTTTATGCAAGCGTTCTGCTTCTTCTTCGTCAACATGTCCTTGTACTTTTTCAACAAAACTTACTATGTCGCCCATACCAAGTATGCGAGAAGCTATTCTTTCAGGATGAAATATCTCAAGAGAATCGATTTTTTCGCCTGTGCCAATAAAATGCACCGGTGCATCTACCATGCTTCTCACACTTAAAAGTGCCCCACCACGCGAATCGGAATCTGCTTTACTAAATATAAAACCCGTAATGTCTACGGATTCATGAAATTTCTGCGCAACCGTTACCGCAGTCTGCCCCGTCATTGCATCAAGTACTAAAATTCGAGAACAAGGCTTTAGCATTTTTTGCATGACTGCTATTTCATTAAGAAGATCGTCATCAAGTTCGGTGCGCCCTGCTGTATCGACAATCAGAATATCATCTCCAGAGTTCTTAGCCCGCTTGTGTGCAAATTCCGCTACATCAATCGGCGACTGCGCGGTATCTAGAGAATGCACCGTACAGTCTATGCTTTTTCCAAGAATCATAAGCTGCTCAACAGCTGCAGGTCTCGTTATGTCTGCTGCTGCTAATGACACTGATTTTCCTTTGCTTTTGTAATGCGCTGCGAGCTTTGCACAGGTAGTTGTCTTACCCGAACCTTGTAGACCACACATGAATATAACAGCGGGTCCACCTTGAAGGTGTATTTCCGAGTGCTCAGAACCGAGAAACTTAGAGAGTGTATCTTGCAATATTTTAATAAACATTTGCGATGGAGAAACTGAGCGAAGCACTTTTTCGCCAAGCGCATCTTCAAGCGTTTTATTGATAAAACGCCTCACTACTCTTACATGCACATCAGCTTCTAAGAGTGCGATTTTTATTTCTTCTACTGCATCGCGTACGTTTTTCTCTGATATAGCATGAGTTCCACTTATACGACGAAGCATGGACGTAAAGCCATTTTGTATTGATTCAAGCATTTGTAGTTTTTCCCTTCCAGATTTCTTACACTATATTTTATACTATATTATAGAAAATATAGATACTTAGTGTAGAAAGTGCCTCATGCCCGTAAATACCATAGCAATACCGTGGTCATTGCAAGCTTTTATAGAATCTGTATCTCGTATTGAGCCGCCTGGTTGAATGATAGCATCAATCTGATGCTCTGCAGCAAGCATTACCGTATCGGACATAGGAAAAAACGCATCAGATGCCATGACAGATCCTTTAAGTTTTGTAGCACCATTATTTTTCTTTTGAACATGTTCTATAGCAATTACAGCTGCTCCTACACGATTCATCTGCCCTGCACCAATGCCCAGTGTTGCCTCGTTTTTTGCTATGACAATTGCATTTGATTTTACATACTTACATACATTCCATGCAAAAAGCAAATCTCGCATTTGCAATGACCTTGGCTTCTTTTCTGTAACACATAAGCATTGCTTTTCTGTTATATGTCCATTATCGTAGTTTTGCATCAACATACCACCACCAAAAATTGAACTATAATGCTGCGAATCAGAGATCGCTTTTTTATATGATTGTGGAGTAAGTGGCATTGTAAGAATTCGTAGATTCTTTTTTTGTTGTAGAATATGCCTTGCCTCTGCAGTAAAAGAAGGTGCTATCACAATCTCTAAAAATATTTTTGAAAGTTGTTTTGCAAACATTTCATCAATAGCTTTATTACACGCGATAATTCCGCCAAAAATAGAGACAATATCCGAAGCGTAGCATTTTTTCCATGCTTTTATTACAGAATCGCCAAGTCCTACTCCACAGGGATTACCATGTTTAATCGCAACCACGCATGCATCAGAAAAACTATGCACAATACGAACCGCTGCTTCAGCGTCTCGAATATTGTTAAAAGACAGGTTTCTCCCATGAAGTTGCTTTGCATCAACGACAGATTTTTTAGAAAGTGCAGTAGATACCTTATATACTTGTGCATTTTGATGGGGATTTTCACCATAACGCAGCGATTGTATTTTTCTCAAGGGTACGGTATATTCGTCTATCTCTATGTTTTCTACCATACGGCTTTCTCTTTCTTTTTCACGCTCTTCTGCAGAACGAGTATAAGAGAGCATGTAATTTGCAATGATAGCGTCATAGTGAGCGGTATGCGCAAAGGCTTTTGCCGCACAACGTGCATTGCACATCTTCAATGCATGTATGTTCTGTACGTCTTTAGTGTTACAATCGTGTAAAATTTTGATAACATTCTGATAATCCGAAGGATCGATGATGACTGAAACCGATTCGTGATTTTTAGCAGCGGCTCTTATGAGCGCTACTCCTCCTATGTCGATGTTCTCAACTGCACGGTAGTGCGTAAGTGAAGTATCGCGTACTACTTTTTCAAACGGATATAAATTAACAACTACGATGTCTATAGAGTATAGTTCTTCGGATTCTAATATATTACTATCCTGCACCGAATTACGCCGTGCAAGAATACCTGCATATATTTTTGGATGCAAAGATTTCACGCGACCATCAAAAAATTCAGCAGAACCTGTGTATTTTTCAATGGATACTGCATCAATATTATGCGCTACCAAGGTTCTATAGGTTCCACCAGTTGATAAAATCGTATAGCCCATATCCGCAAGCGCTTTCGCGCATTCTACAACATTTCGCTTATCAAAAACACTAATAAGTGCTGCTTTCTTTATGATATTTTTTTCATTGTTATTTTGCATGTTTTACCTATCTTACTATTCCCATTCTATGGTACTAGGCGGTTTTGTTGTTACATCAAAAACTACTCTATTGACATCAAAGAGTTCATTGGCAATGCGCGAGGAGACTTTTTGTAATACGGCAAACGGAACATTGTAAACAGAAGCACTCATGCCATCATTACTATCAATCGCTCGAATAGCGATAGTCTCTCCATATACGCGCGCATCGCCTTTGACACCTACCGTCTTAACACCTGTTAACACGGTAAAATACTGCCATATTTTTTCCTCAAGCCCTGCACCTACTATTTCTTCGCGTAATATCGCATCTGATTTACGCACGAGAGATACACGTTGAGATCTTACCTCACCGAGTACTCGTATCGCAAGTCCAGGTCCAGGAAATGGCTGTCGAAAAACCACATGCTTCGCTAGTCCAAGTTCAAGCCCCAATGTGCGTACTTCATCTTTAAACAGGTACTTCAGTGGTTCTAAAAGTGTGAACTTCATAGTATCAGGCAGCCCTCCGACATTGTGATGCGATTTTATGGTTTGCGAAGTACCTCCTTGTCCTGACTCTACGATGTCAGTGTACAAAGTACCTTGTGCAAGAAACTGCGCATGCGGAATTGCTTGAGCAGCGTTTGTAAATACCTCTATAAATGTCGTGCCTATTATTTTTCGTTTTTGCTCGGGATCTGTTATTCCTGCAAGATTCTTGAAAAATATATCTGTAGCATCAATAATATGTAAATTCCCCTGCAAAGTTTGTGAAAATAATTGCTTCACTTCTTCACGCTCATTCTCACGAAGTAATCCGTGATCTACAAAAATGCAATGTAATTGTTTTCCAATGGCCTTTTCAAGCAACATCGCCGTCACCGTAGAATCTACCCCACCACTGAGCGCACAAATTACATTTTTATTGCCCACACATTCCGCAATATTTGTGATTTCTTCTTGCATATATGTACGCATAGACCACGTTGCTTGCGCATCAGATATATTATGCGCAAAATTTTTCAGAATTTGCATGCCGTATTCGCTGTGTGTTACCTCTGCATGAAATTGTATACCATAACGCATACTATCGGCAGAAACAATCGCTGCATGCGGACAATCATCAGAATGAGCGAGTACTTTCCATCCTTGTGGAATAGTCCACGCTGTATCCGCATGTGACATCCACACGGTAGTATTTTGAGGAACATTTGTAAACAAAGGATTTTTTTCATCGTTTATATGGAGCGTAGCGGTACCATATTCTTGTACTTTCCCATGCTGTACTTCTCCACCAAAGGCATGAACCATATACTGCATTCCATAACAAATTCCAAGTATGGGTACTGAAATTACATTCCAAAACTCAGAAGACAGTGCATTTTCTGTGATATCGACAACAGAATTTGGACTTCCGCTGAGTATAATGCCTTTTATATGCGCTTGTGTAAGGTACGCTACACTAGTGTTAGGCGATAGAAGTTCGCAGTAAACTCCACACTGTCTAATGCGTCTTACGATAAGCCGATTGTACTGACTACCAAAGTCTAAAACTACAATTGTATCATTCATAGGCTAAAAATTCTCCATAATTCATGTATAATACGCAACTGATTACCGTATAAATACGTATTTCTTCTGTAAAAATTCACGCCGTGCAAGTGCTTCATCATACACCACGCTCAGAGAATATTCATCTATAATTCGATTGTAAAACATAATAGCTTTTTCTATATTTTGAATACTCTGTATACCTTCATTTTCATGCATCTTTTCTAAATATTGCGCACTATCAAATAAAAGCTTTGGAACAAGATTTTTCAAATTTACATTATTCTTATAGTTTTCTATAACATTCTGTGCTTCTACATAATTGCCAAGCTTTAAAAGCTTCGTAACTTTTTGTAACAATAATGCATATGCTTCAGTGAGGGGCTTTGTTGGTATTTTTTGCGATTGTGTTTCTCTTAAGCTTTCTTTAGATATATCAATGCGCGGAGGTATTTCTGTATTCTCTTGTGTTGCAGGTATATTTACCTCGTCATTATTTTTAGGTAATACCGTATACTTACTCTTGCTCTTAGGAATTTCACGTAACACATTCTGCGATGTATTTTCTGAAAATAAATACGTAGTGTTTTCATCGAAATTATTTTCCGATACTATCATAACTGTTGCGTAAGAATCACGTAATAATACTCGAGCATCATGTAATTCTGTCATTGGCAGTGCATCAATTTCTATATTCGTATCTATCGCAGTATCTACCCATGTAGCTGAAAGAAAATAAGAAGACTCATCTGCCGTTTCATTATCGCTTCGTGAAAACACAAATTTGTTTGTACCTACTGAATTTCGAGCAAAGATAAAGATATTGCTCTCTTGTGATTCTTGTAGTTCTTGTAATATGACATTCGACTTATCCGAGCGCGTAATATCAGATTTGCGTGCATCTAAGACCCAATTGCTCCCATGAAGTCCGACAACTAATTTATACGTAAGCGGAACAACAATGTGCGGAATATTTTTAGCATCCAAAGTTTCAATATCATCTATTTTTGGAACTTGTTCGCGTATTGAAAGTGTGTCTATATCTTGGAAAGAACTCAATACATCGACATCATCTGCATACAGAGCTAGTGTACAAAAAAATGTCATAAAAAACACCGTGTATAGAATATGCGTTCTCTGCATATTACGGTATGTCATTAAAAATACTTGTTTTTGCATATTCTCGTTTTCTCTGCAAATATTTATAAAGTTCCATTTCTGGATTTATAATCGTTCTCATTTTTTGTACGATTTTTTTCGTATCATTTCTATCTTTCACTGTTTGTGGAATGGTATTAAGCAATATTTCATCTATTGGATCGGGCATTATATATGCATCCGTTATTGATAATTGTGCATCTTTATTACTATGTATCGTCATATTTTTTATCGTGTTCGGTGCTCTATCTTGCTGCTCTTTACAACTGATAATGTATACGGCGTAAAAATTTATCAAGATAAAAATCATACAGCTAAAATATACCTTTTTTATTTTCTGGTATTTGATATTTGATGTATTCATACGATTAATTCCCTGTCTTTACCCCTATAATTTTACTTACACCACGTTCTTCCATAGTAACGCCAATCATTTGCTTTCCCGATGCGATAGTGCGTTTATTGTGACTAATAACGATAAATTGTGTTTGCGATGAAAAGTCATCTACCAGTGCTAAAAAGCGACCAATATTCTGTTCATCAAGTGGTGCGTCTAATTCATCTAATACACAAAATGGTGCGGGACGTACTGAATGTATTGAAAATAACAAGGCAAGAGATACTAAAGCCCTCTCTCCTCCCGAGAGCTGAGATAGGTTCTTGGTTTTTTTCTGCGGAGGCTGCGCAACAATATCAAGTCCTGCACTCAAAATATCATCTGAGTCTACTAATAGTAAATCAGCGGTTCCACCGTCCATAAGCTTTGTAAAGATGCGCTTAAAATGCTTTCTCACCTCTGCATAGGTTACCTCTAATTTCTTTCGAGATTCTTTTTCTATTTCTTCTACAATTTTTTTCAAATCATTTTCTGCTTCTTCTAAATCAGTAAGCTGCGATGTCAAAAACTCATAGCGTGTGTTTATTTGTCTAAATTCATCAGGAGCAAGTAAGTTCACCCCGCCGAGTGCTTTCATCGCATCTTTTGTTTTTTGTAGATTCTCAGAAATATTTTCTCTTGCAAGCGTTTGTTTTGTTATATTTTTATATTCGTCTTTTGCCAAATAAACCGAGAGAATTTCTCCATAGCGTTCAGCAAAATTTTCCGCTAATACATTACATCGCGTTGTAATGTCTGCTTCTTGCTTTTCAATTTCATGTACACTTGTTCGCAATTTTTTTATTTCATTATCAGCATCGCGTATTTTTTGCGTGTAGACATGTGCCATATTATTTTGTTTTTCAATACTCTTCTGTAACATTTTCAAAACCTTTCGTGCTTCTACATCTTCAGAACGTAACGATTCACATTGTTTTTTCTCTTGGTCTATATCAATGATTACACGTTCTTTGGAATGCAGTAGTTTTTTTACATTCTCCTCTTGTCGTTTTTCTTCTTCTTTCGTTTGTAATAAAACTTTTTCTATCTTTTTCACTTGTTCGGAAAGCAAAAAATTTTCGCGTTCTATTGATGCTTTTTTCACCATGTATGCTTGTAAATCATTTTTTAAAGCTGCTTGATTTGTAATCAAAGTATCTTTCTCTGTTTGTCTCTCACTCTGTGTAATACGTAAACTATCACGCTCTTTATATAACTGAGATATCTTTTTATCTATAATGTGCTTTCGAGAAAGAACACCATCACGAGAAAGAAATTCCTGAAGAAAAGTCGGTTGTGTATCAGAATAACTCTTAAAATTTTTTGCAAGATTTTTAATACACTCGTGTATTTTTTTTATATTGCTGTGAATTGTATTTACGTTATTTTCACGTGCCAATATATCTAACGAAGATTGTGCAGTTTTTATATCGGCAAATATTTTATCAGTACGCATTTGTTGCGTTTCAATTGAATAGCCTGTTTCACTTAACTGCTTATCAAGCTCGGCAGCTAGTCTATCAACAACTTCACGTAAATCTTTCTGGTGTACTTCTAGCTCTGCTCCAACCTCAATGTTCTTTTTTACACTACTTTGAATATTTTTATCACAGTCGTGTATTTGTTTGTCAATGTCAGTCAGTTTTTCACGAATAGTTTGTATGCTTGTATCTAATTCTGTTTCTTCTATGTGCTGCTTTTCAATGCGTAAGAGTAAAGATTTTTGTTCTTTGTTTTCACTTGCCGCGCGTTTTTGTAATACCTGTAGCTGTGACTGCTGTGTGGTGATTTGCGACCCTATGGTAAGAAGATATTCTTTACTCTTTTCGATGCTCTCTTGAACTCTTTGTATATGTGCAGTAAGTGAAGATATTTTTTCTTGCTTATCCCCTATGTTTTTCTGATGATCTTTTATAGAAGAAATAAAATCTTCATTGTCTTTATAAAGCTGTGCAATAGAATTTGTGCATTTATGTATTTGTTGTTCAAGACTTTCTTTTTCTTTTACACAATGCGTGGATGTATTGTATAAGGTATTATACTGTGCACATGTTTTTTGAAGTTCATACGTAAAAATGAGCTCTTTATATTTGCGATACTGAAGTGTTTTTTTACATTGCTCTTCAAGTCTGCTATGCTGTGTTTTTACTTCTGAAAGCACTTGCATAATCTGTGTTTTATTTACCTGTACTTTTTCAAGACGACGCGCTCCCTCAAGACTACGCATTCTATGTTTTACAATACCCGCAGCTTCCTCTAAAATCTGCCTACGTTCCGTTGGCTTTGCCTCCAGTATTTGGTCCATGCGACCTTGTTCCATGACAACGTATTCGGTATTTCCAACACCCGTATCTGCAAGTAATTCTCGCAACTCGCGAAGTGGTACTTGATTTTTATTGATGTAGTACTCGCTCGTTCCATCGCGAAAAACACGACGCTTTATTTCAATCTCACTAAATTCAAGAGGCAATATATTTTGTTCGTTTGAAAATGTTAAAGAAACTTCAGCTACATTCAGTGGATGTCGAGTCTCCGTGCCATTGAAAATAACACTAACCATTTTATCAGCGCGCAGTCCCTTTGCTCCCTGCTCACCTAAGACCCATCGCAGCGCATCGACAACATTGCTTTTGCCACAACCATTCGGTCCAACGACAACAGACATACCTTTATCAAAGGCAATGCGACTTTTATCTGCAAATGATTTAAATCCGAATATTTCAATATGTTCTAAAAACATCTTTGTGTATTGAGACTCCCAGTAAGTGTTAGCTTAAGTTATTGTAACAAAATAACGCAGCTCTTAAAACTCCCATTAAAAAAATATAAGGAACACACATAAGTTAAAGTGTGTATTCAATTCATAGTACAATAAGCACATGATATATGGAATTGATGAAGCAGGGCGAGGAACTCTTGCCGGCCCAGTCACTGCCGCGTGTGTGGCATTTCAATTTTCAGATACTATACGTGAACAACATTTTATAAAACATGCTCTCGCACTCGCTGATTCAAAAACCCTCACTCCAAAGCAGCGCAACGCATCATCGCAGTTTATACGCAAATACTACTTATGGGGTATAGGATGGGCTTATCCTCATGAAATTGATACTTACAACATCCATCATGCAACACTTCTTGCAATGCAACGAGCATTTCATCAGACAATAAGGTACGGAAGAAGCATAAAATATATTCCTCGCGATACTTCAAAAGATATTGTTCTCGTAGATGGTATTTTCACGCCTGATATTCCTCTTACTACGAAAGCAAAGGTAAAAGGTGATAGCTATATTCCACAAATACAAGCTGCGTCTATCGTAGCAAAAGTTGCACGCGATACATTTATGCATATGCTCCACCATGATATGCCCGAATATAAATTTATTACAAACAAAGGTTATCCAACAAAAAATCATAAAAATGCATTACATCATTACGGAATACGCGACCATATTCACAGGAAAAGCTTTTGTAAAAAAATTTTATAACTCATTGTACTTTTATTTTTACGTTATTGTGAGTATAATTACAGTACTATGTTCACAGGTCTTATTGAAACGACTGGGGTAATCTTATCAATTGAGCACAGTACAAAGCAGACAGACGGCAATAGTTCATCATCAGAAGACTGCAATACGTATGCACGAGTACGCATTGGATCCCCAAATATCGTACATAGTAGTACTGCCATAGGAGATTCTCTATCCGTAAATGGTGTATGCCTCACCGTAGTACAAAAAAGTCCACACTTACCAAGAATTGCATCGATACTTACCCATGTATTCACGCAAAAACCTCAGAATGCGTGGCTTGAAGTAGAAATATTGAGAATTACACTTGAAAAAACCTCAATGCATGCACTTAAAATACACGATACAGTAAACCTTGAACGCGCAATGCGTGCCTCTGAACGAATAGGTGGACATTTTGTAACAGGACATATTGCATGCGTAGGTATAATTGAAGCACTCCATGAAGATGATGAAAATTGTTTTCTTACTGTCAAAATACCTAAGCAATACATGAAATACATGATTCCAGAAGGAAGTATAACTCTTGACGGAATAAGCCTTACCATTGCTACAATAAATCATGACAGCATAACGTGCAATATTATTCCACATACAAGAGCAATTACAAACCTGCGTGATAGCGTAGAAGGCGATAAGATAAACATAGAACCCGATATAATAGCTCGCTATGTAGAAAATATGATGTATAATTTTGCAAATAAAACAGAGACAGAGATAGATAACAATAGTCAAATGACATGTCATGTAATATAATTCTAAATATATTAAAGAAAATGAGAGTACTACTTAATCAATAAAGACCGTACAAAATTAATTTTTAGGAGAAAAAATAGCTATGAGTGCATTACATATAACAACGGATAATTATACCACAGAAGTAGAAAATTCTACAATTCCAGTATTATTGGATTTTTGGGCAGAATGGTGTCCCCCATGTAAAATGATAAGTCCTATCATTGATGAACTTGCAGATAAGTATGAAGGGAAAATAAAAATCGCAAAAGTTAATATAGATGAATGCAAAGATCTTGCGCAGAAATTTAACGTAAGCAGTATACCAACAATTATTTTAATGAACAAAGGAGAAATAATAGAGCAACAAGTAGGTGCATTGCCTAAGGCATCTATTGAAGATATGCTTCAATCATTTGTAAAATAATAAAAAAAATCCACATATTGCACCATAGAATGTAGTAAAATTCTTGCATGTAAGTAAAAAAATTATGCAATATAATTTTCTATAATATATTTAAGGAAGTCTAAATTATAAAATAAAAACCATGTCTAAAAAAGTAAAATTTGCAAAAAATTCTATTATATATTTCCGCGGCGAAGAAGCAAGCGAAATATTTCTCATAAGTGAAGGAGAAGTTCAAGTAACATCAAATCTTTTTGGAGTTGAAAAAAAGAAGCGTCATGCGAAAGGAGATTTTTTTGGCATGCATTCTGCAATAGGTACGATAGGAAGAAATGATGACGCCATGTCCTTAACCGATGTAGTACTTATTGTTTTTAATGTCAAAGAATTTGAAACGTTAATTACAAAAACACCAAAATTATCTCTTCAATTAATGCGTATACTCTCCAATGAATTACGACAAATACACACGGTTACTCAAACAGTTATGGATTCAAAAAAAGAGCTCTCCCCAGAAGAAGGCTTGTATCTATACGCGAAATGTTACTACGAAAAAAATGAAATAAAAAAAGCTTTATATGTCATAGAACGGTATATGTCTATGCATTCTAATGGTGAGCATATCAATGAAATTCAAGAAATGTTAAAGGACTTACAAAGTAATGGAACATAATTCAGATTTAAATCATTTTGAAAAAACATATCAAAATAATGAAATAATATTTTGCGAGTATGAAACAGGAAGTAATAAGTTTTACTTTATTAAAAAAGGTGAAGTAAAACTCGTTTCCATGATAGAAGGACAAGAACACATGATAGATGTATTACAAAGTGGAGTATTCTTTGGAGAAATGGCCATTATAGAATCATTTCCAAGGTCTGCGTCGGCTATTGCAAGCGGCACTGTTTCGGTGTTGGAATTCTCAAAAGATAACTTTGAAGCAGTTATACTACAAAATCCTCAACTGTCACTTTGGCTTATACAAACATTTGTCAATCGAATTATAGTGCAACAACAACGCTTGCAAATATACTCTTACGATGAACCTATACCACGAGTTATTATGTGCTTATTAACTTTACAAGTACTGTTAAATACCGATGCTGGAAAGAAACAATATATTGTCAAATCCACCCCAGAAGATATAGCCAAATGGGTTGGTATTTCACCGAAAAATAATAAAGACGTACTACGTATTCTTAAGGATGATGGATGTATTTCTATTACAGAAAATAAGATTATCATAACTGATCATCAAGGATTACAACGAAAACTGACAATGTATAAAAAGAAACAATATTAATTAATAATTTTCAAAAACAAAAAAGCAGTATATAAGCCGGATTCTGTCATGGGATATTATTTATCTATGGAAGTGTATTTCTACACACCTGTTGCAATCTACCCGTGAATATGAAGCGAGTAACTCTTCACCTACATGATTTTGCTCCAGTTAAGGTTTACCGACCATATGTAGTCTCCTACATACGGGTAAGCTCTTACCTTACCTTTTCACCCTTACCGAAAATAACATTCGGCGGTATTTTTTCTGTGGCACTATCTCTAATGTTATATACATTATTTGGCAGTTAACCAATAACTAACTCTTCGGAGCCCGGACTTTCCTCTCTTGCGTAACACAAAGTGTAAATATACAAGAGCAATATCCATACTGCTAATATTGTTTTTTAATTTTTATTTTTCATAGTTGTCTAATTCATAGTTCTCCTCATCTGAGATATCATCATTATCCTCTTCTAAATTTGCAACTGGAGTATAGATATCAGAATCCATATCATTCATATCGTCATCTTCATGTTCATGCTCAAAATCGTCTAATTCTATGTCATCTTCAGTTACAATGTCTTGCAAGCTAGGAGTATCGATATTACTTGTAATATCAGAATCGTAATTCCCATCATGATACACTATTTTAGAACAGTATGGACAGATAAAAATTTCATTTTCAGCGCGTATTTCATTTACAAATTGTACCGGAA
Source organism: Spirochaetia bacterium (assembly GCA_965226065.1). Classification (GTDB taxonomy): domain Bacteria; phylum Spirochaetota; class Spirochaetia; order WTKD01; genus CBDAKK01. The sequence continues at coordinate 314,402 of OZ245332.1, read as the reverse complement.
GAACAATATGACAACCGTAACATACATTATTTTTTATAGGTACAATGCCATCACCACCTTTCAAACGTATAATTCGCTCAAACTTAAATACCAAATTATCGTTGAGATCCGATGAAATAAGTATTTCTTTATTTTTACATTCTTGAAGATCGTGTGTGAGTGCGGTAACTTGTCTATTTACTTCTTGTTTGGTTTTTTCAAGTTCTACTTCTTGTTCTTTTAAAAAATTTTCAGATGTTTGAAATTTTTCCTGTAGTTCATCAAATTTGCGCTTTAAAGCACTGATTTCTCGTACTATAGAATTTTCATGCTCTTCGTTTTCTTTTACCGCTCTATCAATAATTTCATAATCGCGTTGAGAACTTACATGACTTATTTCTTTTTCAAATTTTTCACGTTGTTCTTGTGTCTGTAATAAACTATCTTGTTTTAATGATATTTCTTTTTTTAGTTGTCCATATTTCTCGTTGTACATAAGAAATTCTTTTTGCAACTGCAAAACCATCTGTTCACAAGTTTCTACCTTTTGAGGTAATTCTGTAAGTTTACTTTCAATACTAAGTTTTTCATTAAAAACTTCCTGCAATAATCGTAACTGCTCTAGTGTTTTATGAAAACCCATATATATGCCTCCTAGTATCATTAACTATAGTAGTTTATACTACTTCATTCGTACACTTCGTGCACGTATATGCCTAGTCAATAAAGTTATTTCATTTATTATATTGTAATAAAATTATTCTATATCATTATCAAGATATCGCTGTAATTTTTTACGATGACGCGAATGTTGTAATCGCTTTAATGCTTTTGATTCTATTTGTCGAACTCGTTCACGCGTAACATTTAAGTCAAGTCCAACTTCTTCTAAAGTAAGTGGATACCCATCGTCAAGACCAAAACGTAAACGCAATACAAGCTGCTCTCTAGGAGATAGCGTTGAAAGTACTTCTTGTAAATGCTCTCGTAAAAATGAAGATGAGGTAATCTGCATCGGTGAATCGGTATTTTTATCTTCTATGAAATCACTTAATAAAGAGTCTTCGTCTTCACCTATGGGTGTTTCTAAAGAAAGTGGCTCTCGAGATACACTGCGTACATTCACTACTTTTTCTTTTTCCCATCCTAATTTTTTTGCAATTTCTTCATCGGTTATTTCTCTTCCATGCTCTTGTATCATTCGCCGCTCTTCACGCATAATTTTATTTACTTGTTCTATCATATGTACCGGAACTCGTATCGTACGCGCATGATCAGAAATAGAGCGTGTAATAGCTTGCCTTATCCACCATGTCGCATAGGTTGAAAATTTAAATCCTCTTTGAAATTCAAATTTTTCTACAGCACGCATGAGTCCCAAATTGCCTTCTTGAACTAAATCAAAGAAAAACAGACCTCGGTTTGTATAATTTTTTGCAATGCTTACGACAAGTCGCAAATTAGATTCTATAATGTGATTTTTAACTTCTTCTACCTTTAAGTGATTTTTTGCAATTTCTTTTGAATAGTGCATTATTTCGTCTATACTCATTTCATAATCAAATTCTACACTGGTAAGTTTTTTCTCGGCAGTTTTATAATTTTGTATAGCAGTTTTTATTTCATGAGCACTTTTTCCAAGTTCACGTTCTAATTCTTCCCTTGTTTTTTTCGTAATCAATCGCTTACACAAAAGACGAATATCATCAAGAGAGTTTGATGCAAGCTCACGACATATCGTAGTTTGCCTTTTCTTGTATTCTTTAATCATTTCAAGTGCTTTAAGAAACACACCCGCTAAACGATGTACTTCCGAAGCATCAATAAAAAGATGTTGTATTTTTTTCAGTAAATGCGCTTTCATCGATTGTAATTTTACAACATCAGAATATTTCTTTCCTGATGCATACAATTGCGCTTTATATTGCATGTATTCTTCTAATTTACCGCCTATTTGCTTTATAACATCTCTATACAATTGTGAAAGTCGCTTATTTTCACTACGTCTTTCATATTCATGATAATTCTTACTATTGTACGTAAATGCCTCTGCACTACTATCTGGTTCTCTACTGAGGTTTTGCATGATTTTATAAAGTTCAAAAATGAATATTCCTGATTTCTTAATAATTTCGACTATCTGACGTTCACCTTCTCTCATTTCTTTTGCAAATTGAACTTCTTCTTCTGCAGAAAGCAATCTTTTTTTTCCAATTTCTCGCAAATACAAGCGTATTGGATCATCTATTTTATCATCGCTTGTATCAAAGGTATTCCACCCTTTCTTAACTTCATCATCAATATCAAAATTTTTCTCAGTAACATAATCTTCTACTTGCTTTTTTAACACGTTATCTGTTGTATCAATTTGAGAATATTCAAACAATTCATCCAATACAATAGGAACATCGACATCTACCTTATCAAGATAATCATTTACTAAAGCTTTCCACGATTTACTTTCATTTTTCTCTAACAAAACATTATTTTTTTTATGAAGCTTATTTGAGGTGTTTTTATTCTTTGTTTTTGATGATTTTGTATTTATCTTTTCTGAAGATTTCTGAACCCGTGTATTTTTTTTGGGATTTGTTTTCAATACACTTTGTCCCGAAGAGCTATTTGTTTCTGCCTTTTTAGAAGATACTTTTTTCACCTTAGGCTTCAATTTTGTATCAGATTTAAGTTTCGACTTCGTATCAGATACCGTATTACCATGCCTCTTTGTTTTTGTAGGCTTTTTTGTACTTGTATTGTTTTTAATCGCAAGAATAGACGAAGCAGCTACCGTATTTTTAATTATCTGTATCAAGGTAATTCTCCATATAACATACTTTACGCACGAGTTTCATACAAATTATGAGATTTTTTAAGTTCATTTATACGCTGTACATAAAATTTTTTTTCTTCTAACAATTCACGCATAATTTTTATATTTTCTGTTTGTGCGCTTTTTTTTCGTATCTTCATATCAATCTCACGACTACATTTTTCTAATCGAGATAATGTTACGTAATATTTACAATGTTCAATAATCCCTTGTGAATATTCTGGTATCTCTCCACGAGCAATTAATTTTGTAATATACAACGACAAAGGCTTCTCTAGTAAGGCAAAAACTGCCTGCATATTGATCGTATCATTTCGATATACCTCTTCAAGCGCAATGTATATTTTACGAGCATTATCATTCATCAAATCTGTAACCTTACAGAAAACACGCACTTGTGCAAACAAAAGTATCTGCGTACACAAACTAACCATCATCAAAAAATCCCACGTATGTACAGGAGTAACAAATGCTTTTTTACTGGTGTCTTGAACTTGTGTATTCATAGAAAAACATTCTTTTTTTACAGAAGACATCGCATCATTGATACGCTTGCGTATGATACGTGCATCTATAGTAAAATATTCTGCTACACGAGAAACATACATAGAGCGTCTGTAATCAGATTGAACAGTGATAATGTAATTAATTATACGATTCAGTATTTGCTCGCGCTCTTGATAGGTTGAATTATATGAGAAATGCACATTACTTATATAATATTCAAACCATTCTTGCTGTTCAAGCAACTCTTCACGAAGAGCTTCTTTTCCATATTTTTGTAAGGTTTCTGCTGAGTCTGCACAAGACAAATGCGCTATTTTAATAGATGGCATTCCAACTTTTTCAAAGGAAATTGCAGATTTTATAGCAGCATTTTTCCCTGCTTCATCATTATCAAACAACATCACAACTTCGTCTGTCATAGTACGCAATATTTGTGCCTGTTCGTCAGTAAATGCCGTACCAAGCGGAGCTACCGCTGCAGACATTCCAACTTGATGAAGTGCAAGAACGTCCAAATAACCTTCTACGAGGAATACTTTTTTATGTTTTTTAATTCCCACAACACTATTGTTCAATCCATAGAGTATTCGCTTCTTATGAAAGAGCGTCGTTTGCGGCGAATTTATGTATTTTGGACCATCACCGACTATCAATCGCCCACCAAAACCTAATACGCTAGAATTAACTGCCATAATGGGAAACATAACTCTATTGGAAAAAATACTTATTTTAGGATATTTCTTACTAAAAAGTCCACTTTCTGCTAATTCGGTATCACTATATTTCTTTCGTATTAAAAATTTATACAGCCAATATCTATCTTCCGGAGCGTAGCCTACACGAAATGTCCGTAAGATGCTATCTTCAAAACCACGTGATTTCATATATTCACGCACAGCGCGATGCGATTCATCCCAAAAAAAATGCTCAAATGTGTTTGCTATACGAAGCAATATATCTCGAGTACGCGTATTATCAGATTCCATGTTTTTTCGTTGTATGGCAATTGGCTGATTGGGGATGGAAACCCCTACTTCATGCGCAAGCGATTTTACTGCTTCCACGAAGCTCATATTTTCCATTTTTTGAAAAAATGTGAAAATATTCCCTCCTTGCCCCGTACTAAAACAGTAAAACAGTTTACTTGTCTCATCGACACTAAAAGAAGGTGTTTTTTCATTCTTAAATGGACTTAAGCCCCAAAATCGATTTCCTTTTTTCATAAGGGTAACGTATCGACCTACAATAGCAACAATGTCACAGCGTTCTAGCACTTGTTGTATTATTTCTTGCGGAATACGAGCCATATAGTTACCAATAGACACTTCATCAAATTTCGCATCTTTCAATGTATTCATGAAGAAAACATATTTTTTGCTGAATTTTGAATAAAAATCAAATCTCGTAATGTAATCTTCTTTTTTAGATGTTGTTCAATCTTTTCTTTGATCTGCCAATACGATGATGGCAAATGTTCCGGCATGCACAGAAGCGTATACAAGCATGTGATCTCTTTCTCAGAAAAAAAAATTTCATTTGAGTCAGACATAGAAGCTGTATTTCTTGTAGATGACAATGAATACCTCACACCGCAACACAAATATTTTCTTGTGCACAGGATACCGTGGTTTTTGATTCTATTGCAGTATTATACCACAACGCTATTTTATAATTTAACAAGGCATCCTTTGCTCCATCAGACGGTCGAAAATGAAACAGATACACATGGCTAATATCCCATTTTTTACAAAAGCTTAAGCCTTTAAATAAGCTTGTGTGTCCCCAGCCTTGTTCTTTTGCAGTACTGACAAAGTCCATAGATGCATCTAATACAATTGAATCAATTCCGTGTAAAAATGCTTTATTAGCACGTGTATGTTTAAATAAATCATCTTGTATCTCTACATCAGTAAAATAGCAAAATGTTTTCTTTTTTTCTTCAACTTTATATGCATAACTTGTGCCAGGATGATTAATCTCTTTCCATGTTATTCGTATATCTTGCAGCTCCAGATGCGTTTTATCACCTATTTCATGAAAATACATGTTTTTTGTCATGTTTACCGTAGTAATTGGAAAATACGGTGGATTCATGAAATTACGTAATATTGCTTCAAACCCTTTCACAGGACTATAAAAATGCACGGTTACATTTTCATCATAGAGCCACGGTGCAAATGGAAACCCTTGAACATGGTCGTAATGAAAATGACTAAAAAAAACGTGAAACACCCGTGAATTTTCGTGTGTAAGTACGTTAGAAACACCGGTTCCCATATCAAATAATATATGGGTATCATCGCGAACTTTTGGAATTACTTCTACACAAGGAGTATTTCCCCCTAATCCTAGTATCAAATTCAGTTTTTCTTTCGGTATGTGTTTCTCTATAAAGTTGCATATATCTTCGTCATTTTTACAATCTGCTAATGCTTTTTTAGGAAGCATATCATATACCTTAGAAAGAATAGATGAGAATGTATCAAGGGATGTGGGAGCTGGACGCGATCCTCGAACACCATAACAACAAAAATCCATAAAATCTTTATACTCTCTTATACTTTGATATTATGCACAAATCCTAGCATTGCTATACACCCGTAATTCTGGGGAGTGCAGGATTCGAACCTGCGAAGACGAAGTCAACAGATTTACAGTCTGCCCCCTTTGGCCGCTCGGGAAACTCCCCCACAGCCATCTGTCGGAGTCGAACCGACGACTTCGAGATTACAAGTCACGCGCTCTACCAGCTGAGCTAAGATGGCATTATGTATATTATTAAGTGCTTGATACATAATGTCAATATGTTCATTTTCAGATAGTTATGCAAATATTATTTCCAAGTTTGTTTCAACTGTACGGTATTATTAAATACCGGGATATTTTTCATGTGTGAAAAAGTTTTGTCATAGACGAAATATCCTTTACGTAAAAATTGCATGTATTTCAGAGCTTCTTGTTCATCAGAAGCGTTAATACAAGCATATACATATGGCTCTGCTTTTGCACCATGAACAACAGAGAGAGAATTGGGATTTACCGCTGCCAACATGGCATCTACATCATCTGCAAACTCATCAGGATGAGTTGCTGAAAATAACTTATCATACATGTGTATGGTAATATCTTGTGCATCATGCCCAGAAACCCAATGAATAGTACCGCGTACCTTGCGTCCATCATTACTCCAACCACCTCGTGTTGCAGGATCGTATTCTGCGTATACTTCTCGTATACTGCCATCATCATTTTTCACAAAGCCCGTGCATGTTACATAGTACGCGTACTTTAATCGCACCTCGCGTCCAACAGAAAGCCGAAAGTATTTTTTAGGGGCATCTTCCATAAAGTCATCTCGTTCTATGTAAAGTGTTTGAGTAAAATTTACATCATGCATGCCTGAATCTACATTTTCAGGGTTATTTTCAGCGTGAAATGTTTCTACCTTATTTTTTGGATAATTTGTTATTATAAGTTTTATCGGATCGACGACAACCATCGCTCGCGTTGCATGCTTGTTCAGATCTTGACGAAGCATCTCTTCTAATTTTTCTACTTCTATCGTAGTCTGTGCTTTTGTAATTCCCACTGATTTACAAAATGATTTTATTGTAGTTGCAGTATAGCCACGACGACGCATTCCCGATAAGGTAGGCATACGCGGATCATCCCATCCTTCTACCACCTTATTTTCTACCAAAGTTTTCAAAATACGCTTACTGAGCACTGTATGCGTAATGTTAAGACGAGTGAACTCAATTTGCTGAGGGCGCGGAATAGGAATGTCAAGAGATTCTAAAAACCAATCGTATAAAGGACGGTGTATTTCAAATTCAAGCGTACAAAGAGAATGCGTAATGCCTTCTATTGCATCTGACAAACAATGGGCAAAATCATACATTGGATATATACACCACGCGTCAGCTGTTTTATGATGATGTTCTTTACGAATACGGTATATCGTAGGATCTCGCATGATTATGTTTGGGTGTTTCATATCTATTTTTGCACGAAGCACACAGGCGCCTTGTTCATGTCGTCCTTCTTTCATCTCAAGGAAAAGTTTCGTGTTTTCTTCTATGCTTCTTTCCCTATAGGGGCTGTCTACTCCTGATTCAGTGAGTGTGCCTCTTCGATTTCGTATTTCTTCGGGACTGCTACTATCTACGTATGCAAGCTTTTTTTGTATCAGTGTACATGCATAGTCGTAAAATTTATCAAAATACTGTGATGCATAGTATTCATTGCTATCGTATTCATAGCCAAGTGCACGTATGTCTTGTTGTATTGCCTGCACATACTCAACACGCTCTTTTTCGGGGTTGGTATCATCAAAACGTAGATTACACGTACCATTGAATTCTTTTGCAATTTCAAAATTAAGTATTATCGCCTTTGCATGTCCTATGTGTAAATATCCATTCGGTTCAGGAGGAAATCGCGTATGTACATGCACACTGCACTTCTCTACATCCTCCCGTATTTTTTTTCGAATAAAGTCTTCCATAGTGTTAGTATAATAAGGCGCTCTCTAAAAACATGATTAACTAAGGTTTGTTATTCTATTTTTTACTTCATATCTATAAATATTTTGTACGATACCAAGTGCAAAAAATGTGCTTACAATAGATGACCCACCATAAGAAACAAGTAGTAATGGAATTCCTGTAATAGGCATGATGCCAAGTGTCATGCCTATATTAACCATAAAATGAATAAAAAATATCGCAAGAATACCTGCACAACAAATTCTTGAAAACATAGTTTTACACGCCACACCAACTAAAAGTATCCGCCACATAAGCAGAAAATACAAAAGTATAACGGTAACATTTCCCATGAAACCAAGTTCTTCTCCTATCAAAGAAAAAATAAAATCCGTAGATTTCTGAGGTAAAAAATGAAGACTACTTTGTTCACCTTGCAAAAAACCTGCACCGAAAAGCCCACCTGAACCTATCGCTGAGACTGATTGTAATATATGCCAGCCTGAACCAAGTGGATCGCTTTCGGGTTTTATAAATACCAAAAGTCTTTGAAGTTGGTATGGTTTTAATACAATGGTAGCGATATATGCCATAATACCGCCCGTTAAAGTCATAAATGAGCAATATCGAAGTACAAAAAACCCTCGTGAAAAAAAATCTACCATAGTACCTAAAGAACTCAGTATTACCAAAAGAGCAAGTAGTATTATGTATACAAGAAAAGTATTTGTACGTAACAAGGTTATCAACGTGACATCAGATGTCACCATGCTTTGCATAACATAGGAAACTATGAGCGTAGCAATGCTGATAACGCCTGCTCCTACAATAAATAATACTCGCTTTGCAAGCACACCTGAGATATACAATATGGCTAACATAATCGGAAGATACACCAATGCGGTACCCATATCTGGTTGCATAAGAATAAGCCCCATAGGTAGTAACCCTACAAATGCATAAAATATTATATGAGTGTACTGGCGAAAATCAGGCGAGTATTTCTCTATGAGATATGCATACATTAGTATGGTAGCTACTTTCGCAAACTCAGATGCCTGAAGACTAAATCCAAAAACAGGTAGCCACGATTGTGCACCATTGCGCACATCGCCCTTAAACAAAGTAAAAACTAATAAAAACAACGCAAAGCCATATACGACGGGCATAAATTCTTTAAATTTATTGATTGGAATGAACATGATTATAAACATGCACGTGAGGCCTATGATAATAAACAATAGTTGTTTAGAAAACTCTGTAGACTGTACAACGCCTTGCATGTCTACAGAACTTGAATAGACAAATAATGCACTAAACACAACTAAGCCAAGGACAGCACCGCACTGTAATAAATCTATACGTCGCATACTTTAGTATTATCGATATTATAAATACCATGCTCCTTGCTTTTTAAGTTTTTTTAACGCTTCTTCATATGATAAATTGGAAAATATTCCCTCGTACACAATATTTGCAGCTTTTGGAGCCCACCACTCCCATTCATTGACCGCATCAACCCAAAATACTACGACAATTTGCTCTTCTGGTTTTGCATCAAAGGGTGCATATGAAAGAAATAACGAATGCCATTGCTTGTGATCAAGTCCTGTTATTTGTCCTGTGCCGGTTTTTGCAGCAATTTTCACTTGCTTTGTCGTAATAACCACACGAGCAGTTCCACGTGTTACAACAGATCTCATGTTATTACGAACTTTACGATATACGTCTTTATCCATGTTTACCGAACGCATAACTTCTGGTTTTGCTGAATACACTACATGCTCAGTAACTTGATCGCGCAATTCCTTTAAAACATGTGGTTTATATGCAACACCATTGTTTATAATTATTGTCACCATTTGAGCAAGTTGTAATGGTGTCGCTTCTAAAAAACCTTGTCCAATGGACATATTAGCGGTGTCTCCATTTTGCCAAATTTCATGGAATCGTTCTTGCTTCCACAAAGGTGATGGTACCGTTCCTGTTACTTCAAATGGAAGATCAACACCTGTATGCGCTCCAAGTCCAAATAACTGTGCGTATTTTGCGATGGTAGAAGCACCAAGTTTTAATCCCAAGGCATAAAAAAACACATTGCAAGAATGCGCAAGTGCGCCTTCAATATCTAAAAGACCGTGCCCAGAACGTACCCAACAATAAAAACGTCTATTACCTATAGCTATATATCCAATACATCGCACCGTAAAATTCCATTGATTTGGAAACTCATGTAAAAACGCAGAGGACATTAAAACTTTAAACGAAGAAGCAGGTGGAGTAAGTGCCTGCATTGCTCTATTTATAAATGGAGAATGTACACTATTTTGTATGCTTTGAAGATTTTTTGTATCGGCAGATGAAACAAGTAAATTTGGATTAAATCTCGGATACGATGCCATAGCGAGTATTTCTCCTGTCGATTTCATCACAACAGCTGCTCCAATTCTCTCTCCAAGCGCTTTTTCAACTAATTCTTGTATGTGTCTATCAAGGGTTAATACAATATCGTAACCGGGTGTAGATGCTTGTAATAATTGATGTGATTCTAAAACACGCTGTCCAAACACATTTACGCGCTCTCTTACCTTCCCCTTTTTTCCCCTCAATTCATTCTCATATTGTTTTTCAACACCAGTTTTTCCAATCGATTCTGAAATCTGATAGTTTTTATACTGTAGTTCTCTAAGTTCAGACGCAGATATGTCTCCAATATGTCCAATGACATGTGACATTGATTCATTAAGTTCATAGTAGCGATGTAAATCACGTCGCCAAGAGATGCCACGAAATTGCCTCAATAGTTCTAGATATTGAGTAAGCTCTTCATAAGTAAGTCCTTGTACTAATGTTCTTATATGTTCTTGTTTATTTTTCCCTAAAGCATTGCGTACTCTTTCTTCGCTTATGGAAAACATAGTAGCAATTTCGTTTATGTGCGTTTCTCTATTTTTTCGTGGAAATTCATCTGGGTTTACATATATGCTGTATCTACTGATGTTATATACGAGTGCTTTATCGGTATAAGTATCAAAAATTCTACCACGTAACGATAAAAATGTATTATCTTGCGTTACAAGCGCATCTACCTTTTTTCTATAAAACGATTGCTCTATTATTTGAAGTTTTACCAAAATACTAAAAAACAATATCGTAAATAGTGAAATAAGAGAGCCTAAAATAAAAAATCGTTTGTTCATATTATCGATTTACATATTTCTGTAAAATACGCATTACTATATATGATATGAGAGAAACAGTTACACTCACAAGTATCATAGAAAAAAATGAAACACTAATTGCAAATAAATATAGTACAGTCTGACGAAAAATAAAACCGACAATGAGGTAAAACAAAAACTTTACAAAAAAGAGCGAAATAACAAATACAAGAAATGTTAAAAAATGCATACGTATAACTTTTTTTATATCATGTAAGGAAAATGCCAATAACCCATAGAAAAGGGCATTAAACCCTAGTATACGACCCGACCATATATCTGAAATAAAACCAATAATAAACATACTTACAAAAAGCCATTGGTTATCTTTTGCAAAAAATATTTGTAATGCAAAAAAAATTATTAGCACATCGCAAAATAATAATGCAGTATATACTTGCGCGGCAAGCATGTTTTGTAATGCCAGAATAACTATTCCAGGAATAAGTTGTATAAATAAAACCCTCATCATTGCGTTGCGGTATTGGTGGTAGCAGATTCATTTTTCACATCATCAGGTTCAGGTTCTTTAGGAATTACAATAAAAACATAATCAAGCTTAGAAAGCATAACATAGGGACGTATATAGGCCCGAGATATACGATCTTCTCCACTAGAAGATACTTTCACTACAACTCCTACAAGCATACCGCGAGGAAGAAATTTTGAGTATGTATTTACAACTATTTGTTCTCCGACAAAGATAAAATCTGAATTATTTTCGTATATCGCATCGCTGGTGAATAAAAGAAGATTTTCCTGTCCATCATATCCTGAGAGTATGCCTTTTTGCATAGATTGATTTGTTTGTGCGGGTACTGAAAAATTTACGTGTGTTATAGGAGTAAACTGCGCTGCATAAAACGTAACATTTGAGATTAACCCGACGACAACAAGGTCATTATTGTATACCCCGACTACAGCCATGTTTTTTTCAACGCCTCTTACACTCCCTCTATCTACTAAAACACTTTGAATGTCTTTTCCTTCACCATTTATTGAAAGAATTTGAGTAGGAAGTAAATCGTAATCAATACTTAAAGAAAACTCAAGTATGCGTTGCAACATCTCATTTTCAAATACTAAAGAATTAATTATTTTTAGATTTTCTTTATATCTTCTTATTTCCTTCTTTAGCTTGTCGTTTTCAACTTGCATTACTTTACGAGCTACAAATTTTTCAGAAACATTTTCAATTAATATCGCGCTCTGACCGACTATGTTACGAAAAACATTACTGCTATCAAAAATAATATTACGGAAAAAAGATACTGATATGGTTGTAGAAAAAACCATTGTCAGAATACTTAGCGCACTTAGCACAACAAACCAAATCACTCTCAAGCGCAAAAAATACATCATCACTTTAAAAAAAGATTATTTTGTTTTTAATGTTCAAATATTTGCTTTACTTTTCTTTCGTGATCAAAATACATTCCTGCGCCTTCTGCTACACATAACAGTGGATCTTCGGCAATAATTACCGGGACTCCTGATTCTTTTGCTAGCACAATGTCTATTCCATCAAGAAGAGCTCCTCCGCCTGCTAACACAATACCGCGTTCCATAATATCTGCAACAAGTTCATCTGCAGTTTGTGAAAGCGTGCTCTTTAGAGAGTCTACTATTTGATAAAAAGGTTCTTTCAAGGCTTCAGAGATTTCTTTGCTGTTTATAGTAAGTTTTCTAGGAAATCCTGAAACAGCATCTCGTCCCCGAACTTCCATAGTCTTTATATTTTTGGAATTAGGATTTAATGTACCAATTTGTTTTTTTATCTTCTCTGCGGTTGGTTGACGTATGGTAAGATTATGTGCATTACGAACTCGCCGTATTATAGCTTCATCAAATTCATCTCCACCAACTCGAATTGCATTTGATATAACCATGCCACCGAGCGATAAAACCGATATCTCGGTCGTGCCTCCCCCTATATCACATATCATATTACCTTCAGGGTTATAAATTGGTAACTTTGCACCTATAGCAGCAGCTAAAGACTCTGGAATAACTCGAGTTTCACGTGTTCCTGCGCGTTCTGCACACTCTAAGACTGCACGCTCTTCGACATCAGTAATACACGACGGCACCCCTATAACAATACGTGGCTTTGTAAACCATTTATTATTAAGTACTCTATTGATAAAATACCGAATCATTTTCTCTGTCACGCCAAGGTCTGCAATAACGCCATCACGTAATGGACGTACTACTGAAATATATCCCGGAGCACGATAGAGCATTCTATTTGCTTCTTTTCCAACTGCAAGCACTTTTTGTGTCTGATTATCGACAACGACAACAGAAGGTTCATCAAGCACTATTCCTTTTCCTCTTACTGCAACAAGTGTGTTACATGTTCCTAAATCTATGCCTATATCCGCACGTAAAAAATTAAACATATTTGCTTCCTTATCTTAATTTTATTAAGTTACACTTAATAAGCACACTATAATGTAATATTAAGCTTTTCAAGTATTTTATCCCAATATGGATTTATAGAGAGTACTTTTCGCCAATAATAGCGTGCTTTACCCGTTTCTCCTTTCATCTCATATGCAACACCCATATAGTATAATGCTTCAAAAGAGTTCGGATCCTTTTTAATGATAACAGATAATAACTCTATTGCTTTATTTTCATATTTTTGAATTAAAAGTACGCGTGCAGAACGTATGGTAAAAGCCGTCTTTTCTGGTAAGGTGAGCGTTGCATTCGCTAATCCTTCTTGTATATAATCTGTCGCAGCATCTACCTTATTTATATCTAGTAGTAAGTCTATAAGAGTAAGTTGCAAACTAGATAACGAAGGACCTTCAATGCCATTTTTAAATTTACTGAGCATCTTCTTAATCAATGCTATGGCATCATCGTAGCGATTTTCATTTTTATATGCAGCTACTAAAAACTCATGAAGATCCGCAGAAGCAATTTTGTTTTCCACAGCCTCTTCTAAATACTCTATCGCCTTAAGATTCTGCGCATATCCAAGTAAATAATATGCTTTCCCTAATACATACAAAGATTCATGTTTATAAGCAACATGCGGATTAATAACAAGTGCTCTTCGTATTTCATATACAGTCTGCCAAATACGTTCTATATCTTTTTTGTATACGCTATTTACTCCAAGTTCTGCGCTATTGAGAAGTGCAATGCCTCGTAAAATTCGCACATAGCTATCTTCAGGGTACTGCAACAAGTATTTTTCAGATTCTGTAATTACTACTTCGTAATCGCTCTCATTCCACAACGTAATAATAGTTTGCAATGTTGTCTCACGCTTACTTTTCATACGCAACGATTCGCTTACAATACGATAGAGAAAGAAACTACCAACACTGGCACATATAATAAAAAGCAATATAACTATTTTTTTATGTATTATTTTCATTTGTACAATCAATCTTTATAAAATGTATGTCATATCGATAAACCCACGGAGTATCGTAACGACAAAATACATATAAAGCAACTATTAAAAGAATACGACAATAATCGCTTTATCGCAATAACACATTGCTATCATTGCATTTTTCGATAGCGAATACTGCTTCGTAATGCAATAGATTTCTCGGTATTTTGAACGCGAGTAATTGCAAGAAATACTTCTTTGCGTGCGGGTATTACTTTTTTTATCGGCATGGATTTTTCTATACTCAGATTACGAAGCGTAAGCATAATATTTGCTTCTACCGGATAGGAGAATGAATTTGCAATAAACAACACAATTACAGAATCGTAGGAATCCTTGCGTATACGAAGACCGTCAAAAGTAACCGTGTCAGAGATATCTTTGCTATAAGAAAGAAAGGTATTAGGAGTAATATCGCTACCGTGAAGTTCAGTAAAATCTTTCCCTTCGGGAAAGCGACCATAATATGTAGCATGCATCTGCGGTTTTACCGCTAATCCATCTTTGTTTCTAAAGTGAAATGGAATACTTTGCATGCCTTGTTTCGCAGTAGCTACTCGCACATCAAAATGTAAATGCGGGCCGCTTGCGAACCCTGTTGCTCCAACGTATCCTATGTGCTGTCCGGTAACAACACTATCACCTACACTCACCACCGCACCATTGTTTATCAAGTGTACATAACTAGCGATAGTATTATCGGCGTGACGAATAAGCACGTAATTGGCATGCTTTTCATATTGCGGCGAAGTGCCGCCTATACGCGAGTCTTCTTTTATAGATATTACCGTACCATCTCTAGCTGCATAGATTTTTTCACCTTTCGCCATGTCAAAATCAACTGCATAGGTATTTTGTCCATTGTGGCTAAATACGCCATTCCAACCCTGTGTTATGCTGTGTTTTACCCCGTGTGCAAAAGGCAGATAATATAAAAACCCATCAGGTTGCACTTCAGCGGGATTCATAAACAGAAAATAATATGAAATACGATAAGCATGTTCTCTTGCATTTTTTTTAGGATGCAGGAGAAGTATCTTCGCATTTTTACCCACACGAAGTGGAATAATAATTGGCGTGTCTTTATCGGGAGTAAGACCTTTTAACATGGTAAATTGCATTGCGATATAAAGAGAAACCGCTTCTTTATTGACAACCGAAAATACTACAGATCCATCTTTTTGCTGCGTTCTTTCAAGCTGTGCATTTATTTCTTGTCCGGCAATGTACTCACGCATGAAAACGAGTAAGAGCATCACCCATACACAGCAGCATAACTTATACAATATACGCTTATATAACGCGTATCGATGGTAATACGATGTTACAAAATCACGAGTCATTACTATGTTCATTATAGTTATCACAGTTTAGAGAGTGTTCCGTTTTTTAATTCGTAACTTGTAAAATGTGAGTACGATCTTTTGAGAAAATTATATACGTCTTGAAGATGCGATATCATAATAAGTGTTATTCCCGTTTCACTATAAATGGAACGTATAAGCTCTAAAATATGAACACGTATATGAGCATCAAGATGGCTTACTGGTTCATCTAAAATAAGAATTTTAGGAGATGAAAGCAACGCACGTATTAGCGAAATGCGCTGAAGTTGTCCGCCAGAAAGTTGATGTGGAAAGCGACTGAGAATCTTATGCGCAATATGCATTTTTTCACAAAGATGATGAAGCTGTTCCGTATTGCGTTTTTTCTCTTTCCAAGACATTGTACTATAAGCATCCATAACACTGCATAACACGCTGCGCAAAGGGTTGAAACTCAGTGAAGGCACTTGCGAAATAAGCTGGACATCTCTTCTAAAAATACGCATAGCACGCGATAAGCCGTAAGGCATAGGTTTATTATGCATGCATACAATTCCTGATGATGGGCGAAGATAGCCCGCACAAATATGCGCAAAAGTGCTTTTTCCACATCCCGTCTCTCCGCGTATATAAATAACCTCACCCACCTGTGCAGCAAAGTCGATATTTTGAAATACCGTAGTTACATATCCACTATCTCGCGTAGCGTGTAAAAGCGTGCTACCGGCATAGCAGGCAGAAATACCTTCGCAGTGCAAAATAGGATAGATGCCGTGAACTCTTGAAAAACAATCGGAATCTTTTTTTTTCTGTATGCCTTGAATTTTTACTTCATCTGCAGAATGTTTGTGCATGAAGGTCGAAGTAGTATATTGTGTACTACCTTGTGCCGCTAACCATTCGCGTGTTGTACCAAAAAAATGCACCTCACCATCTTTTAATTCCAGTACTTTATTGCAATAGGATTTTACAATTCGCATTCTATGTGTCACAAATAATACACCTTTCATAAGCTTAAGCAATATCTCAATAGTTTTACGCTCATGTATTTCATCAAGCGCTGAACTTACTTCGTCTGCAAGTGCCCACTGAGAACCTGCAGTAATTGCAAGTGCCACCATGATACGTTGAGCCATTCCTCCTGATATGTTAGTTCGTCTTTTTAAGAGCAAGCTTTCTATGGTACGAGTATCAGCTTGTATATCATGTGAAGAAGAATTAAACAAATTCATCGTTTCAAATGCACGGTACATATCTTGAAAAATGTACTGCTTACTATACCTGCGTTTTCTCAATCTTGTCGCAGTATGATCATACACTCTTTTTCTATGACGTAGTGCTAAAAACATGTTCTTCACCGTTCGTATAGGATTAAGTGCTGCCTTTGGTTCTTGCATGATATACGCAACATTATCTTCTTGCATGCACACTAATCCTGAAATATGAAGTGAGTGCGGGAGAACACCTGCGATGGCTTTTAACAAGGTCGTTTTTCCTGAACCCGAAGTGCCTACTATTGCAATTCTATCGCCACTATACATCTGAAAAGAAATATTTTTGAGAATAATATCTGAAAAATACGATTCATCATCTTCTGCTGTGTCATGAGTACTCACACACAAATTCTCCACTGAGAGTATAAGAGATTTTGTATTACTAACACGTAAAGAAGACACTATAAAATCAGTGTAATGCATATTTATAACTACGGTAATAAAACGTATAGAAAGTAAAAAATTACAATAGGATACACTAATAATATGAAGTATTTTACGAAGACTCATGAATGGATTGTAAGGGAAGATGAGAATGACAAAATTCTCGTTATGGGCATTACAGACTATGGACAATCGGTAATCGGAGATGTGGTATACGTGGATATATTTCAAAATGACTGCGAATATAAAATGGGAGATGCGATTGCAGTCATCGAATCTTCAAAAGCAGCATTGGATATTACTGCTCCCATCTCAGGTACAATAATACTCACTAATGATGTCGTAATAAATAATTGTGAATGCATAAATAAAGATCCTTTTGGAGAGGGTTGGCTGGTAAAATTTCAAATATCAAGTGTAACTACACTTGAAGAAGAATTGAAAAATTTTATGAACGAAGACGCGTATGCAGAATATTGCAAATACCTATAAAAAACAAAATAATCCTCGCTAAAAACAAATACATAAAATATTACTGACTTTTTTATTAAAAAAAGAAAATAATAAAGACTTTACTCATAAAGTACTTGCAAAAAATTGATATAACATTATCATAATTTTATGAAGAATAATATAACACATTACATTTACGGCATAAGTAAGCTTATGTTTGCAGTAGCAGTAGTCATTTTTATCACCGCTTGTCCAGGTACAAAGGAAGAAAACACCTTTTCCGTTGCATTGGTAACAGATATTGGTGGAATTGATGATACATCATTTAACCAAGGCACATGGGAAGGTATTGTTCGTTTTGCAGAATCTCAAGGATTTTCTAAAGATCAGTATAAATATTTACAATCAAGTACCGATGCCGATTATATTCCTAACTTAAGTACACTTGCAGACGAGGGAACTACGCTTATAGTTGCAGCAGGCTTCTTATTCGAATCTGCAATAACAGAAGTTTCAAAAAACTTTCCTGATACGCAATTTCTATTCATTGATATGAATTTACCTCATCCAAACGTAGCGAGTGCTTCATTTAACGAAGAAGAAGGATCTTTCCTTGTTGGAGTTATCGCAGCACTTCAGTCACAAGCAGAAGGAAAAACAAAAATAGGATTCGTAGGTGGTATGGAATTTGATGTCATACACCGTTTTGAAGCAGGGTTTGAAGCGGGCATGAAAGCAGTTGCTCCAGAAATTGAACTCCTTGTACAATATGCAGGAGATTTTGCATCACCTCAAATTGGACAAGCACTTGCAGCTAAAATGTACGATGCAGGTGCAAGCATAGTATTTGTCGCTGCGGGAGCAACCGGTAACGGTGCTATTAAAGAAGCAAAAGATCGTGCACTTGCAGGAGAAACCGTTTGGGTAATTGGAGTAGATCGAGATCAATACGAAGACGGTATTTATTCCGATGAAAAATCAATAATACTTACCTCTATGATAAAAAGAGTCGATGTTGCATCTCACGATGTTGTAGAAATGTCTTATGCAGGAAATTTTCCCGGTGGTGAAACTTTGAATTTTTCGTTAGCAAACGACGGCGTTGGTATTCCAAAAGAAAATCCTAATTTATCTGCAGAATTTCTTGAAAAAACTACAGAGTATAGAAAAAAAGTACAGAGTGGTGAAATCACGGTACCAAGAAAACCTTCTCGCCTTCAATAAAAAATAAAAAAAGAGTTGTGAAATAATATTTACAACTCTTTTTTTCTTTGAATGGGGTATGGAAATAAATCAAACACATAACTCATCTCAGTATGCCGTAGAGATGAAAGACGTTACAAAGCAATTTTCAGGTATGATTGCAAACGATAAAGTTTGCTTGCGCGTAAAAGAGGGAGAAATACACGCCATACTTGGTGAAAATGGTGCAGGAAAATCGACACTTATGAACTTACTGTTCGGCTTATATAAACCCGATAGTGGAGACATATATATACGAGGAAAAAAAATTTCTATTCACAACCCTAATGAAGCTACAAAGTGTGGCATAGGCATGGTGCACCAACATTTTCACCTCGTAGAAAATTTTACCGTATTTGAAAACATAATACTCGGCGTTGAAAAAAACAGCGCATTTGGCATGTTTGAAAAAAAACAATCCTATGCAAATATTCAAACAATGTCTGATGCTGTGGGAATGCATGTAGATTTAGATGCTCGTATAGACAGCATCCCTGTAAGCATGCAACAACGCGTTGAGATTTTAAAAATACTCTATCGAAAAAGCGATATTCTGATATTTGACGAACCAACAGCAGTATTAACACCACAAGAAATTGACGATTTGCTTGTAATTATGAAAAAACTTGTAAAAGAAGGAAGATCCATTATCTTTATAACTCATAAGCTGAAAGAGATTCTTGCAATTGCAGATACATGCACTATCTTGCGAAAAGGAATATGCATTAATACGGTAAATGTGAAAAATACAAACAAAGAAGAACTTGCAGAAATGATGATAGGACATTCTGTAAATTTTTCAATAGAAAAGAAACCAACGCTTGTACAAGAGGTACAGCTTACGCTTCAAGAAATAAACTTTACTAATGATAAAGGAATAAAAAAATTGCAAAATTGCAATTTAACACTATATGCAGGAGAAATACTAGGTATAGCGGGTATTGAAGGCAATGGACAACATGAAATAAGCGACATCATCGTGGGACTACTTACCCCAACAAATGGTCGCATACTTCTCAATGATACTGATATCACTCATATGAGTATACGAAATCGTATAGCACATGGACTTGCATGTATACCAGAAGATAGGCATAAATTCGGCATAATCCCACATTTTATGCTCCAAGATAATATCATATTATGCGACTATTATAAAAAACCATTTTCGCAGAACGGAATTTTACAACAAGATGCCATACGGAAACACGCAAATATGCTCATAGAGAATTTTGACATACGATGCGGCGAAGGAGGAATGACGAATACCACGAATATGTCCGGTGGTAATCAGCAAAAAGCCATCATTGCTCGAGAAATATATCGCAATCCTAAAGTGCTCATAGCCATCCAACCTACTCGCGGACTTGACATAGGAGCGATAGAATATGTGCATACACGTATTCTCGCAGAACGCGATAGAGGCGCTGCCGTGTTACTTATTTCATACGATCTTGATGAATTATTAAAAATTACTGATACTATTGCTGTTTTAAATAAAGGACAGATTACAAAAAGAATTGCAACCATTGATACCAATGAGAAACAACTTGGACTTGCAATGACAAGTTCATCACCTAATTCGTTGTGAAAATATTTTGAATTATAACCACGATACAAAGATATTATTTACCATTTCTATTCTCAGCGGAATGAGTCTTGGGTTTCTTCTTATGTTTATAAGCGGACACAACCCATTGATACTCATTCAATCTATAGTAAAAGGTAGTCTCGGACTAAGTATCAGTGCGCTATGGCGCGGTGGAACATTTTTTAATTCACGATACATAGGCGAATTTTTTGTATCAGTTATACCACTGTGGATGACAGGTCTCTCCGTTGGATTTGCATTTCGCTCGGGCTTGTTTAACATAGGCGCAGAAGGACAAATTATAGCAGCATCAGCTGCAAGTAGTGCAATGGCATTGTTTTTTCCTCCTATATCAGGTCTGCACCTGCTGGTAGTTATTGCTTCAGGAGTAACTATGGGAATGCTTTGGGGTGTTATACCGGGGATATTAAAAGGCATATTTCACGCGCATGAGGTTGTCGTAACCATCATGCTTAATTACATCGCGTTATACGGTGCTAATTTTGTTATACGATCGCTTCCTGGAAGCAGCACTACAAGAACTATTTCATTCTCTGAAAGTGCTACGCTTCATAGTAACTTTCTTCAAGCTATTACCAACAACTCAAGATTACACTGGGGTATCTTACTCAGTATTTTCGTATTTATACTGTTTTACTTCATAACAGAACGCACAACCTTAGGGTTTACCCTTAAGGCAACAGGAGGCAACTTCCTCGCTGCGAAACATGCCGGAATGCATGTAAAATACAACATCATACTTTCTATGGCGATATCTGGTGCTTTTGCAGGTCTTGCAGGTGTCTTTATGACCATAGGGACATATAACTACGGACGAGTACTTATTGGATTTGAAAATTTTGGATTTAATGGTATTGCAGTTGCATTACTCGGTAACAATAGTGCTATAGGCATTCTGTATTCAGGGCTCATCTTCGGATCTTTACAAGCAGCACAACCTATCATGCAAGTACAGCAGGTTCCTAAGGATATAACTATAATAGTTATCGCCTCCATTATCTTTTTTATCGCAATGAAGCGCGGATTACAAGACGCATTACTACAGCGACGTGTAAAACGCATGCAGCAAAATCAAAAAAAAGAGGATGAACAATGAATTTCTCAGCAATAATAAGTCAAACATTAACCTACTCCCTCCCTATTGGCATAGCAGGCTTAGGAGGACTTTTTTCTGAACGCAGTGGAGTTACCAATATAGCGTTAGAAGGACTTATGATGATAGGAGCTTTTATCGCTGCAAGTATTACGGTAGTTTTAGAATCTACGACAAATATTGCACCTTGGCTTGCAATATTTGTAGCAGCATTGATAAGTGGCGCAGTTGCCATCATTCACGCATTTATAAGCGTAAACATGAAAGGCGATCAAATTATATCGGCAACAGCACTGAATTTTTTTGCCGTTGGATCCACAATATATTTTTGTGAAATGTTTTTTGGACAACAACGTACTGAGTCATTTCAACGCGGTTTTGCAAAAATATCCATTCCTGTTTTACAGGATATTCCTATCATAGGAGATATGTTTTTTCGCAACATATACGCACCTGTGTATCTAGGAGTAGTGTGTATTGCATTAGCGTGGTTTGTTATTTCTAAAACAACCTTTGGTCTGCGACTACGAGCTACCGGTGAACACCCAAAAGCCGTAGATAGTGCGGGTATAAATGTTACGCACATGCGTTATGCCGGGGTAATCATTTCAGGATTCTGTGCAGGACTTGCTGGGGGCATTATGGTACTTACTCAAGATACGCAATATTCAATAAGCAGCATACACGGAACGGGGTTTATCGCTCTTGCAGCTCTTATCTTTGGGCAATGGAAACCACTTGGTGTTATGGGCGCTTCTTTGTTTTTTGGTTTTTCGCAAATTCTCGTCATTTATTCGGATACTATTTCATTTTTACAATTCCTTCCTTTAGAAGCATTTAAGGCACTACCCTACGTATTAACCTTAGTCGCTCTTGTAAGTTTTAGTCATAAAACCATAGTACCAAAAGCACTTGGAATACCTTATGAAAAAGGAGAGCGATAATTTATGAGAATGATAGACTACATTATAGAAAAACGCAACGGAAACGCACTCTCGTCTGAGGCTATACGCACAATATGTAAAGATTATCACGATGAAAATATTCCTGATTACCAAATGAGCGCATTACTAATGGCAATATACTTTAATGGAATAAGCGATCACGAACTCTATGCATTAACCGATGCTATGCGTAATTCAGGTGATACTATAACAATTCCAAGTGATAAATACATTATTGATAAGCATTCAACAGGTGGCGTTGGCGATAAAATAAGCCTCACGCTTCTGCCAATACTTGCCGCACTTGATTTCGCCGTGATAAAAATTAGCGGTCGTGGATTAGGTCATACAGGCGGTACGGTAGACAAGCTCGAATCATTTCAAAATTTTACCTTTTCCTGCCTTGAAAGCAATATACAAAAAATACTTCAGGAGTCTCATATTGCACTTATGAGTTACTCTAAGAACATAGTTCCCTTGGATAAAAAACTCTATAGTCTACGCGATGTTACCGGTACGGTATCAAGTATTCCACTTATAGCATCATCAATTATGAGTAAAAAACTTGCTGTCTCATCTAATTCTATACTTCTTGACATCAAAGTAGGATCTGGAGCATTTATGAAAGATCTAAAATCTGCTCATATGCTTGCAAAAACCATGAAGAATATAGGAGAAAACGCAGGGCGAGATGTGCGCTGCGTACTTTCAGATATGTCACAACCATTGGGCTTCGCAGTAGGCAATGCGTTAGAGATGCACGAAGCTATAAACATGCTGCGCGATGATAAAACTACTAGTGATGTATACGAACTTACCTTGTGCCTCGCAGGAATGGCACTTATCGCACGAGGAGACATAAAAAAAATTGAAGATGCTAAACCTCTTGTAGAAGATGTTATAAAAACAGGTAAAGCAGTGATGATGTTAGAACGCTTCATTACATCATGTGGGGTAAACCAAAAAGATATTGCGAATAACTCATATCTAGGAAATCCTAAGCGCGTAGATGTACTGTATGAAAACAAGATACATACAAAACAAGTTGTACAAGCAATCGATGCAACAGGCATTGGCAACGCTGCTATGATACTAGGAGCAGGCAGAAAAACGAAAACTGATTGCGTATATCACGATGTTGGAGTCATTTTACACAAAAAGCGCGGCGATACTATTGAACACGGCGAAGTACTCTCGAGCATATATTATCATCATGGAAGCTCATCACATACTATTTCCCAAGCAATACAGATAATACAAGCAGCATATACATTTTCAAATACCACGTCATCTCCTGTACCACTGATTTACGAAATATTATAGACGAGGAATATTTATGAAAAGATCAATAGCATCGTACATAGACGCAACCGTGTTAAAACCGACAGCAAATCGCAACGATATACTCACACTGTGTCAACAAGCACAAGAGTACGATTTTGCATGTGTATGTGTCAGTGGGCTATGGGCTGATTTATGCGTGCAACAACTACAAGGATACAAAACACGTGTCTGTTCAGTGGTAGGATTTCCCTTTGGTAATCAAAGCAGCATATGCAAAGCACACGAAGCGCGTGAGCTTGTGCTTCAAGGCGTAACAGAAATAGATATGGTTATCTCGCTTGGCTCATATTTTTCTCAAAATCATGAGTATGTTTTACAAGATATACAAATAGTACGAGAGGCAATTTATAAAGCAAGCGATGAAGTAAAAAATAAACACACGCTTCTTAAAGTTATTTTAGAAACTTGCTATCTTTCCGATGAAGATATCATACGCTTATGTAAACTATCAATAAATGGAGGAGCAGAATTTGTAAAAACTTCCACTGGCTTTGCTCACGGGGGAGCTACAGAAAAACACGTAAAACTTATGAAAAACACAATCGGGGAAAACGCGTATGTAAAAGCCGCAGGTAGCATACGCGATTATAATACTGCATGTGCAATGTTACAAGTAGGCGCAGATAGAATTGGTACAAGTTCTGGTGTAGATATAGTACAAATGCACAATGCTCAAAAAGAAGAAAATGGAACATATTAACACCATGACAGATGATATAATCTTGCGTGAACAGCTACGGAAACAAGCACGCGAAGTTCGAGAAAAGGCATATGTACCCTACTCTCATTTTAAAGTTGGTGCAGCACTTTGTACTGAAAGTGGCAAGATATATACCGGAGCAAATATAGAAAATGCATCATACGGGCTTTCTTGTTGTGCGGAACGCGTAGCCTTATTCACCGCAGCAACGCAGGGTATGAAACACCTACATATGCTGTTGGTAATTGCAGATACTGATCATCCTGTAAGCATGTGCGGTGCCTGTCGACAAGTTACCGCAGAATTTGCCACAGCAGAAACATGTATCATATGCACAACAGTAAAAAGCAACTCCTACAAAATGTGGAACATGGAAGAACTTTTACCACAGTTTTTCAATTGTACACATATGAATAATCTGTAAAACGTAAAAGTAAAGTAAAATCTATAGTTCTAGTGCTTTCACTTATCTGCGCTGTGTTTCGCACAAGTGTACACTAGGGTGTCTCAACAAGTGGTTCTATGAAAACTATGATAACTTTACCATCTAAAGTTACTGTCATGTCTACAAACTGCGTTTTTTCACTTATAAGCCCCTGCTGAATAACATCTTCCATATCTATAGAATTTCCACTCTTAATAAGAATTTGAAAATTGTCTACAGATATATTTTCATACTGGGTAAATAAAAACCATAATTCATTTTTATAAGTACTTATAGCAGCAGGAAAAAACCCTAAATCGCGATACACAAGTACCGTATTTTCAACGTCACTGCTCTGTGTAATTTTTATTAAACGAGCATTGATAACACGGAGTCCATTTTTTACATATTGAACAAATGCACCATCATCTTGCACATCCATGCTTGTAGGAATCCAACCATCGGATGCAAGTATGCGCATTTTTTTCATCATTGCACGTTCCGAAGCATATCTTAAAAGCTGCCAACTATTACTCATTCGCGCCGGTGGCACTTTCTGAGAAAGAATGAAAAATACCCCTTTTTCATTGCGCTCCATTGCTTGTGGAACTAATCCCGAATGAATTATAGTTTCTATACTCGCATGAACGGCATCTTGATCTGCAGGTATTCTACTTAAAAGCCAATTTTCCACTTTTTCCTTTTTGTTTGCTTGCTGCACAGGATATGCAAAAAGCTCTGCAGAAAATAATGTAAAAATAATAAATAATTGTACGCTATTTTTCATAATTTTTTAGACGAAATTCATTTATACAAGGTCAGAAATATATCGATTGTATTCTTTTTTGCTAAGCTCATTATATACAGGAACCATCTTAATAAGCTTATTTTTTACTTTTCTCGTAAAGGGAATAAATCGCCAAAATATCTCTCTCACTTCCTTTGAAAGTTTTTGTACGCCGTTTTGTTCCCACTTCATCCACAATATATAATCTTCTATAAATTTCTTTTTAATATCTCCTCTTTTTACTGTAGAATCAAACCACTGAAAATACCATCCCGTAAGTCCTTCTTTCATCCAGAATTGACCTGCAAGTTCCTTTGCTATCTGCCATCGATAATCACCTACGGCATATAAGACTGCAGAATATAAATCACGCGGATACATCGGCACAACTAATTTTGCAGAACTCGTATTACGTTGTCTTTTTTCAAAAGGCTCCCAACAAAACCCTACTTGCCCATAACATGGCACGAGTAACACAATAGGAGCATTTCGCATAACATTGCCTTTTATCGTTCTTTGAAAAAGCGTAAAGTCAATAAATTCTACTTCTTTAAATACTTGTACTACTTGTTCTTTATAGCCCATGTCTTTAAAAGGACTATTGAAATAATTTTTGTACAATAGTGGAAAGTGATTACCTCGAGCTCCAACGCATAGCTTGCACATTTGACGGATAACACTAAGTTCTTCAACCATGGCACTTTTATGTATCTGTAATTTTTCTGTACTTAAAGAACTGCTCCTTGCTTGTAACGAAGCAATTTCTTCAGATAAGCTATCGAGTGTTTTTTTGTTGTAAATAACACTGTTGTATTGCACTTCTAACTGAGAATTTTTGCTTACAATGGTTCTCAGTATTTCATGAACTTTTTTAAAATCCTGAAGTTCAGTAGAAGAATACGGAATTGCGAAATTAAATTCAGTGCTGTTTGTACGCGTGCTTTCAACTTTTGCTATAATAGATTTTACTTGATTAAAAATCTGTCGTATTTCTGCATTTACATCCTTACATAAGCTAATTTTTTGCTCTTGTTGTTTTTGAATATTCTCTATTTTTTGTTTTATAGAGGTAAGACTAGAACCCTTATTATATGCTTCCTGCTCATTCAATACCGATGGTGTAAGTTCTCCTGATGATACCGCTTGAAGCCATTCATCTACATAGTAGAATGTCGTATCGTTACGATTTTTAATATCAATGTTTAAAATGACACTGAGCACCTCTTTTGAGACTAAAGAGCTTATGACAATTCCATATCGCATCATAAATAACAAAACATCGGATATTTCATCCTGAATATTTTCGATAACAGCTTCATAAAAATTCCAATAAGAAGTTATAATTCGTTGTCTTGCCACTTGTTGTGTTTTCGCATCGGCATCTGATAAAAATGTTTGTATATGAGAATGCAATTTATGAGAAGATTCTCCACCCAAATCCATAAGATGTTTGTAAAAAATACTTGGTTGAGTCAGGAATTCATATTTTTCATGCGGTTTTTGTGGAGTTATAGATATATCAGCGTAATATCTTTCAAATACTTTTATATACTCTTTTTCTCCCTCTTGTATTTTTTGTAATGCTTTATCAACATTAGATAAACCTTTTTCTTCTAATTCAGTATTACTATAAGTATCTTTTGCAGTTTCAATATAATGAGAAAAATCTTTTACATCATCAACTTTTGTTGTTTCAAAAAGAGATTGCAAGTTGTCTTCTGATTTTTCCATACTATGAATAAAAGTATATCATAGTTACCATACAATACTTAGCTCTTACCAATAAAAAGACACTTCATAATTTATCTCTTCATTCAATTTGCATTGGAATAAAAATATACAAAAATGCCTCTGCATATGGTCATTTCATTTTTATTTTAGATAGTCTTGTGGATAAAGCTGTGCCACTTTTCTAGCGTCTGCCTTTGCATTAGCGATTTCGTTCATTCTCAGATAAGGAATCATTCTATCCATATGGGCACTTGCTCTATCTTTATTATTTGTTGTTGGTATTTTTGTTCTTGTCTCAAGTGTTATAAAAAAAGCCGTCTGTGTGTATTTATAACAGCAGCGTTTCTAAAAGTCGTGCCACGCCTTCTTCGTCATTGGTATAATCGGTGCGTGGTAAATGTGGCAAAAGATTTTCAGGGGCATTTTGCATCACATACGCGTATTTGCACATTTCTAACATAGAAACATCGTTGTATGAATCGCCTAGTGCAAGTGAAACAGAAACATCAAGCCTCAGAAATTCCATAACGCGTAAAAGCGCATGCGATTTTGATGCTTCACGTGCAAATATTTCTAAATAATGAAGCATACTGAAAGTAGCGGTAATAGTAGGTACTGCATCGTATAACGCACTTTGTAGTTGTATCAGTTGTTCCGGTTCGCTCACACACATTATTTTCGATATCATGCTATGCGCAATTTCATTCCATTGAGATAGCATCGTAATAGGAATACTAGTACGTTTTGTATATTCATCAAGCTCCCTTGTCTTAACTCGTGAGTATAATGCACTTCCTACATAACAGTGCATGTGAATATGAGGAAAATCTCGCTCTTTTATGTCAAAAACTTGCTCAGCACTTTGCCAATCTAAGCTTTTATCCCATATAAGCAAAAAGTTTTGATTTTCTCGCTTATAAATATGAACACCATTTGTACATATAATATACTCGCACAAATGAGTAGGCACTACTTTCTGCACCGCAGCTAAGGGTCGTCCTGTCGTGGGAATAATGTGAATACCCTTGTCTAAAAGCTTTTGCCATACTTCGCAAGTGTATGTACTTATTGTATGATCACTTCGCAATAAGGTTCCATCAAGATCAACTGCAATTATAGAAATAGGCAACACGAAATAATTATACTATAAAATTATGAATAAAACGCATACGCTTTATCCTATATGGACTGATGTGCTCATCGACAGTCATTGCCATCTCATAAAAGTACTTCCATTTGACGAAGATATAGTTCAGCGATTATACGCGTATCCTTCGCTGTGTATTCTAGATATAGGCATACATCCTGATGATTGGGAAGAACGCTTAAATACATTTTCAAAGCTAAGAGGAGTATATTTTTCTGTAGGACTACATCCATGCATGTACGCATTTATTCCGTTAAAAGATGCATTTGATAAAATAACAAGACATGTAAAAGATGCACATGCAGTTGGTGAAATGGGAATAGACTGGCACAAGATGTATACTTCTCCAAAAAAACAATATGAGTTTTTTGAGATGCAGTTATCTCTCGCTCAGCGAGAAAAAAAACCAGCTATCATACACGCGCGCAGTGGATTACGCAATGAGTACAGCGTAAGTGGCGATGCAATTGAGAGTGTCTTAGAAGTAATAGATACCATAAATTATACGGCAGGAGGAATTATGCACTGTTTTAGTGGTAACTACGCACAGGCAAAAAAATGCATTGATAAAGGTTTTTACATATCATTTGCAGCAAATGTAAGTTACTCTTCGTCTTCCGAAATACAAGAGACTGCGCGCCGCATTCCATTAGAATGCTTACTGGTAGAAACTGATGCACCATACTTACTCCATAAGAAAACGCATGCAATGCAAGGTGCACTTAAAAAAGCAATGAAAAATACTTCTCAACTACAAACAACAAATGAAAAAGGAAGATACAACCATCCGTCATATCTTCCTTTTATTTACGAAACAATTGCCACACTTCGCAATATACCGATAGCACAACTTATGCAATCTCTTCGTCTTAGCATGCAAAAAATTCTTATACCTTAACAAATTTCGTGCATACTACTATTGATCACCATCCATCGGTAATGTCATCTTCATCTCTAATTGCTTCTTCTAAAACATCTGTAATAGCGCGAATATTATCGAAGTAAATATAATACCGCCCTACCGTATCTTCAAATCTCGCATCAATGACAAATCCTACGATGTATAAACCATAGCCTGCATCGTTGACATCTACCTGATCAAGTTCAATGGGAACAGATGTCTCAAGTTTTTTCCAACCGGTAAAACCTAAACTCCCAAGCGGTAGCTTCTTTACATTTCCTTGCATGTCACGTAATACAATAGAAATTTTGTGATCTTTCCCACGCCCTGAGACCCATACGGAAATTTTTTTCACAATGCCCGGAATGTATCTAGGACGAACAGCGCGCAAAGCTATTTGCGTGTTATTGCGTGAAAAATATTCTATACGCACGCCATATACATAATTATCTGCAGGATTGTAATTGTTTATTTGCTCTTTAACACGAATAGGCTTCTTCTTTTTTGAACCACCTAGTATTCTCTGTGAATGCACAATACCTTTGTCGATAGGCATTTGTACTTGCCAGATAGTAGGATCGTCGAAGGTATCTACCACTATTTCTCTAAGCAACATGCGTCCTGTATCTTGTGGTGCGTTTAATACATCCGTAGTATTGTCATTCTCTGTGCTTTGCGTAAACGCAGCAACAAAAACTACATGTATCACTAGTGATAGTAAAAGTATTTTTTTATTTTTCATTATTTACCTCTTTCAGCTTTTATTGACCTTCATTTTGCACCGGTTCAGATTCCGATGTACTACTATCAGTATCGGAATCATCAGATGATACCCAATCAATAGTATCTATCAGTTTTCTTTCACCAAGCTCACGTCCATCGTAATCTAACTGAGTAATAGACTCTGTTACAAAGAGCATATCAAAATACACGACAAAATCATCTACTCGTTCTGTTGGATTTGTTCGTATTCTAAGCTTATTAAGCTTTACCACATAAG
Source organism: Spirochaetia bacterium (assembly GCA_965226065.1). Classification (GTDB taxonomy): domain Bacteria; phylum Spirochaetota; class Spirochaetia; order WTKD01; genus CBDAKK01. The sequence continues at coordinate 283,602 of OZ245332.1, read as the reverse complement.
AAGATTTTTGTACAAGATCCGATGAACGATAATAACGAACGGGAATAGAAGCTTTTATTGATTTCCACCCGCGAAAATTAAGAGAACCAAGTGAAACTACAAATGTTGTGCCTCTATTAGTTTCAAATTCAGCTTCAAGTATGTAATCTCTTTTACTTCCCCATACATAAGATCCTATTTCAAGAATTGGATTATTGAAATACATACCCGAAAGAGGGTTTCCTTCTGCATCTACTTCTCGCGGCTCATCGGTATCTTCATGCGGAACAATATCAATGTAGTTATGCCCTTTTTTATTAAAAGCTGCACGTACTGCAAGTACCTGCATACTTTCTTTGTTTTCTTTATGTAACCTTCTATTTAAGGTACTAGGATACGCTTTTACGAGCGCTTGTTGGGGATACGGCTTTTCATCCGTTTGAGTAATATAAATGCTCGGATTTAACGACCAGGTAATATTATCTTTGGCACCTTCTTCAGGATCATCAAAATCTTGAATAATCACTACATCTTGTGTAGAAATTCCAAGAAAATTATGAACAGATTCCTGACTAAATACCGAGTCTACGACTACAGACAATAATAACATCAGTAATAGCTTTTGTAACACGGTAATACTCCTTACTATGAAATAAATCTCAATAAATTTTTAGAATAGTCCTAGTGTACTTTATATACACAGTCCTGTCTATATCATAACCATCGGTATAGTTTTGCATTTACGTAATTCTTATTTTCAAATATTGTAGCTAATGGAATAGCTACCCACGCTGATGCATATATACCGAGACTTTCTGTGTGTTCGCCTTTATAAGATATGTGCTCCCAATCGATGATTGCAAATATCCTCTCTATGTTTACCGCCTGTTGCTCACGTAAATGATGAGAGGCTTTTGTCGTATACATTCCTGCATATAACAAGATGACTGCATCTTCTGAAATTTCATTAAGTTGCTCAAAAGTTATATTTTCAGAATCTGGAGTCCGTTCGTGCCATTGTAACGTTGGGTTAAAGTTATCTACAAGCTTCTCTATTTCAGTAACTAATAGCGTCATATTTTTAATGTTTTGCATATGAGATGTATCGAGTATCGCTACCATGTTCTGTAGGTTTTTCTCTTGCATATATGCTGCAATTACAGAAGCTAGTTTTGATATTGCCTTTGTATAGCGCACATTGATTGTATTCTTCTTCTCGACACTACTGCTATGTAATGTGCGAGCAGGTGAAAGATTACATTTTTTTCGATATGTTTCTATATACTGAGTATGCATAGGGGCAAAAAGTCTCATAAGCGGAGAAAAAACAAGCTTACGTGCGCGCAGTGCGGTAGACATTTGAATTCTCGACAATGGTTTGAAATTTTGTTTTACAATTTCTGGTAGTGTTTCCACCGAAGATTCAAAAAGTTCTGATGCTTTTTGTTCGCCCATTACAATCATATGAGCATCGCTGTTTCTTCGCAGTGCCATAGCGTAAAACTCATGATATTTCGCAGTCATATCTGTTACAAAATGAAGCGCAAAAATTGGATCGCTTATAAATGCCAAATCTGCACTATAAGCCCATTTACACCGAGCTACTGTAAAATTTTCTCCATCAGAAGCATTGTTATTATCAGTATTACTTGCATGAAAATCTTCTTTTGTACTTTGCGCTTGAGAAATAACGTAAGCTTTTGAACTTTTATTACAGGATAAAAACACAGGCATTATGAGTATACTCATAGCGAAAAAAGAAACTATAATACGCATAATTCTTATGAAGATTCTAAATGAATATTTTGTACGCCAAAATTTTCATGTCGCAATACCGTGTAATAAATTAAGACAGAAACATGCAAAAATACTGCTATCAATACAAGAATAATTGCCTGTATAACATGCACATAGATTGCTAAAAACATAGTTATGATGCCAATAATAGTTATTACAAGCGCAGAAAATACATATATCATACGCCTTGAAATAATAGCAAAAGCACATGACATAGCAATAGACATACGAAATATGGGATAGAAAAAATACTCTCTATACGTAAAAAAATTATGTGCAATAAGTAGCGATCCTAGAGCGAACCAGAACTCAAGTACACAAATAGTTATAAGCATGTATTCTTTTTTTTCAAACATGGTATGACGTACTATGCGTTGTATGAAAAATAAGATAGGAAAGTATGAAAAAAATGCAATAAGCGTATAAAGTGTAATGTATTGCATGGTAAATAATGTATAGGCTTTTGATATAAAAAACCTAAATAATAAAAGCGTAATTGAGGCAATAGGAACACAGAGCACGCTAATGATTGTGAATAATTTTACCTGATCTTGTGCAGAAAGCACCGTTATCCTAAGCGTGTAAAGCAAAGGTATATACAATATAGGGAAAAATAACAAAAACAAGTACATCTTTTACAGTTAGTATAGTGAAATCTTTAAAGTTACATAATTTTAAATTTAGACTATACAGCTCATAATTTCTATGTTTCAGCTAAGCGTTCTTTCAATATCAAACGAACACAACAGTACATTTTTTATCTCTATGATTTAAGGTAAGTAAATACTTATAAGCTAATCACCGTGTAGGTAAAAATAAAAATCGGACTGACTGGATTCGAACCAGCGACCCCAAGTCCCCCAGACTTGTGCGCTAACCAACTACGCTACAGCCCGTAATGCTTACTATTATCCTAAGAAATTATAGAATATTGAATAAAAAATTTATAAATTTATCATCCCGCTGTTATTGATTTTCCCGTAGTAAGTAAATGCTTTGTTTCCCAGCGTTCTCCTAAATTTACGCATTGACACGCAATCTTTTTTCGAAGATTAATAACTATTGGACCTATGAGATTGCACGTGATATTCTCTGTAGGATTCTGTACCGTCACAATGGAAAATACCATAACATCTTTAGAATCAGGGTTATGCAAAGAATGATAGTCTTCTTCTTGTATATCAAGTACGTAATCAGAACAAACTACATAAGGATTAACAAGATAAAAAAATTGCTTTTCATCTGGGAGTGCAGATAAGACTGATAATGGCCCGTCACTAAGCGAATACAGTGCATAGTGCTTTTGATCTTCAAAGCCTATAAGTCCCTTAGGAAATTCAAGAGATAAGAGTTGTTCTTCTCCTGAGAACGTGGTAAGTTCTTCTTCATTTTTTGCAATTGATATTGCATCTGCTACTATCATAGTTTTCACTCTCCAAATTATTGTAAATATTGTAATAAACTCGTATTCATAACACGTGTCCCAACCGCATATGCGGCATTTTTCGCCAAAGAAAGTTCGGACATCCTTCGTATTGCTTCTGTCATGTCTATAGCAATCTGATTATCGAGCTGCCTCGTGACATTCGGAACGTCTTTTTCATCCATACGACGATATACAATATCTAATCGTTCTGTAACCGCTCCTATTTTGCTTAAATTATACAGCACAGATGACATGCTTTTATCAATGGTACCAAGCACTTTCCCGCCAATATCCGTATAGTCATTATTAAACATAGAATCTCTAAGACGAATAAGGCTATCAAAAACCGTCTCTTGCGAGACTGTGGTATTGGGTGCAAGGTTATATGGTGGCTTATTAAAGTCTATAATTTCTAAATCTTGCAACACTTGACCGCTCGCATCGCTGATCCACATTTGCTGCGCATCATTAGCCTGTATCGCAAGTCCACCGCTCGCAGAATCTAAAAAAGCTTGCACATTACTTACAGAGGCATTTATCTTATCTATAATTGCGTATACATTATCGCCTTGCGTAATGGAAATATCGACATTGTTTATGGTAATAACAGAATCTGAAGGAGCTCTATATTCAAGGGCGTTAAAGCTACTACGAATTTGTGTTCTTCCTGACCAAAACATTTTACTCCCTGCAATGTTTCGTTCGACAGTATCAACATCGGAAACACGCACAGTTCCTGCATCGTTAGAACCAACATACTCTACGTTGTTTATTACTTCTTTATGCATACGATTGGATGCTAAACGTAAACCGAGAAAAGGCGGAGCGTTTGTACGCGTGCCACCAAATATGTACTGTCCATCGGCATTTTGCGCATTAGCAAGCGAATACAATGCTTCTATATGTTCGTTAATATTCTGTGCCATGTTTTCTCTATCTGAAGCAGTATATACTCCATTCGCTGCTCGTACTGCAAGTTCGCGAGATTTCTGTAAGATGTCTACCGCATCGTGTACATATCCCTCAGTAAATTGAAGTGAATCATAAATTTGACGATTCTGTTTTATAAAGACTTCTTTGCGCACTAACATTGAAGCATATCGTGTAGCATGAGATGCAGCACTTGGATCATCGCTTAAACGGTGGAGGCGGTTTCCTGTTGTAAGCTGATTTTGTACTATATTTGTTTCTGTTTCACGCTTCTGTATTGCATTTCGGACATCGTTATGCGTTTTATAAAAACTTATTCTTCCAAACATATATTCTCCTCTTTACATACTTTAAACCATATTTAACAGCGTTTCATACGTTGTGTTAATATATGTCAAAAACTGCGCAGATGCACGATATGCAGTCTGATATTTTATCATATTTTGCAGCTCTTCATCTAAATTTACTTTGGAAATAGAAGCTCGCTCATCACGAAGTTTTTTCATAATAATTTCATGAGTTTCTTTGTGGGTTAAAGCTTCTTGTGCACTACTTGCAAGAGCAGCAGTCGTATCGGCAAAAAAATCTTCAAAGGATTGTCCTTGTGAAAAACCTGCATCGGCAGTACGTATCTGTGCAATTTTCGCTGCAATGCGTCCATTGCCCGTATCGGCAAGACCATCTTGACTGTAAGACGCCGCTGCAATTTCTTTAGAATCGTTAACAAGACGTGTATTTATGCTTATGGAAGCAGCGGGATCTAAAAAAGGTGCAACTCCATAAGAATTTGCTGAAAGTGACAAAGCTGCATCTGCTGCTTGCCATGTATACGCTCCTTCAGCATCAGGTGCAACAAGCAGTCCTGCATAGCCTGCTAAAAATTCACCGCTATCTTCAAGCGAACGAATTACAAAATCAGGGTTATTTACATCGTGTGAAGCAGTTGCTCGTATGACAAGTTTATTTTCATGGTCAAAGGCTGCAACAACTTCTGCACCACTGGCATTAATTCTATCGACAATATTCTGTACGGTATCGCTGCCATTATATGCTACTTCAATAATTTCATCTCCACTCGTACCGGGTAATCGTAATATTCCAGAAAACCCAACATTTTGTGTAGGAGATAAAACATTGTTACCTGTTATTCTATAAAGACGGCTTTGATCAAATATTCCATCTTCATCTACGTCGTAATTTCCTTGCGCATTCAGTACCGTAGGTCTTTCTACAAAAAAATCTTGATTGCTCGTTTTGTTTAACGACACACCAGTTCTGTGTAACGCGTTTGTCGTATCTACAAGTATAATAGTAAACGTATTAAGATTTTGTATCTCGGTGCGTACATCTTCATCTCTTACATTTATAAGTGCAGAAAGAGCGCCTCCTGAAGAGTCAATAATATCTCCTGTATCACTCCATAAAACGCTATGTGTCTTTGCATTATTTGCATCTTTCCGTACTTCAAACTGACGTGCAACATGCCCTTGTACTAAAACTTTGCCGTTCGTGTGTATTAAAAACTCATCGGGATCTTTTCGTTCTACCGTGACATTAAGTAGCAAACTTAATTTATCCACTAAAAGATCGCGTTTATCAAGCATGTCATTAGGCGAATCGCCTAATGCTTCGGACTCTTTTATTTTTCTATTCAGTGCTGCAATGTCTTCTGTGTGTTGATTGATAACGCCAACGGTTACTATAACTTCTTCATCAAGGACAGAACGCAATTGGCTTAACTGCTGATGTCTCTCTTGTATTGCAGAGGCTAAAGTATCAGATCTTTCTAAAAGTACAATTCGAGACGATACTTGATCAGGAAACGTAGCTACTTCTTCCCACGATGCCCAGTACCTATCGAGCATATTTCGTATTGAGCTGTCTCCAACTTCGTTGTATATTTCTGACAAACGCTGCACATATTCATTACGTTTTTGCCAAAAGCCCTCTTTATGCGATTGAGATGCTATGGTGTTATCTAGCAATGCATTACGCTGTCTCGTAACACTTGCTATATCGACACCTTGTCCTATTTGCCCCGGCGTTTCTGCACGACCCATGCCAGGAGCATAGAGTGCATATGTTGAAGCTAGCTGCACTCGTTGTTTTGAATATCCCTCTGTCGCGATATTGTTAAGATTATGCCCTACGGTTGTTAACCCTCGAGTTTGCGCAAAAAGTCCTCGCTTTGCGATTTCAATGCCACTAAATGTAGAATGCACGATAGTTCTCCTTAACGTTATGCATGATGAGAAATAAGGTGCGAATCGCTATATTTCTTCAGAGATGAACCATCAGAATTGTACATAGGCACGCTATCCTCAGTCTGTAAGTTTGTAAAAAAGCTTTGATATTCTTCTACTTTGGTCTTAAGATACATATCTATCATCGTAATTCGCTGTACAATATAGGTATATCGTTCAATACATTTGCGTCCGAGTTTCACAATGTCACATGAAAATTCATAATGTTTTGCAAGTTCATGCAAAGGAATACAACTTCTACTTCCTGTACACATACTCATGCTCGTTTGTAAGCTGTGAATGTTTTTATGAGCTTTGAGCACCTTCTCAATATGCGTTTTGTTTTCAAGTTCTTTCATAACAAGATCACCATTAATCATACGAGAAAAAATACAGTCGTAGTACTGTACGGCTTTTACAAGTAATTCATAAAATACTTCAAGCTCTGCTTCAAATTTTTCTTCAGAGACCTCAGATAATATACTCATAGTACGAATATCGGAATAATAAGAATGAAATGAAACTTTTTATCAAAAATCTCATTTTATGCAAAGTTACACAGAATGATATTCTTATCTCTGATATAAAAACCTGATAGTAAGAAACTGAGAAATTTTAACACCATTATTTTATACAAGTACATCAAAATCGAAAAATTTCTTGACAAGATAATTTAATTCATTTATTATGAAATTCATTACAAAAAAGTAAGGAGAATGAAATGAAAAAAACACTAAACAATACTAGCTACATAACAGTAATTATTACTGTTTTCTTGCTTGTGATATCTTGTGATAACCCGCAATCAACAGACATAGCTCAATCTGAAGAAAAAGTATTAAATTTCGCTGTAGAAAATGAAATAGCGTTTAATACAGTATCGCCTAGCGTAGAACTTAGAGCACCCTTTACTGATACCTATACGAATGTAATTCAAAAAATAGAGGGAGATACAAGGAAATTTACCTACACATCTAAAAATCCTGATATCGCCACAGTTGATGATAAAGGAGCGGTAACTTTAATACAAATAGGAAAAGCTACCATAGTTGCTACACAAGAAGCAATACCTGGAAAGTATAAAGAAAGTACCGCACAATATACCCTGATTATAGAGCGTACAAAACCAAAAAATAAACATCAACTCGCAGGAGAAATAACGCTGGCAATAAAAGCAAAAGGCACAAGTGTCAATCTCGACTATATTGATACCAGCAATATTATTGATATGAGCTATTTGTTTTCTGATTACGATGATAAAGGATTTGGACTTCAAAAGTTTAACGGTAGTGTACCATGGGATGTGTCAAATGTTCAAAACATGAGTTATATGTTTCACGGTGCTACTGCCTTTAACGATAGCCAGATAATGTACTGGAACACGAAAAGTGTCACTGATATGCGGAGTATGTTTCACAATGCTAATACGTTCAATGTTGATATATCACACTGGGACGTGAAAAATGTCAAAAGCATGTATGCCATGTTTTTTTATGCTCGTTTATTTAACAGAGACATAACAGCATGGAATATAGCAAATGTTACAGATATGCGTTCCATGTTTCAAGGTGCTACTGCACTCACTCATAACTTAGAAGGCTGGAGATCAAAATTAAACGCAATAGTAAAGAAAAAAGGGCTGTTTGTAAACAGCGGAATACATACACCTGCAATTGTAAATAATCTACCGAATTGGTGTCTAGGAGCAAGCGATAACTGTCTGTAAACAAAAGAGAGACATGATATGTGTCTCTCTTTTTATTAGCAGCTAATCATCAAACACTACAGAATTAGAGATACTTTATATACTGATTGTAAGCGCAATTGATGTTCTTTACGCTCTGTCGATATGCTAATATCAGTGCTATTTGCGCTTTTATACAAGCCAATTATATTTTTTGAATTCTTCTGATTGTTTGAGTGTATCTATGAGTTTCTTAAATCCTTGAAAATTCTCATCTACGAACTTATCGCGTTCTTTTTTATCAAAATGAAGATCGCATACTTCATCTTTCGTAAAATCAGTTAAACTCAGGTCTGGAGAGTAACTTTTCCACCATGGAGAAATTTCATTAAATCCATCAGATTTAGATGTATAAGATTTTCCCAAAAATTTTTTCATGTTTTTTCTAATTGTTTCTTGAAGCGTTTCAATTGACGGCTCTCGGGAATCCTTTTTATAAAGCATAAACCCATAGTCATGAACACAAAGATCCTTCTTCCAAGTGTAATGATATTTACTTATAAAAAAAGAAATAGTATCCTTTCCCTCAATCTCACAGATAGGCACACACTCGCAGCCATAAATCTCTTCAATGTTTTTGTACTCGTTTTCGAAGCGTTCTTTAAGCTCCTTACAAAATTTTTCCAACAATTCTTTTTGAGCTGCTACAAAACCTTCTTGAGCATTTGCAAATGCTTCCATATAGTCTTTATTGTCCAAAAACAACTTTTTTACTTCCATGGTTTCCTCCTCATTGAGTGCTCGTCCTGTTAGTTTTTTTATCAATTCTAAGTATTGTTGCAATGTTTCTCTAATTGTTGGAATCAATGCAACCTTTTCTATACATGCTTCAAGCCACCTAACAATATGCTCTTTATACGACAGCAAAACCGTCTCTTTTCGCACTGTCTCATCCCTTTCTTTTTTTACTGGTACTTCATCTCCATAGGGTAAGGTAGACCGTCTTTATATTTTCTTCTTTATACCCCTGCTTTTTTACTGTATTTTTATAACCACTTAGTTGATTATCTCCATAGTCTGAATGAATCTTGTTTTCTATGATAATAGCTTTGTCTTTGCTGCTAATAAGAATATCAATATTATCTCTCTCACGCTCTACCGAAATTGTAGAGAGCTCATCATCGCTGAAAAAATTAGCAAGTTCTTTCCCCTCTTTAAGAATGCTGAGAAACTCTTTGAGAAATTTTTCTTTTTGCTCGTGTTCAGCTTTAGGGTTTAAGAGTTCGCACATAAATCGAGAGTGTAACTTTACTTCATCGTCTTCTCTACGAAGAATAGAAAATATATTGAAATACCTAAGCTGTTTTTCTTCTAACTTTTTGTATTCCAATCTAATAGGTTTTATTTTTTCTAATAAATCTTTAAGAATAGTTTCTTCACACATCTTTCTAACAACTCCATCATCTTTCATACTCATCGTGAACTTAGGACATAACACTTACACTCGCATACTAAATAGTAAGTATAGTCAATGCTATTTGCGCTTTTATACAAGCCAATTATATTTTTTGAATTCTTCTGATTGTTTGAGTGTATCTATGAGTTTCTTAAATCCTTGAAACTTCTCATCTACGAACTTATCGCGTGCTGCTTCTTCATCAAAATAAAATACGCTCCAATGGTGATCACAGGTGTTTTTCCACCATACCAGATCGTGTTTCGGTTGTCTAGATTTCTCCAAAACTTGTGCCATGTCTTTTATAATTTTTTCTCGAAGCGTACCATAATTAGAAAACTTAAACCCATAATGAGCACGATAATCACCAGAGTCCTTATGCCAATAATATATAAAAAAAGAAATAGTATCCTTTCCCTCAATCTCACAGATAGGCACACACTCGCAGCCATAAATCTTTTCAATGTTTTTGTACTCGTTTTTGAAGCGTTTTTTTAACTCTTCCCAAAATTCCACCTTCAATTCTTTTTGAGCTGCTACAAAACCTTCTTGAGCATTTGCAAATGCTTTTATATAGTCTTTATTGTCCAAAAACAACTTTTTTACTTCCATGGTTTCCTCCTCATTGAGTGCTCGCCCTGTTAGTTGTTTTATCAATTTTAAGTACTGTTGCAATGTTTCTCTAATTGTTGGAATCAATGCAACCTTTTCTATACATGCTTCAAGCCACCTAACAATATGCTCTTTATACGACAGCAAAACCGTCTCTTTTCGCACTGTCTCATCCCTTTCTTCTTTTGCTGGTACTTCATCTCCATATAGGGTAAGATAGACCGTCTTTATATTTTCTTCTTTATACCCCTGCTTTTTTACTGTATTTTTATAACCACTTAGTTGATTATCTCCATAGTCTGAATGAATCTTGTTTTCTATGATAATAGCTTTGTCTTTGCTGCTAATAAGAATATCAATATTATCTCTCTCACGCTCTACCGAAATTGTAGAGAGCTCATCATCGCTGAAAAAATTAGCAAGTTCTTTCCCCTCTTTAAGAATGCTGAGAAACTCTTTGAGAAATTTTTCTTCTTGCTTGTGTTCAGTTTTAGGGTTTAAGAGTTCGTATATAAATCGAGAGTGTAACTTTACTTCATCGTCTTTTCTACGAAGAATAGAAAATATATTGAACCTAAGCTGTTTTTCTTCTAACTTTTTGTATTTCAATCTAATAGGTTTTATTTTTTCTAATAAATCTTTAAGAATAGTTTCTTCACACATCTTTCTAACAACTCCATCATCTTTCATATTCATCGTGAACTTAGGACATAACACTTACACTCGCATACTAAATAGTAAGTATAGTCAATGCTATTTGCGCTTTTATACAAGCCAATTATATTTTTTGAATTTTTCTGATTTTTTGAGTGTATCTATGAGTTTTTTAGCTTCTTGAAACTTCTCATCTACGAACTTATCGCGTGCTTTTTTATCAAAATGAAGATCGCATACTTCATCTTTCGTAAAATCAGTTAAACTCTCCTCTATAGAGTCATCTTTCCACCATGGCCAAATTCTAGTCGGATCTTCAGATTCCCCCAAAACTTGTTTCATGTGTTTTGTAATTTTTTCTTGAAGCGTTTTAGTTGATGGCTTGCCTTGGGTATCCTTTTTATAAAGTATAAACCCATATTCATACCAAGTTTTATACCTAGTATCCTCACAGTATATAGCAATAGCAAAAGAAATAGTATCCTTTCCTTCAATCTCACAGATAGGCACAGAATACTCGGCATCACAAACATTCTCTTCAATGTTTTTGTACTCGTTTTTGAAGCGTTTTTTTAGATCTTCCCAAAATTTCTTCCACAATTTTTTTTTCGCTTCTTCAAAACCTTCTTGAGCATTTGCAAATGCTTTCATATAGTCTTTATTATCCAAAAACAACTTTTTTACTTCCATGGTTTCCTCCTCATTGAGTGCTCGTCCTGTTAGTTTCTTTATCGATTCTAAATACTGTTGCAATGTTTCTTTCACTCTCGGAATCGATGCAACCTTTTCTATACACGCTTCAAGCCACCTAACAATGTGCTTTTTATACGACAGCAAAACCGTCTCTTTTCGCACTGTCTCATCGCTTTCATTTTCCGGTACTTCATCGCCATCTAGGGTAAGGTAGACCGTCTTTATATTTTCTTCTTTATACCCCTGCTTTTTTACTGTATTTTTATAACCACTTAGTTGATTATCTCCATAGTCTGCATGAATCTTGTTTTCTATGATAATAGCTTTGTCTTTGCTGCTAATAAGAATATCAATATTATCTCTCTCACGCTCTACCGAAATTGTAGAGAGCTCATCATCGCTGAAAAAATTAGCAAGTTCTTTCCCCTCTTTAAGAATGCTGAGAAACTCTTTGAGAAATTTTTCTTTTTGCTTGTGTTCAGCTTTAGGGTTTAAGAGTTCGCGTATAAATCGAGAGTGTAACTTTACTTCATCGTCTTCTCTACGAAGAATAGAAAATATATTGAAATACCTAAGCTGTTTTTCTTCTAACTTTTTGTATTCCAATCTAATAGGTTTTATTTTTTCTAATAAATCTTTAAGAATAGTTTCTTCACACATCTTTCTAACAACTTCATCATCTTTCATATTCATCGTGAACTTAGGAAATAACACTTACACTCGCATAATAAATATAAAAGTATAGTCAATGCTATTTGCGCTTTTGTACAAGCCAATTATATTTTTTGAATTTTTCTGATTTTTTGAGTGTGTCTATGAGTTTTTTAGCTTCTTGAAACTTCTCATCTACGAACTTATCGCGTGCTTTTTTATCAAAATGAAGATCGCATACTTCATCTTTCGTAAAATCAGTTAAACTCAACTTTGAATAGTAAAAATTCCACCATGGCCAAATTTCAGTCGGTTTTTTAGATTCCCCTAAAACTTGTGCCATGTCTTTTGTAATTTTTTCTTGAAGCGTTTTAGTTGATGACTTGCCTTGGGTATCCTTTTTATAAAGCATAAACCCATAAAAACCAAAATTATCATCATTGTCTTCTTCTTCTATAGCAAAAGAAATAGTATCCTTTCCTTCAATCTCACAGATAGGCACAGAATACTTGACACCACAACAAACATTCTCTTCAATGTTTTTGTACTCGTTTTTTAAGCGTTTTTTAAGCTCCTTCCAAAATTTCTCCCTCACTTCTTGAGCTGCTTCTTCAAAACCTTCTTGAGCATTTGCAAATGCTTTCATATAGTCTTTATTGTCCAAAAAAAACTTTTTTACTTCCATGGTTTCCTCCTCATTGAGTGCTCGTCTTGTTAGTTTCTTTATCGATTCTAAGTATTGTTGCAATGTTTCTTTCACTCTCGGAATAGATGCAACCTTTTCTATACATGCTTCAAGCCACCTAACAATATGCTCTTTATACGACAGCAAAATCGTCTCTTTTCGCACTGTCTCATCACTTTCATTTTTCGGTACTTTATCTCCATATCGGGTAAGGTAGACCGTCTTTATATTTTCTTCTTTATACCCCTGCTTTTTTACTGTATTTTTATAACGACTTAGTTGATTATCTACATAGTCTGCATGAATCTTGTTTTCTATGACAATAGCTTTGTCTTTGCTGCTAATAAGAATATCAATATTATCTGTCTCACGCTCTACCGAAATCGTAGAGAGCTCATCATCGCTGAAAAAATTAGCAAGTTCTTTCCCCTCTTTAAGAATGCTTAGAAACTCTTTGAGAAATTTTTCTTTTTGCTTGTGTTCAGCTTTAGGGTCTAAGAGTTCGCATATAAATCGAGAGTGTAACTTTACTTCTTTGCATTCTATATCAAGAATAGAAAATATATTGAAATACCTAAGCTGTTTTTCTTCTAACTTTTTGTATTCCAATCTAATAGGTTTTATTTTTTCTAATAAATCTTTAAGAATAGTTTCTTCACACATCTTTCTAACAACTCCATCATCTTTCATACTCATCGTGAACTTAGGAAGTAACACTTACACTCGCATACTAAATGTAAAAGTATAGCTAAATATAGAAGTATAGTCAATACTAAAATATAATTCTAGCCCGTCACAGCACCATTGCTTGCAGAACTTACAAGCGCAACATATTTTTTGAATACCCCACGCGTATAGCGATCTTTGGGTTTCTTCCAGTTTTTTTTGCGCCGTGCAAACTCTTCTGCACTTACCGCAACTGATAGTTCTTTACGCTCTGTCGATATGCTAATAATATCCCCTTCGCGTATAAGAGCAATGGCGCCACCTTCATAAGCTTCTGGTGCCACATGCCCTACTACTATACCGTGACTACCGCCTGAAAAACGTCCGTCTGTCACAAGTGCAACATCTTTGTGTAAAGATGCACCGACAATGGCAGAGGTAGGAGAAAGCATCTCCCGCATACCCGGTCCACCTTTTGGTCCTTCGTAGCGAATAACAATAACGTCGCCTTTTATTATATGTCCTGCGAGTATTGCTTTTAAGCATGCTTCCTCACTTTCAAAAACACGAGCAGGTCCTGTATGCAATATTTCACCATGACTTCCGCAGGTTTTAAGCAAGGCTCCATCTTCTGCAAGATTTCCTTTTAAAACTATGATAGGTCCTTTGCTGCGTTCGGGATTTTCAAAGCTCTTTACAACATCTTGCCCTTCTAGATTGCATATAACTTCGCTAAGATTTTCTTCCATCGTTTTTCCATTCACACATAGCGTATCTCCATGCAAAAGCCCGCTATCTAAAAGCATTTTCATAACCAGTTGTACCCCGCCTACCTTATACAGATCTTCCATAACATATCGCCCTGCGGGCTTCATGTCGGTAAGAATAGGCGTAGTTTCATAAAACAGGTTAAAGTCGTCTATACAAAGTGGTACGTCTACCTCATGCGCAATAGCAAGTAAATGCAATACCATGTTCGTAGAACCACCTAGTGCCATCACCGTGCGTATTGCGTTTTCAAATGCTTTGCGTGTTAGAATATTACGAGGTGTGATATTTCTTTCTATACACACAGCCAATGCTTCAGAGGATGCTCTCATGATTTCAGGGCGTTTCTCATCGACAGCGGGTAGTGAAGAAGAGCCAGGTATACTGATGCCTATTGCCTCCATCGCAGCTGCCATAGTGTTTGCCGTATACATGCCTCCACATGCTCCTGCCGTAGGGCATGAATAACATTCTATCGCATGCAATTCTTCTTGTGTTATATTGCCTTTGATAAAAGACCCTACAGCTTCAAACGATGATACTATGTCCAGTGCCTTGCCTCCCCAATGTCCTGCTTTTATCGTACCTCCGTAAATAAAAACGCTTGGTCTATTAAGACGTGTCATGCCCATTACCGTACCGGGTATGGTTTTATCACATCCACCAATCCCTAAAAGTCCATCCATCTGATGTCCCGTAGCTACCAGTTCTATAACATCGGCAATGGTATCCCGCGAAATTAACGAAGCCTTCATTCCTTCATGTCCCATAGCCTCGCCATCTGTTACTACAAAGGTATGAAAGGTCATGGGATAGACTCCTAAACTGTGCAAACGTTCTTTGGAAAAAACAGCAATATCATCAAGGTGCATATTACAAGGGCTTACGTCGCTTCCTGCACTTGCAATTCCGACTATGGGCTTTGAAAAATCATTATCTTTCATGCCAACTGCACGAAGCATGGCTCTATTGGGTGTTCTCTCAATCCCTTCTGTCATTTTTCTGCTGTAATGATTCTTATGTGTTAAGTCCATAAGTTCTTTCTCCTAAATTTTAAACTTCTACGTTACAAACGGATTAGAAACATTCCGTTATAAAATCATGCATTTTACAAAGCTACGACACGGTAGGATGAGCACCTCGTGCCATAAGCACCGATCCAGTACGTATTGTTTCTATAATGCCATAAGACTCGAGTATATTTTCAAGCGCATTGAGCCGCGCTTCATCGCCAACGCAGCTAACAATTATCGCATCTTTGCTCACGTCCACTATAGAGCAATTCATAGAACGAAAAATATGTAAAATATCGATTCGAGTTTGCTCATTGCATCGTACTTTCATCAATGTCATTTCAAGTTGTACAGACGGCACATCTCTGGTGTCTGTTACGCAAATAACATCTATCAATTTATTCAATTGTTTTATTATTTGCGCAATAGTGCTACTCTCACCACGTACTGTTATGGTAATAATCGAAAATTTGTGATTTTGTGTCGGATGTGTTACTAAACTGTCAATGTTGTAGGCTCGTCTTGCAAATACAAGCGATACACGAATAAGTACGCCCGCTTGATTGTCTACTAAAATCGATATGATGTGTTTCTTCATATTATTTGTCTCTTATAGCAAGTAAGGTTTTCATCTTTATGTTTATTATTTATATGCTTAATAAATTTCACTTCGGTGGGTCTATTATCATTTGATCGTAAGTTCCACCTGATGGAAGCATGGGAAACACATCTTCTTCTTTTTCGACTTCTGCATCTATCACAACGGCACCGGGATATTGCAGTGCATCGCGTATGACCCGCCGTACATGTGCGTTGTGCTTTAACCTCATACCCTTTAATCCATATGCTTGTGCTAGTTTTACAAAATCAGGGTTTCCTTCCATATTTACGCCACTGTATCTGTTGTCGTAAAACAAACTTTGCCATTGGCGCACCATACCAAGAAACTTGTTGTTAATAACAAGTACCTTTACCGGCAAATTGTAATTTGCAATAGTCGATAATTCGTAAAACGTCATTTGAAAGCCGCCGTCACCTACAATGGCAACGACAGTTTTATCCGGATGAGCAAACTGCGCACCAATGGCTGCAGGTAAACCATAGCCCATAGTGCCTGCACCACCAGAAGTCAGCCAATGCTTTTGCGATTTTATCAGATAATACTGTGCCGCCCACATTTGGTGCTGTCCTACATCAGTAGCAACAATGGCATCTCCATTAGTCTGTTTGTACATCTCTTCTATCACATGACGAGCACGAAGGATGCCGCTTTTTTTATAACGAAGCGGGTATTTCTTTTTCCATTTCTCTATCTGAGAAATCCATACTTTGTTTTCTTTTTGCGATACTAAAGGTAAAATTCTATCAAGTACGGATTGTGCGTTTCCGTGAATAATGCAATCGGGAGAAATAATTTTGTTAAATTCCGATGCATCTACATCAATATGTATCTTCCGAGCATTTTTACAAAACTCAGCAGTATCGCCGGTAATTCTGTCATCCCAGCGAGAGCCAATTGAACATATTACATCACATGCATGTACAGCCTTGTTTGCGTATGCCGTCCCATGCATACCAAGCATGCCAACGCTTAAAACATGTGTTTCAGGAAACGCACCTTTGCCAAGCAAGGTATTGGTAACAGGAGTAGACAATTTTTCCGCAAGCAGCATAAGCTGCTTTTGTGCATTGGATATAATTACACCGTGTCCTGCAAGTATAATAGGACGTGATGCATGCTGCAATAAATCAACAGCATGTTCTATAACGCTTTCATCGGGTTCAGAAATTTCTTTTATGCCGGGCAAGTATACGCTTTGATTATAATTTGGCTTTATCAGAGAAGAAGAGACATCTTTTGGAATATCAATAAGTACGGGACCGGGTCTTTGTGAATTACAAATAAACAGTGCTTCTTTGACAATTCTCACAATGTCGTGAGGATCTTCAACAAAATATGAATGCTTTACTACAGGAAAGGTAATGCCCATGACATCTGCTTCTTGAAATGCATCTAGTCCCAGATTATCTCGCGTCTGTTGCCCACTTATTACTATCATAGGTACGGAATCCATAACTGCAGTAAAAAGCCCCGTAACAGTATTCGTGGCACCCGGACCCGATGTTACTAACACAACCGCAGGTTTTCCTGTTGCTCGAGCATAACCATCTGCCATATGAGTTGCACCTTGCTCATGTCTTGTCAGCACAAATTTTATAGAAGAATCCACCAATGCGTCAAAAATCGGTATTGCAGCACCACCGGGATATCCAAATATATACTCCACCCCTTCTTGATACATTGTTTGAACGAGTATTTCTGCAGCAGAAAGCATTTTTTCAGCCATAATAGTTTTATTATAGCTTTTTATCATCAAAAATGTAACAAGAAAAACCATGTATAATAAAAATAATGCTATATTTATTATTAAAAAGTAGAACAAATAGGATATTACAATCTACAAAGAATTCTTTTTGTATAATTTAGATTATGAAAAACTCATTTCCATCTTTCCAAAGCTTATTATTTAACATTTTTAGACGAGGAAGTACCACATTTTCTATTTCATCTTTATTTTTTCCTAAAAAAATACGAGAAAAAGTAACCGCATTCTATGCATTTTTACGCGTTATTGACGATATCGTCGACGAAAAACCTGTACATCCGCATGCATTTTATAAAGCAAAGCAAAGCTTTTATGACTCGCTTGCAGGAAACCCTACACAATATCTTTCTATTGAACATTTTGCTCAGTTGGTAAAAACCAACAATATCAAATTATCTTATATAGAATCATTCTTTGATTCTATGGAGTGGGATTTACAACCCCATTTCACCATACACAGCATGGAAAAATGCCTATGGTATATTCATGGAAGCGCAGAAGTCGTCGGGTACATAATGTTTATTTTGTGCGAGGTAGAAGACGAAACATTATTGTTTCATGCAGGGAGACTCGGACGTGCAATGCAATACGTAAATTTCATAAGAGACATTGCAGAAGATGGAAGAAAAGGACGACATTATATTCCACTTTTAGATACAAATTTGAAAGATTTATCATATGAAAGCGCATACACACAATATGAAGAATTCTCAAAATTTATACGAAAAGAACTTATGCGTTATATGCAGTGGCTTGATGAGAGTGCTGAAGGTATGAAAAAACTTCCTCCTTTCATACGTACTACCTTAGTAACAGCAACTGATTTATACAGTGCTACTGCATACAAAATATACAAAAACCCGATGCGTATTTTTGGAAAAAAAATAAACTCAAATAAATACTTCGCACTATATACAGGAATAAAAAATAGTGTACTTCAGAAGGATAGGTCTTCTCTTACCATGAAGCACTTCACTATAGGGTAAGTAGCAGCATACCCACATACTACATGTGGTATGTATATGAATAAGATAATTTACTTTAGATACACATAGGTTTTCCCTGCTCCACCATCAGACTCATCGGCGTATTGTGCATGGGCAATAAGCGGGTGTTCTTTTAATATTCGATGCATGCTTCTCATCAGAATACCTGTTCCCTTTCCGTGAATTATTGAAAAACTTTTTCTGTTTTTTAGCAGTGCGGCATCAATATATGCTTCTAATTTTTCAGTTGCTTCTTCTGTGGTACATCCTCGTACATCTAAAAAATCCGGAACTGAGATATCCGCAATATCTGCAGAAAATCCATGCCGAGATATTTTCTCATTCTCAGAATGTTCAGTAATTACTTGAAGTTCATCACGTAAAAGCGTAAGCGTAAGAACACCTGCCTGCACGCAATATTTTCGCTTATCGTGAGACCGCGATATAATTGTGCCTTGCACATCATTTGCAAGAATTTTCACTTTATCGCCTTCTTGTAACTCTAAACTATCATGCGTGTCGCTTTGTGCATTATTTTGCATCGTACTTTCAAGTTCTGCTAATCCATCTTGGAACTTTTTTGTAACATTGCGTTCGTCGCGTACGCGATGTATCATGTCACGAAGTTCATCGCGTGAAAGCAGGGTTTCATCAGAACTCGCTTTTTTCATACGAGCAAGCATCTCACTTACACGCTCAAACGTAAGACGCATATCAGAAAGAAGCGAAGTTCCGGAAAAAAATGCCACGCGTGCTCCTTCTTTTTGTTGTCGTTCAAATTCTTGTTTTTTCACATGAACATCGTGCAAAGCTTGTGCATAGTTCTGTTTCTCACGAGTAAGTTCTTCGCGCAAAATTTCTGCCTTTGTATACGAATTTTGAAGCGCATTGAGCATGCTATTGTAATCATCTCCAAAAAATCGTAAAAACATTTCATAGTTTTCTAAGACCTTAGGTGGCATACCAATGCGCTTTGCAACACCTATTGCTTCGCTTGTACCAATTTCGTTGTATCGTATGCAATAAGAATGCGCACCAGTATTGCCCTGAGCAGCATTAGCCTCATCACGGGTAACCGTAAGTGCAGCAAGGCAGGCTTTAGAACGCGCTTTTGTGATAACGTAATGCTTAACTAATGCAGAGTGAGTTGTGATGCAGAGCGTGCTATTTGTTTTTGAAAGATATTCTAGCAATGCACACGCAAGCGCAGCTCCTTCGCGGTCGTCAGTATCGGCACACAACTCATCAAACAAAAGCAATGAAGATTTTGTAGCATGTACTTCTTGTATCGCATGCTTTACTGCAGTAAGATGCGAAGAGAATGTCGAGAGCCCTTCTTCTAAATTTTGTGCGTCTCCTATTACTACATCAATATTTTCAAACACAGGCAAGACACAACACGAAGCATCATCTGTACCTAAGGGCAAGGGTATTGCACTTTGATTCATAAGCGCACAAAGTCCCAACGTTTTCAATGCAACTGTTTTTCCTCCGGCATTAGGTCCTGTAAGAACAAGCTGACGCATATGAGAGTCGAAGGTAAAGGTTAAAGGACTACAGGCTACGACAAAAGGATTGGTAGCATTCTGAAGATGTATATGATAGTGAAACTCTTCTAATATCTCTTCTGTGTTTTTTCTTGACTGCAATGTAGGATCATGAGGTGGCGTAATAGCAACTAACACGCCTCTGTTCATTTTTCCATATTTATAACGCGCATAGAGCGAGTCGAATACCATAAAAGCTTCATAGCAAAAGTTCAACTTTTGAGAAATTTTTGTAAGCTGCTCGCTTAGGCTAAGACATAATTTATAATACAGTGCGTGTTCTTCTTCGCGTAATTGCAGTGATGCATTGTTCAATTCGTATAATGCTGGTATTTCTATGTATACACTTTTTTCACGTGCTGAAGATGCGTGCACGATACCGACAATACGAGATTTATGCGAACTGCGTATCGGAAGTACAATTCTCTCATCTCGAAGTGTCGGCGTAGATGATGCACATATATCACTATTATTATGCAAAAATTCTTGGGCAATCTTGTTTCTATTCTTTTGTATACGAAGTCGTTTTCTTTCTAAATCACGAAGCTCTGGAATATTGTCCGTGCGTATTTTCCCCTGTTCATCAAAGAATTTCAGCAATGTCTTTAAAAACGAACTCGGTACTAATGATGATGAAAACTTTATCCGAAAGGGATCATCAAAAGAAAGCGTATCGTCTACCCACTGTGCACAACGATGCATAGTATCTAATGCATTTCGCAAAGTCGCAAGTTCGTTTATTGTATATATTTTTGATTGCGGCGCATTGAATAAATCGATACACGCAGGTATGTTAAGAACCTTAGGTAGTACCTTACTATTCTCTGCAGCGTGAGCAATCGCTTTGTACTTCGCGTGTTCTTGCAAAACTTTGTCTACGCTGGTAAGCGGATAGCGCTCTAACAGCATTTTTGCAGAATCCTCTGCAATACACAGCGCTCCTACCGAATGAAGTACTTTATCAAAGCTTAACGATTTTATCGTTTTTTCCGATACCATTTGTTTTTTTCTAACTCAGTGACTTCATGAAGAAGTCGAATATACGATTCATATCTATCAGGATGTATCTTTCCTCCAATTTCTTTGCGCACTGCGCAACCATTCTCATGTTCGTGAGTACAATGTATCATTGTACACTTTTCTGTAAATACGCTGATATCAGGATATCCAATTTCAATTGTGTTTTTTGTAATATACGCAGGATGCAAATCTCGAATACCGGGGGTATCTACGATAGCATATCCTAATCCACAAATAATATCAGGGCGCGTAGTAACATGCCTTCCTCTATTGTATTTTTTAGAAACATGTCCAACACTTCTATTCGCATGAGGAATAAGTGCATTGATGAGGCTAGATTTTCCAACTCCTGATTGCCCTAAGAGCGCAGTGCGTTTTCCGTGACAGAGCTCTCGTATTGTATCCAAATCATTGCAGTGCCTACGAAGACTGATAGCAAAAACCATAACGCCAATATCTCGAAAAGATTGTATTCTCGAATTAAAAGCATCGTATGCCTTACGATATTTTTCAGTTTTTACACGAAGTGCTAAATCTATTTTGTTTACAACAATAAAAGTTTGTATGTTCTGTTCAAAGGCAAGCCATAAAAGTCTATCAGCAAAACGCGGGCGAAAAATCGGTTCGTCAAAAGAAAGTATAATGCCTAAGACATCTACATTGACAGCGATGGGGTAAAGAATATTGTACTTCTTACGTGCGATAATATTTTTTCTTTTTAAGCGCTTTGTAATAAGTCCCATGGGATTTTTATCTGAGATCTCTGACCTGGAAAAAACAAGGTAAAGAACTTCATCTCCTGCGGTAAGAAAAGTATTGTACTTTTCATTTTCTTCATCAACATTTTGACGCTTACCTTTAATACGACATTCAACCGCGTACTTCATAACATCGTCATTGACGTCTTTAGATTTCATGCATTTCACATAATGAGATTTCGGCAATACATAAAACACATTGCAGGTCCCCCACAATACTATACCATTATGCTCTTTAAATTCTTTTTGTATTGAAGTGATTTTAGAACACATACAACAAACGCATCCTCAATAAATAGGGTTAAAATGCAGCTACATTCTTTATACGCACCGCTACCTTGTCGCCTGTCTTAAACCGATGTATCTCCCAGCTATCATCGGTAATACTTGCCTCAACAATTTGCTCATGCTCGTCTTCAGCCATACAATCTACACGCATTCTAATTTCCAAAAACACCGTATTCGCAACAAAGCGCACGCGAATAATAATACCGCATAAGTCCTGTTCTTGTTTTTCTGCTAGAGGACGTACTTGTATTTCATGCGGACGAACATAGAAGCTCTGTGCAGATTCTGCTATAGGTGCTTCTTCTTTATCTACGGTAAAGTGCACGAGATTACTATCTTTAAATCTGCCTTGAAATACATTCACCGCACCTAAGAACTCATAGACAAACGCACTTGCAGGTGCGCGATAAATATCTCGAGGATGCCCAGACTGCTCTAAAATACCGTGATTGAACAACGCTACGGTATCAGATATTTCCAATGCTTCTTCTTGATCATGTGTTACTAATATAGTCGTTACATGGATTTCATCGTGAAGACGGCGTAACCACCTGCGCAAGTCGCGACGCACAATGGAATCTAGAGCACCGAAAGGCTCATCTAAAAGCAATATCTTCGGCTGTATTGCCAAGACGCGTGCTAGTGCGATACGTTGCTGCTGTCCACCTGAAAGTTGATGAGGAAATTTTCTGCTTTGGTTATCAAGTTGTACAAGACTTAATACTTCATGCACGCGTTCTTGTATATCTGTGTGCGAAAGTCGCTGTTTTTTAGGCTTCACGGTAAGTCCAAACGCAACATTATCAAACACGTTCATATGTTGAAATAAGGCATAATGTTGAAATACAAATCCTATGTTGCGTTTTTCCTTGCCATAGGTAACGTCTCGTCCATCGACTAACACTCTTCCTTCACTAGGATGCTCCAAGCCAGAAATTATTCTTAGAAGCGTTGTTTTACCGCAGCCAGAAGGTCCAAGCAAAGATGTAAGTGTTCCTTCTTGCATAGTAAGCGATACATTTTGAAGCGCAACGTGTTCACCAAATGTTTTACTAATATTCTCAAGCATTACAGTCATAAATACCTATCCTTTATTATGTTTTCCAACTATATACTTTGCTCCAAGCGTAAAAATAGATAAAAGTACAAAAAGTGTTGCTGATATAAAAGCCTGCGTTGAGAGATACTCGCTATAAAACACGTGTACCTGCAAAGGTAGTGTCACAGTCTTTCCGCGAATAAAGCCTGAGACAACCGAAGCTGCGCCAAATTCCCCTGCTCCACGCGCCGTTGCTAAAATTATACCGTAGAGAAGTGCCCATTTTATACGAGGCAGCGTGATACGTAATAGTATCTGCAAACCATTTGCTCCGAGCAAGTATGCCATTTCTTCTTGCTCTTTGCCAAGCTCTTGCATAGCAGGAATTAACGCACGTGCCACATAAGGCAAGGTTATGCTCATGTTCGTAAGGATAAGTCCTGGTAAAGCAAAAATGATAACAATGCCCATATTCTCAAAATATCTGCCGATAAGGCTGTATTTCCCATACATTAACATAAACATAAGCCCTATAATGATAGGCGAAATAGATATAGGAAGATCTATGAGGCTCGTAAGTATTCTCTTTCCTCGAAAATCGAAATAGGCAATGCACCACGCAGCACATATACCAAATATCGTAGAACACAGCACCGATAATGTAGTTACCATAATAGAAAACCAGAGTGCCGTGATGCTTGTATCAGAAAAAAGTGTTTCAATAAATAATGATAAACCCTTTGAAAAAGCTTCTACAAAAATCATCACAAGAGGTAAAACAATAATGCACAGCATAATCATCACAGAAAATACTATGAGTGCTAGCTTCACTCCTGTATTCTCAAGTTTTATGACCGGGGAATAGTCTGTATTTTTTACTACAGAGAGTTTTTCGTTTATCATTTTCTTCTCCTTTCCCAAGTATGAAAATGCAATAGATTCATGCATATGAGCAATAAAAACGATATAAAGAGCAATACCAAAGCACTCGCAATAGCACCTTCAATATCATATTGATCTATTTTATTGTAGATGTAGCGCGATATCACCTCGCTTTTTAGTGGAATATTACCTGCTACAAATATGACAGTACCGTACTCACCTATAGAACGTGCAAAGGCTAGTATAAACCCGCTAAGTATACCTGGTATGAGTTTTGGTAGCTGTATTTTCAAAAAAATGTGATGCGACTTTGCACCGAGAAGATACGCCGCGTATTCTTCATTCGTATCTAGTTGTGCAATAAGCGGTTGTATTGAACGCACCGTAAATGGTAATGTTATGAAGAGTAAGCCAATTATAATACCAAATTGATTGTATACAAGCTGCACATCATAAGGTGCAAATATGCTTCCTATGATGCCATTTTTTGAAAAAACGCTTACAAGTGCGATACCTCCAATAGCACCGGGTAATGCAAAGGGTATATCTACCAATGCATCAAGTATGGCACTACCGAAAAATTTGTAGCGTGTAATTGCCCACGCAATAACAAAACCGATACACGTGTTAATAAAGGCTGCGAATAACGCATAGCGTAGCGTTATAAAAAACGCTGAAATCGCTGCAGGACTTGAGAGTAGTTCAACAAGCCGAACAAGTGAAATATCCGCAATTTTTGCGAGCATAAAAAATATGGGGAGTATGAGCATAAAACCAAGCCAACTAAGCGTAATAGCACAGCTGAGCGAAAACCCCGGTAACACATTTTTGTATTTTTTTATGCTATACCCCATCCATAATCTGTGCGTGTCTCCCTATCAAATTTCTGTATATACGCACTAGTTTTTATTGGTATCTTCGTATATTTTTGCGACAACGCCGTTATCAGAAAAAAGTGTTTCCTTCACATTCTTCCAGCTACCAAAAACCTCATCTATATTAAAAAGTTCTATGTTCGGAAGTGCATTTTTGTACTTGTCTGCAATTGTTTTATTGATTGGACGAAAGAATGTTTTTGCAACTATTTCTTGCCCTTCATCGGTGTATATAAAATCCCAAAATGCACGCGCGGCTGCGTAATGCTGCTGCCCTTTCTTTTGTGCATTCTGTTCTATAACCACTACATATAGTTTTGCATCAACACCGTAGCTTGGTACTACAACTTCATATTTTTCAGGTCCTAAATCCTTTACTATTAAATTCACCTCAGCTTCAAACGTCAGTAGCACATCGCCTACCTCACGCTCTACAAATGTATTGGTAGCTGCTCTACCACCTTGCGTAAGTACTATGGTGTTTTCAACAAGTTTTTTTGTAAAAACGTAGGCGGTATTTTCATTACCGTTTCCACCCTGATATTTATGCAAGCCATAAGCATAAGCGGTTAAAAAACTATATCGTCCATTGCCTGTAGAACGATAATTAGGAGCAATAATTTCCACACCATCGCGTATGAGGTCATCCCAATCCTGTATGTTTTTAGGATTTCCTTTACGTACAACAAATGCCATCGTAGAACTTGCAGGACTGCTATTGTTCGGATATGCCTCTTGCCAATTTTGCGGAATAAGTGCCCCTTCAGCTCTATCTTTTGAGCGTTCGTACATAAGATCTATGTCTAAATATTGATTCATGCTTACAACATCGGCAGGTAATCCATCTGAAACTGCGCGTGCTTGCCTGCTTGAGCCACCATTTGACTGCTCAATATTTACCGTTATGCCGGCTTGCTCTTTATACCACGGGATAAATCCTGCATTTAATTGCTTTCCTATCTCACGAGCTATGTCAAAAGAGACATGTAAAAGCGATACAGCTTGTTCTGAAAATGCATGAGAATCTTTTTGTTTCTTCTTTACATGGGTAAGCACAAAATATCCAATAATTACACTTGCAGCTAATAATATTACTAAATTTATATAAAATTTCTTTTTCATAAGTCTGAATTACATATTAGTAAAAATTACATAAATATAAAAGCATATTGTAAATATGTATCTAATTAGATAAAACTAAGGAGGTAAAACAACTTTTTATACTTCATATTCAAAAGATTGACATAGCACATAATAGTAAGTATCATTACTAACGATGCGAGAATAGCTCAGCTGGTAGAGCGCCACCTTGCCAAGGTGGAAGTCGCGGGTTCGAGTCCCGTTTCTCGCTTTCTGACGTAATTCTTAGATAATTTACTAAAAGTGCAAATTCTATAATCTTTATACAGTTCTTTTCATCTGATGGCACGCTCTATGTCGCTGATTTATTCAATCATATCATTCGTAAACTAGAGTATAGATAACATATAAATTATACATAAGGGAAGCACTTTATGCGCTTCCCTTTTTCTTAACTTGAAAACGAGAACGAGCCCTTTGAGATCATTTCACTAGCACCCCAAAAAAATGTACCAGAAAACATAATTACAACAGGTAAATTTTGAAAAACGCATCGTGCAAATTTTCTATACAACACACATGTGATGTAAGAAGTCTCCTGTAACTTGTTATACTAAGAATTATGAACGCACCGCTTCAAATTCTTTCAACTTCTGCAACTACACAATACGCACAGCGTGTTTTTGAAGAATTATGTCAGTTTCCAGCGTTTTACGCACAAGGCAATGCACAGCACGCACCTTCTGAAATACAATTTCGTCAATTTGCCGATGATGAAATTGAAGCGCATATCACACATAGTATACGGGGAAAAGATGTATTTTTTTTCATATATTCAGGGCGATCATATGTTGAAGGAAGTCCTGAACAAGCAAAAATGAAAATTTATCATGCAGTGGATGCCATTATGAGATCTCGTCCAAAGAGCTTGGTTATTTTCGAGCCATACTGCTCACCTGCAAGGTCAGATAGAACAATCGGTAGAAACAGCGTTGGATTGTGGATCCACTATAAAATGCTTATCAGCTTAGGCGTAAAATACATAATATCATATCAATTGCATTCAGATAAAAGTAAGACAATTGTCGATCCTACAAAATGCGTGATAGAAGATATCCCCGCATCTTTACATCTTATGGAATACATAACGACACATTATATTCATTCACAAGAATATTTTGAGTCCTACGTTCAAAAAAATTGGCTCTTTTGTTCTGTAGATGCAGGTGGTGAAATTTTCGCAAGAAATTTTGCAAAAACATTTAGAACTGGTCTTATCATGTCTTATAAGCAAAGAAATTACTCAAAGGCAAATACAGTAGATTCTATTCATGTGCTTACCGCAAGCGATATACAAGGAAAGGACATATGGATTGTAGATGATATGATAGATACCGGCAGATCAATAGAAGCACTCATTCGCGCACTAAGCATGCATAAAGTTAAAACTATAAGTATCGCAATAGTACATCCGGTATTTTCTCCGCCTGCACTTGATAGACTAGATAGACTCTATCAACAAGGAATACTGAGTCAGCTTGTAGTTCTTGATACAGTACCACATGCCCCTGACTATGAAAAAAAATATCCTTTTTTGCGCACCGTTTCTTCATATAACATGAGTGCGCAAATAATAGTAAGCGTATATGAGAAAAAAAGCATGTCTCCATTTTTTGATAGCTTTAATGTGCACGATTTTTTATCCGCACTTCCATTCAAACAAGCAGTTCCTATAACTCATTAGCCTGTAGTATACGGCACATCTACTATTAAGTTCAAAGGTCCATCTGCAGAACTTTCTACCTTCATCGATGAACCAAAAATTCCGAAAGCAGTGTGTATACATTCTGTAAATATACGTATCGTAGTTTCAAAAAGTTCTTCAGCCTTTTTGTATTCAAGTCCTGACGAAAATTGAGGTCTCGTACCTTTTTTATATTGTGCGTACAAAGTAAAATTCGGCACTAGTAAAATACTTCCTTTTATATCTAATACACTTTTGTTAAGTTTATTATTTTCATCACAAAATATACGAAGCTTTGTGCATTTTTGTGCAAATATTAAGATTTTTTGTGAAGAATCTTCTGCTCCATCAGAAGGAGAAAAGCATACGTAAATAAGAAGTCCACGCTGTATACTACCAGTATGTCTATCATTAGAATATACTGATGCATTGTGTACTCGTTGTAAGATACCTCTCATATAATAACAATTATATCTACAACCCGTAACCTATACCTTCAAGAACAAGAAATATCAAAACTACATCCACTACATAGTACAAGAACTGCGAATACGTATGCAATAAAACAAAAGTAGCCATCTCTGCAGAGATGGCTACTTTTGAAATAGTGGTATTTATCTTGATAACCAGCTAGAAGAAAACAGTGTGTATGTTACCTTACTAGCTTGAAAGCACTCCCATTCGGGTTTCTCTATCGTAATAGTAACTTCTTCACTAAGACGTGAAGCATCCACAATAGTAACTACGCCATCATTAGTAACTGTAGCAATATCATCTTTATTACTGCTATACGTAATAGTTCCATTGTCATCAGTATCATATAAGGTCAGCGCAATCATGAAGGTATCATCATTAGATGCATGAAATGCAGTAACAATTGTTCTTATAAAATATCCCCGAACCGAGTTATAGCTACCTTCCTCTTGCAGTTCATAAGTGCCAAAACCAGTTTTGGTGATAATAGTACCATTATTAGGAAACATAAAGCCATTATATTTAAGTATCCATAAGGTGTAAGAGTCACTACCTTGGGTATTTTCTGCTACTCTCGCCGTAATCTTGTATTTTCCGCCTTTGTAGTTACCTTTGAGCGTAATTTCTCCTGTATTTGAATTTAAGATAAAAGTTTCTGCTATATCATCTCCTAATACTTTTTCTGCTGAATACATTATTTTTGTATCATCTAATTCACTAGTAGTATCTGTTTTTTTTGCTGCAAAAGTAAACTTCTTGTTTTCTTCAGATCTTACGACTATACCAACACCATTGTTACCACCTTCAATAGGATGGTTATTTACCCACGCTGCATCAGAGTCTTGTTTATTAAAAGTACTTTTAGCTACAAACTCAATAGTAGCGTAACTCTTATTTTCATATTCATTCACTGTAGTGATTTCTTCTAAATTAGAATCACCGAGTAACTGTGATTCTGTATTTTGAAATATTACGTCATTTTCTTCTTGAGTATCACTAACATAGTTTGTATCCGGTGGAAGACACGAAATAAATGTAAGAAACAACAATACCAATAACACTTTGCACAATAAAAAACTTTTCTTGTTCATAAGTAAACTCCTGTTAAATTATTAAGATTTAGAAAATAGAATAATAGCAAAGACGTAGATTTTCACTATCTATCTAAATAATATTACTATAATATATCATGCATGAAATATAAATGCAATAAATAGGTATTTAAAATTTCTTATCAATTGTTATATAACACAACTGTTGTTATCATGAGTATCATGAGTATCAATCTAACAAACGTGCCCTTTCGTATACCCGATATCATGCTACCTAATAAATCTATAAATTTATACACATGGAGTACAATAGCCTGCGATCAATTTACAAGTAATCAATCATACTGGGAATCTGTAAAAGACATAGTACACGATGATCCGTCGACATTGCACATAACATTGCCTGAAATATACCTTGAAAATCAAGAAAAAACACAAACATACCTTACAAACATACAGCAACATATGAAGCAATATCGCAAAAATGGCATATTTGACCTTCATAAAGATTGCTTGTTACGCATACAAAGAACAACAAAAAGTAATGCTATTCGCAGCGGACTTATGGTACAAGTAGACCTTGCACAATACGACCCTCATCCACACAGCACTGCAGCAATAAGAGCTACAGAGGCAATTGTACCTACGCGACTCACAAAGCGCATTGAAGTACGAAAAAATACCTCACTAGATTTTTCTCACATTATCATGCTCTATGAAGATGAAAGTAATGTCTTGATGTCAGAATTATCAAAGCATATACGCTCTACAAAATATGAAACAACGCTTATGTTAGACGGAGGACATATACGCGCTGATATCTGTGATACTGAAAAATCCGTAGCTATCTTGAAACGTTATTTTGAAAACATGAAGATAAAAATTGCAAAGCAAGGAAACAATGCGTTATTTATAATTGGAGATGGTAATCATTCACTTATGGCAGCAAAACAAGCATGGTTAGATATGGGAGCAGATATGCAGCATCCCGAGAGATGGGCACTTGTTGAACTCGTGAATATACATGATTCTGGACTTCCTATTTTGCCAATACATAGAATACTATGTAAGGCATCATGTGAAAATTTTTTCAATGTTTTACAAAATCATGGTATTCTTAGCAATAAAAAAACCTACTCTCAAAACAACGAAGTACAAATCATACATGAAAAAACTGAATATACGTGGACTCCGTATGATACAAGTCAGTTGTCAATAGAGATATTTGAATCGATAATAGAAAAACATAAAGAGCTCTATCACTCGGTGGATTTTATACACGACGAATCAGAAGTACGAAGTCATGCATCATGCACTTCATCAAATACAATTGGGTTTATTTTTCCTGATATTCAAAAAGATGCATTATTTCAGCGTGTGCATGAAAATAAAATTTTTCCTCGAAAGTCATTTGCACTCGGTCACTCTGTAGAAAAACGATATTACGTAGAAGCATGTGATCGCAGCGTATCGTGCAATGGTAGCTCATTATGTAGCTCATTATAATGATCCTCTCGTTTATATGCAGTTTTTCTTAAAAGAATAAGCTGTAACGACGAAAGTAAAAAATAAATTGTGAGTGCTGCAAAAAAAAGTATGTATGGTGAAATATAGAAATTTTTTCTTGGCTGTATAACTTTTCCGGGACTGTATGAAACAATAGTATTAAAAAAAGGATATTGTAGTCGAATAAAGTATTCATCTTCCGCGAGTAATCCTACTCGATGTGCATTCATTCGCATGTATGCATCATTTGTATGAGCAAGCGTTACTTGTCGTTGCATAGCAAAATCTATACTACGTAATTCTTTTATATTACTTTCTAAAGACTTTACAAAACGTCTTTGATGTATCAGCGAAATAATTCCTCCCTGCCCAAATATTAATTGTAGGAAAAAAAAGATACAGAAAAAAGACAAAAGAAATTGCGCCATACGCATTATAAAAATTATCGACATATTTTTAATAGTAGTAAAGTATACTTTCTAAAAATAATCAAGTTTTCCCCATGAAATGCAGATAATAGTAATGGGAAGCTCTACTATATTAAGGGGTGTGTTGATGCTGCATATAGAATCATTAATAGAATCAGAAGAAGAAATATATCCTACTATTGTAGAAAACAATTCAATTCCTGCATCAGAAAATGTGCTTTCTCTTTTAGAAACAAAACGAGCGAAGCACGATACGAAAAATAAAGAAATACCTAATGAAGCTACAGAAAATACAGATGAAAAGGCCGATGTTTTACGCGTTTCTTCTATACGTACCTCATATTCTCAGAAAGAACAAAATGATGATGAAAATACGCAAAATAATAATCACAAAAATGAAGAAATAATATCTCATGAAAACGAAATACATAAGAGCAACGTGTTTGCAGAAGATAATTCTCAAATAATAGAAGCACCACAGGAACAAGAAATAAATAATATAGAAATTATAAATACAAACTATGATATAAAAAAAAATACCGCTTATACATCAAATGACGATAATGTATTTTCAATATTTGATGAAACATCTATTATGAAAAATGTTGTAAATGAAACACAAGCTCATAAACATCCAGATGCACAAAAAAATAAAAAAACCATGAAAAAAGATGAATATAGTAATAATAAAAATGATGATATACTATTTCAAGGTAGCACACAAAACAATAATAACGAGACAAACAGACAAAGTAATAAAAATGACGAAAATATTGACACAGGTAAAAATGATAAATCTCCTTTACCTACACATATAGATTTATCTTCCAATAAAAATATAACAAACAATAACAGTAATTCAATTAAAAAGAGAAATAAGGCATATGTTTTGAGTACAGGCAGCATTCCCAACACCAATTTAAAAGCAAAATCTCTTCAAAAAAATACCAATGCTACGATAACAAATGATTCTGACGCAGATACTTCTTTCAAAGAAATACCCTCTCATACTGAAAAAGTATATAGCTCGAATATAAGCGACTACCCTGAAATGGAAACCATCTCTCTTGACGAAGGAGACATGACAGACATTGAAGCATATCTCCATGACGATACTACCTTAGCGCAAAATACAACAGATACTGCGACTCAACAGAGCATAGAAGCTCTTGAACAACAAGACGACAATGCAAAAATGGAAACCATCTCTCTTGATGAAGAGGACATGACAGACATCGAAGCATATCTCCATGACGATACTACCTTAGCGCAAAATACAACAGATGCTGCGACTCAACAGAGCATAGAAGCTCTTGAACAACAAGACGACGATGCAAAAATGGAAACCATCTCTCTTGACGAAGAGGACATGACAGACATCGAAGCATATCTCCATGACGATACTACCTTAGCGCAAAACACAACAGATACTGCGACTCAACAGAGCATAGAAGCTCTTGAACAACAAGACGACGATGCAAAAATGGAAACCATCTCTCTTGATGAAGAGGACATGACAGACATCGAAGCATATCTCCATGACGATACTACCTTAGCGCAAAATGCAACAGATGCTGTGACTCAACAGAGCATAGAAGCTCTTGAACAACAAGACGACGATGCAAAAATGGAAACCATCTCTCTTGACGAAGGAGACATGACAGACATCGAAGCATATCTCCATGACGATACTACCTTAGCGAAAAATGCAACAGATGATGCGACTCAACAGAGCATAGAAGCTCTTGAACAACAAGACGACGATGCAAAAATGGAAACCATCTCTCTTGACGAAGGAGACATGACAGACATTGAAGCATATCTCCATGACGATACTACCTTAGCGAAAAATGCAACAGATGCTGCGACTCAACAGAGCATAGAAGCTCTTGAACAACAAGACGACGATGCAAAAATGGAAACCATCTCTCTTGATGAAGAGGACATGACAGACATTGAAGCATATCTCCATGACGATACTACCTTAGCGCAAAATACAACAGATGCTGCGACTCAACAGAGCATAGAAGCTCTTGAACAACAAGACGACGATGCAAAAATGGAAACCATCTCTCTTGACGAAGAGGACATGACAGACATCGAAGCATATCTCCATGACGATACTACCTTAGCGCAAAACACAACAGATGCTGCGACTCAACAGAGCATAGAAGCTCTTGAACAACAAGACGACGATGCAAAAATGGAAACCATCTCTCTTGACGAAGAGGACATGACAGACATCGAAGCATATCTCCATGACGATACTACCTTAGCGCAAAATACAACAAATACTGCGACTCAACAGAGCATAGAAGCTCTTGAACAAACAAAAGAATCGCAGAATAAGTTTATAAAGAAGCAATGCTTAAATATAGAAACATCGCTTATCTACTTAGAGGCACGATTGAGAAAGATTCTCAATTTGTCAGAAAATGTAAAAAACATTGAAATATTTGCTACTACAGAAAATTTCCCCAAGATCTCTGACAACACATGGAATAAAATGTCTTCGGAACAAAAAAATGCACTGCGCGTCATATGCAATGCTATAGAAAAACATTTTCAAGATACCATGCGGTATTCTCATTTTATTCAAGATGATGCTTACTTATACTATAAAACTTTGCAGAAATCGTTATATTCATAAAATACTATATTTTCTGCACCTTTGTGCAATACAATTTTAAAAGATTCCATGTCTCATGAAAATAGTGTGGTTCACATTTATACTGCACATACAGGCAAAAAAACCTGCAATGTCGAAGGAAAGCATCTTCATTCTCAGTATAAACCTGAAGAAGAAGCACTTCGCATAGTCGTAGCTCAGCAAAACAAACAACAAAATGCAAAGTATATTGAGCTTGTCATTATACTCGGTGCATCATTGGGATACGAAATGAAGGCATTGAATACACTCTACCCCAATGCAAAAATTATCGGCGTGTTTTTTCATATTGATTTATACAACGAAGCACCGAATAACATCAATCATAAGGTTGTGAAAAAAATTTTATATAACGATGCAATACAAAACACGCACATATCTGTAATACAAGAATATTTTACAAAAACCATAGCGAATATTTCTTTGAAAAATATCGCAATAGTGCAATGGACGCCCGCTTCTCAAATATGGCATAAGCATGTTATCTCTATAACAAGTATGCTCAGAGATATATTTGAGCGACAATCGGCTGAGAAAAATACGGCATGTTTTTTTATGAAACAATGGCTCTCGAATACAATATTTCATTATCTCCACCTTAATACATACAAAACTATAGCACAAAAAAGTTCTAAACCAGTACTTGTCATCGGAGCAGGTCCGACAATGCCTGAATATCTTTCTTATATAAAAACCATACAAGATAAGATGTTACTTGTAGCAACAAGCTCTTCTCTCTCTTGTATGTACGCACATGAAATATTTCCTGATATTATCGTACATCAAGATTCAAGCTATTACGCATCTACACATCTTGCCGTTTGCAAGCAAACACATCATACCGATATGCATATTGCAATGCCTATGCATGCAGGACGGAGCGAAGTTATAAGAAATACTGAAAACATACTAATGCTTGACACGGGGCAAGATATAGAAGCGCTTATACCCATGCCACCATGCATCAAAACATTGGCATACGGTACCGTCATGGGTACTGCATTAGAACTTTCGTGGCAGCTTAGCAAAAACAAAGTGTATCTTATAGGTTTTGATGCAAGTATAGATATACATGGATCGCATTGTTTTCCACACAGTACACAAGATGCGATACGTGACGGAAATCGACGTGCATCATATGAAACCGAAACAAGAATGCCTTATGTACACGCTATGCATACACTTACAAAACAACGGCATAACATGCCTTTAAAACAAACAACAGCACTTCGCATATACAGTCAGTGGTTTGAAAAGTGGAATGATGTACGTAAAAAACGAACCTATATACTGGTACCTAATACACAAAATTACATATTATCGGGTTTTACGCCAGCGCAGTGCGTACATCAAGACGCGCTTACAAATGCGACAAATGACGTAACTTATAAAATAATAAAACGCGAAGCATATCAAGAACGAAAAAAAATAATCGCTACGTGTATAAAAACATGGAAAAATGCGATAGAAAAAAAAACAAGCATACCACAGCATGTGCAAAATACTTTTGGTATACTAAAGCCTCAGGTCGTGAAAGAAATGCTCAATACGCTAGAATATCAGGTGACTGTATTATAGTTTGTATTGAGGCTTTGTTATTTAGTATAATTACTCTACACTACTTACAAAAAGGAATTCTATGAAAACAGGTAAAGAATCCAATAAAAAAATGCTTACAATAGGCACTTATACAATACTCGCAATTCTCATTATTTCGTTTATAGGAGCTCCTATTATATCTTTGAGAAATCCTCAAACAGATACTCTTTCCTTCGGTTCATACGATGGCAAGAAAATTGTGTACAAATCAGACAATTATTTTGGCTTGAATGTGAACAATACAGTGGAACGTTACAAGCAACAAAGTGGTGCGAATGACCTTAATAGATTTATTTTACAATTTGCATGGAAAAGTGCCTTTGACCAAACCGTAAACCATTTTGCACTTTTGGAAATCGCTAAAAAATCGGGGTTTCATCCAAGCAAAAACAAAATTGACGAGTCCATTATTGAAGTCCCCTACTTACAGACAAACGGAATTTTTGATATTACCTTATATAACCAACTCTCAAGTACCGAGAAAAAAAACCTCACTGAACTACAAAAAGAACTTAATACCAGTAATCCTGTATACACAGATCTCGTAAATTTCGTCAGTATGAGTGAGAAAGAAAAAGCGTTTTTAAATGCTATGGAAACAGATAAAAGAAAATTTCAATACATTCAGATTGCAAGAAATGAGATAGAAGATATTGAGTTTCTTAAACAATATGCGGAAAAAAATAGAAAAAAATTTATAAAAATTTCATTTAAATCTATTACGGTAGAAACAGAAAAACAACTTAAAACTATTGTGATGGATTTACAAGCAAAAAATATAAGTTTTGAAGAAGCCGCAAAGACATATTCAAGCGATAGTGCAAAGGAACAAGGGGGAGATCGTGGAAGCCTCTTTTCATATCAAATAACACAACAAGAAGGCGATGATGCATTAAAAGCCATAAGTGCACTTTCTTCAACAGATTACGATACACTTACAGATCCAATAAAAACGCAGCAAGGTGCATTTGCTATATATGCATTGACAAAATTACCTGAGGAACCTCGTTTTAAGGAAGAGGAATTTCAAAATGCAGCAAAGAATTACATGCTCGCACACGATCCCGACATTCTTGAAAATCAAAAAATAGAAAAAGCAAAAAAATTTATAGAAAGTGCAAAAAAAACAAATATAACTCGTGCTGCTGAAGCTTACAACATAGAAGTTGGAATAACAAACGCCTTCCCAATTAACATAAAAAACAGCAGTATTCTCACAAAAATAGAAAAGATAGAAGGTCCTGACATAGGACAACTTGCATCAGAAAACGATGTACTTGCTCAATTGTTTTTACTGAATATAAACGAGTATTCAAAACCCTATGTTATAGGAAATTACATATACGTATTTCAAAACATAGCTCATGACAGTGAAAAAAATATTTCCATAACTAATGAGAAATTTAGAAATTTTATGAAAGAATATCGAAATACAATTCTAAAGACCGTAATAATAGACGATACAAAGTTACAAGACTCATTTTATGAAACTTTTAATAAAATATATCCGTCAGAAGAAACAAAAACCAATGAAAACTAAATGACCATTGATCATACACTAAATCATTGTGGATGAAGTAAATTTTCATTTCGATACAGCTAATTATTTTCGTACACTATCGCGTCGCTTACCATTTTATATACAAAATGCCCCTGCACGATCTTTATTTTTGGTGATTATCCCCCATCCAATATCACCGGAAGACAAAAGAATCCAAACATCCGTTAACACACACATACCCAAAGACATACCCGTATTATTTATAGCAGCGACGTCGTTATTATCAGCTGAAAATACTATCGCACATATCCGTAGACAGTTACATAAAAAAATTTCAACTTACTACCCTCGCGATTGCGTTCCTATATACACACATGCACGCGCATACGCCGTACAAAACACCATTGATGTTTTAGTCAAGGATGCATACCATGCAATACTACAACTGTGGAGAAATCACGCAACTATGAATGTGCTTGCTCCTCGCTGGATACGCAACATATGGAAAAATATATCGTTGCCATTGCGAAATTCTTCGGTAAAAGAACTAAGCACAGGACTACCTACCATAAATGGCTATGCCTGCGTCATAGGCGCAGGTCCGTCACTTGACGCGCAGGTTTTACATTTACTAAAACGCCATAGAAGTAAATTAATTCTCATTGCATGCGATACTGTTCTCGCTACTTTACACTGCAATGGAATTTATCCTGATATATGCGTGGGCTTAGAAAGTCAATATTACAATATACGCGATTTTATTCCACCTCCTCATAGCTCTATACATTTGCTCTCTGATATAACAGCACACCCTACTACTATGCGTATTTTTTCTCAAAAAACGCTTTTCTGCACTGAGTTTGCGCCTCTGTCTTTTTTTAAAAGAATTGCTCACATTTTTCAGATTCGAATGCCTGCATTGGGGTCAGTAGGAGTGGCAGGTTCTTACATAGCTATGCAAAGCAACGCACAGGGTATATTTTTTGGAGGACTTGACTTTGCATTTTACAAAGGGAAGAGCCATTGCTTACATGCACCTGCTCATACAACGCAGCTGCTCACCCATACACGTTGCAATCCGTGGCAATCTGCTACTACACACTTTTTACAAAAAAACATATACCCACTTGAAAACGTAAATGCACAAATTAGCAAAGTAAGCGACAAAACGCTCTCAACGTATGCAATAGAGTGCAATAATATACTAAAAACGTTCACAAAAAAATACAACATAAAAGAAATTTACGAAATACAGAATCCACAAAGCATGATAAGCTACATGAGAAAAGCAAAAACACATACACTCGATCACTACGATTCGATACTTACAAAAGCTTCTCCTGCTACCTTACAATGGAAAAACATCGTAATAATAAAAAAAGAACTCATAAGAGTAATGCTTAAAAAAGAAGTACAGTATGCATTGCATATAAGCGATGTAATGACACACTATAAACAGCGAGGACTTACTCCACCATACAAGCTATGGAACACACATCTTGATTTTTACGCGTGCACCTTGTTTGAAGATGCTTACAGCATAAAGTCTAGCTTACAAAAAGGCGATATAAGGTATTGGAAAGAACAAAAACTCTACGAAAAAATACAATACAATGCACAACGTGTTGTTCACGACATACGTAGCGTTTTAAAAAACGCATAATTTTAAATATTTTTGTTGCTGTGTCATCAATTTATAAAAAGCCCCCTGCACTTCCTAACAACAAGGGGCAATATTATAACTATTATTTAGCGCGGTGCTCAACTAGGCTTGTACGATGGCTGTATCCTACTCTGTATGAACATGCTAGAAGTGTCTCTTCCCGTCTTAGCATTCCAACCGCTTAAGTTTTGATTGAATGAAGTAGTAAGCGTAAACATGTAGCTCATGTTCGTTACCTTCGATACAGTCCAAGTATTAAGCAATTGATTGAATGCCGTTGCACCTGCGAACATATCGCTCATGTCTGTTACGCTTGACACATCCCAATCATTTAGCTGTTTATTAAATACGGTTGCACCTGCAAACATAGCGTACATGGTAGTTACGCTTGATACATCCCAATCATTAAGCAGTCGATTGAATACCCTAGCGTTTGTAAAAGTCTGAAGCATGTTTGTGACGCTCGATACATCCCATTTGCTGATGTCACCATTAAATGTAGACATGTTGTAAAAAAGTCTGCTAAAGTCTGTTACTTGCGAAGTGTCGATATAGTTTAGGTTTACATCGTTGCCGTGCTTTTTTATCGCTTTGGCAATTTCGGTTTTTAATTCTTCTTTGTTTGCTACTTTCATTATGTTTTTATTTTTTGATTTTTATTTTGCTCATGCTTCATCGATGGATGGGCTACCAATACCACACACAACTAAGTATGTAGTATTGTTTTTATAATTACGTTTTTTTTACTCGCTTTAGCGGGGCGTGACTTCGTCCTACTGAAGTAAGTAGCTACAGTGCCCAACGTGGTTTATAATCTTCCTGCATTGCGTCCGCTCCGTCAAACATACCGGTGCGGTTTCTTTCGTATTTGTTCTCATAGTCTGCCCAACCGCTAATATTTTGATTGAATGCAATGGCATTGTAAAATATATATTTTATATCTATTACTTCCGCTATATTCCATTTATTTAGTGGCTGATTAAATGCCCTGGCACCTGCAAACATATAGCTCATGTCGGTTACGCTCAATACTTTCCAACTATTAAGAGGCTGATTAAATGCAATTGCACCGCTGAACATAGCTTGCATGTTTGTTACACTTGATACATCCCACTTGCTTATATCTCCATTGAATGTAGCATTATTTTGAAAAAGATTACTCATGTCGGTTATGTCTGAAGTATCGATGTAGTTTAGGTTTGCGGTTGCTCCGTGTTCCGCTATCGCTTTTTTAATTTCGTCTTGTAACGCTTTTTTATTTGCTACATGAAAAAGAAAAAACTCTATAGGTTCGCACTCAATGGCATTACCGTCTTTTGTACCAACAACAATAACACCGCTTACCGCTTCCGTAGAGCCTACTTGTTTCTTCGTGGCGTCACCTTCAACATCGCTAAGCGTCACACCTCTTGTAGGGGTTTTGAGTGCGTAGGTATAGCCTGTAAGTTTTGTGAATGTAGCCGCTTGTCCTACTCTTACACGGTAGCTACTTACTGCGAACCTAACTGCCTCTAGCGGCGGTGGTGGGCTCTCACCTGGGGCACTGCTACCCTGTGGGTTGCTTTGTGGCTTAGGTGTTGCCTTGTCCACCACGTCCACCGCTTCGTCTCCCATCTTCTCGATGGCTTTAGTAATATCATCCTTTACTTTCTTTTCTTCGCAAGAAAGAAATAAAGCCAATGCAATACATAGTACTGCTATATATATATATATATATATATGATTTCTTGTCTATCATAGATTACTCCTTAACCATGTAAATGTTTCTATAAGCTCAAGGCTTACTATTTATAATAGACACTTTTAATATATTTTCAAGAGCTTTTCACCAAAAAAGTAAATCGATTTTTATTCCTGTATCATCGTGTTATAAAAAGTCCCCTGCGCTTCCTAACAACAGAGGGCAGTATAAACATCATGTATCACCGTGCCCAACTAGGTTTATTCAATGTCTGCATTGCGTCCGCTAAACCGAACATGTCCGTAATGTTTCTTCCGCTCTTATCTGCCCAACCTCTTAAGTCTTGATTGAATAATGTTGCACCGTAGAACATAGCTCGCATGTTTCCTACCTTCGATACAGTCCAATTGTTTAGAGGCTGATTGAATGCACTAGCGTTGTAGAACATAAAGCTCATGTCTGTTACGCTCGATACAGTCCAAGAATTAAGCGATTGATTGAATGCGGTAGCATCATGGAACATAGCGGACATATTGGTTACGCGTGAGACATCCCATCTATTAAGCGGCTGATTGAATGATGTAGCTTCTTTGAACATAAAGCTCATGTCTGTTACGCGCGATACAGTCCAATTGTTTAGAGGCTGATTGAATGATGTTGCACCTTTGAACATATAGTGCATGTTTGTTACGCTGGAGGTGTTCCATTTGCTGACATCTCCATTGAATGTATTATTGTCTTGAAAAAGTACGCTCATGTCGGTTATGTCTGAAGTATCAATATAGTTTAGGTCTGCCGTTGCTCCGTCTGCCTCTGCTAACCTTTCTGTAATTTCTGCCACTAGTGCGGGTTTATCTGCTACATACAAAAGAAAGTCTATAGGGTCACTCTCGATGGTCTTGCCATCAAACATGGCGACTACAATTACACCGCTTGCTACTTGTGTAGAGCGGACTTGTCCCGTGTTCTTATCCACATCGCTAAGCGTTAGAAAACTAGCGGGGTTTTTTAAGGTGTAGGTATACCCTTCTATTTTTCGGAATGTAATAGGTTCTTCTTTTCTAATCCTTACCGCACTTAATACGGGTTTCGTTAGTGTCGGCGTTGCCTTGTCTTTCTCTTCTACCGTTTTATCAAGTGCTTTTTTAATTTCATCTTTTGCCTTCTTCTCATCGCAAGAGATGAATAAAGCTAGTGCAATAATTATTATTGCTATATATATATATATATATATATTTCATAGTATTACTCCTTATGTTTTTTTAATTACTACTATTTTACACAATACATTGTTTTTGGTGGTAAGAAACTGCCTTACAAAGCGTTGCAATAAAATTAAATTAGTACACACTTTACCATGTCACGATTGATAAGTAGACAGAATGGCAATTATTCACAGTAACATAATACTGAAATATACTACCTTTACATTACATTTTACGCTTGCACTTTATCGATGTTTAGACATTCTTTGTCGCTTGTTTTCCTTACCGTGCCCAACTTGGCTTGTTTGATTTTTGCATTCTGCTGGCTACTAAAAACATGTCCGTACTGTCTCTTCCGCTTTTGTCTGTCCAACCGCTAATGTCTTGATTGAATGAAGTAGCAAAGTTAAACATATATTTCATGTCGGTTACGCTTGATACAGTCCAACTATCTAGCGGCTGATTGAATGAGGTAGCACCTTGAAACATAGCGCGCATGTCGGTTACGCTTGATACATTCCAGCTATCTAGCGGCTGATTGAATGAGGTAGCAAAGCTAAACATATTGCTCATATTGGTTACGCGTGAGACATTCCAATTATTAAGACTCTGATTGAATGCGGTAGCGTCTTTGAACATATAGCGCATGTTCTTTACCCTTGAGACATTCCAACTATTAAGGTTCTGATTGAATGAGGTAGCATTGTAGAACATACCGCTCATGTCGGTTACGCTTGAGGTGTTCCATTTGCTGATGTCTCCATTGAATGTAGCATTATTATAAAAAAGTTCTCTCATATCGGTTACATTTGAAGTATCGATATAGTTTAGATCTACTTCGTCACCGTGTGCTCCTATGGCTTTCGTAATTTCTGCTTTTAATGCTGCTTTATTTGCGGGTTTGAATTTTGCCACTGTTAGCTGGTATGATGCTCTTTGTGCCTCATACTTCGCACTCTCTGCCTTTGTTGCTGTTATCGTAAATGTCTTGCCTACTGCTCCTAGCGTAAAGTCTACTTTACCGCTTCCCGTATCGATGCTTGCACCTGCTCCCGTGGGACTGATGCTATACGATACGACTCCCGTATCTCCTGCTACTACTCTATCGTTAGTAACCGTCTTTGTATGAGTATTTCCCTTGCCGTACTCTACCGCTACATCGATGTTTGCAAATTTAAGCGTACTACCTGCTTGTCTTGTGAACTTAATAGGATCGCTTTCTACGCTTCCCGCATAGCCTGTACGCTTTGCAACAATAATAATATTTGCTGCTGGCTGCAGTGCTGTTACTTGCCCGGTACTATCATCAAACGCTACCCCGGTTATAGCTTGTTTCAATTCATAGCTATGATCCGCTACTTTTGTAAGTCTGATAGGTGTACCCCACCTTTCGCTTCTTTTACTTACCGCTGGTTTTGTAATATCTGCTGTGTTTGTATTCGCTTGCACTCTTAGCTGGTATGATGCTCTTTGTGCTTCGTATTTTGCACTCTCTGCCTTTCTTGCTGTTATCGTAAATGTATTGCCTATTGCTCTTAGGGTAAAGTCTACTTTACCGCTTCCCGTATCGATGCTTGCACCTGCTCCCGTGGGACTGATGCTATACGATACGACTCCCGTATCTCCTGCTACTACTCTATCGTTAGTAACCGTCTGTGTGTGAGTATTTCCCTTGCCGTATTCTACCGGTACATCGATGTTTGCAAATTTAAGCGTACTACCTGCTTGCCTTGTAAACTCAATAGGATCACTTTCTACGCTTCCCGTATAACCTGTACGCTTTGCAACAATAATAATCCTTGCTGCTGGCTGTGTTGCCGTTACTTGCCCGGTACTCTTATCAAACGCTACCCCGGTTATAGCTTGTTTCAATTCATAGCTATGATCTGCTACTTTTGTAAGTCTGATAGGTGTACCCCAGCTCTCGCTTCTTTTGTTTACCGCTGGTTTCGTAATATCTCCTGTGTTTGTATTCGCTTGCACTCTTAGCTGGTATGATGCTCTTTGTGCTTCGTATTTTGTACTTTGTGCCTTTCTTGCTGTTATCGTAAATGTTTTGCCTATCGCTGCTACTGTAAAGTCTACTTTACCGCTTCCCGTATCGATGCTTGCACCTGCTCCCGTGGGAATGATGCTATACGATACGACTCCCGTATCTCCTGCTACTACTCTATCGTTAGTAACCGTCTGTGTATGAGTATTTCCCTTGCCGTATTGTACTGGTACATCAATATTTGCAAAGGTAAGCGTACTACCTGCTTGCCTTGTAAACTCAATAAGCTCACTTTCTACGCTTCCGGTATAGTCTTTACGCGTTGCTACAATAATAATATTTGCTGCTGGCTTTGTTGCTGTTACTTCCCCGGTGCTCTTATCAAACGCTACCCCGGTTATAGCTTGTTTCAATTCATAGCTATGATCTGCTACTTTTCTAACTATGATAGGTGTACCCCACCTCTCGCTTCTTTTACTTACCGCTGGTTTCTCTATATCATCAAACGCAAGTACTCCGCTTTGCTTTACTTCGCTTAATGTTCCTTTATCTGTTTTTACCTGCACACTACAAACATAGTTCACCTTCCCGCTTGTCTCCAGCACTCCTTTTGTAGATACCTGTGTAGGTGCTGAAAATGTCTTGTCAAATTTACTTGTAGGGTTATTACTATCCCAGCACTTTACCCTATATTCTTCTATATTTAATTTTCTTTCATCATTCAATGGGTTATTTTCCCATGATACATTGACAAACCATTTTGCCTCTCCTGTGTTTTTCTTTACCTTAAAATTTACCGGTGGCTGTGGCTTACCCGTTGTACCTTCTACCTTTTCCGACCACGGTCCCGGGAACTCTTCATAAATTGCCTGCACCTTAAACCAATATTGAGTCCCTTCTTTTAGCTTGCGTATTGTAAAGCCTTCTGCCTCCATGAACTTAGGGACTACCTCCCGTTTGTTAAGAGTCTTGCCGTCTACGATGCCGTATGATATCCCATAGGCTGCCACCTTTTCCTCTTTTAGCTTCTTTACATTCCATTTTAGAAATACCGCTTTTTTCTCAAAGGTAGACTCTATAATCTTCGCTTTCTGTGGAATTACTGTATATAGTATTTTGTCCGGTTCACAGTTTACTAATGCTATCGCAATGAGTATGTAAATAATATTAAGTTTCTTATGTATCATAAATTACTCTTGTACCGTGTAAAAGCTTTCTAAAGATTAAAGCAAACTTTTACCTATATATATAATGGTACATTTATTCTTTTTTTCAAGCTTTTTTTTACCTAAAATACATTACAATTCTGTTATGCGTTACATAGCGTTTTAGCGTCTTTATCTTTCCTTTCT
The DNA here is from genome assembly GCA_965226065.1 of Spirochaetia bacterium. GTDB lineage: Bacteria > Spirochaetota > Spirochaetia > WTKD01 > CBDAKK01. The sequence continues at coordinate 238,617 of OZ245332.1, read as the reverse complement.
CTTTAGCCAAGTTTTTCAAGTCTTTTACTTTCTTTCTTTTTCAAGTCGTTTATGTATTTTGTAATCTGCCTTTAAGCCTTTTAGGTCTTCGCTTTTCATAATTACACTACTCGATTACTAACCTATAGGATACGGTAGCTTTTGTATATTTTTCAGTTTCCGGTAGCTCTGCGGTCACGGTGTAGCCTCTCTCCGTGGCTGATGAAGTTACCGTAACTTCTCCGCTACTGCTATCAATAGTAATGCCTGCTCCCGTGGGACTTACGCTATATGTTATGTCTCGGGTATCTCCTGCAACCGTTCCGCTTTTGGTGGCTGTTTGCTCTAGTGTAGTTCCTCTTGCTGTCACTAATGGATCATATTGAAAGCTCAAGGTATTGCCTGGTACTCTTTCAAACTCAATAGGGTCACTCTCTGAAGTTCTACCGTCAAACGTGGCGACTATAATTACATTTTGTGCGGACTGCGTGGCGGTGACTTGCATTCTCTCGCTGTTATACTCTGTAAGTGCTACTCCTGTTTTTTTCTCTTTCAATTCATAGGTATGCTCTGCTACTTTTGGGAATGTAATAGGTGCTCCCCATGATGCCGATTTTCCTGGAAAAAATACGGGTTTAGTGAGTTCCATAAAAAACTCTATAGGTTTACTTTCAATATTATTGCCGTCCTTTGTAGCAACTACAATAATATCGCTGACTATTTTTGTAGAGCTTACTTGTTTCTTTGTAGCGTCACTTGTAGCGTCACTAAGTATTACACCGCTTACCTTTTGTTTCAAGGTATAGGTATAGCCTGGTACTTTCGGGAATGTAATAGGTGTACCTACTTTTTCACGGTAGCTACTTAATGCGGGGGGCGTTAGTGATGGCGGTGGTGTTTTTCCTAGCTCTTCAACTCCTTCACCTCCTGCGTCCTCACTTCTTGTATTAGTAAGTGCACCGCTTCCCTGCGGGGTGCTACCTGGCTCACCTTTGGTATTGGTAAGCGTTCCGCTTCCTTTCGGCTTCGATGTTGCTTTATCTTTCTCTTCTACCGTTTTATCAAGTGCCTTTGTAATTTCATCTTTCGCTTTCTTTTCATCGCATGAAATGAATAAGGCTACTGCAATAATAAGTAATATTATTTTGTATAGTTTCTTCATAGTATTTCTCCCTTTGTTTTAATTATACTTTATCGGCTGATAGGTAGACAAAATGTCGATTATTCACAGTAAAACAATACTGCAATATACTACCCGTACATTACATTTTAGCCTGCACCTCATCGATGCCTGGACATTCTTTGTCGTTTGTTTTTCTTACCATGCCCAGCGTGGCTTGTTTGCTTTCTGCATTGCGTTTGCACCTTTGAACATGCCATACACTCCTCTTCTTTTATTATCTGCCCATCCGCTGATGTCTTGGTTGAATGCTGTAGCGCTTCTGAACATAAAGTCCGTGTGTGCCACTTTTGAGACATCCCATGTATCTAGCGGCTGGTTAAAAGATGTAGCATAGTAAAACATTTGACTCATGTTTGTTACTCTTGATACATTCCAATTATTTAGAGGCTGGTTAAATGCGCTAGCATAATAAAACATCAAACTCATGTCTGTTACTCTTGATGTGTTCCATTTACTAATGTCACCATTGAATGTAGTATTATTGCTAAAAAGATCGCTCATGTCTGTTACATCTGAAGTATCTATATAGTTTAGGTTTACATTATTGCCGCGTGCTCTTATTGCTTTCGCAATTTCGGCTTGTAATGCTCTTTTGTTTGCGACTTTGAGTTTTGCCACTGCTAACTGGTATGATGCTCTTTGTGCTTCGTACTTTGCACTCTCTGCCTTTCTTGCTGTTATCGTAAATGTATTGCCTATCGCTGCTAGCGTAAAGTCTACTTTACCGCTTGCCGTATCGATGCTTGCACTTGCTCCCGTGGGACTTATGCTATATTCGATGTTCCTAGTATCACCGCGTACGCTTCTATCATTAGTAGCAACCTGTGTATAAGTATTTCTACCTGTTGCATACATGGTATTCTTATTCACGGTTGCAAAGCGGAGCGTACTACCTGCTTGCCTTGTAAACTCAATAGGATCGCTTTCTACGCTTCCCGCATAACCTGCACGCTTTGCAACAATAATAATCCTTGCTGCTGCCTGCGTTGCTGTTACTTGCCCGGTACTCTTATCAAACGCTACCCCGGTTATAGCTTGTTTCAATTCATAGCTATGATCCGCTACTTTTGTAATTCTGATAGGTGTACCCCACCTCTCGCTTCTTTTGTTTACTGCTGGTTTTGTAATATCTGCTGTGTTTGTATTCGCTTGTACTCTTAGATAGTATGACGCTGTTTGTACTTTGTACTTTGCACTCTCTGCCTTGCTTGCTGTTATCGTAAATGTCTTGCCGACTGCTCCTAGCGTAAAGTCTACTTTACCGCTTCCCGTATCGATGCTTGCACCTGCTCCCATAGGACTTATGCTATATTCGATGTTCCTAAGATCACCGCTTACGCTTCTATCATCAGTAGCAACCTGTGTATAAGTATTTCCACCTGTTGCATACATGGTATTCTTATTCACGGTTGCAAAGCGGAGCGTACTACCTGCTTGCCTTCTAAACTCAATAGGATCGCTTTCTACGCTTCCCGTATAGCCTGTACGCTTTGCTACAATAATAATCCTTGCTGCTGCCTGCGTTGCTGTTATTTGCCCGGTACTCTCATCAAACGCTACCCCGGTTATAGCTTGTTTCAATTCATAGCTATGATCCGCTACTTTTGTAATTCTGATAGGTGTACCCCAGCTCTCGCTTCTTTTGTTTACTGCTGGTTTTGTAATATCTCTTGTGTTTGTATTCGCTTGTACTCTTAGCTGGTATGAGGCTCTTTGTGCTTCGTATTTTGCACTTTGTGCCTTTCTTGCTGTTATCGTAAATGTATTGCCTATCGCTGCTAATGTAAAGTCTACTTTACCGCTTCCCGTATCGATGCTTCCACCTGCTCCCGTGGGACTTATGCTATACGATACGACTCCCGTATCTCCTGCTACTACTCTATCGTTAGTAACCGTTTGTGTATGAGTATTTCCCTTGCCGTATTGTACTGGTATATCGATGCTTGCAAATTTAAGCGTATTGCCTGCTTGTCTTGTGAATTCAATAGGATCACTTTCTACGCTTCCCGTATACTTTTCACGCTTTGCTACAATAATAATCCTTGCTGCTGGCTGTGTTGCTGTTATTTGCCCGGTAGTCTCATCAAACACTACACCGGTTATGTCTTGTTTCAATGTGTAGCTATGCTCTGCTACTTTTGTAACTATGATAGGTGTACCCCACCTCTCGCTTCTTTTACTTACCGCTGGTTTCTCTATATCATCAAACGCAAGTACTCCGCTTTGCTTTACCTCGCTTAGCGTTCCTTTATCTGTTTTTACCTGCACACTACAAACATAGTTCACCTTCCCGCTTGTCTCCAGTATTCCTTTTGTAGATACCTGTGTAGGTGCTGAAAATGTCTTGTCAAATTTACTTGTAGGGTTATTACTATCCCAGCACTTTACCCTATATTCTTCTATATTTAATTTTCTTTCATCATTCAATGGGTTATTTTCCCATGATACATTGACAAACCATTTTGCCTCTCCCGTGTTTTTCTCTACCTTAAAACTTACCGGTGGCTGTGGCTTACCCGTTGTACCCTCTACCTTCTCCGACCAGGGTCCCACAAACTCTTCATAGATTGCCTGCACCTTAAACCAATACTGCGTTCCTTCTTTTAGCTTGCGTATTGTAAAGCCTTCTGCCTCCATGAACTTAGGCACTACCTCTCGTTTGTTAAGAGTCTTGCCGTCTACGATGCCGTATGATATCCCATAGGCTGCCACCTTCTCCTCTTTTAGCTTCTTTACATTCCATTTTAGAAATACTGCTTTTTTCTCAAAGGAAGACTCTATAATCTTCGCTTTTTGTGGAATTACTGTGTATAGTATTTTGTCCGGTTCACAGTTTACTAATGCTATCGTAATGAGTATATATATATATATATATATAGGCTTTTTATGTCTCATGCATTACTCCTGTACTATGTAAATGTTTTCTAAAAATTAAAACAAACTTTTACCTATATACATAATGGTACATTTATTCTTTTTTTCAAGCCTTTTTTTATCTAAAATACATTACAATTTTGTCATGTATTACATGGTGTTTTAGCGTCTTTATCTTTCCTCTTTAGCCAAGTTTTTTAAGTCTTTTACTTTCTTTCTTTCTTTTCAAGTCGTTTATACATTTTGTAATCTGCCTTTAAGTCTCTCATGTCTTCGCTTTTCATGGTGTTTTAATGCGCGATAACTGTTAATGTGCACCGTGCTTCGCTTCTTGTGTATTTTGCATTTTCTTCAAGCTCTGCCGTTACGGTATAGCTTCCATATGTTGCGTATGCTCCAACTTCAATTCTCCCGCTATTAGCGTTAAATGTAACACCTTCTCCTGTAGCGCTCATGCTGTATTGTATTGTTCTATCATCTCCCGTAACCGTTCCGCTGTTACTGGCTCTGTGCGTAACACCACTGCTTCGTATTGCGCGCACGACTGCGTGTGGAAACCTTAAGGTATTACCTTGTATTCTTGTAAACTCAATAGGGTCGCTTTCTATAGTTCTGCCGTCAAACGTGGCAACTATAATTACATTTTGTGCGGACTGTGTAGCGGTTACTAGTATTGCGTTAATTGCTGTCTTGCTTATTGCGACTCCTGTTTTTTTCTCTTTCAAAGCATAGCTATACCCTAACTCTTTCGGGAATGCAATAGATTCATTCCAAGCTACACGCTTGCTAGTTGGTACGGGTTTAATGAGTGCTGGTGGCGGTGTTTCATTATCTGCCACGTTCTGCGTTTCATTTTCGCTTTTCTCGATGGCTTTTGTAATATCGTCTTTTGCTTTCTGCTCATCGCATGAGATGAATAAAGCCAATGAAATAAGTAATATTATTTTGTATAGTCTCTTCATAGTATTTCTCCCTTTGTTTTAATTATACTTTATCGGCTGATAGGTAGATAGAATACTACATTATGCATAGTAAAATGTTATTGCAATATAACACGCTTACATTACTTTTTCGTTAACCACTAAAGTCTCCAGCCTCTTAAAGTCTGTTTCGTTTAATTTTTCCTCACGCTTGAAACGCTTTACTAACTCATCATATTTCGCTTCTGCGGTTTCCTTTTTCGCTTTTGCGGCGTCTTGCTTATCTTTAATTAGTGCTAATGCTTGGTTTACTGCCTCTAATGAACCTCCGCTTAATGCTTCCTTTACTTCCGCTGTTGTTTCGATCATCACGCGGTTATATTCTTCTTGCGCTGCATTTAACGGTGCTAAGATAATGCGTAATGCTTCTATCTTCTCTTTATCCGACTTAACGGGCTTTGTCGCGTTAGCCTCTTTCTTGTCTTTCTCTGCTATTTTATCAATAGCCTTTGAAATTTTTGATGCCTCATTACATCCTAATAATGCAATACATAGTATTATATATATATATATATATATATGTTTCATAGTATTTCTCCTTATATTTTAATTATATTTAATTATACTTTATTGATTGATAAGTAGATAGAATTTATACATTATGCATAGTAAAATGCTATTACAATATAACACGCTTACATTACATTGTCTGTCTGCTTCTAAGCCTTTCATGTCTTCGCTTTTCATTTTTTAGCTCTTATTCCTAAATCATAGGTTGCGGTGGCTCTTTCGTATTTTTCGGTTTGTGGAAGTTCTGCGGTAATAGTAAATGTGATAGCATTTATATTTTCTGCGTTTGTATCAAGTGTTACCGCACCACTAGCGGAGTCAATTGTTCCACCGCTTCCTATAGGTATTATACTATATACTATCGCTCTCTCGTCTCCTGCAACTCCTCCACTTTTAGTAGCTACTTGGTACACTTCTGCACCTTTAGGAGCAACTACTCCTATGTCTTCATCCGCAAAGCTTAAGGTATTGCCTGGTATTCTTGTAAACTCAATAGGTTCACTTTCTGCACTTAATCCGTTATGTGTTACGATTATAATTACATTTTGCGCGGACTGTGTAGCGGTGATTTCTCCTATGTTTTCATCTGACACATCAAGGCTTACACCGTTTACGGCTTGTTTCAATTCATAAGTATACCCTAGTACTTTCTGGAATGTAATAGAAGTATCCCAAGGTGCTGTCGTTTGGTTAAATACGGGTTTGAATATTTTAACAAACTCTATAGGGACGCTTTCCACGGTGCTATCGTCAAGCGTTGCAACAATGACTACACCGCTCGCTGCTTCTGTAGCGGTGACTTGTCCTACTTCAATTGACACATCAAGGCTTACACCGTTCACGGCTTGTTTTAGTCTATAGGTATGTCCTTCTTCTTTCGGGAATCTAATTACTTCTCCTACTTTTACACGGTAGCTACTTACTGCGGGTTTTGTTAGTGCTGGCGGTGGTGTGTCTTCCGTCTCTTCAACTCCTTCACCTTCTGCCTCTTCACCTTTGGTATTGGTAAGCGTTCCGCTTCCTTTCGGCTTCGGTGTTATCTTGTCTACGGCGTCCACTACATCTGCCGCTTCATCGGTAATCTTTGTAAATGCTTTTTTTATATCATCTTCTGCTTTCTTCTCATCGCAAGATATGAACAAAGCTACTGCAATACATAGTAATATTATTTTGTATAGTTTCTTCATAATATTTCTCCCTTTGTTTTAATTATACTTTATCGGCTGATAGGTAGATAGAATGTACATTGTGCATAGTAAAATGTTATTGCAACATAGCACGCTACCATTCATCATCTTCATCTTCCGGCTCTGGTGTATCGGCTGTAACGGTGTATGTATCGGTAGCTCTTTTGTATTTTTCGCTTTGTTCAAGCTCTGCGGTTACCGTATAAGTTATAAGGTCGGCATTATTTTTAGCCGTAACCTTACCGCTACTGCTATCAATGCTAACACCGCGGCCGGTGGGACTGATGCTATATTTTATATTGCGGGTATCTGCTGCAACTCTCTCAATTTTTCTAGCTTTGTTATCAAGTGTGTCACCTCTGTCTAATAGCCAATTTTCGTTTTTAAACCTTACAGTATTACCCTGTATTCTCGTAAATTCAATAGGGTTACTTTCTGTAGTGCTGCCTCTAAATGTGGCGACTATGATTACATTTTGTGCGGACTGCGTGGCGGTTACTTGCATTGTGTCACTCGCTGCCTCGCTTAGTGCGACTCCTGTTTTTTTCTCTTTCAAGGTGTAGGTATGCTCTGGTACTTTGGGAAATATAATAGGTAAGTTCCACGGTGCGCGCTGACTAATTGGTACGGGTTTTGTTAGTTCAATAAAAAACTCTATAGGCTCGCTGTCTTCGCTACTATCATCAAGCGTGGCAACAATGACTACACCGGTCGCTGCTTGTGTAGATCTTACTTGTCCCATGTTTTCATCTGACACATCAAGGCTTACACCGTTTACGGCTTGTTTCAATTCATAAGTATGCCCTAATACTTTTGGGAATGTAACCGCTGTACCTACTTTTACACGCTGGCTACTTACTGCTGGCTTTGTTAACTCAATAAAATTTATAGGGTCGCTTTCCTCGGTGTTATCGTCAAGGGTAGCGACTATAATTACATTTTGTGCGGACTGTGTAGCGGTTACTTGCATTCTGTTACCGGTAACCTCTGTAAGTGCTACTCCTGTTTTTTCTTCTTTCAATTCATAGCTATGTCCTTCTACTTTTGAGAATGTAGCCGCTTGTCCTACTCTCACACGGTAGCTACTTACTGCTGGCTTTGTTAACTCAATAAAATTTATAGGGTCGCTTTCCTCGGTGTTATCATCAAGGGTAGCAACAACAACAACACCGCTCGCTGTTTGTGTAGCGGTTACTCGTCCCTTGTTCCCACTTGACACATGAAGAGTTACACCGTTTACGGCTTGTTTCAATTCATAAGTATGTCCTAACACTTTTGAAAATGTAGCTACTTCTCCCACTTTCAAAGTGTAGGCACTTATTGCGGGTTTTGTTAGTGTAACATCAACAAATTCTATAGGGTCGCTTTCCTCGCTACTATCATCAAGCGTGGCAACAACAACAACACCGCTAGCTGCTTGTGTAGATCTGACTCGTCCCGTGTTTTTATCTGACACCTCAAGACTTACACCGTTTACGGCTTGTTTCAATTCATAGCTATGTCCTAACACTTTTGAGAATGTAGCCGCTTGTCCTGTTCTCACACGGTAGCTACTTAGTACGGGTTTTGTTAGCGGTGGTGGTGTGTCACCTCCTGCCTCTTCACCTTCGGCATTGGTAAGCGTTCCGCTTCCTTTGGGCTTCGGTGTTATCTTGTCTACGGCGTCCACTACATCTGCCGCTTCATCGGTAATCTTTGTAAATGCTTTTTTAATATCATCTTCTGCTTTCTTCTCATCGCAAGAGATGAATAGGGCTAAGGCAATAATTAGTATTGCGGTATATAGTTTCTTCATAGTATTTCTCCCTTTGTTTTACTTATACTTTATCGGCTGATAACTAGACAGAATGGTACATTATCCACAGTAAAGATGAAAATGTCTTTTCGTATTTATTCGTAGGGTTATTACTATCCCAACACTTTACCCTATATTCTTCTATATTTAATTTTTTTTCATCATTCAATGGGTTATTTTTCCACGATACATCGACATACCATTTTGTCCCTGCCGTGTTTTTCTTTACGTCAAAATCTACCGGTGGCTGTGGCTTACCCGTTGTTCCTTCTGCTTTCTCCGACCACGGTCCCGTAAACTCTTCGTATATTGCCTGCACCTTAAACCAATATTGAGTCCCTTCTTTTAGTTTGCGTATTGTAAAGCCTTCTGCCTCCATGAACTTAGGTACTACCTCTCGCTTTTTAATCGTCTTTCCGTTTACTATGCCGTATGATATTCCATAGGCTGCCACCTTCTCTTCTTTTAGCTTCTTTACATTCCATTTTAGGAATACTGCTTCTTTTTCAAAGGAGGACTTTATAATTTTTGCTTTTTGTGGAATTACTGTGTATAGTACTTTGTCGGGTTCACAGCTTACTAATGCTATCGTAATGAGTATATATATATATATATATATATATAGGTTTCTTATGTGTCATAAATTACTCTTGTACTGTGTAAAAGTTTTCTAAGAATTAAAACAAACTTTTACCTATATATATAATGGTACATTTACTCTTTTTTTCAAGCCTTTTTTTACCTAAAATACATTACAATTTTGTCATGTATTACATAGCGTTTTAGCGTCTTTATACATACTGCTTATGCTTGTTACCCTCTATCATGTCACGGCTGATAAGTAGACAGAATTGTATATTATGCATAGTAAAATGTTATTGCAATATAACACGCTTACATTACATTTTAGCCTGCACCTAATCGATGTCTGGACGTTCTTTGTAGCTTGTTTTTCTTACCTTGCCCAACGTGGTTTATTTGATGTCTGCATTGCAGTAGCTCCGCTGAACATGTTGTCCGTGTCTCTTCCGATGTTATCTGCCCATCCGCTGATGTCTTGATTGAATGATGTAGCATCTTCAAACATCTCGCTCATGTATATTACGCTTGAGACTTTCCATTTATCTAGTGGCTGATTGAATGATGTAGCACTGCTGAACATACCGAGCATATTGGTTACGCTTGAGACTTTCCATTTATCTAGTGGCTGATTGAATGCGGTAGCACCTCCAAACATATTGCTCATACTTGTTACACTCGATACATCCCAATTATTTAGTGGCTGATTGAATGATGTAGCATCATAGAACATAGCAAACATATTGGTTACGCTGGAGGTGTCCCATTTGCTGATGTCTCCATTGAAAGTAGCGTTGTTTTGAAAAAGCCTGCTCATGTCGGTTACATCTGAAGTGTCGATGTAATTTAGGTTTGCCGTTGCTCCCTCTGCGTTTATTGCTCTTGTAATCTCTGTTTGTAGATCTGCTTTGCTTGCTACATGAAAAAGAAAAAACTCTATAGGGTCGCTTTCTTCGGTATTGCCGTTAAGGGTAGCTACTACGATTACACCGCTGGCTGCTTGTGTAGCGGTGACTTGCATTGTGTCACTGGTAGCCTCTGTAAGTGCTACTCCTGTTTTTTCTTCTTTCAATTCATAGGTATGTCCTTCTACTTTCGTGAATGTAGCCGCTTGTCCCACTCTCACACGGTAGCTATTTAGTACGGGTTTTGTTAGCTCAATAAAATTTATAGGGTCGCTGTCTTCAGTATTACCGTCAAGGGTAGCGACTACGATTACACCGGTCGCTGCTTGTGTAGAGCTGACTCGTCCCTTGTTCCCACTTAACACATGAAGACTTACACCGTTTACGGCTTGTTTTAATTCATAGCTATGTCCTAACACTTTTGAAAATGTAGCTACTTCTCCCACTTTCAAAGTGTAGGCACTTATTGCGGGTTTCGTTAGCGTAACATCAACAAACTCTATAGGGTCGCTTTCTTCGGTATTGCCGTTAAGGGTAGCTACTACGATTACACCGCTGGCTGCTTGTGTAGCGGTTACCCGTCCTGTGTTTGCGTCTGATACCTCAAGACTTACACCGTTTACGGCTTGTTTTAATTCATAGCTATGTCCTAACACTTTCGGGAATGTAGCTACTTGTCCCGTTCTCACACGGTAGCTACTTAGTGCGGGTTTCGTTAGTACTTGTGGCTTCGGCTTTGCTTTGTCTACGGCGTCCACCACATCTGCCGCTTTATCGGTAATCTTTGTAAATGCTTTTTTTATATCGTCTTCGGCTTTCTTCTCATCGCATGAGATGAATAAGGCTAAGACAATAATTAGTATCGTTGTATGTATTCTTTTCATAGTATTTCTCCCTTTGTTTTACTTATACTTTATCGGCTGATAGGTAGACAGAATGGTACATTATCCACAGTAAAGATGAAAATGTCTTTTCGTATTTATTCGTAGGATTATTACTATCCCAATACTTTACCCTATATTCTTCTATATTTAATTTTTTTTCATCATTCAATGGATCATTTTCCCACGATACATCTACAAACCATTTTGTCCCTGCCGTGTTTTTCTTTACCTTAAAATTTACCGGTGGCTGTGGCTTACCCGTTGTTCCTTCTGCCTCCATGAACTTTGGTACTACCTCTCGCTTTTTAAGCGTCTTTCCATTTACGATGCCATATGATATTCCATAGGCTGCTATTTTCTCTTCTTTTAGCTTCTTTACATTCCATTTTAGGAATACTGCTTCTTTTTCAAAGGAGGACTTTATAATTTTTGCTTTTTGTGGAATTACTGTGTATAGTACTTTGTCGGGTTCACAGCTTACTAATGCTATTGTAATTAGGGTATATATATATATATATATATATAGGTTTCTTATATATCATGAATTACTCCTGTACTACGTAAAAGTTTTCTAAGGATTAAAAAAAACTTCTACCTATATATATAGTGGTACATTTATTCTTTTTTTCAAGTATTTTTTCACCTAAAATACATTACAATTTTGTCATGTATTACATGGTGTTTTAGCATCTTTGAACATACTGCTCATGCTTGTTACCCTCTATTACGGCTGATAAGTAGACAGAATTGTATATTATGCATGGTAAAATGTTATTACAATATAACACGCTTACATTACATTTTAGCCTGCACCTAATCGATGTCTGGACGTTCTTTGTTGCTTGTTTTTTTTACCGTATCCAGCTAGGATAATCTTCCTGCATTGCCGTAGCACCTCTGAACATAGCGTACATGTCTTCTACGCTCGATACATCCCACCTATCTAGCGGCTGATTGAATGAACTAGCATTGTAGAACATAAGGCTCATTTCTGTTACGCTTGATACATCCCAAGAATTAAGAGGCTGATTGAAGTTAGTAGCACTATTGAACATAGCGATCATGCTTGTTACGCTGGAGGTGTCCCACTTGCTGATGTTACCATTGAATGTAGCATTCTTGTAAAACAACTCGCTCATGTCTGTTATTTGCGAAGTGTCAATATAATTTAAGTCTACTTCGTTGCCGTGTGCTTTTATTGCTCTTTTAATTTCGGCTTGTAATTCTTTTTTGTTTGCTACATACAAAAGAACAAATTCTATAGGCTCACTATCTATGCTAATACCGTCAAGGGTTGCAACAATGACTACACCGCTGGCTACTTTTGTAGAGCTTACTTGTTTCTTCGTAGGCTTTCCTGGTACATTGCTAAGCGTTACACCACTGGTAGCTTTTTTCAGTGCGTAGGTATAGCCCGGCACTTTCGGAAATGTAACCACTGTTCCTACGCTCACACGGTAGCTACTTACTGCGGGTTTTGTTAATGTTGCTTTTTCTGAATATGTTTTTGCATTATCAAATACTTTTTTAATCTCATCACATCCTAATAATGCAATTGTTAATGTGATGAATAATATTACTGAATATAGCTTTTTCATATTTTTACTATACATGTTTTTTGATTTTATTTCAATGTTTTTTATTTTCAATTCTTAATAAAGATTTTGCAATGCGTACGCTTCTATCATCGGTAACAGTCTATGTATGAGTATTCCCGCTTTTTGTACTTCCCGTATAGCCTGTGCACTTTGCCACAATAATAATGCCTGTTACTGCCTGCGTTGCTGTTACTTGGTTATTTTGCGGTAAGCGTCTCGCATTTTGTTAGCTCTGCGTCTCTTTCTTTTTTTTCAAGTCGTTTATGCATTTTATAATCTGCTTCTAAGCCTTTCATGTCTTCGCTTTTCATGGTTACGCTACCTAGTAAAAAACTCAATAGGGTCACTTTCCTCGGTATTACCGTCCTTCGTGGCAACAACTATTACACCGCTTGCTACTTCTGTAGAGCGTACTTCTCCCGTGTTTTTGTTTGACACATCAAGGCTTACACCGCTTACGTCTTTTTTCAAAGCATAGGTATGTCCTGCTACTTTCAGGAATGTAATAGGTGTTCCCCATTTCTCGCTTCTTTTCCTTACGGCTGGTTTTGTAATCCCGCTTGTGTTTGTATTTGCTTGCACCGTTAGCTGGTATTCCGCTGTTTGTGCTTCGTACTTTGCACTTTCTGCCTTTGTTGCAGTAATTATAAATGTATTGCCTATCGCTTTTAATGTGAAGTCCACCTTGCCACTTACAAGGTCTACGCTTGCACCTGCTCCCGTAGGACTTATGCTATATTCAATGTCCCTATTATCACCGCTTACGCTACCATCATTGGTAGCACTCTGTGTATAAGTATTTCCGCTTTTGCCGTATTTTACTGGTACATCAATGTTTACAAAGCTAAGCGTATTACCTGCTTGCCTTGTAAACTCAATAGAGTCGCTGTCTGTGCTTCGTACTTCGCACTTTCTGCCTTTGTTGCAGTAATCATAAATGTCTTGCCGACTGCAACAAACATTGTTCACCACCTCGCTAATTCATCCGTGCGGCGTTGCGGTGGCTCTTTATCTAAGTCCTGTAATTTTTCGCATTCTCTTAATGCTTCATCGCGCTCTGTAGCTTTCTTCTCCCTATACGCTTCGTGGATAATTTCGGCCGATGGTGCAAATAATCCTATAGCTATAGCGTTTTTTAATACCGCATCATTATATTTCTCTATAGCGTTCCTTTTGCACTCGGCAACCGTAGGAGGGCGTCCCTTGTTCGGGTTCACCTCTACGGTTTTACAACCTAATACCGCAATGGTCAATGCAACAATACCCATAACACCGTATAGTTTCTTCATAGTAATACTCTCCTTGTATGGGTTTTTAATTCTTAAGTCAGTAAAGTTTTTTACACCTTCAAAGGTTGCGGTCTCAAAATGTTTAGCACCTTGGAAAAAAGAACATTATCCTGCTCTTTATCTTATCATTTTACCTAATTTTTGTATTGCTGCTTCATGTTTCTTTATTATATAGAATATATTCTATATAATAAAGCGTGGAGCACTCGGCTATTATACACAGTTGCTACCCTTTTATTGATAGCCTTTGTAATTGCGTCTTTGTTGCAGTAATCATAAATGTCTTACCGACTGCTCTTAATGTGAAGTCTACCTTACCACTTACAAGGTCTACGCTTGCACCTACTCCCCTAGGACTTATGCTATATTTTTTCTTACCGTGCCCATCGTGGCTTATTCGATTTTCTCATTGCCGTAGCACCGCTAAACATTTTGAAAGCCTTTCTTCCGCTTTTCTTTTTCCAACTGTTTAGATTCTGATTGAATACCGTGCACCGTCCTTTGCTTTCTTCTCATCGCATGAGATGAATAAAGATACCTTCCTTTTCTGTCTCTGCGACCGTTTTATCAATAGCCTTTGTTATTGTGTCTTCTGGTTAATAAAAGGCGGGTTCTGCCATCTCCGCATTGCTGTAGCTCCTCTAAACATGTTTTTAGTATTTCTTCCGCTTTTCCTTACCCAACTTGTTAGAGGCTGATTGAATGCACTAGCACCGCTAAACATCTCGCTCATATCTTCTACACTCGAGGTGTCCCATTTATCTATATTGCCGTCAAAAGTAGTATCATCTTTGAACAACTCGCTCATGTCCGTTATGTCTGAAGTATCAATATAGTTAAGGTTTGCCGCTGCTCCGTCTGCCTCTGCTAACCTTTCTGTAATTTCTGCCACTAGTGCGGGTTTATCTGCTACATACAAAAGAAAGTCTATCGGGTCGCTCTCGATACTATTACCGTCCTTCGTGGCAACAACTACTACACCGATTGCTACTTCCGTAGAGCGTACTTGTCCCGTGTTCTTATCCACATCGCTAAGCGTTAGAAAATTATCGGGGACTTTCAAGGCGTAGGTATGCCTTGCGACTTTTGGAAATGTAATAGGTTCTTCTTTTCTAATTCTTACCGCACTTAGTGCGGGCTTCGTTAGTGTCGGCGTTGCCTTGTCTACCACGTCTACCGCTTTGTCTCCTATTTTCTCAATGGCTTTAGTAATATCATCTTTTGCTTTCTTATCATCGCATGAGATGAATAAAGCCAAGGCAATACATACGATTGCTACATATATTTTTTTCATAAAATTACTCCTTGTGTTTTAATTATGTTTTTTATCGTGCCCAACTCGGCTTATAATCTTCCTGCATTGCGTTTGCTCCTGTGAACATGTTTGCAATATTGCTGCCTCTTTTCCTTACCCATCCGCTAGTATTTTGGTTAAATGCCGTTTTTAGCTTCTGTTTAGTTTTTATTTTTGTAAGCTGTGTATTGCCCTTTGGCTTTTCCTGTTGTATAGCCTTCTTGATTTCGTCCTTTGCTTTCTTTTCTTCGCAAGAAAATAGTAAAATTGCAAAGGTGATAAAGGCTATATATATATATATATATATATGGGTTCTTGTCTATCATAGATTACTCCTTAATTATGTAAATGTTTCTATAAGCTTAAAGGCTTACTATTTATAATAGACATTCTTTGATATATTTCAAGTACTTTGGTGCTAAATGTTGTCAGCTTGTTCATAATCTACTCCTATTTTTTTCCTTTATTTATACCAAGCGGGTTCATTGCCATCTAGCCTGCTATTTAGAAACATAAAGCTCACGTCTGGTACCTTTGATACATTCCAACTTGATAAGTCTTGATTAAAGTTAGTAGCACGATAGAACATAGCTATCATGTCGGTTACCTTTGATGTATCCCATCCGCTGATATTACCGTTGAAGTTAGGCTTATTCTTAAACAAGTCTTTCATATTCGTAATAAGCGAAGTATCAATGTAGTTTAGGTTTGCTTCGTTATCTTCTGCTAATACTGTATTCAGTTCATTTACAAGTGCCTGTTAGTGGACGGTTTATACTTTGTCTTTGTCAGTGTAGTTTTTTCTACTTCTGTTTTTTAGCAACCTTTTCTTCTTCGCATGATGCAATGAATATAAATGCAATTGCTAATAATAAAATTATCTTTCTCATAATTTTCTCCTTTATTGTATTTTCTTATTTCTTATATAAGTACCTATCGCGGAAAGCATAGCATCATTACAAAAAAGTAATCTCAATGAGTATATCACTTATATTCATAAAATAACAGTGGATAAAACACTAAAATACCATGAAAGCATAATCATAAACAGCAAGTAAAGCCATATCATCAATCACCACTACATGTGGTTATTATATGAAACAATCTGCTTGGAATATGTCTATGCTGTAGGTGAACTTTTTAATACTGCTAAAAATGCTTTTTGCGGCACTTCAATATTCCCTACCATTTTCATTTTCTTCTTTCCTTCTTTCTGTTTTTCAAGAAGTTTTCGTTTTCGGGTAATATCGCCACCGTAACATTTTGCAGTTACGTCTTTTCTATATGCCGATACAGTCTCTCTTGCAACTATGTGAGTACCTATGGCACCTTGAATTGCAATAGCAAATTGATGACGTGGTATTTCTTCTTTCAGTTTTTTACAAATATCTTTTGCTAAAGATGCTGCATTTTCTTTGCATAACAATCCTGAAAATGCGTCTATTTTCTTACCATTCACAAGAATATCAAGACAGACTAAGGTAACTTCCTTGTAGTCGACCAACTCATAATCAAATGAGGCATATCCTCGACTTACCGATTTAAGTGAATCATAAAATTTATAGAATATCTCAGCAAGTGGCATTTCATATACAAGCTCTACTCGAGTTTTATCTATATAATTAAGCGATTTTTGTATTCCACGTTTTCCATTGCATAATGCGAGTACATTTCCAATGTAGTTTTCCGGACAAATTATAGAAGCTTTAATGTAAGGTTCACGAGTTTGTGCTATTTGTTGTACCTCAGGCAAATGACCGGGCTGCGAAACATTGATAATTTCACCCGTCTTCAATTCTACTTCGTATTGAACCGAAGGTGCGGTGAAAATAACAGAAAGATTAAATTCTCGTTCAAGTCGCTCTTGGATAATTTCTAAATGCAAGAGTCCAAGAAATCCACATCGATATCCTGTACCTAAGGAATTTGAACTATCTTTTTCATACACAAGTGACGCATCATTCAACGCAAGCTTTTCAAGCCCTTTTGTCAGTTCATCAAAATTATTGGCATCTACGGGATATGCAGATGAAAACACAAATGGTTTTACCTCTTGATACCCCGGTAATGGCTTCAGTGTCGGCTTAAGAACATCGGTTATGGTATCACCTACTCGTATATCACCGATGCTTTTTATACCTGCCGTTACAAAGCCTATTTCACCCGGTCCTAATTCCTGTGCTTGTAACATTGATATAACAAAGTGTCCTATTTTTTCTGCTACATATTTTTTTCCCGTTGCCATGGACATAATAGTCATATCAGAACGCAATCGTCCATCTATAACTCGCACATGTAAGACAACTCCGATATATGGGTCGTAATGACTATCAAATACTTGCGCACAAAATGGTTTTTCGCTACTGCCTGTCGGAGAAGGAATATCTTGCACAATTCTTTCAAAAAGACCGTGAATACCTTGCCCACTTTTTGCCGAAACTAAAACTGCAGAAGACGCATCGAGTCCAAATTCATGTTCTATTTGCTGAGAAACTCGCGGTACATTTGCCATCGGTAAATCAATTTTATTGATAACAGGAACAATATGCAAATCATGAGAAAATGCGATATAAAAGTTTGAAATAGTCTGTGCCTCTATGCCTTGTGTTGCATCTACCAACAGTAATGCTCCTTCGCATGAAGAAATAGCACGAGAAACTTCATAAGAAAAATCAACATGTCCGGGCGTATCTACCAGATTAAAATAATATGTTTGTTCTTGATGTATGTAAGGAAAATGTACCGCCTGCGATTTTATAGTAATGCCACGCTCCTGCTCAATATCCATAGAATCAAGCATTTGATTGTGAAACAAACGAATATCGACAACACGAGCTTGCTCTAAAAACCTATCTGCAAGCGTTGATTTTCCATGGTCAATATGGGCTATAATACAAAAATTTCGTATATTGTTTTGTAATATCATTCTTCACTAATTATATTTAGATAAAATTTTCTGCACTTACAGGAATGGTAACTATAATTGTACTTTCGAGGTATCCTCTACTTTGCTGAAGTATCTGTATTGCCACTTGAATAATGTTTTCATGCTGTCGTATGCTGCGGATAGCAATCAGATCGCCAATAGAAAGCCGTATATACTCTGCAAGAGTATCGGGATATACATGAGTTATGCGATACATTGGTCGAAAGTTACTATAACGTGTTACAGTAATCTGCGTGCCAGTAAGTATAGAAAATACGGTATGCAGTGTAGCTTTGCTTTGTGGCTTTATTATTTCTTTTTCTAAGGTAGTACTTTGCACTAAAATATTCTGTGCCTCATACTTTTTCTCTTCTGTTTGTTTGTTATTTTGTATGTCCTTTTCTCTTTTTTCCGCCTCTTCATAAATCTTTTCTGAAGGTCGCAGTAAAAATTGCACCTGCGTGGTTTTGTTGTTACTCGATAGTACGCGCAATGAATAGAGCATATTCGGTACATTTGGTAATAACAATTTCTGAGCATCTAGTACTTTCGAAACTTCCGTATCGTTTATATGTGTAATAATATCGCCTATACGAAGCGCAGATCGACTAATACGCGAATTTGGATGAATGTATGCAACCTCAAGTCCTTCTTCAACTTTAAATACTCCGATGCCAAGCCATGAATGTTCTACCTTTCCTTCAAAAAGACGAGGCAGCACCATGCGAATCATCTCGCTTGGAATAACAAAGTTCAAGCCCTCAAAAACTTGATCGTTTACCTCACTTATTTTTGAAAATGCAACGCCAACTAAGTTTTTATTTTCATCTACAACAGGTCCTCCGCTATTTCCTGAATTTATTGAAGCATCTATTTGAAACACTCCACTACGCGAAAGAATACCTGTTCTATCTTTCCCTGAAATAATACCTGAAGTTACGGTATTTGTAAGACCCAGCGGAGATCCTATAGCAATGGCTGTATCACCTACCTCAGATTTAGAAGAATGAAGAGGAAATACATAGCTAGGAGAAAAAGGCACTTTAATCAACGCTAGATCTAACACTGAATCGTATCCTACAACATACGAAGGGCGCGTTGTAAAATTATCAGCAGAAAGTCGTGCTTTCATTTCAGAAAGCCCTTCGTATTCTGGGTCTACTTCTGTACTAATAACGTGTTTGTTCGTAATTGCATAGCCATTATTTGTTATAAAAAACGCACTTCCTATACCACGGGCAATACGAGGGCCAGAGCCATCTGAGGCAATTTGTATGCCATTGTTTATATCAACAATAAAAGTGCTCTCACGAAGATCCTTCATTGAAAACGCTGCTTTTTTACGCGTGAGAGGAGAAAAAAAAGCCTGTGCTTTTTTTCTTTCATCAAGCATTTTGGTAAAGGTAGCAAGATTTTTTATATTTTTAGATGCTATTTTCTCTATTTTATTGACAGTAGTTATAATTGCAGGATAATTGTTTTTTTCTACAAAATACTCTACACGCTTTACAAGTATGTTATATAGCAACTGCTTTGATATATTTTTTCCTGCAATCCGCGCGTTTTCTGCGGCTATCCATGCCTGTTCATAATCTTCTACATCATAAAATTTTTGCACATTTTTTTGTGCCTGCTCTAACGCTCGTTGTGTGAAATGCTGGATTTGCTCTGCACTGATAAGATTACGACGGAGAAACTGCTGTGCTATAGTAATAGCTTCTATAGGGTTGACTGATAAAAATTCTTCAAAAATTTCTTCAGGACTTTTATCCTCTATGTCATAATCAGCAGAATGAGGTGTAACAGTATTCTCAGTAACACATGAGAAAATGCTTAGTAGTATTATAAAAAGACTTATATATGTTGCTACATATCTTATCATAGAGATTACGATATTTCTAATTACGCGGTAGTATCAGCATTTTCTTGTAACTGAGTGCTCTTTTTTTCATGAAATAAGTCGTTAACTTGCTCACCTAAAAGTGTTTCATGTTTTATAAGAGCTTCCGTCAATGTCTCAAGTTTATCTTTATTCTCTTCTAAAAGAGTGTACGCGGTATTCAACGCAGTATCAAGAATGTGTTTAATCGCCTTATCAATTTCACGAGATGTCTCTTCAGAATACGAGGTATTACCCGACGAATTCGTGGGCATAAAAATTGATGTAGATTTTTTACTGTAGGAGACAGGTCCTATGCTACTCATACCCCAATCACGAACCATAGCACTTGCAATTTCAGTTGCCTGCTCTAAGTCATTTTGCACTCCTGTCGAATTTTCTTTGTAGTACATTTTTTCAGCCACATAGCCACCATAGCATATTGATATTCTATCTAAAAGATATGCAGTATTTTTCCCATAAGAGTCCTTCTCGGGCAAAGAAAACGCAACACCTAAGGCTCTACCACGCGGAATAATAGTCACTTTGTGAAGAGGGTCTGCATTTTCCAAAAGCAAATGGAGCAACGCATGTCCTGATTCATGTCGTGCCGTGCGCAATTTTTCTTCTGGCGTTATCACCTTGCTTTTACGCGCAGCTCCCATCAAAATTTTGTCTCGAGCTTCTTCAAAGTCTTCCATCATAACCTTTTTACGATCATGACGTGCTGCAAACAACGCAGATTCGTTTACAAGATTTGCCAAATCAGCACCCGAACAACCAACGGTCGCACGTGCAATTTGATTGAGATTAACACTCTCGTCTATTTTGACATTTTTCGCATGTATTGATAGTATTTGATTTCGCTCATTGAGATCAGGCATGTCGACCACTACATGTCTATCAAAACGACCAGGACGCAGAAGCGCTTTGTCGAGTATATCTCCTCTATTTGTCGCAGCGAGCACGATAATTCTATCGCGCATTTCAAATCCATCCATTTCTACTAAAAGCTGATTGAGCGTCTGCTCTCGCTCATCATGCACTCCCCCGCCATATCCTGATGAACGCGATCTACCTACGGCATCTAATTCATCAATAAATACGATGCAAGGCGAATTTTTCTTTGCTTGATCAAATAACTCGCGTACACGTCCCGCTCCAACTCCTGCAAACATTTCTACAAAGTCAGAGCCTGACATGTAGAAAAAATTTACCTGCGCTTCTCCTGCACAGGCGCGTGCAAGCAGCGTTTTTCCCGTGCCGGGAGATCCTACTAATAAAACTCCACGAGGAATACGCGCACCTATTTTTTCAAATTTTTCGGGCTGCTTCAAAAACTCAACAACCTCTTTCAATTCATATTTTGCTTCATCTTGCCCTGCTACATCGTGAAAAGACACTTTCTTCTCTTCATTTTTTACATAGGATCGAACTTTGCTTTTAGTAAACGGCAATCCACCACCACTAAATCCACGCAAGCTACGAAGCATATACAAAATAAATATAATGCTCACCAACCATGGCAATACCGAAGAAATTATTTGTCCAAACGTAACAGGTAGTTTCGCACCCGAAAAAAGCACTCCCTTCTCTCGTAATTTTGGAACAAGTGTTTCATCGTAATAAGGAATAAGCGTACGAAATCGAACGCCATTGGTAAAAATTCCCCGTATTTCATTTTGCGCGACAATAGTAACCGTGCCTATTTCATTTCTCTCAAGAGAATCTAAAAATTTTGAATACTCTACATTGTTTTTCGTATAATTGGTGATGTTGCTATAGAAAAACGATATAGAAAACACTATAGCCATGACAATCATAATAAAAAAAATATTCTTGTTAGGATTTTTTTGTCCGCTACTTTGCTGTTGATTTTTATTATTTTGATTTTGTGAATTATTATTCTTATTTTCCATTCCAGGGAAATTAAAAAACGCTAATCGTAACATAGTATCTAGTTTGAAATTATTCAAGGAAACCTCTCTTAAAAATTATTATAGTCCATTAGTTATTACTTACTATGAATTAAGAACTAATAACAAGTTCCATTGAATGATACGCAATGGTAATGGTACACAATCTCATAGTATCATCAATAGCATTATTTTTTTTCTCATAAAATCTACAGAAAGTTCTTTGTAAAAACGTCTCTCCTGCTACACACAAAATACCCTCTGCATCATAAATAACAGGAATATTACGCCAAATATCAGAGCATGTATTTTTAAGCATACTCAAAATATTAAGTTTTCTATTCCCTTGTATAATAAGATCCGATTTCTTAAGAAATGCAATGTGCAAAGGTGGCACACTAGGCAAAACATACACTAAACAATCTTTCATAGTACTTATCTCAGCGGTAGTAACAGACCACATGCGAGATGTATAAGAAAGAGAAACACACGATTGTACGTGAAATTGTTCTTTTTTATATGTACAGTAACTCGCGTCTTCATTTTCAAGATCATGGGATATCGTTTTCCATAACAGAATACGTCCACATTTCATAAGTACAGTATTCTTAATTCGTATGGAATTCATGTGCAGTAACAGAGATTTCCGACACTCTTCTAAAAAAGCATGCGAAACATGCGATATACCAAGTGCATTTGCTCCTCTATACAATACGAGATTTTGCTGTATATAAGACAGATTCTGAAACAAACTAAATGGCAGAGCAATATGATTTTCCGCCATAAGCCACGAAGGAATAGTAGCCTCGGTAAAGATTCGAAGCTGTGATTGATCGTGCGCAAATGCGGTAATACGTTGCAATGCATGAGGAAAATGTTTTTCCACAATGGGGATTATTTCATTACGAAGTGCATTTCTTTTATAACGATTATTTACATTGCTTGCATCTGTATGATGAAGAATATCCTGAACATGAAAATCACTGGGCAAGATCTTCACCGCAGGACGTAAAATGAAAATATCCTTCTGTCCATGGCGTATTTTTCGTATTTTTGGAATTTCTACAAGTCCTTGCCATGCTCCATGCATAAAAAGCCTCATGAGAACATTTTCATACACATCATTTTGATGATGCGCAGTAACAATATAATCTATCTTGCATGACTGAGCCATGTCACACAATGCCTTGTAGCGTTTTTCTCGCAAAAATGCCTCCGATACTACGTCAGAAGAATCAATGTTGCACAATGATACAGAATACAGTGGAACTGTAAACGACGAACATATAGTGCGTACCGTTTCAAATTCGCACTCTTGTGCTTGTAGTTCTTGCATTCTGTGGTTTACATATCCGCCAAAAAGCTCGTAGCGCGTATTGCATTCTGATGCTTGTGCTAAAGATGCAAGTAAACTCACGCTGTCTTTACCACCTGAAATCGCAAGCATTACTCGCACCATAGGCAAAGAAGTACTAGCGTCCAGCATACTGCAAAGCTCATACGCAATGCTGTTTGATATCTTATGCATATGTCTAATCTGAGGTACGTAACGATAATGCCAGGTCATGAGAAAGCAAATCAAATGATTTAGTACATGCATTGCATAATACTTGTGCGCTTATAGAAATCATACGTTCATACGCTGCGTTTTCACTTTTATGCCATTTTCCTAACACATACGACGAAAATGCTTGAGAACTTCTCGGGCTACCTATACCTAGATACATACGCAAAAACACATCATGACCTACATGGCGTATAATTGAGCGAATGCCATTATGTGTCGTTGAACTTTTTTTCGCACTTTTCGGACGCTTAAGACGCACTGTCCCCACAGGCAGATCGGTGTTATCTGCAATAATAAAGCAATTCTCACACTCTGATATTTTATGCCAGGCACGCAGCGCTGCTACTGCAAACCCCGAATTATTCATAAACTGCGCAGGCTTTACCAACACAAAGGTTCCATGTTCTGTGGAATACTGCGCTACAGAGGCATGAAACGAAGATTTAAAAGAAAAAGTACAGCCAAGAAGATGCGCAAGTGTATCTACAACGCAAAAACCAACATTATGCCTCGTATACTCATACTCCTTTCCGATATTTCCAAGTCCTACTATGAGTATTTTTTTTCGCATATCTTCATAGAAAAATGAATATTAAAAATTTATGCGCTTCCGTTAATGTATCAATTCGTTTTGAGGAAAAATTCGTAACGCATGCAAAATCACACTGTTATTCTTCTTCAGAAACATTCTCTTCTGCATTATTCACGGTATCAATGTCACTTACCCGAGGCGCTGCTACATGGAGAATAACTTGATCTGCTGCTTGTCCATACTTTACCCCGTTTATACTCGGTAAATCAGATATATGTAGCGCTTGACCAATTTCTAAGGGTCCTATGTCTAAACTAATAGTCTCAGGTAAGTCTTTTGGCAAACATACAACCTCAACCTCATGTAAAAAATGCTCAAGAATTCCACCAAGCCGTACACCTTCGCAATTACCCGTGGTAATAATTTGTACATGAGTATGAAGTTCTTTGTCACGACTTATTTCAAAGAAATCGATATGAGTAATCGACTCTCTTACGATATCATAATCATATTGTTTCACCAGCACCTGCTTATCATCTTGCTTAGGAATTTTCAGAGTTATAATGGTACTTTCTGAGACATGAGAGAACTGTTTCTTAAACTCTTTCTCATTTATACTTATCGGAATAGGCATTTTTTTATTTCCATATACAATACTTGGAATTTCACCTTGCTTTCGCAAGCGTTGAGCATCGCCTTTTTTTTCCACATCTCGCATCTTTGCGATAAAAACATGTTCCATATATAACCTCATTGAGTATCCGTAGATTTTACTATGCTATTCTGGGGCGGGAGGATTCGAACCTCCGAATACCAGGATCAAAACCTGGCGACTTAGGCCACTTGTCAACGCCCCACTATACAATTTTTTTATGATAATGTAAGAATTCAAATAGGTCAATAAGCGTTATAAAACGTATCTATTCTTACAACAAATAAAAATTGAAGAAAATACAAAAATATGCGCTATAATATAATTTCTTTATAAGAAATGCGTATCATTTATGCTTTTTCACGCTTTGGTTTTTTCACAACATTGCGTTTTTCTTTTATTTTCATTGAAGCTTTGCCAATGCGTTTTCTTATGTAATAAAGCTTTGCGCGTCGTACCTTACCGTGTCGTATTATTTCAATTTTTTCTATACGCGGAGAATGTAAAGGAAAAATACGCTCTACCCCTATGTTTAAAGATATTTTCCGCACGGTAAAACTTGCACTTACACCCGACCCTCGTTTCGAAATTACAATACCTTCGTACAGCTGTACGCGTTCCGTAGCTCCTTCTACAATTTTAAAATGCACTACTATTCTATCGCCTACGTTAAACGGTGTGATTTCATCTCTTATGAATGAATGCGTTGCTTTTTTTATTAGTTGTTCGCTCATAATAGGTTCCTTATTCTGCTTAAAAAATTAGTAACTGCAGCGTAGCTTTGAAAGTGGTACTAGTATCCATCTTTCATAGAAATTTATAAAACATTCTTTGTGTAAAGAATTTATTTACTTCTGCACTTTTTAATTATAATACTAAAAAACTATTTTTTTTGTTCAAGAAAAAATTTAAAATGTAATATTTCTACATAAAGTACTAACTTTTTTACATTCAATAGTAATAATACAAATATGTAAGCGTGCGTAGGAAATTATTATTTATAAATTTATTTTGTTATAAATATTGCTGTCGTAGTACTTAATTTTCTTCAGTATGTTTTGAATATTTTCTTGCGATGCATGTGTAGCTGTTGTGTTGTTATAGTGTTCCAGTGCCCAAAAATAGCGATGTAACAATCGTGGGAGTATGATATAAGGGTTATCTTTTCCTAATGCTCTGTGGTCATCTAGTTTTGCTTCCATCTCGCTTATTTCTACAAATAAATTGTGTATTTCAATAGGATGTAGCTGCCGTGTAACGGAAAACTCGCGTTCAATGTACCCATACACAGGAACCCACTCCACAAAATATTGTGATTCATAACACCCTTGATTTTTTATAGTACTAAAAAGCGAATGAATACTTACGGTTTCTAGTTCGTCTAATAGTATTTTTTGTGGATTCCAAAAAAACGCCTCACGAAAAAACAGTTTTGCATTTTGTGTTCTTCCCATCAGCTCATTACAATCGGCAAGTTGACTTAATAAGTACGAATCTCGCGCATATCTTGAAGAAAGCGACATAATAATGTGAAATGCCTTTTCATATTCCCCAAGCATTTTAAGGCATTGAAATACCTTCATCTTGAAAGATACAAACTGTTTTTTTTCAGGATTATTCTTCAGTGCATGTTTGTAACACACTTGTGTGATATTGATGACAAAATTTTGAAGTGCATCTAATCCGCGAGAATGGATCTGTGAAATTTTTACATCACTACTTATAGTTTTATGCTGTCGTTTAAATTTTTTCCACGTATCTAAAAGAAAGTTGCCTTTTTCTTCGCTGTCAGATAGAAGTTTCATTTCTAAGATATAGCTATTCCATTGTTGCAACGCTATATCAAATCCACGAAGTTCTTCATTTTCTACATTGAGAATACGAGCTTCTTTGACAGACTTGATAGCACATGCAATGTCATTAGCATAAAGTGAATGATATGCATCTAAGAGTAAAGTTGCACTATCTTTTGCTTGAGAAGATTTTGTGTTTACGTCTTTTACTGCAGATGTCTGTGAAAGTATAGCATTGCTGTTTTCAGATTTAGAAAGAGGTAACGAATGTTCCACACAAATTAGTTTATAATATTTCAGATACGAAAAACAAGTATTTTAATAGATACCTAATGCTGTGCTAAAATTGCAAACATAAGGAATTTTTATGATAGTACTTGCACCTTCAGTACTCGCTGCACATTGGGGTACCTTAAATACAGAACTTGATGTATGCGTTAAAAATGGAATCCAACACCTACACTTCGATATTATGGATGGTCATTTTGTACCGAACATATCGTTTGGCGAAAAACTTGTATCCGATGTAAGAAAAAGCTTTCCATCCGTTTTTTTTGATGTACATCTCATGGTCACTAACCCCTTACGCTATGTAAGTACATGTGCTGATGCAGGAGCAAACGCTGTTACATTTCACGTAGAAGAAGAGAATTTTTTTTATAGAACCGTACAGGCAATACAAAATCAAAACATGAAGGTCGGAATAGCCTGTAACCCTAAAACATCAATTGCCATAATACAAGAACTTTTACCTTATGTTGATATTGTGCTTGTTATGAGCGTAGAACCCGGCTTTGGTGGACAAGCTTTTATTCCTTCATCTTTACGTAAAATAATACAATTGCACGAAATACGTCTTCGCGAACAATTGAACTTTCGTATATCGGTCGATGGAGGTATAAATGGAGAAAATGCAGGTGCTATAGTCGATGCAGGTGCAGATATACTTGTTATGGGTAGTGCGTTTTTTTCTTGCTCTACACATGAGAAAACATCTCTTACAAATGCTGTACAAAACATGAGCCGTACATGAATACTATCTTGCATAAAGCGCGGTATTACCTTACAAAAGGTTCATACTCACGTGCATACAAGTTACTTGTACCTCACGCGCCTAAATTTAAAAACCATTACGAATATTTATATCTTTCGGGCATTGCTGCATTTGGCACAGGTAATATTGACTCTGCATACGAATATTTTACAACCGCGGTATCTCTCGCATCGTCTGCTCAATCTCACGATGCAAAATTGTATCTTGCAGTCATAGCACTTGCGTCTCGAAATATGCGAAAAGCAGCGGAATATTGGTTAAGCATTACCGACGAGCAAAGCAATAATCAATATGCTCTGCGAGGCCTAAAGCACTTGCAGCAACTGGAAGATAACAATTATCAACGCATTGCTGATATAGCGAGAAATCCTTATAAATACAAAATAGTTCCACAGCTTACATATCCATTTCAAAAACTTTATAAAATAGGAAAACTGACCTTACTACTAGTAAGTAGTGTGTTTTTTTCATATGGTGTATACTTTACTGCAAAAAAAAGTATTGATTTTTACAAAAAAAGAAACGCGATGAATAAACGCGAAGCACTTATCTCACATGTTGCTAGTGATAGAAAAACTCAAACCAAAGCGTTAATACGAGGAGATTCCTACCCACGCTATGTAATACTATCTCCCAATGCCATTCGCAGCACACTTAAAAATATGGAAAAACATTTCATTCTATACAAAGATAATCTTACACAAATAGATATAAATACCATTTTATATTCCAACGCTCTTGCAAATGACAAAAGAAAAGCAATACTTTTAGAAGGCTATTTAAAAAAGAGAGATTTTAGCTCTAATGTTACGTGGTTTCCTTATACGCAAGTACAGTCTGCGCCATGGCAATATGATAAAACATCCGTGCGCTGGAGAGGGACAATAACACAAATAACAGAAAATAAAAGGACACGTAAGGGAAACTTTTTAGTTGGTTTTTACGGAAATAATAAAAATTTAGAAGGTATTGTCCCTGTGCGTATTCCTGCGTTTATTGACGTGAATACCGGCGATGAAATTGAAATACTTGGCATTATAATGATTGATGTAAAAAAGACAGAGAGTAAAAACATCAATACTACTAACAATGAGATTTCTTTACCACAAAATTTTTCAGTTGAAATCAATGCTATTCAATATCTCATAAAATAAGCGAACACAGAAGTTATACCTAAATTCTTCTGATAATTTTTAGAAGATTTCGCATTAGTATACACACGTATATGTATAATTATTTATGGAATGTCTCCATCTTCTATCGAAAACAGTTCAAACAACACCGACAGCTCTGAAACAAAACAAACTCAGCAGTCATGGTATGCAAAAAATGCGGATAACGACTACGAAAGTTCTCTGCGTCCGCGTATCCTCAAGCAGTTTCAAGGACAGGGGCAGCTTAAAAAAAACTTAGCGGTCTACATACACGCAGCTCGCTCCCGAGGTGATGCACTTGATCACATTTTTATAAGCGGTTCACATGGGCTTGGAAAAACTTCACTTGCATACATTGTTGCCAATGAACTCGGCGTTCCTATCAAAGTTACAAGCGCGCCTGTTATAGAAAAACCAAAAGATCTCATCGGAATTCTCTCGACTATAACCGAACATAGTGTATTATTCATCGATGAAATTCATCGTCTGAAGCCCGTTGTAGAAGAAATACTTTATTCAGCTATGGAAGATTTTATGGTCGATTGGGTAGTAGGAGTTGGCGTTGACGCGCGTACCGTACGCATACCCATAACACCATTTACGCTTATCTGCGCTACTACACAGCCCGGTAAAGTGTCTGCCCCTTTGCATAGTCGCTTTGGCATACGCGAAAGACTAGACTTATATTCACCTGAAGCATTGACAAATATTGTATTACGCTCTGCTGCAATACTAAGTATTTCTATAGAACACGATGCAGCGGAACGCATAAGTGCTATGAGTCGAGGTACTCCACGTTATGCAAATAGTTTAGTTCGACGCATGAGAGATTTTGCACAAGTGCACGGCGATGGAACAATTACAAATAAAATAGTACACAAAGGTTCAGAGGATCTTGGCATTGACGCAAACGGCTTAGAAAGCATAGATAGAAACATATTACATGCGCTTGGACACCATTATCGTGGCACACCAGTCGGACTTAAAACACTTGCGATAGCAGTGAATGAAAGCCCTGAGAGTTTAGAAGATTTCTGGGAAATATATCTTATTAAACAAGGACTCATAAAGCGCACGCCGCAAGGTAGACAAATAACCGATCGTGGCATGAATATTTTAGGGCTTGAGAATATCAAAGACAGACAAACGGGACAACAGTATCTTATATAATCTTACAAGAGCTCTGAAATCCTTAATTTTCAAAATTATTTCTATAACATATTCAGAAAAACATCACTTTTCGTACCACCCATTCATGGTTTTTGTGTTCTTCTCATAAAATTTCACTTGCACAAAGATGATGAGTTTCACAGGAGAATAACGCTCCATACTCTCGGAAATTCAACAAAAAAAACACGCAAATGCATATCTCTTAACGGCAGAGGATTTTCATAGAGTAGAGTAAAATAAACAATATTCATGCCCTCTTCCATGCGCCTACAATCTTTTTTATCTCGAAGTGGCATATGTTCGCGCAGAGCTGCTATTGCATTACTTGCTTCAAAAAATGTTGTAGTAAACGATGTAATTGTTACTAATGCAGGATTTCGAGTCATTCCTGGACATGACAGCATTTTTGTATCAGGAAATCGCTGTACGCTACGAACTGAACATCGTTACTTTCTTTTTCATAAACCAACATTAGTAGAATCTACAAATGCATCAAAACGAAAACAAAAAACTGCAAGAGAATACTTACTGCCGTACTACAAAGAACACTTGTTTTGTGCAGGACGACTTGATTTTATGTCATCGGGACTTATGCTTTATACTACCGATGGAGATTTGACGTATCGACTTACACATCCTAAATACCGCATTGAAAAAACATACGTAGTACACAGTGCGCACTCCGTGCCCAAACATGTCCTTACATCGTGGCAAAAGGGATTAAAGATACAAAATGTGCTCTATAAACTGAAGCATTATCAATATTTTTCAAAGACAAAACATATGGTGCGTCTCACGCTATGCGAAGGAAAAAACAGAGAAATTCGGGTTGTCTTTGCCCATGCCTCTATTCCTATAAAAACACTCCATAGAATAACGCTTGGTCCTTTTTCGCTTGGCAATATTGAAACAGGACAGGTACAACAAGCAACAGAAAAAACAATACGTAAGGCCTATGAACTTACCAAATTATCTATTGCTAAAAATTCCATATTCCAATAAATATACAAAACAGATATAGTATAAGCTAAGTGATTATCACAATAGACGGACCTGCAGGTTCAGGTAAAACTACTACAGCACGTTACTTTGCAAAACACTATACATTAAAAAAAAACGAAGAATGTATTTCATTTTCTTATCTAAATTCAGGAGTATTTTATCGAGCCATTACTCTTTATACGCTTTGCACTATTGCATCTGATGACTCAACAAAACATAATGAGATAGATGTAAGCACCATAAGTACTGACAGAATTCTTGAATATACAAAGCGAGTGTATACTCAAGTAGTACCAACCCTTACGTGGATTTCAGAGAAATGTTCAAGCCCTCTTTTAGTGCAAATTCTTGCAAAAGAACAGAACAACTATTCTTGTGAAATGGATATACAAAAATATTTCTATAGTCCAAGCATAAACGCTTTTGTAGCCCAAATATCGTGTTACAAACCCTTACGTGAATCACTTACAAAAAAAATGCAAGATATTTTATTAACAGGCAATTGGATAGTCGAAGGAAGAGATGCCGGAACACATATTGCTCCGAACGCTGAGCTTAAAATATACCTTGATGTAAGTAATTCAGTACGAGCGAAAAGACGTCATGCTCAATATGCTACTATTACCGAAAATACTGCGCCATCCGAAGAATACGTAAAAAGAGAAATTTTATGCAGAGATTCCATAGATATGAGTAAAGGAGTATATAGCTTACGAATTGAAAAAGATACACACTACTTACATAATGATTTGAATACTATTGAACAAAATTGTGATACAATATATAATTGTTTATTAAAAGCTATACACCGCTAACAATGGGTATAAATTCCTTTTATGATAGTAGGATAACTAATGAATGCATTTTTTCCTCAAAACAATACTAGTCCCACTCCTGACGATTTGTCCGCAACAGAAGAGAATTTAGATAAGCTTATTGACGAAAGCTTTCGTCAACTTTACAACACCGATAAGGCACGTCCCGGATTACTTGTGCAAGGCAAAGTCTTATCTGTAACAAAAGAAGATGTATTTCTCGATATTGGATTAAAAGATCAGGGCATTGTATCACTAAGCGAGTTTAATACATCAGAAATTCCTAAGGTAGGAGACGAAATAGAAGTAGTCATAGTACGCAAGAATACCGATGGAGTATTGCTATCATATACAAAAGCCGGAGAACATAAAGCACTTGAAAATTTACGCTATGCATTTAAACACCAAGTTCCAATTCAAGCAAAAATACTAGAAGTGGTACCGGGTGGATTTATCGCGAAAATAGATAAAGCATTCAAAGCGTTTGTTCCTATGTCCCAAATAGACTCAATTTCTGTAAACGAAGAAAGTACAAAAAATTATATAGGAAACACCTATGAATTTATCATTCAAAACTTATTCAAAAATAAGTATTTGAATCCAACACTTTCTCGAAAACAACTTCTTACATCGCAGGCATTGATTTCTCGTGAAAAATTTTTTCAAGAAAAGAAAATTGGAGATATAGTCGAAGGCACGGTGAAAAACTATGCACCCTTTGGTGTTTTTATAGACTTAGGGGGATTTGATGGTCTTCTACACCAATCTGATATCAGTTGGTCTAAATATAGCAAGCCTTCAGATTATGCTGAAATAAATAAAAAAATACATGTAAAGATAATAAATTTAGACCATGAAAATAAAAAAATAAATCTTTCCCTTAAAGCAATGACTCCAGATCCTTGGGAATCTATAGAAGAAAGATACGCAGAGGGCAATATTATAAAAGGTAAAGTCACAAAAATAGTATCATATGGTGCATTTATTGACATTGAGGACGGGGTAACCGGATTTGTTCATGTATCTGAAATGTCGTGGATACAAATGGTACATCATCCAAAAGAAATTGTAAATCTCTATAGCTTTGTTGAATGTAAAGTACTTTCAGTAGACAAAGAGCAAAAGCGCATTTCACTCGGAATAAAGCAAGTACATAAAAATCCGTGGGATACTATAGAAAGCATATATCCTATCGGACTTAAAGTAACACTTCCTGTGAAAAAAGTAGTAAAAGGTGGTACTATTGTAGAATTTCCTGAAGGATTTACAGGGTTCATTCCTGGCTCTGAATATACATGGAAAAAACAATACGTCAATCCTACTAAAGTTGGCATGCAAATTGAAAGTAAGATAGTAAGCTACAAACGAGAAAGAAATGAAATCACTTTAAGTATAAAGCAACTCGCTGATAATCCTTTCAATAATTTTGTAAAAGATACTGTAGTAGAAGGAGAGATAACTTCTATCACTGATTTTGGTGTATTTATACAGCTCTCAGAAGATATAGAAGGATTCATTCCTAAAAGCTTATGTTTTGATCCTCATGAATATAGAACATTTGATGAAGTAAAATCAAAGTTTCAAAAAGGAGAAAAAATTCAAGCACTTGTAAAAGAAGTACAAGCTAATTCACAAAAAATTGTTTTATCAATACGAGATATCAAAGAAATGTCATCAAAAAAAGAAATTAAAAAACATATGATATCTCATGATGAAAACCATGATGTTTTTAGTATTGGAGATGCAATTAAAAATAATACAAATTCCAAATCCTAATTTACATTATGGATGATGTAGAACGACTAAGAAAAATTATAAATGTAACTCTCACTATCAATGAAACTTACGATAATTTAGAAGTAGTATTACAAAAAATATTGAGCTCTCTTGAGTTTGTTTTAGACTGCGAAGCCGTTTCGTACATGGAGTACGATGTGCACGAATGCGAAATCATTTGTCGCGTTGCAAGTGGAACCTATGCACAACAAATGAGCGGGTTGAAATTTCTCAAAAAACAAAGCAGCATCGCGTACAAAGTACTACAAAGTAAAAAAGCGATAATGATAAATACTCAAGAAGATATTCGCAAAATCATTATTGACGATGCATTATATAACCATTATAAAAATATCGACACCATTCTCGCCTTTCCGCTATGTGATAATAACAAGCACTGTTTCGGTGTTCTTGAAGCTTATAATAAAAAAAACAATACAAATTTTACAAGAGAAGATTTCCATATATTTACATTACTATCTCAGCAAATAGAACAAAGCATATACAATGCATCATACGTTAACCTTTTAAAGAAAAGAATAGAAAAAGTTTACGATAAAGCATATTCATCTTTTGAGATTGTATATGCAAGCAAAGAAATGGATGTGAAGTTAAAACTTGCAGAAAAAATTTCGCAATCAGAAGCGCCTGTTCTTATCACTGGTGAAAACGGAGTAGGAAAACGCTTGCTAGCATTACAAATTCATAAATGGAATGCTACTACACCTTATGCTTTACCAATAACAACGTTATGCCAAGACATTGTAAAAAAAACGCGAGACAATAGTGATAGTTTACATGCAATGTTATTTGGTGCAAATAAACAAAACTCTCATAACGGAATTCTTTCTCAACCAGGATGTGAAACTATTATTCTTTCAGAAGTATCCGTATTACCACTAAAAATACAAGAAGCTATTTTACAATATCTGAAGTATAAGTTGATATTTTATGGCAATGAAAAAATTCACGCAAATAACAAGCATAGAATAATTTTTACATCGTCAAATGACCTAGAAACAATGGTAAGTGAAAAAACTTTTTTAGAAGAATTATATTTTCATATAAACGCATTGCATATTAATGTATCCGCATTGCATAAGCGTCCCGATGATGTAGTTGCAATTGCAAAACATTATTTTCAAAAATATATTATGAAACTTCAAAAAAACATTGAATATATTGACCCTGATGTATTTGTATTGTTAAAAAAATATGGATGGCCACATTCAGTACAAGAACTTATAGAAGTGATATATCGTAGCGTATTATATTGCAATAGTAATGCTATTACCTGCAATGATATTGTTTTTCATTCAAATGTTAAATTTAGAGACGCCGATGATGTATTAAAATACAAAAAAACACTCAAAGAAGCGGTAGACAGTTTTAAGAAACAATATATCTACTATGCATTGATTAACAATAATTGGAGTTGTACTAAAACAGCACGAAAATTACAAATACAACGTTCTTACCTTTCGCGTTTGGTAAAAAATTTCAATCTTAAAAATATAAAAAATACCGGTATAGTATAATAAAATTTATGGAAAATAGAGTTTCCTTTGTGAATTTTTTAACACATGCCAAGTATTATATACTTGTAGGCATTTCAATAGCATTGCTTATTATATGTTCAGTACTTATATATGCGTATAATACAGAAAAATACAACGAAAAGGCAATTACCTTGCTTGAAACCACTACGAATGACTACGAAAAGCTTATTGAAATACTTCAAAACTCAGACGAAAATACAGAAAAATCTAAAGATAACAGCAATACATCATCAGATTTGGAAGAAAATAACATTACGCATGAAAAAGTTCTAGAAGCATTGAATGAAGTCATAGAAACATATCCTAAGTCGTTTGCTTCTCAGAAAGCCCTGATGCAATCGGGCACGATACGAATGCATTTAAAAGAATATGAGAACGCATATAATAACTTTCTTTCTGCATCTCAAAAACGTCACAAAACGTATATAACACCTATTGCATATTTACATGCTGCGATTTCTCAAGAAAATATGAATCTCACTTCAGATATACATAATTCAAAAGCACAAGAATATTATCAGCACATAATAGACGTGTATCCTAAGAGCATCGTAGCAGCACATGCGTACTTTTCACTTGGAAGACTTGCAGAACAAGATGTCGAAAAATCTTCAAATGTACAATCAAGCGCGCGTAGTTATTACAAAACACTTATTAAAAATGATCAATTTCGTGACAGCATCTGGGCTTCACTTGCACAAAGTAGGATCATAGCCTTAGATAATCAAAAAAAATAATAAATACTATATCAAGAAAATAAATTCATATAATGAAATTTTCTATGCATAATACATTGTACCTTAGCACTCTTGTAGCAAGTCTTGTGTTTTTCGGTTGCGGAATAAAAAACACCATTGCATTAGCACCTGCACGTGTTTCAGAAGATGATACAGAGCAATGGGTTCGCATTGAACACAATACTGCAAATTATATTCAATCTTTTAAAGGATATAACATATATTATAAGCTCTATATAGAAGGTAATACCAGTACCGTTAATTCTGATAGAGATTACTTAACTAGTGCCACGCGAACACCTTCAGAAAGTGCTTTAACCACTAAAAAGTTTCGCTTACTGCAACGCTTTAAAAATAGATCAACGGATTCTGTAAACACACAAACTCCACATATAAAACCTGATAATAGCAACAAAGTCAGGAAATCTCATACAACATACATAGATTTCTCGGCAAGTCAAACAATATATAATCCTCTACGAAATTCGGGTGATGAAAAAATACCAGATGACGTCTATCTATCTCCTGATGGATTGTATTATAACATGTTATTTATAAGATACGATAATGACGAAGTAAAAAATGTAGAAAATGTAAAACGTGATACAGATTCACCTAAAAGTTTTTTTGAATCAAAAGATGGTAGTTCTCAATACTCAGCAAGTGATTCTGATATAAAAAATATGATAGGATCAAACTTCAATCGAAACGATAATACTAAACTTCTTATAGTATTTGCCGTCATCCCTTATGGAATAGATTTTACGGCAGGAAAAATAAGTTATGGTCCTATTGCTGTAACAGATTCTTTGGAGCTTGATTATCAAAATACACCGTAAGCTCCATAATTTTTATTTATTTTCCCAATAGATGTTTTCATTGACTTAAAATATATTTCTTCAAAATAAAAAATAAATCATCGGAATAAACACGATAATGTGCTTCTAGCATAATCGTTACAATATCATATGGTACAAAATGAAAATATCGCATAACATGTGCTAGTTACATTTTCTCAATATACGGAATATTTAGAAGATACAAGGCATTCTTCAATACATGTAAAGTAGCTTGCGAAAGAAGCATGCGTGTTTTTTTTACTCGTACCTCATCACATGTGGCAATGGGCATACTTTGATAAAATGAAGCAAAAAGACAAGCGCACTCATACGTATAGCGCGCTAATATGGATGGATCGTATTTCAATGCTGCTTGCTGCAGCGTATATTGAAAATGCGAAAGTTTATATGCAAGCTCCCATTCCATATCAGACATACAGGCATTCCAATCTTCTTGATCCTTTGGTATTTTAAACTTATATAACATGTTTGCAATGCGCGCACAGGTATATTGCAAATATGGCCCGGTATTTCCTTGAAACGATATAGAACTCTCAGGATTAAATATTACATCTTTTTTTATATGTATATTGAGTAAAAAGTAGTGTACCGCTGCTAAAGCTACATCAGAACATGTTGCCTTGAGATTACTCAAATCTTTATCTTTACCTCTCGCACAAATTTCTTTTTGTACAAGGGTGGCTATTTCATCAAGTAAATCATCTGCATCAATGACAGTACCCTCACGAGATTTCATACGTCCATGAGGCAAATGTACCATACCATAACCAATATGATGCATGCTTTTCTTACATGCAGGTTCAAATCCCAATTTTTCTAAAATATGAAAGAGTACGGTGAAATGATAATTTTGCTCATGTGCGACTATGTACAAAATCGTATCGCAGGGCCAATCTGCATGTCGTACATATGCCGTACCTAAATCTTGTGTAATATACACGCTTGTTCCATCAGCGCGCAACACTACTTTTGTATCCAAGCCAATGTCATCAAGATCTATTAAAGTCATGCCAGAATTATTTTTGTAAAACACACCTTGTGCAAGCCCCTTTTCTATGACTTGTTTTCCTAGCATGTATGTCTCACTCTCTTTGTAAAGTACATCAAAGGATGTATGCGTTTTCTTATATGTTTCTTCTATACCTGCAAGTGCCCATGCATTCATTTTCTGCCACAGTGCCTTCACCTGTTCATCTCCACTTTCATAGCGCACAAGCAAACGTTGCGCTTCCTCTTCTGCTTCTGCATGCGTTTTTGCCCATTTCGCAAACTCAACGTAATAGTTGCCTACAAATCTATCGCCTTTCACTCCTTCGCTCTTTGGATCCCTACCCTCACCAAATTTCTGATAGGCAAGCATCGACTTACAAATGTGAATACCTCTGTCGTTTATAAGGTTAACTTTTCTTACCTCAGCACCGCAGCATGAGAGAATACGGCTTAGGCTTTCTCCAATCACGTTATTTCGCAAGTGCCCAATATGCAATGGTTTATTTGTATTAGGGGCAGAAAACTCAATCATCATGCGAGTGCCCTGCAATATATCCGATAATTTCACCGTATCACATGTATTTCTTGTATGAACAATATTTTCAATTATGCTTTGCATTGCCTCATCGCGCTTTAAAAACACATTCACATAAGGTCCTATGACAACTAGAGATCCCAAAATCGTTTGTGTATCCTGCTCTTTATGAAGATCGACAATTTTTTGCGCGAGTTCTGTAGGACTTATATTGATACCTATAGAACGCAAGTGCTTACAAATAGGAAACATAGGATACGCAATATCACCTTTAGATATGTCAGGTGTCGCATTGGCTATAATGACATTTTCCAAAATGTCATAGCCGAGCTGCGTTAACAGCGTACCTATATACTTATTCCAAAAATCAGTAAACATGTTCATAAAAAGTAACCTTGTATAACTTTTTCTATAGAAAGTATCAATACCAATATAAATTGAATCTTCCTATACGCCAATTATACAATGATACGACATGCCATAACTCAAAAAATGCTTATTGTTATATTGAACTAATCAACTACAATAAAATAATGAATATTGGAATTGTAGGAACAGGATATGTAGGGCTTGTCACCTCAGTATGCTTTGCCCATATAGGACACACTGTTACCGCTTTTGACAAACAAACAAAAATAGTTGCAAAACTTTCAAATGGCGAAGCTACTATTTACGAAGAAGGGTTAGAAAAAATTTTAAAAGAAGGCATTGCACAAAAACGCTTGAATTTTGTAACAAATATCAATGCATTGCAACATTGCGATGTTGTTTTTTTCGCCGTAGGGACACCCTCACTTCCAAATGGTAGTGCTGATTTATCACAACTGCATGAAGCAATACTAGCGCTTTTGCCTATTATTGAAGATTCGACTGTGCTTGCAGTACGCTCAACAATACCTGCCGGCACTATGAAAAATATTCGCGACATTCTCACAACACAGAAGAAAAAAAACCATCTTGGATTCTGCCCTGAGTTTTTGCGTGAAGGTATTGCAATATCAGACTTTCTACAGCCACAACGTGTCGTTATTGCAAGCGACACATCCGAAGGACGTGCCACGCTACAACAGGTATATGCGCCTTTAATACAAGAAAAAAACATTCCTTCCATTATCTGCAATTCATTTGAAACTGCAGAACTTATTAAGTATGCTTCTAATGTGTTTCTCGCAATGAAGATTACGTTCATAAATAAAATTACACAACTCGCTCAAAATACTAACGCAGATGTACAGCAAATAAGCGAAGCGATGGGTTTAGACCCGCGAATAGGAAAACAATTTTTGCAACCCGGTCCTGGATATGGAGGAAGTTGCTTTCCAAAAGATACCGTGGCTTTGGTACAAACAGGACTTAAATACGGTATTGATATGGACCTTGTGAAAGAAGTACATAAGACAAATATTGCTCATCAAAAATTTGTTTCATCTTGGATCTTGAAAACTCTTAATAAAAAAGGCATTTACGGAATTTTTAATAATGAGAATAAAACAAAACCTTGTATAGCAGTTTGGGGACTTTCCTTCAAAGCAAACACCGATGAT
This sequence comes from Spirochaetia bacterium, assembly GCA_965226065.1. GTDB lineage: Bacteria > Spirochaetota > Spirochaetia > WTKD01 > CBDAKK01. The sequence goes on along the minus strand of OZ245332.1, from coordinate 199,099 downwards.
GTTCGCGATTCAGCGGCTCTTACTATTGTGGAAAATCTTGTAGAAGCAGGTTTTGCAGTACAAGGTTATGACCCCAAAAGCTGCGAAAACTTTATGAAAGTTATGACAAATCCCTATATATCAGTACGATATTCAGCACTTGAAGCACTAGAAAACTGCTGTGCCTTGGTTGTGCTTACGGAATGGAAAGAATTTGCGCATATTGATGCACGCCAAGTAATACAGAACAAAGCATTTTATGTATTTGATACGCGTAATATTTTAGATACGCAGCGTTATATTGATTGTGGTGCTATCGTTTACAAGCTCGGTAGTGCTGAAAACATTATATAATTCATTCTTAGTTTTTACATTCTACCACGAGAGTAGGTACCTTATGTCCAAAATCTCGGAGAAAAAATAATGAGCACAGCAAAAAGCTCCAAGCGTCCTGTTATCATTATCAAACTTAAAAACGATTTAATCCACGGAGAAAAAAATGCATAATTATCGATTGCTCCTATACTTCCAAATCCAGGTCCAATGTTTCCCAGTGTTGCAAGTGCAGTCGTGAAACTAGTAAGAATATCATAATTTTCTAACGATACTACAAAAGTAGTAAAAAGAATGAGAGACAGATAGGAGCCAATAAAAAGTAACACTACTCGTACATAATCTTCGCTTACCGGGCGATTATTAAGCGTGATACGCTGCACCTTTAACGGCGTGAAAAAATACGTCAACTCTCTTGCTATATACTTTATAGTCAATAGAATTCGTATAACTTTTACTCCACCGCCAGTAGAACCTGCACATCCACCTATAAACATAAGCAAAAATAATACTGTTTGCGAAAAGTTTGGCCAAAGCTCAAAATTTGAAGAAACAAATCCTGTGGTTGTCAAAATGGAAGTTACTTGAAACACTCCATCTATTAGTGCTTTACGTATCGAAAAACCCATAGAGTACATAAGGTTAATGATGATAAATACGGTAGCACTTATAATAATAATGAAATACGCTTTTAATTCAGAGTTTTGCACAATAGATTTTATAGTGCCGCTTATTAAAAGAAAATAGAGCGAGAAATTTATTCCCGCTAAAATCATAAAAATAGATATAATAATTTTCACAGACGATGTCACATCCATAAGGCTTGTGTTATAAATAGAAAAGCCTCCTGTTGCCATAGTTGCAAACGCATGGGTAAGTGCATCAAACCAATCTAACCCTGCCAACATAAGCAGCCCAGTCTCAGTAATTGTCAAGACAAAATAGAAGATCCAAAATATTTTTGCCATATGCGTAATACGTGGCGTTATCTTCTCTAAAGATGGTCCTGTGGTTTCAGCTGCTAACAATGTATTGCCACCAATACCAATAAGGGGAAATATGGCAACCGTTAAAACAACAATACCCATGCCCCCAAGCCAATGGGTCAATGCTCGCCAAAAGAGTATTGTCTTAGGTAAATTTTCTACTTCTATAAGCGTTGTTGCACCTGTTGTCGTAAGCCCTGAGACTGTTTCAAACACAGCATCAATAAAAGATGGTATAGAACCAGAGAGTACATATGGTACGGCACCAACTAAAGAAACACAAAACCAACTTAACGGAACTGCGATAAGACCTTGCTTAAGATGCAAATCACCCTTAAGTGATTGCGTAAAATATACAGATAAACCACCAATGAATAAAACGATTACTGCAGGAATTGCAAACGAGGAAATAACATCATATTCTTTATAAAAAACAGCAACAAGTATAGGAGCTATAAAAAAGAGCGTACACAACAAAAGAATGAATATAACCACTCGAAGCAATAAAAAATGTTTCATAACAGATATAATCATGCTTCAGTTATATCAGATATACTTTGTCCAAAAAGTGCTTGAACTTTTTCACATTCACTGGAAGGAGCAAGACACAACACAGTATCATCAACTTCAATAATAGTATTTCCCGATGCAATAACACTACCTGTTTCTCTATTATTTACACATAATATTATTGATTGCTTTGGCAAAACGATATCTGCAATGTTTGTATGATCAATTTTACTATCTTTTTGTACAGTACAACGAAAAATTTCATAGCTTTTTTCCCTAATAATTGAATACAAAGACATTTTTCCACTCAAATAACTTCTAATAGATTCGGTTACTTCATTTTTTATACTTAGCGAATATCCAATGCCTAAATCAGCAGCTATTTTCAAATATACTTGCGACTCTACAAGTGCTATGGTATACTTTACTCCAAGTTTATGGCTGTGAGCTCCAATGACAATATTGCGCTCTTGAGAATTCGTCGATGCAATAACCATATCAAAAGAATTTATCTCAATTTCTTCTAGGACATTCTCTTCACTGACATCTGCATGAAGTATAGTAACATCATGAAATATTTCTGCAAGTTCACGACAGCGAGTGAGATCACTCTCAACTATGGTTATATCGCGAGTTGCAAAGCGTTTTTTACGTATTATATGAGAAAGGTTATTGCTGTGAGTATTAAGATAACAATCGACTAATTGTGTGCCAACCTCTCCTCCACCTATTATCATCATTTTTTTTATAGCCTTTGCTTCTTTAGAACGCTTCCCTAAATGAGTAAAAAGTACGTCAAGTACATCATGTTCGCCTATAAAAAAAAGCTCGTCTCCCTCTTTGAGTTTTGTATCCCCAGACGGTATAATATTTTGTCCTTTTCTATCTATAAGTGCAAGTAAAAATTTTCCTTCCAAAATATGTGGCACTTTCGTAATGGAAATAATATCCTTTATGGCTACATCTTTTACCACCGAGGTAGAAGATACCACAATATTGCGCATAATGATACGCCCAAAGTCTTGAAAAGTATATACATCACTTACTCCTCCACCGTATTCTATACTTCGTATAATCGCATATGCTGCTTCACGTTCAGGAGTTACAATGTGATCAACGCAGAAAAGTTCTTTCATTTCATCATAATTGTCAGAATACTCTTTGTTACGAATTCGTGCGATACACTTTATAGTTTCTGAAAACTTCTTCGCTATTTTACACGCGACAATATTGACTTCATCCGAATCAGTAGTAGCAATAAAATAATCCGCGGTGGCTATATCTGCTTTTTCAAAGACCTCTCGGCTCATACCTTCGTCTATAATTACTTTGCAATCAATAAGAGTTTGTGCTCTCATCGCACGTTTACGTACTCGTTCAATAAACACAACACGATTATTTTCTTGAGAGAGCGTTTGTGCTACTTGTACGCCAATTCTTCCAGCTCCTAGAACGACTATTTGCATATACACATTGTAGTTAAAAGATAGTATTGTTTGTCAAAAAAATGAAAAATATCTTTTATATTATTTGCGTTTCTTACGCGTTTTTCTGCATTTATAACTTCATATTTCTCTTTCATAGTACTATTTCTTTTAAAGAAACAATTAGACATTAAACTTAAAGTGCATAACATCTCCATCTTGCACAATATACTCTTTGCCTTCTGTACGCAATTTACCTGAACTTTGTATGCTAGCTTCATTGCCCAATAAAAAGAGGTCATCGCAGCTAAATACGTTTGCTTTTATAAAACCACGCTCAAAATCACTATGTATTATCCCTGCCGTTTCAGGAGCCGTCATTCCTTCGGAAAAAGTCCATGCCCGAACTTCTTTCTCACCTGCCGTAAAATAAGTACGCAATTTCATAGTATGATACGCACAGCATATAAGTGCATCAAGTCCTGAACATTTGAGCCCTGCTTCACTTAAAAAACCTTTTCGATCATCTTCACTTAATCCTGCTATTTCGGATTCGAGTGCTCCACATATGATCATGCATTGATTTTTCTCTTTCGTAGCATGTTCTCCCACCGCATAGGTATAATCATTTCCAGATACCACATCTTTTTCTTTAACATTACATACATAAATCGTTGGCTTTAGTGTTATGAGATTCATAAATTGAACCAATTGTCGCTCTTCGTTCGTAAGGGTCAGAGCATTTGCAAAATTTCCTTGATTAAGCGTTGCGTGCAAATTCTCTAAGAGTGGCTCTAATACGGGAGCTAAGCGTTTGATTTCAGAGTTATGTGTTTTTTTCTCTTTTGCAAGTCGTTCCATGCATCGCTCAAGCACAATAACATCAGCAAGTGCTAATTCAGTTTGAATGGTAAACACATCTGAAAGCGGGTTTACTTTACCGCTTACATGGGTTATTCCATCATCATCAAAACACCGCACGACATGCGCAACAATGCTCGCTTCTCGAATGTGAGACAAAAATTTATTTCCAAGCCCTTCGCCGCGTGACGCACCTTCTACTAATCCTGCAATGTCAACAAACTCTACCATAGCAGAAATAACTTTTTGAGGTTTGTATATTTGTGCAATTTTCTCAAGCCTATCGTCTGCAACAGGTACTAAGCCACTATTAGGCTCTATAGTACAGAACGGGTAATTTTGCACATCTACTGGTATCGCTGTCAACGCTGAAAAAATAGTAGATTTTCCTACATTTGGAAGACCAATTATACCACAATGTAATGACATATTTTCTATAATAGTTTAAAAACAACGACGCGTTTACCGTTATTTTCAGAAATCAATATACAAATTAATTGACACCCAAATATACCTGTTGCACCATATCGTGGTTGCAAAGTTCTGCGGAACTGCCAGAGAGTACTATTCTGCCTGTTTCCATAACATAACCTCGATGGGCAATCTTAAGTGCCTGCCGCGCATTTTGCTCCACAATTAAAATTGTGGTATTATGTTCACGATTAAGCTGTATTACTATTTCGAAAATACGCTGTATGATAAGTGGAGCAAGTCCTAAAGAGGGCTCATCTAACAAAAGTAAACGAGGACGCGCCATTAAGGCACGAGATATCGCTAGCATTTGTTGCTCACCACCTGAAAGCGTACCTGCAATCTGATTTCTGCGCTCTTGCAATATTGGAAAAAGCGTAAATATATACTCAAGGTCATCTTTTATACCCTGTGAATCTCGTCTTAAAAACGCACCTAAGTCTAAATTTTCGCGTACCGTAAGTTTTGCAAATATCTTGCGTCCCTCAGGCACTTGCGATATTCCACAAGAAACAATAGTTTCCGCTGAAAATCTATCTATTCTGTGTTTTTCAAAGTATATTTCACCTTCTTGTACACGGACAATACCGCATATTGTCATGAGAATAGTAGATTTTCCTGCACCATTTGCCCCTACAATGGTAATAATTTCGCCTTTGTCTACATACAAATTTACCGCATTAATAGCGCGAATAACACCATAAGAGGCACTAACATTATGTAATCGTAGCATTACATTTTCGGATACGTGAGCATCGTTATGTTCCAAGATAAGCCTCTATCGTATTAGGATTATTTCGCACTTCTTCAGGCGTGCCTTGTGCAATAAGACGTCCATAATCTACAACATATATGTTGTCACACAAATTCATGACAAAGTGCATGTCGTGTTCAATAAGAAATACGGTAAAATTATATCTGTCTTTTAAGTCGCGAATAAAATTCATAAGTGTTTCTGTTTCTTGCGGATTCATACCAGCAGCAGGCTCATCTAAGAGCAACATAGTTGGACGAGATGCTATGGCTCTCGCTATTTCAAGTCGTTTTTGCAAACCATAGGGTAGCGATTCTGCGATCTCATTTGCAATGTGATCAAGGTCTAAATCTTGAAGAATAATATGACAATGTGCAATAAGATCACTCTCTAAGTTTCGCATTGTACGCGTTTGAAAAAGTGTCTGAAGAAATGAATAACTATGTATCGTATATGCCCCTATGAGGACATTTTCTAACACTGACATTTTTGAAAACAAACGAATATTCTGAAAGGTGCGTACCATGCCCAATCGCACAATCTTATGGTGAGGACATTTGAAAATATCGTGTTTCTTACCTGTTTTGTCGGTAAATACTACATCTCCCGCCGTTGGTTTATATATTCCAGTTATACAATTAAAGAACGTCGTTTTTCCCGCTCCATTCGGTCCTATAAGCCCGGTAATAGAATTTTCTTTTACAGAGAGAGAAACAGAATTAAGGGCGGTAAGCCCTCCAAATTTTATAACAATATCGCGTACATCAAGCATTATGTTTGTTTTCAAGCAGAAACTCCGTTCTAGATTTTGGGATAAGTCCACTCGGTCTAAAAAGCATCATAAATACTAAAATAGCACCAAGTAATAACATTCGATATTGAGCAAAAACACGTAAATATTCTGGTAATAAAATAAGCACAAGAGATCCCAGTACAACACCAGAAATTGAACCTAAGCCACCGAGTACCACAATACATAGTGCCGTAACAGACACCAATATAGAAAAACTCGTTGGGTCAATAAACGATGTGTTTGCAGCAAAAAGTACGCCTGCTATGCCACCTAAAAACCCATTAATGGCAAAAACTTCAATACGCACAAAAGAAACATGTACTCCCATAGACGCACTTGCAATTTCATCCTCACGAAAAGATTCCCATGAGCGTCCAAAGCGGGAATGTTCAAGCCTTCGTATAAAAAAAACAGCGACAACAACACATGCAAGAGATATAAAATACAATAATTTTGTTTGTACGAAAAAGTCGAGATCTAATCCTAGAATACCGGGTTTTGCTATACCGGATATACCGCGTGGTCCGCCTGTAAAGTTCATATTTGTAACAGTAATTCGAAATATTTCACTCAAGCCAAGTGTAACAATAGCAAGATAATCTCCACGTAAACGAATAGTAACAATCGCAAATAATATACCTGCAAGACTTCCAAATACCGCAGCTGCGGCAAGTCCAGAATAAAAACCTACTCCCATTCGGGTGTTTAAGAGCGCGTAAGTATATGCGCCTACTCCAAGAAAAAATGCCTGCCCTAAACAAAGCATCCCGGTAAGTCCAACTATAATATTAAGTCCTAGTGAAAAAATAATATAAATAAATACCAATGTCAAAATTTTTGTATGATAAATTCCAAACACAAAAGGAATAATCATAAGTGCTACAAAAAACACAATTACAGAAACACGAAATGATTGTGTATGTAAGAACTTTTGTATTTGCTTATCTAAATTGTTACTACTGCCTTTTTCACGTTTTTCAAGCAAATAATAATATAAAGCAAATACAAGCAAGGAACCGATAAAAGTAAATAGAATATTCATCCATCGCATCTCAATTTTTCCGAGATCAGAATTTATCTTTGGTACGACAAAAATAAGAGATAAGGTTGTAAAAAGCAGTGTAGTAGTAATAATTTTTTTCATACTTTCTCTTTTTGTGTACTTCCTAGTATTCCAGAAGGACGAAATGTCAATATTATTATGAGAAACAAGAAGGCAAAGACATCTTCATAGTCACTTGAAATATATCCTGCACCCAAACTCTCAATAAGCCCTAATATAAAACTACCGATAACAGCACCGGTGATACTGCCTATTCCCCCCAACACTGCGGCAACAAACGCTTTAATGCCAACCAAAAATCCTATATAAAAATTTATCTGTCCAACGTATGAACCTATCATGAATCCACCCAAAGCCGCAGCTGCCGCTCCAATTACAAACGCAACCGTAATTATAAAACGTACATTAATACCTAACAAACGCGCCATAGTAATATCTTGCGCTGTAGCGCGCATCGCCTTGCCCGTGCGTGTATATTTTATCAATAAGGAAAATATCGTCATAAAGACAATAACAGTGAGCAATATGATAAGCTGCTGTAAATTTAACAGCCCGCCTAAAAGTGTTTTATCAGGCAACAGATTTGGAAATGGAATGAAATTTGCAGTTTGGGCAAGCAAAATATAATTCTGTAGAAATATTGACATCCCTATAGCACTTATAAGCACTGAAAGACGAGGAGAGTTTTGCAACGGAGCATATGCTATTTTATTCATAAAATACGAATAACCGCATGAAATAAGCACAGCAAAAAGCATTGCAAGCATGATGGTGATACTAAGTGGCAGACCTATCGCATGCAGCACAGAGAAAACAAGCAATGAAGAAAAAGCCCCAAGCATGTATATTTCACCATGGGCAAAATTTATCAGTCTGACAATACCATAAACCATGGTATACCCCAGCGCTAAAAGTGCATAAATACTTCCTTTAGTAAGTCCACTAAATACTATACGTAATAAGAAATCCATTATTGAGCTACTTCCTTGTATATGATTTTTATCCTAGCCTATCTCCAATGTTGTCAAAGCCATGCAATATCACTAAATATAAACTTATAATATTACATTATATGAAGTTTTGTCAAAATTAAAGATAAACACAAAGCCTATGTAAGATACTAGACATCGTACTCATGAAACATAGCCAACATACTAGTTAATAATATGATGGCTATTTCTTCACTTACATTGTACTTGTGTTATCTTCATTTTTCTTTTTAGGTTCGGCAATAAACATTTCTTCAGATATTGGGAAAAGTTTTTCTTTCAGATACTTCGTAATAAGATACGTATAATCAATATAGCGACTTTTTCTCTTTATGTAAAAATTATCTGCAAAAGAATACAACACTACCCCATCTTCAGAACCATCTTTTAATCGAAATATCACTTCTGAATTTCTCATTGATTCTGTTACTTCAATATCGGAAAAGTCTTTTGCTTTCGCTTCAATAACAGACGTCACATAACGAGAAACTTGTGAACTATCAAGCGTAGCAGAAGATTCATCGAGATTCCACATTGCAGTATTTTCTTCTTTTTTCTTTTTCTTCTCTTCTTTTTCTTTACGAAGAAGAAGTTTTTTTCCTTCTTGTGGATTTATAGTAATCGTTTCAATGTCATCAAGCACAATATTTGATGGGAAAATACGTGTATCAAGCCAATAGAAGCGATCTGAAGAAAGTGCACTGTGCAACATAGATGTTACTTTATAAATAGCCTTATCATCTTGAAATCGTGCATAAGTAAGATCTGTAGATCTAGAAATTATAAAAGTGAAAATCTTCTCTCCCGTCCATGATTCCAAAGATACCGTATAAGGCGCTTTTTCTTTATCCTCAGATTCTTCTAAGTCGTATTTCGCAAGATCTGAAGGTTCTGCTTCAACAAGCCTGCCTTGAGAAAATTTTTTCACATCCTCAAGAAAAGCTTGTACTTTTTCAGATAATACAGGCAAAGTAAGATTTCTCTCACTATCTTTATAAATCCATCCTTTCCAATATTCATTATCAAACGCATACTCCAAGCGCATGCCATTAATCTGTACTACTCTGATATCTTGTATGTCTATTTTTACTCCAATACTTTCAAAAACTGAAGCAGATTGCCGTCTGTTTGAGCGCTTTGAAGACTGAAAAAAATACCCTAAAAGCATTGTGCCAGTAAGCAAAATAATAAGTATAAGTATTATAAGTGATTGTTTTTTCATTATGTACCTCGTGAGTTTTTAATAATTGTAATAGTTTATGTTTCAGAATGATATTTTTTAGAGGAAATACTTCGTCTAAAAGCCAAAACAATAATTGCAATTCCGACTATGATCAACGGCAGAAAAACCATATTCCATAATTGAGCTAAAAATGCCAAGGTATTTTTCTTTCCTGCATCTTGTATTTTGTTAAGACGTACATCTTTTATAATACGAGATTTTATTTGCAAAAGTTTTTCATCGCTGCCAAGCCAATCTGATGCGTTTGAAAGAAACGAAAGGTTATACGCTGCGTTGGTAACTTGATACAAATAAGAGGCAAAGAACGCACTACCAGTTACAACAAAGCGCGCAGACGCTGCGGTATCACGATATGTATCTTTTTCTCCGTCAGGTATCGTGAGAATATTTTTCTCAACGGCACTCGTAAGTGGACCTAGAAATGAACTTGTGACCGCATAAGGCTTCGTGTTATCTTCAGTTTTATCAAGAAGGAACTGCGTCTGATTAGGTTGTAACTGATACACTTTCGGTGCCGAATCGCTTGAACTTTTTTGTTCATTAGGATCTTTAGCATATCCTTTAGACCATGATTTGTCAGAACTCGATACAAGCGTAGTAACAAAGTCTTTTATATCATCTGAAATGCGTAAGGGACTTGTCCAAAATAAATCAAGTCCTGCAAAACGCGCAGTAATAGGATGTGCCTTATCTACATTTTCTGGAAGCGCTGTTATCCACATGGGATAGTTTTGCAATATTTGCAAACCTTGTCCTTGATTTACCGGAATAAGCTTATTATATTCATCGAGAACAATGGTATCTTCTATAGTAATACCATAATTTTTCAGCATGTCATGAAGCAAGCTATTTTGATACACTCCAAAAAGTCCTCGATTAATATCAATGCGAACTCTATCTGCAGCAAAGTATGCTCCCTTTCCCTGCATAAGAAATTGATCGACATAATACGCCGTATCATTGTCAATGTCCTTTGCACCTATGACAAATAATACATCTACACTTTCATCTATACGCGTGCCTTTTTCAATGTCTTGTACGGTATAATCACTACCTAAGGTTTGTCGCAGCCCTTGCAATGATCGCTGATCTTGATATGCGTCATCAAGTACCAGTATGCCAGCAACTCTATTATCGTTTGTTATCATTTCCTGTATTTTTGAAGTTACCTGATACTCTAAAACAGCAGGCTGCAAGAAAAACGGAATAGTCCGAGTCTCGCTTTGATAAGAAATTACCAAACCTGAATATACGACTGCATAGGTTGCTTGATTTTTTTCCAGTACTTGTATTTGCTGCGGAGTAAGTCCTTTTTCTTCTGCCTGCCCTATGTTCTGTGGTTTATCAGGATCTTTTTCGGTAAAAACAACATGTCCATTTGACCGCGATTGATATTCTTGTAATATATCTATCATATGCTGAGCGTCAGGAGTTGCAGTCTTTAATTTAGGTGATATGTAATAATCTACATAAACCGTATCAGGAATAGATTGCACTATTTCTTGAGAAATTTTTGAAATAGAATAAGCCTTATTTTCTGTTAAATCTATACGAGTGTAAAAAAGCAAAGAGTTTAACACTACAAGCCCCACGACAACAAGAAATACAATGACTGTAATATTTTGTTTTAGTTTTAAAGAATTCTTTTGTTGCATACCTACCTCCATTTCCGTTGTAGAAGGACTTGTTTATTAAGAAATAAAAATATCGCAATAACAGTGATATAAAAAATAACATCACGCGTGTCTATAAGACCCTTCACAAAGCTATTAAAGTGAGTCATGACAGAAAGATATTGAAAGATACTTCCTAACCATCGTGGAAGGGACAAAAGGCCGGGCAAAAACCCTATGAGTGTTATAACAAGAAGCACCATAGTAGTAAGCAAAAAATTCGATATTTGATTTTTTGATATTGAAGAGAGAAAACAACCGATACTTACTTCTGCCGAAATAACAAGCAAAAGCCCTATATAATTGCCAAACAGCACACCTATTTCAAAATTTCCAAAGGGTAAAAGCGTTATAGGGATGCTTAAGCTCCCTATGAGCATGAGTACAAATAAAGTCATAGCACTGAAAAATTTTCCTAACACCAGCTGCATTTCACTATACGGTAAGGTAAGCAAAAGCTGGTCAGAACCTATTTTTCGCTCTTCCGCCCATGTGCGCATGGTAACTGCGGGTACTAATATAATAAATAAAATTGGCATAATATTAAAAAATGAACGCAGGCTTGTGGTATCTTGCGCAAAAAATGATTGCAGCTGAAATGTCCACCCTGCGGTAATAAAACAAAAAAAGAAGATAAGTATGTATGCAATAGGAGAACTAAAATATTGACGTAACTCCTTACGTATAAGTGTAAATATCATGTATTTCCTCCTTGAGAATGTGCGTTGTTTTCATTTGAGGTAATGGATTCAAAAATAGACTCAAGCGTAGCGCTCTTTTTATAAAGCTCTTGTATACGAACTTTATGCGCAACCGCCCAATCAAAAATATCCTCACCTTGTGCGATGCCAGATTCTGCATTTACTTGCAAGGTCATATAATTTATTCCTGTTGCGTTAGTATCGCTGATAGACACATCGACAATGCCTTTCATCGTCTTCAACGTATCAAGTGTGCTCGGCTGAACATTTCCTGAAATAGTAAGCGTGTAAACTTCTTCTCCTTTCAGCTTTGACGCTATTTCAGAACTCGTACCTTCTGCAACAATGCTTCCTTTGTTGACAATAAGTATGCGATTACAAAGTATTTCTACTTCTTGCAAGATATGCGTAGAAAGCATAACTGTTTTTGTTTTGCCAAGTTCGCGTATCACCGCACGTATGTCTTTAATTTGATTTGGGTCAAGTCCTGAAGTAGGTTCGTCTAAAATAACAACATCGGGCTCGTGAATAATAGCCTGCGCAAGTCCCACGCGCTGTCGCATACCTTTTGAAAGGCTGTTAATAGACTTATACAAAAATTCAGATAGCGAACACAACTCAATAACTTTTCGTAATGCATCATCGAGCTTATCTGCAGAAATTCCGCGCGAAAGTCCTACAAAGCGTAAATATTCATAGACAAATAAATCTTCATAGAGCGGATTATGCTCTGGAAGATATCCTATATGTCGCTTTGCTTTTACCGGGTCATCCATTACGTTTACATCGCATACATGCACCGTACCAGAATGCGGGTTATGATACCCAGTTATCATTTTCATAACTGTAGTTTTTCCTGCGCCATTCGGGCCTAATAACCCTACAATCTCGCTCTTATTTACAGAAAAACTCATATCGTGTATTGCTTGAAAGCCACTATAATATTTTGAAATATTACGTAATTCTATCATGTATCCTCCTTATGCTTGTGCAATTCTAATAATATTTTCATTCTTATACTCAACGCCATTATTCACACCCTCATCTTCGTCATATGGTATGAAAATACGCATTTTGTCTCTACAACAAAAGATATTCGGAAATACCTGCTGTGCTTCTCGCTCTATCTCATAAATATCTTTCAAAAGATACCGAGGACTGAAATGAGTAAGTCCTGCTTTTATAACACGCGATCTATGCATCAGCTGTGCAGCCTCTACTCCGGTCATGTGATACTTCTCTTTTGCAGCAAAACTATGCTCATGCTTAAACATGCCTTCACAAAAAACCATATCCGCACCAACGATGGCATGCGCTATATCTTCTGTAGGGCGAGTGTCTGTTACATAACATACTTTACGCCCTCTGCGAGATGCCCCAAGTACTTCGTGCGGTAAAATTACTTCTCCATTGGTAAGTTTCACGCTCTGTCCTTGCTGTAATTTAGACCACAACGGACCTATAGGGATACCGCGCTGTCGTGCAAGCTCGGGAAAAAATTTACCCGAACGCGGTTTTTCTACAAAAGAAAATCCCCATACATCTCTTGTATGCCGTCCTGGAAATGCAAAAATATCGTACTCTTTATTTTCATCTTCGTATATTTTTGCCTCTGTAATAACATCATCTAATGTAATATATTCTATATCATAATTCACATATATACCAAGTTCTTTGCGAACAGAAGTAATAAAATTTTTCACAGAATGAGGGCAAATAATAGTAAGTGGTTCTTCTCGATTTACTTGTGCACAAAGCATAAGTATACCGGGGAGTCCTGTCACGTGATCAGCGTGTGAATGAGATATACAAATAACTCGTAAGTGTTTCCATCGCACACGCATGGCCTTAAGGTTAACTTGAACACCTTCGCCACAATCAAAGAGAAATTTCTGTCCCTCTCTATGAAGAAGGATAGAACTTAAACTTCGCTTTGGCAGTGGTAAAGATCCACTAGTTCCTAGTACAAATGATTCTAGTATCATAGATTTTCTAAGACAATTTAAATTTTAGAGTTCTACTTCTTGTTCGTAGTCTATTCCATTCCACATAAACCCATGTATATTGTAAAATTCACGGGTAAATCCTTCAATATCAGCATAAGTCGAAACAGTGTCATCGCTTACGATATTCCACGCACGTAGCACTTCTTTTTGTACGTCATCACGCATTTCCCAATCATCAATTCGAATACGCTGCTGTGCATCGGTTATTACACCCTTGCCATTGTATATTTTCTCATGTAGCATTCTTTGCATTTGTTCAATACATCCCTCGTGTATGTTTTTTTCTTTCATAACTTTATATAAGAGAGAAAGATACAAGGGTACTACTGGTATAACCATACTCGCTCGCGTGACAAGTGCTTTGTTCACAGAAACATATGCGCGTCCCAAGCCTTTGCTTTGCATCATGGTATCTATTTCATGTGCACTTGCTTCTAAGTGTTCTTTTGCTATACCTATGGTACCTTTTCGGTACAGGGCTTTGGTAAGATCTGGACCTATATACGAATACGCAAGTGTTGTAGAATTTTCAGCAAGCACATCAGCAAATACAAGTTCATCAATCCACGAACGCCAATCTTCTCCTCCCATAACCTTCACCGTATGTGCAATTTCTTCTTCGCTTGCAGCGATAATAGAAATGTCCTTTATAAGCCCTGAAAGTACATCTAAAGTGCGCTCAGAAAAATCTTGTCCTATGGGTTTTAAAACCGAAGTATAAGTTTCTCCTGTTTGTGCATCAATGCGCTTTCCCGAAGCTAAACTGTAAATAACAAGATCTACTTTACCTAACTCTTTTTTAATAGTTTCAATTGCCTGTTGTTTTATTTCATTGCTAAATGCATCGCCAAAGATGCTCTTCGCCCATAAACCATCAGTCTGTGCAATGCTTTCAAATGCATGGGTGTTGTACCACCCCACCGATGCCGTGCGTTTTTTTTCTACAAGAGCAGGGCTTTCAAACGCAACGTTTAATGTCCGTGCATTGTATCCATACGCACATGCGATACGAGTAGCAAGCCCATACCCTGCAGAACCACCTATGATGAGAACATTTTTCGGTCCTTGCAGTTCATGCGATTGCTTCGCTTGCTTTACATATTCTATTTGTTTTTCAACAAGTTTTTTACAACCAAGAGGATGAGCAGTAATACATATATTGCGCATTATCTTTGGTTTTATTACTAATGTAGTCATATCAATTTATACCTTTTTAATTTTAATATATCGCGTATACATCGCTCTATACAAGATTCATATGCAAGATTTAATTGTATCACAGAGGGTTATGTGATAAATTCTATTCTAGCATAGAAACATTGTTTCATAAAAAACACCTTGTACAAGATACAAGCTATAAGACCTATTAACTGCATAGATTCTGTAACGATGAAGCGGTATTTAATAAATTCTATACAGAGGATAGCAATACTTCAAAACTTCTATATCTTTTATGGTGCACTCGTGTATGCTCCAAAAGAATCTGTGAGTATTCGCTTACGAGGTACTTTTGCATCTTTAAGATGCTTTTTTATTGTTTTTATCATAGCTTTTTTCCCCGATATATAAAAAAATCCCGACGATTGATAGCGTTGAATTTTTGCATCAAGCGCATCTAATAATGCCTCCCGACTTTGTATGAATGCCACAGTACAAGCGTTAATAGAGCTGCGAATATTTTCTATTTCATCCTTAAAAAGATGTTGTTGTTTCGCAGAATACAAAAGATGAACATCGCGTTTATTTTCCTTTTTCATTTCTTTCAAGAAAGCCATAAAAGGAGTTATGCCTATACCACCGGCTATCATAATAATGGGAGATAGCATATCTTTAATATGAAAAAATCCAAAAGGCCCACGAAGAGAAAGCGTACTTTTGGGTTCTAATGTGAGCAAATGCTGTTTAAATGCACTTGGATCATGAGTAATTCGCATTGCTACTGTGATAATTTTTTCATCAGGAATTGAAACTATACTAAAAATACGCGATTTTTTCCCTTGTATCTTTTTATTCGCAATACTAAAAACACCACAATCTCCTGCCTTCCAAGATTTTGCATTTTCACAAACAAAATCAAACACATAGTAGTCTTCACATGGATTTTCTTTCTTTAAAAACTGAAGTTCACTTTTTCTAAAAATATTCTTTAATGCACTGTATGTCATATTCTCTTTAGCATACTAAAGCAACGAACATATAATCAATTAGTTGGGCCAAACGAGTAGCGATACAAGCGCAATTGCTATAGTAATTGCATTTATACCCCAGGTTAAGAAATAATTTTTCTTGCTTAGTTTTTGTTTCCAGCAAATCTTTATCGTAAGTAATTCTAAAAACGCATTGACTGCCCCACCAAGAATAGGCACAGACGCCCATGTAACAAAGTTAAATGTTCCCCAATTAAATATTTCATTTATTACAAATCCAAAAGACAGTTCCCATAATATACCTGAAATCGGTCTCAGTACTAGACCTAAAATCGTCGATGCTGTGTTGGCAATGAGCGTATAGCATAGCGCTCTTATTATAGTAATCTTAAAGAGATATTTGAAAAAAAGAAATTCTATCAATAGACTTATAACTATTATATGAAGAGATATTATTCTACTTTCAGCTATATACGCAGGCCATATTACATTTGCAAAGGCAAGCACAGGAAGGCATAACAATATAAACACTAGTAATGGTTTCTTAGTATCTACCTCATTACTTTGAAACATACTTCGCAATGTTTGGATTACTTGTTTTAGATATCTCATACTGCTAATATAAGCAATTATTCAGTGGAATTCAAGCAAAAAAAAGAAACTCTTTCAAAATATGTCTGTTATATTTGATACACAATATGCATTTTTCTTTACGTAAATACATTTTTTAGAATTTCGCTTATCTAGTACAATACATAAACATTGTGAAGCAAGTAAATCGTTATCTAAAAAGCAATGTATCATTAAACAAATAAAAGAAGTCTGTAACTTTGACTTATAACATGCGAGTAGATTATAATTTGTTTATAAATTCTTTCACTCCATGAAGGTAGTTTTATATAATGATAGAAAACTATATCAATAAAATAATTCATGGTAATGCGTATACTCTCTTAGACAATTTACCTGATAACTCTGTTCATTTGATTTTAACAAGCCCACCTTACTTTGGTGCTCGAGTATACGGAAATGAAACACTTGGCAGAGAAGAAGATCCACATAATTACGTCAAAAACTTATTAGAATTTACGCTTAAATTACAGCGAGTGTTATGTCAAGAAGGATCTTTTTATCTAAACATTGGTGATACGTATTTCGGAACAAAGGGCTTTACAAGAAATAAAGGAAAATACGCAAGAAAGACAGACAAACATTATAAAGAGCATAAAATAATCAAACCTGATGGAAAGTATTTGCAATACAAGCAATTACTCATGTTACCCGAAAGAGTAGCAATTGGTATGCAAGAACAAGGTTGGATAGTAAGAAACAAGATAATATGGGAAAAACCAAACCCTGTGCCAAGTTATTCTCCTGATAGACGATATCCTGTTTATGAACATATTTTTCACTTCGTAAAGTCACGAAAATACTATTTTGATTTAGCGAAAGCAAAAGAATTAAATCATCATAGAGACATCATAAAAAATGGAATAGAGCCTTTTAAAACGCATCAAGCTACATTTCCATTATTTTTAATTAAACCTTTCATTGATACGACCTCTCAAAAAAAAGATATCGTCCTTGATCCATTTATGGGCAGTGGAACAACTGCTATCGCTTGTATTGAACTAGAGAGGAACTATATAGGCTTTGAAATAAATAAAGAATACCACAACTATTCTACAAAGAGAGTAAAGAACGCCATTACTACTAAGGAAAATGAACTAGACCTTCCGGAATGAACTGACAATGTTAATAAATAAATTAGACAAAGCACAAAGTGATTTATATTCAAAATACCTAAAGGCAGTAGCGTCATTATCAGGATTGTTCAGCGAAAATACCGTACCTTTTTTACATTACAGAACAACCGAAAGCATTTTCTGTAAATCATTTAAAGCAAAAAATTTAGCAAGATCGGATATTTCCTACGATGCACAATTAGGTTCTGTAGGAATAGGATTAAAAACCTTTATTGCTCCTAAGGGAACAAGTTGAGAAAAAATATCAGAGTTTAATAAACACAGTAAAGAATTACAAGAACATACTACCGAGAACTTGGTATTGAAGTTGGCAGAATTACGAAATGAAAGAATACATTTTGCAAATAGAACCTATGGAATTGAAACCGCAATAAAGAAGTTCCTACAAAAAGTGGGCTTAATCATTGGAATGCAGGAGGAAGAGTACGCGATGTAGGGGAAGTATATATCCCAATTCCTAAAAAGATACACCAATTTTACCCAAATTTTTTTCCATCTCATAATCACATATTTACGATTATCTTACCAACAAATGATACATTACAAGCAAAAATTTGTCAGGAATCAGGAAAGGCATTGATGACTAATCCTAATAACGCATTATCTCGATGGCTTTTAAGAAAAGTATTAAAATTACAAGCGAAGGAGCTACTAACCTACAGGCATCTTAATAATTTAGGCATAGATAGCGTCATCATAACAAAGTTACACGATAAAGAATTTAAAATTGATTTTGCAAAAATTGACAGTTACGAAGAATTTGAAAAAACAAAACTCATCAATAACAAAGCGCAATAAAATATAGACAGTTTCCTCTACAAATAGTTTTTCACATTCACAACATCGCAAAGAGGCTATGCATATAACGCTACGTTAGTGTTTTTGTAATAGTACGGCGGTATTCATAACATGCAATACCTGCACTCACGCTTACATTAAGAGAATCGATGCTGTTTCGTCTATCCAATGTCATGGGTATGGAGCATACATCATCGCATTCTCGCACTACAAGTGGTGCAATGCCCTTATGTTCATTGCCCAATACAAACGCACAACGAAGTGGCAATTTGTGCTGTGAGAGTGACTTTCCCGATGCATCAAGCGAGTAAGTCCATATGTGGTGTTTTTTCAGCATGCGAACAGCTTCTGCTATGTTTGAAACCTTGCATGAGGGAACAATGCTCATAGCGCCCGACGAAGCCTTGCGTGCATATTCATTTTCTGGTGCACTGCGTTTTACCGCGCTTATTACAAGAGATGCATTGAATACCGCAGCTGTTCTAAAAATAGCTCCCGCATTCTGTGCATCTTGTATGTGATCTAGCACAAGTATCAGTATTTGCTCTTCATGTGATTTTTCGCGGAGCCAGCATTGTAAATCGATGTAAGTGCTATGCTTATTACTGTTCGTTACAAGCAGTGCACCCTGCGTTGCACCCATGTTGTGAAGTTCGTATCTTGAACGCAACACAACACGCACTTTTGACGCTGCGTGTTTTACCATAGAAACAAACTCTTTCTTATTTCGATGGTTTTCTACAAGGTAAAGAATGCCTTCATCACTGCTTTTCTGCAATGCTTCGCGTATCGCGTGCGTACCAAAAATACGCATTGTTATTTAAAAACTCTGTCAATATCTACGTAGCCATCAAAATCTTTATCTCTTTGAAAACGTTTCATGTACTTGCCGTCTTCTATCGTGACCCACAAATCTATTTTCTTATCATAATTGCTGTCTATTTCTTGAAAAAGTATATGTCCCGATTCATCAAAATAGGCAAAGTCATCTGCAATTCCGTCAAAATTGGAATCTAAGACTTCCAACACTTTTTTATAACCACTATTAGAACGCACTTTTGTCACAACATCATTTTTCCCATCCCCATTGGTATCAACAACGAGCCACGGTAAATCGTAACTTTCCATATCCCATTTTTTCTTTTGCTCTATGTACGCTAAATCAGGCAGTTCAGGATTTTTTTTATCTTGCGTTGTATAAATACGTGTATCTGATGCCTCAATTTTCATACACAAAAACGAGAAAAAAAACACAAAAAAAATATATGCGTATTTATTCATATGTGCAATTTTTTACGGAAACTATCTCTCTTTTGTTTTGACTTCTAATATAAATAAAATTGCAATAGATAATATCGCAATAGCTAGTGCTAGCATACACATATCACATTACAAGATTTGATTTAACCATCAATCTAAAGATCATAATTTATAAAAATATTTTATAAAAGTGGAACACTTGAGAAAAAGATATGTATTACTCCCATGATAATCATTAGAAGCCCTACTATGCTGAAATTAGAATTCATAAAATTATAAAGCCATATTATCGACTTCTTTTGCCCATTATAAGTATCTTTTCCTAAGGATTTCAAAACAAGGGAAAGACCTCCAATAATTCCGAGTAATGCAGGTACAATATCACCAATAATAAACAGATCTTTCGGCTGTTCTCGCGTTAAAATAAGTAATACTCCCGAGAAAACTGACAGAGCACCACATAGTACTTTTAGCTTCTTATTCTCAAAAAGATTTTTATTAAATATGAAATAATATTTAAATTTCTCGCCAAATGTTTTTTCTGAAAGAACGACACCAGAAAAAACTATAACAACAATAGAAACAAAATAAACTTGCATATCAATCCTCCATATGCATTAAATAGCAGCCCTATTTATTTCTTTATAATACCTAAAAAAGTATATTTATACAAGAACATGTACCGTAGACAAAGCATCTACAATATCAGAAGCATTTGCAGAACCTTGTATACGTTCTAAATATTGCCCTGCTTCCATATGAACAAATGCCGCATACGCTGCACTTTTTTGCAAAACATTCCATAAGCCTTTTTCGTATTGCACACCCTCACGCTCATCAGAAGTTTTAACAAATTGATAATACTCACACGCAAGCACACTGCTTAGAAAGCCCGCAAGCACATCACCGCTTCCTCCTGTCGCAAGAAGAGGTATGCGTCCATCTACAATATATGGCGTATTTCCCTGTGGATGCGCTATATACGAAATAGAATTTTTTGCAACAACAACAGCATTATAATACTGCGCTACCGCTTGTGCAGCTTTAAAACATTGAATACCTTTCTTTTCACTTTTTTTCTCAGGTGCCGTGCTATCAGACATACCTCGTAATAAAGAATACAATTCACCTACATGAGGCGTAAGAATTTTTGCACATTGGGCAATGATATTCCACTGACAGCGGTGACTTTCGCATGAAGCGAGCATAGTAATCGCATCCGCATCACATACTACAGGATGCCTTGTATTGCAAATATCTGCAAGCATCTGTATATTTCTCTTGCCCCATCCGCATCCAACAAGCAATGCATCAATAGCAATAGAGCCCGATGCAATACGTTGTGTAAATACAGAAAGCCCTTCTAAACTTACAACAGCGGATGGGCATGACAACGATGCATGAGGCGCAATACTGGCATCCAACCCAGCGTAAACTACACCAGCACTTCCACGCGTAGCGGCTTGCAAAGCCAAGAATGCTGCGCCGGGACTTGTTTCTGATCCTGCAAGCACCGCAACAGAGCCACGCATGTGTTTATAGACATCTCGCCTAAGTACTGTATGCAATGTTCGCTTGTCTGTACTCTCTAACAAATATGCAGCGGGGCTCCCTAAATCGTCACAAAGAGTATGAAACTGTGGATCTAAGACTGAGCTTGGAAACACATTTTCTACATCAATAATAACACCACAATATTTTCTATACGATGGGAAATACAACGGTAGTTTACGTAAGCCTATTGAAGCAGTAATATCTGCATAAACTATAGGCGATTCTGCACCTCCATACAAAGGCTCATCGGCTTCCATTCCACTCGGTACATCAATAGCAATAAGGTATGCACCACTTCTCGCTCTACCTTCATTTACTGCTTCTATAACTGCAGTTTCCCTATATGCACCGCGGAGTCCTACACCCGTTATTCCATCAATAATATAATCGCGCTCAGAAAGTCGAGATAATTCTCCCTTCAATTCTACATCGCTTACAAAGACACATGGTATAGCAAGCGATTTTAACATAGCATACTGCATGCGTGCCAAATCCGATTTTAATTCTTTTACAAACAAAGCTTTCACCTGAGCACCGCGTGCATGTGCCTCTTTCAAAACAACTTGCGCATCGCCGCCGTTATTTGAAGCACCACATACTGCGACAATCGTAGTATCCGATATGTTTCTCCCCTGAGAATATATATTTTCAAATAAAACTTTTGCACATCCAATACCCGCGCGTTCCATTAAAACTGACGCAGGCACTGCGCATTTTTTTTGAGAAATCTCATCAGCATGTAATGCTTGTTCAAATGAAATTACTATTTTCATACCATAACTATTACAAACGCTTTGTGCGCCACCACACAACCGAAACATTGTCATCGCGCACATAATATGCGGCTACTTTTCTACTTTCATCATCATAATCTATGGCACGCCATACAAAATCTTCAAATGGAACGGTAAGTTCATAGCTACGCGTAATAAAGCCATACTGATTTGTCTTGAGCACCGTAATAGCAGATGAAGAAGACGCATCATCGGGAACAACAGATCCCATGAATAACAAGTTTTCATCATACAGCACACTTTGAAGCAGCAAGGATTCACTGACCTCAGAAAGCATCATTTCTTTGTCATAGCTATGCGTACGAATATCAATGCGAAATACTTTCATGCTATTAAAGCGAACTTCAAGCACCGAATCAAGCAAATCGGAAACAAAATCATAATAGCGTACCTGAACGTATACATAAGGCTTTTTCAAACTCGGGACTACATTTGCTAAAAGCCCTTGAGTTTTTACGGTAGTGCCTGCTATTTCTACCTGTGGCTTGCCTTGGAAAATTGGTAATTGCTCTTCAGATACCACTAACTTGTAACGAAAGTAATTGTTTTTGTCAAAAAAATACAAAACATGCGCATCTTTTTCAATGCTATATACTACAATATCGGAATTTTTTCGCGTAAATATCTTTTTGATTGAATAAAAATTAGAGCTATTCGGACCATCTTCACCTATGCTTTGCTCTATGCGCTTGTTTTCATACAAGAGAAGTTGCACCGCTGCGGTTGACTTTTCAGATTGAAAGAAACCTTCAATGGTTGATAGTGCAAGATTAGCAAAAAAAATTTTCTTATTTTCGACAACTCCTATAGCTCCAACATACTCCAACGGATATGCATAATAAGGAATGTTATTTTTTTGATATGCTTCAAGATGCCCTTGTTGGTTCGCAGGACCATAAGGCGGTGCAATATACTCAAGCAAAACTCCAGAAGAAGAAAACACACTAAGGTTTGTGCCATTACCTATATAGAAAATACCATTGTGAACGGTAAAAGATACATTGGGATTTGGGGAAATTCCACGATACCAAGGATTAAAATTTCCGGGCATATTTCCGAAAGGTATAGAAAACAACTTTTCTGCTTTTATGGAATACTCAAATGAACACGAATTAAGAAGTAATACGACAAAAACAGTATAAAATAGAGGCATACGTGCAATATTTTGAAATAGAAGAAGCACAAACAAAAACAGTGAACTTCTGCGTGCACGCGTTACTTGCATAATTATTTCATTATAGTAGCTTTATAGTATTATAAATATCATAGAAAATATATTATGTTTCACTCATTTTCCAAAAAAAGAAAGTCCATTCCTAAAAAAAGTCTCCGTGAAGTACAAAAACTCACCGCTCTTGTACGTGAAATAAATTCGTACGAAACATGGGCACAGTCTCTAGATAAAAATGCCTTTCCACGCATTACGCAAGAGCTTATGAATGAGTACACACAAACAAGCAAGCTTGATGCACTAATACCAAAGGCATTTGCACTGACACGCGAAGCAGCATATCGAACACTTGGAGAACGCATGTTTAATGCGCAGTTATTCGGAGGCATTGTGTTGCACCAAGGGCGTATTGCAGAAATGAAAACAGGAGAAGGAAAAACCCTAACCTCAACAACGGCAGCCTATCTCAATAGTCTAACAGGAAATTCCGTACATGTAGTAACCGTAAACGATTATCTTGCAAAACGAGATGCACTATGGATGCGTCCTATTTTTGAATACCTTGGAAAAACTACAGGATACATCGTCTCTGAACAAGAAAACGATGTACGACACGAGATGTATAATGCCGACATTGTATATGCTACAAACAACGAATTAGGCTTTGATTATCTTCGAGATAACTTACGAGTACAAAAAGAAGCTACCTGTTCACGCGGTTATTGTTTTTGCATCATAGATGAAATTGACTCCGTGCTTATTGATGAAGCGCGAACACCACTTATCATATCAGGTCCATCGATAGATGATACAGCAAAATACTCACAAGCAAACACCATCGTTCCATTTCTAAGCGAATGCGAGAAAAACCCCGATACTGGAGAATATCCAGAAGAAGGACAGACGACAGGCGATTACAAACTAAATGAAAAAAATAAATCCGTCTCTTTTACAAATGAAGGAATACAAAAAATAGAAAACGTACTAAAACAAAAACGTTACATATCCGAGGACATACATTCCATAGAAAACTTTGAATACGTACATTATGTCACACAATGTTTACGCGCTCACAAATTATTCTCCAAAGACGTAGATTACATTGTAAACGAAAAAAAAGTGGAAATAGTAGACGAATTTACCGGTCGTGTACTTCATGGGCGTAGATATTCTGATGGACTTCACCAAGCCATAGAAGCAAAAGAAGGTATCCGCATAGAACGTCAAAACCGCGTACTTGCATCCATTACATTTCAAAACTTTTTTAAGATGTATGGAAAACTCTCAGGCATGACAGGAACCGCAGTTACGGAAGAAAAAGAATTTTTGAAAATATATGGGCTTGATGTTGTTGAATTACCGACAAATAAGCCTGTAATACGCGACGATAAAAACGACTTGATATTTGTAAGCGAGCAAGAAAAACTAAACGCGATAGCAAAAGAAATACAACGCGTACACACAAAAGGACAACCTATGCTCATAGGTACTGCCTCTATAGAAAACTCTGAAAAACTCGCAAAGTTACTTAAGAAAGTAGGTATTCCATGCAACGTACTGAATGCAAAAAATCACGAACGTGAAGCGTACATCATAGGTGAAGCAGGAACAAAGGGAGCAGTCACCATCGCAACGAATATGGCAGGACGCGGTACTGATATTAAACTCGGTGGGCATCTTGATATGCGCATACAAAGCCGCAAAGATGAAAATACTACAGAAGAAGAACTGCGTATCATCCAAGAAGAAGAACGCGCTTCATGGCAGAAAGATTACGAAGAAGTAAAATCCTTAGGTGGCTTATACGTACTAGGAACCGAACGACATGAGTCGCGGCGCATTGATAATCAGCTACGCGGGCGAAGCGGCAGGCAAGGTGATCCCGGTGAGTCATTGTTTTATCTCTCGCTCGATGATCAACTTATGCAGTTGTTTGGACAAGGGATACAGAGATTGCGCTCTTTTATGTCAAAAAGCTTTAATGAAAACGAACCACTCTACCATCCGCTTATTACCAAAAGCATGGAAAGAGCACAAAAAACCGTAGAAGAACGCAACTTTGAAGTACGCAAACACCTATTAGATTTCGACTCTGTCTTAAGCAAGCAACGCGGTATTGTATACAAACAGCGCGAAGAAATACTCTGTGCTGAAAATTTAGCAGAGCGTTTAACCGAAAAAGTAGAAGAAGTGATTATTCAAAATATACAAGATAAAGAGCGCGGAGAAGTCCTTGCGTTTGCACGCGAAAGGCTTTTATATAACCAAGATTTACCTCATGACGTAGACCACGCAAAGCTTATAAAAATTTTACAAGATGACATACAGCATAAAGAACAGCTTGTAGGAACAAAAGGTTTTACCGAAATTATCCGCATGGAGTATTTACAACTTATAGACATGCGCTGGCAAAATCATATAGAAGATTTGGAAAATTTGCGACAAGCGGTGTACTTACGAAGCTATGCACAGAAAAATCCGCTGCTTGAATATAGCCTTGAAGGATTTGCACTTTTTGATGCCATGCTTGAAGACATAGTATTCGGCGTTCTTCGCATTATCATAGGACTGCGCGCTGAAAACATACAAATACATGAGTCATTTCCTCAAGAACGTACTAGTTCTCATAAGTCGCTTACAAGCAAGCACAGCGAATTTTCACTTCTCGATGCTGGTGAAGGAACTATCAATAAAAGAAAATTTGCACAAGGAAAAAGAGGTCCTCACTTGATAAGTACGCCATCACATGCACGGGTAGTACGCAACACAGAAAAAATTGGAAGAAACGCCCTTTGCCCCTGCGGCAGCGGTAAGAAATACAAATTCTGCTGTGGAAGTAACAACTGAAAATTCTCCAGAATCCTACCTACTCCTTGATTCATTCTATATCTTTCATCTCAACGCTTTTCTTACGCGTAAGCGAAAATTTACCGACTCTGGCAACATAGAGCAATTTTTTCCCAACATTCCCGCTGTAAAGAATAAAACACCCTTGTCACCTAGATTTGGATGATAGGTAATACACGCCTTATTTTTTGATTTTTGAGCGAACGAAAATCTTGACAAAAGAAATAAAGGAGACCACAAGAGTGCCTCCACCTATCCACCACTCTTTCTTTACATAAAACAGCCATGCACTTAATACAATGAATACAAGCACTAATACAAATGCAGTTATAAGTGCCACTATATTGAACCAAAATCCTCCTTGTGCAATTCTGTACTGACGTTTGTCTCTTACAGAAGTCATCCTGTGCCTGTGCTTTTGCTCATCTGTTGTATATTGCATTACTAAGTTTGCAAACTTTGGATCTATACTCTGGTTATTTGCTTAAAATTTCTGGAGAAGGAAGATCTTCTTCTTGATGTGTTATCGAAATAAACTTATTATGCTCACGTGCTTGGATGCTATTCTTTTTTTTGCCCATAGCTTCGTATTGCGCGGTTCATATCCCGAGCGAGGTTCTTTTTGTCTTCTATCATGCCTCGCTTCCCAACAAGCGGTACCTCTTTCTCATATATTTCACGATATGAGACGCCATTTTTATCTTTGACAACATATGAACCACGAACTGCATCAGATATATTGTTTAATGTATTTTTTATGTCTTGAATTAGAGTCATCTAATACATAGTATAGGTATATTTTTACAAAAAGTACAATCTTTTTTCACAAATCCTCTCTTAATTACTTTACCTTAGGGGATGAGATTATTCACCTTCACATACAGATAATAGAGAATACCAAACAAAGAGCGATTATACAGGTAGTAATAACACTTAATTTCACCTACCGTAAAGTATCTATCGTAGCGTTCAATACTGAAATTTAACTTTATACAATAAAGTACTTGAAAATATATCAAAAATACCTATTATATAGTAGTAAACTTTTATCTTATAGAAACATTTACATATTTGAAGGAATAAGCCATGAATAAACTTATATACATAGTATTTTTTATGTACTTTCTTTATCGCAGCGTGCGATAATTCCAAATCTGAGGAACAATATAACCTAAATAACATAGACAAAAGAACCAAGATCTCAACAGAAAAAAAAGTGGTGGATGACGACTTTTGAGGGAAGCACACGAGGCTTTAAAGACACCGCGGGTGAAAAAACTCAATTTAATTTTCTAAAAGGAATAGCTATTGCCTCCAATGGCACGCTCTTTGTCGCTGATAATCATCGCATTCGTAAAATAAGCACGGGAGGCTTTTGTTCGTCGATGCTACGGCAATGCAGGCATCAAACAAGCCTAGTTGGTCACCGTGATACATGATGTTTATACTGCCCTCTGTTGTTAGTAAGTGCAGGGGGCTTTTATAACACGATGATACAGGAACAAAAATCGATTTACTTTTTTAGTAGGTGAAAAAAGAAAAAACAGGAGTAAATTATAAACAAGCCGAGTTGGAGGCTGCATGATGAAAGTCAACAACAAAGCAGAATTAAAAGCCAAAATTGAGAAAGCTATAAAAAAGGATGTCGCAATAGTAAATTGCCAAAACAAAAAAAGAATAGTCCTTAAAAGAAATGGGACACTTACAATGTGAGGTGTGTCGATTTTATTTTTATAAAATTTATGGGGAACGCGGATACGGTTTTATTGAATGTCATCATATCATAGCGATTTCAAAATTAACCGAAAAAACTACAACACTTGTGAGAAGAAAGAAAAATAGAAAGACCTTAGTATAAAAAGATACCTCACAGAATCCTAAAAGCAAGATATCTTACACGTAAGATGTAAGAAGATTTCGCTTTATACTGCATGGTATTTCTGTGCGTTTCGTACATCAATCTTACCATTAGTAAGATCCGTAGTGTATATTGCCGATACGGTGCATCATACATTTGCTACAATGAAAATCATGAGTATAAAAAGAGCACTGCAAACACTCTCCGATGGAAACATTATCATTCTCTTAGACGAACACGATAGAGAAAATGAGGGCGATTTTGTGCAAGCTGCTCAATTCGTTACACCGCAAAGTGTAAACTTTATGATAAGCAAGGGACGCGGCCTTGTATGCCAAGCAATTACACAAGCACAAGCAACACACTTAGAACTTTCACTGCAAGCATCTAAGAACAGCGCCTTGCATGAAACAGCATTTACCGTAAGCGTTGATTACAAGCACGGAACCACAACGGGTATTTCTGTTTTTGATAGAGCGAAAACTATAGAAGCGATTGAAAACCCTCGTACGATACCAGAGGATCTTGCTCGACCGGGACATGTGTTTCCTATTATCGCGCAAGACGGCGGTGTACGAACGCGACAAGGTCATACGGAAGCTGCAGTTGATTTGGTACAGCTTATAAAGTGCGGACAGTCTGCTCTCATCTGCGAAATTCTTAACGAAGAAGGTTTATCTGCAAATGAACAAGAACTTGAAGCGCTTGCCTTGCAATACGACATACCAATGATACATATTCGAGAAGTAATGAACTATTTAGAAATAAATGTGATATAATAATTGCATACTAAACAATGCAAAATGGATCATAAGTAATGAAAACAATTTCAGGCATGCTCGTAGCATCAAACAAAAAATTTGCCGTTGTAGCCGCGCGTTTCAATAGCTTGATAACTGAGCGACTTGTACAAGGTGCCTGCGATGCAATTACTGCGCATGGAGGAGACGAACCTCTAATAGCATGGGTATCAGGTGCACTTGAACTTAGCATAGCTGCTAAAAAAATAGCACTAACAAAACAATATGATGCTATTATCTGCATCGCTGCAGTGATAAAAGGCGATACTGACCACTACCATTTCGTTGCCTCTAATGCCGCATCCTCAATCGCACAGCTTTCTATTTCTACAGATATACCAATTATGTTTGGCGTCCTTACTACTGACACGGTAGAACAAGCACTAAACCGTGCAGGAATAAAGCATGGCAATGCAGGTTATGCAGCGGCACTTGCCGCTATAGAAACCGCATCGGTGTGCGAACAAATTGAAAAAATACATAAATAGTAGGAGGTTATATGTCTTACATAAACGAAGACGAATGCATTGCCTATGCCGATCTTATTTTATTTTTGGTTGCGGCAGATAAAAATGACACCGTGCTCATAAAAGCCGAGTATGAACATGCACCACTTGTGCATGCACTTACCAAGCAAGCATATAAAAAAGGTGTAAAACATGTGAACTATAACATTACAAGCGAAGTATCTACCGTCTATCGTGCACGTTATAGCAAAGAAGAATACTTAGAGTATGTTCCTGAAAGCAACCTTGCGCTTCTTCAAGAATGCTGCGATAAGCAAAGCTGTATAATTTCAATACGCAGCCCGATAGATCCTTCAATAAGTGCTATGGCACCTAGTGATGCCTTAGGAATACTACATAAAGTGCAGCGAGAAAAATACGATTTTTTTCATAAGGCAATTATAAGCGATGCGATGACGTGGATTGTATCAGCATTTCCAACAGAAGGCTGGGCAAAAAATGTTTATCCTGATCTTAAACCACGTGAAGGTATACGCAAACTTTGGGAAGTACTAAAAGATATACTACGACTTACCGAACCATGTGCTATTTCTGCATGGAAGGAACAGCAAAAAATATTAGAAAAACGCGGCGAGTACTTAAACAACAAAGCATATTCAGCACTGCACTTTGTCGGAGATGAAACCGACTTAACCGTAAAACTCAACACGCGCAGCAGATGGAGTCGTGCAAGCCACTTTGCAAAAAACGGCAAAAAATTCCAAGCAAATGTTCCAACCGAAGAAGTATACACATCACCTGACTGTCGATATACACAAGGTACGGTACGAGTTCAAAGACCCATCACTATATTTGGAAAAATAGTGCGAGACATATGCTATACATTTGAAGAAGGAAAAATTTCTCATTTTAGCGCATCTGAAAACAGCGAAGCACTAAAAAATTTTCTCCAAGCTCATGAGAGAAATTATTACATGGGCGAAATCGCACTTGTAGATGTTACTTCTAAAATATGGAAATCGGGCTTACTCTTTAACAGCATTTTATATGACGAAAATGCAGGAGCACATTTCGCTTTAGGATCTGCGTATACCTCAGGCTATGGCTTTGACATTGATGAC
Source organism: Spirochaetia bacterium (assembly GCA_965226065.1). Classification (GTDB taxonomy): domain Bacteria; phylum Spirochaetota; class Spirochaetia; order WTKD01; genus CBDAKK01. Next base: position 168,730 of record OZ245332.1, on the reverse strand, counting down.
GATGTTCCAGCAAAAGAGCAACTTCTTGCGATGGGTTGCAATACTTCGCCCTTCCACATTGACTTTACGATAGGATATGAAGGATTATCTGTCTTCGGTATTCTTGAATCCGGTGCAAAAGAACCAATTATTGAAAACGGAGTTTTTGTAATTTCCTAAAATCACGACACAAAGCATCATCCCAATTCAAACTATTTTCACTATCTATCTTCGCATCTTCACAATAGATTATTTTGCAATGGTAGCAGCACTACCTGCAAGAGGAACAAGCCTAATCGTATCGTAGATAAATTCATCTTGAATACGAATACCAACACCAAAAAAATATGTTCTTCGATAGCTTGAAAGTATGTCATCGGAACCACCGCCAAAGTAAATCCATTTAAGCGGATTGTATTTATCTGCAGGATCTAAAAATGGATAAATATACGTGTAGGCACGCAAATACGCACCCGCACCTTTACCAAAATCAAAAGCTTCGGTGCTTATCTCCCATTGCTTAAAGGGTCGTATATCTAGACCAAAACCACCGGTGTTTTCTATAAGTCCGCCGCGTATGGTAAGGTAGTTTTTAAACAAATTCTGTGCAAGCATTAAGTTCAATTTTAATTTTGTATTACCTATTGATGAACTGTACTTATTGGTACCAGCAATGGAACTAGGTCCTCCATGAGTTATGCCAAATTGGTAATACCGTGGAGAGTCAGGGGGAGTAATGCGAAGATTAATGTGATTTTTTGCTGCGAATTTTCCTTGTTCAGAAAAGAGACCTTCAAAACGATAATCAAAGGTAGTCGCAAGCCCTGCTGCTCTATTGGTAATATTACTGATATTTTTTGAAGCTTCTTCAAGATTATTATACAGGGTATCATCGGTAAGCAATTTTCCTATAGTTCCCGTACCATCTGTAAGCGTTCCTGTAATTTGCTCTATATTTTGTAAGGTGTTTTTTATAGCAATAAGCGTATCGGAAAGATCTTGATTTTTTTCAGATTTATCATGAACAAGTAATGTTTCAAACTCCCTAGATATTAACGCAATCGCTTGTGTCGTCTGTAATATTGCTTCAGTGTTTACTTGAACCGTAGTACTAAGTTCAGAGCTTAAAGTGCCTATACTCTGGATTGTTTTTTCCAGCTCTTGTGCTATTTTCGATATAGACTGCAAAATACCACTTTTGGTAATATATGCATCAATCACACTCGTAATATTCTCAACAGTATCTGCTATATCGGAGGAGCGAGATATAATTTTATCTAAAGATTTTACACTTTCTACGTTTGTAATTTGATCTCCATTTTCTAGAAGATGTCCTGTATTCTTCGGTACAATTTCTAAAAAACCTGAACCAAGAACCCCTTGTGCGGTTTTTTTCAAAAGATCACCAGAGTATATTTGTATGTCCTTTGAAATTTCAAGACTAATATGCGCTTTACCATCTTCAAGTTTAAGCGATTTCACACGCCCTATTTTTATGCCTGATATTTTCACACTGCTATCAGGAATAACACCATTAGCATTTGAAAAATAGGCAAACAAATCGTATGTGCCAGAAGTTATTCGTCCTGACAATACGATTATGTAAAAAATGGTAAGTCCCGAAACGATTGAAACAAAGAGTCCAATAAGAACAAGAGAACGAGTCATAATATCCTACAAATCATATAAGTATAGTTAAAATACATTCGCTTTATCCACAAACGCATGAGCAATAAATTTCTGTAACAAGGGATAAGTATCATTGATAAAAGTCTCTTTAGATGCACACGCACGTATTTGCCCTTCATCTAAAAAAGAAAGATAATCCGATATTTTAAAAGACGCGGGTAAATCATGTGTAATTATTATACAAGTAACACCTAATTCTTTATTGGTTTTTTGTATAAGCTCCATAATAGCATAACCAGTATGCGGATCAAGTCCTGTCGTCGGCTCATCGCACAACATTATTTTCGGATTTATAGCAAGTGTGCGTGCAAGAGCTACACGTTTTCGCATACCACCACTTAACTCAGAAGGAACACATTTTTCTATACCGGGTAAATCTATCCACTCCAACAATTCCTTAACTCTCTTTCGTATATATCTCGCATCGCGTATTTTTTTTACTTCATGTAGTGGAAATGCAATATTTTCTTCCACATTCATAAAGTCAAACAATGCTGCATCTTGGAATAAATAAGCAAAATCTTTAAGAAGGTGCAAATCTTTATTGTGAATATTGCTTATATTACAATTATTATGCCATATTTCACCCGAATCCACACGCAAAATATTCATGATACATTTGAGTAATACGCTTTTTCCTGTGCCACTTTTTCCTAATATGCAAAACACAGAGCCCTTAGGAATAATAAGCGAAACTCCTTTCAATACCTGTTTATCTCCAAATTGTTTTTTTACATCTTTTATGGTAAGTATCGGAGGAATATGAGAAAATTCTTTCATAAAAAAATTAGTACTTAATAAGATTAAAATCGATAAGCATCTTTCCCATTAAAAAATCTAACATAATAATAGCAACAGAAGCGGTAACAACTGCGGTAGTCGTTGCTTTTCCAACACCAGATGAGCTATTTTCACTTCTAAAACCACAATAACAACAAATAATGCATACCACAATGCCCATCACGAAAGATTTCCCTATACCAAATATAACTTCTGCAGGTGCAAGGCGATTGATCATGTATTCTATTGCAAAAGCACTCTCTATTTGCAACAAACCAAAAATTATAAGCGCCGATCCTAAGAGTCCCGCTAAATTTGCAAATGCCGCTAAAACGGGAAACATAACTGCACAAGCTAAAAGTCGAGGACTTACTAAGTATTGAATAGGCGGTATAGACATGGTGCGAAGTGCATCAATTTGCTCTGTTATTTTCATCGTACCAATTTGTGCCGTTATAGCAGAACCATTTTTCGATATTATCATAAGTGCAGTAAAAATTGGACCAATTTCTCGTGCAAATATATGTCCTATGACATTAGGTGCAAGTTCAGGAGCATTGAATTGATAGAGCTCTGTAGCAAGTTGTAAGGAAAATATAAAGCCCGTACCAATACTCGTAAGCGCAACTATGCCGATAGAAGCTATGCCTATAATATACAACTGCGTTACAATAAGCTTAATTCGGAATGGTGGTCTACAAGTATACGCAAAAGATTGCACTGCAAACATAACAAAATCGCCAATGATATACAATATATGTTCTATTTTTGAAATTAATTGTTTCATAAAGTATTCAATCACTACGTGATATTGATAATAGTAGTAAAAGTTATATGAAAATACTACATTAAAATTTTGATGTGTCGATACTATACTAGTAGTTATAAAGTATGAATGTATATGTATTTAGAATCTATGTAACAATACTCGCTTTTATTGCAGCGATGTTGTATCACACTGAACAAGTAGTCGCACAAACCGAAGTACCACAAATACTTGAAAATATACAAGTATCTTACAAAGATACAGAAAATGGTAGTGCATATCTTTTTATGACAGAAGTTCCTTTGTACGCGAAGACATGGCGATTGTCAATCGCAGAGCATAACGGAGCACTTCTCTTTTCTGACTCTGGAGAAAATTGGAATTCCGAAGGATATGAGTGGATCCCTGATGAGCGCATAAGCTTATACTCGGGGATATTTTATATTGTGACACTCTCTTTTATAAGTGAAAACGGTGAAGAACTCGCTACGAAGTCATCAAAATTTTTCACAAAAATAACAATAAAAAACAATAAAGCACCGCTTATATTTTTTCGAGGAAATACGGTACTGTATAGCTCTTCTATCTATAACGAAAATACTGGTGCTGTTGCAGGACTTTTGGATTTTATAGCAAACCAAGCAAATAATCAGTACAAAGAAAATAACATTTTAATTCGAGGTCATGCAGCATTTGTAACTCGTACGATAGAAGCGCGAAAAAAAGAACAAATAGAACTTCTTACGTTATCAAGTAAACGATCGTTTAAAATAATTACCGAACTTACAAAGAGAAATGTAGACTCTCAACGCATTATCTATGAAGCACTTGGAGGAAGTGAGACTCTCTCTGAAAATCCGAGAATGTTATGGAAAAACAGGCGTGTTGAAATAATTTTCATTCCTCAAAAACGCAATACAAAAAAACATAGCACCTATAAAGAAAAAAAAATCAATAATGAATTGCGCACAGGCAGAGAAGATTCAAAGCCACCATTGACACCGCAAGAAATTAAGACAGCGTCGAAAAGCAATAAAAATCGCATCATAAATAAAGAAATAGAAATGCCTCAGCCTCTACCTCAAATCGCTGAAGAAGAGCCGTGGCCAGATACTGCTATTATGAGTAAAGGAAATTTAACTGCAAATGAACTAGCGGCATTTTTGCTGTATAATTCGCCTGCGCTTAATACTCAATACGCACGACGCATAGCATCATTTTACCTACTGGAAGCATCACGCGAAAAAGTAAACCAAGACATTGCGTTTGCACAAATGCTGCTAGAAACAGATTATTTACAATTTACCGGTGTAATACAAAAAAACCAGTACAATTTTGCAAATATAGGTAGCGTGACTAATAGTAAAGAAAGCAATTGGTTTTCAACAGAAACAATTGGCGTCCGCGCACATGTACAACATTTAAAAGGCTACGCATCTACAAAACCATTGAACAGTGATTTAGTAGATCCACGATACTCTGTACTTGAATACAATGGATTACTCGGCTCGTCACCATTAGTAAGCACGCTTTCAGGACGCTGGTCTGCAGATATAGAATACGGAACAAAAATACTTCGTATTATGAGACGTATGTACAATTTTGTAGATGCGTGGAATAAAACAAAAGAATAATAACGATTACAAAAATGTACGTACATTGACCAATGATAAAAAAATCAATACTATTGTAGTACATAGAGGGGCCTATAGCTCAGTTGGTTAGAGCAGTGGACTCATAATCCATGTGTCCCAGGTTCAAATCCTGGTGGGCCCATCTTTGACGAATTGACAGACTAAAAATGTTTCACATACTATTTAGTTATGAGGGTGTAGCGAAGTTGGTTATCGCGCCGGCCTGTCAAGCCGGAGGTCGCGGGTTCAAACCCCGTCATCCTCGTTTATAATTACTTACTAACAAAGTAATGTACACAAATGTAATAGGCCTTACAACCAACAAAGCGAGCATTGAACCTATACTACTCGTTATTACTCTACGGTAACGCTTTTTGCAAGATTACGTGGCATATCTACATCTACCTCACGTTTTTGTGCAACATAGAGTGCAAATAAATGCGTTACTACGGCAAACAAAAACGGGTAAAACAATTCATGCGTTTGAGGTACAAATATACTATCATTAGCATATAAATCAAAATTTTGTAAAGTCTGTGAAGTTGCCACTATGGTAGGTCCGCCGCGCGCTTTTATCTCCTGAATATTGTTCTGCATTTTCAAACTCAAGTGATCATCACCCATAAGAAAAAAAGACGGGAAACATGAATCAATAAGTGCGATAGGTCCGTGTTTCATTTCCGATGAACTACACGCATTAGCATTAATATAACTTACTTCTTTTAGTTTTAATGCAGCTTCTTTCGCAATAGACATGCTCATTCCCTTTCCTAAATACAAAAAATGAGAAAAATGCGCGTATTTGTGCGCAACATTTCTAATATGCTCTTTTTGTAAAAGTATTGTTTCCATTTTTTCTGGAATTGCGTTCAATGCATCTATAAATGATTTTCTTTGTTCAAAAGAACAGTCATGAGCGTAGGCAATGGCAAGTGCAAGCACATACAAAACACCAAGTTGACCACTGAATGCTTTTGTCGATGCAACTGAAACTTCAACTCCACTATGAATAAAACTACCACCATCCGTCTGATGAGCAATCGTAGAGCCTTCCACGTTGCAAATACCGCGCACGGCAACCCCATGCTTCTGTAATTCTCGCATCGCAAGTATCGTGTCATAGGTTTCTCCCGATTGAGAGATTACGATATACAAAGTTGTATTGCGTATTACAGGATTACGACAAATAAACTCAGACGCAAGATCCGCTCGTGCAGAAATACGTGCAAAACGCTCTATTAACATTGCGCCCACTTCTGCTGCATAGTAGCTTGTTCCCATCGCAAGTAAATGAACCGTTTCATAAGAACATAGTTCTGTAACACTGATGTTCATATTCTCAAGTAATGCATAAGCCTTATCAAGCTGTATACGACCTGCAAGTGCATTTCGCAGTGCAACAGGATGCTCGTGTATCTCTTTTTCCATAAAAGTCTTGTAATGCCCTCTTTCTATATCAGACACATGCCATGTTATCTTATGAAATTTTTTCTTCAGAGAAACAGCTTTTCTGTTGTAGATGTTCATAGAATCTTGGCGAAGTTCGGCAATCTCGCCATGCTGCATATATATAACTTCGTCGCTAAAACGTCGCAATGCCGATGGGTCAGAAGCAAAAAACTTTGCCACATCAGACATTGCGATTATCAAAGGCGATCCATGACACACACCGACAACTATTTTAGGATGATTTTTATGAATAAGTAAAAGTCCGTAAGTACCTTCAAGATATTCAAGTGTTGCAAGTACACTTTCTTTCAAAACACCGTTGTAATTCTTTGCAAACAGATGGGCTATGACTTCCGTATCGGTATCAGATTGAAAACAAACTCCATCTTTCATCAGCTCTTGTTTCAATTGCGCAAAATTTTCTATAATGCCATTGTGAACCACTGCACACGATAAATCGTAACTTATATGCGGATGCGCGTTTTTTTCAGTAACAGTACCGTGTGTAGCCCAACGAGTGTGTCCTATTCCTACCGTGCTATGATAACTATCATTCGCATATTTCTCCTGCAAAACACTTAGTTTGCCAACAGCTTTTTCTATTACAATTTCACCGTTATTGAAAATAGCTATTCCAGAAGAATCGTATCCACGATATTTAAGTCTTTCCAATCCTTCATACAAGACATTTCGTGCATCATCATTTCCTACGTATCCACATACTCCACACATGACACTATTTATACCATGTGTAAATTTTTATAGAAGACAATGAATACAGGCATCTAATGAACAATTCGTTTGTAATTTTATTTCCAAACAAACTACAAATAAAATTCTTCCTAAATGTTTTCAAATAAATGACCAAATCTTTTAATCATTGCATCATTTATTTCTTTAGCACTATATATATTACCGGGGTCGTCAATACTTCTATATTGTACATGATCCCAATCCTGAAAATCTGTCCAATGCCCCCCTGCGGTAAGTCCTATTTTTTCTGCTTCATCAGCATATACCTTGTATCCTTCAAGATCGGGCTTTGCATCTTTAGAAGCACCGGAATCCGTAGAAGTAGATTTTTTATCTACATCCCAAAGGCAATCACAAGCTTCACCCCATTGATGCCATGAAAATCCGGGAATAACATTTGTAATATGTGGGCCATGCGGAGGATTTGCCATACGCAACAACTTTGCTAAAAAAGAAGCACCTTCCTTTTCTAATGATTCTATTTTTTCTTTCTTTTCTTCTAAACTACGTGATTGCGCCCAGTATTCTGCTTGTTTAAAGGGATTTCTTAATCCTTGCGATGCATGAAATGTATATCCTTTTTTTTGGCAGTTTTCTAAAAGAAGATACACTTTTTCTTGAAATTCGGGAATGAGTGTAGCGATAATTTTGTCAGTCATGATATGTTGCTCCTTGTAATAATTATTTCTTAATACTTAAACAATAGAAAATATTCCCTGTGTTTTCAAGCCCTATATACCATAAAATTTTAAAATTTAAGCACATGCCACTTTGACGAAAGACAGAAGAGTAATTATGATGATAATATGCGCCAGCGTGGTGAAATTGGTAGACGCGTCGGACTCAAAATCCGATGGAGGAAACTCCGTGTGGGTTCAAGTCCCACCGCTGGTATTACAGGATGGCGCATTTTTACAAAAACAATACAATACCACTTTTACATATGCAAAGAATGTCTAAAACACTATGAACTATTCAAAATTCATCGTATTTGAAGGTATTGATGGAAGTGGAAAAAGCACTCAATGCATGAAATTAGCGTCTTATTTGCAAACATGTGCCATCCCCTGCCATAATACCTTTGAACCATATACCGGCATAGTAGGTTCTTATGTACGAGAAATATTAGAAGACTCTACTTATTTTTCACATGAAAATACATCTCTGCGTAATAGCATACTCGCCTATCTTTTCGCTGCTGATAGATATGAACATGTATATTCCAAAGGTGGGATACAGCATCTTTTATCTCAAAATACCGTTGTTATATGCGACAGATATGTCTATTCTTCTTTGGCATATCAAGGAGATTCAGAAATCAAAGATCTCGTAAAAACACTCAACAAAGACTTTCCTGTTCCTGACTACATATTCTATTTTGATATTGCCATAGATATTGCACTCAAACGCATTACAAGAAAAAAAGACAGCATGGAACATAGTACGTTTTTATGCACCGTAAAAAAACGTTATGAGCAAATGTTTCGCTCTCCTTTGTATAACCCTCATACAAACACGCACATTCCTATCTATACCATAGATGCAACAAAAGATGCAGATGAGATAACGCAAGAAGTAATAAAACGTACATTACAATTACTAGAACATAAAGTTTGAAAAGTTAAGAAAAAAACCTACTTCATAATAAGTTCATCAAAATATTTTTTTATTTTTTCCAATGTTTGTGTAAGTGGATCATGTAATGAAAATCCAGAGGCACGTGCATGTCCACCTCCCCCAAATTCCTTCGCAATGATACTTACATCAACCTTACTGCGAGAACGAAGTCCAATCTTACACACAGGATGATTATTTGCATCAATACCTTCTTGAATATAAACGACCACTTCTATTTTTTGTGTACTTTGAAGTAGTTGGTATATTTCGTACGATTGTGGAATGTCATCTTTACGTAAATAATCTTCATGTTTTATATAGGTAATAACAACGCGATTATTATTAACTCGAAAAGCTCTTTCTAATACCTTTCCTATAGTCTTGCGTGAAAGAAATGTATGTCCATATCCCATTTGCTTGTATATGTCAGCCGATGACGCTCCCAATTCTATCATTTTTGCAGCTATCATAAGAGGCTCTGAATCTTTAGCTTTTACAAAGCGAAAAAATTGCGTATCTGTGAGAATTCCTAACAAAATAAAATGCGCATCTTCTTGTGTTGGAGTAATGTTATAAGCATCAAATAAGCGATACACAAGAAGTGTATTTGAAGCAGCATTCACATCTACATATTGAACATCGCCAAAGGGGTGTCCTAACGCGTGGTGATCTAAGACCGCAGTTGGCAAATGTTTCAAAGGCTTTGCTGCTTCACCTAAGCGTTTATATGATGCAGTATCCACAGACAACATTGCAAAGTTCCGAAAATTTGTAGAGTCTGAAGATATTTCCGGAATCTGAGAGTATGATGAATAAAACAATGAGCTATATAGCTGCGCTATCGCATCGTTAAAGGGTCCTGAAGATAAAAGAAACACTTGCTTATTGAGCTTTCTCAATAAACCTGCACATGCAAGTTGTGACCCAACACAATCTCCATCGGGGTTTTCATGCCCTATAACAAAAAAATACTGATAGGCATTAATAAATTTTTGTAAATCCTTAAGAGTATTCTTCAACTCAATACCGTATAAAAAATATTATTACGTTAGGTTACGATATGCTATTTAATAGTAAGCGTATTCTGAGAAAGTTGTAAAGCAAATTTTTCCTTCAATTGCACATCATCAAGTGGACCTTGATATGTAGGAAATACCAGCTGAGAGTAACTTTTCGGAATAAAAAGCGTTATATATTTAAGCTGCGCATCTACATATGTTATTTTCAGCAGTGGTACATCTATATTTAAGTATGTAACTTTTTGATCCGCGCTAATGTCACCATTTTCTTTTGTAAACCATTCCTTCGGTAGGAATAAATCATCTCTATAAATATTTGAAGTTGCGTAAGATATTACATATCCATACCTTGTCATATATACTTCTTCAACTTTTTGTGTAATAACTTCTACATCCCCAAAATCCTGTGCACTGGCCATAAAAACTGGCATCAGTAATGTTGTTATTAAAAAAAAGAAAAAATAATATTTTATGTTCCTCATTGCTATACTCCTTTAAATAAAGTTAATGCTATAAAAAATTAAATTTTACTTACGTGTAGCACATTACAAATACAACGTAAGAAATAATAACTCATTGTACGTATAATAACAAATATCTTTGACATTATAACTATAAACAGTATAGCAATCTTTCATGCGATTGCAATCTACAATTATGCAGTACCCTCTATCTCTGTACGATACTCTAACAATGGGAGGGTGTGAAAAACAACATTTTCTTTTGTAACGCGTATTTTTTTGACATTAAACTCCGAGGGAATAATATACATTGAATGTAAAAGCATGTCTTCTACAATAGTACGCAATCCGCGTGCACCTACTTTTTGATCATATGACAGATGTGCAATTGCATCTAAAGCCTCATCATCAAATACAAGTTCTACATTGTTAAGCTCAAAAAATTTCTGAATCTGCTTTACAATAGCATTTTTAGGCTCAATAAGTACTCTTCGCAATGTTTCAACAGTATGCTCATGAAGATTGGCAACAATTGGCAAACGCCCTATAAGCTCAGGAACAAAGCCATAATTTATAAGATCTTGAGGATGCACAGAACTCATAATTTCATCGCAAGAATCAGCGGCAGGCTGCGCTTTGCCATCTGAACCAAACCCTACAGAATTTTCTTGTACACGAGATCGTATAATTTCCTCTAAACCAACAAAAGAACCTCCGCATATAAACAAAATATTTGAAGTATCTATTGGTATCATTTTTTGATGCGGATGCTTGCGTCCTCCTTGAGGTGGAACAGATGCAACTGTCCCTTCTATTATTTTTAATAAGGCTTGTTGAACACCTTCACCCGAAACATCTCGAGTTATTGAAGGATTCTTACTTTTCCGAGATATCTTATCTATCTCATCAATAAAAATTATTCCTTGCTGTGCTATATGAACATTTTCTTCCGCTGACTGATACAATTTCAGTAGCATGTGTTCAACATCTTCACCAACATACCCTGCTTCGGTCAGACTCGTTGCATCCGCTATTGCAAACGGCACATTCAGAAAATCAGCAAGCGATCGCGCAAGCAAGGTTTTTCCTACTCCGGTAGGTCCAATGAGTAAAATGTTCGACTTTTCAAGCATTATCAAATCGCTTTTTGAATATGTGTGATATGATGCTTCCTTTTGCTGACTGTTATGCAAAACTCGCTTGTAGTGGTTATACGATGCAACCGCGAGAACCTTTTTTGCATGCTCTTGTCCTATTATGCAATTGTCAAGATACTCTTTTATTTCAATAGGTTTTGGCGGATTTATAAGTCTCTTAGAAAAATCTGCATGAATTTTTCGTTTCGCACCATGAAGAATATCATAAGAATGCACAACGCAATCTTCACAGATTATAGCGGAATATCCTTGTATTAACCTTTTGCTTTTTTGTGACATGTCACTATTACAAAATGAACACTGTTTTCCTTCTATGGTATTGTCATTATTTTTCTCATATCTCATGCGTTTTCCTCTGTACTATGACGTGTCAGTATTTCGTCTATTATTCCGTATTCAAGAGCGGTAGCAGGAGACATAAAAAAATCTCTTTCAATATCATTCATAATAGTCTGCCTATTTTGCTTCGTATGATGAACAAAATAATCGGTGATGAGATTTTTAGTACGAAGCATTTCTTTTGTTTGTATGCGGATGTCAGATGCTTGACCTTCTATGCCACCCCATGGCTGATGTATCATGACACGCGATGAAGGAAGTGCCTTGCGCTTTTTAGTCGTGCCACAGGCAAGAAGTAAAGCACCCATGGAAACTGCCTGCCCTATGCAAATAGTCTGCACCGGGCTTTGTAAATACTGTATAGTATCGTAAATGGCAAAGCCTGCAGTAACAGAGCCACCAACACAATTGATATAGAGATTTATAGGTTTTTCTGTAGACAAAGATTCTAAAAATAACAACTGTGCTATCACGAGATTTGCAACATCATCGTGTATTGTACCACCAATAAATACAATTCGTTCCTTTAAAAGCCTTGAATAAATATCAAAGACACGGTCTGTAGTTCCTGTACTTTCCAAAACCATTGGTATAACAGATGCGACTGGATCTGCACTAGAATAAAAATTTTTTGGATGAGACGAAGAAACGTGTTTTCCTGTACTAGATTGGGTTGAATTAAACATACAATTACAATTCTCTACGCTGCTTTTTCTACTGATTGCTGATTTTTTTCATAAAATGCTACAAGCTCTAAAAAAGACATTTTTTTCTTTTCTACTTCTATAGTAGTACTATTTTTCAATATTTCAAAAAGTTTTTTCTGTTCTATATCATGTCTTATACGCGGTAACATCTGTTGTTTTGTATAATACTCCTTCACTTCTTCAAAATTCATCCCTGTTTTTTCACATTCTTCTTTGATGACATTCCACATAGTATCATCATCAATAACAATATTATTCGCCTTGATAAGATGCCCCATCATAAGCTGTTCTTTAACACTATATATTGCGTTCTCTCGCCACATTTCAAAAATCTGCTCTTTACTCTGCCCCGACATCTGCAGAGACTTATACACTGCATTTTCATCATTGCCATTGTTAGAAACAAAACTTTTCCAAAAATTCTCAAGCTGAAATTTTACTGCAGATTCTGGAACTTCTATTTTTGAACTTTCAAGAAGATGATCCATAATCTTTTTTTTATGTAGCTCCTCTATCATATATTGAGATCTATCTTTCAGTTGTTTTTCCAAGTCCTGTTTCAGTTCATCAAGCGTTTTATATTTTGCATTTACATCTTGCGCAAGTTCATCATCTATATCAGGGAGATTCTTTTGCTTTACCGCTTGAATCACAATTTTCAGTTTTATAGATTTTCCTGCAAACTCAGAGATTTTATAGTCTTTTGCAAACTTCTTTGAGACAATTTTGCTCTGCTTTACAGATAGGTCGAGTAAATCATCATCAATATCATAAAGAGTTTGATGAGAGCCAACGGTGGCAGTAAAATCTTCGCGTTTTGTACCTGCTATCTCTTCATCGTTATCCTCAAGTTCAACAAGCGTCATAGTAACGACATCGCTATTCTCAATGGGACTTGTCTTATCGCTCATAATAGCATTACGCTCTTGAATACCCTCAAGTTCTTTTGCAATATCTTCATCGCTAATCTGAATATCAAAATCAGGTAAGCTAAGCGCTTTTACATCACAAGGTTCTATTATTGGATTAGTATCATACAAAATCGTAAATACGAAATCCTCATTTGCGATAAGTTCCAAATTTTGTTCTTCTTGCAAGCTAGGTCGAGAATATGGAAGAGGTTGTTTTTCAACTTTCTGAAGGACATCTTGTACTGAATTGTTTATTATTTTTTCAAGAGTGTTTGCCTTTAGTGAATCGCCAAATTTATCTTCAAGGATTTTTAGTGGAACCTTGCCTTTTCGAAATCCTTTAATTTGCGCCTTTTTTGCGATATCATGCAGTTCCGTAGCATGCATCGCTTGCACGGTTTCTGCAGGTACTGTTATCGTCAGATGCACTCGTGCATTCTCACCTACAGTAAGGGTGTGGGTTGTCGTCATACTCATACTTCTTAATGTAATTTTGAATTTCTGCACATATTATTACAGACATGCCATGTAATAAATACATAGCATATTCGTATCATATCATAAGTGTTATAAACATGGAAATATAAAACACCTGCAATCTTTATAGAGAAGTGTTTTTCTCACAAGCTTTTAAAAAACAGTTGTTCAGAAATACAAAATGCTCGTAAAAGTATACCTACTCTTATGAACAAAAAGAAAAGTTTCTATGCGGCATTGCTTATGACACTACGCGGTTTGCTACCCTGCGGTGCACTGATAATGCCTTGTATCTCCATCATCTCTATCAATCGTGAAGCGCGATTGTATCCTATTCTAAACCGACGTTGTAGATACGAAGCAGATGCTCTATTAGTCTCTTGAACCTCGCGCACTGCTTCATTCCAAATCGGATCTTCAGGTCCGTCATAAGCCTCACGTACTTCGTTTCCATCAGAAAAAAGTTCGTCTTCATCTATGTATTCGGAATCTCCTCCAACAGCTTTCACATGCGAAACAACGCGAGAAACTTCTTCTTCAGACAAAAATGCACCCTGTATACGCATTGGATATAAGTCGCTTGCAGAAGAAAAAAGCATGTCACCACGTCCAAGTAGTTTATCAGCACCATTCTGATCTAAGATAATACGTGAATCGGTCTTGCTCGCTACCATGAAAGCAATGCGTGATGGAATGTTCGCTTTGATAATTCCTGTGATAACATCCGTAGAAGGACGCTGCGTTGCAAGTACTAAATGTATTCCCACGGCACGAGACTTCGCTGCAATACGCGCAACGAGTGTTTCTATTTCTTTACTACAAGTGAGCATAAGATCTGCAAATTCATCTATGACAATTACAAGATAAGGCATACGCGCCGCCTTCGCGATGTTTTGTGATGCCATTTTTGCGTTATAACTGCGTATTTCTCGCACTCCATGATTACCTAAAAGTTGATAGCGTCTCTCCATTTCTTTTACGCACCATCGCAAAGCTTGCACCGATCGTTCGGGGTCATCAATAACAGGAGTTAAGAGATGTGCAATATCGTTGTAAAAATTTAACTCGACAGTTTTCGGATCTATAAGTAACAATTTCAATTCTGCAGGATCGCAACGAAATAGTAGCGAACAAAGCAAGGTATTGATACACACAGATTTTCCACTACCCGTAGCTCCTGCTATAAGCAAATGTGGCATGCGAGAAAGATCAGAAACTTGCACCTGTCCAGAAACATCTTTTCCTAACACAATCGGTAATGCCGTGTCCTTGCTGTAAAATTTTTTGTACGCAATAAGTTCAGAGAGAGAAACAACATCGCGCATGACATTTGGCACTTCTATACCCACCGCTTCTTTACCGGGAATAGGAGCAACAATGCGAATACTTGAGGCAGCTAGACGAAGTGCTATGTTATCACCTAAGGCAACGATACGATTTAAACGCACACCCGGAGCGGGGAGTATTTCAAACATTGTAACAACAGGTCCTCGACAATAAGACGTTACCTTTGCATCAATGGAAAACTCTTTCAAAGTCTCTTCAAGTTTTTTTGCAGTACTTTCCACAACATTCATATCGACCTCGCTTTCTTTTGAGGGCGGATTTAAGACGCCGTGAATAGGAATGAAATACTTTGTAGATTTTTTCTTATTCTCTTTTTTTGAAATCCTTTCCGCTTCCTTATTTGCTACGGTGCTTAAAACATAAGGAAGCGTTCCATCTCGCTTTTCTTGTTCTTCTCTATCTCCACTCTTGCGATCTTGCACGATTTCTGAATATTGGGCACTATTATCAAGAATTTCGGTAGTATGCTCGTATGCTTTTTTCAATGAAAGTTTTTTTTTATCTTCATCCATTACTTCAAAAACGCTTTCTGAAGAAGAATCATCTAAAAATGAAGGATCTACAAATTCGTTTGTATCGTTAGAAGAAGTAGTACTATTGGTAAAATTTTCATTGTCGTTATTCACTTCAAGTTTTTGATACACCTCAGGTGCATTTTCAAAAGCACTAGCCCACTCATTTTCTACACCTTCATAGTCATGCTTAGAATTAAGAGAATCACTGTGAACCTTAGCTATCGTAGTTTGATCGGAAATATAACTTTCGGCACCGAGAGGCACTACATCTTGTATACTTTCTTCTTCCAACTCTTGATGCAATTGCATTTGCATATTATGTAATCTTTCTCTGTTAAATATAAGCAAATACCTGTCATCTTTCGGATGCATCATGGACACTTCAGGCGTGTATTTTGCACCCGTGTGATTCTGTGCATGCGTTTCCACTTTCATCGTATTGTAAGTTTCTTCTTGCGCATCAAAAGTTTCAGAGGATGAAGATAATGGAGCAGCCTCATTTTGTATAACGTTATGAGTTTCAGATGGAGTGCTTTTTACATAATCCTTAGGAGATGGTACGTGACCTTTGACAATCTTGTGTACTGCTGAAGTAAATTTTTTATAGTTTTTAGAAACAGTATTTTTCAAAGTATTTGTAGTATCTGCCTGCAGTGTTGCATCATGTGCATGTTTTTGCACCCAAATTGTACACATTGCGTGAAATATCGCAATACATACCATGATTACTGAACCTATAAAAAACCACAGTACTACTGATGCCGTTTGTCCAAATAATTTTACGGTTATCCAAAATGGCGGAACTGCATCCGGAGGCTGCCAAAGCATAATATTACATGCAATTCCAAAAAACAGCAGGGGAAAAACCGCAAGCATAGGACTAACTAGCCTATACACATGCGTATTTCCATACAACAGCACCGCAAATATCCAAAAAAATAACAAGGGAGATCCAAAGGCAGCATAGGAATAACTATTCCATAAAAGCTCGCCAATATTATTGCCATTACCTATAAAAGCCTGTACAATGCTCATTAACAATATTCCTCCAACGAGCAAAAAAAGGCCTGATATAATAGTTCGGATAATCTTCATACTAGTTAAAAAATCGGTATATTCTCTAAAAGCTAAATACAAATTTTTAACTGACGGTATTCATATTGAAAAAATAGCACGGTACATTGAACTAGTAAATAAAAATATGTATTACAAAAGTACCCAATGAGGCATAGGTATACACTGAGTTTTGTATAAATCTCTATGCCATTGCTGTGGTGCTATCACGATACCATCATTTTTTCTTTTTAGATGCGGTAAAAAAACATCATGAATCATACCTGAACCCCACCAGCTAAAAGAGCTATTTGCCAACACATGGTGCGTACATAAACTCATAAGTATAAGCTCATGAATATCCGATAAGACACCTGTACTTATATCACTAGCAAGTTTGTAAAGATTACTCTTATCGTTTTTTTGCAATACAGGAATAAGAAAATCTTTACACCATACTACATCATCACTAAAAATGAGTATACACATCTTGCCTTTGTCTTTTTGTGACGAGTGCATACGATGCAAATATGCTATGGCGTTTTGATAGTATTTAAGCGTGCATGGAGGATATTCTGCATTTGCATCTAGATAGTCAGTTCTTCTTACATGCAAAGAAACGCTTCTCTGACATCCTTGTATAAAATTACACGCATGCGTGAATGCGCGAGTGTCTTGAGGAATTTGCAATAAATCTCTATTCGGATTGTTGAGCAAAATCTTAATTATGTGACTATGCTGCCAATACCCTTGCACAAATACAGGTAATACAGACTTATATATTGTATCTATAAGTGTCGGAATTATTTCTAAATTCTTTTCACGCGTTTTAAGACAACACGACTCCTCAGAAAGAAAAAGGTAATTTTGTGCATTGCTCAATGGAATATAGGGGTGTATCTTGTGTATCACTTTTTCCCATTTACTTAGTGATATATGAATACGTTCTCCAACTAATGAAAATAATTTTCTACGAGATCGAATAACGCTACTTTTAGAAATGGCGCTATGTTCCTTCAGCATGGAAAGTATATGAAACCTTCGCTTTACATCGCGTTTTACTCCCGTGCCATCAAGCCATATCTTATACATAACAGATGAGTCGCCATGATTCTGAAGCTCAATAAAAAGTACTTGTGCAAAGGCATATTGAAACAGCTGATTTCCAAGCCCTCCTGCAAACTCTACAATGATATTTTGTGTACGCAAAACCGTATTTCTAATACAAAAAATATAAACATGTCATCACCTGTATTATGCAGACTGAGTATACTCTGCTAAAAAATCTGCTAATTCAGCAAGCGCATATTCAATATCTTCTACTTTTGGCAGTATAACTATGCGAAAATGATCGGGTTTATTCCAGTGAAATGCTCTTCCATGTACCATTAAAACATGCTTAGACTTTAGGAAATCTAAAATAAACTTTTCATCATCGCGTATAGCAAAACGCTGTGTGTCTATTTTAGGAAAAACATACAAAGCGCCTTTAGGTTTTACAAAAGATATTCCCGGTATATGCTCAAGTAAGGTGCATATGCGCTCTCGCTGCGTATAAAGCCTTCCACTTTGTGCTATAAGCGCGTCAGTGCTCTGATAGTCACTAAGCGATGCTTGCACCGCATACTGTGTGGGAACATTGCTACAAAGTCTCATTGAAGATAAAATATCAAATCCCGCTCGGTATTTTTCAAGTTGTTTGTGAGGATCCTTAAAGCAAATCCAGCCACAACGAAAACCCGGTACACAATATGCTTTTGATAATCCACTAAAAAACACACACGGATAATCACCGGTAAGCGTTGCCATATTATACATAGGAATATTATCAAAGATGATTTTTTCGTATATCTCATCGGCAAATATCAAGATATTGTTTTTTATGCAAAGAGATACAAATGCTTCTAAAACTTCTTTAGAATACACTGCGCCAGTTGGGTTGTTCGGATTTATAATAACAATTGCCTTGGTGTTTTTTGTAATTAAGGATTCTATATTTTGTACATCGGGTTGCCATTCGTTGCATTCATCACACAAGTAGTGTTTGGCAGTACCTCCGCTTAAGGTAATAGCAGCAGTCCACAAAGGATAGTCGGGAGAAGGAACAAGTACTTCATCGCCCGGATTAAGAAGCACCTGCATTGCCATAACGATAAGCTCGCTTACCCCATTTCCTATGTAAATGTCTTCTATATCTATGAATATACCTTTTTGCTGGTAATATTGCATAATAGCGTCACGAGCGGGTAATATACCTTTGCTATACACATAGCCCTGTGAGCGATTCAAATTCTGATGTACATCTTGCAAGAGCGCTTCAGAGCACTGAAACCCAAAGGGCAGCGTATTACCAATATTTAGCTTCAGTATGTTATTTCCTTGTCTTTCAAGCCTCTGCGCTTCTTGTAAGACTTTTCCGCGTAAATCGTAGCATACTCCATTAATTTTTTCTGAATATTCCCAATATTTCATACCTTAACACATAAATAGTAGTAACATTGTAGCGTAATTAGTGCATATATCTTTTAAAAATAAAAATATTTATATATTAGCACTTGAAAAGCAAATTGATTTTTGTTACATATAAGACTTAGTAATATATTTTATAATGAAAAGTATTAAAAAAGTACCCATACAAAATATTCAAATAAATAGCTCTGCAAATTCTGTTGTGAAATATGACTCAGAATTTATAATTCTACTGCCACATACCATAGTAACAAAAGACATCTTAGAAATATTTCAGCAAACATATCTAGAAAATATTGTATCAGAAGAACCTTTAAATCTCAAAGATACTATCAATCCAAAGAATGTATCAAATAAAAATCAATCAACAAGCACTGATATAAGTGATGTAGATGATGATACGGAAGCACTACGCGACAGTGTCGAAGCTTTTAAGCATTTTGAAAATATGGATCCTTATCTTATTGCACAGACGTACAAAGAATATAATACTTTATACGAGTATGCATATAGCCTATTGATGAAATTTCATACAACAGATACTTTGATGTACAAAGAAATTCAAGAATTTGTGTGTAATGAATTGATGCCACGAGTAAAAAAAAACCCATACCCTTATCTTGCCATAGGAAACATGCTCTTAGATTCAAAGGAGCATACCACAAATGAAATAGCTTTTAAGTATCTATTACTAACCCTTGCAATTCTTGAACAAAGCGAATCGAAAGAACTGTTCTTTCATAGCATAGATAAACGCATAGAAATGGCCATTTGTGCATTTGTTTCATATATAGCTACAATAAATCTAGAAAAACAAATTAAACAAACAATAGATTTTA
This sequence comes from Spirochaetia bacterium, assembly GCA_965226065.1. GTDB lineage: Bacteria > Spirochaetota > Spirochaetia > WTKD01 > CBDAKK01. The sequence continues at coordinate 148,769 of OZ245332.1, read as the reverse complement.
CAAACCCTAAAGCACGAGAGGTTCTTATTAAAATCAGTGCAAAAACACTGCAAAAAAGACACTTTCCCTCGTATATCGTAGATGTTGTCAAACATATGAAATCCTATAAACCGCAGGCACAATCTATACAATATGAGAATGTAGATAATGAAATAAACATTGTAGCTAATCTTCTTACTATAATAGATTATTACATTCAATCTATTATCCTCAAGCATCAAACACCTTTTCAAACTCTCAAAATCATGATAGATGATAGATACAATTTCAATGCAAAAAATATAAAGCTGTTTACAAAGTCGATAGGTATAATCCCTATAGGATCAAATGTAAGACTTAGAAATCAGAGCTATGGTATTATTAGCCATTTTCCTAAAGAGACACCGCTCATGCCAGAAGTACATCTTGTAACAGATCAAAAAGGAAACTCAAGAAAATCATTCATGAGTGTTAGAACTGAAGAACATGAATATAATATCATAGAGATTCCTTCATATGAAACGGGAGTAAAAATGATAAAAACATACTTGCATATGCTCAAATCAAAATATCAATAAGCTACAAAGGTATCTATACTACAGGCATTTTTCGCGTATACCGAGAAATATCCGTTATTAAAACATTATCAATATAGGTATGTACCCCTACTGTTTTTTTAGTAGCAGATTTTCCACCTCGCTTCATGCATAATTCTAAGCGAACAGGAAATGAATTATCAGACTCAGCATGAAAAGTTTTTGAAGATTTTGAAAGTGCGCTGATAACATGCCCTGCAAGGATATCTCGTATTTCTACATCTATGGTACGAATAACATTACGCGCGCCAAAAATCGGAGAATAGCCTTTATGAGCTAAATACAACACAACACCTGCCGTCCATGTCAGTGCAATACGTTTTTCCATGAGATTTTTCTCAATTGCTTTCAATTCTTTTATAACTACACCACGCACATCTGCTAATTGAAGAGAATTAAAAATAATTATGTCATCAAGTCTATTTCTAAATTCCGGTGAGAAAAATTTATTTACCGCATTGTTAATTTCTTCATTTCCTTTTTGCTCCATATGCCCAAACCCTATTATCGGTGCTTTCATTGCTTCTTGTATTCCTGCATTTGACGTCATAATGAGAATGGTATTTCTAAAATCTGCTTGTATTCCAAGACTATCTGTAATAAATCCATAATCCATAATCTGCAATAATAAATTAAAAACATCACTATGCGCTTTTTCTATTTCATCAAGTAACACAACCGAATGCGGAGCACGTCGTACCTTATCGACAAAAACACCGCCGTGTTCATGCCCTACATAGCCCGGAGGTGATCCGATGAACTTTGAAACAGAATGTTTTTCTTGATATTCACTCATATCAAACCTATGAAATGCCATTCCTAATTCTTCTGAAAGTTGCTTTGATAATTCTGTTTTCCCTACTCCTGTTGGTCCTACAAAAAGTGCAGAAAGTAATGGTTTTTGCATGGTAGCAACGCCGCTTTTCGCACGACGTATTGCCCTTGTCACAGAATGCACCGCATGCTTTTGCCCGAAGATTGTGTTATTCAGTCTGTCTTCAAGTGCTATCAGATGCATAAACTCATTTTTCGAGACACTTGCAACAGGCCTTTTTGTTATTTTGCTTATAAGAATTTCAATTTGCTTTTCTGTAATAATTCGATGCTTCTTTTTTTTACTGCGAAGTCGTACCGCATTATGAGAATTTTTCTGTTCTTTCTGTGCATTTTGACCTTGTATTCGCTTCTGCGAAAATTCATCAATAGTAAGCATTGCTCCAACAGAATCAAGAATATCTATTGCTTTGTCAGGAAATCTGCGCTCACGCAAGAAATCATTGCTCAAGCGTACTATTGTTTGTAATACATTATCAGGATACTGTACATTGTAAAATTTTTCATACACATGACGTACAGAACGAAGTATTTGCTCTGTCTCTTGTTTATTTGATTCTGGAATTTCTATGGAATAAAAACGCCGAAATAACGCTTTTTCATGTTCCAGTTTTTTATATTCTTCAAATGTAGTTGCACCTACAAAACGCACATTGCTTTCCATAAGCAGTGGTTTGATAAAATCGCTTAAATCGTTTGCCCCGCTAGAAGATCCTCCAACGCCTAAAATCGTATGTATTTCATCTATGAATACAATACACTTTTTATCAGAAATTGCATGCGTTAATCGCCTCACTCGGTCTTCAAAATCTCCTCTATAACGCGTGCCGGCAACAAGTGCAACAATGTTAAGTTCAAGCAATATAAATTCTTCAAGATCTTTAGGTACATCCTTTGCAAAAATACGGGCACCGATTTCACGAACCAATGCAGTTTTGCCAACACCGGGATCTCCTACAAGAATTACGTTGTTTTTTCTTCGTCTTACTAATACCTCAAATACATTACGGATAGTCGATTCTTGTCCTACAAAAATATCATGTTCTTCTATGTCTGTACTAAGAACCTTAGTAAATTTTTTCAAGAATGTTTCATCATCTTCTTGATGTTTTTTTGTCGCATAAAAAGATGAAAAATATTCTTCTTGTTCGGCATCTTCAAGAGAAAATGCATCCCTTACATCAAAAGAACTGTTCATGTTTTCATCATGTTTATCTTTCAAATATTTTTCAAAAAATTTATTATCTAAGATTTTCGATATTTTTTCATGCGTTATATTCCGACTTTTGAGAAATTGTGTTGCCTGCACTTCTTCTATATCTATAAGCGCATGTAAAATGTTCTTAATATTAATGTAAGAATTTTGCGATTTATACATATGTACGACAGAATATTCTAAGAATTTATCAAATCCAGGAGAATGCTTCGGCGTTGCATCATCTATTTTTTCAACCGTAGTGACTTCGTTAATGTACGACAAATATCTGTGAATCTCTTCTTCCAATTCCAGAATATCGACATCTAGCAATTCAAAAATTCCACGTACAAAATGAAATTGTAAGGCACAAAAAAATATATGCTCAGGGGTAACATAGGGATGTCGTACATGCTGTGCTTCTTCAGATGCAGCATTAAATATTAACATTGCCAAATCGTCAAAATGAACTTTCATTCATTGCACCTCTTCTTTTGAACAACGCAATGCATGGCCATGATGCTTTGCTAATGTGTGAACACTATGAATATAGGCATCAGCTATGTCTTTTGGAAATATACCCACTACTACTTTTCCATAGGTATGCGCTTCAAACATCAGTGCATGCGCTTCTGCTGGTGAATGTGTAAATACCGTGCGAATTACTTTCACTACAAAATGCATGGGTGTCGTCATATCGTTATGAAGTAATAATTTAAATATATGAAATTTTTTTTCCGAATTACTCGTTTTTTTATCAAGTGATTGATATTCTTTCTTAGACTCTTTAGACAGCTTATCACTCATAATCTAATTATAATGAAATAATCATACATACAAATATGTACGCTATTGGCAAGTATAGCAATTATAGAAAATAAGTAACATTGATATCATTCACCTATACATAATATAATCATATTTATCAGAGATAATAAACTTAATAGGAGGAATATAATTATGAAGTACAATACTACTTTTCTAATTTGCACTATGTTGTTATTCATACTCATCGATACTTTTGCTACTGGTGAGGGTGTCATTATAGACATTGGTATCGCGATGCCAGAGACGCATGTTGAACGATGGCAGCGTGACGGCACTGAGTTAAAACAAAGTGCAAAAGCAAAAGGGTATGCTTCTGCAGTAGCATATGCTGATGCAGACCAAAGTAAGCAAAACAAACAAATAGAAGATTTTGTAACAAAAGGTGCAAAAGTCATAATCATAGGACAAGTAAACGAAGGTGCCGCAGAAGCAGTAGAAAAAGCTAGTAATGAGGGCGTCATAATTATTGCATACGATAGATTAATTCTTAACTCAGATAAATACGATTATTACATTACCTTTGATAATTACAAAGTAGGTCAAATACAAGGTAATGCTATAGCAGAAGCATTGAAGCTTAAATCAGGAAATAAAAAAACCATAACATTGTTTGCAGGTGCACCCACAGATAACAATGCAAAATTTTTCTTTAATGGTGCTATGGATGTGTTACGACCATATGTGCAAAAAAAAGTATTACGCATTGTAGGACCTGCTCCCCTTACTTCAAGTGATAGTGCCTTTAGCCGAATAAGCACCGAAAACTGGCAAGCGAAAATCGCAAAAGCACGAATGGAAAACTTACTTAATGGCGATGCACGAAACGTAACGCTCAATGCAGTACTTGCACCTAATGATACGCTTGCGCGAGCTATCATAGAAGCACTCTCTTCCGATGCAAAGTACAATACAACGAGCAAGTTACCAATTGTAAGTGGACAAGATGGAGAACTTGCATCTATAAAAATGATTACAGAAGGCAAACAACATATGACGGTTTTTAAAGATACAAGAAAATTATCAAATGCCGCCATTGAAATTGCAGATGCTTTGCTGAAAAACAAAACACCTGCCATTGCAGGAGTACGAACAGATAAGAAAACCTACAACACTGGTAAAAAAGTTGTAACATCGTACTTGCTTGCACCGGTAAAAGTTACCAAAGATAACTACAAAGAAATAATGATAGAAAGTGGATATTACAAAGAAAGCCAATTACAATAATGTAATTTTCATAAGAAAAAGACTTTCCTGCATTTTTAGGAAAGTCTTTTTTTATAATCTCGCCCCTTTTTGATAATAATGATAATTACGCTGTAATAAAAACCATGAATATATTAGAAGTTAGAGATATTACAAAAAAATTTCCTGGCGTATGCGCGTTGAGCAAAGTAAATTTTTCAATTGTAGAAAATGAAATTCACTGTATTTGCGGAGAAAATGGCGCAGGCAAATCCACGCTTATGAAAATTATAAGCGGCGTTTACCCACACGGTAGTTATGAGGGAGACATAATTTACAAAGAAAAAAAAACACACTATCAGAGCGTGAAACAAAGCGAAATAGATGGCATCTCCATAATACACCAAGAACTTGCATTAAGTCCTTATCTCTCTATCGCTGAAAATATTTTTCTTGGTCATGAAAAGACACATTACGGAATTTTGAACGAACCGTATATGATACAAAAAACACACGCATTACTTGAACGTGTAAAGTTAGACGAACATCCGACAACTGCTGTAAGCGAACTAAGTGTGGGAAAACAGCAACTTGTAGAAATAGCACGTGCAGTTTCAAAAGATGTTACACTACTAATTTTAGACGAGCCTACCGCATCTTTAAACGATAAAGAAAGTGCCGTGCTTCTTAAGCTTATTGCTGAACTCAAACGCACAGGTATTACCTGTATGATGATATCGCACAAACTCAATGAAGTAATGCAAATTGCTGATACAATTACGGTGCTACGCGATGGTAAGACCATAGCAACGCACAATACGCATAACGAAAAAATCGATATTTCAACCATCATCAGTGAAATGGTAGGCAGAACTCTTACGCAAATGTGTCCGTCTCGAAATGCACATATTGGTGAAAAACACATAGAAATAAAAAACTGGTCTGTCTATCATCCAACAAACAGCCATATGAAAGTAATAAACAATGCTTCGTTCTATGCAAAAAAAGGCGAAGTCATAGGCATTTGCGGACTCATGGGATCGGGAAGAACCGAGCTTATGATGAGTATTTTTGGCAAAATGTATGGCTCACGCTGCGAAGGAGAACTGTACATCAATGAAAAACAAGTAAATTTCACATCGCCCGAAGAAGCAATTAAAAACGGATTATGTTATGTATCTGAAGATAGAAAATCTTTGGGGCTTATCTTAAAGCAAGATGTAAAAACTAACATTTCAAACTCAAGTCTTCATCTTTTTTCAAAATACTCTGTTATAAATAGTGAACGTGAAGTGAACGCTTCAAAAAAATATGTGAAAATGCTTCACATAAAAACGCCGACAATAGACACATCTGTCTCAACCTTAAGCGGAGGCAACCAACAAAAAGTAGTGCTCAGCCGCTGCCTTTTGACTAATGCTGAAATATTTATCATAGATGAACCAACTCGAGGTATTGATGTTGGTGCAAAATATGAAATATATAGCATTATCAATGAACTTGCAGAACAAGGCAAAACTATCATTATTGTTTCATCCGAATTAATGGAAATACTCGGCATGGCAGATAGAATTTATGTTATGAATGAGGGAAGAATTAAAGGAATGCTTCATGCAAAAGATGCAGATCAAGAAACAATTATGCATATTGCATTACAAGATTATAACAACTGAAATGATGAAGTGTAAGGCTCATCGCATACAATGTAACGTTAAAGGAGCAATACAGAAAAATGCAGAATAAAATTTCTTTTTCAACTATTCTTCGTAAGAATTTACGAAGCTATTCAATGTTTTTTGTACTTGGAATTATTTTTTTAACATTTGCAATTATTACTCAAGGTATCAATACAACGCCACGTAATATTACAAATATATTTATTCAAAACAGTTACATATTGTTACTTGCAACAGGAATGGTGCTTATTATTATAACAGGCAACATAGATTTATCTGTTGGTTCACTGTGTGCATATACCGGCGCCATAAGCGCGCTTTTATATAATGTCGGTATTGGGATTATCCCTACTATCATTATCACTATGCTCATTGGCGGCGTATTTGGAGCATATCAGGGTGTATTAGTTGCATACTTACGAGTGCCATCTTTCATCGTAACCCTTGCGGGCATGCTGCTTTTTAGAGGACTGACGTATATCGTAACAAACATATCACCAATTACACCCAAAGACGATAATTACAAACAAATAGTTTCCGGTTATCTTTTTGAAGATGAAAAAGGTCCGAACACAATTCTTATATTTATTATTGCAATAATTATTGCAATAATAATGTGCATTTTTGCAACATACAACCGAAGAAAAAAAATAAAGTACGGATTTTCCGTGCTTCCTATACAGTATTTCATTATACGCATTACTTTAATTATCCTCGTAATAAACGGACTTGCCTTTGTATTTTCACGATATCATGGCATCCCTAACGTCGTAATACTCATGTCTATAGTGATAGGAATATTTGTTTTTATTACAAAAAAAACCGTACTCGGTAGACACATATATGCAGTAGGTGGCAATGCCGCTGCTGCAAAACTTAGTGGAATAAACTCAGAACGAATTGTTTTTTTCGTCTTTGTTATTATGGGAATACTTACCGGACTCTCAGGTGTTGTTTTTACGGCATATCTGAACTCTGCACTACCTCAAGCAGGAGAACTGTTTGAATTGGAAGCAATCGCAGCAGCGTTTATAGGTGGAGCTTCTGCTACAGGAGGCATAGGAACCATAATAGGCGCGGTAACAGGCGCACTGGTCATGGGCACCATAAACAATGGCATGTCACTTATGAATTTAGGTGCAGAGTATCAACTCATCGTAAAGGCACTTGTACTTCTCTTAGCGGTGTGGTACGACTTACATAGCAGAAAAAAAGCTACTTTCAGCTTATAAGCATAGCAATGGTATATCAAAAAAAAATAACGCTCCCATCATATAAACGAGGGTTTCACGTCATAACAACGTATCTTGAACAAGAACTTTCAGATCTATTAAAGAAAATAAACAATGGAATTGCTCACCTGTTTTTGTTACATACCAGTGCCTCACTTTCACTAAACGAAAATTCAGACCCTGATGTAAGAACAGATCTAGAAGTATTTACCTCTACCATGGTACCCGAGACATTCTCACAATTTACGCATACCTACGAAGGATCTGATGATATGCCCGCACACATAAAATCTTCTCTCTATGGCGCATCGTTAATCGTGCCTGTATCAAATACACATTTTGTACTGGGGACTTGGCAAGGAATATACTTCAACGAGCACAGAAATCTTCACAGAAATCGTTCTATATTTTGCACACTTCTCGGCTCATAATGATAAAAGCAACACGCTAATTTCACGTTACCTCTACATTCTGATATTTTATTCAACTGAGTATTTCGCTAATACCGCGTGCGCCGTTGCTTTATGTAAAATAGAATGTTCAATACCTTCAATTACAGCCTTAACAGCGGGCAGCGTAGTTACATAAGGAATGTGCGCCCTCACCGCTGCAAGACGTATTTCTTTATCATCTCTAAACGATCGTTCATCGACACTCTCTAATATATTTATAAGCAAGTCTATCTCATTGAGTTTTTCTAACACATGAGGAGAACCATTTGCAACTCGATTAATCACACTACATGGTATGCCATGCTTCTGTAAATAGTTTGCAGTACCATAAGTACCGATAAGCGTAAATTTCATGGCAATAAGTTTTTGCATGCTTAGTACTATGTGTGGCTTATGCTTATCTGCAACCGAAATAAAAACAAGCCCACGCAAAGGTAGCTTACAAAACGAAGCTGCACTTGCCTTTGCAAAGGCTTCTCCAAACGTATCGCCAATGCCTACCACCTCACCCGTAGAACGCATTTGCGGAGATAGCGCAGGGTCTATGTTTTTAAATCTATCAAAACTAAAAACCGCCTCTTTCACTGCCCAACCTTCGGCACTACAAGCAACCGCAAGATCAAAATTGCACATTTCATTTTCAGATGCTTCATGCAATTCAAGACGATGCTTTTGAAATACGCTCATATCTTTCAGCTTTGCTCCAAGCCACACATCGACAGCAAGCTGTATCATATCCACATGAGAAATCTTAGAAATAAACGGTACGGTTCGTGATGCGCGTGGATTTACTTCTATTACGTATACCTTGCCATCTAATTCAGCGTATTGAATATTCATAAGCCCACGAATATTTAATGTACGAGCTATTTTGCATGCAGATTCGTAGATAGCATACGCCGTTGGTGTTTTAAGCACTTTGTTCTCAAACACACAAGCAGAATCACCTGAATGCACACCCGCATGTTCTATATGTTGCAACACTCCACCTATGTATATTGATTGTCCATCTGATACTATATCTACATCATATTCAGTCGCATCTTCTAAGAATTTATCAATAAGCACGGTATTTTGTGCAAGTTCATCGCGATACTTTGCAACAAAGGCATTCAATTCTTCTTCTGTATATACGACCACCATGCTCTGTCCACCAATGACGTACGAAGGGCGTATAAGCACGGGAAAACCAAGAATTTTCGCAACCGAAAGAATATCTTGCGTATTGGTTACGGTTTTTCCGGGTGCCTGCAACAAGCCAATTTCTGCAAGCATTGTAGAAAAGCACTGTCTATCTTCAGCCGTGTCAATTGCGTTTAAATCAGTGCCTACAATACGTATTCCTCGGCGCGTAAGATCTTCAGCCATGGTAATGGGAGTTTGTCCACCTAATTGACATATGACATCGCGTATGCCTGCCTTTTGCAAAACTTCGTATACATCATCTGAAGTAAGCGGCTCAAGATATAATCTGTCCGAAATATTAAAGTCAGTAGAAACAGTCTCAGGATTGCTATTTATCATGGTGACCTCAATGCCTCGTTTTCTTAACGACATCGCCGCCATAGTACAGCATGTATCAAATTCAAGCCCCTGCCCTATTCTATTAGGACCACTTCCTATAATCGCTATTTTTTTCTGCAGTTCTTTTTCACGCATATGAAGACTTGCAATTTCCAAAGAATCCGAGGCATCGTGTTCATCTACTGTGCTAAACGAACTATAAAAATACGGTGTTTTTGCTTCAAATTCTCCCGCACAGGTATCAACACAATGATATACCGCTGCTATGTTATGTTTGCGTTTCAACGCGCGTAGCTCACTTCGCAAATGCGCAAAGTTATAATCATTGGAAGCCTGCGTTTCTGCACACAACTGACATCGTCTTCCCACATCTGCAAAATTATGCATGATGCACCGAACTATCTTGGTATCAGAAAATCCCATAGATTTTGCTTTACAAAGCAATGATGGTGGGACATCATCAAGCTGCACGTAATACGAAAGTGCATGCTCAACTTGCGCAATGCATGTTATGTAGTGCACAACCCATGGGTGAAAATGCGTCATGTCTTGAATACGCTCTTGGACACATTGAATTTGAGATGATACCGCTGCACGGGAGCTAAAGCTAACAGTCCCATCACTTAATTTCTGCGTACTCGCTATTGCACGTAACAGCATGGTATAAATTCCGAAAATACGCTTCGGATGCAATGTTTGAACCACAGTAAGAACTTCATCATCTGAAAAATTTTCAAGAGCATCAAGTCCTTCTACCCCTATTTCAACAGCACGTAATGCCTTATTCAGTGCTTCGGGAAATGTGCGACCTAAGGCAAGCGATTCTCCTACTGATATCATTTGAGTACCTAATTGCTTCGCTTCAAATTTTTGCAATTCAAAGCGCGGCACCTTCACTGCGCAGTAATCAAGTGCGGGTTCAAAAAACGTCGTTGTCTTACCTGTTATGTCATTCATAACCTCATCAAGCGTACAAGCAACTGCAAGCTTCGCAGAGCAACGTGCAATGGGAAAACCTGTCGCCTTACTCGCTAGTGCAGATGAACGCGATACGCGTGGATTCATCTCTATAACTAAAAGTCGCTTTGTCTGAGGATGATACGCAAACTGAACATTTGACCCACCGCAATCAACGCCAATAACACGGAGTATTTCTATCGCCGCACTGCGCAATGTTTGATACTCACTATCAGAAAGCGTTTGTATCGGTGCAATGGTTATACTATCACCGGTATGCACGCCCATAGGATCTATGTTTTCAATAGAACACACCACTACCGCATTATCGTTTTTATCACGCATCACTTCAAATTCAAATTCTTGATAGCCAATAAGCGATTCTTCGACAAGTGCAGTGTGTGAAGGAGATGCAATAAAAGCACTTTCTATAAGCGATAAAAATTCTTTCTCATTTCTGGCAATGCCTCCACCGCGCCCACCGAGAGTAAAGCTCGGACGTACAATTACTGGAAAATCTGTATTTTTGAGAACGACATATGCTTCATCAACAGATTTAACAAGCGAAGAAATAGGGCTATCTAACCCTATTTCGTGCATTTTTTGCTTGAATAAACCTCTGTCTTCAGCAACACGTATGCTTTGTATTGTAGCTCCGATAAGTTCTACTTTAGACGAAGCAAATACTCCGCATTTATCTGCTTCCATTGCAAGATTCAACGCCGTCTGCCCACCCATTGTCGCAAGCACTGCATCGGGTTTTTCACGATGCAATATGTCGCACAAGTATTCAATTTCAAGTGGATCAAAATAGATGCTCTGAGCATTTCCGGGAATTGTCATAACCGTAGCAGGATTAGGGTTATGAAGAATCACTTCATAGCCTTCTTCTTTCAAGGCTTGTACCGCTTGGTTTCCCGAGTAATCAAACTCGCAGGCCTGTCCAATTATTATAGGTCCAGATCCGATAATAAGTATTTTTCGTATGTCTTTTCGTGCGGGCATGTCAATATTCTCTTACAATTTTTGGTGCATATATATTTTTGTATTTTATGCAAATTACTCACAGTGTACGTAAAAACGCTTCAAATATCCACGCACTGTCGTGTGGACCGGGTGCAGCTTCAGGGTGAAATTGCACGCTGTATATGTTTTTTTTAAAATGCATAAATCCCTCAAGCGTGCCATCATTCGTATTTACAAACCACGCTTTTACCCCTTCTGGCAGCGTATGCGCAGCAACCGCAAACCCATGATTTTGGCTTGTGATATACAGCTTGCCCGTAGATAAATCTTTTACCGGATGGTTAATGCCATGGTGTCCAAAGCGCATTTTATATGTTTGTGCGCCTAGGGCATGCGCAAGAATTTGATTACCGAGACAAATACCACGAAGTGGAATATTGCCAACTAAACTTTGAATACATGTAATTTGCTGTTTCAAAGCAGCAGGGTCTCCCGGTCCATTAGAAATCAAGAGCATGTCAAATGTACCCTCAATTATTGTAGTACTAAGAGTAGTATGAGGCAAAAGCGTTACTTCACAATGAAAGCGCGAGAACATTTTCACTATAGTATGTTTGCATCCACAATCGTACAAAGCAATTTTTTTCACAGCTTTTGATTTTGCATGTGTTTTTTGTATACCCGCTACGGCGTTATTATCATCGTATGCCTCCTCTTTTGAAGAAGCATTTTTGGAAGAAACATACACATATGGTTTTTTTTGCCCTACATGATCCAAAAGATTTTGTCCTTCCATAGACGGCAAAGTGTTTAAATACGCAAGAGTTCTTTCAATAACTATTTGAGGTGACACGCAACTAGCAATTGATACCATAGCAGAATTTTGCGCTCCTGTTTCCCGAAGATGTAAGGTAAGGCTACGAGTATCTATGTTTTCTATTGCGGGTATTTTTTCGTGTTTCAGCCATGCACCTAAGGTTATACGTCCTTTCGGTACGTGACCATCGTACAACTGATGCATTACAAAACCACAAAGCATAGCCTTACTGCGTAAGGCACCAACACCTGACTCACTCCACCGTTCATCAACCCCATAATTTCCTATATGAGGATAGGTCATACATACTATTTGCCCAAAAAACGAAGGATCAGTTATAACTTCTACATATCCCGTCATAGACGTATTAAAAACAAGCTCACCTACTCCTTGTGCAAAACAAGAATTATTAAAGCATTGCTCTGTGGTAATCGACTCTATTTCGTCTATTGTGCGGATGGGAAAACCACACGATAGACCATAAAATACGCGACCATCTGCAAGTACAAGCGCACTGTTACACTCGTTATTGTTCATATTGTCTATTCAAAGTATAAATTGATGTAATCGTCGTTGTCAATTTCTGCAATATCAACAAAGAATATGATTTTTACAATACTTCACATGTGTCATGATATGATGATAGTAAGAGTAATGAATTTTTACGATGAAAGAATCATCTAAAATACTGATAACACAACATCATACATGGTACATCACTAATTTTACAAGCCTCGATTCGACAAATACATATCTTATACAGCATTCACAGAACTACCGACCTTTTACCTGTATAGTAGCGCAGCAACAAACAAGCGGTCACGGAAAATATGGACGAGCATGGCATACTATGCCGAAAAAAGACTTAAGCTTCTCGCTTCTTATACCACTACACAATATTGCGAAAAAATTCTGGAACATCGTTACGCAAACTACCGCACTTGCAATTACAAAAAGCATTGAGGATTTGAAAATATCTCCCCGTATTAAATGGCCAAACGATGTGTTAGTTCGCGGTAAAAAAATATGTGGTATTCTTTGTGTAAAGCATAGTAGAATAAACCATTTGCACGAAAAAGAACCAATGCTTATCATTGGCATCGGACTCAATGTTAACAGCACGGAAAAAGATCTTTGCATAATCACGCAGCCCGCGACTTCTATTTTTATAGAACACGGTACAGAATATTCAAAAGAAAAAATACTCGCACAAGTATTACACATGATGAGCAAATACTTATACGAATTGCAAAAAGAAAATTTTACGACAATACGTCATGAAATTGAAAAACGGTGGTACATGCAGAAAAAAACAATTACACTTGCGATAGGAAAAGAGATACATCAAGGAAAAGTTGTGTGCCTTAACGAAGATGCGAGTCTTCAATTTCATTGTGAGACCTGTGGAGTCATGCGGGTATACTCTGGCGAATTTTTACACATCAATCAAGATAGATGAACTTTTTAAGTTTAAAATTTAAACTTGAATTTTTACGGTTACATGGTATATAATAAATGTCAAATCTAAATTGTTAGGGAGAAAAATATGAAAAAAATTTTAACCATAATTTCTTGTTTTGCAATCTTTTTACTGTTACTCGGATGTCCTCCGCAAAAAAGCAAAGAATTCTTTGGCATTGCTACCGGTGGTACTGGCGGAACGTATTATCCATTAGGAGGAATGCTTGCACAAATAATTTCTAATCAAACACAGGTAAATGGAAAAGAAATATCTGCAACAGCAGAAACAGGAAATGCTTCTGTAGCAAATTCAAAATTACTGCAAAATGTAGAAATTGAATCTGCATTTATACAAGCCGATACTTTGGATAATGCATATCGTGGTGCTTCGCAATTTGAAGACGGTGCTCTTACAAAACTTCGTGCACTAGGATCATTGTATCCCGAAGTTGTCCATATCGTTACGTTAAAGAAATCTGATATAAATTCTTTTGAAGACTTAAAAGGTAAATCTATTTCTTCTGGTTCACCGGGCTCAGGAGGATGGACATTGTTAGGAGAACTTCTAAGGGTATATAACATGGATAGAGAAAAAGACATTCAAGAAGATTTTTCTTCATTCTCTCAATCTGTAGGAAAATTAAAAGATGGCAATTTAATGGCATCTTTAATCATAGCCGGTACACCGACAGCATCTATAACCGAATTAGCAAACGGACATGATATTAAATTTATTCCGTTATACGGTGAAAAAATAAATGACATGCTAGTTGATAATCCTTATTTCATCATGTTTACCATAGCTCCAAACACATACAAAGGACAAGATACTCCAACAGAAACATTGGCAGTACGCGCTATATGGGCAACACATGACGAGTTAGATGAAGAGCTTGCATATCAAGTCGTAAAGACACTCTACGAAAATACAGAAACCTTGGGCAAAGTGCATCCTAAAGGAAAAGAAATATCTTTAGAAACTGCCTTAGAATCTATTTCTATTCCGTTACATCCGGGAGCAAGACGCTACTTTGAAGAAAAAGGCATAGTAGTAGAATAACGCAATACGTGTATGCAAGCGTTTCGTGTGCTTTTATGCATATTGATGTTATCAACAGTAAAAAGAAGCGATGCTATCATCGCTTCTTTTTTTATAAAAAAGCATATTACCTTACATGCATATTTATTTAAAGGTGAAAAAAAACAAAAAGTAATGCAATGGACTTTAGCATCTGATAAAAAATTTTCACTTAGTTTCCTACACTCCGTGACTCTTACCCCTGTTCTTAGTACCTATCGTATACAAGATACACACATAATACAAACACAAGAACAATTTCTCACTCATGGTTATGGACTACCTTCACAACAAAATGAGAATGCCTTTGAAAGGTGGGAAGAAAAAGACGATGCATTTATTGTGCACATGAACCGCAAGATAGCCCCCCTAGTCGTGCGAGTATCAATGAAATATAAAACTACATTACTTATAGATGGAGTAGCCTATTCGCTAGGAAAATACGATGGAAAATCATTGTTATTTATTGCAGAATAAACACAAAGAAATGTGTTTCATAGTACATTTAGACAAGGATAAAAAATGGAAATCACACAAGAAACAGTAGAAAAAATTATTAAAAAATACGACGCAGAAAATAACTACAGAAATTTAGTAGGTATTGTAGGACTTGCCGTTGCATTTTTTGGCATAATATTAAGCATTTTTCATGTATACACCGCAGGCTTTGGAGTGCTCAATGAAATTTCTCATCGTGCGATACACCTAAGCTTTGTACTTGGACTCACGTTTTTAGTATTTCCACGAAAAAGTTATACCAGCAATAAGAAAAAAGATTACATTTTCGCCGTATTGTATGTGGCTTTCTACTTCTACATGGGTATCAACCTTATGAGCATCATAGGCACCGAAACAAGCACAACATACATACTAAGCTTTTGGGTAGTCTTAATTCTTACCGCAGTTTCAAGTTTACCTATAAAAGCCTTCAAAGAAGATACGAACACTCCATCGTTTTTTGACTATCCTTTAATGTGCATAGGCATCGCAATATCGTTATATCTATTGGTATTTTTCAAAGAGCTGTTCATTATACGTCCTGGAGATGCGCATCCGACAGATTTGATGATGGGAGTTTTAGCAATTATGGTAGTCATAGAAGCCACGCGCAGAACCATGGGAAACGCTCTTGCCATCATCGGTATGATTAGCTTGTTATATGCTTTTTGGGGACCTTATATGCCCGGAATATTTTCGCATCGTGGATACAACATCGGGCGTATCATCTCACATGTGTATTTAGGAACTGAGGGAATTTACGGTATTGCGACAGGCGTTGTTGCAACTTATGTGTTTCATTTTGTGCTTTTTGGAATTTTAGCGCAACACACCGGGCTTGGACAGTTGTTCATCAATCTTTCTAACATCGTGGCGGGACGTTATGCAGGCGGCTCTGCAAAAATCTCGGTTGTTTCTTCGGGGCTTTTAGGTATGATATCAGGATCTTCAATTGCAAACACGGTAACAACAGGTGCATTCACCATCCCCATGATGAAGAAGAAAGGCTTTACTCCCGAATTCGCTGCAGGCGTCGAAGCTTCTGCATCTACAGGTGGACAAATAACGCCCCCTATCATGGGAGCGGCTGCCTTTGTAATGACAGAATTGCTGGATATACCGTACAACGAAATCATCCTGCTGGCAATTTTACCTGCATCGTTTCACTATTTATCGGCGTTAATCATGGTACATTTTGAAGCAAAGCGGCTTGGTATTGCAGGCGAGGATATGCGTACCTTGCCAAAATTAAGGGAAATACTCTCAACGTCATGGCATTTGTTTATTCCTGTCGGTATTATGGTAAGTTTGCTACTGATGAAATTTAGCCCTTTCTTTGCAGCATTCTGGGGAATTATAAGCACTATTGTAGTATCGTATTTTCCTCTTGCAGGACGTATCTTTCCGTTTATCAAACTCAAAGAAGAAACTGTTCTGACACCCAAAAAGCTCTTCGCAGGCTTTGAAGAAGGAGCAAAAAGCTCCCTCGCTATTACCGCATCTTGTGCATGCGTTGGATTTATCTTAGGTACGACAACACTTACGGGCATGGGCTTTAAGCTTTCAGGTGCGGTTATCTCCTTAAGCAGCAAAGTAGGCGTGTTCATTTCAAGTCTTGATCCTTTTGGCTTTATTCAAGAGCAAAGCATCACCTTGTTTCTCGCACTTATTATAGTTTTTATAGCCTGTGTTCTAATGGGTGCAGGCATCCCCACGACTCCGACATATATCATACTCGCATCTATTGCAGCACCATCTCTGCAAGATTTAGGAGTGCCACTTTTAGTAACACACTTCTTCGTTTTTTACTATGGTGTACTTGCGGATGTAACACCACCTGTTGCACTCGCTGCATATGCAGGTGCAGGCATCGCGGGATCTGATGCCATGCGTACAGGAATTACTGCATTTGGACTATCGATGGGTAAAGCACTGGTGCCTTTCATGTTTGTCTACGCTCCAAGTCTACTTTTCATAAACTTTACGTGGACGGAATTTCTGCTTGCACTCTCAAGTGGTATCGTATGCATTATTTCACTTTCTACGGCATATATAGGATATCTGTTTACCAATCTAAAACGCACTGAAGCTATACTTTTAACTGTTGGAGGAATTATCCTCGTATGGTCAGGACCATATGTAGTAATTATTGGTACAATATTCTGTACGATTGCGATAGTACAAAATTTTATGCGAGCAAAAAGCATCGTGAAAAATACTTAAGAGTTCTCTCAATACCCTCTAAACGATGACATGGTAATTTTATAAATACAGGAAACTATCGAGTATGCCGCATCACCATCACAGATCTGAAAATTCTACAAAAAATATCAAATATGCTTTTTTCATAAATCTTGCCTTTACTATTTTTGAGCTTTTCGGCGGGCTTTACCTCAATAGCATCGCCATCATTTCAGATGCAATACATGACTTAGGTGATAGCCTATCATTAGGTACCTCATGGTTCTTAAGCAAAAAATCACAGCAAGGTGCTAATGCAAAATTCTCTTTTGGATATAGACGATTTTCACTGTTAGGCGCACTTATTAATAGTGCCGTGCTTATTGCTGGTTCGCTCTACGTTATAAAAGAAGCGATAGGACGAATCATAGAACCTGAGCATTCTAATGCACAAGGCATGCTTATTTTTGCCATCATAGGGGTAATAATCAATGGCTATGCGGCATTAAAAGTAAGTCGTGGCAAAACACTCAACGAACGAGTGATATCGTGGCATCTCATAGAAGATGTATTAGGTTGGTTCGCCATAGTAATAGTTGCTATCATATTACAATTTCAAGATATCCATTATCTTGATCCAGCACTTTCCTTGCTTATTACGATATACATTTTGTGGAACGCTATTAAAAATCTACGAGAAGTTCTGTTTGTGTTTTTACAAGGAAAACCACATGATATATCATATGACGACATTGAGAAAAAAATATTGGCGATAAAAAACGTCGTGTCAATACATCATACACACATATGGTCTTTAGATGGAGAGAAGCATGTTTTTACCTCACACGTAAAGCTGGATGTAGTAGATACTGTTGAAGAAATTCTCAAGGTTAAAAACAGCATCAAAAAAACACTAGATCCATACTCTTTTGAACATTGTACTATTGAAACCGAAGTTGCTAAAGAAGTGTGTAAATTTCAAAAAGACTCTTTTAATACCGCATAACAATAACGAAACACAGCTCTAATGTGGAAGCCCGCATTCATCAGTTATTAAAATGTTCTCGCGCATTACGCATGCGTGCATACAACAATAACTCAGGTCTATATTCAAAGTGAATAGTATCAAAGTTATTCCATTTACCACCCCAAATAAAACCATGTTTTTGAAAAACTTCCACTATAGCATGCGGGATACTCCATCGTTTTTCAAGCGGAATATCCTTCCATCTACTCGGATAATTATTGCGCGTCCACACCCAATATACTTGTTTTCCTTCATAACTATAAGGAATAATATCTACCGCTAAGCCCAATGCATGCATACTGATGCTTGAGTTTCGCGTTCGAAGCACGGTTTTATTTGCATATCCAAATGCATCTTTAATTTTTGAAAAAAATGAATATATGCTTCTATCATACTGTCGTAGTTTATATAAATCTGCATCGACAGCTTCAAGTGCCTTGCCTGCCATAGGATGAATACGCACCGTTTTATTCAAAAACGAATGTTCTCGAGTCGCATGCGCTACTTCGGTGCTAAATTCCTTGTTGTGCGATGCACTACGCGTGCAACACGATACATTCAGAAGTGCTTGATAAAAATCAGAAGGTCTTGTATGTTGAAGTATTTCTGTCGGAGATTCAGCTTTGGTAAGTGGAGAAAGAGAATAAGAATAAAAAATACTTTGATAATCAATCTTTCCAAGATACTTTTCACTTGTCATTCGTCCCTCATCATAGTATATCCACACCGTATGTATGAAAAATGCCGCGCTGTTCTTTTTGTAAGCAAAGTCAGATATGATATCGAAATATGCCATAAGTATAGAAAGTATTTGCTCTCTCTCAAGAGTCCCATACTGAAGTAACACACTATCGAGTAACACAAACTTTTCTTGTAAATCTTGTATTGACCTTTTGTTAAAGGTAATATTTCTATACGGTGTAAACATATCTTCTTGTGTATCAGATATTTTTATACCAGAGGTATAAGTGTGTACAAGAACCAATACACTTATACTCACTACATACACAAATACGCGTAAGTGAGAAAAAACATTTTTTAAAAAGTACACATTACCTCTTCACGCAACGAGAAGAAAAACAGTATTGTTTCAACAAAACTTTCGCATCTTTCTCTGCATTTTGTAAATCATATTCAGATCTTATAGTGAACACACGTTCGCACTGATGAAATTCATAGCATTGTTCAGTATTTGTATCAGGTAAGAGAATACAAATAACAGGCTTACTCATACGCCGCATAATGGTTAACTGCGCAGCAGAAATAATGCTTATATCAGCAGAAGGTATTTTCTTGCTATTTTCACGCATACAATACGCAACATACATAGTCGCACCAATATTTTTTGTAAAGCGTTGTACCTTTTCTTTTGACCCCTTAAGTCCCAATACCATTACCATATCACTTCGTACAGCCTGTGAAATATAATGCCAATAGGCATGCACATTCTCTTGTATTTCAGTTGATGAGACGGAAACGATATCTCTGTGGGTGTCAATGGGTATAAATTGTGCACCTAAAAATTGAGCAAAATTCCACCCGTAATTTTCTGAGGCAAAAATAACATCAAAAGAAACAGGTATCATCTGAGATATTTCTTGTGCCCATATTAGTGGAGCATTCGTATTTTTGACATGTGCATCTTGTATTTCTTTTGTCGTATGGTGTACTACAAGTTTTCCAGATACAATGTATTTTTCATATGTTTCTTTAATCCATTCATAGCGACGAACACCGTCTATTACATCTTCTTTCCTTGAACACAAACAAATATGCAAAGTCTCACATAAAAGCAGTGCAGTTTCTATAAGAAAACAATGCCCTTTATGTAAGAGCATAAATTTTCCTATAATAAGTCCGTGAGTAAATTTCAAAGTAGAATTCGACATGAGATGGGAGTCGTGTTTTTCTTCATCACTATAAACTGACGCAGTACTAAAACGAATCGTAGCGTTCAGCATTAGATACCATAATATCAATAGTTGTTTTTGAAATATAAGACTGCCCACTACGAATAAATAGCGGATTTTTAGAAATACGCACGCTACCTTTTACTTCTTTCGGTTTATTCGCAAGCTGTAATCTCAGTCGTCGTCTTACCCCATCGCGTATTGCATCATAAAGCGCATCTATTTTTGAATCTACTAATGAATTACGAACTATAGCAGTACCCGTGCCATCCGATGGATATGAAGTAGCGTTGTTCCAAAGATCTACTCTGCGAATTTGTGCGTCACTGAGATTGTATCTACTTAATACAAACAAAGATGCATCGTGAACATCGGCAGTTACAACAGAAAAATTAGAGTCATCAGAAGAAACAAAACCGATAAGAGTAAGTGTGAATTTTTCTTTAACAGTTCTCGCCTTATCGCCAGGCGTGTAGGAAAAAGTATATCCATATATCATACCAGAGAGTATTTCAAAGGTCATCGCACGTATATGCTGCGAAGCCTGTGATACTTTTTTCTTCTGTATCTCTTGACTATCTCTATCATAAAGATCAGGTATTTCTTGCAGTGGGTTCGGATATTCAAGTTCTGCCCACCCATCTAAAATAATAACCTTAGATTTATACGAATTTTGAGTATGTCCCGCTAAAGCCGTTGTGTAGGTAAAAAAGAATACGAAAAAAACCGAACTTAATAAAATTGAATATTTTCTATTCATAGATAATTACTATAATATCGGAATATTTTTTCTATTGCATTATTACTTATTGAGCAGTCGTTTATACGGATCGATAGAATGCCTCACTCGCATATATATCCATGCAATGACTATGCCTCCGATATGTGTTAAGTATGCGATGCCAGAACCTAATCCGCCTGGAAGCGATATAAGCTGCAAGGCTATATAAATAAGCATAAGCACTCGCGCTGTTACAGGGAAAACTCCAAATATATAAATTTGTACATGAGGATATAGGCAGGTAAAAGCAAGCATGACACCAAAAACTGCGCCTGAAGCACCAAGTAAAAATACACCCCATGCCCCAAACAATACGTAGATTATCAGCGAACAAAATGCTGCACCTATGCCACAAACAAGGTACAAAAATAAAAACTCACTACTTCCCCATGAACGCTCTAAAGGTGTGCCAAAAAAATACAAACCGAGCATATTGAAAAGAATATGTGAAAAATTCGCATGACAGAACATATACGTTACCAATGTCCATACATAGCCTTTTTGAAATACGAAAACCGAATTTAAAAATAAAAAACGCTGCAAAGATGGTGCTAATCGCTGCAATATAAAAACAATGGCAGTAAGAGCAATAAGAGTAAACACGACACTACGCCTATATAAGCGATATGGTAGTGGATTTTTTATCCAATGAAAAATTTTATTCATATATATTCCTCATTTCTTATTTTATCATTCACGTCAAGTGCATTTTCTGAAAAACTTCAATACATACATCATCTTTTCTGCAGATTTTTCAATGCGAAATCTTCAAGAGAGCAATTTTTCCTGATAAAATCACGGAAACTTTTTGCGTCCTGTGTACATTCTCACACATAATATATACATATATATGTTAATTCCATAGAAGCGTGCTAAAATAATCGTCTAGTGTTTGACTCCGTCTTATAAGTTTCACATCTCCATTTTCTCGCACTAGTACCTCTGCAGAACGCAACTTGCCATTGTAATTAAATCCCATAGCATGTCCGTGAGCACCTGCATCGTGAATACATATAATATCGCCAACATGTAGCTGAGGAAGTTGTCTATCAATTGCAAATTTATCGTTATTCTCACACAAACTACCAACTACGTCATAGGTTTCTAAAGTACGGTGTTCGTCTTTATCCAAAACTGAAATGTGATGATATGCGCCGTACATTCCCGGACGCATTAAATCTGCCATACATGCATCAAGTCCAATATAATGCTTATACGTATTTTTTGTGTGGATGACACTGCTCAATAAATAGCCATAAGGACCAGTAATAGCTCTACCGTTTTCCATTTTAATTTCAAGTCCATCAAGTCCTGCAGGTATGAGAATGCTCTGATATGCGCGATGTATACCATCGGATATTTTTTGATAATCAACTGCTTGTTGATGAGGTTCATAAGGAATACCTATACCCCCACCAAGATTTATGAACTGTACTGATATTCCAAGTTTTTGTTTTATTTCGACAGCCAAAGAAAACATCAATTCAGCGGTTTCTACAAAATACGCCGCATCTAATTCATTTGATACAACCATAATATGAAGTCCAAAATGCTTTATGCCAAGGTGCTGTGCCTTTTGAAATCCTTCAAAAATATCACTGCGCGTAAATCCATACTTTGCCTCTTCAGGTTTTCCTATAATATCATTGCCTGTTTTCAAGGATCCGGGGTTATAGCGCATGCACAAAGGACGATCATGCATGCGGTTCATGTCGCATACCGTATCTAAAAAATCTATGTGTGATATATCATCCAAATTGATAATAGCATTTATGTCAAAGGCTTTTTGCATATCTTGTGCAGGGGTGTTATTTGAAGTGAACATAAGATCATCACCTGTAACTGCCAATTTTTCTGCAAGCACAAGCTCGCTAAAAGAACTACAGTCAAAGCCCATACCTTCTTCGTGCAAAAGAGATAATATTGCAGGAGTCGGTGTTGCCTTAACCGCAAAGTAATTTTTAAAACCGGGTGCCCATGCAAAGGCACGAAGAAGTGCTCTCGCATTTTCGCGTATGGCGCGCTCGTCGTAAACATACACGGGGGTAGGAAAGGTCTTGCATAAAGCTCTGATTGCATCAGAGGAAAAAGGAATTTCTTTCATTATATAATCTTAAGAATATAAAACTACAATACTTTCGTCAATTATAACGATAATACAGGTAGATTTCGATAAGCAATGCAAGTGTAAACAAATACATTTGTTACGTTATTATTTTATAATACGCTACGTAGCAATTTGCACATGCAATGAAATATCAGTACTACAGTACGAATTAAAATTTTTCCTTATTCAGATTTAGGTTTCGATTCAGAAATACTTTGAGAATATTCTTCGTCACTTTCATCTGCAGTTTCTTTTGTATCTTTACTGCTTTCTACAGAATTGTTTTCATCTGCAGCTTCTTTTGCATTCTCACTATCTTCATCTACCGAGGATTTTTCGCTTTCTTCCCACCACTTGATAGTAGTATTATCGGTAGATTGTTTTTTCTCGGCAATTGCCTGCAATGATTTTGTATCATCGCGATCAGTAAGAAAAAACGCAAGCGAAAATGCAAGTACCATAAATACCGTTGCCAATATGCCTGTAGTTCTTGTTACAATGTTACCTTTTCTCACTCCATACTGTTGAGATGCAGCACTACCAAAGATCATACCTGCACCTTCTGACCCATCGTCTTGTATGAGTATAATGACCACCAGTAACAAAGCACACAGTATCAAAATTCCTATTAAAAATCCTACGAGTATTCCCATAATGTTCCTCTCTAAAAATGCGTTATGACGCTTCTATAATGCGAAGAAAAGAGTCTGCAACAAGCGAAGCTCCACCAACTAAGAGACCATCTACATGTTCTTGATGCATAAACGCAGCGGCATTTTCAGGCTTCACAGATCCACCGTAAAGTATTGCGGTTTTTTCTGCAACTTCCTCGCCATATAATTCTACAATTCTTTTTCTAATCATGCTATGCACCTCATTTACAGCTTCTACAGACGCTGACTTTCCTGTGCCAATTGCCCATACCGGTTCATAGGCTATGATAAGGTATTCCATCTGTTGAAATGAAACAGATGCAAGTCCTCCAATAAGCTGTGTATCTATTATACTGCGAAGCTTCCCTGCCTCCCGCTCTTCGGCAGTTTCGCCTATGCACAATATAACGTTCAAAGTACAGCGTAAGGCATGGAGTATTTTTTTATTGATTTCTTCATTCTTCTCGTGAAAAAACAATCTCCGTTCCGAATGTCCAAGTATTACATACGAAGCTCCAATATCGACGATCATTCCTGCAGATATTTCACCGGTATAGCTCCCTAGCTCATAAGCAGAAGCATTTTGTGCAGCAAGCTTTACGGGAGTATCGCGTATTATATCGGCGATAGTACTAAGCGATGTAAAAGGTGGCGCTACGATAATTTTTGTAGTATCAGAAGAGCGTATCTGCGTTGCTATTTTTTTGGCAAGTTGTATTCCTTCATGAACATTTGTATTCATCTTCCAATTGCCTACAATATATTTTTCTCTCATAACAATCCTTAATTTTTATTATACGATAACAGAATAGAGTATGCTACAAGTGCAATACAAAATACATAAATATTGAAGGTCAGTTCTGCAAAACACGTATGCCCGGCAGCACCTTGCCTTCTAAAAATTCTAAAGATGCACCACCACCAGTTGAGACATGCGAAAATTCTTCTACCAAATTAAACTCAGATGCAGCTGCAACTGAGTCGCCACCGCCGACTACGGAGATAGCGCTACTGTGTGCAATTGCTTCGGCGACATCTTTCGTCCCACGGGCAAAAGAATCAAACTCAAAAACTCCCATAGGACCATTCCACACGATAGTAGCTGCACCTCCGATACACTGCTTTATTGCGCTTATAGACTTTTCTCCAATATCCATAGCAATGAGATCATCTGGTACATCAAGAGAATTTATCACTTGACTCTGAGCATTTTCTGCAAACTCTTGCGCACAGATATGATCAATAGGTAGTATCACTTCTACATTTTGCTTTGCCGCTGCATGTAAAAAATCCTTTGCAAGATCTTCACAGTGAGATTCATATAAACTCTTGCCTATGCTATGTCCCTGTGCTTTCAAAAAGGTATACGCCATACCTCCGCCAATAACAAAAGTTTTGCTCGTAGCTAAGAGCGATTGCAATACTTGTATTTTGCTTGAAACTTTCGCACCTCCTATAATTGATACAAAAGGCTGTTCAGGATTCGATAAAAGCGTTTGGAAAAATGAAACTTCTTTTTTTATAAGTAAGCCTGCATAAGATGGCAAAATGTGTGCAACACCTTCTGTAGATGCATGTGCTCTATGTGCCGTGCCAAACGCATCGTTTACAAATACATCGGCAAGGGATGCTAGCTGCTTTGCAAAATTTTCATCGTTGTCTGTCTCTTCTTTGTAATACCGAACATTTTCTAAAAGTACTATATCTCCAAAGGCAAGCTTATGAACCATTTGTTCGACGCTTGTACCAATGACATCATCTGCCATGACAACACTCGCCTGCAAATTTTCTCGTTGCAACAATAATTGAAGATGCTTTGCAATCGGTGCTAACGAATATTGAGAAAGTCTTTCACCTTTCGGTCTTCCTAAATGGCTTACTAAAATAAGTTTTACCTTGTGTTTCAGTATGTGTTTTATAGACTGAAGTGCTCCACGTATACGCGTATCGTCTGATATAAGCCCATCACGAAGCGGAACATTAAAATCTACGCGCATAAGCACACATTTGTTTTCGCATGCAGAAGCAAAAGAGGCACTATCAATAGTTTGTAACATAGCAAAAACTATAGCGTTGCAAGTTTTTTCGCAAGATCCACAACGCGTGAAGAGTAGCCCCATTCGTTGTCATACCACGAAAATACTTTTATCATATTTCCCATAACCATGGTGCTAGTCGCATCAAATATAGATGAATGCGAATTGTGTACAATATCTGCAGATACAATCGGATCTTCTGTATATTCTAAAATACCTTTGAGTTGATTTTCAGCATAGTTTTTTACCGCAGCATTCACCTCTTCTACGCGAGGCTCTTTTTCTACTAGTACGACTAAATCGACAATAGAGCCCGTAGGAGTTGGTACACGCATTGCTACACCATCGAGTTTTCCATTAAGCTGTGGCAATACTTTTCCGACAGCTCGCGCCGCCCCTGTGGTTGTAGGAATAATCGACAATGCCGCAGAACGCGCTCGACGTAAGTCTTTATGCGGTGCATCCAATATAATTTGGTCATTTGTATACGCGTGTACCGTAGTCATATAGCCTTTTTGAATTCCAAATTTTTCATCAAGTATTTTAGCTATAGGAGCAAGGCAGTTTGTCGTACACGATGCATTCGAGACACATCTGTCTGTACTACGAAGTGCATCTTCATTTACGCCCATTACGATAGTATTGTCTATGGTATCTTTTGACGGAACTGTAAGGATAACACGCTTTGCAGGGAATTTCTCGTTTTCAAGGTGATCTCCATAACCACCTTTGGCAGAACTTCTTTCTGCAAACACACCAGTAGCCTCGACAACAACATCGGGAGACAGTCCCCAGGGGATGTTCTTTGGGTTTCTTTCGGCAAAAACTTTGTATTGCTTCCCGTTTACTAGCAGTGACGTATCATCGTACGAAACCTTTCCTTGAAATTTGCCTTGTGTTGAATCATAACGCAAAAGCATACAAAGCGTCTTAGTATCAGTAAGGTCATTAATACCCACGATATCAAGTCCATGCTCTAGTGCTATTTTAAAAACATTACGTCCTATGCGACCAAATCCATTTATTGCAATTTTCATGTATCCCCCTAACTCATTGTTATTATTTGATGTAATAATACATTTTTTGTTATTGTGTTTCTTTCTATTGTATGTAATCTTATAAAGATATGTCAATTTAACCCTATAATATTGCCATATTTTGATACATAGAAAACCATATTTTTAATTAAAATCAATACTTGAAAATGTACTACGAATTATCTACTATGAAGGTGAAACAACTCATTTCAACTTACTATACGGCCACCATGAGGTGATAAACAAACTATGATAAAAAGAGATTTGATTATGAAGAAAAAACATATTATAAAAATATTTATGGCACTTGTATTCTTATTGCTTACAGTAATCGGTTGTGAAGATCCGAAAACATCGGAAGCAGAGAAGATCGCGGAAAAGACACAAGCGAAAATCAAGGTAACGCCACCATTTAAAGAGGTGTCTGCAGAGGAAATTGCCAAAGCTAATTCGTATTTTAATAGTGGATATCTGAAAGAAATTCATGATAATTTTGCGGAGGCTATACCATATTACGATGAAGCTATAAAATTAAATCCCAAGCATGCTAATGCGTATCTTAATCGAGGATACGCAAGATTCAATTTAGGTAGGTATAGAGACGCGATTAAAGATCTTAACAAGGCAATAGAACTAAACCCAGTACTGGCAACAAAAGATGTAAATGCAAATATAGCGATAAAACGTGCTCAAAGAAAACTGAAAGAGTAAGGTGTGAACTTAGAAGAACAATTAAATTTTTTACGTTTATATCATCAAATTCTACTATTATATAATTAAATAAGATAACATAAAACAAAAACAAGGAAAATATTATTATGAAAAAACTACATACAGCAATAATATTTATCGCATTAGCCATTGCATTATTGGGATGTGATGAGAAGAAAGCAACGGTAGCAGAGACAGACAAGAACACCACAAAGCTCACAAAGCCCGTATTAAGTACTTACCGTGTGAGAAAAGAAATACCAATTACATTTACAAAAGTAGCAGGGCATAGCTATGCACTGAAAACCGCTACA
Organism: Spirochaetia bacterium; assembly: GCA_965226065.1. GTDB lineage: Bacteria > Spirochaetota > Spirochaetia > WTKD01 > CBDAKK01. The sequence goes on along the minus strand of OZ245332.1, from coordinate 120,737 downwards.
AGCGGTGTAACACTTGGCGATGTAGTGGGTGATACCACTAAAAAACAAGTAAGCTCTACGGTAGTAGTAAGCGGTATTGTGGTGGTTGCCACGCTTGACGGTAATAGCATTGATAGCGACCCTATAGACTTTCTTTTTCATGTAGCAAACAAAGCAGCATTACAAGCAGAAATTACCGAAGCGATAAAATTACACGGCAACGAAGTAAACCTAAACTACATCGACACCTCGGAAGTAACCGACATGAGCAAGCTTTTTGAAGACAAAAAAGATTTTAACGGTGATATTAGTAAATGGGATGTATCGGAAGCAACAAACATGATCCGCATGTTCCAAAATGCTAGGAAATTCAATCAACCGCTTACTACTTGGAATGTATCAAAGGTAACAGACATGTACGGTATGTTCCAAAATGCTAGGGCATTCAATCAACCGCTTACTACTTGGAATGTATCGAAGGTAACAGACATGGGTGCTATGTTCAATCTTGCTAGGGCATTCAATCAGCCACTTAATAGTTGGAATATCTCAAGCGTAACAAACATGCGCGAAATGTTCAGAGCAGCTACGGTATTCAATCAAGACTTAAGAGCTTGGGCAGAGAAGAGCGGAAGATACACTACAGACATGTTTGCAGGTGCAATGGCAATGCAAACATTGAACAAGCCTACTTGGGCAAGGTGAAAAAAGAAGAGTATTATTATGAGAAAACTACATACAGCGATAGTATGTATCGCATTAGCCATTGCATTATTGGGATGTGATGAAACGGTAGCAGAGGCAGATAAGAACACCGCTAAGCTAACAAAGCCCGTACTAAGCGCCTACCGTGTGAGGGCAGGAAGAGCGGCTACATTTACAAAAGTAGCAGGGCATAGCTATGCACTGAAAACCGCTACAAGCAGCGTAATGCTTAGCGATGTAGTGGGAGATTCCACGAAGAAACAAGTAAGATCTACAAAAGCAATAAGCGGTGTTGTGGTTGTTGCTACTAAGGACGACAATACCATTGATAGCGAACCTATAGACTTTCTTTTTCATGTAGCAAACAAAGCAGCATTACAAGCAGAAATTAACAAAGCAATAAAAGCACACGGCAACAATGTAAATCTAAATTACATAGACACATCAGAAATAACAGACATGAGCGATCTTTTTTATAAAAAAATAAAATTCAACGGTGACATAAGCAAATGGGACACATCAAGCGTAACCGACATGAGCTATATGTTCGACGGCACTACCTCATTCAACCAACCGCTTAATAATTGGAATGTATCAAGCGTAATCAACATGAGCTGTATGTTCAGAGGTGCTACCTCATTCAACCAACCGCTTAATAATTGGAACGTATCAAGGGTAACCGACATGAGCGTTATGTTCCACGGCGCAACCTCATTCAACCAACCACTTAAGACTTGGAATGTATCAAGCGTAACAGACATAAGCGCTATGTTCGACAGTGCTACCTCATTCAACCAACCACTTAAGACTTGGAATGTATCAAGCGTAACCGACATGCGCTATATGTTCTCGAATGCTACCTCATTCAACCAACCGCTTAACACATGGAATGTATCAAGCGTAACCGACATAAGCGCTATGTTCTTGAATGCTACCTCATTCAACCAACCGCTTAACACATGGAATGTATCAAGCGTAACAGACATGCGCTTTATGTTCAGCGGTGCTACCTCATTCAATCAACCACTTAAGACTTGGAATGTATCGCAGGTAACCTACATGAGCAGTATGTTCTACAAAGCTACCTCATTCAACCAACCGCTTAATACTTGGAATGTATCAAGCGTAACAGACATAAGCGCTATGTTCGACAGTGCTACCTCATTCAATCAACCACTTAAGACTTGGAATGTATTGAGCGTAACCGACATGAGCAATATGTTCTACAAAGCTACCTCATTCAATCAAGACATCAGCGGTTGGAAAGATAAGAGCGGAAGAGAGACTACAAACATGTTCACAGGCGCTACGGCAATGGAGACATTGAACAAGCCGAGTTGGGCAAGGTGATACATAAAAAACAAAATAAGGAGAAATTATTATGAAGAATTATATATATAGTAATAATATTTATTGCATTGGCTTTATTCATCTCATGCGATGAAAAGAAAGCAAAGGCAGAACTCAAGAAAGCACTCAATGAGGCAGCTACTGAAACAGTTGTAGAAGCCAACAAAGGGGGAACAAAGTCTACACTAACTAAGCCCGCGTTTAGTGATAAATCTGTACCGTGGGATACGGATATAATTTTTAGAAAAACAGCGGGATATACTTACGCTTTAAGAAAAACAGTGCCACCTAGAATAACACTTAGCGGAGTTACTGCTAAGGAGGCAAAAAATCCCGCAAGCAATCCCGCAATGAAGATTACCGCAACGCACGCAGCACAAAATGTAATCGTAGTTGCTTCGTTTGGTGGCGAGGAGGTAGCAAGTGAGCCGATTGAATTTACAAGAAAACAGGGTAATACTTTAAGCTTTGCAGACACAAGCCGCAAAACAATAAAACGAAAAAGTACTACAATTACTCAAACAGCTAGTAAGAGTGGAGCAGTTGCAGGAGATAACCGAAATATAAGATATAGCATAAGAACCTAAGAACTTCGGTGTTACCATTAACAGCAGTAGCGGGGAAGTTACAATCAGATATTATGCCAGCCTCAGAGTGTATACTATTACTGCAGAACTTCAAGAAAACGCAAAATACAAAAGAAGCACCGCGACATATAACATAGACGCAACCAGTGCAAGAAAGAAATGATATAATATAAAAGATATTTATTGTTATTAAAAAACTTAATTGCCTTAGCCCCGGCGTATAGTATAAGTAGTAAATTAGTTAAGTAGTAAATTAAAGAAGGAAAAAACTATGAAACATTTTAATGTAATTTTAATACTTGCATTTACCTTTTTTATCGCAGCATGCGATAGTCCAAAATCAAAAAAAACAGACAAGTCTGTCGCTTACAGCTTTGCCTTTGATAAAAACAGCTACGAGGTTGAATACACGACAAATGGCACATACAACAAACCCGTAAGCGAAACAAGTAAGCCAACAGGCGATACCCGAGATATTGTGTATACATCAAGTAATAAAGCGATAGCCACGGTCGATAATGCAGGAGTAGTAAGCTTTGTTAGCTTGGGCAAAGTTACCATCACCGCTACAAAAGAAGCTTCAGATGGATACGATGAGATAACTGACAGCTACAAATTAAACATAGAAAAGTTCAAACCCCAACTTAAGGACGCTCTGGTAGCTGAAATAGAACGAGCTACGACTGCTAAAGGAAATATGGTCGACCTCAACTACATAGACACCTCTGCCATCACCGATATGAGCTCGCTGTTTAGAAAAGATCATGAGGTAAGTCTAGAAGTAGAAGGCTATGGGTTTCACGAATTCAATGGCGATATCTCCATGTGGGATACTTCTAAGGTAAGAACTATGGAGGAAATGTTTCAAGATAATACAGTTTTTAACATCGACATATCAGGCTGGAAGGTATTAGAAGTTGAAAATATGCGCCAAATGTTTGTCGGTGCTACGAGCTTTAATCAAAATATAGGGACATGGAACGTAGCGGCGGTTACGGATATGAAAAGCATGTTTGAAAGTGCTACAAGCTTTAATCAAAATATAGGGACATGGAACGTAGCGGCGGTTACGGATATGAGAAGCATGTTTCAAAGTGCTACAAGCTTTAATCAAGATATATCGGATTGGGACATGAGAGCAGTTACAAATATAGCATACATGTTCAAGAATGCTAACGCATTCAATCAAGATCTCCAAAAATGGGGAAACTACTTCAAGTTTAAGAGAATATATAAACGGGATATGTTTCTTAGAGAATTTCTACCTGTTTTTTCTAGATTTCCCACATGGTGCAAAGGTCCTTGTGCTAAAAAACGTCCGGATTAAAGCGTTATTTACCTGATTTTCTTCTGTTATCTTCTTTGCACAGCATTTGACAGTTCTCAGGTATGGTTTTTCCACCTTCATGCCACGGGGTGATGTGGTCGGCTTCCATATCTTCTATGCTAAAGTGTTTTTTACACTGTGTGCATATACCTTCTTGTTTTTCGTAAGCTTCCCGTTTTTGATTGTCCGTAAAGGCGCGGATGTTCAAGTGCCTTTCTTCTCCTGTGAGCACATAGGCGTAAATGCCTTGTTTTCGTGTTACATCGTCATCTTGCATCAATGTAGCGATTTCTTCTTCAAGCTTTTGAGAGTCAAGATGGCTATCTTTGTAGCGGACATACAAATCGCCCCATTCTAAGCCTTTCATCTCTTTGCGATAGGTGGGAAAGGTTGCTTTAATCCAATTAATGACTCCCTGAAAGTACAACCACAGTTCGTTGGCATTGGGTTTGTGCTGCTGTTTTCCCATGTAGTCTTCTATCTTGTTGTTGCTTATCCACTTGATAGCGGTCTCAAGATACTCTTGCCGTATGGCAGAACCATTGAGATAGCCATTTCCGATTTCGTAGGCAGGACAACCCCCTTTGCTAAAATATCTCTTCGCATCGCTAACCCACGAGCCTGAATACACGGCGTTTCTTAACTCTTGGTCAGTAAGCCTTTCCCCCGCTATGTTAATGGTTTTGAACCACTTGAGCTTTTCACTGTCTGTGCCACGGCAGAAATAAACCATCAGCTTGTAGTTCAATATCTGCGCTTGCTCGTCTTCTTGCAGATTGTGGATGTACCGTCCCTCAAAGGAAAATTCGTGAGATACATATTGGCATATGGAGATGCTGCGCTGTTGTCCGTCTATGATTTCAAAACTCTTACCATCGCTGCGCACTGCCCAGTACATCACGTTTAAAGGAAAGCCTTTGGTGATGGTGTCGATGACGGCATTTTTTTGATGCTCTTTATAAATAAACTCTCGTTGAAACGGCGGGCGGATGTCTAGCCTGCCTGCATAGCCAACAACTCCGCCTTCTTTGTTGTCTTTGTAGCCTTCGGTTAATTCACGTACCGTAATTTCTTTCAGTTCTATGTCCATCGTTTCTTTTCCTTACGTGATGATTCACTTATCCTATACAAGCTTTTGTCTATTTCATGGTTCTGTAGATTTCTACCTTAGAGGAATCAACACCTCTAGTATATCCTAAGAGCGCATTTCTTTCATAAGATATCTAGCGTCTTCTAACACTGATACTAGTTACTGTAGAGACCTTAGAGAAGAGACATGTATATTCTTTTTAAGTGATTCGCAGGTCTTACCAAAGAGAATTCAAACATTCCCCAAAGGTAGATACAGTGGTGTTATAAAAGAGATAGCTCATGTCTTCCGACACTGATGCTAATAATTAGAACTTTTTGTTTTTGAACGAACTTGGCCTGAACTTTAGGGTAAAAAGGCTTTCGGGTTTACTTGTTGTTTCATGAGCACTTCCTTTTGTAACAAGTATAACAAGTCTTCTGTGTGATTCTTGTGTCTGTGGTAATGCATATGGGTACGGGATTTCCTACTTAGCGGTAGGGTATATTGCTGGTATATAGGGGTTCTTCTTCCTTATAGAAATGCAAAAGATACTGTATGTTTAAGGCTTGTTCCTTATTTACTTTAGGGGCGGTTATTACCTTGCAGAGTTTTTTTAATATTTCTGTCTCTATGTAGATACGTATAATTCGTGTCTTTGGTGCTTTCAGTTTGTTCTGTGATGTCTTTCTTCTCATTTTAAGGTAAATAAAATGGCAAATACGCATCCTCTTTTTTCCCATGATTCGTTTTTTCATCATATTCTTTATGTTGTTTAGCATGCCACGCAAAAATTTCATCAATTTCTTTTTGCATTTCTTGCTCGCATGGCTTATTTAAGTTTTTTCTCAACACATCGTATATTCTTTTGGCTGCAATGCGACCAAACTCAGCATGATTTTGCTCATGCTTTAGTAAAGCGGAATAATATCTATTCCAAATTTTTAAGATTTTTTTATCCCTTACATCCGCACTAATTTTAGGCAGTGTGTAAGTAATTATAAGTCCCACTTGACTTACGTTGATTTTACATTCAATTTGTGAGCCTCGAAAACCCTTATATTGTATAAAATTATAAGTATTTGCATGATAGCCATCCAAAGGATTCGCTTGATTAATTTCATAAAACATACGCTCTACTTGACTAAAAAAGACCGGATAATAACGATATTTTTCAATAACAACAAAAATATCACCATATTTCGTTTCTTCCTGCTTACTCACTGAATAAAAAAATTGACCATCTGGACTATCTGTATAAGTTGCCACAGATCTACAAGAAGCAAGAAGCACAATGAGACCCGCATAACAAAACATTAAAATACACTTCATAATTCCATTACTTCTTAACCTTATAAATATTCTATACTGCTTATTTCTTGACTATTTTGATAAATACAATAACAAAGACGCACCTTCGGTTTCCCCATGCTTTGTCGTTCTATCATAATCATAATGCTGTTTGTTCCTTTGTTGAACCATGCATCGGCATCTTCGGGCTGTAGTTCTATCGCTTTGTCATAATTCGCTATCGCCTCTTCATACTTGCCTTCTTTGTAATATCGTGTCGCTCTATTGAAGTACGATTCTATGCCTTGAGTCATGTGATGCTCCTTACGTTTGAGTATAGCCGATAAACCGATGAATAGCTAAACAAGGCTGAGGCGTCATGCCTCTATGACACAAAGGTACACGAAACGATCGTATAAATCCCAAAGAGACATGCATATTCTTTTTAAGTGATTCGCAGGTCTTGCCAAAGAGAATTCAAACATCCCCCAAAGGTAGATACAGTGGTGTTATAAAAGAGATAGCTCATGTCTTCCGACACTGATGCTAATAATTAGAACTTTTTTTTTGAACGAACCTGGCCTGAACTTTAGGGTAAAAAGGCTTTCGGGTTTGCTTGTTGTTTCATGAGCACTTCCTTTGTAACAAGTATAACAAGTCTTCTGTGTGATTCTTGTGTCTGTGGTAATGCATATGGGTACGGGATTTCCTACTTAGCGGTAGGGTATATTGCTGGTATATAGGGGTTCTTCTTCCAGCTTTGGCAATTCTTCCTTATAGAAATGCAAAAGATACTGTATGTTTAAGGCTTGTTCCTTATTTACTTTAGGGGCGGTTATTACCTTGCAGAGTTTTTTTAATATTTCTGTCTCTATGTAGATACGTATACGTGGTAGACTACCCGTATTCGTGTCTTTGGTGCTTTCAGTTTGTTCTGTGATGTCTTGGCTTTGTAGTATCTTTGGGACTTGTTCCTTATTTGCAAAGCACAAGAGGCGGTATTCTTCTTCGTAGGCATATTTTATGTCTTTTATGAGATACCGTATACCGTTTAGCAACTCTAGGGTTTTGTTGTGTATATCTTGTTGTTTCTGTATCGTCTCAAGATTTGTTTTTATGTCTTTTAACTTTCCATATATTTCATCACTCTTTGTTTCATCTGTTTCATCACTCTTCACATAGTAGACCTTGTAGAGTATCTGTGGGGGTGTAACATTCTTTTCATCTGCTTCATTTGGCAAGGGTTGTGATGTCGCATGTGTGACTTTCTTATTGGTATTTCCAGTGTCGCTAAGCATAGTAGATTCAAAATAATGTGGCATGGCATGTCCTTTTTTATCGTAGGCTATGTCGCTTTTCTTAAATAACAGGCCTATGCCTTGTGCATCATCGCCGTACATCTTCCATATGGGCAAGGTGTCTAATGCTTGTGGGTTTTTACCTCCACAAAAGCTTGTTACCATCACATAAGGTATGTCCCTACCCTGTGTTGCTTCATCAAGGGGTATATTCATATTATTGAACAAGACCCTGCCTTCAGTTGGGTCGTTGGTGTAGGCAATGTGGTACATACGAAAGATCCCTAGTGGTTGTTTTTCGTTCTTATGTGCAGGAACAAGGAGTTGAATAAACACGGGCAATCTAGTAGTATGCGAAAGATATTCTGTGTCTTTAGAATCTTTAGGTACTTTTAGTTGGTTTAATATCTGCGCCGTGCTTTCAAATACTTCTAATATGTTTTTAGCAATGCCCTTTTCTTCTTGCTTGCGATATGTTTTTATAACTTCATCGGATATGCCGTACTGTAGGGCAGCATTGAAATCATTTATTGCTTCGTTGTATTCTTTTTGCTTGGCGTATGCAGTACCTCTGCCAGCATACGCTCCTGCTTTGGTGTTATCATCTGTGGGCAGTTTAATGACCTGCGTGTAGTCTACTATTGCTTTGTTGTATTGTGCTTGCTCATGGTACGCATTACCTCTGTTGTAGTATGCCTTGGCAAGCTTAGGCTGTAGCTCTATCGCCTTGTCGTAATCTTCTATCGCTTCCTCGTATCTCTGTAAGTTGTATTTGGCAGTGCCTCTGTTGTTGTATGTCTCGGCAAGCTTAGGCTGTAGCTCTATCGCCTTGTCGTAATCCTCTATCGCTTCCTCGTATCTTTTTAAGTTGTATTTAGCAACACCTCTGTTGTGGTATGCCTTAGCATCGTCGGGCTGTAGTTCTATCCCCTTGTCGTAATCCTCTATCACTTCCTCGTATCTTCTTAAGTTGTATTTAGTAACGCCTCTGTTGAACCATGCATTGGCATAGTCGGGCTGTAGCTCTATCGCCTTGTCGTAATCTTTTATCGCTTCTTCGTATCTCTGTAAGCTGTTTTTGGCAAGTCCTCTGTTGTGGTATGCTGCGGCATAGTCGGGCTGTAGCTCTATCGCCTTGTCGTAATCCCTTATCGCTTCCTCGTAGCTCCCCAAGCTGTCTTTGGTAAGTCCTCTGTTGTTGTACGCACCTACCTTGATGTCATCTGGTGCGTCTGATTTGATAATCAATGTAAGCGTTTTTATCGCCTCTTCATACTTGCCTTCTTTGTAATATCGTGTCGCTCTATTGAAGTACGATTCTATGCCTTGAGTCATGCGATGCTCCTTATGTTTGAGTATAGCCCATAGACCGATGAATGTACTTTAAAAGGTCAAAGACAGGTTGCCGTGATACATGTAAATCCATTTGTAAACCTCAAATTATTAAATATGCAGGAATTCATTTAAGACCATTGTGATACATTAAGGGAATCATATATAAATAGTGTACAATTCAACACATGTGCATGATATCATGGGACTATGCGGGATTATTGGCGAACCATCATGAGTGCACTATGAATACGCTGAAACGGCTGATGTCCGAGCACTGCCCGCACGGGGTGGAGTATAGAGAATTGGGAGAAGTTGCGGAACTTAAGCGGGGAACATCCATAACTAAAAAAAATATTTCAAGTGGTGACATCCCTGTTATTGCAGGTGGCAGAAAAGCGGCCTATTATCATAACAAAGGAAATAGAGATGGCGAAACAATTGTAATTGCGGGAAGCGGTGCGTATGCGGGTTTTGTTAGTTATTGGACGACCGAAATTTTTGTATCAGATGCCTTTTCAATAAAAACAAATAAATATTTATTGCTTACAAAATATGCTTTTCATTTTTTAAAAAACTGTCAAAATGTATTACACAATCTTAAAAGCGGAAGCGGAGTTCCTCATGTTTATTCAAAAGATGTTGCCAAACTGCCCATACCCATACCACCCCTACCTGTGCAAGAAGCAATCGTAAAGATACTCGACAGCTTTACGGAGCTTGAGGCGGAGCTTGAGGCGCGCGTAGCGCAGTATAAGTACTACCGTGAGAAGCTGCTCACCTTTGGCCATGACGTGGAATATAGAGAATTAGGAGAAATTGCTAAATATGTGCGAGGGGTTACTTACAATAAATCGCAGGAAACAACTTTAAACAGTGGTTTCAAAATATTAAGAGCGAATAATATTGACATATTAAATAATAGATTAAACTTTGAAGATGTTAAAGTTGTGTCTAAAGATACCAAAATTAAAGATACGCAAAAGTTAAAAAAAGGTGATATTCTTATGAGCGTAGCAAGTGGAAGTAAAGCCCATGTAGGAAAAGTTGCATATATTAATAACAATATAGATTACTACTTTGGTGGCTTTATGGCAGTTATAAGATGTAATAAAAGTATTAATTCTCAATTTATTTTTTATTTGTTAGGTAGCGGTAATTTCTTGCAATATCTTAAAAAAAGTATCTGTAGCACTACTATCAATAATATAAATTCTTCAATAATAAATAAGTTTTCTATCCCCATACCGCCCCTTGCAGAGCAAGAACGCATTGTGTCTCTTTTAGACAAGTTTGACGCCTTAGTGAACGACATAAGCATCGGCTTGCCTGCAGAACTTAAGGCACGCAGAGCACAGTACGAGTACTATCGTGAGTACTTGCTTAGTTTCGAAGCCACGCGAAATACAATGTAATCTTGCGTGATCATATACATGTCTCTGTTGTAGGACGCTATGTGTCGCTGTTGGCTATCACTAGGTGTCTCTAAAAATTTATTTAGTAAACTTCTTGGACTTGTGCCCTAAAGTTCAAAGGCATATTGCGTATTGCTTAGAACGGTATGCTGATAAGGGCATCTCCGTATGGTAGGCAGAAGCTTAGGAATGGGGTTCTTGGACAAGCTTGCATCACATTTTAATTTTACCTATTGTATTATTGTGTTTTGTTTTCTATACTTTATATAATTGAAAATGTTGCTTGTATATTAAGCAGCTTTCACAAATTTTATTTTATAAAGGAGATGGCATATGAATTATCAGACTAGTCCCGACAAGGTAGGGATCGGAAGATGGAAGGCTGTTGCGATAGGTAGGGATCACACAGTGGCAATACGCGATGATGGGACGCTGTGTATTTGGAAAGGGCGTAATTATCAGACTAGTCCCAACATGGTAGGGATCGGAAGATGGAAGGCTGTTGCGGCAGGTGGGGATCACACAGTGGCGATACGCGATGATGGGACACTATGGCATATGAAGCATCAGACTAGTCCCGTCAAAGTAGGGATCGAAAAATGGAATGCTGTTGCGACATGTGGGGATCACACAGTGGCGATACGCGATGATGGGACGCTGTACAGTTGGAAAGACTAAGCTAGGGCGTGATCAAGATACTAAGAGTCCAAGCTGCATAGAATAAATGTTCATCGTCTACCATAGGCCCATTGGTGGGGCTCAAACCAATTGCCTGCAAAGCCTTTGTCAAAAAGATGTTGCCCCGTGTTCCCTAAACTTGAGATCAAAAGAACTATATTCATCACTGTAGGTATCATATAAGTCTATTCCTTTGCCTTGTAGAAGTTTCGACAACAAAGTCTTGTCTTCCTCAGGTGTTTTAAGCCCAAAGATAAGCCTTGTAATGCGTGAATTCCCTTGCAATTGATAGTGTTTCTCTGTGCCAAAGGCTACAAAACGCCCCTCATGCTCATATTTCCATAGCTCATCCTTAATGGCAAAGAGCTTCTCCAGGCTATCTGGTCTTGTATTCTTGCTATATTGCACAGGTGTATAGAACATCGTGCCTTGTTGCAGAAACTCTGGAGCTATTTCGTACCCTATGCATATTCCCTTGTGCGCATCTGCATAGTGGCTGAAAAGAAGTGTGTTGCGTACGACCTCATGTATCCCATGCTCATCTGGTTTGTCATTGGGAGGTGGAACCACGAGTGAGAAAATACGCGGTTCATGGAGGAAAAAGATTTTATACAGCATATTGTTGTTATATTTAGATACCTGTGTCATAATAGATAAGTGGTTGGTTCTCCGGGGAATAAAGAAAAAGTCAAAAAAGCTGAAGGTAAACCAAAATCTGGAGTTTTAATACTCATTTTAACATTTTTTCTTGTTGTGATTGGAGCTTTTTTCTTGCTACTTATTGTATTTGGGTTTTTCAAGTTTGCGAATTCAGAAAACCTCAGTAATGTTGACGCTTTAAGTTTTCAAATATCTTTACTGGGAATAATTATAGCGACCATAACAATGGGTGGCGGAATCCTGGCTATCATCGGTTGGCAAGAAATAAATTCAAAAGTAACTGAAATCATAAATAGGAAAGCTGATGACTTTATTAAAAATAAAACAGATTCCATAGTAGAGGAAGTAATGAAAAAGACAAACGAAAGAATGAAGGCGGGCGATATTTACGCATTAAGTACTTCTGATGTTGATGATGCTAAAAAAGTGAATAAGGAGTGACAAATGGACAGCAATAGACTGGATATCGCAAAAAGTTTGAAAGAAAAATATCTTGACTCCTACCCTGTTAATCTTGAAAGTATTGCAAAGGATAATAATATTGATGTTGAAAATGAATATATGGGAGAGATGTCTGGCAAGATAGTGAAGGTAAACGACAATTACCGAATTACTATAAATTTAAAGCATTCCCCTCAACGGAGGAGATTTACACTAGCCCATGAGCTTGCCCATTTTTTCTTGCATAAGGAAAGCATAGGAGATGGGATATTTGACGATCCATTATACAGAAGCTTGCTAAGCAACAATCAGGAAATTCAAGCTAATAAGCTGGCAGCTGATATAATAATGCCCCTTCACAAGGTTAAAGAGAGAGCCAACCATTATATAGAATGTTTTGACCTGGGATTCCATGCAGAACTTGCCCATATTTTAGCAAATGAATTCGATGTTTCATTTGGAGCAATGTCTATACGACTTGGAATCTGAATAATATTTATAAAGTCATCAAGGTCTGTTCGTCCGGTGTTGCTTGTTGTGGCGTAGTATTTTACTTTGCCTTTGTCTTCTCCCGCCAATATCTTGCGTGGAATGACTTTATATTCTATAGCCATGTGTTCCTCCTTTATTGTCCATTTCTACACGCTTGCACACTTGCACACCATGAAGGGAGATTGTCCGCAAGACCGCTGCCTGTAAACATAATTTTTGTATTTCTCCATTTATCAGCTTTTAAAGCGTTGTTTATTCTGTTCCCCCATGCATTGAGGTTCTGCTTGAACGAGGTTGCATCCTTAAACATAAAAACCATATCTTCAACCCCTGACACATCCCACTTTGAGATATTCTGATCGAACGCAGTAGCACCTTCAAACGTAGCGAACATATTGGTCACCTTTGCCACCTTCCACTCTGATATGTCGCCATTGAATGCCTGACGCCCATAACCGAATGCATGGCTACTAAAAAGATAGCTCATGTCGGTGATATCAGAGACGTCTATGTAGTTGAGGTTGACTTTGTTGCCGTGTGCATCCATCGCTCGGGTTATTTCATTGGCAAGTGCCTGTTTATTTGCGGGCTTCATTTTGGTAATGGTAAGTTCATAGCTGGCAGTAGCTTTTTCATGGCCAGGTTCCGCTGTCTTGGTGGCCGTGATGGTCACCGTGCCCTGGGTCACAAAGGTTACGACACCTGCTTCGTTGACCGTGGCTATCTTGCCCTCGCTTGAGGTATATGTAGTAGCCCGTGCGTCGCCTGCGGGCTTGTTTGTCTCGACGACGGCACGGGTGTATGTGCCACCTGAGGTGAATGCAACCTTGTGGCTGCCGTGTCAAATGCAAAACTATATGCGGCGGGGGCTGCGTCTTCGCCATCGTCTTCGGATTCGTTGCCTGTTTCGCCTGCAGATTCTCCTTCGGAGTCTGTATCCGTGTCGGCTTTACCGTTTTTCTCTATGTTGGTTGGGGGTTTTCGCATGCTGCGATAATTAAGGTCAAAAGAAGGGACAGAAGGGCTATTGCTTTCTTATATATCATCATGGTTTACTCCTTGTTGATTAAATGTTACTGAATGTTATCATAACACGGCCTTTTACATAATCAAGTCATCAGGGGTTTTTTTGTGTAAAGTCAGGTTTTGATGGCTACCAGAGATACCAAAGACATGGACATGTCGGGTGGGGGGCGTTTCCGTCTCTCTGTTGGCATCGCTCCGTGTCTCTTTTAACACATGTAGAGTTTATGAACCAACCTGGTCTGGCGGTGTATACGGCGTAAACTTCAGGGTGAAAAAGCTTTTGGGTTTGCTTTCTGTGTTAAAAAACTTTATGCCTTGTAAATGTTCTTTGTTTTCTTTGTGCAAGAGGGTGTACAATAGCTTTTTGTCTTCCTTAGGCGTTTCAAGTCCGAATATTATTTTCTTAATGTGCACACCACCTTTATATATGTTGCCCGGGCGTGTTGGCTCTTGTTGCTCATCAAAGGCTATAAAGCGCGCTTCGTTCTCGTATTTCCATTTTTCATCCTTAATGGCAAAGAGTTTTTCAATATTTTGTGCTTCTGTGTTTGTGCTGTATTGTACAGAGGTGTAGAATATGCGTGCTTGTTCTTGTTTTAATAGTGTTTCTTGTATTTCGTATTCTATGCATATGCCCTTGTGTGAATCAGCATAATGGCTGAAGAGCAAGGTGTTGTTTACCAGATCCGTATATATTCCGTCTTTGTTTTTTGTATGTTGATGAGAGGGGACAACCAGTGACAAAATGTGCGGCTTATTGGCATCTTTGAATATATCTTTATACATGAAGTGCATCAGGGGGCATTCCAGCGGGTCGTTCAGGGATGGAATATCGCTAAAATATAATTCACCTTGTACCAAAAGGCTTATGGTGTTTTTATTGATGGGTCTGAACTTATAGCTTGTTATGGGCTTATATTTTTCTTGTGCATTCTCACATTGCAGCTTAATTGCCTGATGATGGTCGTCTTTCGCCTCTTCATATCTTTTTAATTTGTATTTGGCATTGCCTCTATTGTAGTATGCCTCGGCAAGCTTAGGCTGTAGCTCTATCGCCTTGTCGTAATCCGCTATCGCTTCCTCGTATCTCTCTAAGTCGTGTTTGGCAAGTCCTCTGTTGTTGTATGCCTTAGCATAGTCGGGCTGTAGCTCTATCGCCTTGTCGAAATCCCTTATCGCTTCCTCGTATCTCCCCAAGCTACGTTTGGCATTGCCTCTGTTGTTGTATGCCTCGGCAAGCTTAGGCTGTAGCTCTATCGCCTTGTCGTAATCCGCTATCGCTTCCTCGTATCTCTCTAAGTCGTGTTTGGCAAGTCCTCTGTTGTTGTATGCCCCGGCAAGCTTAGGCTGTAGTTCTATCGCCTTGTCGTAATCCGCTATCGCTTCCTCGTACCTCTGTAAGGCGTATTTGGCAAGTCCTCTGTTGTACCATGCCTCGGTAAGCTTAGGCTGTAGTTCTATCGCCTTGTCGTAATCCGCTATCGCTTCCTCGTATCTCTCTAAGTCGTGTTTGGCAAGTCCTCTGTTGTTGTATGCCTTAGCATAGTCGGGCTGTAGCTCTATCGCCTTGTCGAAATCCCTTATCGCTTCCTCGTATCTCCCCAAGCTACGTTTGGCATTGCCTCTGTTGTTGTATGCCTCGGCAAGCTTAGGCTGTAGCTCTATCGCCTTGTCGTAATCCGCTATCGCTTCCTCGTATCTCTCTAAGTCGTGTTTGGCAAGTCCTCTGTTGTTGTATGCCCCGGCAAGCTTAGGCTGTAGTTCTATCGCCTTGTCGTAATCCGCTATCGCTTCCTCGTACCTCTGTAAGGCGTATTTGGCAAGTCCTCTGTTGTACCATGCCTCGGTAAACTTAGGCTGTAGTTCTATCGCCTTGTCGTAATCCGCTATCGCTTCCTCGTATCTCTCTAAGTCGTGTTTGGCAAGTCCTCTGTTGTTGTATGCCTCGGCAAGCTTAGGCTGTAGCTCTATCGCCTTGTCGTAATCCCTTATCGCTTCCTCGTATCTCTCTAAGTCGTGTTTGGCAACGCCTCTATTGTAGTATGCACCTGCCTTGATGTCATCTGGTGCGTCTGATTTGATAATCAATGTAAGCGTTTCTATCGCCTCTTCATATTTGCCTTCTTTGCGATATCGTGTCGCTCTATTGAAGTTCAATTCTATGCCTTGAGTCATGCGATGCTCCTTACGTTTGAGTATAGCCCATAGACCGATGAATGTACTTTAAAAGGTCAAAGACAGGTTGCCGTGATACATGTAAATCCATTTGTAAACCTCAAATTATTAAATATGCAGGAATTCATTTAAGACCATTGTGATACATTAAGGGAGTTATATATAAATAGTGTACAATTCAACACATGTCTATGTCTCTTCCAACACATGTGCATGATATCATGGGACTATGCGGGATTATTGGCGAACCATCATGAGTGCACTATGAATACGCTGGAACGGCTGATGGCCGAGCACTGCCCGCACGGGGTGGAGTATAGAGCGCTGGGGGATATAAATTACTTTAATCTTATAATGGGACAATCTCCAGAAGGTAAGTTTGTTTCATCAAACAAAAATGATTTAGAATTTCATCAAGGAAAATCCCATTTTACTAACTATGTTGTTGCTAACTCTCAAAAGCATACTTCTAAAATAACAAAAATTATAGAAGCTCATAACGTAATAATGAGTGTTCGAGCACCTGTAGGGGCAATAAATTATACTGATAGAAAAATTTGTATAGGCAGAGGTTTATGTGGAATACAAGCTACTAAAAAAGTTATAAGCAAATATCTTTTTCATATTATGCAAATACATGGACAAGTACTTGCCAGTAAAGCTTCTGGTGCAACATTTTCATCAGTTAATTTTAACGATATAAAAAAATATCTAATCCCCATACCACCCCTACCTGTGCAAGAGTACATTGTAGGCGTGCTAGACACATTCACGGAGCTTGAGGCGGAGCTTGAGGCGGAGCTTGAGGCGGAGCTTGAGGCGGAGCTTGAGGCGGAGCTTGAGGCGGAGCTTGAGGCGCGCGTAGCGCAGTATAAGCACTACCGTGAGAAGCTTCTCACCTTTGGCGATGACGTGGAGTGGAGGGCGTTGGGAGAAGTTGCGGAACTTAAGCGAGGAACATCCATAACTAAAAAAAATATTTCAAGTGGTGACATCCCTGTTATTGCAGGTGGCAGAAAAGCGGCCTATTATCATAACAAAGGAAATAGAGATGGCGAAACAATTGTAATTGCGGGAAGCGGTGCGTATGCGGGTTTTGTTAGTTATTGGACGACCGAAATTTTTGTATCAGATGCCTTTTCAATAAAAACAAATAAATGTTTATTGCTTACAAAATATGCTTTTCATTTTTTAAAAAACTGTCAAAATGTATTACACAATCTTAAAAGCGGAAGCGGAGTTCCTCATGTTTATTCAAAAGATGTTGCTAAACTCACCATCCCCATACCTCCCCTACCTGTGCAAGAACGCATTGTGTCTCTTTTAGACAAGTTTGACGCCTTAGTGAACGACATAAGCATCGGCTTGCCTGCAGAACTTAAGGCACGCAGAGCACAGTACGAGTACTATCGTGAGTACTTGCTGAGTTTCGGAGCCACGCGAGATACAATGTAATCTTGCGTGATCATATACATGTCTCTGTTGTAGGACGCTACATGTCCCGAGAAAACTTGTGAGCGTATCTCAAGTGTCGACACAATGTATCTATGACATTATGTATTAAGTAAAGGGATATTAGACCTTGTGTACTTGCATAAGACGCTAGGTTTTGCTATAGTGCATGGTATGGATTTTAGATTTAACCCTTTGTTGAAAATTGATTTCCAAATAATTTATATATGTTATATGTAGGAGGTAAGAATTATGGCAGTATGGTCAGTTGGGGCATCATGGAAAGGATGCAAGGACGAAATTAGAGAACAAATCAAAGATTGGATGCATGAAGGAACAGTACGAATACATGCTGGGGAGGAAGGAATCCCAAAAGAACCATATCAATATTTTGAACGTCTTCGTCAAGTACATAAAGATGATTGGATCGTGTTTATCAATTCACCACGGAAAGGACACTGTACCGCTGCGAGAATTACGTCAGAATATAAATTTGGAGAGAAAACTAGTGCCTTTCCGCATTACTTTGAAGTTGATACCAGTACGGTGATAGAGTTTGATAGAAAGAATGCAAATGTTCTACCCACAGTTAATCTGAAACCTCGACAAAGATTTCAAAGAATACGTGCGGAAGACGCATTTCATGAATCTATAGAGAACTTAAAAAGTAATAAGATACAACTTGAAGGCGGAGAGACGAGAGAAATACATCATCTCAAAAAAGAACTGACCCCCATGCTAAGCAATATCGCTGTAAAGATTCAACAAATGAATAAGAGTAAAAACCTTGAGGAATTTTTATATAAGGTATTTAAAAAAGTTCCCGATGTAAAAGATGTAACACTTAATGAAGTAGGCTGGGGTACGGATCATGGGGCAGATCTAATTATAGAGACGAACATCAAAATAGCGAATAATATAGAATATCCACATTTGATCGTTGTGCAAGTAAAATCTTATGAAGGAAGAATAGAGAATACACATGCAGTCGAACAGATTGTAGGCGCAATAGAGCATTACGATGCACATGGAGGAATAATAGCTACCACTGCCGAAAGCACAGAGACGATAGAAAAAGAGATTGATGAAAAATCTGATGAGTTTGGAAAGCCTATTGATTTATTAGCTCATGAAGATTTGGCGCTATTTGTCATAAATCACGCTCCTGAATTACTTTTTTAACGACATTTGAAATATCCGCTTAAGGAGCTGTGAAAATTCTTTAAACTCAAAGCCACATGTTTGTGTGGCTTTTTTCATCTTTCTGTATCTTCTTGTTTATGCATCTGATTGCACCGCATCTGTAAAAAATAATGATAGCGGTATAAAACCCTGCTGCAACAATTATTAAGAGTATCATTATAATACTTGAGCCTATCTTACCTGCATACAACCTATGTGCACCGAAAAAATCGCTAATTGACTTCTTGTTGAAACTTCGCTTTTATGAGATATGAGATTGTTTGCGAACCTTAAACTTGAGATCAAAAGAACTATATTCATCACTGTAGGTATCATATAAGCCTATTCCTTTACCTTGTAGAAGTTTCGACAACAAAGTCTTGTCTTTTCCAGGTGTTTTAAGCCCAAAGATAAGCCTTGTAATGCGTGAATTCCCTTGCAATTGATAGTGTTTCTCTGTGCCAAAGGCTACAAAACGCCCCTCATGCTCATATTTCCATAGCTCATCCTTAATGGCAAAGAGCTTCTCCAGGCTATCTGGTATTGTATTCTTGCTATATTGCACAGGTGTATAGAACATCGTGCCTTGTTGCAGAAACTCTGGAGCTATTTCGTACCCTATGCATATTCCCTTGTGCGCATCTGCATAGTGGCTGAAAAGGAGTGTGTTGCGTACGACCTCATGTATCCCATACTCATCTGGTTTGTCATTGGGAGGTGGAACCACGAGTGAGAAAATACGCGGTTCATGTTTGCCTTCAAATACGCCCTGAAATATTGTTAACAAAAGAGGGCATTCCAGCGGGTCGTTCAGGGACGGAACATCGCTAAAATACACCATGTTTTTTACCAGCATGTTTATGCTGTTTTTGCTAATGGGGATGAACTTATAGCATGTTATTGTTTTAAAGTCTTTCTTTGCGTTCTCACACTGTAGCTCTATCGCCTTGTAGTAATCCCTTATCGCTTCCTCGTATCTCCCCAAGCTATGTTTGGCAACGCCTCTGTTGTGGTATACCTTAGCATAGTCGGGCTGTAATTCTATCGCTGTGTCAAAATCCGCTATCGCCTCTTCGTGTCTCTGTAAGCTGCCTTTGGCATTGCCTCTATTGAACCATGCATTGGCAAGATTAGGCTGTAGCTCTATCGCCTTGTCGTAATCCGCTATCGCCTCTTCATATCTCTGTAATTTGGCTTTGGCAACGCCTCTGTTGTAGTATGCCCCTGCATGGTCGGGTTGTAGCTCTATCGCCTTGTCGTAATCCGCTATCGCCTCTTCGTATCTCTGTAAGTCGTATTTGGCATTGCCTCTGTTGCGGTATGCACCTGCATGGTCGGATTGTAGCTCTATCGCCTTGTCGTAATCTTCTATCGCTTCTTCGTACCTCTGTAAGTCGTATTTGGCAACGCCTCTGTTGTTGTATGCCTCGGCAAGCTTAGGCTGTAACTCTATCGCCTTGTCGTAATCCGCTATCGCTTCCTCGTATCTCTGTAAGTTGTTTTTGGCATTGCCTCTGTTGAACCATGCATTGGCATCTTCGGGCTGTAGTTCTATCGCCTTATCATAATCTTCTATCACCTCTTCGTATCTCTGTAATTTGGCTTTGGCAAGTCCTCTGTTGTTGTATGCATCTGCATAGTCATGCTTTCGTTCTATCGCCTTGTCGTAATCTTCTATCGCTTCCTCGTATCTCTGTAATTTGTCTTTGGTAGCGCCTCTATTGTTGTATGCATCTGCATAGTCATGCTTTCGTTCTATCGCCTTGTCGTAGTCCGCTATCGCCTCTTCGTACCTCCCCAAGCTACGTTTGGCATTGCCTCTGTTGTACCATGCCTCGGCATAGTCGGGCTGTCTTTCTTCTAACTCTTTTGTAGCATTTTTTATACAGTTGTACCATGCCTCGGCATAGTCGGGCTGTCTTTCTATCGCCTTGTCGTAATCCTCTATCGCTTCTTCGTATCTCTGTAATTTGTCTTTGGTAGCGCCTCTGTTGCTATATGCATCTGCAAGGTTGGGCTGTCTTTCTATCGCCTTGTCATAATCCTCTATCGCTTCCTCGTATCTCTGTAAGCTGTTTTTGGCATTGCCTCTGTTGTTATATGCTGCGGCATGGTTGGGCTGTAATTTTATCGCCTTGTCGTAATCCTCTATCGCTTCCTCGTATCTCTGTAATTTTCCTTTGGCACTGCCTCTATTGTAGTATGCCTCAACATGGTCAAGCTGTAGCTCTATCGCTTTGTCGTAATCTTCTATCGCTTCCTCGTGTCTCTGTAATTTTCCTTTGGCATTGCCTCTGTTGTAGTATGCATCTGCATAGTCATGCTTTCGTTTTATCGCCTTGTCGTAATCTTCTATCGCTTCCTCGTATCTCTGTAATTCTCCTTTGGCACTGCCTCTGTTGTTATATGCTGCGGCATGGTTGGGCTGTAGTTTTATCGCCTTGTCGTAATCTTCTATCGCCTCTTCGTATCTCTGTAATTTTTCTTTGGCAGCGCCTCTGTTGTTGTATGCATTTGCATAGTTGAGCTGTAGTTCGGCGGGATCTTTGCGATCAAGCTTGGTGAAGTTGTTGTATGTCTCAACATGGTCGGACTGTAGTTCTATCGCCTTGTCATAATCCTCTATCGCTTCCTCGTACCTCTGTAAGTCGTATTTGGCAAGTCCTCTGTTGTTGTATACATCTGCCTTGATGTCATCTGGTGCGTCTGAATTGATAATCAATGTAAGCGTTTTTATCGCCTTTTCGTATTTGCCTTCTTTGTAATAACGCCCTGCTCTTCTAAGGTGAAATTGTATGGTGTCTTGGCTCATGTTGTGCCTCCTAAGAAGAGAGTCTCTTGTTCTTGATGATGATTCTTGCGTAGATTTCCTTATCATTAATCCTAAAGCGACTAACTTTTCCTGTGCGTTCTTTAATCAAAGGTCTATCTATCCCAACAACTCAAACTGGTCGGGGTTGTACTTGTCGAGAAAGGTAATCGGTACGCCCATGACTCCGCAGTTGCAGTACACGACCTTGCCTTTGAAATGCTCCTTGTAGTGTTTAAGCTCTTCTTCAATGTCGTAAAGTTGCGTGTAGAATTCGTCTTTTTTGTTACTTTTCGCTTTGTGAAAATTGGTGTTTAGTGATGCTTCAATGTTCATGTATTACAATAATTTTTGTATTCTCTTCCCTTCGTTATCCTTAAAATTACCTGTAAGTATTACAAACCAATCAATAATAATCCAAAGAACTACAACAGCACCTGCGGCTAAAGATAATAGAGCTCCAAAAGAAGCTTCATCTTGTGATTGCACCGCATCTGTAGAAAATAATAATAGCGGTACAAAAACAATTATCAAGAGCATCATTGTAATACCTGAGCCTATCTTACCTGCATACAACCTATGTGCACCGAAAAATCCAAGGAAGGTACATAACAAAAAAGTCGCTAATTGACTTCTTGTTGAAACTTCGCTTTTATGAGATATGAGATTGTTTGTATTATCTTCTGCCATATAAAAACCTCTAAAATACGTAGATCATGCTTACTTCTTCTTAAGAATCTTAAATGATATTGAAAGAAACATATTATGAAGTAATTGTTTTTATTATATCTTTCTGTCATGCTTTTTGCTATATTACACACCATGTTTTATCAAAATACTACTATATAGGAGTATGCGAACTGACAGCAAAGCTCTTGAAAATATATCAAAAGTGTCTATTATATATATAGTAAGCCTTTAAGCTTATAGAAACTTTACTTATATAAGGAGTAATCCATGATATACAAGAACCTATATATATATATATATATATATTCCTTTTATTAAACTTCCTTATCGCAGCCTGCGATAGTCCCAAATCAGAAAAAACATCCAAAGCTTCAAGTAATACCGTAGAAGGTGAGACCACAAAGACTCAACTTATTCAAGGCACAACCATTAGCTTTGCTAAAAAAAGCGATAAAGCATCAATTACTGAAACATCATCTTATAAACAAGAGATACGCAAAACAAAGGAAGTAGCAGACGACACAGGTGCTATTACCTATAAATCAAGCGATACTAGTATAGCGACAGTCGATGCAAAAACAGGAGTAGTAACGCTTGTAGAAGTCGGTATCATTACCATTACCGCTACAAAAGCAGCGACAGATAAGTACAAAGCAAGCGAGGCGACATACAAACTTACAATTGTCGGACTTCCCTTAGGCACAGTAATAGAATATGCTGATACTTCCGCTACGCAAGTATTTTCAGAAGGCGGCACCTATACGCATCCGTTAACTAAAACAACGGTAGCAGAAGACACAGGAGACATCACCTATACATCGAGCAATACCGATATCGCAACAATTGATATCAACGGAGAAGTAACATTTGTAAAAGCTGGTATCGTTAGCATCACTGCTACCAAGGCAGGTACATCAAACGCATTTGCTTCAAGCGAGTCGACATACGAACTTAGCATAAAGAAGTTCAAGCCCACAACTAAGGCTGCTCTGGTAGCTGAAATAAAACGAGCCATAAATGCTAAAGGAAACAAGGTCAACCTCAACTACATCGACACTTCTGCCATCACCGATATGAGCAATCTTTTTGCGAGATATGGAGGATTTGGTTTACAAGATTTTAATGGCAATATATCCGATTGGAATGTGTCAAAGGTTAAAGATATGAGTGATATGTTTCTTGCGTCTGCGTTCAATGGTGATATATCCGATTGGAATGTGGCATCGGTTGAAAATATGAATCGTATGTTTCAAGCTTCTGTTTTCAATGGTAATATATCGAGATGGAAGGTGCAAAATGTTACCGATATGCAATCTATGTTTCATGATGCCACTGCATTCACTCAAAACCTCGACGCATGGGTGATAAACGTAGCAATAAGAAATAATAATTGGGCTAAAGCAAAAAGCATGTTTTATAAGAGCGGTCTGGCTAATAATCTCCCCTCATGGTGTGAAAGTGATGCAACTTGTAAAACAGAAGTAGTATTAGAATTTAAATAATTTCAATTTATTAGGAAATGGCGTTTTCTTTTACTAAGCAGACTCACTAATTAAAGAAAAGCTCAAGATAAAGTGTAAAGGAGTATATTCTGCCTCGTTGTTGCCCGGTAATTTCGTTCAAAATATCTTCTTTAATCAATAAGTTAATTATAGAATTGGCGGTTGGAGCGGTAATTTGTAAATTCTCTCCCAGTTCTGTTGCTGAATACTACTATATAGGAATACTACTATATAGGAATACTACTATATAGGAGTATGCGAACTGACAGCAAAGCTCTTGAAAATATATCAAAAGTGTCTATTATATATATAGTAAGCCTTTAAGCTTATAGAAACTTTACTTATATAAGGAGTAATCCATGATATACAAGAACCTATATATATATATATATATATATTCCTTTTATTAAACTTCCTTATCGCAGCCTGCGATAGTCCCAAATCAGAAAAAACATCCAAAGCTTCAAGTAATACCGTAGAGGGCGAGACCACAAAGACTCAACTTATTCAAGGCACAACTATTGGCTTTGCTAAAAAAAGCGATAAAGCATCAATTACTGAAACATCATCTTATAAACAAGAGATACGCAAAACAAAGGAAGTAGCAGACGACACAGGTGCTATTACCTATAAATCAAGCGATACTAGTATAGCGACAGTCGATGCAAAAACAGGAGTAGTAACGCTTGTAGAAGTCGGTATCATTACCATTACCGCTACAAAAGCAGCGACAGATAAGTACAAAGCAAGCGAGGCGACATACAAACTTACAATTATCGGACTTCCCCTAGGCACAGTAATAGAATATGCTGATACTTCCGCTACGCAAATATTTTCAGAAGGCGGCACCTATACGCATCCGTTAACTAAAACAACGATAGCAGAAGACTTAGGAGACATCACTTATACATCAGGCAATACCGATATTGCGACAGTCGATGCAAAAACAGGAGAAGTAAGCTTTGTAAAAGCTGGTATCGTTAGCATCACTGCTACCAAGGCAGGTACATCAAACGCATTTGCTTCAAGCGAGGCGACATACGAACTTAGCATAAAGAAGTTCAAGCCCACAACTAAGGCTGCTCTGGTAGCTGAAATAGCACGAGCCATGAATGCTAAAGGAAACAAGGTCAACCTCAATTACATCGACACTTCTGCCATCACCGATATGAGCGCTCTTTTTAGAAGATATTCAGGATTTGATTTAGAAGATTTTAATGGTGATATATCCGATTGGGATGTGTCAAAGGTTAAAGATATGAGTTTTATGTTTTCTGTGTCTGCGTTCAATGGTGATATATCCGATTGGGATGTGGCATCGGTTGAAAATATGAGTTCTATGTTTCAAACTTCTGTTTTCAATGGTAATATATCGAGATGGAAGGTGCAAAATGTTACCGATATGCGATATATGTTTTACGAAGCTACTTCGTTCACTCAAAACCTCGACGCATGGGTGATAAACGTAGCAATAAGAAATAATAATTGGGCTAAAGCAAAAAGCATGTTTTATAAGAGCGGTCTGGCTAATAATCTCCCCTCATGGTGTGAAAGTGATGCAACTTGTAAAACAAAAGTAAAAGTATTAGAATAATTCCAATTTATTAGGAAATGGCGTTTTCTTTTACTAAGCAGGATCACTAATTAAAGAAAAGCCATTTTCTTTTACTAAGCAGGTTCACTAATTAAAGAAAAGCTCATATATAGGAGTATGCGAACTGACAGCAAAGCTCTTGAAAATATATCAAAAGTGTCTATTATATATATAGTAAGCCTTTAAGCTTATAGAAACTTTACTTATATAAGGAGTAATCCATGATATACAAGAACCTATATATATATATATATATATATATTCCTTTTATTAAACTTCCTTATCGCAGCCTGCGATAGTCCCAAATCAGAAAAAACATCCAAAGCTTCAAGTAATACCGTAGAAGGTGAGACCACAAAGACTCAACTTATTCAAGGTACAACTATTGGCTTTGCTAAAAAAAGCGATAAAGCATCAATTACTGAAACATCATCTTATAAACAAGAGATACGCAAAACAAAGGAAGTAGCAGACGACACAGGTGCTATTACCTATAAATCAAGCGATACTAGTATAGCAACAGTCGATGCAAAAACAGGAGTAGTAACGCTTGTAGAAGTCGGTATCATTACCATTACCGCTACAAAAGCAGCGACAGATAAGTACAACGCAAGCGAGGCGACATACAAACTTACAATTATCGGACTTCCCCTAGGCACAATAATAGAATATGCTGATACCTCCGCTACGCAAGTATTTTCAGAAGGCGGCACCTATACGCATCCGTTAACTAAAACAACGATAGCAGAAGACACAGGAGATATCACCTATACATCAGGCAATACCGATATTGCGACAGTCAATGCAAAAACAGGAGAAGTAACATTTGTAAAAGCTGGTATCGTTAGCATCACTGCTACCAAGGCAGGTACATCAAACGCATTTGCTTCAAGCGAGGCGCAGTACACCTTGACTATTGAGCTTGCGGAAGGTACAGTAATACAATATGCTGATCTTTCCGCACAAGTATTTTCTTTAGAAGGCGGCACCTATACGCATCCGTTAACTAAAACAACGGTAGCAGAAGACTTAGGAGACATCACCTATACATCAAGCAATACCGATATCGCAACAATTGATATCAACGGAGAAGTAACATTTGTAAAAGCTGGTATCGTTAGCATCACCGTAAGAAAAGCAGCGACAGACAAGTACAAAGCAAGCGAGGCGACATACGAACTTAGCATAAAGAAGTTCAAGCCCACAACTAAGGCTGCTCTGGTAGCTGAAATAGAACGAGCCATGAATGCTAAAGGAAACAAGGTCAACCTCAATTACATCGACACTTCTGCCATCACCGATATGAGTACTCTTTTTGCGAGATATAGAGGAGGATTTGATTTAGAAGATTTTAATGGTGATATATCCGATTGGGATGTGTCAAAGGTTAAAGATATGACTGATATGTTTCTTGCGTCTGCGTTCAAGGGTGATATATCCGATTGGAATGTGGCATCGGTTGAAAATATGAGTTATATGTTTCAAGCTTCTGTTTTCAATGGTAATATATCGAGATGGAAGGTGCAAAATGTTACCGATATGCAATATATGTTTCATGATGCCACTGCGTTCACTCAAAACCTCGACGCATGGGTGATAAACGTAGCAATAAGAAATAATAATTGGGCTAAAGCAAAAAGCATGTTTTATCAGAGCGGTCTGGCTAATAATCTCCCCTCATGGTGTGAAAGTGATGCAACTTGTAAAACAAAAGTATTAGAATAATTCCAATTTATTAGAAAATGGCGTTTTCTTTTACTAAGCAGGCTCACTAATTAAAGAAAAGCCATTTTCTTTTACTAAGCAGACTCACTAATTAAATAAAAGCTATTTTCTTTTACTAAGCAGGTTCACTAATTAAAGAAAAGCTCAAGATAAAGTGTAAAGGAGTATATTCTGCCTCGTTGTTGCCCGGTAATTTCGTTCAAAATATCTTCTTTAATCAATAAGTTAATTATAGAATTGGCGGTTGGAGCGGTAATTTGTAAATTCTCTCCCAGTTCTGTTGCTGATACAAACGGTTGCTGGTAAAGGAATTCCATCGCCTTATGGGCAACAGCAGCACGTTTGCCAAAGCTTGCTATTTTCTCATTCATTTTTGTTCTTAGTTCTAGTATTTTTTTGAATACGTCCCGTCCCTTAGTTGCGGTTTGTTCTAATCCGTTGAGGAAAAATTGTATCCAATGAGTTATATCATTACTCATGCGGACACGGGTTAAGGCATCATAATAACTGAAACGATTGCGTTCTAAAAAGTCTGACATATAGAGCGAAGGTTTTGCAAGTAGTCCGCTAGATATTAGATACAATGGAATAAGCAAGCGTCCCATCCGTCCGTTACCATCTAAAAAAGGGTGGATGGTTTCAAATTGATAGTGGCTAATAGCAATACGAATTAAATGAGGTACAATAATTTCTTGGTTATGCCAAAATTTTTCCAAATCTCCCATTAATGCTGGAACACCATCGTGGTGAGGCGGTATAAAGACAGCATCGTATAAGTTTGAACCTCCAATCCAGTTTTGGCTATTACGAAATTCACCGGGCTGTTTATGCTCACCACGTACTCCTTGCATCAGGGTTGCGTGTGCCTCTTTGAGCAATCGATTTGATAATGGTAGTTCTTGTAGTCTATTAACGGCTGTATGGGTGGCTTTAATAAAGTTTTGTACTTCATGCCAGTCATCACGATTTTCTGGTCGAATTTGTTCTTCCTCCATTAATATTTCATCAATGCCTGTTTGCGTACCTTCAATTTTGCTCGAGGCTTGAGTTTCTTTAATCACATGCATTTTGATGAACAAATCAATATCGGACTCAGGTAGTTTGAAAGCAAAAGCGTTCAACTCACCTAGTGCATGACTAGCACGTTCAAGCAGATCATTTATAGAGGCATTTTCCCAGCACCAGTTATCGTTAACCATAACTGGTTCAAAACTTTTGTACTGGTAACGTTGATGCCAGTATCCGGATTTAAATGTCTCAAATTTCATACATGCTCTCCTGATTGCCCTTGGGTTAGTGTTTGAAATATCAGAATCCGTTTACGATAATGTTCATTAATTTCGACAGACAAGCGGCTAAAAATATTGTTCATTAACGCGTCAAATTTATTGAGAATAACAATAATACGAACTTCTTCTGTTGTATTTTTGCAAGATATGACTGCTATAGATAGTATTACTATTACTACAGAAAATAGCTTGGTGATTTTGTCCATTCAACACTCCTTATATTAAGGATATAAAATTTACTTTATAAAATGTATATTTTTTTCGCCCACTATAAATTCGACATTCTATTATTCAATAATAGTTACTCTTACTTTGTAAAAGCAGGTGTCGTTAGCATCACCGCGAGAAACGCAGCGACAGACAAGTACAAAGTAAGCGAGGCGACATACGAACTTAGCATAAAGAAGTTCAAGCCCACAACTAACGCTGCTCTGGTAGCTGAAATAACACGAGCCATAAATGCTAAAGGAAACAAGGTCAACCTCAACTACATCGATATTTCTGCCATCACTCAAAACCTCGACGCATGGATTATAAACGTAGCAATAAAAAATAATAATTGGAATAAGGCAAGCGGCATGTTTACGAACAGCGGTCTGGCTAATAATCTCCCTTCATGGTGTAAAAGTGATGCAACTTGTACAACAAAAGTATTAGAAAATTTCTAAAAGAAATAATGTAAGAAAACACACTCCTCTCATGTTCCTTAGCAGCTAAGAGACAGGCCCATTGCGTGTCTCTTTTTTATAGAAACTGACTGATTTCATTGAATAATACCACATAAATTACGCACATGCATCATCCTTGACAGGAACACAAGAGTGTATAATACTACTATATATCTTCCCCTGTAGCTCAGTTGGTAGAGCACATGGCTGTTAACCATTAGGTCGTTGGTTCGAGTCCAACCGGGGGAGCTTCAATTTTACGTAGATAAGGATTTTACCCTACTTAATGCTACGCCGATTACAAAGGCATCTGGAAATGCTTTTTGTACTTTGTAATATGCAGCGTGCATGGTCGCACTTGTAGTTATCACATCATCAAAAAGAACCATCACCTCTGCATTTTTTATTGTCCTATACGCATGAGATTTTACATGTAATGTATCGTGTATATTCTTCCATCTTTCAGATTTGTGAAGTTGCTTTTGTACGCGTGAATGAATACGAAAAAGGATAGGAGCATGATTCCATTGAAGGAGAAATGCAAGATAGCGCGATATAATCCCTGTAGGGCTAAATCCAAGTTTCTTTTTATTTTTTGGATGTGCGGGCAAAGGCACAATATATACTTTTTCGCTATTGACAGCTCTATGCATCTGTACAAAACGCATAGCTTCTACAAGCGTATTGTATGCCTCATGCGCAAATTTGTATGAGACTATGTGCAGTCCTTTCTTTTTGTAGGATAAGAACAGCTTTTTGATATTTTCATCATAGAGCCATGTAGCAAACATGGGTAATGTTCGCGCTGAAATATATGTTTTATCTGCGGACGATATTTTTATACATTCTGTAGTCTGAACTGTGTCGTGAAATCTTGTATCAACAATATTATCACCGCTAAGACATGTTTTTTCGTACGAGGTATAGGGTATCAATTTTACAGAACAGCTGTCACATACAGTGCCTGTACACTCACGCGAGCAGATAATACAAGAACAAAGTCTGTGCATTACACGCATAATTGCATAGCGCACACAATAATAAATGCGCCGTAACATTGCACTGCACAATCGTATTCTATCTTTTTCTTTCACTACAATTTATACCAGAGGTACGAGACATTGATTGAAATTAGGTATGGAATTATTTAAAAAATTACGAATGCAAAGGTGCAATATATTTAGATATTTCAGCGAGAATGGCGTGTGCCTGCAAGGGAGTTATAGAATGTATAGAAACATCTTTCAACAATGCCTGTACTGCATGATATTTTTCTTCGTATTCACATGTGTGTTCTGTACTTGTTGCTGTATCCAAGGTAGCTTGATTGTATGTATCGTTTAGCTGTCTTTTTTTAGTCTTATTATTTATGTTGTTTTCAACACGAGATAAAAGAATATCATACGATCGCGATAGTACACTGCGGGGCATACCAGAACGTTTTGCAACTTCTATTCCATAGGAGTTATCTGCTATTCCATCGGTTATCTTATGAGTAAATACAATTTCATCATTCTCTCCCTTCACCGCTGCTATGGTACATGCCTGCATGTGTGTATACGTAAGATGCGCAATATCGTGATAATGCGTAGTAAAGAGTGTGAAGATTTTTTTCTCTAATAAAAATTCAGCAACAGCTTGGGCAATGGCAGTACCATCGTGCACACTAGTACCTCTGCCAATTTCATCCATAATGACTAAACTCTTAGCTGTCGCATTATTAAGAATAAACGCAGTTTCATTCATCTCTGTAAGAAATGTTGACTCACCTTTTATAAGATTATCCGCAGCACCAACTCGACAAAAAATTTTATCAAAGATACCACAAATCATTTTTTCAGCAGGTACAAAAGCTCCAATGTGCGCCATTATAAGCATTAGTGCATTCTGCCGTAAAAATGTGGATTTTCCTGCCATATTTGGTCCTGTTACCATGAGAAATGTTTTCTTCGGCGTATGAGATGATAATTTCTCTTGCGCATGAATGCTTTCAGCAAACAGTACATTATCAGATACATTAGCAAGATGAAGAGCATTGGTAATAAAACTGCCCTGTGTGAGTGTTCTTTCTACAACAGCATGTCGTCCCGCTTCAATGAATAAAACATGCTCATCGACAAAAATAGGACGAGTATAATTATATTCACGAGCAACTTGTGCAAAAGAGCTTAATATATCAATTTGTGCAATAGCGTGTGACATGGCGTGTATCGACTCGGCATAACTTGCTATTGTTTTAGTCATACGTTGAAACACTGCTATTTCATGCGCTAAGAGCGACTCTTGTGCATGTAATATTTTTGACTCTATAGCAAGCAATTCATCGGTTTTATATCGGTCTACATTTTTCAGTGTTTGTCGCAAGAGAAACACTGAAGGGATTTTCCCTCTAAGAGCGTGAGAAAATTCAAAACAATATCCAAAGGTACTATTTGACTTTAACTTCAATACCATACCGCTACTTTCAGAAAGTTTTTTCATATAGGCATGTAATATTGCATCTTCGTTCTCTTTTATATTACGAAGTTCATCTAACTGCGCATCATACTTTTCTTTTATCACAAATGTATCGCCAAATTGCGTTGGTGGATCTTCATATAATGCACTGCGTACTAAGGTAATAATGTCTTCAATTGCTTTGATATTTACATGCGTAAAAATATGAGAAAACAAGGTAGTTGCACTATCTGCTTGTTTCATAAGCATGGTATATACTTCGTGTGCACAGGCAAGGCTTTCTCCTACGCGGTATACATCTTTCGGATGTGCCTTTTTCAGATATACTCGCGTAAAAAGCCGCTCTATATCGTAGATAGCTTTCAAGCACATTCTTATCTGCTCTAAGATTTTTTCATGATGCAAAAAATATTCCACAACATCGCATCTATATTCTATCTCATATTTAATACGTAATGGCATGCGTATAAAATCTTTGAGCATTCGAGATCCCATGGATGTCTTACATACGTCAAGCATCGCGCATAACGAATGCCGAGTATCATTTTCACGCATGGTTGAAAAAAGTTCTAAGTGATATATGGCATTTGAATCAATCTCAAGATATTTTTTACGAGAATAGTGTACTACTTCGTGTATTTGAAATAAGGATGTAGGGATAGTACTTTGTACGTATTCTAAAAGGCCTCCGATAGCACAGAGCAAATGTTTATTCTCTCCTATAAAATGTTCTCCTCTGTGAAATATTTGTTCAGAATTTGAGCAACGTTTTAATAGTCGAATTCCTTCTTCAGCTGAAAAACTCCACAATGGACGTGCAGTTATACACATATTCGAATTATGCGTAGCTACAGCTTTGCACCATGGATGAGATATCGCTGATTCTCGTACTACAAGTTCGCGAGGGGCAACCTGCGCAATAAGAGAGTTGAGAGTCTCATGAGACTGTGAAGTTGTATAGACATATAAAACACCAATGGAAACATCAATCCATGACGCATAAAAGGTATCTTCGTTGTCATAAAGTGCAAAGAGATAATTATATTCTTTATCAGATGCAAGGTACTGAGAATTTGTAATAGCACCGGGCGTAAGTATTTCTACAATCTTACGTTCTACTAATAAGCCTTTTTCTGCAGCACTGACTTGATCGCACAATGCTATTTTTTGCCTTTGTTCAAGTAATACGCGTATGTAGCGATCTACTGACTGAGCAGGTACTCCACACATGGGAATACCATTTCTATGCGTCAGGGTTATTCCTAATATTTGTGAAGCTTTTATTGCATCATCGTGAAAAAATTCAAAAAAATCCCCGAGACGAAATAAGAGAAGATGTTCTGATGATACTTTCTTTTTTGCCGCCTCATATTGTTTCATCATTGGCGTTTGAGATATTGTTGTTTCTATCGACATTGCAAGTAGCACATGTTCACATTGAGATTTATCTCTCTTGAATACGTTTTATAACATCGTCTGTAATATCGACAATAGGAGCCCACCATTGTAGTCCATCGGTGTTGCTCTTGAAAATGAGTGTGTATCCTTTTTCTTCTGCAACAACTGCAATGGCATTTTGCAATGTCTGTAAGAATTTTTTTGCAACGGGCGACTTACTACGACGAATTAAATCTCCTTGTCGTCTACTACTAAGCGACGTAATATAATCCGCCATACGATTGATTTCTTTATCAAGACTATCGGCTAATTTGTAATTTTTATTTTTTAATGCGAGTACTTTTTTTCGCTTTAGAAGTTCAAGTTCGTCTATCTCTTTGTCAATCTCAGTTTGATATTTCTTTTTTAGCTGCTCTAAGTCGCCATAGCCTCCTGATTCTTTCGGAAATGCAGCATATAACTTTGCAATGTCAATAACCCCTACCGTTGCAATTTGCTGAGTATACGCTCTGCTATACAATCCTAACAATAGTATTACTATATATAAAACACGTGTTACATACATACATCTTCTCATCTGAGACAACTCCTTAGACTTACCACAAACATTAAAAATTTAAACCTAGGCTAAATATGAGATCTACTCCATCCGCATCATTTATATTTCTTGATCCGCTTATATTTCCGCGTTGCCAGATAACATTGCTGTCTTTATCAAGTTTAAATCGCTTGGCAAGATATAAGCGAATGGGAAACTGAGGTATCACAAATCGAAAACCTGCTCCAAGGGTAAAATAGTATCGCTCGGGGTCAATTTTATGTACTTGCTCAAGTTTCTCCCATAAACCTGCTACTTCAAAAAAAGTATCAAACCAAAAAATACGCTCAACAAGTGCCATGCGAAGTTCAACCCATGAATTCCATGTTGCCTCACCATTGTACACATTCCATCCACGTGCATTATACACACCATTGAGACGTAGACGTTGATGATATTGAGGTCCGTCTCGTATAAATGATTTTCCTTGTGGATAGAATATTTGCGGAAATATCGCATCAAATGTACTGTTAACCGCTAACACAAGTTTAAATGACCAGTTTTCAGAAACTTTCATATTCACCAGCGGTAGATGTCCTTCTATAATGCTATTTGATTTAATATAGTGGCTATCACCGAATAATATTCCACCGTAAAATATAAAGCGTTGACTGAGAAAAATACCAGAAGTAGGTTCAAAAGCTATATCGCGACTATCGTAAAAACCTTTTATAGAAAATGCATTATATATTTTCCAGTTTTTTAAATTTCTCCGCAGTTGAAAATCTGCGGGACGGTATATGTCATCATTGTAGAGCACGAAATTAAATGTAGGTCCGATAGAAACAGTCGCTCCAAGTTTTCCAAATGGACTGTAATACGTATACCCCGTACCAAGATTAAAAAACAATGAAAAATTATGATAGAACATCAATGCATTGCTTATGCCTCGTCTACGATTGCCAAAATATTGATAATCTTTTTTAAGATTATATTCCGATATTTCTTCATCTGTGGGTACAGAAAGATCTTCTGACTTTCTAGGGAATGCCTCCCCCGCCCTATAACTTCTTCCTTCGTACTTTGTATCTTTTGTAAATACATATACCCCAGTAAGCGAATCTTCAGTGGGTCTGTCTTCATCAGCTTCTATAAACGGAGCTTCAATATCTTGAGCAACATTTTTCACTTTCTCATGTGAAAATCCTACGGATGCAGAAAGAGCAAACGGAGAATTTCCTACATACGGATCTAAAAACGAAAAAGTCAAAGACTGTTCTACCGGAGACGCAGTTATTTTTGAACTTAACTCGAATCCTCTTCCTAGCAAGTTCCTTTGATTCCACGATAAGAAAAGACTTAATGGAAATTCGGTAGATCCTCCAAATGTGGCACCTACATGTACATCGCGAAATGGATTTTCTTCTACATTAATAAGTACATCAACAAGTCCTTCTGATTCGCCTGCTTTTATTTCTGGTTCAACAGACTTAAAATAACGCAATGATATTAGTCTATTTCTTGCAATTTGTAGTTTATTCACACTCATAATTGAGCCACTGATAAACCCTAGCTCACGAGTAATAACATACTCTTTCGTTTTAATATTACCTTGCACAATGATGTTAGAAATATGCGCTTGTCCGTATTCGGTAATAGATATCGCGTATGATATTTTTGAATTTTCTTCACGTATTTCTTCGTAATCATACACATTGAAAAGAAATCCTTTGTTTGCATATAAAAATCGAATACTATCAAAACCTCTTTGGAATTTTGTCCCATCTGCAATATCGCCTTCTTTTAATGAAAATAAAGAATGTAATTCTGTATCCTCAAATACCGTATTGCCGTCAAATACAATATTTCCAAACGTATATTGTACGCCTTCTGAAATGATAAACGTAAGTGTTATACCTTGAATACCTTCTTGCTCTTTTTCATCTATAAGAACATCAAGAACCGTAGCATCAAGATATCCACGTTGCATATATCTTTGTGTAATGGTACTTTTATCATTTTCTACGGCAGTCGCACTATATATGCCTTTATTAAATATAGATTTCTTTTTAGAAGCTAATTTCCTTGCGAGTTTTTTAGATGAAAAAATGGTATTTCCTATAAATCGCACCTCTGATATTGCACTACGAACACCTTCAGAAATATAAAACTCAACATGCTTTCTATTTTCTTTTTTTGGATCATCAACAGTTTTAGAACTTACCGTGGCTTTTGAATATCCTTCAGTGAAATATTTTTGCTTTATCTCTCTTATCGCTGCATCAACTCTACTTTTACTTAACAAATCACCATTTTTCAAGGTTATAGCATTAAGCAATACTCCCTTGCCTAATCGTAAATTTCCCAAAAATGTTATTTTAGATATCATAGAATATTCAACAACAGTGAAAATAAGCACAAGTTCGCCACGAGCGGTTTTCTGTGCTTCAGGCGTAACTTCTGTAAAAAATTCCAAACTATATAAGAGATTTTGCATTTCATGAAGCAGCTCATAGTTAAAATCTTTATTTTTATATTGAGACAATACATTAAAAAGATCTGATCTCTTGACCTTAGAAAGCCCGCGAAAATCAAAACCAGTTATCTGTTTATCGATAAACCACTCTGTACCGTCATCTCCTGTAACATTTTCTGTATCTTCATCTTCACTTATTTTTGCTTCTACTCCACTCAAAGTATCACTATTCTCTTCAACAGAGAGCGGCTTTGTTTTTGCCTCAGCGTCATCATTATTCAAGTTTTGAGAAAATGCACGCGGAGACGCATACAAAAACCCTATAAAATAAACAAGGAAAATGAGAAAATTAAAAAACGCATATGTAAAATATTTCATGTATATTTTAATATTGTAGTTGATATGAGATTGAAAGAAAACTTACCGGTAGTGTTTCTATTCTATTAAATAAAAGTGTTGGGTCAAATGACCACCGAACATTCAATACTGGTGTTGGAAGTTCAACGTTAAAAACAGTATTTACTCCTGTAGTAGGAGCGGCATACACATTGTCAGTGTCTGTAAATAACGCATTATTATTTATTTTCAGTGCAAAACTTACATATAAATCTTTAAGATATTTTCCTATTTCTAATGATGATCCTACAAAAAAATATGGTACTGCATCAGAGAAAGCACTAGATTGTAAACCTTTTCGAAAAGCTGCTTCTCTATCAAAAGAATATTCGAGAATTCTTTGCGCAATCTTTGTATTAAACGCAATATAATCCAATTTAAGCGAACGTCGTAATAATTGTTCAAATCGAGAAAATATTCCGATATTTGAGAGCGGATCGCTTAAGCTTACAAAACCGGTGAGAAGTTGCTTATTGTTTGATTTCTTTGTAGGGGAAACATTATTCGTTAGTTGCTGATTTTCATTACCTATGATATAAGCTATTTCTGAAGAAGATAACGAGGGAGTTGAAGTAATAGCAACTTCCATATCTAGTAATTTTGTACTTTCAGCAGTAAGTTGCAAAGTATATTGATTATTTTTATAATATTCTTTTCGCTGTGCTTCTAAGGTAAGAAGATAAGGGCTATTAATTGGGTTCTCTTCATCAAATTTTATCACCGATTCAGTTATGATAAATCCTTTATTAAAGTAATATACTTGTCCACTTTGTATTTTGATAGTCCCCTCTGTGACGAGATTCTGTATATTTCCGTCATACCTAAAACGTAATTTTTGATTGCTTGCAAGATATCCTTGCAAGACAGGAAAATTTATTGAGGGCATTATAAATACCACACCACGCTTAGAATGAAGTGTAATATCCATAGAAACATTATCTAATGATTTATTCTTTATTTTTTTTCGAGTTTCAAATACTACATCTGTATTGCTTAAGTACATGTACCCATCTATTTCTACCGTATCTGATGAAGTAGCCCTCGCTATGCTCATAGAACCGTATACAGAACCAGTAATATTTATTTTTCCTATAGAGAGCTTTTTTATCCGTACAAAATTCTTCTCATCAATATTCATATTGATATTCAAATCTTGAACCTTGTAGTTCACTAAACGTCCCTTCCCCGCTACATCAATACGTCCAGATCCAATATTCACTTTTACATTTGTAATGCTTATACTGTCTTCAGAGAGTAACATTGTCATTTGGGGAATGATGATTTTTTTAGAAAAAACACTGGTGCGAAACTCTGTATCAATCGCTTCTACAAAGCCATAATACTTAGGAGATGATAGCGTACCTTTGACTGAAAGCCTTCCGATTAACTCAAGCGTATTGATATTGATATCAGAAAAAGATTCAAAATATTCAAACAAAGGCTTAAGATTTGCTTTTTCAATACTTACATGTACATCTAATAAATCTTTCAAAACCTTTCCTTTAACCGTTATGTAAAAATATTCTTCCAAGCCACCTATATATGCTTGAAACGATCCACTTTTGCTTTTGTTCACAAACAAAATATCCTTACGCTCGGTAATAGAAAACACTGTAGGTGTATGTGTTACTACAAAATTCATATCCTTTATATTTTGTTTTTCGTTATCACGGGTATTGTATACATTCATAGTAATAACAGCGTCATAATAAGGTACTATACGCTTTTTCAGCGCATTATAATTCAGTTTTTCCCTTATGTTAAAATCGAAAGTACCTTCTACGACAACATTGTTGTTTTTGTCTAACGAGATACCATAAGTTCCAAGAACATGCTTAGCATCCTTTATTGTTACCTCAGATATATGAAAATTCAATGCATTACGCTGAACCAAAACATCGTGAAATGACATAATGTTATCTTTGTATTGCATAGATCCAGAAACTGTATTTGGAGTATTGTTGACCGTAATAGTACTTTCACGTAACGATATTTCATACCTTGATAAATCGCTTACCATAAAGAAATCAATATTTACAAACCCTGATATTTGAGGAAAAAATAACTGTGTATCAATGTTTCGCAGCGCCATATAAAATTCTTTCACATGTGTATCATAGGTACCGTTGATAAAATCAATCCCTTCTTCTTCATCAAGTATCTTGAGTTTTTTCTTCGTAGAATATCTGCGAAGAGAAACATTCCATAATCCATCTTTCTGTGTAATTTTTCCACGAGCATTTATTTCTTTTTGAAAAGATACAAAATGAAATGAAGGTATGCGTATTTCTTCATCAATGAGGAGAAATTTTGTTTTTATAAATTGTTTCGTATCATTCTTTACAACATGAATAGTTCCATTCAATTGTTTTACTATATTCTTACGATACACCGCATTTATCGACATATCTTTTACTTTTAAATTGCCAACAGGCAACAAAAGAGATGTCACTTCCATACGTATGCGTTTTTGCGTAAACGCAGCGCCCCAACCTTCAATAGAAAATTTCGATTTCTTATTGATGGAAAGCTCCCATGTAGGAATAT
The DNA here is from genome assembly GCA_965226065.1 of Spirochaetia bacterium. Classification (GTDB taxonomy): domain Bacteria; phylum Spirochaetota; class Spirochaetia; order WTKD01; genus CBDAKK01. The sequence continues at coordinate 82,190 of OZ245332.1, read as the reverse complement.
TGTTTTTTTTGACAAGGTTACTTATAAATGCATATTGCAATGCTGTTTCGTGTTGAGAATTTTTTACACGCGTCATAATTTCTAACTGAGAAGTATTGCTATCGTATGTTCCCTGCGCAATTATAGTGGTATTATAAAAAGTAGGAATTGATAGCGATGCATCCTGTATTTTCCACAGTCCTTTAATGTAAAGACCCGCAATGCGTGCATGAAAATCAGTTTTTTTCACCGTAGCTAATTCAATAGAATACTGCGCATCATTGACTATACCACGGTAATCTTCATAGTGAAGTACAATATTTCCATCTATCAATACGTCATCCAATACAACATTCATGTACTGCTTATATACCGAAGGTAAAAATGGTTCTACTATCGCTAAGGGCAATGTATTAAACGTTATGTGCCATTGATTTATAATGTTATTTTTAAACAAAATAATATTAGGAACTTGATTATTATCGAGAAAAAAATGAATGCTGTTTTTCATCGCGTTATAGGTAAATGAAAGCTTTGGCTGGGAGAGAGCATTGATAGTAAGGAATTCCGTCTTTCCTCTTACAATATTTTTATCGCGCGTTAATAAAAAAGCACCGCGCAAATCTGTATTCTTCAAGAATTCTTCAAATGCAAAATTTATCTTACCATCGGGAGACATTGTCTTTAAGGCAAGAGATCCCTGCCATGAAAAAAAATTCTTTCCCGAGTTCATCGTAATATCTTGCACCTGCAACAATGACTCATTTCCTTGAAACTGAATATTCACCCTATTTTGCTTTACAAAATTTACATCATTGAAAATTGTTTTATAAGAAGAATTTTGTATCCTCAAAGCATAATTCATAGTAGGGTTTTGCGCATTATATAAAAAATTACCTTGTATCAAAAAAGAATCATCGAAAAATTCTGAAAATATATATTTTTTTTTGGGGGAAAGTGTAGTGAAAGAGTTGAGAGAGAATTTATTTGCGTTTACTTGTGTGGTGAAAATTTTCTTTTTATGATCGAAAGCTCCTTCTGCAATAGTCTCATGTTCACTGCGTATAGAAAAATCAGTACGCTTTGGTGCTATAGTACTTGCCACAGTAAGTGGTTTCAGTTTCAAAATATCGCCTATACTCGTACTATGTACTCTTGTTTCAAGATTTACATTTTTAAAGAAATTATTTGTTACGATACGTGAGCTAAGGTCTATTTGTATTTTTTCTTTTTGTTGTGAAAAAATAAAAGGGGTTTTAGACTGTATTGTCAACATACTCCCAATGTCAAATGTTACGCTTTTAGTAGCTCTAATAAGTCGTGCTGCGAACGTAACATTGCTAGAACTAATTCTATAGTTCTTCAATGAGATATTCAGATGAGAATTATCAACTACAATAATTGCATTATGTGGTAGCCGTTTCAATGAGAAAATTCTTCTTCTAATATTTTCATAAAATGATTTATAAGATTTAGAATAATTGACCATACCTTGTCGTATGGAAAACAATGATAAATAAGAAATAGGATTTAATACACGCGGTACATTGGTATCATTTACATTCAATGTTTTGAAAACATGCAAAATATATTTGCGAATTTCAAAATCTAAAAAGACTTTCTTAGCACTTACTATATTTTTTTGTGTCTTATTATCTTGAAAGCGTATCGAAAATATTGAGATATCACTTACATTTCTCCATGGATGAATATATATACCCGACCATGAAACACGTACCCCAAGATCTTGCTCTAAGAGCGCATGTCCGCGTTTTACAAAAGAATGCGTGATAGTAAACGCTATACTACAAAATACAAATGTTATGACGCATATAAGTATTAACACAAGTTGTATACTTTGTGAATAGCTGTTTTTTAGCGTATGAAGATGTATTTTGAAAAATTTCACAATATCAATTGTATAGTAAAAGAGCTATTCCCTGAAATAATGCTTATCTGCAATACATACACTAAAAACTACATTGATATTTCATACAAATATTACAATGACTATATCTTGGGAATCTTATAATCACAAAACGGTAAGGATATGTGAACATGCTGTATCGCATCTTGTATATTTGCATGCTCTTTAGCAGCAAATCGTGCCAATGCCAAATTACCGCGTAACTCACAGAAAACAGGAGAAAAGCATCGTATGGTTTTACCAAGAAAATATGCATACAATTCCATAAGCATGGTATCGGTAGCATGTCCACCACTTACTGCAAGCATTTTTGTATTTTCAAACGATAGATTAGCATTATGTACTACTTGTTTGTAGATAGTTTCAACTTCTCGTAACAATGTCATCAATACATACCCCGCTTTTTCATACAAATTGCTAATACCGTGGTGATAAAAAACATTCTTCAAAGCTTCTGCAGGCATTTTACCATAAACACAAGAAGCAAGTTTTTTTACAACAAAATCTGCATTCATTTGAGCACAAAATTTTATCATATCCGCCGAAGTGCATTGCATAGTACGAATATACTCTTGGAATAGTGTATACAAATCATTGTAAAAAGGAATTGAATATCCTATGTTTGTTTTATCCTGAAAAAAATGAGGTACGATAAAACGCTGATATCTGCTTTCGGACATTTCATCACATGTATCTATAGCATCAGCTATCGCGTTAATGACCACAGAAGTTCCGCTACGCTGAAGTACAAAACCTGCATCTTTGTCTATGCCAGAACCAATAAGCGCACTTAAATAATCTAGTCCACCTGCTACTATGAATATTTTTCCAAAATAGGGAAAAATATTTCGCGCAAAATCTGTAACGGACTCTCCTATAAGGCTACCACTGATAACAGTACGCGGAAACAAAGACGATGGAAGTTCATATCGTCTTATATCGCTTTCTGCCCATACATACGAAATATACTTATGGTGAGGAATACACATGACAGATTTACTACATAACTTATAAATAAGGTATTCCGCAGGCGCGAGTATTTTCTGAACATCTGAAAATATCTCGGGCATATGTTTTTGTACATATTTCACATAGGGCAGAAAATATGAAGAACTTCCTTCTAAGGAAACTTTATTTTTAGAATTCCATTGACTATAGAAAATAATTTCATCTTTGTCATTTAGATACACAATGCTTGGCCCTTGTCCTGATATTGAGATATATAAGTGAGGTTTTAGCCCCTGCTGCGGTGATAAAGCTGTATCGACCGTATTTCGATGATACACATATTTGCACTGTAGCTCCTCTACGCATGAAGAAAAACAAGATATCCACTCTTTATAAGCAAGAGTGCTATTTGAAAATTTTTTACTTACATAAGATAAAAGAACTGCATCTTTATCAAACAATGCAACTTTCAATGAACTCGTTCCGATATCTACAGATAAAAAATATTTTTGCATATTCCCTTAAGATACAAGTATGTGTTATTTCCTAAAAATTGCTAGTACGAAATATCTCATAAACAATACGTGAGTATATCAATGAAGTAAGAAAAATTGCTCGTATTTTTAAAAGAAATAGTGCTTGCCTATCAATACAACGTATGTGTATGTACTACTCTAACCGAAATACATTTACCATTACAATAACAAAGCTTCTTTACTTACATGTTATGAGTTTCCCCCATGCTGCGTTTCCGCATGCTATCATGTACTATCGGTGAACTACATACATCAATAGTTATCTCTATGAGTAAAAATACACGATAGTAATACTGCAAGAAAACTTCAAAACTTTTTTGTATGGTAAAAATCATTGAATATAAACAGGTACGCTTCCGTGACTATTTGTAGAGATAATGAAAACTACGGATTATAGAAAACGAATATCTTTCTACAAAAAGTCTTGTTCAAAAATAGAAATATAGACTACCATAAAATGTAATACGCCGCTGTAGCTCAGTTGGTAGAGCAGAGGACTGAAAATCCTCGTGTCATCAGTTCAAATCTGATCGGCGGCATTACGCAAAACAAAACATATCAAAGTGAATCTATGACTTATTGATATCTTCGCCTTATATGTTTGCATATAAGTGAAATAAATAACGAAAATTCCTTTTCATCTCTTGCAATGTAACAAGTAATAATCACAAAATGCAGTACATGCTTTATAACAAGGCACTGAATTCTAAAAGATATAATTATTTCTAGGATAATATAAAAAATACCTCTCTTAGAGTCTTGAATAAATCATTCAAGTGTTATTTGTTCCTTATTTCGTTCCTGAGTACCAACTCAGCAGGTTGTTCGCTAGTGTGAGTGCGCTACCTACAAACATATTAGTCGTGTTACTTCTACTCAATACCTTTAATGTCCAACTTGATAAGTCTTTATTAATCGCTGTAAGTGTTTTTTGTCTCATATATTTCTCCTTGTGTATATTGGTTGTCTCAATATTTTTTATTTCTTAATAATACCAATTGATATGTATGTGTGTGTGTTCTTATGTATCATGAATTACTCCTGTACTACATAAAAATTTTTTATAAGCGCTAGATTTTCTAACGATTAATAAAAACAAACTTTCACCATTAACATAGTGGTACATTTACTCTTTTTTTCAAGTATTTTTTCACCTAAAATACATTACAATTTTGTCATGTATTACATGGTGTTTTAGCGTCTTTGAACATATTGCTCATGCTTGTTATGCTTGATGTGTCTATGTAGTTTAGGCTTACGGTTGTGCCGTTTGCCACTTAATTACGCGTTACAAAAAAATTACCGTTGTTGCGCTTTATCATGTCACGGCTGATAAGTAGACAGAATGGGAATTATTCACAGTAAAATAATACTGAAACATAACACGCTACCATTACATTTTCTGTCTGCTTCTAAGCCTTTCATATCTTCGCTTTTCATTTTTTAGCTCCTATTTCTACCGTATAGGTTGCGGTGGCTCTTGTATATTTTTCATCCTGTGGAAGTTCTGCGGTCACGGTAAAAGTTCGGTCGTACACACCGTCTGCGTTTGTATCAAGTGTTACCGCACCGCTAGCGGAGTCAATTGTTCCACCTCTTCCCGTGGGACTTATACTATATACTATCGTTCTGTCGTCTCCTGTAACTGTTCCGCTGTTAGTAGCGACTTGGTACACCGTTGCAAGGCTAGGGTCGTATGTTACTTTTGACGCTTCCGCAAAGCTCAAGGTATTACCCTGCTTTCTTGTAAACTCAAAACCTACACCTATCTTGTCTTCCCCTAATATTGCCTCCACAAATAAGTAGTCACCTTTAGCTGACTGTGTAGCGGTTATCCTGCCTGTTGTTCCGTCAATAGTAAGCTTTACAGTATTACCGATATTATCATACAATTCATACCTGTGGTTTGGCTCAATTGGAAATGTAATTTCTTCTCCCCACGGTGCTGAATACTTGCTTAATGCGGGAGCGATAGTAAGCGCTGCCACGGTAATGTAATACCCTGTAACAGAGCTTGTATATTTTTCATCTTCTTCAAGTTCTGCGATTATGTTAATTGTTGAACTCGACGACTCTTTTGTAAGCGTTACTTCTCCGCTACTGCTGTCGATAGTAGCCCCTGCGCCGCTTCTTATGCTGTATACAATTGTTCTATCGTCTCCCGTTACTGTACCGTCACTAGTAGCGGTTTGCGTGTGTGTTGCTTGTCCGCCGGCACCAAGAGTCTTATTAACATTTATAGTGGCAAAGCTTAGCCCGTTCCCTTGTATTTTCGTAAACTCTATCGGGTTACTTTCTATGGTTCTACCGTCAAAGGTGGCGACTATAATTACATTTTGGGCGGACTGCGTGGCGGTAATTTCTATTGCGTTAATTTCTACCTTGCGTAATGTGACTCCTGTTTTTTCTTCTTTCAATTCATAGGTATACCCTGGTACTTTCGGGAATGCAATAGGTGTGTTCCACGGTGCGCGCTTATCACTTAGTGCGGGTTTTGTTAGTGCTGGCGGTGGTGTATCTTCCGTTTCTGTTTCACCTCCTGCCTCTTCACCTTTGGTATTGGTAAGTGTTCCGCTTCCTTGTGGCTTCGGCGTTGTGTTATCTGCCACGTTCTCCGTTTCATCGGTAATCTCTGTAATTGCTTTTGTAATTTCATCTTTTGCTTTTTTCTCATCGCATGAGATGAATAAAGCCAATAAAATAATTAGTATTGTTGTGTATAGTTTCTTCATAGTATTTCTCCCTTTGTTTTACTTATACTTTATCGGCTGATAAGTAGACAGAATGGTACATTATCCACAGTAAAGATGAAAATGTCTTTTCGTATTTATTCGTAGGGTTATTACTATCCCAGCACTTTACCCTATATTCTTCTATATTTAATTTTCTTTCATCATTCAATGGATCATTTTCCCACGATACATCTACAAACCATTTTGTCCCTGCCGTGTTTTTCTTTACGTCAAAATCTACCGGTGGCTGTGGCTTACCCGTTGTTCCTTCTGCTTTCTCCGACCAGGGTCCCGTAAACTCTTCGTAGATTGCCTGCACCTTAAACCAATATTGAGTCCCTTCTTTTAGCTTGCGTATTGTAAAGCCTTCTGCCTCCATGAACTTAGGCACTACCTCTCGCTTGTTAAGAGTCTTTCCGTCTACTATGCCATATGATATTCCATAGGCTGCCACCTTCTCTTCTTTTAGCTTCTTTACATTCCATTTTAGGAATACTGCTTCTTTTTCAAAGGAGGACTCTATAATTTTCGCTTTTTGTGGAATTACTTTGTATAGTACTTTGTCCGGTTCACAGTTTACTAATGCTATCGTAATGAGTATATATATATATATATATATAGGCTTTTTATGTATCATTATTACTCCTGTACTACGTAAAAGTTTTCTAAGGATTAAAACAAACTTCTACCTACATACATAATGGTACATTTATTCTTTTTTTCAAGCCTTTTTTTACCTAAAATACATTACAATTTTGTCATGTATTACATGGTGTTTTAGCATCTTTGAACATACTGCTCATGCTTGTTAGCCTCTATCATGTTACGGTTGATAACTAGACAGAATAGTAGATTATGCATAGTAAAATGTTGCTGCAATATAACACGCTTACATTACATTTTAGCCTGCACCTCATCAATGTCTGGATGTTCTTTGTAGCTTGTTTTTTTTACCGTCACCAGCGTGGCTTATTTGATTCCTGCATTGCGGTAGCTCCGTCAAACATGTCCGTAGTTCTTCTTCCGCTTTTGTCTACCCAAGCGGTTAAGTCTTGATTGAATGCCTTAGCGTCTTTGAACATATAGCTCATGTTTGTTACGCTTGAGACATCCCAATTATTCAGTGGCTGGTTGAATACCTTAGCACTTAAGAACATTTCTTTCATGTTTGTTACCCTTGAGACAGTCCATTTATTAAGCGGCTGGTTAAATACCCAAGCGTGTAAAAACATAGCTTTCATGTTTGTTACCCTTGAGACATTCCAATTATTTAGTGGCTGGTTAAATGATAGAGTGCTTCTGAACATATGGCTCATGTTTGTTACCCTTGAGACATCCCAACCGCTAATGTCACCGTTAAATGCCTCTGCAGTGCTGAACATCGCGTGCATGTTTGTTACCCTTGAGACATCCCAACCGCTAATGTCACCGTTAAAATTAGTATAGCCTCTAAAAAGATCGCTCATGTCGGTTACTTCTGAAGTATCTATATAATTTAGGTTTACTTCGTCACCGTGTGCTTTTATTGCTTTGTTAATTTCTGCTTGTAATGCTGCTTTGTTTGCGGCTTTGAATATTTTTCGCACTCTTAGCTGGTATGATGCTCTTTGTGCTTCGTACTTCGCACTCTCTGCCTTCCTCGCTGTTATCGTAAATGTTGTCCCTATCGCTGCTAATACAAAGTCTACTTTACCGCTTCCCGTATCTATGCTTGCACCTGCTCCCGTGGGACTGATGCTATACGATACGACTCCGGTATCTCCTGCTACTACTCTATCGTTAGTAACCGTTTGTGTATGAGTATTTCCCTTGCCATACTCTACCGCTACATCGATGTTTGCAAATTTAAGCGTACTACCTGCTTGCCTTCTAAACTCAATAGGATCGCTTTCTATGCTTCCCGTATAGCCTGCACGCTTTGCCACAATAATAATATTTGCTGCTGGCTGTGTTGCTGTTACTTGCCCGGTACTCTCATCAAACGCTACCCCGGTTATAGCTTGTTTCAATTCATAGCTATGATCTGCTACTTTTGTAAGTCTGATAGGTGTACCCCACCTCTCGCTTCTTTTGCTTGCTGCTGGTTTTGTAATATCTCCTGTGTTTGTATTTGCTTGCACTCTTAGCTGGTATGATGCTCTTTGTGCTTCGTATTTCGCACTCTCTGCCTTCCTTGCTGTTATTGTAAATGTTGTCCCTATCGCTGCTAATACAAAGTCTACTTTACCGCTTCCCGTATCGATGCTTGCACCTGCTCCCGTGGGACTGATGCTATACGATACGACTCCCGTATCTTCTGCGACTACTCTATCGTTAGTAACCGTTTGTGTATGAGTATTTCCCTTGCCATACTCTACCTCTACATCGATGTTTGCAAATTTAAGCGTACTACCTGCTTGCCTTGTAAACTCAATAGGATCGCTTTCTGTGCTTCCCTTATAGCCTGCACGCTTTGCAACAATAATAATATTTGCTGCTGGCTGTGTTGCCGTTACCTGCCCGGTAATCGGATCAAACGCTACACCGCTTATTGTAGGGTCTTTCAATGTGTAGCTATGCTCTGCTACTTTTGTAAGTGTAATTGTTGTACCCCACCTCTCGCTTCTTTTACTTACCGCTGGTTTCTCTATATCATCAAACGCAAGTACTCCGCTTTGCTTCACTTCGCTTAGCGTTCCTTTATCTGTTTTTACCTGCACACTACAAACATAGTTCACCTTCCCGCTTGTCTCCAGTACTCCTTTTGTAGATACCTGTGTAGGTGCTGTAAATGTCTTTTCATATTTACTTGTAGGGTTATTGCTGTCCCAGCACCTTACCCTATATTCCTCTATATTTAATTTTCTTTCATCATTCAATGGGTTATTTTCCCACGATACATCGACAAACCATTTTGTACCTAGCGTGTTTTTATCTACCTTAAAATTTACCGGTGGCTGTGGCTTACCCGTTGTACCCTCTACCTTCTCCGACCAGGGTCCCGCAAACTCTTCATAGATTGCCTGCACCTTAAACCAATATTGAGTCCCTTCTTTTAGCTTGCGTATTGTAAAGCCTTCTGCCTCCATGAACTTAGGCACTACCTCTCGCTTGTTAAGAGTCTTTCCGTCTACTATGCCATATGATATTCCATAGGCTGCCACCTTCTCTTCTTTTAGCTTCTTTACATTCCATTTTAGGAATACTGCTTCTTTTTCAAAGGAGGACTCTATAATTTTCGCTTTTTGTGGAATTACTTTGTATAGTACTTTGTCGGGTTCACAGCTTACTAATGCTATCGTAATGAGTATATATATATATATATATATAGGTTTCTTATGTGTCATAAATTACTCTTGTACTGTGTAAAAGTTTTCTAAGAATTAAAAAACAAACTTCCACCTATATACATAATGGTACATTTACTCTTTTTTTCAAGCTTTTTTTTACCTAAAATACATTACAATTTTGTCATGCGTTACATGGTGTTTTAGCGTCTTTATACATACTGCTTATGCTTGTTAGCCTCTATCATGTCACGGCTGATAAGTAGAGAGAATGGTACATTACGCATGGTAAAATGTTGTTGCAATATAACACGCTTACATTACATTTTCTTTCTGCTCCTAAGCCTTCATGTCTTCGCTTTTCACGGATACGCTACCTAATAACAAGTGTATATGTTGCGGTGCTTCTTTCGTACTTTGCGGTTTGCTGAAGTTCTGCGGTAATAGTAAACCTGTTGTAGTCAAAGCCGGTGGCAAACTTCCATATTGAAACTTTGCCGGTAGTGCTATGAATTCTAGCCTCCTTACGACTCGGTCTTATACTATATCTTATGTTTCGGGTATCTCCTGCAACTGTATCACTTTTAGTAGCTGCTTCGGTAAAAACATTACTCCGTCTTGCCGTGCGGCTTGTCTGTGCAAAGCTTAAGGTATTGCCTTGCTGTCTTGTAAACTCAATAGGGTCGCTTTCTGCACTTAATCCGTTATCTGTTGCGACTATAATTACATTTTGTGCCGACTGTGTAGCGGTGACTTCCATTGTGTCACCACTTCTAGCCTCTGTAAGTGCGACTCCTGTTTTTTCTTCTTTCAATTCGTAAGTATACCCTGGTTCTTTTGGGAATGTAATAGGTGTATTCCAGGGTGCTGATTTTTGATTAAATACGGGTTTTGTTATCTCAACAAATTCTACGGGGTCGCTTTCTGAAGTTATACCGTCAAGCGTTGCAACAATGACTACACCGGTCGCTGCTTCTGTAGAGCTTACTTGTTTCTTTGTAGTATCTCTTGTTACATCACTAAGCTCTACACCGGTTACTGCTTGTTTCAGTGCATAGGTATGGGCTTCTTTTTTAGGGAATGTAATAGGTGTTCCTACTTTTACACGGGTAGCACTTAATGCGGGCTTTGTTAGCTCAATAAGGACAAATTCTATAGGGTCGCTTTCCTCGGTGTTACCGTCAAGTGTAGCGACTATGATTACATCGCTGGCTGCTTGTGTAGCGGTGATTCGCATTCTGTTACCACCGGTAGCCTCTGTAAGTGCGACTCCTGTTTTTTCTTCTTTCAATTCATAGGTATGTCCTAACACTTTCGGGAATGTAGCTACTTGTCCCGTTCTCACACGGGTAGCACTTACTACGGGCTTTGTTAGCTCAATAATAACAAATTCTATAGGCTTGCTATCTATACTATTACCGTCCTTAGTCGCAACTACAACAACACCGCTAGCTGCTTCTATAGAGCTCACTTGTCCCATGTTTTCATTCGATACATCAAGGCTTACACCGGTTACGGCTTGTTTCAGTTTGTAGGTGTACCCTTTCACTTTTGGAAATGTAACCGCTGTTCCTACTCTTACACGGGTAGCATTTAGTACGGGTTTAGTTAGTGTCGGTGCCGGGCTCTTACCCTGTGTACTATCGGTGTTCTTGTCTGCCTCTTTAATTTCGGCTATTGCTTTCTTCTCTTCACACGAAAATAGTAAAAGTGCAAAGGTTATAAGGGCTATATATATATATATATATATAATTTCTTGTCTATCATAAGTTACTCCTTAACCATGTAAATGTTTCTATAAGCTCATGGCTTACTATTTATAATAGACACTTTTGATATATTTTCAAGAGCTTTATTACTAAATGTTTTCAGCTTGTTCATAATTTACTCCTTGTGCTGTTGCCTAAAAAGCCCCCTGCGCTTACTAACAACAGAGGGCAGTATAAACATCATGTATCACCGTGCCCAACTTGGCTTATTCAATATCTCCATTGCCGTAGCGCCACTGAACATGTTTGTAATGTATCTTCTCGTCTTATCTGCCCATCCGCTGATATTTTGATTGAACTTAGTAGCAGTATTGAACATCCAGCTCATGTTGGTTACCTTTGATACATTCCATCTGCTAATGTCACCATTGAAAGTAGTGTTATCTTCAAATAGCTCGCTCATATCAGTGATAAGCGATGTGTCTATGTAATTTAGGTTTGCTTCGCTGCCATGCTCTTTTATAGCTCTTTTGATTTTTTGCTCTAACTCATATTTGTTTTTTACTGTTAGCGTTTTTATTGTTTCTTTGTCCGTTGCGTAGGCACTAAACATAAAGAAGTCTAATAATAACAATGCAATGATGATTTTTTTTAATGCTTATGATTTACTCCTTTATGTATTTATATTATTTTTAGAATAAATAAAATACCTCTCTTAGAGTTTTCAATACATCATTTAAGTCTTATAATAAAAAAGCCTGCAATATCTTAAAAGCATTGCAGACTTTATTTCATGACAGTAACAGGGAATTATTATGCAACATCATGCAAAGAATGACGCATTTCTTCCGCAATAGATTTCATACGACATATTCCACGAGATTCTAATTGACGTATGCGTTCTTTGGTAAGCTTATATTCTATACTCAGCTGTTTTAACGAACGCACAGGTACTCCTGCAATACCATATCGTTTTTTTATAATCTCCGCCTCACGAGCTGGAATATTTTCAAGAAAATAAGTTAATACCTCATCTTCTGCATTTCTCAAAGTAAACAAGTAAGGATCCTCTGCATTCGTATCTACGAGAATATCTTCATACGTTCCACTATTTTCATCTGCCATTTCTAAATTCTTATGTAAGGAGTCGACATATCGCGATAAATTTTGAAGTTGTGAAACATATTTTTCAGAAATGTGCATAGCATTTTTTATTTGTTTTAATATAGCTTTTGGGTTATTTTCTCCCTTTATATGATTTTCTTGTTCAATTTTTTTTACTTCCATAATCTCACGTTTCTTATTTAAAGGTATTCGAACAAGGTTACCATATTTTTGAATAGCTCGAATTACATAGTAACGAATCCACCATACGGCATACGATATAAAATTGTTTTGCCGAGTTACATCAAACTTATCTATTGCCTCACAGAGACCTAAATTTCCTTCAGAAATAAGCTCATGAAAAGAAACAGTGCTATTTTTATAGTGCTTTATAGCTTCTATCACAAAACGCAAATTAGTAGATATAAGTAAATTGCGAGCTTTTGTATCGCCTTTCTGAGCTTTTGCAACAAGTATTAGTTGCTCATTAGATTCTAAAACATCATAACATTGCACATCTTTTAAGTACTTCTTCAAAGTGTTTGTATCATCATAAAATAATTTATTCATATGAGACCTCCATTGATATATAAATAGTGCAATGGTGGTGCCATTATCCTCTCTGAGAATTGCAATTATGTTACTATGATGTAATGAAATTAAGTAATTGTATAACAATAACTTACCATGTTTATATGAGATTAAAAATTGAAAAATAGAAGCAAAAAAATAAAAAACGATATGCTAAGAGAAATTTACTTCTCACAATAGCCTTTAATAGATTTTTTTACACACAGAAATAGTAAAGTATGCACACTAAAGTAAAAAAAGACAACTTTCACGTTAAAATAAAGAAAAAATGTATCATTATCATACAATATTTAAATGTTATAATGAATTTTAACCATATAATATACACACAGTGAATTATCTTCTATTTACGCTAGATGAACACACATTGCAAACCACATCTTGAAAATAGTGAAATCTTGTAAATTTTACAAATTTTATAACAGTTACTAACTCGTACCTAATCACGTGCTGTATTTATTTCCTTTTCATCAACTCCTCCTATGTATCCTTATATCTTTCTGTTTTTTTAAATATTTTTTCTATATTATTACTATAGGCTATAAATATTTAATAACAAGATGCAAATAAAAATATAATGATTTTTTTTGAAAAATGAATTTCTGCATAACATTTTTGAAAATTATAAATATAGCTGGTACAATATCTTACAAAAATAAATACAAAGATATTACATCTTATTCGATACCTGTAAACCATTCACTGCCACTGAGAAGCATTTGATTATAATATCGCTGTGTATTTCCATACACCGTGAGAAGAATACTAGGATATATTTGTAAGGTAGTAGTGTTATGAGTTATTGACGCTATGTTAATCTGCGGAAGATTCGGTATTATTCTGCGATTTGTATCATCATTCACACGATGCGTGTTTTGGATAATTTTATTTGCACTCATCAACTCACTCATAGCACGCGTGTATAAAAGTTCTGAATTACTGTGCTGTCGCTCGGACAATTGATATAACGAAACTCCAAAGTTATTCTTTAAAAAAGCAATATAACGCGCATTTGAAATTTTTTCTTCATCATTATCTGTAATAGAATACGATGCTGTAGTAGCTACTAGCATCGCAGACTCTTCGGAATTTGTAAGTGCCTTTTCAAAATACAAAGCAGCTGCTGCATAATTCTTCGAAAGATACAATGCATTTGCAGTAGAAAGTAATATATTACTCGTATTTTTTGCAAATATTTTTTTAGTCATATCAATATCTGCAATATAGTACAACGGAGAAATCATCATACTCACAGAAGACGGCGCACCTATATCCATATCCACCACATCCTCAAAAGATTTCTGTTCATCAACAACACGTAAAAAATATTGCGAAGCGTTGTAATAATTATGAGAGAGATATTCCACAACACCCTGCTGATACAACAGTACTAAAGAAGTGTAATTGTTTTCTTGTGCTTTTCGTATATATTCCTGTGCCATCGCTATATTATTTTCTCGTATTGCTATTTCCGCTTGTAATTCATATACACGGGCAAGGAAGTTATTATTTTCAGATCCTAAGAATGAACGCATATCTTCATACTGTTTTTGTGCCTGTAGCAGCGTTTCTTTCGCAAGAATAACATTATCATATTTCGTTAAAAGCTCGCGAGCAAGTAAAATATGCGTATCTATCGCATAACGTAATGTCTTTCCACGCAATAGTGAATAATTTTCATATTTACTTTGAGCTTGCAAAAGTGATTGCTGATAAAAATCATCGTAACCAATATGAGCATAGTATTGTGCATATAAATAATTCAAATTGATATATTCAGGTTCATGCGATTTCAATATAGTAAGTATTTCAGATACATATGCAGGTTTCTGTTGCATAAGTTTATATGTTACAAGCTCAACATACGGCAAAAACAAAAATTTACGCTTACTAGAAATAGAAGTCGATAACAAACTTTGATAAAGAGAATCAATATATACATCGTCACTAGCACGTACCGCATAGCGCATACGCATGATAAGCGAAATATCATCATTATCTCTTAAAATTGTAGCCTTATCATACATCGCTTGAGATTTTTCAAGAAGAGATACATCTTGTACCGTGTCATACCACTCTATATAGGTGTTGCCAAGTTCTATATAAAAATCGCTATCATTGGTATTTTTGGTTATCCATATATTGTAATAAGAACGCGCCTCTTCAAAATTGCCTTCTACATCACGAGTAAACGCAGCGAGATTGAGAAACCCATTGCGCGAGTACTGAATTACATCTTCTATCGGCATAAAGGTATCATTAACAAAAATATTCGTAAATAATCCTTGTTCTAAAATCATCTTTTGCATGAAAATTCGAAGATTATCATTAAGACCAAAGACAAGCTGCAAATACTTTTTCTTCGCATCGCTATAACGTCTTTGCCTCTCATATTCACGTGCATATGAAAAATAAAATCGCTCCATAGATCGTGTATCTGAAGCTTTTATAAAATGTCTCTCACTCGTTTCATATTCACGATTTTGTAATGCATGAAACCCCACTTTATAATGCACAAAAGCATAGAGAGGCTGTGCAATAAAGAAAAACCCTAAAAATGCTACAAAAGACACACCTACAACAAGAGGAAGAATACGTCGGAATACAATGCTCGCAGATTTTATAAGCGTGTCAGACGATGTATAAAGTTTTTGAAATAAGGTCTCGTGCGTATAAATTGTAGTATCAAAAGGACTTGAAATCAAAATCTTTAAAAGCTTTTCGCATTCACGATGTACAAAATGCGATGATGCATTATCGCATACGAGATCGACAAGTTTTTCAGCAAAATGACTTATCTTCTCATCTGTTAAAACAGTAAAAACTGCTTTTTTTATTATGATGTTATACGTATCTAAATTTTCAAAGAAAAGTTTTTCATCAACCTCAGAAAAACTACGCAGCGATTTATATTGACTACCAGCTTTAAAAGTTTCATCATCTAAGTCAAGTATCGCATCATCGTGCAGTAAGTCTGTAACTTGAGAACTACTCGTATCGTCAAGAGACTTAGACTTCAATTGTGCGTCATGAGAAAACACCTCCTCATACGACAAAACAGTGGCATCGTCACCGAGCGTTTGATATGCCTGTGGCAACTCAAAGCCATCAGATATGGAAATAACAGCAGCATCGTCGCCTACACTTTCTTCAATAAGGTCTATATTGTCTTCTACTTCTTCAATATCATCTGTAGGTTCTTCTACATCTTCATCAGTTTCCTGAAACGCTGTTTCAAATTCGTCAAGGGTAGAATCTGTTAATAACTGCTCTTCAGATTCATCGTCACTTCTACCCTCTTGTTCGTTTATTACCGCTTTAGTAATTAAATTTTTGAGAATATTCTGTTTCGTTTCTGGCGTACTTTCTGTTGCATCTAGAACAGAAGAAAAAGTATTTCCCGACTTTTCTAAAATTGAACGTTCATCACCGAGATCTAATAATTTTTGTTCAAACTTACGAAGTTGAGCTTCATTTACCATGACGTTACTATTATAGTCGGCATTATTTTACTTCTGCATTATGCCTTTAGAACGAATACAAAAGCGTTCTACAGCACAAAAATTTCATTTTGATTTAAAAATGTGATGTAAAAAACTTTATAGATAAAAAGTATAATTTCAATTATCGTATGAAAATCGAAAAAAATATATTAAAAAAAAGAGTGTTGTTATTTTTGAAAACTTCATTGCAAAGATGGGCAAACTCAGGCTACGACTTCCAACATGGGGGATATATTGAAGCACTTACGTTCCATGGTAATCCTTTGTACAAGCGAGATAAACGCTTCCGCATACATGGAAGAAATATTTTCTCTCACGCTGCAGGGACATTCTGGGGCTACTACGATGGGTTACAAACGGCAGAAAAGACAGTTCCGTTTTTATTAAATAAATGCCAAAAAACTCACAGAGGCTTTGTTTCAACTACTACTGCAGATGGTGTTCACAAAGACACACATATACGCACGTATGAGCACGCATTTCTCATGTTAGGCTTGGGCTGGCTTGCCTATGTTTCTAAGAAAAAAAAACATCTGCAATTACTTCAATCTGTATGGAATTTTGTACATCAGTATCTACGCCATGAAGATGGGGGTTTTATAACAAGCCTACCTTCAGATGGAATGCCACGTCAGCAAAATCCGCACATGCATATGTTTGAAACATTCTTAAATCTTTATGAACTCTTTGGTGAAGAAAAATGGCTTAGCGAAGCTGACAATCTTTATAAATTATTTGCCACACGTTTTTTTAAAAAAGAAGAAGCGATACTCAGAGAGTTTTTCACCGACGATTGGAAACCGGATAACAAGAGAGGCAATTTCATAAATGCAGGACATCATTACGAATGGACATGGCTTCTCTATAAATACGAAAAGTTAAGCGGTAATACTGTACCTCAGATTCCCATGCTCTACACCTTTGCTACAAAATATGGTACCGATGCACATGGGCTTGGATATGACGAAAATTACAGCGATGGAAGAATTTATCGAGATACCCATAGACTTTGGGTTCAGACCGAAGCATTGAAAGCACACCTTGCCATGAGTGCAAAAACATCTGACAAACAAACAAAAGCACGGTATCTCATGTACGCGGACAATGTCCTACATGCTTTATTTGATTACTATTTTATAGAAGACATCGGTGTTTGGTACGACCAGTTGAATGCATCAGGGGTAAATATATCAAAAGATGCACCTGCAAGCACTTTGTATCATATTGTCATAGCACTACACGAATATCTTAACTTCAATAAGATAAAATAAGTAAAAAGTACAATTTCCACATAAATACAAAAACGACAAAACCTATAAAAGCACACCAAGATCTACTCCTTTTGTATCTAATATATCTATGGCTAACAATAGCATTTTCTCCTGTACTTCCCACTCTTTATGAAGTACCTTAAGCAATTGTAATTCCTGACGCAATCGCTCATGCTCGCTTGTAGTCCCTTGCTTCAGTTGTATATCTTTTTCATTCAGAAAAACACGTTGCAATGATACTTCCCTCTCTATCTCATTGCGTTTTTTACGTATGTCATCGTATTGTTTTTTCTTATGTTCTACTTCTCTGCGTACCTCAGCAAGTTCTTGCTCATAAGTTCGGCGATATACTTCGACTGATAAAATATCAAGCATGCGTCTATATTTACGCTCAGCGCCTGTCAAAAGAGGAATTTTAAAAACCATAGAGAAGTTAATATCCACGGTTGAACCATCAGCATAAAAATCAGTAAAGGATTTCCAAAAATCATCTGAATCTAATCGCGGCTGTCGGTACCGTGGTTCAAGAGAAAGTTTGAAATTTACCATTGGTCTACTTGCTATTTCTTTAGAAAAAATTCCCTTTGATGCTATCTGATACTCTAAATATTTTTTTTTCACTCTATGGTTTTTTTCAATACTGTTTTCAGAAAAATTGTTTTGTACCAATGCATCTTTCGTAGAAAATTCTTTTTCTTCAAGAAACAAGACAAAGTCATTGCTTGCAGTCATGCGCTTCGCGTTTTGTTGTAAATCAATATAAGCACTTGTAAGATCTCGCAGTTTTTGCTTCTGTTCTGATATCGTAATTTCAAGACTTTGAACTATCGCTTTAGAAACAAGCTTATTTTTAAAGCGAATATTCATTGCTTCTAAATCTTTCTTGAGTACAATAATCGTTTTTTCTAAAAGATCTTTCTGCTTTTTAAGCGTTATAAGTGAATACGCTTGTTTATATGCACCTTTGATAATTTGATTTCGTTTATTAATTTTCTCAACAGACGAAATATCATATTTATAATTTATTATTGTAGATTCATTATACAAGGGGCGAAAATCAAAGAGTATATTGTTTACTAATAAGGGCTGAGATATCGTAAAATCAAATTTGATGCGTTGTCTATAATCTTTCTTATCAAAATTGATGAGAAAAAAGTGATCCACGTTAAATCCTAAGGCACCACCGAGTGGTGTTGGACTTCTAAATTCTAATCCTTCTCCAAAGATAAAATATTCTCTATTTACACTAAAGGGTTGAAATCCAGAAAGTACAAAAGGATTCGCTTTTCCTTCAAGACGATCAGGGTTAGGTCCATATTGCGATATAAAAGTATTAAAGTTAGTATTGTCATAACCAAAGGGGTATAACTTAAGATCTAGCGATGGAAATACTAATTTTGCCCATGAAAGCTTTTTTGTTTGGTATGCAATGTGAGATTCGAGTTCTATAAGCTTCATTTCATTACTTTGTGAAACTACGCGTGAGACAAACTCACTGACAGAGATGCTGTTTTGTATTTTTTGGTTTTGGGCTGACAAAAAAGGAGTATGGAAACATACCATAACAAAAAAAATCAGCAGAAAAACCCATGTCATACTACTACGTAAGAAGGTATATTTCATTTAGAGATTCTCCTTACTATCTAGATTATCGTAGTTTGCATTTTTATTACCAAATAATAAAAATTTTGCGTTCTGCTTCACAATCGGAACATTAATAAGTGCTGATACTACCTCATCTATACTCTGTTTTTTCGCAGCATAACTTTGAGCGTCTTTTACATTTTTTTTCTGTGCTATCACGTTAGATCTTGAAAATTTCTGAAAAAAATTCTTTACATGTCTTTTCTTATTTTTCGAGACACTATGTTCATACCTTGTATCATATGTCGGAGAATTTTCTATCGCTGTTTCTAAGGCAAACGTTGAAAGATCTCCTCCATTTTTTTTACCATCCTTTAACTGAGTTTCTTGATTTTTATTTTTTCGTTTATGGTCAAAAGAAAATATTTCATACAATCCGGGCAATATTAAAAGCGTTGTGATAGTAGAAAAACACAAACCTGTTACTATGGTTGATGCCATAGGCTGCCAAATAGGAGATTTTCCACTTAATCCTAAGGCTGTTGGTAAAAGTCCTACAATGGTGGTAAAGCTCGTAAGGATAATAGGACTAAATCGCTGCTTGGTTGCAGAAATAATGGCATTGTGATGTGTCATATGGTGAGTGTTTACATTACCGTTTGCCGTACTAATAAGCACTATTGCATTGTTTACCACAACGCCAACAAGTGCTACAAAGGAGTAGATTATTGCAATAGAAAGTGAAGTTTTGCTTATAAATAAGTAAGTGCTTACTCCTATTGTCGTAAAAAAAACAGTGCACATTATTAAAAAAGGCTGGAAATAACTCTTAAACTCTACCGTAAGTAGAAAATATACCAAGATAATACTAATAAGAAATAAGCGAATAATATCGTTGAGTAAATTAGAAAATTCGCTAAACTCACCACCTATTTCAAATTCTACCGCTAAATCCAATGTGGTAATTTGATTTTCCGCAAAACTCGAGATATCATCGTGTATATCTCTGACACGATTACGTTTATGCGCCTCGGCGCTTATGTTTACCTGACGCTTTCCGTTTTTTCTATAAACACTAGAAAAATCTCTTTGTTCTTCTATAGTTGCAAACGCAGCGAGTGGAACTACTTTTCCATCCTCAATAGGAAAGGTCAAAAATGCCAAAAATTTCTTCGCATCAGCAGTATTATTACCTCGCGATACCACAATGTTCGTGTGCTTGTTGTCTACAAATATTGAACTCACTTCGTCATTTGAAAACAAACTTCGTATAGTGCTGCCAATATAATCAAACGAAATATTATAACGTGATGCTTTTTGAGAATCTATTTTTATTACGAAAGATGGAGTTTTTGATTTGAAGCTGCTTTTTATATTGTATAATTCACCATACGTCGCAAGCCGTTTACGTATGGATGCATCTAACATTGCAAGCACATCTAAGTCATCGCTGATAAGCTGATACCCAATCGCAGGATCAACCGGTGGTCCAGTACGCTGCTTGCGAAAGTGTACAGAATTCGCACCTCCTACGGTCGATATAGCATTACGAACCATATCCATAATTACATCTATAGGGACAGCATTATTGCTATTAGGATTTTTTACTTCTATCTGAAACTGAGCATTATGTGGTTTATCAACTTGCACACCATCGACAATATCAGGGTCTGTATTTCCTATAAGCATGAGTACTCCAGTAATGGAATCTTCGTTTATAGATAATATACGCTGCTCCATCTCATGCATGATGTTATACGATCTTTCTACAGACGCTCCCGTAGGCATAGTAACATCAATAAAAAAAAACGGCTGATCTTCTGTATCGTACAAGCTCACGGGTACAAAAAACAGCATAGTAACGACACCACAAACAATAATTAAGACGATACAAGAAACCAATACCTTAAAACGCAGTATGCGCTCCAACATGTGTTGCAAAACGTTTTGACAATATTCAAGTACAAAAGATTTTTTTATCCTATCGCGACCTGGTATTTCTAAATAGTGAATGGGGATAATGACAAGTGCACTTATGGTAGATATAACTAAGGTGATCGTTATAGTAACAGGTACGGGTAGTAAAAATTTCCCTATAAATCCGGGCATAAATGCAAGTGGAAGAAATGTACCTATAGTAGTGAGTGTCGAAGTTACTACGGGAAATGCAACATCACTTACCCCGTCTATAACTGCAGTTTTTTTATCTTTATTGTATGGAGAATTTCTCAATCGTATTATATTTTCAAGAATAACAATGCTATGATCAACGAGCATGCCTAAAACTAAGACTAGTGCAAACAACGTAGAACTATTGAGCGTAATGCCAAGAAATTTTAAGACAAAAAAACTTGTTGCAAAGGTAAACGGAATTTCCAGTGCAGAAATAATAGCAGAACGCCACCCGAGAAAAATAAATAGCGACATCAAAAGCAATAAAAAACCTAATATTGCATTTGATACTAAAATACGTATGGTATTACTTATATTTTCAGTCGTATCAGAAAAAAATGATACATGAATATTTGCATTTTCCCTCTCAAATTTTTTCAATATTTCTGCAACTCTCTTTTTTGATTTTTCAACCATAGTAATAGAGTCTGCAGTTCCCGTTTTATAAAGCATAAATTCAACTGCAGGATTCCCATTAAAACGCACACGTTGCTCTGTCATATCATAATCTTCAAAAACCTTCGCTACATCCGAAATAGTAGTAAAGGTATTCTCTCCACTACGTAACACGATGTTACCAACATCTTCGGTACTAGCAATATCAGAAGACATACGTATGGTATACGATTGATTCTCAGAATGTAAAACTCCTCCCGGAAGTGAAATATTCCATGTGCGTATCGCATCTTCTATTTCTTGAACAGCAATACCTCGTGCTCTCATAGTGACAATGTCTGGTTCTACAAGCACATGTTTTTCAAACAGTCCTTTGTTTTCAATTTTCAAAATTCCCGGCGTTTTTTTCAATGTGTCCTGAACTCTCTCGGAATACTTTATAAGTTCATTTATCGAAACATCGCCAGAGACAACGACATTTACAATAGGCAAGAAATCTAAATACGTAAAATTATCCACTTCAGGATCTTGTGCTTGCTCAGGAAAATCCGTAATATTTGAGACAAGCGATTGAACCTCTTGATAGCGATTTTGAAACTCTTCATCCGAAAGAGATTGCGAAAACTCTAAACGAGTAAAATTAAGTCCGTTTGAAATAGTCGAAATAATATTTTCTACATCACTTATTCCCTGCAATTCATCTTCTATTTTTTGTGTCACATCCTTTTCAATTTCGTATACCGTCGCTCCGGGATAGACGACCGTGACGTGCACATAATACAAAGATACATTAGGATACTGCTCACGCGGTAAACTAAAAAGCATGAAAATTCCAAGTAAGGCAAGAGAAACTCTTAGCGTGTTTATAGAAACACTATTTCGCAGCGCAAAATTACCTATGCTCATGGATTAAAATGTATTTGTTTTTCCAATTATTTTCACCAGAACTTCCTTCTCATCAAATAATTGTTCAGTACCAGAAATAAGCACGATGGTATTCGGTGCTTCATCTTTAGAAATACCAGCATGTACTTCAATATTTCCCACAAACGCTTTGCCAGTTTGTATAAATCGCTTTGAAACTTTGAAGCCTGTCATCTCATCAAACTCGCTATGAGATTTTGTTCCTACAAGGTCCTGCACAATGTATACATATCGCTTGTTATCTTCGTCTAATACTTCATCGTGTATAGCTGCCTGTGGAATTATCGGATATACAGCGCTCTGTGTGGTAAGAAGTTCTACCGATGCGATAAGTCCGGTGCGAAATTGTGATTGTTCATCATCCTCTGTAGAATGAAACGTAGCATCTAATAAGACCGTAACAGATACCGTGCCTGTCATCGTATCGGCAGCGGAAGATATGCTACTAATACGTGCGGGATATTGTGTATTTTCATCTCCTATTGCAGGTATACGCACATATGCTTTATCACCTGGTGAAAGAAGCGGGACATATACATCGGCAACGGAAACGCGAATTTTTATCGAATCGCGTTTTGATATTCTCCCCACCACAGTTCCGCTACTAATAACACTTCCGCTGCTTATTGCGTTGTTTTTAGAAACAATATACCCATCTATAGGTGACTTGATACGAGAGTCCTCATACTGCTCCCGCTTCATTTTATGATTAGCAAGTGCGCCGTAGTACTGTGCCAAAGATGACTGTACGTCTATTTCTGAGACCAAACCTTCAGATACAAGCGATTTATTGACGCGATATGCCTTTTTCGCATTTGCAAGCTCTATTTCAGCTTGTTGTAGCGCTCGGTGTAATGCATTGTTCTCAACTGAAACAAGCACTGCTCCTGCCCGTACTCTATCGCCCGCTTCAAAGCTTACATTAGTAATCGTGCCATTGGTCTTAGAAATAACAAGGGTTTCTTCATCGCCTTCAACGGTGCCAGTAACATCTATACTTTGGATAACAGGTGCTACTACAACACGTAAGCCATGTACGAGTGGAAGAATATCCTCGCTCATCGCCTCAGAATTTTTCTTTCCTTTACATCCTACTAAGACAAAAGCTACTACTATGAAGACAAACCCAAAGCACAAAACAGGACAATAAATACGCGCGATTTTCTTTTTACATCGCATTATAGAAAAAAAATAATAATACACCTAAACTTAATTATAATACCTAATAACTAATTACAAAAGTTACGAAGAAATTCCCTATCCTAGTCAAAAACCATGCATAAAAAAAGCCCCGTAACCCTTCAGTAATCTGCAGCACAATCAAACGCTACGTACCGCTGCTTCTTCTCAGATCTGACGGAATTCGGTAGTAATGATTTGCACAGCACTGACAATAGGTTAAGGGGCAATGACTGAAACCAGTCATTATATTTAGTATACCATTTTAGTTTCAAAAAACAAAAAGTAGGCAATATCACATATGCTTTTACGTATTATCAAAGAGCGCCATTATCTTGGCATGTTCTTTCGGATTGTATCTTTTCTTGTTATTAAAGTGTTCATCAAGCCTTAAGTAATTCTTTACTTTACAAAGATGTTTCATAAAAAACGGAGAGAGAGGGATTCGAACCCTCGGTACTCGTTAAAGTACACACGCGTTCCAGGCGTGCACCTTCAACCACTCGGTCACCTCTCCTTAAATGCTTACATCTACTGTATCAAATAACTAGCACATCGTAAAGAAAGCATGGAAAAGAAAACTATTGAGCATAGTCAAATATAAGCTATACTAAAAAAATAATGAATACTCAAAAACTTATTATCATAGGTGGCGGACCTGCAGCATGCACGGCTGCGGTATATGCGGCGCGCGCAGAGCTTGCACCTTTATTGTTTGAAGGATTTATGGCAGGTGGCGTTGCAGCGGGAGGACAACTTACTACTACATCAATAGTAGAAAACTTTCCCGGCTTTGATACTGGTATAGAAGGACCAGAACTGATGCTGCGCATGCGAAATCAAGCACAGCGATTTGGTACAAATATAATCACAGAAACCGTAGAATCGGTAGATCTTACAAGAAAACCATTTAGCATAGCGACAGCAGATAAAAAATATGAAGCTGATGCAATAATACTCGCTACAGGAGCAACGGCACAACGGCTTTATGTAAAAGGTGAAGACTTATTGTGGGACAAGGGTATATCCGCATGTGCGGTATGCGATGGCGCACTTCCACTTTTTAGAGACAAGCCATTGCTCGTTGTCGGTGGTGGTGATACGGCATGTGAGGAAGCACATTTTTTGACAAAATTTGCAAGCAAGGTGTATATGGCAGTAAGACGTGATGTCTTGCGCGCATCAAAACACATGCAAAAACAAGTACAACAACACCCTAAAATAGAAATACTGTGGAAAACTCAAGTAGAAGAAGCACAAGGCGATACGCTCTTACAATCAGTAGTGCTCTTTGAAAGCGATAATGCATCTCATAAAAGAACTTTGGAAGTAAGCGGCTTATTTTATGCCATAGGACATACTCCTAATACCGCATTCTTGAAAAATACCGGCATTGTAATGAATGATATTGGATACATTAACACCCGTAAGGGTACTACTGAGACTTCAGTAGAAGGTGTTTTTGCCTGCGGCGATGTGCAAGACGCACATTATCGACAAGCGATAACTGCAGCAGGTAGTGGATGTATGGCAGCAATGGATGCTGAACGATATCTCACGGCACATGAAAATTAAAAAATAAATCAAGGGAATTATCATGAAATATACCACAATACTATTTTTTATAGGGATGCTTCTCACATCCTGCACCACGCTCTCTTATTACCACAATGTGGCTAATGGAAACACAAAGAATGTGCAATCTATTCTTGAGAAAGATCCTAATCTAATAAACAAACAAAACCACTTTGGAAACACGGCACTCATAATATCTGTAGATAAACGAAACATTGAAATGACAAAAGCACTCATTGAACTCGGGGCAGATGTGAACTACGAACTAAAAAATTCGCAAACCCCATTACGAATTGCCATTGCTCACAATGATACAGATATGGTGGAGTTACTCATAAAGTCAGATGTCGATGTAAACAACGCAAATATATACGGATGGACACCACTTATGACCGCTGCCTCAAAAGGATATCTTTCGATTGTAAAATTATTAGTAGCAGCCGGTGCGGATGTGTATGCAAAAACAGAAAAAGAATTTACTGCATCGGCAATTGCTTTGAAAAAATCATACACCAATATATACGAATATTTGTTATCTCTTATGACTGCTGAAAAATCTCGCGATACACAACCGTAAGCAGTTACAAAATATCGTACAATGAATCTTGAAAGCGAAACATATAAAAAATTACTCTTTCGCAACAATATTTGGAAGGCTAAGCTTCGTCCCTACGACAACCGCGTAGTCTAAGAACGCGCCTTTATTCACTTCTATGGCATATTGACTCGGAACATCAGATGAAACTACTGTTTGCGACAGCGGTTTCATATCGGTAATTTTCACCACAATACCCTGCTTATCCAAAAATGCAATTGATAAAGGAATATGCGTATTTTTCATCCAAAAAGAGCGGATTTTTTCGTCACGAAATACAAATAACATACCTGTATCTTTTGGAAGATGTTTTCTATGCATAAGACCTAAGGCACGATGTGTATCGTCTTTTGCAACCTCAACGTGTAACACTGCTCCTGAGGGCATGACAATGCTATTCTTTTCACGCACCTGCGAATGAGTAAATACAGAACCAGTAATGCCAATAATAAAAAAAAATACCAAAAATAAAAAATTTATGTCGCGTTTTATGAGCAGCATGTTAAAAAAACGATAAAAATTCATCTCGTTCTTGCGATCGTGTTTCAGATTTTTGTTTCCCGGTCGGAATAGCACTTGAAGAGGCGATGTTTTCAACATAAATATATTTTACCTGCAAGGGCTTCTCCAATAAAAGTATCACATTGTTTCCTTCCCATGTGGCAAATGCAGGCGATATTTCTTTTGCACGTCCGTATTTTTTCTCATGCGTGGTGTAAATACTAAAATAATCTACGACATTTGTATCAAGATACAAGGTAATAACTACAAGCTTTAGTGTCGAATCAAATTGCAGTAAGGCTTTTTTTATAAAACGTTTGCCTACAATTTCAATAATTTGATCTTTTGTAGACGGTAATAATGTAACATCTGCTTCATCGGGTTTATAAAAAAACATATGATTGTCGAGTTTTTTCAGCACACTCTCTTTTGTATCTTGTAACACGATGTCAGAAAAACCTTGTGGAAGTGACGAATGCTCTATACCTTCATTATTCCGTGGTGGATTTTTCATGCTATCTTTTTCAATAACCTGACTATAGACATAGGAAAGAGACAATAAAAGCAGTAATGGAAACAGCGCATAAGCAAAAGTATTTTTTGCCATGCTTAAAGGTATTTTAAATATAATATGCTGCATATAAAAATAATACAACATCTATTACTACAATGAATGCAACAAAAATCCAAAACCATAGCCCTTTATTGCGTGTATGCATTTTCTTATATTTTACATTCGGTTCCCCTGTTTTTTTTGCGATAATATTTTTTTTAGCGCCACATTTTGGACATCCTTTTTTAAACTCGCTACTTTCTCCGTTATACTGACAGTTAGAACAACGAACAAAGGCAAAAACAGATCCACACTGCGGACAACTTTTATCTTTTAAAGATATTGATGCACTACAATAATCACAACTAAACTGCATAGTACTTTTTAAATATAACCTTAGAATTTTATCAAATATAACGTTAGAACTTTATAAGAGGAATTTTTTTGGATTTATAAATTTATCTTTTTTGAACACTGCAAAGTAAAGAACAGGTTTTTGTGCCAATGGCATAATACCTACCCTTCCTAACACTTGTCCTTTTTTCACAAAATCACCTTGCTTTACTGTAATTGCCTGCTGGCAACCATATACAAACATTTCACCTGATTTTGATTGAATAACTAAAATATTACGAAATGTACCATGAGAAGATACTATATATAATACACGGCCACTTGCAACAGCCTTAACACGGCTGTTTTCGTCACTTTCTATAAAAACACCTGAATGTGTTTTCAATACATATGATGTTCCTTTTACAGGAAATTGCTTTGAGACAACTCCAAATGGAGTAGCTCTATCAAGTAAAAGCGCAGAAGATTGAGAAATAAACGAAGGTTTCGCGCTACTTTTTACCGTGCGGGATATTTGATACTTCTCTTGTGTTTTACGTGTAAGATTTTTTTTGGAAGAATTCAATGCAATATTTTCAGATCGCGTTGGCTCAGAAGAAGAAATAACAATCTTATCATAAGAAGAATACGAAGTGTTTTTCTTATGATCTTGCGTTACATTGTCCATAGAAGTAGATGCTTCATCTTTATCTCTTTGAGCAATTTTCAGTGTATGCCCCGGCTTGATAGTATCTACATCAGAAATATCATTTAAACTTTGAAGGTATTCAATACTGGTGCCATATTCTTCTGCAATTGAATACAGGGTATCTCCTTGAGCTACGACATAAGTTTTAGCTGCAACTTCAGGAGCTGTCGTACTATCGTAACCTATAGTCAATATCATTCCGGGCTTGATAATATCACTCGTAGAAAGTTCATTAAAATTTTGAAGAGTCTGAATATCAATATTGTATTGCTGTGCAATGGAATACAAAGTATCGCCGTCCATTACGGTATGATTTAGCGATGATGATTTAGATGTTTTTGTAAAAGGTTTGTCAGCTTCAGGTATATGTATTTTCCTTCCAATAGGCAAATGGTTAGGGTCGTGAATGTTGTTAGAATTGAGTAATATTTCAAGCGGTATATTATATTTTTGAGATATTTGATAAATTGTTTCATTACTTTCTAAAGTATGTATTTCATCTGCATACACAATTGGAATAAACACGCTCATGATAAAAAGAAATGCAATCCAATGTTTTGCGAATATGACATTATACAAAATAACACATCTAAGATGAGATATATGAAAAAAAACCATCAGTACAGGTTTCGGTATATTTCAGGTATTCCTAAAGCGTTTTTATAAATCTCAATGCAAGCTAAAAAGCATGCTCGTTTTCAAAAGAAAAAATATGTTGTGCATTAAACCAGAGTTTTTCTAGTTGATAAAAGTCACGTGTATCTTCGTGCATAAGATGTATGACAATGTCATAAAAATCTATAAGCAACCATCCTTGCTCATCGCCGCTTTGAGTTTTGGTTTTTATGCGACACTGCCGTGAATAAAAATCTAGTTTCCGCTCTACACAAAAGCGTGCAAGCCTATCTACAACACCTCGCTTATGCACCTCAGAACGCACTGTTGCGATGATGCAAAAGTCAACATAATCGTATATATCTTTAACACAATATCCGTTTACATTTTCACATGATGCATCACATAAGAATTCGCCAATACTTTGTACAAGGCTGAAATCATTTATTTTGTCATTGTCTAAACTGTCTAACTCGTTCGCCATCAAAGTCCTCCCCTAATATTAGGGTAATGCTAGAACCTGCAGAATCTACAGTACTAATGTCTGTAATAATATTGCGCACATCTATGATATTCGCTACTAAATCCACCGCAGCTTTATTCCCCACTCTATCTATAATAGATGTTTGTTTTATATCATTACGTGCAGCATTACCGATAGAAAGCACTTGAACCCCCGCAGCTTGATATATCTCTTTTACTTTACGGGCAAGTCCATTTATGACAGTACCATTGAGTATGGTAATAGTCGCCTTTGCGGAAGGTGTGGCAATATCGCTTGATTGAATTTGTTTTTGAAAAAAACTGACAATTCGAGCGATGCTTCCAACTTCAGAATTAACAAATAAAATTGATCGTTTTACATCATTTAAAATAACAGAACGCAAAGTACCATTAATGCGCTGATAAAATAGTTTATCTACCGAAGAATCCGTGAGTGCTTGAGTAAAAGACACTACGTTATCATGTGAAAGTGACGTATGTACAAACGACAAAAACCGCTTTATAATTTTCTTATGAGAAAAAAGCACAGAATTTGCCTGTAATCCACGTAATAATGCAATCATAAAAGCCTTGCGTTTTGACGATGTCAAAAGAAGCTTGTCATTTTTCTGCTCTATACTTTGTAAATACTGTGATACATCAGGACCATCGAAACGCACATTGCCTATTTGTGCAAAGTTTTGAACATCGCTTGTTTCCTCTATGATAAACAGCTGTATGCCTCCAATAATATCGACAAAATCTGAAAGCATAGTACTACTCATAAATACATATTCAAGCGTTTGAAGCTTAATAGCATCTTTTAAGGCCTCATGATATTTTTTATACCCGTAATCCCGATAATAATCTTCTATCGGTATGTATAAAGATTTTTCAGTATCATATATTCCAAGTTGTGAGGGAATCTCAAGAAGACCTATGCTATTTTTGCTTGGGTCTATAATAAGAAAAAAACTCAGAATATGCGGACCATCGGCATTACGATACTCAAATGACCATAGCAACATAGTACTTTCTTTTTTTGCAAGACTCGCATTAAAAGGATCAACTTGTGTCGTCGTTGCAAAAAACACCACTGCAGTGCTAATTATTGTAATAATTAAAAAAAGTAAAGACCATCCAAGTATTTTATTTTTTTTCATAATGATACAAACATTTTACCGTATTATCTTTATTGTAATAAATTTGTATGAAAAATACCTTTCCACGACTTTCTTATATACATGCACTAGTATTACGGTATCAACGAGCACGTATGTTTCATAGCAGCTGTTATCGGATGCACGGTACAAAATACAGATTCCATATACGAAATAAGCGCACAGAGAATTTTATGTATACCACGCTGTGCCAGTATGCGCTTTCTTGCGATGCGTCCTTCGCAACTTTTCCATAACGCACGCTCACCATCAAGTGCATCGCATACATACACCAATATTTGCAATGCACTTGGAAATTCACACCCTAGGGTATGCGTTTCTATCGCAGCATAGATTTTTTCGGACATGGGGTAGTACGAACGAAGAACTATAGGCGCTACTTTACCATGAAGCAACAGCGGATTTTCTAATTCATACGGTGCTACATGCACATGAGCATGCCGTGCACAATGTAAGAGCTTCGCGTTTGAATATTCTCTACAAATGTCATGTGATAAAGCTGCTAAAAATGCAGCTTCGGGATCTATGCAATACTGCAACGCATATTCAAGCGAAAGTGATGCAACACGCCTACAATGACTTGCCCGCTGATACGAGACAAAGACATGCATAAGCTGTACAAGAACGCTGTGTTTTTGCATAAGAGATTGAAATATTTCAGGGAATTTTTCGGATTTCATACCAATACAAAACTAGAAATATCTTATCGGTATAGTGAATGTTGACATATGTATTCGTGAACCGATGGAGGAAGCGTGTTTTTTTCGATGCAATTTTTTTTGTATTGTGCGCGTATATCAGTTGATGATATGTCAATACACGGCGCATCATTCATCAGTACGTAGTCAAAGGAATACGAATGCAACGAATGATGTAATAAGGCATAATTATCGTCTGATAACTTTGTACTTAAACGAGGATAAATAAGAAGCGTTACAATATCAGAAAGTTTTTCTATATTTTTCCATTGATGTATGTTCTGAACGATATCACTTCCAATAATAAAGTACAGTTTCTCAATAGGGTTATAGATTTTATGAAATCGCATAATTGTATCTACGGTATACGAGATGCCGCGTGCTTGTATCTCACTCTCATCAACAATAACGCGGTCTATATTTGCAAAGGCGCATCGTATCATTGCAAGTCTATGCTGTGCACTTGCACCATCGGCATTGTGCGCTTTGTGTGGATTTTGATATGCACAGGAAACGATGACTATCGTATCATGTACATGTGAAAGCACATATCGTACCAGCGCAACATGTCCGCAATGCACGGGATCAAAAGTTCCTCCGAAAATAGCATACTGATTCATACGCGTGTTTGTTCAACTGCCGTATATAACAACTCTTTTAAAGAGTCTATTCCACGCATCATGTGTGCACTGACACATACAACACGCGTAGTGTCTATGCTTACCATGCATTGCTGAACATAGTTAGTGCTGTGCTGGGAAAACTTGGAAAGTTCTCTTCTAAATATATCAAGGTATTTTTCAGTATTATGCAGGTATGGAGAATCATCTATTTTACTTATCACAATATACGATGGTTTTTCCACAAGCCCTTCACTACTACGATATTTTGCAAGCTCTGATTGTACCGTAGCGTATTGTTGTACCATTTCTACTTCAGAAGAAACTGAAGCATCAAGTACATAAAAAAGAACCTTACTACGCTTTATATGCCTAAGAAAATGCAAACCGAGACCTCGTCCATCAGCAGCACCTTTGACAATTCCTGGTATGTCTGACAGTACAAATTCATTATGGCGGACAATAAGCGATCCCATGTTTGGAATAAGTGTTGTAAAGGGATAATTGCCTATTCTCGGGTTTGCGTTTGTAAGTACTTTCAGCAGTGTCGATTTGCCGACATTTGGCATTCCAATAAAACTTGCATCGGAAGATAACTCTAATTCAAATATATAGTCTCTTATAAGTCCTGCTTTTCCTTTTTGAGCGTAGCTCGGCACTTGACGAACCGCGCTTTTAAAGTGAACATTGCCGCGTCCGCCCATACCGCCATGCAACAAAACAACAGAATCACCATCTGAAAGAAGTTGAGATACGATACTATTATCGTGAGCATTTCTTATAACAGTGCTCATTGGTACAGAAATTACTACATCATCGCCATTTTTACCGTGTTTTTTTCGAGATAAGCCGGTCTGTCCGTTGCGAGCACGATACAAAGATTGATAGCGTAACTTCCTCAAAGTTCTTTCATGAGCTGAAGTAGTAACTATAACGTTACCGCCATCTCCACCATCTCCACCATCAGGTCCACCTTTGGGAATGTACTTTTCTCTACGAAAACTTACAAGTCCCGCACCGCCATTCCCTGACTGAGCTCTAATACGTACAGAATCTACAAAGTTGTGTGCCTGAGAATCATGTGACATCAATGCTTCTCTAAAACATGCACAGGTACATTATACAGAAGTGCTAGGATCAATAACCGATACTATTTTTTTATTGCACTTATGTCCAAACTGCACTACACCTTTGCATGTAGCAAATAGCGTGTCATCTTTCCCTCTTCCTACATTTGTGCCAGGATGTATACGCGTACCACGCTGTCTTACTAGTATTTCACCGCCACCTACCTGTTGTCCACCAAAGCGCTTTATGCCAAGTCGCTTAGAACGCGAGTCGCG
The DNA here is from genome assembly GCA_965226065.1 of Spirochaetia bacterium. Taxonomy (GTDB): domain Bacteria; phylum Spirochaetota; class Spirochaetia; order WTKD01; genus CBDAKK01. Next base: position 49,163 of record OZ245332.1, on the reverse strand, counting down.
ACCGTTTCTTGTACTACCGCCACCTTTTTTATGTGCCATATCTCCTCCAATGTTATCTCGACGCTATAACGGCGTTTATACACCATGCACTTTCTGAATCTTAAGTATGGTAAAATGCTCTCTAAAACCCCAAGTTCGTTTATATTGTTTGCGACGCTTATACACGCTTGCACGGCGTTTCTTCGTTTTATCATGCGCAAAAACCGTCGCTGATACGCGAGCTGAAGGTACATACGGCGCACCTACAGAAACCTCACCATCTTTTTCAACAAAAAGTACCGTATCGTACTCCAAGGTTTTACCAACATCTTCATGTAATCGCGGTACTCGTACAAGCGCATCAGGCGAAACTTTATATTGTTTTTCTGCAATTTTTACAATAGCAATCATATGTTATTCCTTATGAAAGTCATTAAACTATGCATTGAATATGCATGACTTAAGTCTATTTTCCTAAAAGATGCTTCATATGTCAATGATAAGTAATAATATATACGAAAAGCACTTGAAATAAATATTATAATTACTACATTTTTACTATAAACATTTTAAAGAGGTAATGTATGAAGAAAAATAATCAACACTATATATATATATATATATATTGCTTATCGGGGCTATAGTAGCATGTCCTGACAAGCCTGTTACTAAATCTACTCAGAAGGGTTCTGATACAAAGAATACTGTCACGACATTTGAGATTACATTTGAGATTAACGGTGGCTCTGATGTAGCCGCTAAAAAAGTATCCGCTGGAAAAATCATTGCACAACCCGATGATCCCACAAGAAAAGGATTTCACTTTGCTGGTTGGTATAAAGACGAAAAACGCAGCGTACCATTCAAGTTTGACACTGAAAAAATTACCAAAAACATCACTCTATACGCAGATTGGCTTCCTATGCGCACAATTGCTACCGGAACAGTTCATACACTCTACATAAAAGACGATGGCACGCTCTGGGCTTGGGGACACAATGGCACATCTCAATTTGGTATACCAACAAAAGGATCGATAAACACTAGCCCCGTTAAGGTTAGCTCTGATACATGGCGTATGGTTAGTGCTGGAAGAGGACACTCGGTTGGCATAAAAACAGATGGAACGCTCTGGACTTGGGGATGGAATAATTATGGACAGCTTGGAATAAAAGGTATAAAAGCTGGAAAAAGATACGGGTCACCATCTCCCTTGCAGGTTGGCTCTGATACATGGCGTATGGTTAGTGCTGGAATACACTACACAATCGGTATAAAAAAAGACGGCACGCTTTGGACTTGGGGACATAACAAATATGGACAGCTTGGCTTAGGAGATACTACAGATAGAAACACTCCTACACAAGTTGGTTCTGATACATGGCGTTGGATTGATATAATGCATTTTCACACAGCTGGTATAAAAGCTGACGGCACACTCTGGACTTGGGGATGGAATAACGATAAACAACTTGGCTTTGGAGATAAGATAACTCGAAAAGAGCCTACACAAGTTGGTTCTGATACATGGCGTATGGTTGTTGCAGGTTTTCACCACTCAGCGGGCATAAAAACAGACGGCACTGTGCAGATATTTGGAGGAACAAGAGGTAGTTCACTAAAAAAAGAAGACATTCCCGAAAATGTAACAGGCAAATGGCATATGATTGATTTAGGTAGATCAAACATAATCGGCATAAAAGAAGATGGCACACTTTGGACACTTGGTAATAATAACGAAGGGGAACTTGGTATAGGAAATACTACAAAACAAACCTCCTTCACGAAGGTTGGTTCTAGCACATGGCATATGGCTATTGCAGGGGCAGAAGACCAATCATTTGGTATAAAAAAAGACGGCACGCTTTGGGCTTGGGGACGCAATAAATATGGAGAGCTTGGCTTAGGAAATAGGACAAATCAAAACTCACCAGTAGAAGTTACAATTCCATAGACAAAATATTTATAGTATTTAGAGAGGCTGCATTGCAGCCTCCTTTAGCGCGCAAAAAAACTAAATGAAAAAGCCTTATGTGTGCCAAGCGGACCATGTACTGATATTGAGGCAGTATAATATCCACGAGAAAGCGTAAGCTCAGGTAAAAACAAACGAACTTGATTATCTTCAATCGTAACTACATCGTCATCTTGCTGCGCATATGCAAATAACTCTTCCTGCGTAAATGTAAAGTGATGTGAACCTATACGCACGACAATATGCACTGGTAAAAGAAATTTTTCAGAATGTATATCGCGTAACGTTGCCATGACAATTGCTCGAAATCTCCCCGAAGGCATTATCCGCTGTATCACGCGCACATCTTGCTGTTTAGTTCGTTCCTGACTTTCATATGCAAATTCAAAATCTATAAGACGCATGAGAATTCTTTTTTCTTCAAGTATTTGTGGAAAAATACGCAGTGGATCTATCCAGATATTATGTACAGTATCGCGTATTCGCATATACCACGGGTCTCTATCGTTGCTCTTCGCAATGGTATCGCCCGCAAAAACTTGTGCACCGATAAACACAGTAGGACGTATTCCAATATATATAACTCGCATATCTTTTGTGCTGCGAATTTCAACTATGGTATCTGAAACAAAGACGACCGTACCGCTGATTATCGCAGCAACATCTCCATAAGAACGTATACCTATTTGCAATAAAGGCGGGTTATATTGATGAAAAATTTCTTTTACTGCATTTGGAGACGAAACAGGAAAGTGTATCTGTGCAGATACGACAATTTGAACATATACAAAAAAAATGATAGATATTATAAAACAACGCGGCTTCATTGTAATGTTATTGTATAATTTTTATCACCATACGCATAAAAAAATTTATAGTGATTTTCTTGATTTTCATATCTTTGATAATCGTTTTTTGTACTATGAAAATCTACAGTTCCAAGTGTGGCAAGAGCCTGCGGTAGTGGAAATAAATTCCATTCCGAGTTCACGCTAAAAATACGAATTCTATTTTCGGTAGTATGAAGCAGCGCGTAATCTTTGTATGCATATGAAGTATTTAAATATGCGGAAGTACTTGTACATGAAATACCATCTGTTGAAGAGAGGATTTTCAACATGGCAAAAGACTCATTTGCTACGACAGAAGAAAGCGAACAGACATTTTTTTCATAAACTCGCAGTGTATTTTTTTCAAGAATATATACGGTATTATGGGCATATAGAAACACTGCAGAATCATTCGCATACAATAAGTCTTTACTCTGCATCGCAAAAGGAACCTGTATTGTTTTCGTAAGGTGCAAACTATTCTTTCGCTTACTTCTCTTCAATATATGTAAAAAAGTGTTCCCTTTATCATCAGTAGCTAACACTATTATTGAAGATCGATACCATATACTATTGATGGGAGTAGTCGAAAGTTGTAGGCGAGAATCTGTAATTACTTCACGCTTTTTTCCTTCTTTTTCTTGAATTTCTACTCGTAGGTTATATAAAAGACCGTTTGAAAAAGCAATGATGTATGTATCTTCATCTGCATGTTTTATGAAAACAGTTACAATACTCTCATTGTTTTCCAATATCTTTTCAATGGTTTTTTTTACTGCATACTTCGCATGTATGGTTTCAATCCCTTCATCAAAAGTTATCATGCGTTTTTCATCAGCAGAAAAATGTTTGGGATGAGAAGACATCTTAGATATAACAAAACGCGGGACAGGGGAAACAATGGAAGGATTTAAAATATGCAACAACACTACAATGCCAATAATAATAATTGCATATCCTAAAATTTTTGAAGTTCGCTCCTTTATTTTTACATCACCATAGACCATAACAAATTATATATATTCTTACATGCACACAATAAATATTCTGTATATGTATGCACTGCAGAAAAAGTCAATTCACTTTGTATGCTTGTTTTCAGATTTCATACGTTTCTGCAATGTTTCTATACGCGAATTGATAGCGAGAATTTCATTTTCATTTTTTAATATCTTAAGAATAAAACGAGATCCGTAAAGAAATTGCAATGCTTTATTATACCATTGAAGATTATTTTTATCATAACCTTGCATTTCAATGCATACTTGCGCAGTGTTGTTGTATAACTGATAGGTAAGTTCTGTAGTTTTCTTCACGACATCAAAATCTACATAATGACTTGGATCATTATGTAGAAATATTTCTATATCATTAAAATTTCTCGCAGATATTGTAATATTACCGTATAAATTTGTAATTGGAATTCTCCAACGAATATCATTTACAAACAAAAATTTATGAAGCATGGTAATAAGATAGTGCTCCTTTATTACAAAAGTGTACAATAATTTTCTATCAACCTCTTGCCAAAATGAAAAATTATCTTTCCACTCTGTATGTAATATATGAATATCATTATGCTTTACAAACTTCATTTGAAATGTCACAAGTTTTTCAAACTCTTTTACCGTTTCATCAAAATCACGAGAAAGTATTGTAATTTCATTTTGTTTCAAAAAAATAAACAATCCAACTTGAGCAGAAAGCTTATACAAAGTCAGCTGTATATATTTTGCAGCATTAATAGCATTATCATGAAAATCAATACTGGCTATCTTTTTTTCAATATCTTGAATAAGCTTTGTATTTTGTCTTTTGTATTCTTGAATAGAAGTGTCAATAGTACTCATGATGCATTTTTATAAATTATTCCGAACTTCTGCTTGTTCAATAGTAGTAGAAGTGCTGCTATTATTGTGAAAAGATTGTAAAAGGCTTCGTGCCTGATTATGTGCAAGAGTATCATGCTTATCACCTACCAACATACGCGCAATTTCTTGCAATCGCGTATCAGAACTTACAGATTGTACAGAAACAAAAGTTCTATTTTCTTTTTGTTTCTTATTGACATAATAATGAAATTGTGCAGCAGCGGCAATAACAGGAAGATGTGTAATACAAATAATCTGCGTATCATGTACAAGCTTTGCTAGATAATGTGCAACCTGCACCGCAGTTTTGCCACCTATACCCGCATCAACTTCATCGAGTATAAGTGTCTCAGTACGTCCTTCTACCTTGCTTACAATGCGAATGGCAAGCATAATACGCGAAAGTTCTCCCCCAGAAGCACTCTCGGAAATACGCATATAAGGTTCACCGGTATTGTTGCGTATGACAAAAGAGATATCATCATAGCCCCATGCAGAAAGCGTACGTCCTTGTGAAGCAATATTCGGAACACGAACAGAAAAGTCAGCAGTATCCATCGCAAGCGTATGTAAAATCTCATTCACTTCATTAGAAAATGCATCTGATGCTTCAACACGCACCTCATGTAATGCATCAGCTTCTTGCATGAGGTAGATGCTATCCTCTTTCAGTTCACGAAACATGATATCCTTATCTTCGTGAAATTTATCATCGGCATGAAGCTTCTCGCGTGCTTCATTTAAAAATGTTATGACATGCTCAATCGACCCACCATATTTTTTCTTCAATAATTCTAAAGTCGCTAATCTATCTTCTAATATGGAAATATCAGCATGTGATTCTTGCGTATTCTGATTGTAAAGTGCGGTAAGTTCCTGAACTCCATCTGATATCTCCATCATCGCAGAGTCTATACGCTTGGTAATATCTGCAACATACGCATTGTACTTTTGCAATTGAATCAGCGCTTGAGTTACCTTGCCATAAAGCGAATGCATGCTTAAATCTCCATGAACGTACTGTTTTACTTCTGATACAAGACGCGCAATGGTCTGTGCATGGGATTGCCGAAGAAGTTCTTCATTAACCCGTTCATACTCACCAAGACTTATATTCGCCTGCTCAATTTCATTAACTACAAAACGTAAATATTGAATTTCTTTTTTGTATGTTTCTTCACTCTCACATAACTTTTGCCATTGTTCTTTTTTCTTTCTATAACGAAATAAGTCTTTTGAAAACTGTTCTTGCCTCGTCGTTAAACCTGCATAGGAGTCAAGTATTTTACATTGCTCCCGCGACTTGAATAAACGCTGATGCTCATGCTGTGTGTGCACCTCACATAGTAGATTCATGCACTGCGCAAGTTGCACTCCTGTAACCAAAGCGCCTTGTATAAAACACTGCTTCTTTTTTTTAATTGATAAAACACAACGAAGCACTAACACATCTTCATATTCAATATCCTTTTCACTAAGCCATTGTCGAACATGAGACATTTCCTCTATGTTCCACTGTGTGCAAATTTCACCGCGTTCTTCACCATGACGTATTGTCTGTGCATGTATTTTTGATCCTAAAAGTATGAGAAGTGATGAAAGTATCATCGATTTTCCCGCCCCTGTTTCTCCAGAAAAAGCGGTAAATCCACTACCAAAATCAATATCAACCTTTGCAACGAGTCCTATATTTCGTATAGAAAGCTTTTCTAACATGCAAATATCCTACAATGTTCCTGCCCATTTAAGCTTGTTTCGCAAAACTTCAAAATAAGAACGTTTTGGAGAACGGAAAATACGCGCAGACATGCCTGCATATTGTATGGTACACGAAGATTCTGCGAGCATTCCCATAACAATTCGTCCATCTGCAAGCAAACATGCTTCTGCACGCTGCTGGTTTTCTAATGTAATTGATATAGAGTACTCTATGGGCATAATCAATGGCCTATGAGAAAGCGTAAAAGGCGCTATAGGATTTATCATAAACACATTCATATCAGGTACTATGATAGGTCCACCTACCGAGAGTGAATGCGCCGTAGAACCTATAGCGGTCGAAATAATAATTCCATCCGAACGATATCGCGTAAGAAATTCATTATTACAATGCACTTGAACTTGTATGGTGCCATACACCACAGATTGAAGCGTAACATCATTTAAAGCATACCAGCACTGATTGTCAACGCACACACATAAAAGCGCATGATCTCGATATGGAAGAATATCTTTTTTACATAGTTCAAGTGCTTCAAGCCATTCATCATATTGTATATCACTAATGAAACCAAAATGCCCAACTTTGATAGGCAATATGGGAATTTTTCTCTGTGCACAAATACGCGCTGCTTTTAGCACGGTGCCATCGCCTCCTATTGCAAACGCAAGATCTATGTTGTCTTCTGGCAGATGTGGATCATGTATCATCGTATACTCTCCATACAAGTGCAACACTTTAATTCCTTGCTTTCGAAGTATAGTATCAATATCAGAGGCAACTTGCATAACTTTAGGGTGCGTGCTCGCGCATAATAATACCACAGTGTGAACATGCATGATAATTCCTCCAAATTTTAAGGAAGTGAAGAAAGCACCTTCGCAAGATGAATAACTTCTTCATTATCAAGCGAAGGATATAACGGAAAACAGAGAAAATGTGAAAAAAATGAGAGTGCGTGAGGATACTTTTTATGCGAGATGCCATGCAAAAAAAGACGTTGTGATTGTGAATGTTCACTTTCGCACAAATACGCAAGTATAGAGTTTGAAAAAGCATTTGTGCATTCTATTCTATTTTTATGCGCAAAGGTAAGAATTTCTTTTTTGCGAGATTCTAAAAAAAGTGGAAAATTCTGCAAGAGAGATTTTTCATCAAAACATGCATCGGGTATCGTATGCCGACTATGTGCAATAGCACCAAGCATGGTTTTTGTAAGCGTTTTAGTTCTCTGAGAAAATGTGTCTATTTGCTTTAGTTGTGCAAGCGCAAGCGATGCATTCATATCTTGAAGCGGTGTGTGAATTTTTTTGTAATTCCGTAAAGCACGAGATAATTTTTTACCTCGCACGCATATAACAGCACCGCCACCACTTGTAAATATCGTGTTAAATCCACAATCAATAATAATAACATCGGCATGCGAACATACTGTTTTTATATTTGAACTTACTTCATCTTCAATATACGGTGTCGTTTGTATATCTACGGTCACACTTCCATGTGCATGTTGATCTGAAAACATAGCTTCGCTGTGCATGCCAAAGTGAGCATATCGTACAAATAATGACGTCGCATAAGATGGTTTAATTTCAGCAATAGTTTTTATATCTTCATGAGAGGGTTCTGTACACAGATCAGAATGTACGTCGTAGAGAAATGGTTCCATATATTTGTAACGCGCAATTACCTCATACAAAGAAAGCGGTGCAAGAACAGGCAAAAATACGGCACAGCGATCATCTTCCGTAGCACCTGCTAAATAACATGCCGCACGCATCGCATCAGAAAGTGAACATGTTGCAAGAGCATAATCGCAGCGTGTCCTCTGCGCACATTCCTGTGCAAGGATATCACCAACTCTACCACTGTGAATGAAATCTTCTACCATGTAGTTCAACACAGAAGAAAGGTCAAGGCGAGTAACGGTACTTCTATATGCTGGTATCATATGTGTGCAAATAAACTAGTTGGCGTTGTTACTATTTCTCTTCGTGATTTTCGGATAATTTTTCTTCTCGTTTTTTTTCAGTCTTAAGACCAAAATTTCTATTGTAAATATAAGAAATACCAAGAAGAATTAAAAACACTGGCCACCCTTTTTTCAAAAACTGAGAAAAATTAAAAGTATTCAAAACTGAAGTAAGAACTAAGAGTGAAAAAACTAAGAATATACAACCGGTGATAAGATAGCTTTTAAATTTGTGTTTCTTAAATATAAATCCATAAAAAATGATCGCCAAGCTTATAACAATCATAGTAATGGGCCATGTAAATCTTACACCCAAACTTTCAGAAGCTTCTATAATATGTCCAATCCACAAGGCAATAATACAAATTGCGAAAATAAAGTATATTTTTCTCATATATCCTAGTATCGAAAATAACAATAGATATATTCCTACAATCGGCGTTCCCCAATTGCGTATAAATAAAACTGAGGTGCTATAAGGAAAAAAGTTTACTATCAACATCATGGTACCAACGGCTATCCAAAATACTCCTGTAATTATTGGTCGCATTTTTTTCGCTTGACTATGCATATTTTTATTTACTTTTGTATCTTGTACGGGTGGATCTTGTATAGGTGTATCTTGTGGGAATGTATCTTGTGCAGGTGAATTTTTAGATACTGTATTATTTTCACGCATACTTAACATAGTATACTAAACTAATATGTTCCACAATAAAAAAAAGCATTCTACTCCGCAATTGCTCTTCGGTTTTGTGTTTTTTACCTTAGGTGGGTTATGTCTTATAATTTTCGCACTTCTTACATTGCTTTTTTATACAAGCATAAAACGCACTGCTACAGACAGTGATTATAATCATGCATTTTACAACGCCGCTTATAAGAAAAATGCGCAAATTGCGGAATTAGCATATGTAACACTTCAACATCTATATACTATACACAATAGTACAAAAGAATATGAAAAATTTGAAATACGTGTATTGAAACACATACAAAAATACCAACACGACCCTAACAATGGCTATTACTTTCTATTACTTGGAACCATAGCAGAAAAAAGAAACGCACAGGAACAGGCACTTATACAGTATATAAAAGCATCCCAACATCCGCCTTCACCTGCATACTTATATCTTGCAAAAAGGAACAGCATAAAAGAAAGTCTCAATAATATAGTTCGATTAGAATTAGAACCTCGACGAAGCCTTTACTACATTTCGCTGTTGTTACAACACAATCAAGAAGCGCAAACAGAGACAGCACTATACTACAAAATTGGGAAAAATTACGAAGAACTTGGACTATGGGATTTATCATACAAATCGTACAATACATTTTTACAATATCAAAAGAAAAAAAACATACGAGAAAAACAAGACAATGAAAAAATACAAGAAATATATTTCCGCTTGGCACGGCGTAAAGAAAGCATGAAGGGTCGTATATGGAATAATCCTCAAAAGGCACGGAATACCATATCTCACATTATGCTTCGTGGATCTGCTTCGCAGCTTATGCGTATGCGTACCCCCGCATTTTTTATAGCTCAATGGGACGACGATATTCTAAGAAACAATATCTACGTACCAAAATTTGGAGTACAGGCAGTATTTAAACGCTCTAATATTTATATGGAACCTGTTTTCAATCCTCATTCAACATATACAAAAAAATTCTGGCGCATCACAGGATGGGATCGCGTTTCAGAATGGTTTTTCGTATTTCAAAAAATATATCAGCCTGATATACCATCAATAAATGGTTCATGGGAATGGGCAGGTATATATTTAGGAAGTAAGAATGCAAGAACTTCTGAAAATCTCTAACATCCATAAAAAGCACTTAATGCAGAGACTATTCTGTGTTCTGTTTTTCTCAGTCATATATTTTCTGAACGCTCAAAATGCAACGGATAATGATAGTACACAAAATACATCCGATATTGTGTCAGCTTCCTATAACATAGCGTATTCTATAGATTGGCAAACTCTCACGCTTACATCAAAAATACATACCCTGATACCTGACGATTTGAGCGTAAACGAATCTCTTTATTTTCGACAAAATACTGCCTACAATACTATAGAAGAAACGCTCCCTTCCATACTCTCTGCTATTATTGATACCCTCCCCTTCTCATCACAAAATTCTCTCTCGCAGTTTATGAAACAATACAATATTTACACCACGGGATTGAACAATATCTACATAAACACTTCGCTTATTCATCATAGGCTTGATAAAAATTTTTTTGGCATCACCATACTCTATGCTTCAAAGCTCAGTCCATTTATTGTAAATTTACTATTCTCGCAATTTTCTAAGGTATCCATACCGCAAGAAGCATCGCTGCGTGGCATACTACGCGACATAGATACCATGTACACACATCTTGTTTTTAGCGTAGAAAAACCACTGCTTGTACAAGAAAGAGAATCAAAAAAAAAATTACTACATGCAAACCTTATACCTCGCGTAGTTGCAGAAGATGGACGCATTGTCTATACACCTGAGTATTTTGAAAACATACTACAAAATGCAAATACCGATAATCCCAATACAAGTTCCAAAGCGCTGCCATTTCAATACATATACGAAGAAAATACAAAAGACATGTCGTTTATCACATCCGCTCTTATTATTATTCCCATTGCTCTTAATAACAAGACACATCCTGATATCATAATATCAAATAAAGATGGAGATATGATACTCGGCTCTGTGATATTACGAAAAATTATTCGCACGGGCAAAGTTATATTTATTATTTCAAGTGAAAATAAAAATTTTACAACTCTTTCAATAAAAAAGAAAGAATAACAAAACGACAATCTGACATAGCTATAGCTTCAAAATAGTCTTTGCATTTTTTTTTACAAAGAGACAAACTATTAGGTAAGGCTTAAGATCTACACTTCTTTTGAAGAACATCCATGCTATACTATTGCCTATGAATACACTTGTCATACTCGCTGCGGGAATAGGAAGCCGTTATGGTGGTATAAAACAACTGGAAAAAGTAGGTCCTTCAGGAGAATCTCTTATAGATTATTCAATGTTCAATGCTCTAAAAGCAGGTTTTCAAAAAATAGTTTTCGTAATACGAAAAGATATAGAAACACAGGTGCGTTCTTTTTTTTCAGGTAAAACTTCTTCTGAGATAGAAATGCATTTCGTGCATCAAGAACTAGAAAACATTCCTAATGGACTTACAGTACCTCAAGGGCGCGTAAAACCATGGGGAACAGGACAGGCTGTTTTAGTATGCAAAGAAATATTAGGCAATGACCCTTTTGTAATGATAAATGGTGACGACTATTATGCGTATGAGTCGTTAAAAATAGCACACGATTTCCTTATATCCGCAGATCTACAGAAGCCGCATTATGCAATTGTGGGATACAAATTAAAAGAAACACTTTCCGATTTTGGATCTGTCTCTCGTGGAATATGCAAAGCTGATGAAAACGGAAGTCTCACTCATTTAGAGGAACACAAAAAAGTAATAAAAGCTACTGAAGGAATAATAAGCATATACGATGATGGTAAGACTGTTTCATTGACGGGGAATGAGCCTGTATCTATGAATTTGTTTGCCTTCACGCCTGCATTTTTAGCGCAACTACAGACAGGCTTTGATACATTTTTACGCGAACATGCTGATGAACTTAACGCTGAATTTTTTATTCCTGCATATTTAGGCGAGCTCATATCTAAAAATAACGCATCAGTAGAAGTACTACCTAGCTCAGCGCAGTGGTTTGGTATTACGTATAAAGAAGATGCCCCATTGGTAAAAACACGACTTGCAGAACTTGCGACAAGTGGCGTATATCCTAGCCCTTTATTTTAAGCGATGTGCTTGCAGTATCAGAAGTATTGGTGTGTCTATGCATGGCTTTGCCAATAACGCGTAAAGACAATGTACCTAATGCGTGAAGATACGGTATAGGGCTTAGTAACCATTGAAGCACTGCTTCATAAAGTCGTACACCATATGCTTGAACACAAGCATAATGTGTCGCAAAACTTATAATGCATATACCAACATAGCTTATTACATAGCTATGTATTTCTATAAAAACACCGAGTAAAATTATTACATATACGATAATAAATAACATCGTATAACATAAAGCCATCAATTCAGTGTAATTTTCACAGCGTGTTACAACACCAATTTCACTTTCATTCTTCCTTTTGCGATCGTGATTATTTTTAAGTGTAGACTTCTTCCCATTACGAAATATACATCGAAAAGCATCGGTAAACCAAGAAAGATATTCACGCGGAGCAAATGTGTGATATGTAACTGCAGAGGAAAATACATTTTGTAAATGACGAAATTCTCCATGCTTGATATCAGAAAGCTTTTGTCCACCTTTATCATGCATATATTTTTTATATCCTTTCGTGTAAAGAAAATATTTATAATAATCGCCTGCACACAGAAGCGAAAATACATCGCTCGTAGCATGCGGAACATAAAAAAGACGTCTTCGCATACTAAAAGCAACATAGGTCATTGATGCATAGCTTTGCAAAAGTTTAGATGAACCGAGTAAATTTGGAATAACAGAAAGCACATTCACACCACGAGAAAGAAGCATTGTCATCGCTGATGCTATGCTTTTTTGCGAAAGCCTTGTACGCTGATCTAAAAGGCAAAGATATTCTCCTCTTGATGCACTCGCAAGCATATGCATATTCTCTTCTAAACCATTTCTTCCTAAAAACACAAAAAGTGGAACATGCGAAATATATTCACGATGTGAGGTAATTACGGCCTCCTTTAAGCTGCGTGAAGATTCTTCATTGGTATAAGATACTGCCACAATCAATTCAATATTTTTGTAATTTTGCTTACGAATATTCTGAAGCAAGGGCAGTATAAAATCAGCATGTGATAAGTTCACCAAAATAGAAATGAGTTTCTCTTTAGGCACTTCCTCATGTTGTTCTTTACTATCACAAGAGAGTGCCATATCATCTTCTAAAAACGAAATACGAAAGCGATTATAAAGTACCAAGAAAAATCGCAGCCCATATACAAGTAGCGAGAAAGTGCATATGAATATTGAAAAAATACGATAAAATGACATGAACTTACATCAAGTATAGCGTAATTGAAGTAAATATCGCCGCAGCGTAATTGTGAATGAAAAGAAGCTATCGTGTACAAAAACAATAAAGAGAAATATTTTTTCTTCTTGTATAATCAAGATATAAAGAATAAAAGTTTACAGTAAGTATTCATAAAGTCTTATATTATACAAAGAAACACTTTGACAATCTTTAGATAATCTAAATAAAATTGTGTAACTTTGATAAATACATCCAATTAAAACACAAATGATAAAAATAGAAGTTTTAGAAAATAGCACAAAACCTACTGACGAATTTATGAGCGAACTACCAGAAAATGTATGTGTTATGCATCGCCATAAACTCGCACAAGAACTTCCAAGAAAATATTCACATTCCCCTTTGCGTTATCCCGGTGGAAAAAGCAGAGCTATAAAAAATATTATTCCATATATTCCTCAGAACATTCATAGACTTTGCTCTCCGTTTGTCGGTGGAGCCTCTTTGGAATTAGCCTGTGCATACTTAGGCATAGAAGTTTACGGCTATGATATATTTCCGCCACTTGTTGATTTTTGGCATGAGATACTAGAAAATCCATTAAAGCTTGCTCAGAAAGTCGAAAAATATCTCCCATTGTCAAAAAACACATTTTATGATTTACAGAAATCTTATACAAACATTAAAAACAAAACAGAACGCGCTGTAATCTTCTACGTACTAAACAGAAGCTCTTTTTCAGGGACAACTTTGTCAGGGGGTATGTCTCCGGGACATAAAAGATTTAACGCAGCATCAGTCGAAAGAGTAAAAAATTTCAAAGCTTCAAACATACATATTGAGATGAAAGATTTTAGAGAAAGCATTGCATTACACAAAAATGATTTTTTGTATCTTGACCCACCATATGCAAATAAACAAGCTCTTTATGGAACACGAGGAGATACACATAAGGATTTTGACCATCAAGCACTCTTTGAAATTCTAAAGCATCGTAAAAACTGGATATTATCATATAATGATAATACTTTTATAAGAGAACTCTATACTGATTTTCAGTGTGTTCCACTTACATGGAATTATGGCATGAACAGCACTAAAAAATCTAATGAAATTCTAATTATAAGTAAAGACTTAGCAACATGAAACAAGTACAATCGGGCAAAGCTTTTGAGTTTGGAATGATTACGCAAATTGAATGCAGTATCGCTTGTGAAATAGAGAAGAACCCATCATGGTATGATGCACAAAATTATTACAATAATTGTACTCTTGATGAGCAACATAGAATACTGAAAGCTTCTGAAAAAATAATTGTTTTCTTATTAACACATGAAAAAAAACTTAGCAATGAAAAATATAAGGTATATTTACAATCAGACATGGAAGGACAAAAAGGAGATGTGCGAGATATCATACTACACTTGGACTTTCTCTTAAAAACAGACACTCAGCGATCAAACATTCTCGATTATCTGAAAGCATAGATTTTGGAAAAAAATGGGTTGGTATACAGAATACTACGGAATATAAAAATAAGATATTTCCGATATTTAAGGAGCTACGAAATAGACAGAACAAAAAAGAATTTTGGCGAGATATAGACAACAAAGAGAAAAAGTTTTACATTCCTATTCTCTATGCTTTCAGAGATGAGTTATTAAGACTTTATGAAACAAATCATCATACCATATCTTCACGCTTGTTATCATATTTGATTGGGAAGTATGATTTCTACAAGATTATTAAAGAGAATGGTAGCGTGTCTATTCAGTCGTTCAACATCTTTGGTTCTCTTGGATGGGGAAGTAAACTTCCTCTACCTAAAAGAATAATAGAGGCAGAGTTAAAAGAAAATTCACATACAACACTCATAGTGATTTTTGACAATGGCTGGCAAATATCATTTAGAATACATAATGCATGCAGTAAAGTAGAACCTTCTTTGAAATTTGATATTCAAGTAGTAGGATGGCCGTCACTCATATCACAGCATGTCATTGCGTATCTTAAGAATTAACTTTTCTTAACTCTTCATATAAGGATTAATAGCGTATGCGAAAGTCCTTATGTGCGTGAAAATCGCTAATTCGCACATCGATATTTTGCACCTTTGAAAATGCTGTACCCTTTTCAATTGCGTGTAAGAATGCGTCTAAGTTTTTATCAGAACCTTCGCCGTGTATTTCTACCGTACCAGCACTAGTGTTTCTTACCCAGCCATAAATGCCATGCATACGTGCACATTCAAGCGTGTAATATCGAAATCCTACACCTTGTACATTGCCGTGTACTGTAATGTTCTTCGCAATATTCATATCACCTACTCGCACTCATACACATGCCCACTGCCAATATTGTCGCGCTTTCGCAGCGAAGTATCGAATTACAAAGCGCATACGAGATAAAGCCTCGCTCAGACAACAAACACTCTTCTTTCTCGCTTAAACCACGCTCTGCACCAAGTGCAAAGATCCACGGCAGAGTCTGCGGTTTTGAGATAGAAGATAACAAAGAAAAAAATGAATTCTGCGCCGATTGAGAAAAATACACGCTTTTCACAGATATTGCTTTCTTACGACTCTGCTCTTTGTCTAAACACGCAAGTGCATCCGATAAAGAATAATGTGTCGTAATACAGGGCAAAGTATTAAAGTACTTCGACTGCATCGCACCTTGCAAAGCAAGGCCTTTGATGTCATTCCACAACGATGCTTTTAAATAACTTTTCTCAGACAAATGAGAAACATACACCGCAATACGACTAACACCCATAGTACTTAAGTCTCGAACAAGCCTCGCCATAACAGAAGGACGAGGATGTGCAAGTAATACGATAATATCATATTCACTCGCAAAAATTCCTTTGTGTTCTGCTCTATAAAAACAAGCAAGCGCGCCCTCCTCTTGTCCATGAACTACCAGCGTGCCCATACTCATATCGACAACACCTGCTTTCAAGTGCATAGAAACATCATCATGCATGAGAGAAGCTTGCACCTTAGCTTGGGATAAAACAGTGCATATGTGCATAGCTCGCTCATCAAATAAAGGAACACGAATAGCATATGCACTGTTTTGCTCTTCTATGCAAAATTGCTCTAATTCGTGGGGAAAGAACAATATTCTATTCATCACTTTGTACTTGCAATCAACCGGGAGGCCATTCCATAGTTCTACCTGCAAGTATATGTGCATGCAAGTACTCTACAGTCTGCTTGGCATCTTTGCCGTTGTTTATGACAACTCGATAGCCACTACTTTCTAAATTTAACGCACGCGCTGTCTTTGCAATACCGTGTAAAAATGCACCTGCCTCTTCACAGCTTAAGGCATTATCAATATCAGCTACTCGACTAAGTCTTTTTTTAGGAATAACTAAAACGTGTATGGGTGCCTGTGGGTTTGCGTCTTTGAACGCAAGCACAAATTCATTTTCATACACCACATCTGCCGAAATTACACCTGATAAAATTTTATCAAATATTGTTTCTATACTCATTGATTATGTATTGTAGACTATTATTATCTTACCGGTGATACGCGTACATGCTACCATGTGTTATAGCTATATGTAATAAGGAAAAATATATGAGAGACCATGCAATAAATCCTATGACTCCTCGTATCGGCAATAGCGTTCTTCGTTCACCCATCATGATAGCCGCAGGCATATGGGAGAAAAAATGCCATCACATGACAAATGACAAAAAGCTTGGTGCACTTGTATGTAAAAGTATAAGCACTGAGCCACGCGAAGGAAATCCGAAACCTCATCTGAAAGAACTGTCTATCGGTTACCTTAACAGCATAGGGCTTAAGAATATTGGATTACAAGCATTTATAAACGAGAAACTCCCGCTCTTCTCTCGCTATCAATGCGCGGCTATTGTAAGCATAGCAGGCTCTCATCAAGAAGAATATGTATCTATGATAGAGAGCATAGAACAGCAAGAAAATGCACAAAACATATGGGGATGGGAGCTGAACGTAAGCTGTCCTAATGTATCAGGTGGCACGAACATAGGCTATGATACTAAGCGTATTGAAACGCTAGTATCGCAAGTACGAAAGCTTACTACAAAACCTCTACTGATAAAGCTAGCACCATCGATAGAAAACATGGTACAGCTTGGCAAGGCAGCAGAGGCATCGGGTGCAGATGCAATTACGGCTATTAACACCGTGCCGAGCATGTGGTTTGACCTTGAAACTCGCGCAAGCTTTTTCGTGCGCGGCAGTGCAGGGCTTGCAGGAGAAGCAATTTTGCCACTTGCACTTCACGCAGTGCATTCACTTGCAAGCGCACTTTCTATACCGATTATAGGTGTCGGTGGTATTAACAGACCTGAACATGCACTGCAGTTTTTTACAGCCGGTGCATGCGCAGTACAAATAGGCTCGGCAAACTTTAAGCAGCCCTTACTCTTTCAAAGTTGTTACGACGCAGCTAAACAGTTTTTTTCTTAATACATAGCCTTCTTTCCTTTATCAGAATATCTTAGGACGGCTTTTGTTTTTAAGCCAATTTCTTACAAACAAGTTACTCAATAAACTTATAAGGGTGTCTGTGAGATCTCCATGTTCTCATATTTGAATGTTCTTTGTTTTTCCGTGTTATTTTTTCTCACCCTTGGCTCTACGATTGCGATTCTGCTTGTTTTAACATTTTCGCTTAGCTCTTTTTTTTTGCATTTATTTTCTCTTTATTCGCTTTGTAATACGCTTTGGCTTTGTTTTCGGGCGTTGCTTTTTAATTACATTTGCTTTGCTTTATCATGAGTCAATATTACTAGAATGTAATCACCTAACATTACATTACTTGTTTTAGGTTTTACAAAGTGGGCTACAAAATTACTTGTAGTTCAAAAGTGGGCTACTAGCTTTTAAGAATTTTGAAAACAGAATGCAAAGGATTAAGAAAGATACCTTCTAAATTTCTGCCCGCTCTGTTTTTGAAATAGCACAAAGCCAATTAAGCAATGTGCTATTTTTTTATTTTTCTTATCGTGCCTGTGACCAACTTGGCTTATTCGATTCCTGCATTGCTGTAGCACCGCTGAACATATTTGTAATGTTTCTTCCGCTTTTATCTGCCCATCCGCTGATGTCTTGATTGAATGCGGTAGCTCGATTGAACATGTACGATATGTCTTCTACGCGTGAGACATCCCAAGCGTTTAGCAACTGATTGAATGCCGTAGCTCCGAAGAACATACCGCTCATGTTTGTTACCTTTGATACGTTCCAACTGTTTAGCGGCTGATTGAATACAGTAGCTCCGTAGAACATAAGTCGCATGTCGATTACTTCCGATACATTCCAACTGTTGAGCGGCTGATTAAATGCCGTAGCTCCTTGGAACATATATCGCATGTCGGTTACTTCCGATACATTCCAACTATGTAGCGGCTGATTAAACTTACTAGCTCCGTAGAACATACCGTTCATGTCGATTACGCTCAATACATCCCACTTATTAAGAGGCTGATTGAATGAAGTAGCCTTGTAGAACATGTGGCTCATGTTTGTTACGCTTGATACAGTCCAACTGTTGAGCGACTGATTGAATGAAGTAGCTTCACTAAACATATATCGCATGTCGGTTACGCTTGATGTATTCCACTTGCTGATGTCACCATTGAATGTGGCATTATTTTCAAAAAGTCTACTCATATTGACTATTTCCGAAGTATCGATATAGTTTAGGTTTGCCGTTGCTCCCTGTGCGTCTATCGCTTTTTTAATCTCGGCTTGTAATTCGGCTTTGTCTGCTACATAAACGGGCTTTGTGGGCTTAGCCGTTGCCTTGTCTTCCTCTGTTACCACTTCATCAAGTGCCTTTTTAATTTCATTTTTTGCTTTCTTCTCATCGCATGAAATGAACAAAGCTAATGTAATGGTTAATGCAATACATACTATTGCTGTATATAGTTTTCCCATAATAATATTCTCCTTATGTTTTATGTGTGTTTTTTATCGTGCCGTTGCCCAACTAGGCTTATTCGATTCCTGCATTGCCGTTGCACCGTCAAACATGTATTCTTTGTCTCTTCCGCGCTTGTCTGTCCAACCGCTAATATCTTGATTGAACTTACTAGCACCGTAGAACATATAGCTCATATCTTCTACGCTCGATACAGTCCAACTATTTAGCGACTGATTGAATGTAGTAGCCTCAAAGAACATATAACTCATGTTTGTTACTTCCGATACGGTCCAATTATTTAGCGGTTGATTAAATGCACTAGCTCTGCCGAACATAGCGTACATGTCGGTTGCCTTTGATACATCCCAACTATTAAGTAACTGATTGAATGAAGTAGCATTATAAAACATAGCGGTCATGTCGGTTACACTTGATGTGTCCCAATCATTAAGGCTCTGATTGAATGAAATAGCGTCACCGAACATACCGCGCATGGTGGTCACGCTTGAGGTGTCCCACTTACTAATGTCACCGTTAAAATTAGTATTGTTTTCAAAAAGTCTACTCATGTCGGTTACCCTTGAGGTGTCGATGTAGTTTAGGTTTGCGTTGTTACCATGTGCTTTTATTGCTCTCTTGATTTCCTCTTGTAGTTCTTTTTTAGTTGTGACTTTCGTTTTTCTTTTGCCCGCTTCTGCTACCGTTTCGTCGATAGCCTTTTTAATTTCGTCTTTCGCTTTGTTCTCATCGCAAGAAATGAATAAAGCTAGTGCAATACATAGTATTGCGGTATATAGTTTCTTCATAATAATTACTCCTTATATATATATATATATATATATAATTTCTTGTCTATCATAGATTACTCCTTAACCATGTAAATGTTTCTATAAGCTCAAGGCTTACTATTTGTAATAGACACTTTTTGATATATTTCAAGAGCTTTTCACTAAAAAAGTAAATCAATTTTTATTCCTGTATCATCAATTTATAAAAAGCCCCCTGCACTTACTAACAACAGAGGGCAGTATAACCATCATGTATCACCGTGCCCAACTAGGTTTATTCTCTGGTTGCATTGCGTTCGCTCTGCTGAACATTCTTGTACTGTTTCTTCCGCTCTTATCTACCCAAGCGGTTAAGTCTTGATTAAATGCCGTAGCACCATTGAACATAGTTTCCATATTTTCCACATTTGACACATCCCATTTGCTAATGTCACCATTGAATGCCGTAGCAGCGAAAAACATACCTCGCATGTTTATTACGCTTGAGGTGTCCCATTTGCTAATGTCACCATTAAATGTTCTATTGGCTTCAAAAAGTAGGCTCATGTCTGTTATATCTGAAGTATCGATATAATTTAAGTTTGCGGTTGCTCCGTCTGCGTCTAGCTTATTTTTAATCTCTGCCTCTAGTGCGGGTTTATCTGCTACATAAAAAAGAAAGTCTATAGGGTCGCTATCAATGCTACTACCATCAAATGTGGCAACCACAATAATACCGCTTACTACTATCGTAGAGCTTACTTGTTTCTTTGTAGTATCTCCTTTTACATCGCTAATTGTCACATCACTTGTAGCATTTTTTAATGAGTAGCCATGCCTCGCTACTTTCGTAAATGTAATAGCGGTTTCTTTTCTAACACGGTAGGCACTTAATATGGGTTTTGTTAATACAATAGTTTCGGGTTCACCTCCTGGGGTGCTCTCTGCGTCACCTTCTGTAATCTGTACTTTACCTTGTACAACCTGTATAGTTTTACCTTGTGGTTTAACGGGACTTGTACCCTTGTTCTTGTCTGCCTCTGTTATCGCACTATCAAAGGCCTTTTTAATTTCGTCTTTTGCTTTCTTATCATCGCATGAGATGAATAAAGCTAGTGCAATAATTATTATTGCTATATATATATATATATATATATTTCATAGTACTGCTCCTTATGTTTTTTTAATTACTACTATTTTACACAAAACGCATAGGGCGGGGGGCTTTATTTTTCTTTCTAATTTGATATACTAATAGCGATGTAAATGTTGTAACGGGGGCGATTGTGGTTAGCTCCGAATGCCCTTCGTTTCCGTATTTTTTTTACCGTGCCCAACTTGGTTTATAATCTTCCTGCATTGCGTTAGCTCCGTGGAACATGTACCTACTTTGTCTCCCACTCTTGTCTACCCAATTACTAATATTCTGATTAAATGAAGTTGCACCGTGAAACATAGATCGTGTATCTGTTACTTCCGCTACATTCCAAGTATCTAGGGGCTGATTGAATGCGGTAGCGTCTCTAAACATATTGAACATGCTAGTTACTTGTGATACCTTCCAATTATTTAGGGGGCTGTTAAATGAAGTAGCTTCAGAGAACATAGAGCGCATATCTGTTACGCTTGATACATCCCACTTACTAATGTCACTATTAAACATAGTAAGTCCATCAAAGATACTTACCATACTCTCTACGCTTGATACATCCCACTTACTAATGTCACCATTGAATGCCTTTACACTGTTAAACAATACTGCCATGCTCACCACTTCCGATGTATCAAGGTAGTTCAAGCTTACACTATTGCCGTACCTTCCTATCGCTGTTTCAATTTCATCTTGTAATGCCTTTCTGTTTGCTACATGTAAAAGAAAGTCTACGGGTTCGCTCTCGCTGGTGTTGCCGTCAAAAGTAGCAACTACGATTACACCAAGTGCGATTACTGTAGAGCTTACTTGTTTCTTTGTAGTATCTCCTTTTACATCGCTAATTGTCACATCACTTGTAGCATTTTTTAATGAGTAGGTATGCCTCGCTACTTTCGTAAATGTAATAGCGGTTTCTTTTCTAACACGGTAGGCACTTAATATGGGTTTTGTTAATACAATAGTTTCGGGTTCACCTCCTGGGGTGCTCTCTGCGTCACCTTCTGCAACCTGTACCCTACCCTGTACAACCTGTGTAGTTTTAGTCTTACCCTGTGTACTACCTTGTTTACTATCGGCGTTGTCTTCCTCTGTTACAACTTCATCAATAGCCTTTGTAATATCATCTTTCGCTTTGTTCTCATCGCAAGAAATGAATAAAGCTAGTGCAATAATTATTATTGCTATATATATATATATATATATTTCATAGTACTGCTCCTTATGTTTTTTTAATTACTACTATTTTACACAAAACGCATAGGGCGGGGGGCTTTATTTTTCTTTCTAATTTGATATACTAATAGCGATGTAAATGTTGTAACGGGGGCGATTGTGGTTAGCTCCGAATACCCTTCGTTTCCGTTACCTTACATGTTTTTGGTGGTAAAAAACTACCTTACAAAGCATTGCAATTTTCTTACAATTGCTTCACTTTTTCATTCCACACATGACAAACAGACAGAATAGGTATTTTACAGAGTAAATATTACTTGCATGCAACTCACTAATATTACATTTTTGCTCTTGTGATTGGGCTTTTTTCGCTTGTTTTGTTGTCGTTGGAATTGGTGAGTATTGACAAAAAACTTTTATAAAGTTATGCTATCGCTGTAGGCTTCACGCTCCCATGATAACTAGATTCATCTAAATAAAATACTACTAGTTTTATAGATATATATTTTAAGTAAACTGCCCCTGCAGCCTTACTGCAGCTTAATTTATACCTTTTATTGTTATTTCTTTGCGTTAGTTTTTAGAATATTCTTGCAAGGTAATTTCACAAATTATTTTATCAATAAGCATTTTTACCAGCCTCTCAAGCTTTGTATCTTGTTGATAATCAGCAGGAGCAATAAAAGAACAGCGCTTTTCTTTCAACATTTGTTCGCATATTTGCTTCGGAGATTCCTTATTTTTACTGGATTTTTTATCCTGATTATAAATAGCAATAGAGTATCCCCCTTGATAATTGAGCATTTTCATAGCGGGAATATCAGTCAATCCATCACCGATGTAAATCATTTGAGAAAACGAAATATATCTTTTTTCATCAGGTAAATATTTATTCACGCTATTGTTCCAATTATTTAGAAGATTATATTCGCTGTTCTTATCTTCCTGATGCTTGTTAATACGAAATAGATACTGTGTTTTCGTTGTATAGTTAATTACTGCAGATGGCCATTGCGGTACATCATGCTGGTCATACTTGAAATCGCAGGCAAAAATATGTTTGAAATTCTTCGCTATTGCAGTGCCTTCTATCATGGGTTTAAGCCCCGAAGATATAATATAATGCTCGACATCAATGCTTACTTCTTTGTTTTTTCCGTACTTATTTATTCTATCAAACCAAGTTTTTACTCCTTCAAAAAAAGGAATATCTTTTCCATAACGTTTCAGACTTTCTTTATCCATTTTTACATTGTTCAATTTAGCTTTATCAATCATAAGTTCTAAATATGACAATATTTCATCCATGTCATTGTCTTTTGCATTATCATTCACTTCTTTCCAAAAGTCTTTATTAGAAATTTGAAGCAACTCAGGAATAAAAGAATATTCTTGCATGTTTTTAGGGCTAAGCGTTCCGTCAAAATCATAACAAATGGCAATCTTATTTTTCTTTTTCATGCCTATATATTTTACCACAGCACGCGTATCTAAGCGTTTTGTTCTGTGCCTAAGTTTAAAAAGTATTCAAGTCGAGGATGTTGTCACGTGAGTTTATATGTATCGCGTGTGTAATAAACTATGTACTCTATTTCAGTTGCTTAAGTATTTTCTCGGAGTTTTTCTAGCTTGTTTTGCAGTCCTTGTAGTATTAGCTGCATTGATGAAGACAAAGAAGGATTTATCTTTTCTGCTTCTTGAAAGTCTGCCATCGCTGCTTTGTAATACCGTTCTGCTTCTGCTTGTTCCTTAGCTTCTGCCTTTACATCACCTAATGCTTTTGTCACATTGCCTCTGTTGTAGTACGCTTCTACAAGGTCAGGATTTAGCCTTATCGCTGCGTCATAGTTTTCTATCGCTGCATCATACTTGCCTAATTTGCCTTCCGCAACGCCTCTGTTGTAGTACGCTTCTGCAAGGTCAGGATTTAGCCTTATCGCTGCACCATAGTCCGCTATCGCTTCGTCATACTTGCCTAAGCTGTATTTCACATTGCCTCTGTTGTAGTACGCTTTTGCATAGTCAGGCTTTAGCCTTATCGCTGCGTCATAGTCCGCTATCGCTTCGTCATACTTGCCTAATTTGCCTTCCGCAACGCCTCTGTTGTAGTACGCTTCTGCAAGGTCAGGATTTAGCCTTATCGCTGCGTCATAGTCCGCTATCGCTTCGTCATACTTGCCTAAGCTGTATTTCACATTGCCTCTGTTGTAGTACGCTTTTGCATAGTCAGGCTTTAGCCTTATCGCTGCGTCATAGTCCGCTATCGCTTCGTCATACTTGCCTAATTTGCCTTCCGCAACGCCTCTGTTGTAGTACGCTTCTGCAAGGTCAGGATTTAGCCTTATCGCTGCACCATAGTCCGCTATCGCTTCGTCATACTTGCCTAAGCTGTATTTCACATTGCCTCTGTTGTAGTACGCTTTTGCATAGTCAGGCTTTAGCCTTATCGCTGCGTCATAGTCCGCTATCGCTGCGTCATACTTGCCTAATTTACCTTCCACACTGCCTCTGTTGTAGTACGCTTCTGCAAGGTCAGGATTTAGCCTTATCGCTGCGTCATAATCCGCTATCGCTGCGTCATACTTGCCTAATTTACCTTCCACACTGCCTCTGTTGTTGTACGCTTTTGCATAGTCAGGATTTAGCCTTATCGCTGCGTCATAGTTTTCTATCGCTGCGTCATACTTGCCTAATTCATCTTCCGCATTGCCTCTGTTGTAGTACGCTTCTGCATCGTCAGGATTTAGCCTTATCGCTGCGTCATAGTCCGCTATCGCTGCGTCATACTTGCCTAATTCATCTTCCGCATTGCCTCTGTTGTAGTACGCTTCTGCAAGGTCAGGATTTAGCCTTATCGCTGCGTCATAATTTTCTATCGCTTTTGCATAATATTCTTGCTTGTGATAAGACAAGGCAATATAAAAATACGTACCTGCTGTTTTATAACTCTCAGCACTCGCAATAAAGCCCTGTATGTCGTTAAACATCGTCTTCTCGCTAATGTCATAATAGCTACGCAATGCTTCTAAAATACCTCGCTTTTCTTTTGCTGGAATAGAAATAATAGCTACTATATCATCTTCTAAAAATCCATTGGGACAATGTACGAAGACGCTGTGTTGCGTTGTAACTCTCGTAGCTCCGCTGTACTGAGAAGGTTCTATGAGTACAAGCTCTTTTTTATACGTTTTATCTTCGTATAATTTTTGTTCTATTTTTGATATACCTTTGGTATTTAGACAGATGATGCGCCCCATGCTTTCTGTTTCACCACGACAGGCAAAGAACAAAGCAATGTGAATATTGCGCGTAAAGTCAAGGAGTGTCGTCGCACCTCCATAATGCTGTAACTGTGTCAGTATTTCCACATCGCTTGTACGAGCGGGGAAAAATCGCTTTGCATTTTTTATAATCTCCTGCTCTATTGCAGGAAAATTGAGATTGCCTATCTCTTGTATAGAGTCTTTAGTTTCTTCTAGAATTTTCTTTTGTGCACGGTAGAGCGTGCATGATATCGTCTCATAGCCTTTGTTGTTTTCACCACGAAAGATATAAGATGCTCCTTGCGTCTTTTCAAGTATTTTTTTTACTGTTTCTTCTAGTTTTTGGTATTCTTTTGTATTTTGTTTGGCGTTGTCTTGGTCAGTCATGGTACTAGGCTATGTATTTACGCAATGTAGATGCCCTTATATTAGTATAACCGTAGTCTTTAAATAACGTCTTGTACCTTATTGAAAATAAGAAATACTGTTGATGGCAGACTTAACCTTTGACGCTACCACTTGAAAGTCCGCTTACAAGTCGTCTTTGAATTATTGAAAAAATTATGATAATAGGCACACAGGTAAGCATAGAAGCCGACATTACTAAATCCCATGCAGCATTTTTGCTGGTAAACACTGCTTTTAAGCCAATCGGTAGCGTGTGTATTGCAGGATATGGACTTATAAATACAGATGCAAAGAGATACTCATTCCACGCAATGATAAACGAGTAGACAAATACCGTTACAATTGCAGAAGATGATAAGGGAATAATAATACGCAAGACAATACCTATGCGAGAACATCCTTCAATAATGGCGGATTCTTCTATAGAATACGGTATGCTGCGAAAGTAATTACCTAACATGTATAAGGAGACAGGCAAGGTTTGCACTATATATATAACGATAAGTGCAAATGTAGAACCAAAGGCACTGCCTAACAAACCTGCGTGAGTTGCCATGCGATACAGTGGAATAAGTAATAAAATACCTCCAAACATATATGCAAATAACACTCCTCGTTGTATGACAACACGCGCGAAAAATCGTAAGCGGCTAAAGGCATAGGCTGCGAATACTGCAATAACCAATGAAACAAATGCACCTATACCTGCAACAAAAAACGAATTGGCAAAATAGCGAAGATACGGGAATACATCCGATGTTTTTTGATACTTTTTCAGTATTTCTTGTCGTTGTTTTTGTGTCAACTGCTTGTTTTCAAGAAGTTTTTGTATGGACTTTGGAATAGTTGTTTCTGCATCTTTTACAGAAGAAATGCCGAGTATTCGCGTATATTGTGTAGTATTTATCTTTTTAGGGATAAGAGAAGGGTTTTTCCAATCCCATGGATATTTAAGAGATGTTGAGAGCATCTGTAAAAATGGGAAAAGAGAAAAGAGTGTAATAAAGATAATAAGAATGCCGAAGAGTATTTTTGCAAAAAGAGAATATCGCGTTACCATATACAATACTTTAGTGTTTTTAGTATAAGAAATTTTCGTAAAATTAAGGCATTACTTGTAACTAAATTGCACGGCGATGCAACACATGCTTTCATTGCTCTTTGCGACTTCTTATCTTCCATGATGATTGTTGTCTGTAATAAACTTTGACAGGTGTTAATACAAAATTTTCATTTTGTTTCATCAAAGAATACTGTATCTTCACTCTACCGCCGCTAGGGTTTACGCTTCCATCGCCCTCATTGTATAAAGGAAACTCTCTTATAATGAAAATTTCATGGTGAGGATGAAAACAAGATCTATCACGTCTCCAATAATAACATTCTATTTCAACTTTACCAAAATCTTTCGTCTCTAGATGAAATGTATCATGTCCCATATAGCCACCCATAGTTTCTCGTTCTGTAAGAGGGGGAATTTCTACATGTACTACGCGTGTATCTTCATCGGAAATATAACCAAAGAGATTGCCATAACCACCAGATCCTATATTGCGTGTAATAATGAACCATTCATTATATCCATCAGAATTCAAATCAGTGTACCATATATCTACTATGGGATCAATATTTTCTAAGGAGTGAGTGTATTCATTGTTGGGAAAAAAACTTTTCGTAGTTACCATCAGATCCAAATAACTATAATTAGTAGCACTTGCACGTATGATAAATTTTTTTCCTGATTGTGTCGTATATTCTGTTGTGTTAATTTTCATAAAAGCATGATCTTCAGGAGCTGTGTCTTTATAGAATTTTTCTATGGACTTCACGATAACCGCATTGTTAACTTTATATACTTGCTCTGTGGTTTCCTCTAAAACGAAACGACTTTTTGTACTTGTACCTGCACTGACAAGCAGCATTATGAGAAATATAAATGCTATGGTATTTTTTTTTGTCATGATGCTACCATTTTAGTACTTTTTTGACGTACAAAAGCATGAAAGAAAGCATAAATACAAATTGTATCACCGCAATAGCGGAGCCTTTGCCGAGTTCTATAGTGCCGACAAATGCTTCAAAGTACGTAAAAATCGGCAAGGTTTTTATGCTGGAAGAAAGTAGAAAGACTTCTTCAAATTTATTGAAGTTCCATATAATACGAAGGAGTATAGTAGCACCAATGACAAAGAATATTTCAGGCAGTGTAATAGCTATAAAACGCTGAAATGCATTTGCACCATCTATTGCAGATGCTTCGTATAGTTGTTTATCAATTGCTTGTAGTTGCGCAAGCACCATGAGGTAGGTGAAGGGAAAGTTTTTCCAAACACTAAAGATAACAGCTACCCATACGGATGTTTTCGGGTCGGAAATCAGGTTAAATCGGTGAGAAAAGAGTCGCAATTTTTCCACAAGAATATCTATAAAAATGCCATTGACAGGGTCAAAGAAGAACTGCCACGCGTACACTACACCTATGATAGGTGCCACATAAGGAAACAAGATAAGGGAACGAACTAAGCCTCGTAAGGGAAATGCCTGATTCATAGAAAGCGCAACTATGACGCCTAAAATTGTCGTAAGTACTGTTGTGCTTATGACGTAGATAATGGTAATAAATAAAGAACGATAAAATGCAGAACGGCTTAAGATAGTGGTGTAATTGTCTGTTCCTACAAACTCTAAAGAAGAATCAAGTCGCAAGCGGAAGAAGCTTAAAAATACATTTGATACAACAGGATACAGTACAAAGACAAGAAGCATAAGCACCGCAGGAAGTACAAATAGCGCTCCTACGGTGCGTTCTTCTTTTAAGAGTACGGACTTTTGTATAATTGGTGCACGCACTTATTTTTATAATTGCAAATTATTTTTCTGCAAATGTCTTCATGATTTTTTCAGCTTCTGCAAGAGCAGATTCTATATCTTTGTTTTCCTGTGTTACTGCATAGATCATTTGTGGAATAACTTGTTTACTAAAGATAGTGTTTACAACTTCTATTTGTGTACCATCTATTATGTTAAAAGTCTTTATTCCTTCAAACCCACGCACTATATCTAATACTGCCTCTGCGCCATACAAGGCATAAATACCTTTTGGGTCATTGAGGAATTCATCAGTATCGGCAATGCCCTTTCTCATAGGAAGCATGCCACCGGGTGCCATGTGCAGAAAGCTAATGTAGCTGTCCTTTTCAAGCAAAAACTCAAGAAACATACGTGCAGCTTTCGCTCGCATTTCGTCGGTGTTTTTGAACAATGACATCGTTACTAAGGTGCCGTAACTTGCGCTATCTTTGTGCGTAATAATTGGTTCAAAACCTGTGTTTTTCGCAAGGTCGGGATTAAATTCTGCACCTGAAAGCCCTTCAAAATTATCACCGGTAAGCGAGTTCTCTGCAGCGGATTGTATTGCAAGATCGTCAAGAATATAAGTCGAATAGAAAAACATTGCCATATTACCTTGTAAGTAATAATCGCGAGCACGCCACGTTTGCGGACCGGGAGGTCCATACTTTGCTAATTGTGCATAGTACTCAAGAGCTTGTTTTGAATTAGGTGAATTAAATATAATTTCACCATTTGCATTTGCTACTCGTGCATTATTGGACAATGCTATTGGCGTGTATACTTGCTCCGCATATACTTCTGCTTTTGTTCCCACGACAATACCGTATTGATTTTCTTTGGGTTTGTAATAAAACTTTGCAGCATTGAGAATGCTTTCCCATGTATTAGGAGGAGCAATACCATCTCTTTTAAACCAATCTTTTCTATACCAAATGCCTTGTATCCAGCCATGATACGGAACACCATAATACACATTATCATTTGTTGCACTAGAAACTAAGGCAAGTGCTCCATCAAAGAAACGCTCTTTCTCAAGCGTGTTTACAACTTCACTCACGGCATCAGTGTCAATTAGTTGTGCCGTACCAAAGGAGACGGCAGGACCTGAAGATAATTCAGCAATATCAGGTAGCTTTCCATTTCCTTGCACGATAACTTCTATCTTTGTAACAAGATCATTTTCATCCACAGGCACAACATTAATTGCGATGTTCGGATGTAATGCTTCAAAGGTATCAGTAATTGTTTCTATAACCTTAAGTCTCTCTGCCTGTGTTTGAGTAGTCCAAAAATCAATAGATACGATATCTTCATTAGAAGTATTACCGCCACAAGACAAGAGTAACAAAAGAGTAACCCATATCATTGAAAATACAACAAGAAATTTTTTCATATAAATGCCTCCAAATTTTTATTATTTTCTTTTTTATATCAGTTATATACTGTTTTTATTCCTTTATAACCTTATAGCTAACTTGTACAAATCCTCCATGATATGTAGTAGTTTTTACATGCTGTAGTGCAATGTCTTGATGCAAAGCAGCAAAGAGGGATTTGCCGCTTCCTATAAGAATTGGCATAAACATAATTGTGATATCGTCAATTTTCCCCTCATTGAGAAACCGTTGAATAGTTACTCCCCCATCAATATATAACCTTTTCGCTCCATTACGAGAAAGTCTCTGACATAACTGTTCTAAAGTTTCTGAAGAACAAGATACGTTTTGCGCAATAAGTGCTTCGGGAATTTCTATCTTTTTTCTGCTTAAGACAATTACTTCAGTACCTTTATATGGCCACTCTACTCCAAAGCTAAGAACCTTTTCATAGCTGTTTCTACCCATCACAATAACATCTATTCTCTGAATAAATTCTTCATACCCACCACTATTATGCATTTTTTCACTAGCTTCTGTTAACCAGTCAATGCTCCCATCTTCGCGTGCAATAAATCCATCAAGAGATATAGCAATAAATACAGATAATTGCATATTTTCCTGCTCCGCCTTTCAAAGTACTATCTCAACAATATCGTAATTTCCACCCTATGAAAACTATCTACCGTATATGCTTGTATCCATGATATCATGTTATGTCATTTTATTTGATGAATTATGTATCGTATTTTCGCTGCGAATAAGCTCTATAGCCTTAAATTTTTTGAAGTGCATATATACACGAAATGGTAAACTCACGAACAAAAGACCTGCCATGATATACGCTACTATAGGATACCTGTGAGGAAAAAGACAGCAAAGCATCGAAAAAATTATAGTCTCTGATCCTTCAATAAGATTGACGGAATAAAATAAAGATTTCTTTGCAAAAACATCAGAACTCATATCTAAGGTTGCTGCCGCTGATGATGAAGCCATAAAAATTACCCCCGAGAGCATGTAGAAAAAAAGTACTAATATTGATGGAAAAGCAAATTCGCTGCTGTTAGATAGTGCCATGCCAAGGGGAACACTCCCATAAAAGAAAAAATCAATTACGATATCGATAAATCCACCAGATGCACTTTGCGTCTTACGTTCTCGTGCGATAGCTCCATCAAGTCCATCACATATTCTGTTAATTACTACAAAGCATAGTGCAGCTATATACCAGTTCATCCACAGAGTAACAAGAATGAGTATCGTGGTTCCAATACCCATACAAGTAACAGTGTTTTCAAATATTCTCAAACGTATGCAAAGCCTCGCCGCATAGCGTAAAGGATACTGAATAATCGGAACAAGGTATCTATCAAACATATACTTTATTATATTCTCTGTTTCTATGTGATGAAAATGATGAAAATTGAGTATTGAAATTAAGGCCGTACTTCTCTATGCCTATCTATTCATTTTTCTATAATGACTTTTTCTGCAGCACTGTATTACATACTGCTTCTCGCTACTTGCATAGACTTTTTGTCCTAATGCGGAAAAAAACGCGGTAAATACTGATACGAGGAAGAACATATCCATAGCGACTGTAATACATTTATAATAGGTAAAAGTATGGAAAAAACTTACAATTTTAAAGATTTTGAAGATAAAATAACCGAACTGTGGATAAAATCGGGCATCGGATGTTCCACAAACGCACAGGAAAATAAAGATGAAATACAAAAGCATCCATTTGTACTTGTTATTCCTCCACCAAATGTTACCGGCACGCTGCACATGGGACACGGTCTTGATAATACCATACAAGATACCATAGTTCGCTACAAGCGTATGAAAGGACATTGTACCACATGGGTACCAGGCACCGATCATGCGGGCATCGCAACACAGCAAGTAATGGAGCGCACGCTGATAAAAGAAGGAAAAAATCGTGCAGATTTTAGCCGCGAAGCATTTGTAGAAAAAACTATGGAATTTGCACTTGAACACAAAAAGATCATCCTCAATCAACTGCGTAAAATTGGAGCATCCTGCGACTGGGACAAGGAACGCTTTACCCTTGATGAAGGAATGTCGCAGGCTGTGTGCGAAGCTTTTGTAACATTGTATGAGCGAGGACTCATATATCGTGGCGACTATCTTGTGAATTGGTCTGTTGGCATTGGCACCGCTCTTAGCGATGATGAAGTTGAATATAAAGAAGTACAAGGCTCTTTATATACCATACGCTATCCATTAGTAAACGATGACAAACAGCGTTTCATAGACATTGCAACCACACGCCCTGAAACCATGCTAGGCGATGTCGCTGTTGCAGTACACCCTGATGATGAAAGATATACTCATTACATTGGCAGTGATGTACAGCTTCCTCTTACAAATCGCAGCATACCCATTCTTGCCGATAAATACGTAAAATCAGAATTTGGTACAGGAGCGGTAAAAATAACACCTGCACATGATCACAATGACTACGAGCTTGGCATGCGGCACAAACTGCAGCGTATATCTATATTAAACACAGACGGCACCATAAACGAAAATGCACCCGAACAATATAGAGGACTTTCTGTAGAACAAGCGCGCAGGCAGGTCGTAGACGACTTAAAAGAAAAAGGATATTTAATCAACATAAAACCTCATACACATTCGGTAGGACACTGTTATAGGACAGGCACCGTTGTCGAACCAATGCTTTCCACACAATGGTTTGTGAAAATGAAAAGCTTGGCACAAAAAGCATTACAAGCATGGGAGAATGGCGAAGTTACATTTCACCCTAAACACTGGGAAAACACATTTGTGCATTGGCTACGCAATATCAAGGACTGGTGCATATCACGCCAGCTACTGTGGGGACATCGCATACCCGTATGGTACGATGATGCAACAGGCGATGTGATAGTCTCACGCGAAAAGCCACAAGAAAACGGACATACACTACGACAAGAGAGCGATGTACTCGATACGTGGTTTTCATCGTGGCTTTGGCCATTTTCAGTATTTGGTTGGCCTAATATAACAGAGGACTTGAAAAAATTCTATCCTACAAGTGTGCTTATAACAGGATATGATATTTTGTTTTTTTGGGTTGCACGCATGATTATGGCAGGACTTGAATTTGTCGGAAAAGTACCGTTCCACGACGTATACATGCACGGACTTATACGCGATGAAAAAGGAAAAAAAATGAGCAAATCACTGGGGAATGGCATAGATCCACTGACTGTTATTGATACATACGGCTCTGATGCTATGCGCTTTACCCTTACGTTTTTGTGCAAGCTTGATACAGATATTTTACTGCGCGAAGATAATTTTCATCTCGGTAGTCGTTTTGCAAACAAGATATGGAATGCCTCACGTTTTGTGCTGATGAATGTTCAAGACATTAGCTTAGACTACGAAATAGTGCATGCACAACAATTATCAAACGATGTGCTCACTAGCATAGACCGATGGATTGTAAGCAGACTTCATACTACTTGCGCATGCGTTGAAAAAATGATGAAGGCATATCGTCTTGATGAAGCTGCGAAATATGTCTACGAATATTTTTGGTTTGATTTTTGCGATTGGTATGTAGAAGCAAGTAAAGTATTCATGGCAAGCGAAAATACCCACGATAAAACTCGCAGTGCAAGCGTGCTAGTATATCTGCTGCAGACGAACTTAAAACTGCTACATCCTTTTCTTCCATTTGTTACAGAACAAATATACCAAAATATTTATTCTCTCATAGGTGAACATGAAAAGACAAAAAATTTTCATACCTCACCTGTACTTGCGCTTGCATCTTATCCTCACTATCAATACAAAATGATTTTTGAAGAAGAAGTGAAAATGTTCTCTGCACTTCAAGAATTAGTAACTGAAGTACGAACACTCCGCAGCGAATTTACCATAGCACCTAAAAAAATAATACATTTTTCTCTTATCGCAGAGCACTGTAAATTGAAGCAGTATTTTGCAGAGCAAAAAACACTCATTGAATTTTTTACGCATTCAGAACTTAGCATTACTGATAAACACGCTGAGCATGGTATTGGAATTTCGGGATCAGAATTCTCTGCTTCTGTATTTATAAAAGAAAGCATAGATGTCGAGGTAGAAAAAAGTCGCCTTACGAAAAGAAAAGAAAAACTTATGAAGCAACATGTAAATCTTTGCACACAACTTGCAAACGAAAAATTTATTGAAAAAGCATCCGCTGAATATATACAGCAAGTAAAAGAGCAAACACAAGAACTACAGAAAAATATAGAGAAAACACAACAATTTTACGAACTGCTGTGAAATTTCATACAGGCATAAAATTACAGCGATGCGTAAAATTCAGGAGCGGTTTGTTTTATGGTTTGTAAAGACGGCATAGCAAAAATAACCATTTGATCTCTATTACACAACACAATACCGTGTTCAATGTATTTGTAAGAGATATGCGTAAAATCCGTCTCAAGTAATATACCCTTTGTTTCTTTATCGGTGCGCTCTTGCAATACGCTAATAGCACGCTTGAGTTTTTCAATGTGTGCATTAGGAAACAATTGTGTTTTTACATGCATTGCGTAGCTTTCATCGTGAAACAAGGCATCCGCATCACATTGAATTTGCGTGTAACAAATTGCCGGTGCTCCCTTTGTGTGACAAGGATTGGTAATGTGCTGCCCAAACATTTTATAACTAAGGCGAGATATTGTTAGCATTTTCATCGGGCATATTTCAACAAAAAACTGAATGGTGTTTCCCGTATTGCTTTCAGTCGCATGAAGTTCTCCTTTATTGAGCTTTAAACATGTGCCATTTGAATTTGCAAAGTACACATGTGTCAGTTTGCTTAAATCCATGTGTTCAAGCACTCTATAAGTTTTGATAAACTTGGTAGCTTTTGGCCTCCCATCCGAATGCGGCTTCATGTTTTGTAGGGTATCTTCTATGGGAAAAAACGGATGCCGAAAAGAATTTTTCAGTTCGGCATAAATTAATTTCCCTGTGTAGTGGCGCGATGATCCTGACATATAATGGCAGGAAAAATCAGGTGCATCTAATTGTGACGCCACCAACGCAGTATGAGGATGTAAAACAAAATATAATCTATTTTCCATTATGCTTGATAATTTTCACAATTACTACACACGAAAAAATTGCATAACATACAACAAACTATACTTAACAAGCACACCTCGACTCTAATCACGTATCTTTTACACTAAAAGTGGGGCTATTACAAGCGATATAACAGCCATAAGTTTCATAAGAATATTAAGCGACGGACCTGCAGTATCTTTAAAAGGATCTCCTACCGTATCTCCTACAACAGCAGCCTTATGTGCGTCGCTACCTTTACCGCCATACTGTCCTGCTTCTATCATTTTTTTTGCATTGTCCCACGCACCGCCAGAATTCGCCATAAAAATAGCAAGCGTAATACCGCTTATCGTAACTCCAACAATAAAGCCCATAAGCATGTGTATTCCACCTAAAAAACCTACTAATACAGGAATAATTATCGCGCCTGCGCTTGGAATTATCATCTCTTTCAATGCCGCACTAGTCGATATGTTTATACAGCGATTATAATTAGCAGTGTTCTTGTTTTCTAAAATACCGGGAATTGTTTTAAACTGATGACGAACCTCGTTAACCATTTTTAATGCTGCTTTTCCTATAGCACCTATAGCAAATGCACTAAAGGTATAAGGTATTACCGCACCTATCATCAACCCTATAATTACTGGAACTGAGGTAAGATCAACAACGCTAATACCAACCGATGCCTTAAATGACGTAAAAAGTATAAATGCAGTAAGTGCTGCACTACCTATTGCAAAACCTTTTCCAATAGCAGCGGTAGTATTTCCTACAGAATCCAAGGTATCAGTTATTTCGCGTACTTCAGGAGGATACTCAGACATAACTGCAAGTCCACCCGCATTATCTGCAATAGGACCGTAGGCGTCTACTGCAAGTTGTATTCCAATGGTAATAAGCATGCCCAATGCAGCAATTGCAATACCGTAAAATCCTGTAAATAAAAAACTTACGCCAACCGCTATAGCTATAACGATTATAGGAAGCAAACAAGAAAACATGCCAACACTTATACCTGTGATAATATTCGTTGCGCTACCTGTCTGACAAGATTCGGCAATTGATTTTACCGGCTTTGTGTTAAACCCCGTGTAGTGTTCTGTCAAAAGTCCTATAACAATACCTGCACCAAGTCCCAACAAGGCTGAAAGAAAAATTTTCATTGCGCTCATGCCTTCAATTATTCCACCGATAGGCACTCCTAATATAAAACTTATGCTGGGCAGCAATGCAATAACTACAAGCAGCGCAGCAACAAAGGTACCGGTATTCAAAGCTTTTTGCGGGGACTTACCTGCCTTGGTTCTTACAAAAAACACGCCGATTATAGACGCTACAACGCCTAAAACTACCATAAACAGTGGAACAACAGCAAGTTTAAACTTTACCGCATCACTGACAGGCGTAGCAAATGCCAAAATAAGTGCACCAATAATCGAACCTACAAAAGACTCAAACAAGTCTGCTCCCATACCTGCAACATCGCCAACATTATCACCAACATTATCTGCAATGGTTGCTGGATTTCTAGGATCATCTTCGGGAATACTATGTTCAACCTTACCGACTAGGTCTGCTCCCACATCAGCTGCTTTGGTAAATATACCTCCACCGACGCGAGCGAAAAGCGCAATGGCACTAGCTCCTAAAGAAAACCCCGTAATTATCGGTAAGTAGTTTTCCTGAAACAAAGTAGCATCAATGCCTATAGTATTTTGTAAAATAATAAGTAAAACAAAA
Source organism: Spirochaetia bacterium (assembly GCA_965226065.1). Taxonomy (GTDB): domain Bacteria; phylum Spirochaetota; class Spirochaetia; order WTKD01; genus CBDAKK01. The sequence goes on along the minus strand of OZ245332.1, from coordinate 11,957 downwards.
ATCCCCAGTGTTGCTAAGCCAATAACGCTCATACCCATAACACTGCCCCCAGCAAATGCAACTTGTAACGCCGCATTAATGCCTTTTGTCGCAGCCTGCGTTGTCCGAGAGTTAGCTGCGGTTGCAACCTTCATGCCTATAAAACCTGCTCCTGCGGAAGCAGTCGCACCAAGCACAAATGCAAGGGCTTGCATTTTATTTATTCCTGTATTAACAAAAAACAAAACAAACGCCACAATCAACACAAAGGGAAGTAATACCTTATATTCCTGCATTAAAAATGTCATAGCTCCTTTCGAAACATACGAACCGATGCGTTGTAAATCGGCGCTTCCTTTTTCTTGTTTATATATCCACTGAGTACGAAAGAACGCATACAATAATGAGATTATAGCTCCACCACACAGCAGCCATGACGCCGTTTGAATAGTCATCAAAATTCTCCTTTATTTTTTTATTTTTTATTTTTTGTTACATTTTATTATGCACATGCACAATAATTATTAAATTGTATCATAAGATTAAAATTGGAACAAACAACACGAAAATTTATACTTAACTCATGCGAATAGCAATTGCTTCTACTTCTACTAGTACATTTTTTGGCAAACTGCGTACCGCTACACAAGATCGTGCAGGCTTAGAAGCAACAAAATAGCGCGCATAAATCTCATTAAATGCTTGAAAATGCGCCATATCGCTTAAAAAACAGGTAGTTTTTATCACATGTTCCAAGCTTGAACCCGCCTCATGTAACACTGCCTTCATGTTTTCTAGCACACGCTGCGTTTGCTCTTCTATCGTTGTACCCACCACTTCACCCGTTGCCGCATCCAACGGAATTTGTCCTGAAGTGAAAATGAAATTTTCATAGACATTTGCCTGCACGTATGGACCTATGGCTTGCGGTGCATTATTTGTAGATATAGATTGTATAAAACTCATACTTACAAGTATGTCATTATTATTTGTTCAAAACAAGACCAAATAGAAATAAGCGTAATTTTACCAAAGTTCACGCATACACGCATATCAGTTATATTATATATATTAGAAAACCAAGTTAAAATTATTTATCTTGTTTAATTATTGGACCATAATTTATTTATCTTTCAATTTATACAAAAATAGTAGAAGATGCAAAACATAATTTTGAAAAATAAAAATATCACACTCTATCATGACGATTGTTTAGAAGTAATGCCAAAATTATCAAACAATTATGTAGATATGATTTTTTGCGATCCACCTTACATGCTCTCAAATAATGGAGTAACCTGTCATGCAGGCAAAATGGTAAGTGTTAATAAAGGAAAATGGGACATAAGTAAAGGATTTGTACATGATGTTTCATTTCACAAAGCATGGATTTCAGAATGTAAGAGAATATTAAAACCTGAAGGCACAATATGGATTAGTGGAACACATCATAGTATTTATCAATGTGGATTTTTATTACAAGAACTTGGATTCCATATTTTAAATGATATTATATGGTACAAACCCAACGCTGCACCAAACTTAGCATGCACTACATTTGCTCACAGTCATGAAACACTTTTGTGGGCTAAAAAAGATAAAAAATACAAACATACATTCAATTACCTTGATATGAAAAATGGAGATTTTTCATATGATAAAATGAAAAATCAGAACAAACAAATGCGTTCAGTATGGTCTATTGCTACCCCTACAACATCTGAAAAAATCTTTGGAAAACATCCAACACAAAAACCCGTTAAACTCTTAGAAAGAGTTATTCTCTCCTCTACAAAAGAAAACGACGTCGTGCTTGACCCATTCAATGGAAGTGGGACTACAGCAGTTGCGTGTCAATTAGTTAGGAATAGAAACTATATTGGTATTGAAAAAAATGAAGAATACATAAAACTCACTACACAAAGAATAGAAGCAATGTAACCATCACCATTTTAACTTTGAAGAGGTACTATAAAATGAACAATGATTCTTGGAATGTGATTTTTGAAAGACACAACATTAATATACATACTCTCTCGAAAACTCCGTACATCATTACAGCAAAGCAAATAAAGGATGCAACAAGCCATTTTAGCAAAACAAATGAAAAAGAAGTACGTATTTTATGCAAGCAAGATTCGAGAGAAAATAGGCCAGACATATTTGTAAAGCATGACCTTTTTCTCTTACCTATCAAAAATGGAACATATGCAATTATAAAAGGCGAAGGGTACGTAGATATTCCAGAGATTACGCATAATACAAAAATATACAAATCAAAATTAGACTTTCATTTAGATACCTCACAGGTTGGCAACAGCGAGATGCAACACCTTGACTTTGCCTATGCTTCAAGTCTTCTACGCACATTTTTACAAGATGAATCGCTTGTTCTGACTGTGAGAGGTAGAAAATACACTCCGTCTTTCTCTTTTATGGTTGGGTCGCATACAATAAAAGTTGAGGGTGTACAAACCGAGGTAGATGCAGGATATGAAGGAAGAAAACAAGTCGTACTTGTAGAAGCAAAAAATAGTGAAGGAGAAAACACCATTATACGACAACTCTTTTATCCATATAAGCAATGGTCACATCATACCAAAAAGCCGATAAAAACGCTGTTTTTTGAAAAACGGGAAAACGAGTACTTACTGTGGCAGTTTCGTTTCAAAGATGCACAAAACTATAACAGCATTGAACTTATCAAAAGTCGTCGTTATTCTATTAAAGAGTAAGCATATTTTCAATATTTGCATTTTAAGTTCTTGTACTTCGTGTATCTTATTCCCACAATACGCGCACTTTACAGAAATTGCGATACAAAACAGAAAAATAAATTAGAGGCTACTTCGCTGTTGATAATCAGCATTATAACACTGCCATCTTTCATTGCAGATATCTCATGCAAGACATTCATAGATCTTCATTCTTTTACTGCGCTATCGTGTGTAGTATTACTATAGTGATGGAGGGATTTGAACCCCCGACAAAACGGATATGAGCCGTTTGCTCTGACCAACTGAGCTACATCACCATTTTAAGTATTATTATATTGTATAATTTTTGAGTTTTCTTTGTTACTATAAAAGTAAGAAAAGTAATCCTAAATTTCTTCTTCTATACATTTGCATCTTTCAGAGAAAAACCATCTTCATACATGTATCAATGAGTTTCTACACAGGTTTTATCATGATAAGCTTGTATCCGAAATACTTCCGATACCGAAGTCAACAGACTCATGTTCTCCACTCATAAATACCTCATTTTGCTACACAAAATATCACAGAATACTAAAGAATTTTACGGCATAGTATAGTATAAACATAATGAACTCACGTTACATAGCCTGCGATCTTGGCGGCACCAATATCAATATAGGGCTTTTAGAGTCAAGTAATTCCGAGCAATTTCATCTCATCGACTCAGTAAAACACAAGACAAAGAATTATGCAACTATTGAAGATGCACTTTCGCACATGCTTAGACAGCTTAATAAAAAGTATCACTTATCCACAATACCACCAGTATGTATTTGTGCAAACGGTCCCACAGATGGCGAATTCTGCAACCCAAGTAATTTATCTGATGGCTTTATTATAAGACGAAAAAAAATTGAAAACATGCTTAAAACACAGGTAAAACTTATAAACGACTTCAGTGCCATAGGCTATAGCCTCGCTGCAATAGATACAGAAAAACAAGCAATGCATTTTTCTGGTAGCCCCCTACTTATTCCAAAGCAAATAACGCAGCCGCATGTAGTCTATCTCATCATTGGTGCAGGGACGGGACTAGGTACTGCACAGGCACATGAATATCGTAGAAAAAATGAACGCATATTTTTTGTACAACCGGGCGAGGGAGGCTGGGCTGACATGACTATAACAGCTGATTCCATTTCACCTTCCTTGTATAATTATTTCTCAAAAGATGGCACAAACGCCGTATGCTGGGAAGATGTAATTTCTTCGGAAAAAGGCATTTTATCCTTGTATGAATTTTTGTGCGAAAAAAATACAAGCGAAGAATTTATAAAAGCACAAAAAGAAATAGAAGTGCATAGCACTGGAACAGGTGATATACGCGAATCGATAAGCGTATTAAGCTACGAAGGTAACAACGTAGCGCAGTCTGTACTAAATCTTTGGGTGTATTTCTATGGGCGTTGCTGTAGCAACTATGCCGTAATGACACTGCCCCATGCTTTGTTTCTCGCAGGCGGTGCTACCGAAAAAAACAAAGAGAAATTCATAGAATACGCGAGTGCCTCTTCATCAAGAGGACGTTTTTTAGATTCGTTTCAAAAAGGATATAATGAAAAATTTCATGAAATACTTTGCAACATTCCCGTATATGCATTTACGGATTATAACATATCCTTATACGGATCTGCATGGTATATAGCTCATTCGCTGTAACACATACATCAGATGTGCGTGATTATTGAAAATAAGTTATTCTATTTCGCCAAAGGAAAAAAACCGCTTCATCGTGTTTCCTATAGTATCAAAAAATTTTTTAACTTGTGTAGGTTTATTATGAGAACGCGTAGACTGCGCAGAGATATTTTTTTTACCTATCTCTGTGCTACTCATATAATGGCGTGCAGCTACCACGCACAATCCAACACTGGTAGAAAATCGTGGCATCCTATAGTCTGAAACTGGACCGCCCCAATTCCACGGCTGAGCCATACGCACTTTTGCACCGGTGAGCTTTTCAAGCATTTGCTTACAACCAACAATACAACTTCCTCCACCAGTAAGTACTACAGGGTATGCATGAGCAAATTCTGTAATGTGCAACTGTTTATAAAGCAATTTGAAAATTTCGTACATACGCGCATACGATATTTTATACAAGTCTTGTTTTTGAATGGTAAACGTTTGGTCATATTCATTTTCATGCGCGGTCACTGTTTGTGCAGATTGAGAAAAGTACATCTCATCAACAAAAGCATGATGCTGCTTGACTTTCTCAGAAAGCGGTTCAGGTACATGCATTATACGGGAAATATCACGAGTAACATCATTACTCCCAAGAGGAAGTACTGCAAGCGTTTTCGGTACATTGTCATCAAAGAGAACCGCGCTTGTCGTCTGGGCACCTATGTCTATAAGCAAGGTCGTCTGCTCTTTTTCTAAACGCGTTAAAACACCCTCCGCAGCAGCGATGGGAGCAGTACACATATAGTGTATAGGGACTGCTGCTCTTTGAACACATTGCTGATATTTTGCAATCTCTTGTTTTCGCACGCTTACTAAAAACAATTCTGCTTCTAATGAAAGACCAAGCTCTCCTTCAGGGTTGCGCTTTGGTAATCGCTCATCAACCCGATAATTACGCGTCATAATGTGTAAATAATCTTTACCATTTTGAAGCGGAGAATTGCTTGCCATTTCACGCACTTTGTATAGATCTTCACTCGTCACTTGACGAGAATATTTACTAAATGGATATCGTGCTTTACTGATGTGAGAAATCACATGTGCATCTTCTATTGATAAAGCACCGTACACTACCGCATTTTCAGAAATAGCAGCGCTATTTTGTAATTGCTTCATAAGTGCGTGAATAGTATTTCCTGCTTTCTCCATGTTTACTATTGAGCCACGCTCTACAAAATGATCGGTAGGCATTTCAGCAGCGGCACATACTTCAAAATCAAGGGTATTCCACGCAGTAACAGTAGATAAAACTGCTTTACAACTACTATTACCTACATCCAGCCCTAAGAAATAAAGAGATTCAGTATCTGTTTTTTTCATATCATACGCTTCTTTTTCGCTATAATAACACCTTGCCTCACATCAAACGATTCAAAGTCTTGTGCGAAGGTTTCTTTACTTATTTTTTCGGCAAAATACCATATCTTTTGAAGATGTTTTACATCGATACCTATATCCGCTATATATTTTTGCTTAAAATCCGCAAACCATATTTCCAGTGTTTTATAATTATCTCCATGAGAATGTATCTTAAATTCAGAAACTGAATGAAACAATGCACTATGTTCTTTTTTTATTGTAGCAAGAGATGCTAAAACTTCTTGTGCCCACGCAGGAAGATAAACTCCAACACGCGGGTCAATGAGTTTTAATCCTGAAACAATAGGTACATCGACTATACCGCCTTTGGTTCCTACTTGCACACACTTTCCATCTTTATCAAAGTACACAGGAGTAGCAATTCCATTGATAGTAGCAAGCATTGTCACAAGCGGTATTGAGCGTGTCAAAAGCAGCACAAGTGTACCATCAAATTTTTTTTTCACGCGTGCAGAATAAATAAGAGGATGCTGACGAAGTTTTTTTGAAATTTCTACCGTATTGATTTTCAAATATGCCATTGGCATATCAATATTGATATAAGACTTTATCTCTTTTGCGGTAAGCTTTATATCACCTTTAATGACAATACTGGTAATTTCTACACGCTGTACATACATAAGAAATAATAAAAAAAACACCACAAATATCGGAATAAGCCAAAGCACAGTCCAAACACCGCGATAAAAAAACTTACCTAAAAAAGAGGCATTACTTCGTTGTACCTTATTCATTACATGTCCTCCACAGTACAGACGCGCTGTCTTGCTGCGCCGTAACATCACATAATAGTGCACCTTTCATTTCGCTAATATTTTCATCAATGCTATAGTTTATTTGACGATATTGTTTCGCGTAATGTTTTTTATCAGCAGCAAGCGAACCTTTAAGAATAAAGCCATATAAAAACAATGTAGTCATAAGCGATGAACCACCGGTAGAATAAAATGGAAGATTTAATCCTGCAGTAGGAACTATGCCAACAGTAACGACAATATGTAAAAATGCAGAACATACAATAAATGTCGCACTTGCAAAAACCACATAAAAATAAAAACGGTCTTTATAGTAAAGAATATGACATACCTTATAGGCGTAATACAGTACAAGCATAAAAAGTACTACAATGCACAGTACTCCTAAAAGACCCATTTCTGATACGATGATTGCAAAAACAAAATCGTTGTAAAAATACGGAAGCGATAAGGCAGCTATCATACTACTACCAATACCCCGCCCCACAAGCCCACTTTTTTCTATAAGTTCATACGATTGGTTAATTTGAAAACCAAAGTCAAAAACATCGTTTGATCCACTAAAAAACATGAGGATGCGCTCCATTCTATTGGGATTATTGAGAATAATAAATATTAAAATGCTTACCACAAGCATAAGTACCGTAAACTTGACGAGTATCCGAATTTCAGAAGAAAAAATTATAAGAAGTGCAATTGATGCAGTGAGAATAAGAGACGAATAATCTCGTTGTAAATATAAAGATCCCAAATACACTACCGTAGTGAAAGCAGAGCGTATCATCAATCTGAATTTTACTTGTATCAATTCTTTATCACAAACGTTACTCAAGGTTAGTGCGTGGAATTGAGCGAAAATATGACTTATATATATGATGAATGCAATTCTCATAAAATCACCAGTCTGCACGGACATTCCTGCAATCGTAAGCCAACGCCGAGCTCCATTAATTGAAACTCCAAACAACACTGTCCACACCATGCAAAAAAGCCCAAAACTACAGCATAGAAAACTTATCTTTCGAATAAAATTGGTTTTCATTTTTAGAATTGCATACACCCCGAAGAGTCCAATGACAGTAGAAATAAGTTGCTTGAGAAATAACCGTAATATGCCCGAATGGGTAAACACTTGCCCATTAAGCGCTCTTCCATTTTCTAAAGAAAAACTATAAGACAACGAAAAAACAAGAGCAAGCCCTGTAACAATAAATACGCATAAGAGCATGAGAAATCGGGCGGTATAAAAATGTGTGTGTTTATATGATGGGCTCAATGCTTTATAACTCCTTATCGTATTTTTAACGTAGAAAGTGCAAATATCAAAAAGAAAACACCTGCTATCCAAAAGCGTATAACAATTTTATTTTCTTTCCATCCACACATTTCAAAATGATGGTGCAGCGGTGCCATTTTAAAAACTCTTTTTTTAAATAATTTAAACGATGCAACTTGTATTATTACCGAAAGGGTTTCTATAACAAAAATACCGCCCATGATAACAAGTAACAATTCGTGTTTTGTAATAAGAGCAAGTGCACTTATAAGTGCACCAAGGGTGAGACTTCCGGAGTCTCCCATCATTATAGAAGCCGGATTGCTGTTATACCACAAAAATCCCATACACGCACCGACAATAGAAAAACTCACTATGGTAAGTTCGCCCGCGTGACGTACAAATGGTATTTGCAAATAATTTGAGAAATCAGCGCGGCCTGTAACATATGAGAGAACCGTAAATCCTAAGGCGATAAAAATAACAAGCCCCGATGCAAGGCCATCAAGGCCATCGGTTAAATTAACAGCATTGGTCGTGCCGACAATGACAAAAATAACAAACACGACATAAAACCATCCTAAATCTATATATACATCTTTTACAAAGGGAAAGTATATAAAAGATGTTTTTTCATCACCTACAAGCATGAGTACTATTCCCGTAACAGCACTAATGCCAATTTGCCCAAGTAACTTTGCCATAAACCGCAGTCCCATTCTCTCTTCTTGAGTAAACTTTAAATAATCGTCTATAAACCCAAGCAAGCAAAAAGCAATAAGCAAAAATATTACCACCCACGTATACCATTGCGTTATATCCATCCACAAAAATATTGATACAAAAATAGCAAAAGATATAATGATGCCTCCCATGGTGGGAGTGCCTTGTTTTACTTGATGTGACTGCGGACCATCACTGCGTATGCGCTCGCCTACTTGCTTTCGCAATTGCAATCTAATAACAAATGGCATGATAGTAATAGAGAGAAACAATGCGGTAATAGCACCGTATGCTGCTCGAAAGGTAATGTAATTAAACAAATTTAAATAAGAAAATTTTTCTATAAGTGGAATGAATAATTCTCGTAACATACTAATCCTTACTGTACGGTATAGCTATTTACCATAGTTTTATCGCTAAGCCTCATACCACTACGTTCTCTTTTAGAAAGTGTAATGATAAAATCAATCACGGTATCTAACGCATATGCGTTACTCCCTTTAAGCAAGATTGAAAAACTGCAAAAATCTACCCCGTATTTTTGATATTCGGCATTTATGCTTTTGATATATTCGTAAATTTCATCTACACTACGCACACGCATGCATATATGTTCATGCGGCATATGCACTTCATCGTATTCAGTGCCAACAAGCACAATTCTGACGGATTGTAATATATTGCGTACCTGTGAAATTGATGCTAGCAATGAGTCAACGACAATACGATGTTCCTCAACACTACGCGCTCCGAGTTCTTTCATGCCACCTAAAACAAACAAGTACGGAGGCGAAGTATTTTTCACAAACCACGATATTGCTTCTACCATAGCATTGGTATTGGCGTTGTAAGAGTCATCTACAATGAGTGGATTCTTATGTGCAATTTCATAGCGCCGCGCAAGACCTGAAATTTGCTCCAGTGCCATGATACTTTTTTGTCGAGGTATGGAAAAAAAATCCGCAATACCTATCGCGGTAACTGCATTGCGTGCGTTGACAACACTAGGTACACGCAAAGTAATAACTTGTTCATTTTCAAAATATAAAACACTACCGAGCACACCTTTGTCCTGTATGCTTACAAAACTCTTGCAACTTTTAAAGCCGTGCGTGCGTACGGTACATGACAGCGCTTTAGCTTTTTGCAAAAGCATCTCATCATCTTCAGGAAGCCATAAAATATTTTCAGAATTCATATACCTAGCAATGGCAAGTTTTTCATCTTGTAAACGCGAAGGTGATGAGAAATTTCCTACATGCGCTGAACCAACATTAGTAATCAGTGCACAATCAGGCTGTAGTATACGTGCTAAAATTTGCATTTCATTTTCATATGATATTCCACATTCAAAAACGGCATAAGAACCGACACTTGCTTTTTCTTTAGTTCTCTCTGCATCAAATTCTCTACCCCACTGGGCATTTATAATGCTCAGACAAAGTCCTTGCACGGTGTTCAGATTTCCTTCACTTCCCGTTGCATCTAAAAGAGAACGAAGCATTTGTTTCGTCGTTGTTTTCCCTGCACTGCCTGTTACTCCAATAACAATTGTGTTTTTTCCCTCACGCATGCGCACGCTATGAGCAAGTTTTTCAAAAGCTTCTCGTGCATTCTCAACGCATATTATCGCTCCCTTTTTATTTTCAAGTTCTTTGATAAGTTCTGTACTTGCATACGCATGCTCGACGAGCAATACTCGCGCACCATGACTAACGGCATCGTGCACAAAATCTCCACCGTTGTATGTTTCGCCTCTTAAGCCTATAAAAAAAGAATCAGCGTTACATTTTCGAGAATCTATCGACGCCTCTCTCCACAGCGCTTTATCATTTCCGTGCAATATATAAGGAACACAAGCATTATCTAAATGCTCTACTATAAAACAAATATTTCTATACATCTTCACACACATATTACAGAGACACTTTCATGCAGTTATTTTTTACCCTGTAGCACATTTTTAGCAACTATGGGCTCTCTTATGATAATGGTTTTATCGGGACTGAGATCTTCCATCTCCAGTATATCCTTGCGTGAAAAAAGGTAGTTAGCGCTTCTGTAAGATTCTAATTCTGCGATGTAACGTTTGTTTGTATCAATGTATTCACTTTGCTTTTTTAGCAATAAATCGGCACGCAACTTATAATCAAAGTACGCACCCGAGAGAACATATTTTGTCATTAAGATTATAAAACACACACCAATAAGTAGAAACACATTCTTCATAGTATTTTCCCCATAACTCACTCATCTCATCGTTTACAATTTTTCTATCACTCGTAGTTTGGCGCTTCTACTTTCGGGATATGTACTTACTTCTTCTTCACAAGGAATAATAGGCTTTTTCGTACAACTGCGCCCTGCATCTAAATTCATATCATGCCAGAAATACGGTATCTCTTGTGAAAAAGAATCACTGCTTTTGTATATCGGCTGTTTAGGCTCATTCTTAAGCGATACCGTATGCGCAAAACGTTTGATAATTCTATCTTCAAGGGAATGAAAAGATATCACAAGTAAACGTCCGCCTGAGCTAAGTTTTTGCCACGCATAAGGTAAGGCACGACATATTCGCGTAAGCTCGTCATTTACTGCTATACGCAAGGCTTGAAAAATGCGAACCAATGTTTTGCCGTCTGAAGGTTTTTTTCCAAGTTCTAAGGCACGGAGAATATCTGATGTGTTTACAAAAATATTATGCGCTCTCCATGCAACTATCTTTTTTGCCCATAATCGTGCAGCTCTTTCTTCGCCGTAAGCAAATAAGATATGAGTAAGTTCTTCGCGTGAATATGTGTTTAAAATTTCCGCTGCGCTCTGCGTGTCATCTGTGCTATGAAGACGCATATCAAGTGGCTCTTGTCCAAAACGAGAAAACCCTCGCTGTGAAGCTTTGAAATGATACATGCATAGTCCTAAATCCATTAGAACAGCGTTATAGTGATGCAGTTTTTCTGCATGAGAAACAAAAAAATCATCAAACCATGTATGGTGAAACGCTATTCTATCTTTATAAGATGCAAGGCGCATTTTGGAATGCCTTATCATTTGTGCATCGGTATCTATCGCATGCAAAAAACAAGAATTACTATAAGAGAGAATAGCAGACGCATGCCCGCCCATTCCAACCGTTGCATCAACCACACACGGAATTTCGCTTCCCCTCCCGTTCAGTAAGGGAGCAAGATACTCCATCACTTCTTTAAGCAAAACGCTGTGATGTTGTAATGCATCGGTTAGAATTTGACAAGCCCTCCCAGTTTATTCGTCCGACTCTCTCTCATAGCCGTATCTTTCTCCAACTTTGCCTGAAACACTTCGGGATTCCACAGTTCAAAGAACTTTACTACTCCCACAATCAGGCATTTATCTTTTATGCAGGCAGTTTCAAGC